>NZ_KB893202.1 GCF_000374025.1 Spirosoma panaciterrae DSM 21099 | reverse complement strand
GGTGTACAGGTCGCCCGGTACGCAGGTCGAAGCTGATCAAGTCCTCAGTCGTTTTATCCGGTTCCAGATAGCGACGGTAATCCGATTCCGGTTGAGGTAGACCACCATCGGCAAAGGTTTGGTAGCTGCTACGCCGGTAACCTCCATAGCGGGGATGGCGGGAAAACCCGATAACTGCCTGCTGGATAGNCGTTGGCAGCATATCGCCTGTTGGCTTGAGGAGCTCAAGTTTAGCGGCCGTCGGGGAGCTAGCTGTACTCAGGCCATTGATAAGCTGATTTTTCCCATCCTGAAGACTGCTCATGTTGAGTATACCAGTGTTTAATGCTCCATTGTCGGGAGTCGGATTAACCGATTGCAGCTTGTTGAGTCGATCGGTAGACAACCCTTCTCTTCCCGGAATGATGTTGACCAGGCTGGAGAGGTTACTGAGTAGACCCGCTCGCGCCATTTCAGGAGCCAGGTCATCTTCGATCGTATTGAGGGCATCGGTGGCCCCTTGCAGTCGGGCTTCGGCCGCGTCGCGCCGGTTCATCGTGGCCACAATGCCCTGACCCAGGGCCTGGCCAGCAGCTGAACCCAGCGGGCCACCTAGGGCCGTGCCCGCAATCGTGGTTAGTACCGGAACGGCCGTTTTGATGGCATCCCCAAAGAAGGTGCTCTCGCCATTGCGTTTTCGAAACCAGGTCGGTTTCTGAAACTGGGGTAGGTCGGCTACCTGTGTGAGCGGTTGTAAATAATCGTAAATAGCCATGAGTTGTTCGTTGAAAAATGAGTGAGTAACTGGATATAATAGCTTAGAGAACAGTAATTTATTGAAGCACCCGAAAGTCAGGAAATGATTATTTTGCGAATATGTAATGATTAAATCGCGCATATTCCTGTAGGCAGGTAAAGATTACTGGCGGCTTCGAACAAGCTCCATTTTAGACGTATACAGCGCTAGAATTTGGGGTACTCCGCAGTTCAGACTGGCAAAACCTTTGAGTATGCGCAGGCTACTACTGTATGTTTTCCCATGCTCATCGCAGGGAAAAACGAGCGTATAAGGCCCTTCACAGATTTCCGATAGCGGAGCGCAGACTTTAAGAATCCGCACAATTGTCTTTACCGGGTGAGAAGTCTGCGCGTCAGAATCGAAGAATGATAACACTAATCTCATCGGCTTCAATAGGGTATATACAGCATGGGCATCGCCTAACATGAGTGAAGTCAGACGGTTAATAGATTTTTAGCCAGTGAAAGTAGCTTGTCGATGTGGCCATGCCTTTGCACGGCTTGCAACTTCGATTCAGCAAGGCCTAGTTTGTAGCCAGCAACATTTATAGAATATCGATAAAAGAGTTCTCTATAAAGTACCCGCCAAACTTCTTGATGAGAAATGGACTTGCTTCGGGAATATCCATCCACTAAGGCGCGAACTTCAACATCCGGGCGCATCGTCGGTATTGTTGGTGTCAGTGAAGGTAAGGCAGGGGCTGCTTGCTGCAATTGCAGGAGTTGATCCAGTCGCGATTCGAGCGCCCCAATACGCTTTAGAAGTTCACTGTGCTGTTGGGCCTGATCTACAGATTTGTGAAAGACCTGCCGGTAAATTTCAAAAACTTTCGGTAAGCGGCTGGCGATAAAAAACTCAACAGCCTCTAACGCCAACCAGTAAGTTCGCCTTGGTCGTCCTTTCAATTTTTCCGGTGACATGTGGAAAACTCGATAATGCTTTCCCTCCGTAAAAATTAAGGATATAGCTCGCACAGCCGTGTCTTTACGGGTAAAAAATAGTGGCCAGACATCGTCGAGGTCGCACGGGTATTCGTGACCGCTTTGATAAAGCTCAAGCAAGGTTACAAAATATGCCTTGACTGAGGTTGGATTTTCAATATCGACAGGATTTATTATTCCAAATGGTCCCATATTTAGTAGTCATTTTGTAGAAAAAATATTATTAGAAACCTTCCTCGCCTGGCGGAACTTGATTTAACTCCCAGGCTGGCTGTACGGAGGAAGTGGCTGGTGGATTTGATATGGTTAATACTTGAACTGAGGGCGCTTGATCAGCAATACGGTTTGTGGCTACATCTGCCCAAAACACAGCCGTGCCCGTTTCGCCATCGCGGTTCTTGACAATCGCGTATTCAATCAAATGGTCAAAAATGGGTTCGACATATCCTCTCCCTGAAGCCTCTGCTGCATCCCGGGCGGCTTTCTCTTTGTAATAATCATCTCTGTATAAAATGATTACAACTGAGGCGTCTTGTTCGAATTGACCCGTATTGCGCAGGTCAGCCATACCCGCCCGTTTACTACCTATTCGCCCTTCAACCGCCCGATTAAGTTGGGCTAACTCGATTACTGGACAACTTAACCGACGTTGCAGTTGCTTGAGTTTTTTACTGACGCTGGTTAATACATCGTATTCACTACTTGACTTGACAGTTCGGTCAGTCATTAATTGAACGTAGTCGATGACGACCAGACCAATCCCATAGCGCTTTTTCCAGTTTAGTAACTTGTAGCTTAAATCGTTTATATCGCGGTTGTAGTCGTCGTAGAAGTGAATAGGCAAACGCTCGATCAGTCCGGCCGCCTTGTGAATTTGGGTAAACTCATCTTTGGTTAAATTGCCTTTCTTCATTCGTCCGTACTCGATTTGCGTTTCGGACGAAATGAGCCGGTTAATCATGGATTTGGTTGGCATTTCCAGCGATAGAAATGCAACGGGTACGCCTTCGCGTGCGGCTGAAATGGTATGGTACAACCCAGCTACACTTTTACCCATGCCCGGCCTTCCAGCAATCATAATTACATCGGAATCCTGCCAGCCGCCCAAATTCCGGTTTAGCTTGCCTAAGCCCGTTGTAACGCCGGTAAGCGCCCCGGGCTTAGTCATAGCCGATTCCATACATTTCAGCGATTCACTCACCGAATCAGTTAGCGTTGGGTCGACACCAAACGATAGGCCTGCTGAAACTGATTCAGCCGCCTGAGTCATTAAGTCGGTTAAGGAACTGACTGATTCCCCCGACCGTACCGACGACAGAATTTTACCGGCCGATTCAATGGCTAATCGTTTTATCCATAGATTCCGTAAATAGACACACGTATCAGCAAATTCGAATGCTTTGGCTTCGTAGGGTAGATCAATCAGACTAATACC
This sequence comes from Spirosoma panaciterrae DSM 21099, assembly GCF_000374025.1. Lineage (GTDB taxonomy): Bacteria > Bacteroidota > Bacteroidia > Cytophagales > Spirosomataceae > Spirosoma > Spirosoma panaciterrae. The sequence goes on along the minus strand of NZ_KB893202.1, from coordinate 44,679 downwards.
CATTTCCAGCAGTTTAGCCGCTGTTCCATTGGCGTTCATAAACTGCAAGACCGTACCGAGTCGAATGGGCTTGCTGGCTGCCTCCATCGCGTAAAGTGTATCCCACAACAGTCGATAGCCATCATGGGTGATTATCTCCCCACTACCGAGCAGTTCGCGTGCCTCTGATAGTAGCTTGGGCAAATCCATTAGCATCGCCACTAAAGCCCGTTCAGCGCTGACATCCACTGGCAATCCAGTATCATCGAAGGAGTTAGTAGCCTCGTTTGCTTTTTTGGGCTTGCAAGCGTTCTTCATACTCGAGAATAAGTTGGTCTTCGGCTTGTTTCTCTTGGCTTACCGGAATTGATGGGTGAAAGGCCAAGTCAGGTGTTGGTTTAAGGCTTCGATAAGCCCTTTGCCCTAAAGGCGGAAAGATTTGCTTGGCTTGAGTCATGTTAGTTCGCGGGATGGTAAGGGGCGATTAGCATAGGCGGGCTGCGGTTGATTGGTAACCGGATTTGTAGAAGAGGTACGGGTAGATTTTCGGTGTTGCGTTTTCTCTACCTCATCAATAACCCAGCTATTGATAGCCCCGTAGTCGGATTTATATTGCTTGCCACTGGAAAGTTTATAGCTGGATAGTTTATCGAAACACCGTTCCACAAAAGCGTCACCGTACTTTGCAACTAACGTATCCCGTTCTTCAACCTTTAGCAGAACGTTTTCCCGATACATGACTTTTTCAGGTTCTAGTACCGTAGGTTCATCACGCACACGCTTATCTTTCTTTATACCCGTTTTATTCCTTTTATTAGTTTTAGTTGTTTGCACTTGTATTGCAGTTGTATTGCACTGGAATTGCATATCTGCAATAGCGAAACCCTCTTCAATTGCATCGCTATTGCAGTGCTTTTGCAGATATGCAATAGCGAGTTTGACCTTTGTACCGTGTCCCTTTGTTCGCATAATCACCTCAATAATTCCCCAAGCGGCTAAATCATCAATGGCTTTGGCTAGCGTATGCTGTGAACCGATGAAACTCATTTGCATGGTGTGAAGTACGGGTAAATCCAGAATTTCGCGCTTCATGCGATTCCGTAGCTCACAAATCCACGTGTACAAACTTTGATGGTGTGGCTTACAACCCATTTGCATCGATTCGTTTTGCTCCACCTCTGCATAGAAGGCTTTCGTTAGTTCATATCCGTTGCCAATCATGGTGGGTAATAAGGTTAAGACAAAATCAAGGCATCCAATGGCTAGGCTGAGGCAATGGATAATAACGAGTTTTCTAATTGCTGCCTAATAATGACAATACAGGTATAAGATGCCGCAGGAGAGTTTGAATTGGTCAAGATCTTGGCGAATATTCGACATTGTTTTTGAACCATTTTAGCATGGAAAACAAACCAATTGGTTTCATCTTGGATGTGATGAACTTTACTCACTGAACCTTGAATGGGAGAGCTAATTTCATGAATGGTCATAACTCACCTCCTTTCTTGGTAAGTGCTGCCATTGACTCACTACGGAGATAATATTTTTTGTTTCCGAGATGATATCCTTTGAGAAGTCCTTTTTTTTCCCAGCTCCAAATAGTAACCTTGGAAGTTTTAAATAGCTTAGCGACCTCATCAGGTGTGAGAGGCTCATCTGGTTCAATAGTCGAGGGGGAAGTTGCCTTATGACCGCGCAATAATTGCAGGGTCTCTAAACTCAACGCTTCAAGATTTGTCAGCCGCGTGTTTATTGGCTCAAATGGATTTTGCATTGCTATCGTTATTTTGCTTGACGATAGCAAAGTTTAACTGAGTGGAAGAGTTGCAACTAGTTGCAACTAGTTACTAAATTTTGCTCTAATTGTAATTATCTCACTTTCAGCCTGTAGCTTGGCTTTTTCATTTAAATAAGGTAAAATCTTTTCGATCGATTTAATTAAAGAATTAGCTTTCTTACTTGAATCATTAGAATATGCTAGTCGTTTTATGGGAGTAGCATAGTCACAGTAGTCATTATATAATTTTTCTCCTTTCTTAATTGGCGGTTGTAAGTTATAGCAATGAATTAGAGCTCGTTCACGGTCTGTAAGACCATCCTGCCTATTACTTATTCTCCCATACTTCTTAACCCAGTTTTTGATAATTTCATCAAGGAGTGAATTTACCATTGGTGTCGTAATGTGTAGGTTTTTAAGCTCTGTAATGGTTATGTCCCTATTCTGCTCATTCCATTCTATAACTGCTTTCTTGGCTGTAAGTGACGTTTTTAAACCTCTAACTTTTCGTTCTTCTAATTCATTATCAAATAACTGTTTTAGTTGTTTTCTTCGACGTTTGATCAACTGTCTGCTATTCAAAAAGAAATTTTTTGTGTTAGTTAGCCATTTTTGTTTTCTATTCTCTTTGAAGTTTTCAATAGCCTGACGATGCAATTCACCCTGTAGAGTTAAGTCCCAGTATTCAGTTTCAGATGGATCTATATCGGGTATAGGTAAAACCATTTCCCAAGTACCATTACCCTCTTCAACCCACTTTACAGCCCTCAATACTTGAGTCCATGACAATTCGGCTGTTGCTTTGTTAAAAGCAGTATATAAGTAGGGGGGCTTAAGCCAATTCTGCCAATCTCCGAGCGAACTCTTGAACTGTTCATTGTCTTCAGACGTTTCCATAACGATCTATTTTAGGTTTTCGCCCGTTACAGTGTTCCAGACTGTAGCGGGCTTTTTATTTAGTAGGTAAAAAAGGGGTATTCTGTTGCTGCTTCTGCCAGTGCAGAGCCATTACTTTAGCATGCTGTTCCCGGTCTAGCTTGATGTAACGCATAAATGCTTTCTCTGTACGGTGGCCAGTGATTTGCATGATGGTCAAAGCAGGTATACCAGCTAGGTACATATTCGTAGCAAATGACCTTCTTGCTGTATGGGTGCTGATAAGTTGCCATTTTTCAACTGAAATAGTTACCCGCTTTCCTGCCTTCGTTTGTGATTTGCTTTCCAGGTCGTTCAAACCGGCTAGCTGACAAACCTCCTTTAGGTAGTCGTTCATTTTCTGGTTCGATATACTACGGGGTAGCGTCCCTTTGTATTTTTCCAGCATAGCCGTTACAATACCATGACAAGGTATTACCACTTTATCCGCCGTTTTCTGCTGCTCGATACGAATCAATCCATCCTTGATGAACTCAGGACGTAAATTGGTTAGATCGGAGAAGCGTAAACCCGTGTAGCATCCAACCAGAAATAAATCTCTAACCCGCTCCAATCGTTCCTGGCGACTCAGATCCAGGGATAGTAGTTGCTCCAATTCGCTTTCACTCAAATAAACAGCATCGGCTACTTCGTTGACGACCTTAAACGATCGGCTGCGATAATCCTGCTTTACATTTATCCCTTTAGCCGAGGCTTCATTTAGGAAGGTCTTCAGCATTTGGATGTATTTACCGACGTTGTTCTTCGAGAAGCCTTTCTTAAACGTGAGCCATGACGTAAAGTCTTCGTAGAAGTCCAGGTCAATTGTGTCAAAATCAACCTTACGCTTATAGGTACTGGCAAAAGCACGTAACCCGTTCAGGGCAGTTTGATACCGCTGGATGGTACGATACTCCACAGGCTTGCCCGTATCCAGGTTAATGCGTTTAGGGGCGCGTTGTATGAAATCTTCAATAAACGTAAATAAGGCAGGTTGTGATGGTCCCTGATCAATTGCAGCTGCTTTGGGTGGAGCAAGGTACTGGTCAATTCGTTTTCTAACTGTTTCTTTGGTGAGTTGAAGGTCAGCACGAAGCTCTGAAACAATCGTTTCTATTTCGGTTTCCAGACGATCCAAAAAATTATTGATGCTATCTTTGTCCAGTGCATCCACTACGTTTTTTACACGCTGTTTGGCCGTATTCCAATGAGCAGGTAATACTTTAAAGCCCGTACCAACATTGATCCGTTCGTTCGAAAATCGAACCACACAATTAATCGGTGTTGGCTTTTTGGCTTTAGGATCACGAAGCAGATAATTAACAGGGGAGTCCGATGAACGGGCCATAGTCTGAGCAAATAAATTCCGTACACCAAATATAAGCCGGTATACGGAATGGTGTACGGAATAGCTTAATTTATTTTGACTCAAATTAATCTTGCTTAATTTTGGGTAATTATAAAAAACAGCTTATGTGATTAAATAGGGCTATATTTTTGGCCAATCTGAGAAATGGTGAAGATGTTAAAATTAAGTAGGTGTTAGTCCGGCTCCCGGTACAAAAACCCCTTACGAATTTCTGTAAATCAGATATTTGTAAGGGGTTTTAGGTTATTATTGAAATCTCAGAGAATACCGGGGTCAGTTCTTAACATACATGGGCCGTTGTGTTGATCTCGGCAGGAGTCTACAAACCGAATTGTGTTTGGAAAGCTCCCTGTTCATCATCCAGGATTATCCAACTGCTGCTACCTGCCAAACTGCAATCGTTCGGCTAGGGCCTCTTTCGTATAGACAGGAGATTGATTCGGTTTGTATCCTGGGCGCAGCTATCGGGTGGGGCCGATTCGTAACGCACCCAAACCGGAATGGGCCATGCGTTTGGTTCTTCATAATCGGCCGAAAGGTGATTGCTAATGGTGTGATAGTCATTACCTATTTTAATCTGTAGTCCACCAGCACTACAGCCCTTGCTCCAATAATCGGCGATCACGTATCCTGTTAGGATCGCTTCTACTTCATTCGGCTCGATTTTGGAGTCATTTTTACAACTCAGTAGGCAAATCAAACTAAACAGAATCAACTGGGACTGTCTCATTGGTGAAGGTCTGTTTTGGGCTAAGACTCTGTTTAAGCGTCTAAGTAAAGCCACTAAGGGGCGCTTAATTTTAGAGTGTTTGAACAGACTTAAGACCTGAAAAGCAGCCTATTCGTTGGAATTTAATGAAGATTATCGATGAGCTTATTTTAAGCCTACCGTTAAAAATTTACTGAACAGCTTCGCTTTTCAGTACTCAACAGCCCTTAGCGTAATTCGGGGGGTAGGATAAATTTCAATAAACCGACTAATACCATCGCTACCAGCCTGACCTAAGTATTTTCCCTTAAAGAGGAGGGTATACATCTCCTGATCGAAGGCGTTCTGGCCCGTTAAAACTACATCGACGTTGGGATAGGTATAGGTGAATTTGGTTTTACCCGAGGTGCCCGTCGCAGTGATACTGATCAAGTCTGGGCTAATTTCATTGACCTGAATCGTTCCTTTAGGGTTGTCGTCGGAAAGAGTAGCCGTAGCGTACTGGTCCAGCTTATAGCTGCCCACGGTAGCCTGAGCGACGCTGGGGCGTACATAATGACCGCAACGGATACCCAGCAGTAAGGCTGCCAACACAAAGCCAGTTCGAAGTCTTGTTAGGGAAGAGCGTAGCATAACGTCATCAAGGGGTGAGTGGTTAATTGAGAGAGATACCCAAAGGTAAGGAATTAGTAAGTAAAAATACGGATAAATCGATGCGTATAAACAGGTTTATTGGCAAGGGGGAAGTTTTATAAAGCTCGTTGCAAGCCATTTAGCTTATGTAGTTTCACGCTTACCTGCTGAGTCAGTTACGGGATCAATGTAAAAACGCGTCGGAAACAAGGCCTAGGGGTTCTATTCCGGTGAACTTTTCTGCAAATCGGGGTTTGAGGTACTTTTTTCGCTAGTAGAAATGGGAGCTGCGTGCATTTGCTATCTGAGTAGATTAGGCAGGAACCCCGTTGTATTCTGACCAGCCGGGGCAATAGCAGCTACTAGGATGTATAGTTTATAAAACGAATCAATGCAGTATCGTCAACTAGGAAACACAGATCTGATTGTATCACAGTTGAGTTTTGGGGCGTCTCCGTTGGGGAATGTGTTTAATGAGGTATCGGAAGACGAGAGTTTACGGGCTGTCCATGTAGCTATCGATCAAGGCATCAACTTTTTTGACGTAGCCCCCTTTTACGGCGACACACTGGCTGAAACACGGCTGGGTAAGGCGCTGAAGTATAAACGTAATTCTGTTTTTCTGGCTACAAAATGCTGTCGATACGGAAACGGCGTATTCGATTTTTCCTATGAGCGGGTATTACGCAGCATCGACGAGTCGCTGGAACGACTACAGGTTGATTATGTAGACCTGCTTACGGTTCATGACATCGAGTTTGGGGATCGCCAACAGGTATTGAACGAGGCTATTCCCGCAGCCCTGAAAGTCAAAGAGATGGGTAAAGCGCGTTATATCGGATTTTCGGGCCTGCCCGTACGCTATCTGGCCCAAATTGCCCGGCAAGTAGACGTCGATACGGTGTTATCCTGGGGACATTATACGTTGCTGGAAGATGAAATCAACGACGAGCTTGTCCCGCTTTCTATCCAGAAAGGATTTGGTTTGATGAATGCTGCTCCGCTGATGCAGCGGATTTTGTCGGATGCACCGATTCCACCCTGGCAAAGCTCCCCTCCAGCCGTGAAGGCTATACAGCCCAGACTAATAGCGCTGTGCCACGAATACGGTTTGGCCTTGAGCGACGTAGCGTTAAAGTATGCCGTGGGCCATCCGGTGATTGCTACCACCATTGTCGGTATGTCGGAACAGAAACAAGTTGAGCAAAATCTGCGGGCGTTACAAATCAGCATTCCCGATGAGTTACTTCAGCGCATTGAGACGTTGGTGGCTCCGGTGAAAAATCAAATGTGGTTTGAAGGAAAACCCGAAAACAATATTCCAAAATCGAACGCTTGAGATGAATAAGCAACCTGCTCTGGTCCTGGTTGAGCCCGGAAAAACAGAAATACGTGAGATTGATGTACCCACCCTCGGCCCGGAGGATGTATTGTTACAGGTCAACCGGGTAGGGTTCTGCGGGGGGGATCTCAACGGGTTTCGGGGTTTATTTGAATTACAGGAATATCCGAACGTTCTGGGCCACGAAGTAGGCGCTACGGTACTGGAAACCGGGAACCAGGTGCCGGGTCAGTTTCAGCCGGGAATGCGGGTTACGTTGAATCCCTATCTGAATTGTGGCGTTTGTCTTTCGTGTCGCAAAGGGCGGCCAAATGCCTGTCAGGATAACAAAACCATGGGGGTCCGTCGGCCGGGTGCGATGACCCGTCTGATCAGTGTGCCCTGGCAAAAACTGCATAGTTCGGCTACCTTATCGGCCCGGGAGCTGGCGCTGGTTGAACCACTTACGGTGGGCTTCCATGCCGTAAGTCGGGGGCGGGTCGTAGCGGGCGAAAAAGTAGCTGTGATCGGTTGCGGAATCGTAGGAATGGGGGCTGTAGCGGCTGCTGTTCATCGGGGAGCCGAGGTAATTGCCATCGACATTGACGACGCCAAAATGCGAACGGCCAGCCTGGCCGGGGCGGCTCACACCATCAATACGACCCGCGTCGATTTACATGAGGCTCTGATGGAAATTACCAACGGCGATGGTCCCGATGTGATTATTGAAGCCGTCGGTAACCCAAACACCTACCGGGCAGCCGTCGATGAGGTGGCGTATACCGGACGGGTGGTTTATATTGGCTATGCTAAAAAACCAGTCGATTACAATACGGGTACATTTGTCCGGAAAGAGATCGAAATTCTGGGTTCACGCAATTGCCTGGGTGAATTTCCGGAAGTGATCGAATATCTGGAAGCGGGTAAATTTCCGGTCGATGCCGTGATTAGCCGGGTTGTTTCGCTGGATGATGCGGGAGCAGCCCTGGCCGACTGGTCGGACAATCCCGGACCGATTACAAAAATTATGGTCAATTTTGATACGTCTGCCAAGTAATGAAATCCTGTGTGACAATTGCGCTGGTTCCCAGTATCAAAACCGGCCCCTGGATTTATTGGCATGATCTGGAAACGAGTATGGCCAAAGCGGCCGCTTTAGGTTTTGATGCCGTTGAGTTATTCACACCGGCTGCCGATACCGTAAGCCCCGAACAGCTAACGGCTTTAACCCGTCGATATAGCCTGCAGGTAGCGGCTGTGGGCACGGGAGCAGGCAAAGTGCTACACGGCTTGACCCTGACCGACCCTGACCCGCAGATTCGAGCCGATGCGGTAGCCTTTATTGCCGCTATGATTTCGTTCGGGTCCACCGTCGGTGCTCCGGCCATTATAGGCTCCATGCAGGGGAATGTTGCGCCAGGTATTGACAAAGAACAGGCGCTTCAATGGCTGGCCGATGGGTTGAATGAGTTGGGCAGGCACGCTGAAGAGCACGGGGTAACACTGATTTATGAACCGCTGAATCGGTACGAAACCAACCTGATCAATGACATTACTACGGGGGTTGCGTTTATCCGAACCCTGACTACCAACCAGGTGATGCTGCTGGCCGACCTGTTTCACATGAACATTGAAGAGCGTTCTCTCCCGGAGAGCATTCGTGCCGCAGGGGCTTCCATCGGTCATGTGCACTTTGCCGATAGCAACCGACGGCCTATTGGTATGGGGCATACATCTATGGATGAGATAGCTACCGCCCTCAAAGCGATTGGGTATAGTGGTTATATTTCGGCCGAAGCGTTTCCGTATCCCGACCCCGATCGGGCAGCTCAGCAAACCATTCAGTCATTCAGGACCTATTTTGGTTAATCTTTCATTTTGCCCACTCTCTAGCAAATTTACCTTTAAGCTATATGCAACGATTCTGTCTGGCGCTCGACTTAAAAGACGACCCTGAACTGATTAGCGAATATGAACGATGGCACGCTCAGGGAAGCGGCTGGCCAGAAGTGCGGGCCAACGACCTGAAAGCGGGGATTCAGGATCTTCAGATTTACCGAACCGGCAACCGGATGTTTATGATCCTGGAAACCGATGATGCCTTTAGCTTCGAAAAGAAGAGAGAACTTGACGCCGAAAATCCGCACGTGCAGGAGTGGGAGCGGCTGATGTGGCGGTTTCAGCAGCCATTGCCCTGGGCCAAAGAAGGCGAAAAATGGGTACGCATGGATCAGATTTTTCAGTTTGAGAAAGACGTCTGATCGATTCCTTAACGGGCTGGATGTAGCTTGCCTAAGTGGGTGTGAAGTAATCGGACGGTTAATGATCGTATCCATCAACCCCATACATGGCGTTTGTCTGATTAGTGAGAATCTTGCAGTTATGTATAATCTAATGGCTAATTGCGATCATCAAATGGCGTATAACTGATATAAGAAGGGCTGTCGGGCAATTGTGTCACGGTATTTGCTCTCTTGAGTCAGGTAGATATAGACATACGATATTTAATAAAAAGCAGGCTACGTATTAAAGCCTGCTTTTTTTCTTGTAGTACAGCTGTATTGATTAAGCGTCTGTCGGCGAAATCTATCTACTGAGTAGGTAGTCAGCGAGCACCCGATAGACGATACTAATTAATCGGAGACCGGATTTCTTAATAAGATTCGTACTCAAAATATAAGGTTCCCATCACAATTCGGTCTGGGAATCCAGCGCGGAAAGCGGTTCGGCTGGTAGGTAAGCCCAGGTTATTATACGTGTACACAAAATCATAATACCCATCGGAAGTGGGGTTGTTCTGGCTCAATGACATCAAATTGGCAATACCGTCATTTTTGGCTGGATAAACGAAAACCGATATCGGAGAAATGGTTACAGGGTCGAGATTGAGCGTTGCAATGGGCATGATGATCCCATAGAAAGGATTGACCTTCGTATCGTAGAGGAAATCGAATTCGCTTACCTGACCCGTCGGCAGAAAGGTGATCCGAGCCGATGTCAGATTTTTATTGGTATAGGTAAATTGGGTAGTAAACTGGTTGTATTGATAGCCATTAAAGCTCTCTACATAATTACCGATGATTTGATTGGCGGAATTATAGGTCGGCTTGCAGATAAAATTAAGGCTGTCGACTGCATTATTGGTATAACGGATTTCGGCAATCTGGTCATCTCCGGCATAGCCGAAACTATACCTGTCGGTTTTAGTTCTGGGTGGATCGGGCGTTAGATGAGTCTGAATGGTTCGCTGGATTTGTACGAGTTTACTTTGGTTGTCGTAGATGTACGAGGTGAACTCAAGGCGGGCCGTGTCTTTTCGGTATGTTTTAATGCCGCTTAATTTTCCTTGTTGATCATAACTAAACTCGCTGGTTAGCTGGTTGCTGCCAATGACTTCGGTTACTGTTTTTAATCGGAGTTGGCTGGGGGCCAGGCCTGGAAAGCGGTGGTCATCACAGGCAGAAAGCAGAAACATGAGCACTAAACTGCTCAGGATGAAATGGATTGGATACGTCTTCACAATGGTAATTGAATCAAAAAGTGGCCGTTTACCCTTGACGGCTGATTCCCGCACATACATTAGCGGCAGCCGGTCTGGGATGTCGGCTGTAAAGAAGGGGTATTGGAAGACAATCGTATATGATGATAGTCAGGTGAACAGATGATAATGACCAGAAGATGAATAGGTTGTCCTGTGACTACACTGCTTTTTTATCGTAGATTTCGTTGCGTGTACGAGTTGAGTTCTCCTGGAACAATCAGACGCGAATGTTTACTGAGGGGTAATCGTTGGTTCGGGCAAGGGATGTCCTGAAATGATTCAGGGCTTGTTGGTAGTGACGTAACAAACGGGTTTTAGGGGCTCCCCGTTTCATTTGATGCTGGGTTTTCCAGATCAGTTGCTGCATCTGATCGTGGCACGCCTGTAAGTGAGCGATTCGGCTTTGCCGGATATGCCGGGCTCGCTGAAACAAATTCATCCAGTCGGAGTCGTAGCAAAAACCGTTGGGTTGAGTTAGCAATTGTCGCCAATCCTGCTCAAGGTTGGCCAGTGATTGGGCAAAGGGTGCCCCGTCGAAAAGGTAAACAGGCAGCTCGCTGATACCATCTTCATCCAGATAGCGTACTCTTTGTAGGGTATCGCCCTTCTTAGCCAGTGCATTAATGATGTCAAGACCTGAATCCAGCGACACGCCACTGAATGAAAACGTCCGTTCCTGCTGGTCCTGCGTATACAGATTGACTAGAAATGTCATTTTAGATCGTGTGAATTTAAAATGAAATATGGGTAGGCGGGAGAATGGCTGTTTCCCACCAGTAAGCATGAAGGCTACGAAAGAGCTGCTCCCAATCGGATGGCGTGGTGGGCTTCGCCAAATAAGAGGCTACCCCCAGTTGATACGCATTTTCTATATCCTGCTGACTCACCGAAATGCTGAGCAGGATAACTGGTATATGGCTGTAGGGAGGGTCCAGGGCTTTGATATGCTGGAGAAACTGCCATCCCTCCTGAGCGGTTGGCAGGTACAAATCCAGCAGGATCAATTTAGGGAGTTCCCATTCCTGATGGGCCCATTCCTGAAGCAAATCCAGGCCCTGCTGGGCAGTACTTACGCGTTGCAAAGTAGCCTGGGGAAGCAACCGGGTCAGGACTTGGTGCATGACCAGCCAGTGGTCATCATTATCTTCAATAAATAATAGTTTAGCCTGTTGAGTGGTCGACTTTGAGGAGGTTGTCGAACGGGTAGAAGGCATTCGTTGAATTAATTTAAATATGTTGTAGTAAAACTACGGCATATCATCGAAAATCAACAGGAAAAGCCGATAAAACCATTGAATAGCCCTTGGTTGGTATAAAACAGCGTATAAAGTACATGACTGGCTAACCCAGGAGGGTAGAGTAGGGGTGGGATAAGACCAGAGCTAGTCTACAGGAATCAGGAAACGTTTAGCCTGAAGTAAAAAGCGGCTCCTGGTTCAACATCGGCATGAATACCAATCTGACCACCCATACTTTGAATAAACTCTCTGGAAATAGCCAGACCTAAGCCTGTGCCGCTGACCTGGCCATTGAGGCCAGGCGCTTTGAAATAGCGATCAAACACCCGGTCGCGGTGTTCGGGCCGTAACCCTGGACCATAATCCCGAACCCTAAATTCCACCTCTTTGTCCAACTGATGAACCGTAATGTCGATCGGTGATTGTTCGGGGCTATAGCGAACGGCATTGGATAGGAAATTAATCAGTACCCATGAGGCTTTGTCCAGATCGGCCTTGACGAGGGGTAAATGATCGGACGCTGATAGCTTCAACTGGATTTGTTTCTGATCTGCCTGAGTACGCAGAGCCGCCAAGGCTATATGGACCATGTCCAGTGGCTTAACCGGCTGAATATGAAGTTCGATTTGCCCCGACTCAACCTGGGCCATGTTCAGGATCTCGCCAGTCAGCCGGAGCAGACGATCCGTATTTTCTTCAACGTGGGCCACCATCTCCTGCTGTTCTGTATTCAGATCGCCAAGGCGTTTGTCGCGCAGGAGTTTCAGGCTCATTTTGATCGCTGAAATCGGCGTTTTCAATTCGTGCGAAATGGTGGCAATAAAATTGGTTTTAGCCAGATCCAGTTCTTTATACGAGGTAATGTTCTGAAGGACAATGACGTATCCGGCCTGGATCGGTTGCGATTCGCCGGTAGGTGTCACGACCACCTTGTGGATCTGTTTACTAAAATAACTTTCCTTGCCTTTCCCGGTCGATCCGGTATCATAAATTTTTAAGATGGTATTGGCGGTGTCGGGAAGTTGAATCGGTATGGGAGCTGGATCATCGGTTGCGGATTGATCCGTCATGACATCTTGAATGAGGGTTCGCAACAAGTCATTGGTAGTGGCTACATCTGGGGCATACTGACCGATCAGATGATACCGCTCTACGCCCAGCAATCGTTCGGCAACAGGATTGACGAACAGGATACGTCGTTTCTGATCCAGTCCAATAATGCCATCGGGCATTAATTCTACCAGCGTATCGATGCGTTTTTTTTCGAATAAGACCTTCGCCAGATTGGAATGCTCATACTCGTCGAGTTTCTGCGCCATGGAATTGAACGAGCGCGCCAGTTCGCCAAATTCATCGCTTGATTTAAAATGTAAGCGTTCTTCAAAATTTCGGCTGGCAATCTGTTTAATCCCTCGTGTTAATTCCCGTATCGGATTGGCAATGTACCCCGGAATATTAATGACAAAGGAAAAAATGACCAGAAAGCACAGGGTGCCTACCGAGCCCAGCAGCACCAGCGCATCGTTGGCGGTTTGATCGGCTGTCTTACTTTTGCGTACGATGGCCTGCCGATTGACATCATCGATGGCCAGCAGGTGTTGACGAATCCGATTCAGCGTGGCCTCGTCTGTTGCGCCCGATTTTAACCGGATAAATTCGCGCCGTACAGCCGACGTCGGCTGTTGCTCTCCGGGTTCTGTTACGTTTCGTTCCTGCTTTTTCAGGTTGGTTTCAAAGTCGGTCAGGGCATCGGGGTCGGTGAGGTCCGTGAGGGCTTTTTGCATATTGCCGACAAACTCCAGCGAAATGTAATTGTCTTTTAAAATCGCCTGTGAATCTTCCGATAGTCGATTCAGATAAAAGGCGCCTAATCCGCCCAGTAGCAGAATGATGCTAACCAGGAAAATCAGAGATAATGCTATTTTGGCCCTGAGTGTCATAGTTACGAAAGAATAACCAGGTCCGTATCTGATTCGGAAAGCCGGTTTAAAAGCTGATTGAAAGCAAATGTGCGTAGAATAATCTGAACTAGATTAAAATGGGGCTTACCAATGCATACCGTGGTTACGTTACGTTTCTGAACTTCCTCAATAATGCAGCTGACGATATTGTTGCCCTTAGCCTGGATGACTTCAGCCCCCAGTTCGGTGGCTAATTTGAAGTTATTGATGAGGTGTCGCTGCCTGTCCAGCCGGATCCGATCGGGCGACTCGGCAGGGGTCTGCACGTAGAGCACATACCAGCGCGAGTTGTAATAGGCGGCCAGCCGGGCCGTTTTTCGGATCACCTTGCGGGCTACTTCGGCATTGGAGCTGATGCTGGCTAAAAAACGCTCGGGTTTGGCCTGGGTATTGGCCGGAAGGGAGGTTTCGATTTTACGTTCGACGGCGGTAGCTACTTCCCGAAGAGCAAGTTCGCGAAGCTGCAAAATTTTCTCTGGCTGAAAAAAATTACTCAGCGCCGTCTGGACCTTCGCCTGATCATAGATTTTCCCTTCCTTTAGCCGGGTAATCAACTCATCGGCAGTCAGGTCGATATTGACGACCTCATCGGCCAGGTGCAACACCCGATCGGGAACGCGCTCGGTGACATCAATACGGGTAATCTCATGCACTTCGTCGTACAGGCTCTCAATGTGCTGTATATTCACCGCACTGATCACGTTAATGCCTGCGTCCAGAATCTCAAGCACGTCCTGCCAGCGTTTTTCATTCTTGGAGCCCGGAATATTGGTATGGGCCAGCTCATCGACAATGGCCAGTTCGGGATGGTAATTGATAATAGTCTGAACATCCATTTCTTCCAGCTCACGCCCTTTATAAAACAACTTTCGGCGTGGAATAACGGGCAATCCTTCAATCAGCGCATGGGTTTCGGCCCGGTTATGCGTTTCGATAAACCCAATTTTTACATCAATTCCACTACGCAGCAACGTGTGGGCTTCCTGAAGCATGCGGTAGGTTTTGCCCACTCCGGCACTCATACCAATGTAAATCTTAAACTTACCTCGTCGAGATGCCTGGATAAGTCGAAGAAACTGTTCAGCAGATTGATCGCGTTCGTTGGGTTGCATAGGTTTACAGGCTGGTAAAGTCGGGTAGGGGAACTTCGCCTACCCGACTTTAGGCAGGATTAAAAACTGATGGCCAGGCTGGTCGTTAGCGAGGTATTGGTGTTGCCTGTTCCGGTATGGGTCTCGAAAAGAGCATCCTTACTGTCGTATACTTTTCCTTCAATACGAACCAGTGCGTTGGGCAGAATGGCATAATCGTAATTCAGCGAATACCCCATCGTTTGGAAGCCGTTTGGGGTTCCGGTGCTGATTATGACGCCGTTTTTATCGGAATAGTACTCCATACGACCCGCCAGATAACTTTTAGAACTGGTTGCTACACGGGCAATAACGACGGGCGAATACCAGATATAGCTGCCCGTGCCAACCCGACTGCCGCCGGGACCGATGGGTTTGCGGTCGGCACCAATGTCGAAGCCCAGAATTAGGCCAACTTTTTTGGCTGGGTTGATGATGGCGTAAAAGTTATTGAAGAATCGTCCCTGCTTCAGCGAGTCGGGCCGATCGGAACCGATAAATGTACTCCAGTTCAGGGTTACTTTATCCGATGGTTTGAACTGAATCTGAGTACTGAGCGATGGGCCGCTATAACCGGGTAGTTTGGCTATACGCTGCCAGCCATTCAGCACTGAGCCAAGGAGGGTCCATTTGCCGTTTGGTGTGGCATAGGTGAGTTTGGCTCCCGACAGATAGTAAGGCGAATTTTCGGCCAGCAGGCTACGGGTCAGCGTCCAGCAGTCTTTCGAAATGGCACTTTCAAAACCAATGTGAGAGGTGAAAATGCCCGCATCCAGCCACAGTTCGCGAGATTGGCTAAGCCTGACTCCTACGTTGGCTTCCAAGACGTTTTTCAGTAAATCCTGTTCCGCAGCATAGTTATACTGGGCATACGTACCAACCTGAAGGGCCAGGTTGGCCCGGAGCCGATCGGTTGAATAAGCGGCTTTCAAATAGGCCAGATTGATGTTGATCTCCCGGTTTCGTTTGTGATTGTATAAAAAACCTGGTCGTTCCTGTGTTGTTTTCGGAGCGGTAAAGTCGTGTGTATAATACGCTTCTACATAACCTGACAGGGTCAAGCCTGAGTCGGCAGAATGGGCAGACAGGTTAGAGGCCAGTGGATTTTTGGTGGAGTCGGTTAATGAAAAACCCGTTTGGTTCAAACGTTGAGGAGTATCGGTAGCCTGAGCGAATGAAGAACTACCTCCTACGGATAAAGCGAAAATTGTACTGAAAACTACGTTCATGGTTGTGATTGACCGATTGAATCGATCCGGGGTTGTTGTACTCAATGAGCTTGATGCCTGTTTGGCTCGCCCTGGAAACTCAGGAAGCCGGGTCTTCCCGGACGAGCCGGTCTGGATTAGTTTATCTGGTCGAGAGCCACATTCAGGGCCAGTACATTTACGGTGGCTGGACCAAATAAACCCAGTAGCGGGCCTTCGGTGTGGTCATCCACTAATTGATTCAGTCGGTCGGCCGAAATACCGCGAACCTTTGCAATGCGGGCTATCTGAATTTTAGCGCCAGCCGGGGATAAATCCGGATCAAGGCCAGAGCCAGAAGCCGTTACCAGTTCGGCCGGAATATCGTCTTTGCGTACTCCCGGATTATGGACCAGAAACGTATCGATACGAGCCTGTACCGCTTTCAGATAATCAGGATTCGACGGGCCTTTGTTCGAACCGGCAGAACCGGCAGCATTGTAGTCTACCGCCGACGGACGACTGTTGAAATAACGGTCTTCGGTGAATTTTTGGCCCACTAGTTTGTATCCCACTACTTTACCATTTACCGTAACGGTTTCGCCTTTCCCACCGCCCGGGGTTAATGTAGCAATGCCTGCAACTACCAGGGGATAGATGACCGCGATGATGACCAGCATGACCACGGTTAGTCGGATGGCTGGACCAATATGAGATTTCATGACGTGTATTAAGTTAGTGTTGGCGGAGTACGACCCTTCGGACTCCGGTATGTATGATGATTAGATAAAAAGACCTACTGCCAGATCAATCAGCTTGATACCGACAAAGGGCGCTGCTATACCACCTAGTCCGTAAATGAACAGGTTTCGGCGCAACAGAGCGGAAGCTCCAATCGGCTTGTATTCAACCCCTCGCAGGGCTAGTGGAATGAGTAAGGGTATGATGATCGCATTGAAAATGACCGCCGATAAGATGGCCGATTCGGGAGAATGCAAACCCATAATGTTCAGTGCCTGTAACGCTGGGATGGACAGCGTAAACAGAGCGGGTACGATAGCAAAATATTTAGCCACGTCGTTGGCAATGCTGAAGGTGGTCAGTGTACCGCGTGTAATGAGCAACTGTTTTCCGATTTCCACCACCTCGATGAGTTTGGTGGGGTCGTTGTCCAGATCGACCATGTTACCAGCCTCTTTGGCGGCCTGTGTTCCCGAGTTCATCGCTACACCTACGTCGGCCTGGGCAAGTGCAGGCGCATCGTTGGTACCGTCGCCCATCATGGCGACGAGTTTACCCCCGGTCTGTTCGCGTCGGATGTAATTCATCTTGTCTTCTGGTTTGGCTTCAGCAATGAAGTCGTCGACCCCTGCTTTGCCCGCAATGAACTTGGCTGTCAGCGGGTTGTCGCCAGTCACCATCACCGTTTTTACGCCCATTTTCCGAAGCCGGTCAAATCGCTCGGATATGCCCGGTTTTATGATGTCCTGTAGTTCGACAACGCCTTTTACGACCTCATTCTCCGTCACAACCAGCGGTGTACCTCCATTGGCGGCAATCTCATTGGCTTTGGTTTCAATTTCCGTTGGAAATGGGTTCCCGGCTCGCTGTACAATGGCCCGGATCGAATCTACGGCACCTTTTCGAATCCGAAGCAACTGGCCGGTGGCCTGTCCGGTCAGGGGCAGATCGATCCCCGACGAACGGGTTTCGGCTGTAAACTTGATCAACGTTGCCCCAGTGGTACTCAGGTTGCGGGTTACATCGGCTCCCCAGTCGCCACTACGGGCTAGTTCTACGATTGATTTTCCTTCCGGGGTTTCATCGGCCAGTGAACTTAAGGCCGATGCCCGTACCATATCGGCCTGACTGACACCCGGCGCCGGGTAAAAATTCGTTGCTTTCCGGTTGCCAATCGTGATCGTTCCTGTTTTGTCGAGCAATAAAGTATCGACATCCCCCGCTGTTTCTACCGCCCGACCCGATTTGGCAATTACATTGGCCTGAAGCGCCCGGTCCATACCGGCAATGCCGATGGCGGATAGTAACCCGCCGATGGTGGTGGGAATCAGACAGACGAACAGCGAAATCAGTGCGGCAATCGTGATGGGTGTGTTGGCATAGTCGGCAAAGGGCTTCAAGGCCACGCAGACGATGATAAAGATCAGGGTAAAACCGGCCAGCAGGATCGTCAGCGCAATTTCGTTCGGGGTTTTCTGCCGGGTAGCGCCTTCAACCAGCGCAATCATCTTATCCAGAAACGATTCGCCGGGTTGGGTCGTCACCATCACTTTGATGCGGTCGGAGAGCACTTTCGTTCCGCCCGTAACCGATGATTTATCCCCACCAGCTTCCCGAATTACCGGGGCCGATTCGCCCGTAATAGCCGACTCATCAATGGTGGCCAGACCTTCGATGATTTCACCATCCGACGGAATAATATCACCGGCTTCGCAAAGAAATACATCCCCTTTTTTGAGTTGTGCCGAAGAGATCGTCTGCACCAAATTGTCGGACCGTTCGTCGAGTTTGTATTCACCAGCCGATCGGATCACTTTAGCGGGTGTTTCCTGCCGGGTTTTTCGAAGCGATTCGGCCTGGGCTTTGCCCCGTGCTTCGGCAATGGCTTCGGCAAAATTGGCGAAGAGAACCGTTACGAACAGGATGAACGTAATGCTCAGATTGTAGGCCAATGAACCCTGGGTGGTATCGCCCGTGAAGGCGATGTAGGCCGTTACCAGCACCATGATGAGGGTGCCAACCTCAACGGTAAACATGACTGGGTTTTTGATTAAAACAGTGGGATTCAGCTTTATAAACGATTCCCGGATGGCGGTCCCGATCAGTTCTTTCTGGAACAGGCCAGGCCGTGTGCGGTTCGGGGATGAAAGTTGCTTTGCCATAGTGGTAATGAGCCGCTTTCGCGGTGAGTTGGGCACCCTTCGGCGATGAGAACCCATTGCCGAAGGGTTGACGACAGACGTATTATTTGAGAGAGAAATATTCAGCGAGAGGCCCCAGAGCCAGTGCAGGGAAGAATGAAAGTGCCGTAATGATAAAGATGACCGCAAAAATCATCAGTCCAAAGGTGGGGGTGTCGACAGGTAAGGTGCCGGCCGATTCAGGAACGTATTTCTTACGAGCCAGCAGTCCGGCAATGGCAACGGGACCGATGATCGGGATATAGCGTCCCATAATCAGAACGATGCCGGTAGCGTAGTTCCAGAAAAAATTGTTGTCGCCCAAGCCTTCAAAACCCGACCCATTGTTGGCATTGGACGAGGTTATTTCGTACAGCATCTCGGTAAAGCCATGAAAACCGGGATTATTGAGCCAGGCGGATGGTTTTACGGCCCAGGAAGCATCGCCATAGTGGATAAAAAACCAGGCCGCCAGGGCCGTACCGCCTTTCACCAGAAAAGCACTCAACAAGGCAACGATCGAGGCAATCTTGATCTCTCGGGCTTCAACTTTTCGGCCGAATAGTTCGGGGGTTCGGCCAACCATGAGCCCGGATATAAAGACCGCGATAATCAGGAAGTAGTAGAAATTGAGCAGTCCGGCCCCTACACCCCCGTAAAAGGCGTTGACCATCATACCCAGGAGTTCCATCGTACCCGACATCGCCATGGAGCTATCGTGCATGGAGTTGACAGAGCCCGTCGAAATAACCGTAGTAACGATGCTCCAGTACGCCGAGGCCAATGGACCGAATCGGACCTCTTTCCCTTCCATAGCGCCGGTAGGTTGACCGATTCCCATCTGGGCAATCGCCGGATTTCCACCTAGCTCAGTAACCAGCGTTGGAACCAGCAGCATCAACAGCCCCACCGTCATCACGCCATATATGATCCAGGCAAATCGTTTCCGGTTGATGAAAAAGCCCAGCGCAAAAATCATGGCAATCGGAATCACCACCTGGGCAATCATCTCGACCATATTGGTCAGGTAATTCGGATTTTCAAGCGGATGGGCCGAGTTGGTACCAAACCAACCCCCGCCGTTGGTTCCCAGGTGCTTGATGGCAATGAACCCGGCGGCTGGACCACGCGAAACCCCAACCGTATCGTCCTGCATGGTTACAAGCGTGTCTTTGCCGTCGAAACTGGCGGGTGTTCCATTGAAAGCCAGAATAGTTGCTACAACCAAACTGAACGGCAGGAGTACACGAGTGATTGATTTGACAAAGAGTACATAGAAGTTTCCTACGGTCTCGACGGGTTTGGGCATAAACGAACGGAACAATAGGACCGCAGCGGCTATGCCGGTAGCTGCCGAAACAAACTGGAGAAACATCAGTACGCCAAGCTGGGTAAGATATGTTACCCCCGATTCGCCCGAATAGTGCTGAAGGTTACAGTTGATGAGAAAACTGATGGCGGTGTTGAACGCCAGATCGGGCGTTTGAGAGGGATTGCCATCCGGATTGAGGGGTAAACTCCCCTGTGTAAGTAATAGAACAAAAGCGTAGACCAGCCATAGCGCATTGATCGTCAGTAGCGCAACCAGGTTTTCTTTCCAGTTCATCTCCCGACCGGGATCAATACCGCCCAGGCGATAAATGAGCCTTTCCAGGGGCTTCATGAAGTCGAACGCATTGGGTTCATCTTTAAAAACCTTGGCAAGAAACTTGCCCAGAGGTATTGCCAGCAGCACGGTAATGCCATAGGTGACAATAACCCCCATCCATTCGGTAGTCATTGTGTAGTTTGAGTTAGAATTTTTCTGGTTTAATCAGGACGTAGAGCATGTAAGCGAAAACCAGAAGCGCAACAATAAAGACGAGCGTAATCATGATAGTCCGGTGAGCCGGTGTTTAGTTTAAATGTGTTCGAACCAGTCGATGGCTTTGTAGAAAATGATGAAGCAAAGGATGGCCGTAACAATCAGCAGCAGGAGAGTTCCCATAAAAGACCTGTTTGGTTTCGACCTCAAAAAGTCCAAACCTGTGCCAATGCAACAGAGTTAGCTTATCTCTTTTGATAAGTATCTGTTAATTAATAGGTTGGCTTTTGGGTGTGGGCCGATCTGGAAAAACCAGCAAGTGAAAACCCTTTCATTTTGAAAGGGTGCTTTTCCATTTTGGAAGGGTAGGTGGTAAAAGGCCGGACGGACTTTGTCTGATAGAACGCTTTAGACCTTTGCCTAACTTGGGCGACCTCTGTGAATGTAAATAAACCCGCACTATGTATATTTGACTAAGCCAGAAAACATCTTGTCCAGATGATTGGCTGTAAGGATCTAATCGGAGTCAGCTATGCTTAAGAACTATTTACCGCTCGCTATTGCTGCACATGTGCTCGTTTCGGTTGCTTTGAGCAAGGGCATGGCCGGGCCGACAAACCTGGTGGTTTCGGTGGCGCCGGGCGAGCACGAAATGGATGGGTATGGACCTTTATCGGTAGTTGATGGTCAGATTCGGCACGAAGAGTTGCTGGATGCAAAAATGACGGCAGAAGAATACCTCAAAACGACCATACGAGATCCGTCGAGCCTGGAAATTATCCGGGAAGAAGCCGATTTCGGCCGTGTCGATCCCCGAAGAGCCTACATCATCGTCCGGGTAAAGTACCGGGCCAAAAATACGCTGGGTAGCCTGAGCATCAATGAAAAAGTGTTCGTGTTCGACAACAAACTCAATCTGAAGAGTGTCCAGGCACTCTAGGTGTGGGCGGCCTAGCCCGCTCCGATGAGGGTTGACCCTGGTCGATGACCTGTTCCTGCTTTCGGCTTAGAGGGTCGATTGATCAAATGCCTCATCTTCCAGCCGCTGTCGATAATCGATGGCCATCATCATAAACAGCAGTTCTGATTTTGTGCGAATCGCCGGGGCAAAATCATAGAAGAAGAACGTGTTATCGTCTGCCAGGAGCCGACCGGCTACACCCTTATAGATGTATCCTGATTTTCGATTAGGCAGTTTTACGAAGCCCAGTGATAGGAGTAAGTCGTGATTGATTTCCATTACTCAGCCTGACTTGTACCAGGAACGTTATGGATGAGTTGTGCGAAAAGAATAGGGGAAAATAGGCCGTTGCGTGCCTGAAAAGGGCAATCCCGATAAAGATTAACGTTTTAATTCGCGACCTCCCCGATCAGGATTTCCAGTTTTGGGGCTTTGTGGCGCCATTTTGTTTTTTGACGGGTTGGAATTTGCCTGCTAAATACCGACGTTTACCGCCGTTACTTTTCAAGTTGATTCTGCTCATGAACGATTCTCAATTGGCCAGATTATTTCCGACCGAAGATCAAATTCCAGCCGAGTATCTCATTGAACCCATCCATCAGCGCGAATACCTGCTCAATGGCGACATGCGGCAATGGGATGGTGCTGTATCGGACGTATATTCACCCATTTGCCTACCCGCAGCCGATGGAACTCTACAGCGAAAACTGGTCGGCAGTTTTCCGGTAACGGGCGAAAAAGAAGCCCTCGAAGCGTTGGATGCTGCGGTAGCTGCCTATGATAATGGCCGGGGCGAATGGCCACAAATGGGTGTAGCCGACCGGATTGCCTGCATGGAAACGTTTGTGGGTAAAATGCTGCAGCAACGAAAACTGGTTGTGAACCTGATTATGTGGGAAATTGGCAAAAACCTGGCCGATGCCACCAAGGAGTTCGACCGAACGGTAAAGTACATTTACGACACCATCGACACGCTCAAAAATATGGACCGTAATTCATCCCGGTTTCGTATTGAGGAAGGTATTATCGGACAGGTTCGTCGGTCTCCTCTTGGGGTTGTGCTGGCCATGGGCCCGTTCAATTACCCTTTGAATGAGACCTACACAACCCTGATTCCGGCTATTTTGATGGGCAACACCATCCTGTTCAAGACACCTAAACACGGTTCGCTGCTGCATTATCCCCTGCTCGAAGCCTTCCGTACCAGTTTTCCGAAAGGGGTCGTGAATTCGCTCTATGGACGCGGAGCCACTGTGGTGCCTCCCGTCATGCAATCCGGTAAAGTAAACGTGCTGACCCTGATTGGCTCCAGTCGGGTAGCGGATGAGTTACAACGTCAACACCCCAAACTGAACCGTCTCCGGTCTATTATGAGCCTGGATGCCAAAAATGCGGCTATTATTCTACCCGATGCCGATCTGGATGTCGCGGTGAGTGAGTGCCTGCTGGGTACGTTGTCGTTTAATGGGCAGCGGTGTACGGCTATCAAAATTATCTGGGCGCATGCATCGGTTGTTGACGAGTTTCTGAAGCGATTTGGACCCGCCGTCAGTAAATTGAAGCCGGGTATGCCCTGGACGGACGGGGCCCAGATTACCCCATTGCCTGAACCCAACAAGACACACTATCTGGCCGACATCATTGCCGATGCACAGGCCGGTGGAGCGTCTATCGTTAATGAAGGCGGTGGCGAAACGGAAGCATCGTTGTTCCGGCCGGCGGTGGTGTATCCCGTTCGGGAAGGCATGCGGCTCTACCGCGAAGAACAGTTTGGACCCGTAATTCCGGTAGTGGCTTATACGGACGAAGAAGAGTTTATTCAATACCTGATCACCGACGATCACGGCATGCAGGCCAGTATTTTCGGGACTGATCCCGAAGCCATTGCCCGATTGATCGATCCCCTGGTGAATCTGGTCAGCCGGGTAAATATCAACGCCCAATGCCAGCGTGGCCCCGATACATTCCCCTTTACGGGACGAAAAGATTCGGCCGAAGGTACGCTCTCTGTTGAAGATGCACTCCGGTCATTTTCGATACGGTCGGCAGTGGCTACCAAAGATACCGGAACAAACAAGGCCATTCTGAACGATATTGTACGCGGACACAAGTCGGAGTTCTTAAGCACAAACTTTATTTTTTGAGAACCTGTAATCCGGATGGCCACGTCCGGGTAGGTTAAACTTGTCTTTATCCAGATGTGGCCATCTGGGCTATACACTTTTGCTCACTGCCAACAAACTCACGAAAACCTATGCAGAGGTTGCTGCTGTTAGTCAGGTTTCGCTGACGCTGGAACCCGGTCGGATTATGGCCATGGTTGGAGCCAGTGGGTCGGGGAAAAGTACCTTGCTCAATGTACTGGCCGGACTGGCTGACGCCGATACGGGCGACGTCTGGCTGAATGGTGAACGGGTAGTAGGCCCTTCGGAGAAACTGGTACCTGGGCATGATGCCATTCGGCTGGTACATCAGGAGTACCAGCTCATGCCGAATGTATCGGTACGTGAAAACATTGCCTACGCGCTGCGCTTTTACGAGAAAGCGTATCGTGATTTCCGCGTTGATCAATTGCTAAAGCTTTGCCGCCTGACTGAGGTGCAGGACCGGATTCCGCGTCAGGTGTCAGGTGGCGAAAAACAGCGCACAGCCATTGCCCGTGCTGTTGCCGATAAGCCGGCTGTTCTGCTGCTGGATGAGCCGTTTAGTCACCTCGATTTACCCAATCGGCTTATTGTCCGGGATCTGCTCTTCGATCTGGTTCGTCATGAACAAACATCCTGTCTGTTTGTAACCCATGATGCGTCGGATGCACTTTCACTGGCCGATACGCTCGGTATTTTGCGTGATGGAAAACTGATTCAGCTGGGGTCACCCATCGCGGTGTACCATCAGCCTGCTACAGCCTATGCGGCACGGATGACGGGCCTGGTCAATGTATTTAAAGCGAAGTATTTACCTGTATTTGGTTTTAAAGAACCCGTGAATCCGGACGAACTTATTTGTCTTCGTCCTGAACAGGTTCGACTCGATGAGCAAGGGGCTTCTGGAACGCTGCGGGTTGTCTACTTTAAAGGGAGTCACTACGAACTGGATGTGCAGGTATCGCGCTACCTGTCGCTACGCCTGCTTACCAGCCGCAATGATCTACAACCTGGTCAGCAGGTGGGGGTTTCATTTGATGAGGGTGCCATCTGGCGGCTCAAAAGCTAATTCACGATAACCATTTGGGTGGTGTGTGGTTTTAAAAACAGGCTTCACGAAGAGCCGGGTGTACTATTTAACCACATATACTTATGGACCGTCAGGATAATTTGCAGGACCTGGACCAGGATATAAAAACCGGAAAAAGAACCGTTCTGGTTGATGAAAAAACCGAAGGGGTTAAACCAACCGGAGTCGATGATCAATCGACGGGGATGGGTGAAGGAGATAGCGACTATTTGGGGAAGACGAATAAAAAAGAGGAGAACGAGTAAAAAGCGAACGGGAGAAAGGAATGACAGCATGGTCTCCTTTCTCCCGTTTGCTTTTGCTCCTTTCTACAGCAATCGTTTGATCAATTGCTCAACGGAGATGCCTTCGGCTTCAGCTTTAAAGTTTCGAACCACCCGGTGACGAAGAATGGGTAGGGCAACAGCCTTTACATCTTCAATATCGGGCGAGTATTTGCCATTGAGCAGGGCATTGCATTTAGACGCCAGTATCAGAGCCTGCGATGCCCGTGGACCTGCGCCCCATTCAAGATACTGGTTGGCATCGGAAGCGGCCATCTCCGTATTGGGACGGGTCTTATGAACCAGCTTAACCGCATATTCGACCACATTGTCGACCACCGGAACCCGACGTACGAGCTGCTGGAACTCCCGGATTTCTTCTCCGGTAATAACCCGTTTCACTTCATTCTGCCGATCTGAAGTGGTATTTTTTACGATGTCCAGTTCCGATTGATACGATGGATAATCCAGGTAGATATTGAACATAAATCGGTCCAACTGAGCTTCGGGAAGCGGATAGGTACCTTCCTGTTCAATGGGGTTCTGGGTGGCTAGTACGAAGAAAGGACGGCCCAGACTATATTTTTGTCCGGCAATGGTAACCGCATATTCCTGCATGGCTTCGAGCAACGCCGACTGGGTTTTAGGCGGAGTCCGGTTGATCTCATCGGCCAGAATGATGTTGGCAAACACTGGCCCTTTAATGAATTTGAAGTTACGCTCCTGGTCGAGTGTTTCCGAGCCAAGGATATCAGAGGGCATCAGGTCGGGCGTAAACTGAATCCGGTTGAAGTCAAGATCCAGTGCACTGGCAATGGTCTGAATCAGTAGGGTTTTAGCCAGTCCCGGAACACCAACCAGCAGACAGTGCCCCTGACAAAAAATAGCCGTTAAAAGGAGACGAACCGTTTCGTCCTGCCCGATAACGACTTTTGAGATTTCACTTTTGAGCTTTTGATACGAGTTGGTAAGGGCTTCGGCAGCCGCAACATCCGATGAGTAGGGCACAGGTATAAAAGTTAGTTTAGAATGATAGAATGATAGAGTAATAGAATTGTTGCCATGAAATCATTATTCAACAATTCTATCATTCTATCAGTCAAAATTAATTTCCTCCCGTATTGGCTGCACTATTTTGGGTCGTGCCGAATATTCGACAACCATGGAACTCCGGGTCGATCGTGATGTACACGTCAGCAATCGATTTACGGAACCAGTCATCGATGGCCCGATTTTTCTTATTTTGAAGCACAATGGTTTGTAGCTTTTCAAAATCTTTTGTGTAGTCAGCCGTATGAGGAACAATTTTGCTTTTATAGTACAACAACCGTACCGCACTTTTGCCATCTTCGGTCCGGTAAGGTAACGGTTTCGAAATGGCACCTACCTGCATGGTGTCGAGCATTTGAAACAGGGCATATTCCATAGTACCGTCCATAGCCAGGCGGCTGGCACCTGATTGTGGATCGCGGATCAGTCCTCCCGCATCGGCAGTGGATTTGTCTTCCGAAAAATCTTTAGCGGCTTTATCAAATTTCAGCGAGTCGATCTGGATCAGATTCCGCAGGCTATCGAGATAATGCGTTGGCCCTGTTAGGTCAAGGCGGTTGTAATCGGGGCGGAGCAGGATATGCCGGGCATGGTATTCGGCTCCGCGCGTTTCGATTAATTGAATCAGGTGGAGGCCAAATTCAGATTCAACCACATCCGACATTTCATTGGGTTTCAGCTTGAGCGCAGCGCCTTCAAATGGAGCCACCATCATACCCCGCTTGGCAAATCCTAAATCGCCATTGCGTTCGGCGGAGCTTACGTCTTCGGAGTTTTCTTTGGCTAGTTTGCCAAAATCCTCCCCATTTTCAACGCGTTTTTTCAGATCAAGCAGCCGTTGGCGCAGTGCTTCTTTTTGCTCTTTGGTCGGTTTGGCAAACCGGACAATCTGGCCCACCTCTACCTCGGCAGGCATGTAAGGAAGGCTGTCCCTGGGAATGCTGTCGAAAAACTTACGAACCTCGCGGGGAGTGATCTTAACGTCGTTCGTAATTTTTTGCTGCATTTTCTGAACGACCTTCTGATCTTTCACTTGCTGGCGTAGCTCGCTTTTCAGCATTTCGAGGCTTTTACCGTACGCTTCAACGATATTTTTCTCAGACCCGAACTGCTGCACCATGTACTGCATACGGGTATCGAGTTCGTTGTCAACGATTTTGTCATCTACCACGACGGAGTCGATCTCTGCCTTGGCCAGCATCATCTTATTGATTACCAGACTTTCGAGCAACTGGCATTTCTGCGGAGGGGTCTGATTTTGCCCGACATACGATTGGTAAGCCTCTTCGAGGTCGGACCGCAGCACATAGTAATTATCGACTTTGGCGATTATTTTATTGAGGCTAAGCCCTTGTCCCTGCCCAAAGGAGGGAACTGTCAGGAAAAAGCCAATCAAAATAAGAAGCGCACTGCTGATTACTTTTTTCATACTCTCAAATATACGCACAGAACCGCTACAGCTCTGTGTTTTAAGAAAAATTAAGGAGGTAAGGACATAGGGAATGCACCTTTCCCTCTTCCCTTACTCCACTGCTTATTTTACTAGTCGCTGGATTTCCTGTTCGTTTACTTTAACGGGGTAAGTTTGTTTAAGTTGGGCTAGCCACTGTTTTTCGAGTTGAGCCTGGTATTCGTTGATAACCGTTCCACGAGCTTCGGCAAATGTTTTGGCACGGGCAGGTTCAATTCGACTGATAATCACGGCGATGGCTTTGTTATCGCGGTGTAAGGTAGTGGTCCCTACTTTCCATTGATTGATGGCGTCCAGATAAGGATTGGTTCCTTCTGCAAATACCCCTTCGGTAATCGTGAGGGCCGGTTGGTTTCCAGAAGCAGCAAATCGGCTATTGAGTACGCGCACGGCATCCTCTTTCGAATGGCTGAAATACTGGAAGGTTACATTCCGCTGGTCGTCTCGCGCTACGCCGGGCCGAGCCCCCTGATAATCTTTTTCCATAATCCGACTCAGGGCAATTCCGTTCTTCTGAAGGTAACTGACCACATTGCGAATGCGGCTGGCCGAAACGGTATCGGCTTCCGAAGGGTCGTGTGAACCACTCACTTCAACCACATAGTCGGGATTGCGGCTCATGACTACCAGCACATCAAATAAGTTCTCTCGCAACTGAGGAGTCAGCGTTGTTTGATTTTTGGTGAACGCCAATGGCGCAGCCGACCGTCGAAGCTGGTAGGGGGGGCGGCTGCTAAAAAGGGTGGTTGCCTGTTTTAACAGGCTATCAGTCGGGGCTATCACAATCGTGGCGACCGCTCGTTCGGGAAAGCGATATTTCGCCTTGTTCTGTTCGAAATAAAGCCGTTGCCCTGTTGAGTCACTCATGGAGCGATCCCATACATTCTGTTCCATCATTTGCGAGAGCAGAACCCCATCGCGGATTTCGCTCATCAGGGCCCGAAACTCGGGGGACTTTTTATCCAGATTGGCTTCCTCGGTGGCCATTAACTGATCACCGACAAAACGGTCGTAGAGCCGATGCATGGCAACAACAGGAGAGCCGGAAACGGGCCGGTCGGTCTGCGTAGCTGGATTGGAGGCCAGGGCGGGGTTGCGCTGGGGCTGCTGGCGTTGCCGAACGTAGGCGAAAAACTGGTTTACCGTATAGGGCTGTCGGGCTACGGTGACAAGCGTTTTGCCCTGAAGGGCGGGGTCAAGCGGTTCGGTATAGCGCCATTGGCCTCGCAATAAACTACTATCGGCTTTGGTAAGCGCCACATCGAGCAGGGTTTTAACCTCGTCTACAGGGTATTCTTTATGCAACCGCTGAACCGTTGCCTGCCGGAGGAGTTCGGCCCGGCTGTCGGTCGTGACGCGTTGTCGTAACGAAGGAGCCAGGGTTGTATAGGGGTCAATACCCCGTCGCTCAATGAGCTTGATGATGTGCCAGCCGTAATTGGTGCGAACAGGTTTCGAATAATCGCCCGGCTTAATGAGCGAGAATGTCGCATCTTCAAAAGCAGGCACCCAGCGGCCGGGTTCGAATATGGGTAAAACACCACCGTTGGTTTTTGACGTAGCATCGTCGGAGACTTCACGACAAACTAGTTCGAACGAATCGCCTTTTTGCAAACGGGCATAAGCCGCATCGATGCGATCCTGGGCTGCTTTCTGACCCGCTTCATCGGCACCGGGGCTAATACGAACCAGGATATGTGCTACCCGCGCCCGTCCCCGACTCGGTCGACGACTGTTGACTTTAATAAGGTGATAGCCAAACCGCGTTCGAACGGGTTGGGAAATGCTCCCAACGGGGGTGGTATAAATAGCCGTTTCGAGTGGATACACCACGTCGAAAACGGGTACAAATCCCAGATTACCCCCTGTTTTTGCCGTCGCCATATCCTGCGAATTATCGCGGGCGAGCTGGGCAAAATCCGTTCCGGCCAGTGCCTGCTGACGTAGCGATCCGATTTTCTGGTAAGCGGCAAGGGTATCGGCAGGCGGGGCATCTTCCGATACCGAAATCAGAATATGCTGGGCATTGACATCCTGCTGCATACGCTGATAGGCTTCGGCCGCCAGCGATTCAACCTGTAATTTATCGGTTAAGTAGGACTGAGCCAGTTGCTTGCGGTAGGTAGCCATCTCTTCCCGAAAGGCTTCGGTCGTATCGTGCCCTTCGGCTTCGGCCGCCAGTACTTTCAGTTTCAGATTGGTATACAAATCAAAATACTCTTTGATGTCGGTACGTTGAGCCGAGTCGGCAGAGAGTTGATTTTTGGTAAACGACTGAAAAAAATCATCGGTCGTAAAGGTCTTGTTGCCCAGGGTCAGAATGACTGGCTTCGGAGGAGTTTGCTGAACAACGGGTGTGGTTGTTTTGCAGGCCGATACAAATAAAGCCAGCAATAAACCACCAGTTACATGGCGCATAGCGTCGATATCAAGAATGGGGAACGTAGGAGTTAAACAGTTCTGATGGCAAAAACATTCGCTCCCGCTAAAGGAACGATTCGATAGAAAGGTTATTGGCGAACGGGTTGAATTTTGACGGTTTTGAGCAATACATCATATTCCAGTCGGTAGTCGAAGGTATCTTTCATATGCTGGCCGGTAAACTGGGCTGGCACATGAATAAGTCGTTGGCCCGACTTACGGAGATCGGTTTCGCGAAGTTCTACACTGCTTTGGCCCAGCAGATCATCTTCGTCGAGTTTATCCATCAATTGCAGCCCAACACCCGACGCTATCAGGCCTGCCGACACATACTTGAGGGGCGTCAGCACTTCGGCGGCTGTAATGAGTAAACCAACCGGAATGGCCACTATGTTGTGGATTTTCTGAATTTTGGTCATGGTTTCCCGGGCGCGGGTATAATCGTCTACTTCAATCAAGACCAGCGAAGCCACAATCCGGCCGTTATGGGGTAATGTTAGGCTGATGGGTTTGGCCGGATTGATTGCTTCGGAACCGCCCTTTTGCAGGTCAATCTGTTGATCTTTCTGAACGGACACCACACCCCAACCGCCATTGACAACCGCAACGGCTTTGTTCTGGGCATCGTAGCTCGTCAGCGAATAGGCCATCATCAGTTCATCACGTCGGGTAATGGTTTCTTCCAGATTGAGCGCCTTGATCGAACGGGGAACCAGCTCGGCCGTAAGCGCGGGTTGACGCACACAAGCGATTGTCTGAACCAGGATTGCGCTGATTAAACCGATTTTTATGATTTTGTTGATGATGTTCATTACATATTCGGTAATCGAATGGAAGGGCTTTATGGATAAATGGGCATTAATGATCGAACCCTGTTAAGCGATCGAACTAAAATTCGATGATTTTATTTCAGACAAACAAAATCATCGAAGTCCGTTTAATCAGCGCAATCCTGGTTCAGACTGTGGGCTCCTGCTGGCTCAGGCAGTGGAAACTGCCCAGGCCCCAGACAATATCGGTAGAATCGATGCCCATGATTTTCCGGTCGGGGAAACAGGTGCCGATGATGTCCAGTGCCTGCTGGTCTTTTGGGCAACGGAACGTGGGTACGATAACGGCGCCATTGGTAATCAGGAAATTGGCGTACGAAGCAGGCAGTCGTAACCCGTCGCTGACAACCGGATCGGGCATGGGCAGTTCCACAATGTTCAGTTGCTTTCCGTTCAGGAGCCGCATCTGTTTGAGTTCGTGGTGGATCTCCTGCAAAAAAGGATAATTCTCATCCTGTGGGTTCGACTCATAAGCGGCAATCACCGTGTCTTCGTTGACAAATCGGACCGTATCGTCGATATGGCCGTCGGTGTCATCGCCTACGATGCCTTCCTCAACCCAAAGTACCTGTTGAACTCCGTAGTAATCGCATAGGTATTGTTCGATCTGGGCCTGAGTCAGGTGACTATTTCGGTTCTGGTTGAGCAGACAGGCCCGGCTGGTCAGTACCGTACCCGCACCATTAAACTCAACCGACCCGCCTTCCATAATGATGCCCGGTGTTACGTAGTTCAATCCCCGATAATGGGCAATTTCGATCGGAATCAGGTCGTCTCGGTCATACGGTGGGTATTTTCCCCCCCAGGCGTTATACCCCCAGTTGACAATCATCCGTTCTTTTTTTGTCGGGTTGATCAGAAACGCCGGGCCATGATCGCGGCACCAGGAGTCGTTGGTAGGGTGGGGCAGGAGCGTAATTCGGCTCATATCGGCTCCAGCAGCCAGCAGGCGAAGTTTGGCAGCCTGAATGACGATTTCGTTATGCGCATTGATACAAACCTGTTCGCTTTCAGCAATGGCTTTGATGAAGTCGATGTAGGCCGGAAACATCAGTTCCTGGCGTTCTTTGGTCCAGGAGGCTTCGGTATGCGGCCAGCTAAGCCAGGTTGCTACATGTGGATGCCATTCGGCGGGAAAGAAAAAGCCCTCGCGGGCAGGGAGAAACGACATGTATGAAGAATATAGGATGGATAATGAATAATGAACGGTCTGGAATGAATACTGCCGGACAACATCTGGCCATTTTCACTCCATTAGATTCATCACACAAGCATAATGTGGTTGATTCAATCAATGGCTGTATCTTCATGCAACCAGTACAACACACCCGCAAAAATACATAAAATATGCAGTTCAACAGGCACCCTTTATGGCTCAGCGTGATTGGTCTACTCCTGATATGGGCTACTAAAAGTATCGCTCAGCCTACGTCAAAGCCTTTATCTGAGCTTGATCGATTGACATTCTGGCACCCTGTTTATAAGGCCGTAAACGCGGATATGCCGTCCAGTTATTACCCGAAGCCCGATGCATATAGCTATGAAAACGTCGATCAATTGCTTCAATGGGCGAAAGAAGGAAAAAAGATAGAAGCTTTGAGTATTGACCAGACAATTTGCCGACAGGAGAATCTAGCCGCTTTGAGCCAGTTGACATCGGTGCGTTTGTTAAGCCTGAATGGGTTGACAGCCGGGCAGACCGACTCCCTGTTTCAGGCTATTCAAGGCTGGCCATCGTTGGAGCGTCTGGTAATTTTGGGCTATGCCCTCATCGAAAATAAACCTGAAGCTACCCGTGCGTTTAAAACAGTACCCAACGTAATTCAGCATTTCCCGAAACTGACCGATATTCGGCTCAATGGCGATTATCGGTTATGGGAGCCAGCAATAGAAAAAGTGCCTGGCCTGAAAATTCTTCATCTTGATCAGAATAGCGTTCCGTCTGCAGAGCCAATACGGCTCGATTTGAGTAAGTTAAGCCTGCTTGATCGATTGAAGGTCAGTGGCCAGAACTGGCTAATCAAACCGGAATTGTTGCATACCTTAACCCGATTACGGGAATTGTCGCTAACGGTTGTGAAAGTCGATTCCTCTACCCTGCAGCAAACGATCAATGGCCTTACCAGCCTAAACGTACTGACGCTGGACAACATCCGTTCGGTAGGGGGATTGCGTTTAAACAAACTGACGAACCTGAAAGAATTGTATATCAATTCGGATCTGACGATCAATACCCGCGATTTTGCCAGCCTGCCAGATCTGGAACGGCTGACAATTCAGAGTAGGCAGGCGCTGGACCTGTCGGGTATTTGTTCCCTGGCGCACCTTCGGTCGTTGCGGCTCACCGGACGGGGAACGACGATGAAAATTCCAGACTGTCTGGGGCAACTGAACCAGCTAACTGAGCTGCATATCGAGAATCTGAAACTGGATCGGCTGCCTACGTCTATGAAGGCGTTGCGTCGGTTGAAAAAACTGGATATTAGTTATTGTGGCCTGGATTCGCTCCCCGCCGACATGAGCCAGTTAACCGAACTGGAAGAACTGAATCTATCGGGGAATAAACTGATTCAACTACCGGGTCTGGGCCAACTGCGCTCTCTGCGTCGACTGAGCATTAGCGGGAATAAACTGACGACTTTGCCTGACGCTATTGGCCAGTTGACCCAGTTGACTATTCTGGAACTGTCGCGAAATGAGTTGACTCAACTGCCCGGCTCATTTGGTCGTTTGTCGGCCTTACGAACCTTGAACGCCGATCATAACCGATTGGAGCGGCTGCCCGACGATTTTGGCAAACTGCGAAAGCTTCATAATCTTTCGCTGGGCAGTAACCAGTTGCAGGAGTTACCGGCAAGCATCGGTCAGTTGGATTCACTACAAAATCTGCTGATCGGTAATAACCGACTTAAAAGCCTGCCCGATAAACTCGGCCAACTCCGCAATCTGACCGATTTGAGCATTGGAACCAATGAATTGACCACGTTGCCCACGACAATAGGCGGCCTTACAAAGCTGACCCGACTGTCCATTTATCCGAATCCGATAACCGAATTGCCTGCGTCTATTTGTGACCTGCGGAATCTGGAATCACTTACCATTATGGGGACACGATTACGGCTCCTGCCCGATAACATAGGGGCCTTGACGAAACTTCAGCAGGTAGTGCTGAGTAATAACGAGTTAATAGCTTTGCCCAATAGCCTTGGCCTCTGGCAGGCACTGGAAAATCTTTCACTGGAACGAAACAGACTGGAAGGTTTACCGAACGCCATTGGCCGCTTATCGAAATTACGGAGCCTGCGAATTACGGGCAAAGATAAGGTGGTGGAAGGCGCTACTGGCGGATTGCAGCAACTACCCGACAGCATAGTTAATTGTACCAGTTTGTGGGATGTGGCTATTGAGCGCCAGCCCCAGTTGGATGCCGATGATGTATTTACAAAATTGGCCCGGTTGAAAAAACTATTTACCCTGAACATTACCGAATGCAATATTAGCCATCTGCCGCCCATCGCCTGGAAAGACGTTAGTTGGGTAATGCTGAATCTGCATCAGAATCGATTGACTGAATTGCCCGTCGAACTACTTGACGCACCCAAACTGAATACCGTCTCGCTGTGGGAGAATCGGCTTCCTGAATCGCTCAACCAGGGTTTTCATGACAAAGAAGCGTTACGGGTAGCGTTTGTTGAGGCTGGACTGTTGCCACTGGAAAGCTTACGCAAGCCCAATCGTAGGGTATCCGCAGCGTATCAGCAAATGGCTAATCAGAAAGCCCGGACACGCGACTGGTCAGGGGCTATGACTGATCTTCAGCGAGCAATCGAGTATGCACCCGATACCCTTCTGTCGTTACCGTATGCGCAGCGGGCCAGTATGCACTTTTTTCGGAAAGAATACACCGAAGCACTGGCCGATTACGACAAAGCCATTGCCTTTGCTCCGATGCTCCGTAAGGATAAATTTGTAGATCCAGAATCTGCCAATCGGAATCTGGCAACCTACTGGCAGCAGAAAGCGGCTATTTTGGGGGTAACGGGCCAGCAGGAGGAAGCGTTTAAAGCCATAGGACAGGCCGAGCGTTTTCTGCCGACGAATGATCAGACCCCCTTGAGTGGATACGTCTACACCGAAAGTGGCCGGTATCTGGCCCAGAAAAATAGGCTGGTCGAAGCGGATTCCAGCTTTGGCCGGGCCATTCGGGCTTACGAGAAGTTAACAT
Organism: Spirosoma panaciterrae DSM 21099; assembly: GCF_000374025.1. Taxonomy (GTDB): domain Bacteria; phylum Bacteroidota; class Bacteroidia; order Cytophagales; family Spirosomataceae; genus Spirosoma; species Spirosoma panaciterrae. Next base: position 9,739 of record NZ_KB893202.1, on the reverse strand, counting down.
ATCCTGACCCCGGTACCCGCCTGACCATCGTTGAATTGAGCTTGCTGACGGGGCAGTATGACCGGGCACAGCGAACATTAAACAACCTGCCACCAGAACAGATCCGTGATGGATTCGATATTCTGAAGGAGTACCTGGCGGCCTGTCTGAGCGTGCTGAAAAACGAGCAATCCGGTACGCAGGCGCTCGATCGGTTGACGGGCTATCTGGCCAAACACCCGGCTAAAGTGTATGGCTGGAGCTTCGATTTGTTTGATGGCTGGCTAAACCGTAGTAAACTCGCCCCCGACAAGCTCACCGCTCTCCACCAATTGACCGATACGACGAAAGAACGGCTGGTGAAACCGCAGTAAATAGGTCGGTTGTCGTTCCTGACTGGGCATACCTACCCCGCGTTCTGTGTCCTCACAGAATGCCTACGCACCAGCCAGGTTTACCTGCCGGATGGGCCTTCTTAGCTGGTACAGAAGGTGGAGAATCAACCAATCAGGTTCTGGACCTGCTCTACCGTCAGTTGGGTGAAATCGTCGATAATCAAACTGGCTCCCCGGTCGGCTAATTCGGCGCGGGTGTGCGTGGTAGCCAGCGCAATGACGTGCATACCCGCCCGAAGCCCGGCTTCGATACCCGCAAATGCATCCTCAAACACCACACAACGAGCGGGGTCGACACCTACCCGCTGGGCGGCTGTAAGGTAAATTTCGGGGTCTGGCTTGCCCTTCTGAATCATGCTGGCATCGACAATGGTATCGAAATAGGGACGCAGAGCTAACCCGTCGAGGGTAAAGCCTACATTGCTTTCAGGAGCCGAGGTTCCAACGGCCATGCGAACCCCGGCGGCTTTAAGTGCATCCAGAAAAAGAATCAGACCCGGTGTAGGCTGAAGATGTGGGCGATATAATTCCCGATAAATCGCTTCCTTTTCTTCGGTGAGTACAAGGACTTCAGCGGGCGTAACCGGGCGCTGTAAGACATAAGCGAGGGAATCGGCGGAGACGTGCCCATTAATATGGTCCATGTACTGATCGCGGGTGAGCGAAAGACCATGATGTTGGGCAAATTGCAACCAGGCATTCAGGTGAAAATCGGCATTGTCGATCAAAACGCCGTCCATATCAAACAGGGCGGCAAACAGAGCATTGGGCATAATCAGGATGAAAAGCAGCGAAACGCAAAGAACGGAGATTGTTGCTTAATCTGGATTCTCCGGGGCAGGATTTGGTAAAATATCTCCGGCCAGAACGGCTGCTTCGTGCAACAATTCCGTAGCCACCAGCTCATCTGTAATGGTTTCGATATGCTCATCGAAAGCCTGAATCGGCTCCTCATCTGTCGACGCAGCCTGGTGCATGCCTAGCAGAAATCGCCCCACATACAGCAGACTCAACGAAAAGCGTAGTTCGGGTAAGGTATGGCTGAAGCGGGTCTGAGGTTCGATAGGTAGCATAGGTGTACAACAAAAACAGACTCTCCGTAGGTTCGCTCCAAACCTCCTCCTTACAACGCTTTGATCTTTATATTTCGGAAATAGATGGGGGCACCGGCATGCTTACCCTGTAAGCCGATGTAGCCATGTAAGGGGAGATCGGCGGGGGGCTTGCTGAGCCATTCCGGTACGGGCGAACCATCAGGGTTGGTTTTGGTCGAGGTGAACTTGGTGAGGTCAATGGTGTTGATCAGTTCGTTGTTCATGACCACATAGATCATTTTGCCCTGGCAGGTTATGGTGTAACGGTTCCATTCGCCGGGTTGCTTCACAACCTTTTGCTTCGTGGCGGCCTGATGACCAAAGAAAGCTCCGCACTGCCAGGTTTTTGGGGAGTCGGCCCATTGTTTGGCGTAATCGTCGGCAATCTGGATTTCTACTGAATTCGGAATCCAGTTGGTGGTATCGCTGGCATGAACGACTACACCGCTATTGGTGCCGTCGGCTGTTTTGAAGAACAGGTCCAGAATAAAATCGTCGTACGGAATAGCGGTCCAGATGGTTTTGTCGGCGGTAGCGGTCAATGCTCCTTCATCGTCCCGATACCAAACGCCTTTGGGAAATACCGCTTCCGAAAGATCGGGACCAAAAAGGTGCTTCCAGCCTGCACCACTTGGATTAGGGTGCCCTTTGGGTGGAACAGACGCTGATGGAGATTGGGCTATCAGCGAAAACGAAATGCTGAGAAAAAAGAAAAACGTCAGAACAAGTTTAGGCATAATAAGGTGGTTTTGGCAGCACGAATATAAACATCCTGTTTTAAGGTTAAAACAGGATTAAACGAAACACACCGGGTTGCCCGAGCGGAGGTAGGGAGTTTTTAGTTTACCTGAGTTCTCCTTGTCCACGCTCGGGCAGCCCGGTGTGTGTATCTGGATTTATAAAGTATCCGACTGACGAAAGCTTTTCATGATCCAGCCACCGCCTACGACATCGTCGCCTTCATAAAAAACGGCTGCCTGGCCCGGTGCAATAGCCGAAACTCCTTCCTTGAAAAGAACCTCGATTTTATCGCCCGACTGCGAAATGGTAGCGGGTGTACCGGGGTCTTTGTACCGTACTTTGGTAACCGTTTCGAGAGGCCCGGCAAGATGGTCGTACTTTTGTAGGTTCAATTTGCTGACAATCATCCCATCGCGTAGTAAATCTTTGTCAACACCCAGCACAACCTCGTTGGTGTCTTTCCGGATTTCAGTCACGAACATCGGTTGCCCAAAGGCCATACCCAGCCCTTTCCGCTGACCAATCGTGTAAAAAGGGTAGCCCTGATGTTTGCCCAGTACTTTGCCCGTTCCTTCCATCACAAAGTTGCCTCCGGCTACTTCGGCTTCCAGACCCGGCAGACGTCGTTTCAGAAAACCCCGGTAATCGTTGTCGGGGACGAAGCAGATTTCGTACGACTCCGACTTGGTGACCAGTTCGATAAAGCCCCGTTCTTTGGCCATTTCCCGAATTTCGGATTTGCGCAGATGGCCCAGGGGTAGTTTGGTCCGACTCAGGCTTTCCTGCGAGACCCCCCAAAGCACATACGACTGATCTTTCAGCGTATCGACTCCTTTCGAGATCACGTATCGGTCATTTTCGTGCCGGATATTGGCGTAGTGTCCCGTAGCAATAAATTCGCAATCGAGTCGGTCGGCCCGGCGAAGCAGAGCGTCCCATTTGATGTGCGTGTTGCAAAGAACACAGGGATTGGGGGTCCGGCCTTCCAGGTATTCGCCTGTGAAATGGTCGATCACATAATCACCGAATTCATCACGGATGTCGAGAATATAGTGCGGGAAACCCAGGCTAACGGCTATGTTACGGGCGTCGTTGATGCTATCGAGGCTACAACAGCCCGTTTCTTTTTTTGTACCGCCTGAGGAGGCATAATCCCAGGTTTTCATGGTCATACCGATGACCTCGTAGCCTTCTTCGTGCAGCAGAACCGATGCCAGTGAAGAATCAATGCCGCCACTCATGGCGACCAGAATGCGTCCGTGTTTACTCATTTGTGTATCTGCGAGGGTTCAAAGCCCACCGATTTTATTGCCAAAAAATTATCCAATAAGTGCTCAACACCGGATTTGCTGAAATTGGTTTCCAACCGGTTTTTTCTGACAGGCATTAACAGGATAAAACAGGATTAGATCAAAATAAATGAATCCTGTCTATCCTGTTTTTTCCTGTTAATCCTGTCAGAAAAATTACGGATAGAGCAGATACTTCTTCCGCATCTGCTTATAAGCTGACAATCCGGGTTCCCAGCTTTTCCGGATTTCCTTTTCCGAAACACCCGCTATAATTTGTTTCTTAAGCTCTTCGTTGCCGCTTCGGAAGTTGAAGTTGCCAATCTGGTTGCTGTATTTGGTGTCGAAAAATTGATCTTTGTTGGGATACGCCTTGTATAACTCCATCAGCCATTGCAGGTTGAGCTGCCGGGTTTTGCGGAAACTATTGGTATCGTAGTTTCGCAGGTCGAGGCCATAGCATTCGGTATCCTGATGCAGAGGGGTTTCGCTCATGCCTTTTAGGCTGACGGGCTTAAACGAGAACGAATAAATGCCTTTAAGTGCCGGAGCCCCTAATACCGTAAATGGCATATACGTACCACGTCCCTGGCTGATGATCGTGCCTTCGAACCAGCAGGTGCTTGGATAAAGCATAATCGACTGCTGGGTATTCAGGTTGGGGGAGGGTAATACTGGCAGCGTATAAGGGGTATCGTGTGTATAGTTGGCCACCTTGATAATCTTGAGCTTACACAGGTTTTTGCCGGGCAATCCACCCCAGCCTTCGCCGTTGATCATTTGCGCAAACTCGCCGATGGTACAACCGTGCGTGATGGGGATGGGGTGCATACCAATGCCCGAATACAGGTGTTTTTCCAGAATAGGCCCGTCGATGATGAAGCCGTTCGGATTGGGTCGATCCAGAATCATCAGTTCCTTCTTGTGCTCGGCGCAGGCTTCCATCACGTGGTTCAGCGTGTTGATGTAGGTATAAAACCGACAACCCACATCCTGAATATCGAAAACCAGCAGATCTATATCAGCCAGTTGTTCCTGTGAAGGCTTCTTGTTTTTGCCGTACAGCGAAATAATGGGAATACCTGTTTTTGAATCGACCGCGTCGTCTACTTTCGCACCGTTGCTGGCGTTTCCGCGAAAACCGTGTTCGGGCCCAAAAATTCGGACTATGGTAACGCCCAGGCTCAGCAGACTATCGACGCTCGGCTTGTTGCCAATGATCGACGTCTGATTTACGACCATGCCAATGCGCTTCCCTTTCAGATAAGGCAGATAGGCCGAAACCTGATCGGCACCCGTCATGAGTTTGGCGGCTTTGGGCGGAGTTGCTGTTAAGACGTTGCCAGTCACTTCAGCAGGTTTAGTTGGGAACAGTAACCCCAGAAGCAGTGGGGCCAAAAAGAGGGCGATTGTTTTCATGAACATCAGCGAATCGGCAATAAAAAGGCAAGTTGCGGATAAAAGTACAAAGAAGAATGGTAGCGACCAGTGTATTGATTTCTACCGACGAGTATTCTATCCGTAGCGATCTTATTGAGCTAATCAGCGACTACTTAGTTTGGTTTGACAGGAACAAAGGTGCGCATTTTCGGTCGTCGGTATGCATAAACAGACGATTGACCAGTTCAGTGATGGCAAACTTGTTCAGTAGTTCGGTCAGAGTCGTTTCGGTGCCATTCATAGTCAGGAAACGAATGGTAGTGAAACCGCACCATAACCAATGAGTTCGGTCAATTGTTACCTTATTTTGGGAGGTGATTCGCATAGCGTTGCTCCCTCTATACTTGTCGTACATGCGTTAGCTATGGGGGTACACCTTCACCGTCTAGTTGAGAATTTGACTTGTCTGTATCGTTGATGCACTTAGTTGATCATGATCGAATGCGTCGAGCCCTGTTTGGCTTTTTAGAATCTACGCTCCAGTTCATTCTGTTTAGCAATGCCTACATTGCGTTCTGCGCTGTTGTTATGTGCCAGACGACCGCATTGCTGTTTGACCTCAGGCTACCCCGTTCGCTTTTGCTCTTTGTATTTACGGGCACCTTAAGCAGTTACTCCCTACACTGGTATCTGACCGATGCACCAACCGATTTATCGACAGCAGGTGCTTTGCGGCTTCGCTGGAATCAGCGAAACAAACCGCTGCTACTCGTGCTGTTTCTGTTGTCGGCCATCATTGGTTTACGCGAACTGTATACACTCAAAACCTATCTGTACGACCTTTTTCCGGTTGTTGTGCTGGCGTTTTTATATACGGCTCCCAAGCTCAATTTCTGGCCGTTTTTGGCACTGCGTCGGATTGCCATTCTCAAAACGGCCTACCTGTCGATGGTGTGGACCTACGTTACGATTGGCCTCCCGCTGCTGATCAACGACACAACCTGGCATTTTAGCAGTATGCTCGTCGTTACCTGGGCCTTAAACTGGTTTGTGTTCATCTACAGCATTGCCTTCTGGTTCGACTACCGCGACCGGAACGACGACGGTAAATCGAAATGGTTAACCATTGTATCGATGCTCACAAACCAGCAGGCACACCTGTTTTTTCGGGGGTTAGTGGTGGCTTATCTGGTTACGCTTGCGGCTTTGTTTATTCAGGGGATTTCGCCGAAAACTCTCCTATGCCTGGGCTTGCCTATGGTACTCCTGATTTTAAATGCCCGTCGTCTTCAGTCTCCCCTGTCCGACTATGTATATTACGTGTATTTAGATGGGCTTCTGATGATTCCCGGCCTTCTTCTGGCAATTAGTCAGTAAGGTCGGGCTTAGGCTTCACTTTATGCTACACGCAGGTAATTGAAGAACATCAAAAGTTCCGTTAGACAGACGATAAAACCCTACACGCATTTTGTATTATTTGAGAGTAAAATAAAAGCCCAAATAATTACAATGTATTCATTTTAAAGTATTTAGCAAAAGTATTGTTGGCAATTTGGAAGGTTTAGGCAAATACTTAAATTGAATCACAAACACAAAACATTCATCTATTTACGAGTTAGCCAGCATACTAATGACGAAATCTGAAAAGAAAACGAGTCCGGAACAAAGGCTGACACAACTGGGACTTGGACTAGTAAAGAAAGCCTTTCTAATCGTGATTGCTTGGATCGGTTACTGGCAGACTTATGAGTATGTGTCAGAAAGCCCTGAAATAACCGTAGTTATTGAAAAGACTGAAGCGAGCGGCAAGAATTTTAAAACTCCTATTTCCATCGAAAACGGCTCAGAATCTGTTTCCGCTGACGATATTGTTCGACCTATTAAATTGACGTTTACAGATACAGTGCTTGAGATAGATCCAAAAAAGTCCGAAATCAAGACAGCATACAAACTTTCGAATAAAGATGTCTTTATTGAGTTTGATTTACTTAATAAAAACGAAAATTTTCAGTTTCATATTTTAACTTCAAAAAGAGCTCAGCTTGTATCTACTGATTGTCGTATCAAGAACATAAAAAAAATTAAATATTATGACACAGTAAATAAGCCAAGACCGTTTTCTCGAATCCTTAATATATGGTTGGTATTATTCTTTTTATCAATCATTTTTTTCATTGATGCAATTCTAGTAATTGTCAAAGACATTGAATTGGGAGACATTAAGGCCTACATCAGAAATTTTCCACTCAGACCCGGTAATATTGAAGAGTTTTTGGACGGCTACAAAGCGGTGTACAAGACTTATAGGGTCAAGGTTAAACCAGATGCTGAGTTTATGAGACAAATAATTGCCAACCTGTTTATTAGCTTTCCATATCAGACTAAGGACGAAATTGCATTTATAAAACAAATGGCAAATTTGAAGACGGAACTCTACGTATGGTATAAGACACGGACCGCTTTTGTTATAATTTCTCCTATCGTATTCTTGCTTTCGCTGATAGGCAGCTTCGTGAATTATTTTTATTATGAATTTGACAATTTAAGAGCCGTCATTTCGCTGCCTGATCTTAATTTAATTCTTCTCAGAACTCTCTTGGTGGTTGCAATTATAATCATCATTTTTCCGCGCAATACTATGACGTTCATGTTTGTAAAAAAGGGTGGACATCCGTTTTAGTACGCCGGCTAACACGGGTTTTGCGTCAGGCGGGCTGACGTGCAAACTTGAAGCTTTGTGCTTCTATTGAACATTAGTAATAAATTGAAACTTTGTGCTCTGAAACCCGCCCGAACGCAAAGCCCGAGAACGTTATGTGCTATACTAATAAACCACAAATCCAACATTTTACACATCAAAAATGTCAGTAAAGTAAATACAAGATTACAGTTAAAAACTCAAACCTATGACGACACCACATAGCAGATATAGAGAATCCTATCAAATTTACAGGCGTTTAGTAAACCATTTATGCGACTCAACAAATAAAAAAGAATCAGCAATTGATTTAGCGGATTATATATTATCTCAGAAAGATTTGCAACAAATTCAATGGCAAGCTAAGTATTGTGGTTTATTTGAAGCATTAGAACCACATTGGAATGACATTAATAAAATTCACGAAGTTACACTGGAATTAACGGGTGGGCGACACGAGAACAATCCGTTACCAGATGTATATGCGGCAGCCTTATCAATGAGAATGTTTGATGTATGGAAGTGTGAACCCTCTGTATCTGTTTATCGTGGTCAAAGAAATTACAAATGGAGTACAATACCCTCAATCTATCGTTTTACATCTGATAAAAGAGAATATTATAAAACTCGACTACAAAACTTTGTGCATTTTTTGAGAGAAGAATATCCAAAGTTTTCAAAAACTCAATGCGTAGCTATTGCTCAGCATTTTAGTGCTGATGATGAAGGGGATACAAAAACTCATCTTGTTGATATTACTTGGGACCCATTTGTAGCTCTTTTCTTTGCATCTGATGGTGGTAAAAAAGGAGATATTGGAGTAGTAAATCGAATAATTGTTCCTGAATGGAAAAAATATATTGCTAATGAATTAAGTCACAGAGGTAACATTGAAATTATTGAAGTTGACGGCGTGCAACGCATTAAAAATCAACGTGCACTTTTTTTATCAACGCCCGACCCAAAATCATTTGATTTGTACCATCCTTGGAAGATTTTTTTTAAACAACATGATGGCGTTGTCTTCGATGATTTAGAATATGAGCAACCTCTGTCAAACAATACGTTGTACCCGATAGAGGGTTTTATGAAAGATTTATTAATAAAATTCAAAAAAACCACGTTTGATAGTATTAAGGATTTACCCTCTATTTCAATTCCATCTACAAACGAAGTCTATGGGAAAGAATACTTACTTGAAAGAGCTAAGCAAATGATTCCAAATATTGAGAATTGGATTCCTGCTAATCTGTCTGTTTTAAAAATTTGTGCTGAATTTTATGCCCGAGGGGAAGAATGGAGCGAAGATAAAACTTTATATTCTTTACATCGCTGGAATGAGTGTCTAAGACTTATTGGAATATCTGATGAAGATAATCAAATACGAACAGTTGAAGATTCAATTCAGTTTACTTTATCACGCATAAAAGATGAGAAAGAAGTTACAAAGGTTTTGGATTTTGCTAAAAATATTGAAGCAAACAATTTTTAGCATATTGCTTGTTAATTTTTTAAGTGTTTAGCATAACGATAATTTAATTCTCTAAGACTACTTCATTCATTGGAGAAAAAATAAGCACAGCACCCAATAAAGGTTTTGTACAAGTGGGGCTGACAGTTGTAAACTCAACATTTGTAATTCTAATAGGCATTTGTACAAATGTTGGGCTGACGTTTTCCAAATGCCCCACCATCGCCAATACGCAAACCGTTGTGTGCTATGCTAAACGATGACCAAAACCAGTTCAATAATTTACTAATTTCGATTTTGCCTTATTTAATTAAGCTATTTCGTATTACGTTAATGCAGTTTCAAAGTTCATACTTTTTAATTAGCAATATCTGTCATAATTGTTTCACTTGCAATATGTTTTTTCGACTTATTTGATTAAAATCTAAGAGCGTGTTGGGAAATTATGTTTGGTTTGCAGCCTCAAGCCGTTGTAGCATGATTTGACTGTTAGCTAAATACAGCCAAGACACCGAAGAAGATACGGTATACTCGTAATCCTTTACGATCCGCCGAAAGAAGTTGGTCCAGGCGATACTCCGTTCAACGACCCACCGCTTGGCAACGGGCACAAAACCACGCGCTGATTCAGGCCGAGCGGCTTTCTCAAAATCAATGCTCCAGCGGTCAAGCTCTTTGGCAAATACGCCATT
>NZ_KB893201.1 GCF_000374025.1 Spirosoma panaciterrae DSM 21099 | reverse complement strand
GACCGATAAGCTCTACGGCTTAGCCCGGTTGGCTAAATGGCATGAGAAAGTCCGCCAAGCGGGTTTTAAGGCCTTCAACACGGTGGCTCGTTCGATCCAGAATCACTATGAAACGATTCTCAACTACTTTGACAACCGCAGTACGAATGCCTCAGCGGAGTCATTCAATGCCAAGATCAAGGCGTTTCGGGCTCAGTTCAGAGGGGTTGGTAACGTGGCATTCTTCTTATATAGGCTGTCTCAATTATATGCTTAATCCAAGTTACTCCACAAGTATTATCCTTGATCCAAAAGTTGTAGAGGGTATACGATTTATCTAGGTTTGTGAATCAATCAAACCGAGTCGATTTGGAGAGTTTCTTACCCATCGTCAGTTCCTGCTACCAAAGTTCATTTTGGAAAATTTCGAGTTGACTTCCAGCGACCGCCAGGATGGTGTCTTTCAAATGCGTATCGAAGAGAAAAATGCCGATCAGAATGAGCCAGGACGGAAGAATCTACTGTCCAAAGGCTTCTTCCCTACCATCACTGTCCAGGATTTTCCTATCCGTGGCCACCAAGTCTTCCTACACATCAAGCGCCGGAGATGGCTTAATACCAAGGTCTATCAGGATTAAACACAGGTAGCTGACGGAACGCTGTACGAATGGTCCATGTATGTCAATGGCCCGCTGGTATTCCGAGGAGAAAGGCAGTGATACTGTATTCGGCATGTATCTGGACAATCCAGATCAAAAAGCGCTTTTTGGTAAATTCGTGGGTGGCCTTGTGGCTATTCATGAACGATCGTACTCAATGCAACTCGCTGCTCAGGCAAGTTGAGTAAACGAAGATGGGTTGAGATTATCCTATTTCCAGGAAAACAGAGAGACTTTTAGCTATTTTGCCTTTCCCTAAACGAAGCTACGAAAATTCGTACCCTTCCCTTTCCCAACATAGATTAAGAGATATGTCTATTAGAATTGCCATCGTAACGGGTGCCGCACGGGGTATCGGCCTGGCCACCACAAAATTATTCCTGGAAAACGACTGGCGCGTCGCGATGGTTGACCGCGACGAACCCGAACTACAAGTGGCCTCAGAAAATTTACCCGGTACAATATCCATTCATTGTGATGTTTCTGTGCCGGAGATGGTTCAGGAAATGGTGTCGACGGTACTGGCCACGTTTGGCCGCATCGATGCGCTGATCAATAATGCTGGGGTAGCCGTTTTCGAACCCCTCGAAAAAACCGATTTCGACATCTGGCGAACCATTATGTCTACCAATCTGGATGGGGTTTTCCTTTGCACACAAGCCACCATACCCGCTCTGAAAGAAAGCCAGGGGGCCATTGTCAATATCGCTTCCATTTCGGCACTTCGGGCCAGTACCTTACGGGTAGCCTATGGCACCTCGAAAGCCGCAGTCGTTCATCTGACCAAACAACTGGCTATTGAACTGGGTGATTATGGGGTTCGGGTAAACTGTGTTTCGCCAGGTCCTGTAAAGACCAGACTGGCCGAAGCGGTCCATTCACCCGAAATTATCAAAGCCTATTACGATGGTATTCCCCTGAATCGGTCTGCCACCGAACAGGACATTGCAGAGGCAGTTGTATTTCTATGCTCAACCAAGGCTTCCTACATTACCGGCCAGATGCTTGCCGTCGATGGAGGCTTCGATGCGAGTGGCATCGGCCTGCCCGCCCTTCGCGCATCCAGAGCGCGTTTTACGTAGGTATCTGTTCGCTTTCTTTCAGCCTGCTGGCCTGCTCATCCAGTTGTAGCCATATGGATACAGCCGTCTCATCGTCCGCCAGGCTGGAAATATGCAGTTGTCCCTGATTCAATTCTAAAATCCTTTTGACAATCGCCAGGCCCAATCCAAAACCCTGCTGCTCGTACTGCTGACGGTCAAATTGGGTGTAAGGAGCAATCTGATCATAATAACAGGCCTTGAAAGGCTGCCCTTTATTGATAAGCGTTAATCGATAGTGAGTCCCATCGCATGCGCCGGTCAAACATACTTTTTGGGCAGATGCTGAGAATTTGAACGCATTGTCGATGAGTTCTTCCAGGCATATACGCAGGTTATCTTCCGAAATACAAAGTGGAACCGATTGAATAGTGAGCTGGTAGCGAAGGGCCCGGTCAAGTCTATACGCCACGGCCTGAACGATGCGCTCAACCTGTTCGGCTGTAATCCAGGAGTTCCCTTTCGAAAAGTAGGCATACGCGTCAGCATGAGATGGATCGAGCTGCTGCAAGGTATCCATCAGTTGAATGTTATCCAGCGATCGTTTCAACCGTAGTCCGCTTACCTTGATCATCCCCATCATCTCAACCGTCTCTTCATCCGTTAACTGCTGGTAATCGTCGAGCAGCAGGGAGGAGATACCAATTATGCCTGACAAAGCCGTATTGTATTCATGTGCCGTTACTGAGGCCAGTTTGTGGCGGAACGTATCGATCTGTGTTCGCAGCTCAGCTTTCCGGCTATCTTCCCTTTTTAAACGACTCTCAATCGTACGCAGCAGATTCTGAAATGTGAAGGGTTTGGTCAGGTAATCGTCGGCCCCCAGGTCCATGCCCCGTCGCATATCGGAGGTATCCGATCTGGCCGTAAGAAATATGAAGGGCACATTGGCTATTAGTCGATTGGCACGAACCACCTCAAGCACCTGGTAGCCCGTAACTTCCGGCATCATCACATCACAAAGAATCAGGTCTGGTGCGTGTAGCATAGCCTGCGTTATCCCTTCCCGGCCATTGGTGGCTGTTTCTACTTGGAATCCCTGTAACGTCAGCAATTCTTCAACATTTTCGCGCATCTGAACGTCGTCTTCAATGAGTAGGATTTGTGTAGCCATGAGTTCAATCAATCTAACGAGGGAAGTTTATTAAAAAATTAAAAACCAGCCGGTTACTGGTTGATCAGAATAGGGTCGGTTACGTTGATGGGTAGTGCGATCGTACAAGTCGTGCCCTGCTTTTCCTGGCTCTGAATATCGAAACTGCCGCCATGTAGCTCGACAAACTGCCGGGCAATCACCAGCCCTAACCCTGTACCTGGGATTCCACTGGTATTGCTGGCCCGGAAGAAGGCCTGAAACAGGGCCGAGAGTTCTTTCTCTGGAATTCCGATCCCCTTATCAACGACTTCAAACACAAGACGTTGCCCCTCAAAAATAATTCGCAGAACAGGGTTGCTTTTCGAAAACTTGAAGGCATTGGACAGGACATTGACGATAACATGGCTCATCAATTTATCGTCCAGATACACCGTATGGGGTACGCCTTCGATCCTGAAATCAACAGACCGATTATCGTTTCGATTGCTGAAATGCGTGGCAATTATATCTTCACACAGCAGCACGGCATCGACCAATCGGGGATAGAAGCTTACCTTTTTGGATTCTATTCGACCGATGGTCAATATATCGGTAAGCAATGCACTGAATTGTTCGATCTCTTTTTCGATGACGGTAAGGTGCCTTTCAATGGAGGCTCTGGCCGTAGTAATGGGCAGATCGAGGTATATTTTGATTAAGTCCACACTCGACTGTATGGTTGCCAAAGGTGTTCGGAACTCATGCGAAGCGGTTGCCACAAACTGCGACTTAAGCTGATTCAACTCCTGTTCGTGCTGTAGCGATTGCTGCAAAACCAGCTCTTTCTCCTTTTGGCTCGTGATATCATTGGCAATGCCAATCTGCCTTGTAACCTTACCCGTTTCGTCGCGGATAATGAACGTACGGACCAACATCCAGAACAGACTCCCATCTGGCCTGACTCCCCGGCACTGGATACTGATCTCTTCACCGATCTCATACAGACTGATCGCTTTGGCAACCGACGACCTGTCCTCTTCATAGATTGCCTCCAGAAACGACAATGGATTTTCGTATAAGCTCTGACAACTCCGGTTCCAGATGCGTTCGTAGGCCGGATTGACATACAGTAAGCGAAATGGATCGGTTGCATGAATCCAGAATACCTCATCCACATTGTCTGCAATGTCCCGAAAGCGCTGCTCACTTTCCAGCACAGCCGCTTCGGCCAGTTTTCGTTCGGTTACGTCCCAGGCAACCCCAATGGCGCGTATAGGTTTTCCCTTTTCATCCTGGGTTACCAGGCCATTCGCTTCGATGTAGCGAATACTTCCATCGGGGCGAATAATTCGGGAGATGATGGAGCGCTTGCTATTTTGCCCTCTTGAAAACGACAGTTCCTGAACGTTCGCCACGTCGGCGGGATGAATTATTTTCAGGAACTTCTCAAAGTTCCAATCAGGCTGGCGATATTCCTCGCCAAAAATCTGCCACATCTGATCATCCCAGAACAGGGTACCCTTAACCAGATCTTTTTCCCAGAGCCCCTGGCCAGCCGCCTGCGTAGCCAATTGCAGCCGTTGATTCAGATTGCGCAGTTGCATTTCAGCTTCCTGCCGTTCTGTAATATCCCGGGCCGACCCATACACGATCTGATTGATTCCTACGGCATTCCATTCTATGACCCGGTACGAACCATCTTTTGTTCGCATCCGGTTAATCTGATTACGGACCGGCTGTTCGAGAATGGATACCAGTAAATGTTCATACACAAACTGCTGCTCATCAGGATGAATGAGTTGTAAAAAAGGGATACGCATCAGTTCTTTTGCCGAATACCCAAGGGTCTGCTGAAAAGCACGGTTGACGGCGGCTATTTTTCCATGACGATCAGAAATGCAGTGCATATCCAGTGCGCCCTCAAAAAATGTATTTAGTTCCTGGTTTATTTGCTGGAGCTTCAACTCCACGTTCTTTAAAGCAGAGATGTCGGTAGAGATGCCCACATAGCCAATCAAAAGCCCATCATCATCCTGCAAGACACTGACTGCCAGCAATACAGGTAGCCTACTGCCAGATTTATGGATGGTTACACATTCGCAATAGAAAAAGCCCTGAGTAGCCAATGCTTCGGCAAACAAATTATGCGAGGGCGCCCCCTGAGTTACCGTTCGGTACACAACGACCGGTAAAGGATTCTGAGTAGTACCCGGTTTGAGGTAAGCCAGTCGGCCAATTAATTCTTCGGGACGATAGCCTAATAGGTGCTCACAGGCCTGGTTGGCGGTCTGGATAACCCCATGTATATCGGTTGATACAATCGCCTGCCCCGCATGTTTTAAAATAGCCTGGTGTAGCGTCGATAAGCGTCTTACCTCCTGTGTTCGCTCCTCTACCCGCCATTCAAGCTGCTCCGTATAGAGTTTTAGTTGGTCATCCAACTGCTGCTGACGCAATACAATCGCTAACGGCCTGGCTATTTCCTGGGCGATCTGACGGTACTCCTCGGTAAAGAAATGAGGAGTTACCGCTAGTAAGGTCAATGCGCCAATACAGTCTTTCTGATTATATAAGGGAATCGTCACCTGCGACTGAAAACCCTTTAGGTTAGCTATTAATTCAGGCGGTATACCCGTTGTGTCGGTCTGTAGGTCAGGGTAGTAGATGAGCTGAGCGGGGTTTGTATTCTGCTGAAATCGATCCTCAAAATAGCGGGCCGGAACGTTAATCGTTGGGTCTCTTTCTACCTCCCCGTCTATAACCCGGCATTTGGCTTCGGCCAGCCCGGTTTCTCTATTGATTTGAAAAACCGAAATTCGATTGCAGGGCACCATAGAGTACATGTACTTCATAGCAATCAAGAGCGGTGGTTCATCGGCCATTCGGGAACCCAGCAAAGCCTGATCGATGGCATGCAGGCCTTCGAGCCGAAAGTTTACCCGTTGAATGGCTATTTCCTGCTGTAGCCGCAGGAACACATTGGCAATCAATGTACTGAAGGTTTCCAGCAGCGAAACATCGTTCTGGTCCCATACATGGGGCCCGCTCATCGTGTAAAATCCGATAAAGCCCTGCGTTTTCCGGTTCTGAATTAGCGGAACCGCAATCATGGAATAGACCGAGATAAAGTTGAAGAAAGCCTTCTCCTGAACTTGTTCCGGGCTAAGTTCATCCACCTGCAACCGAATAAACTCCCCTTTTTCCAGCTTTGGCCGCATCCAGTCGAAGCATTCGCGCGGTCGGGTCTGAATCTTCGCCTTCCTTGATTGGTGCCCAGGCGCACACCATTCGTGTACACAATATCCCTCCTGATAATCGTCGGAATACATAAATACCGATGCCCGTTCGGCATCAATGTATTCACTGATCTGCTGCAACGCTTCTGGTATGTACTGATCGGCCTCGTTGGTTCTCAGTGTTATCAATCGGCTCGCAATGGTCGATATAATCGACTCCATAGCCAGCCGTCGCTGCAAACTACTTTCGTATCGTTTCTGCTCGCTCACATCCTGAATCCCCACCATAATCTGGCCCTCCATGGGTGTTAGGGTAATATCCTGCCATATGGTTTTGTCCTCTTGTTCGGCTCGCCTGCGCATCCATTGTGGCTCACCCGTCTGAATACTATTTGCCAGCCTTTTGGTCAAATCTTCGCCAAGTGTAAGCCCCACAGCCTGCGCTATCAGTTCATCCGGTCTCTGTCGAACCAGTTGGGCAAAGGCCGAATTAACCAGTTTGTAACGAAAATCAACGGTTCCCCCCTGCCTGTTCTGTACAGGTTCTACAAAAGCAACTCCCTGCGATGACGTATTAAACCAAAGCTCCAGATACTTCTCCATGCGTCCGTATGTTATTCATGCAGCAACCTGACGTTTAGGCAGATAACCAGTCTTTAAAGTAGCGAAACCGGGCTTTTGGTAAAATCACTTCCTGATGCTTCCCTCCTGCTTCTATCAGTAAACAGTGCTTGCCTTTGTCCCAATAGGTATAGTTCAGGACGCTTTTCCGATGCAGAATGACGTGCCGATTCACCCGGAAAAACTGGTTGGGATCCAGCCTGGCCTCCAACGTGTCCAGACTGGTATCAATCTGGAATACCCCTAATGGATGATGGACAAAGTACCCGCGCTTACGCGTACAGAAAAAACTGCATTCGTCGGTACGCAGAATCATGTATCCTCTTTCATCACGTCCACGAATCGTTTTTAAATAGGTGCTTGCAGCGCTGGGCTCCTTCCGTTGTTCATAATTTCTCTTTAACCGACTCTCGATTGCTTTCAGCAAATCCCGGAGCAGAAAGGGTTTTGTTACATAATCGTCAGCTCCCAGACCCATTCCTTGTCGTAAGTTGGCCATATCCGCTTTGGCCGTTAAAAAAATAAATGGGATATGGGCTGTATCCGGGCAGGCTCGGATACCTTCCAGCACCTGATAGCCACTCATACCTCCCATCATTATGTCGCACAGAATCAGATGGGGAAGCCATTGGCGGGCTTTTTTGAGGCCCGTTTTGCCATCTTCAGCGGTCTGTACATCGTATCCATTCAAGGCTAATTGCTCAGCTAAATTCTCCCGGATTTGTGCAACATCGTCAATTATGAGTATTTGCTTCACCATGTGTAGGTAAGATACCATGCAAACCACGCTCCCGGTAGCACAATTCTACCAGGAGTGTTGACTAAACCCTTTACGATTGTTGAGTATCCTGAACCAGAGAATTCCAGGCTTCAGACAGCCCATTAGGCCTGATTACTACGTCAGCAGAAAAGAAAAGACAGTTCTCATGTAGGAAACCCATTAAGGACCTGGGGGCATAATCAGCCTACACTAACAAATTTATTTACATAATTTTAAATATAAAAAATACAAGTAATCCTACTTATTGGTAAGTAAAGTTAAATCTTCATTAAATCAATCAATTTGCCATCATATTCAACCTATACCCGAATTGAGTCCCTATCTGCCCATTGAGACAGGAAGCATCTTCGGATGTACGCTTTTACTCCACTTCCAAAGATGCTTCCCACGTCAGCAGGGCAAGAACTCCCAGGCAAACTACTGAAAGATGAATGCCAGCATTAGGGGTACATAGCGTTTACAGTAGTTATGTCTACGGCTGACAAACCCTGACGCTGACTACTAAACGTCGATCCATCTTTTCTTGTCAGGGTTGGCAAACCATTTCTCGAAAAGTCATAGGAACCGTACATCATAATTGATTTAAAATCCAGACCTCCCGCATAATCGAATCCATCCATACCCCGTTGAGTATAGGTCTGGAAGTCTGCTTCATAGCCGGGCAGTATGTTCGTCGTGTTTATGGTAACATACGAATCCCGATCTGTTCGGCTTTGCTCATGCCATAACCCAATGGTATGCCCGATTTCGTGGATGGTATTGCCTGTTGTGCAGCTACTGGCCAGGTTTATGTATTGGACGCTTCCAATATACCCCACATTGGATGAACAGCCTGAGCCAGGTCGAAATAATACATAGCCACGCTGGGTGGTACGGGGCTTAAAACGGATTGGCGTGTTGGCCTCCCAGTGGGCAATCGCGTCGGTTACCCGAGCCGTATTGGGTAGTGCCGGGTCAATGGTGTAATAAACGATTTTGTTAGGCCATCGGGAAGATACCTTCGAACGACCCGCCCCTTCTGTATGCAAGTCGCCTGCATCATGAAGCGAATCTGGATTGATCAGGATATCGCGCTGGAAAACCGCCTGACCGTCAATGAGAGAATAGATAATTTCCTCACCATTCAATGTACCTGTTTTCGGTATCCCCCGTTGAAACGGGAAAGCTTCTTCAGGACGGCTAACGTTTGCTTTTGGGCTGACTTCCAGCCCATGTTCAGCAGGCATATGTGAGCAACTCATTGAGCTACAAACAAATGCAAAAAGCAGTAGTTGGGCAGATTTAGTTTTCATGGGTAGTTCGTGGAAAGGTCATGAACGAAGTCAATACATCATCATCCGTGAGGTAGTAACTGGATTTATCCAGAAATACGGAGCACCCTAACGCCATGCAGCGCTTTCTGGCCGAACGGTCGGTCGAAGCACTGTTAATGATAACGGGGATTCCTCGCCATTGGGGGTCGCCTTTCAGCATACGTAGCACATCATATCCCGACAGGATAGGCATATGCAGGTCTAGTAAGATCAAATCGGGAAACCGATGATCCAAGCGATGGGTAAGTTGTGTAATCAGATCTGTACCATCATAAAAGCTCCGGACATCATACGAATTGGCCTGTCCGTCAAAAATGGATTGTACCAGAAAATGCTCGTCCTGGTCATCATCGACCAGATAAATCAGTGGGGTGTGCCCTGTGTTCATACAGCAGATAGAGAAAGTTGTTACGGTGAAAATTTAAACTGCACTACCAGGCCTGAATAAGCCCTGTCGAATGGTTGAATAAACCGACCATCTGACAGGGCTAACCTACTATACACTATCCTAAAAACCCATACATTATGGTCTGTTCATGCGTGAACTGACCATTTTACAGGACGAAATGACCTAAATTGTTTTTTTCATAGTATCGATCAACTATCAAAAGGACAATCTTTTTATTTTACCACCATACAATATAGTATATTATACTTAAGTATAAATGACCATTCCATAAATAGCTTTAACTATTGAGCGTAGTAACTGACAAATCAGTTTCAATATCACAAATTGATTAATAGCTATCCCCCTATACGTATTGCCTCTCCGTAACCACGTAACTCCTACTGCCGATACTGAACGATGATAGTTTAGAAACTATAGCCAACCGTCTTTCGCTTTTTAATAGGTTGCCTATACAAAACAAAGCGGCCCGGAAGGCATGAACCTTCCGGGCCGCTCGCACGCATTGATTCCTTTACTTAAGCGAATAGGCTTTCACGGTATTATGGAAAAAAGTCGGAACGAAGAGCATCTGGCTACTGGCGCTGTAGCCAATATCGGCCGAATTAATTTTCTCTTTTGACGTATCGAGTTTCAACTCGGTTTTGCCATCGGGCTGTACGTACCAGACCTTACCCGCCCATTCTGTAACGACATATTTTTTGTTACCCAGGGCAACGATGCCGTCAATTCCACCCATGCCTTTGGCCAGCGTCGTCAGTTTTTTGGTTGCTGGGTCCATCGATAACAACGACCCATCGCCATTACCGATCAGCAGTTGATTGTTTTCAAACAGCAGACCGTTTGGCCCCTTCAGCGGAGACCCTGACAGCACCAGACTGGGTTTACCATTTGTAATGGCCCATACCTTGCTATCGTCCGAATCCGATACATAGACAATCCCTTTCTTGGTGTCAATGGCAATATCATTCAGGAACTTAGCCCCTGCTACAGGATAGCGGTTGAGTATTTTGCCGGTGGCCAGCGACACTTCAGCTACCTGATTCATTTCCGTAACGTACAGTTTGTCGCCCAGTATCCCCATTCCTTTGGTTGAGTTAAGACCTTCGGTGAATTTTAGTTTAATCACCTTGCCATCCATGCCCACTTTGGCGAGGTAGCTGCCTTTGTTTTGCAGGGTTGGGTTTCCATTGATGCAGGCTACGTAGAGTACTTTTTTAGCGGGGTCTACCAGCACGCATTCAGGTGTTCGGAGAGTAGTATCGGTTTCCCAAACAGGTTTTAAATGGATGGTCTGGGCCTGAGCTATAGCCGCACACGCCACCAGGTTCATACAGGCAATAAAGAATGTTTTCCGCATCGATTGGTTGGTTTTGAGGGACAAATGAAAACCATCTCATGTCACTGAAGATAGCGCAGCCAATCTATCAAATTTTCGGCAAAAAACAGGTCTGACCCCGCCAACGGAGGCCGCATCAGGCCTATATCTGAGCCTATGGCAAAAGCGGTTTGTAAAAAAGGATTTCCGGCCAATGCAACCAGCACAAACCGATTGGCATCTACGCTTTAAAACAGCATTAAACCCCTTAATTCGTTTTACTGATGATCCGTTATCTTTTATCCATTTGCCTTCTTGTGTCTATCAGTGCCTGTTCATTTACCAGACAGTGGCAGGGTACCTCAAACCAACAACAGGCCAAAGCCTCCTTCAAAGAATTGATTGGCAAACAGACCTTTACCCTTCATGTGCCTGAAAATGACACTTATCTATCTTATGCGTTTACCGAAACCGATGGTGATCTGTCAGCCTCTATAAAATCGCCTTCAGCTACTGTTTTCAGTAAGAAAATCAGCACATCCGAAGCGAACAGATTACACCTGGTCAATCAGAAAGGGGCCGAATATACAGTGACCATCAAGGGAAAACGGGCTTCAGGGGCCTTCGATGTTCGGTTCGTCTCCACGCCCAATTAACGAGAAACTCCCTCCTCTGTACCTGGAGGAAGGAGTTTCGATTAGTTTATAGGAGTCCGTCTTTAGATATAGGCAATGCAGTCCATCTCAACCAGCGAATCGCCGGGAACACCCCCATATACGGCTACAGTGGTACGAACCGGGGGCTTACTGCCAAAACGGCCTTTGTACACTTCGTTCATGGCTTTGTAATCGTTCAGATCGTGCAGGAACACATTAACTTTAAGCACTTTTTCCATCGACGACCCAGCCTTGATCAGCTCTTTTTCCAGTTCTTTCAGTACTTCGTCGGTGTGTACCTTAATGTCGCCCTCCTTGTGATAGCCTTTCCCGGCTACAAACACCAGATTTCCCAGCTTGGTTGAGCCCGAAAAAAGGGGCACATCCTGGTGGTTTACTACGTTAAATACTTCTTTTTCGGGGGCAGCTTCAGCGGCTGTAGCTTTTGTTGTAGCGCCCAGTCCAATAGCTCCGGCAGCTGATGCGAAAAGGCGTTTTAAGATGGAACGGCGTTCTGTTTTCATAAAATTCTCAATCAGTTAAACGTTGTTTTTTACGTGTATCAGGTGGTTGCAGAATAGGATCATTAGCTACTCTGTTTCATTTAAACCGCAAGGGCGCGAAGGCGCAAGGAGCAAATTTTTAGAGCCTTGCGTCTATTGCGTCCTTGCGGTTCAGATGTTTACAACATCAGTTCAAGCCAATCGGACTAACAATTCCGTTCAGATCATAGACGATCTTCCCACCTTTGATGGTCATTTCGCATTCAAATTTTTGCTTGGCCATTAGTTTGTAGCCCGTTTTATCATACAAGCCAAACTTACCCTGCCGCATACTCAGAATAGCAACATCGGCAATGGCCCCTACCGACAGATGACCCAGGTTTTCACGCTTGATGACTTGTGCCGGTGTCCAGGTACTGGCCCGGATCACACTGGGAATATCCTCGCCCATCGCTACGAATTTCGACATGACGCTAAGTAGGTCTTTCATCGACCCATTCATGCTACCCGTATGCAAATCCGTACTGATGGTAGTTGGGTAAAACTTGCTTTTGATGGCCGGAATCGCCTGCGAAAAATTGAAGCTGGCCCCACCATACCCTACATCAAACACAATACCCCGTTTCTGAGCTTCCCAGACATAGGGTTTCACCGTTTTGGTATCCTCATCCACAATCGTTTCCCGGACATTGTTGGGCAATAACGTGTAGGTATGCGTGAATATATCGCCCGGCCGCAGGTGCTTCAAAAACAGATCTGCCAACGGCAACGGCGGCTGGCTTCCACCAAAATCGACCATTACCGGCATCGCGGCTAAGGTTCCTGCCTGTACAGCATGATCGACCGGAGCCCAGCTTGCTCCCTGAAAGTGGGCCACTTTAAAACCAACTATGTCGTTCTGGTTCTCCATGGCTACGCGGGCCGCCTGCTTCGGGTCCATGTCGGTGGTATCCTGCTCATATTTACCGCCCCGCATCCCTTCCCCCACGATGTTCAGAAACGATAGTACCCGTGTTTTAGCCGTGAGAATAATGTTTTGCTTAAAGGTTTCGAACGATTTCCAGCCCGCTCCCCCCGCGTCCACAATGGTCGTAACCCCCGTTCGGAACGTAAAGCCATCGGGAGCTACGGCGGTGGCTCCGTTGCTCAGGTAATGATTGGGTTCAGTCCCATAAAACACATGCCCATGGAGGTCGATCAGGCCGGGGGTTATGTACATACCTTTCGCATCCACCACCTGCCTGGCCTGACTGGCATCAATGCTTTTGGCAACCTGTACGATTTTACCGTCCGTAATGGCCACATCCATCAGGGCATCGATATTATTCTTCGGATCAATCAGGTGGCCGCCTTTGATAACAATAGTATACGGCTGGGCCACTGCCCCATAGCCTGAAATACAGAGAAGGGTAAGGAATAGAATAAGTTTTCGCATACACAGTTTGGTTTTACAGTTCAACCAGCTTGAAACAGAAAACAGGTTAGACCGAACCTTTTGCCAGTTCTTCTTTCAGACGAGCGGCTACGATCTTTTCTTCGCCGGGCTTCAGCATCCAGGTTGTCATGCCAATGGTTTTTCCATCGCTTACGATTTCGATGGAAGGTGACCCATTCCGTAATCCTTCCTGCACCGCTTTGGCGGTCAGGTTCACTTTGGCCGGGTCCCAGCTTATGCGCAGCGTTGGGGTGTGATTACCCAGCTCGGGAGCGAATGTTTCGACACTTACCCCTTGCACGCGTTTAGCCGCACTGGCAATATGAGCGGCCCGCTCTTCCAGCATTTTCCAGTCCTTGTCCTGATCGCGGGCAATAAACTTTTCAAGGGCCACATACATGCCCAGAATTTCTTCCTTATTCACTTTCATGCCCCGACCGATGGTCGACCCCCGTGGCGGCATACTGAGCCGGGCCGCATCGATATACGCCTTTTTGCCCATTAGTAAGCCCGCACTTTGCGGCCCGCGCATAGCTTTCCCCCCCGATACACAGACCAGATCGAAGCCCATATCATTGAACTTCCAGAGATTTTCGACGGGTGGTACATCAGCGGCAATATCGATCATGGTTGGGATGTTGTGCTTTTTACCCAATTCGACCCACTGCTGGTGCATAATCTTTCCTTTGTCGGACTGGATATTTAGAAACCAGAGCATCGCTGTTTTTGGATTAATTGCCTTTTCAAGCTCGTCAACCGTTTCGATGAACACGATTTTACAGCCGGTATTGGTCAGAGCATGGGAATAGCCAACGTTGTGCCCCTTCTGCACAATCACTTCCGATTTAATGTCGGTGCCTTCGAGGTGCGGGAGTTGCTCTACTTTTTTCTGGTCCATACCCGTCAGCACACCAGCCAGGCCCAGAGTCATGGCCGAAAAGCAGCCTGCCGTTACAACCGCCGATTCGGCATGGGTCAGCGCGGCAATCTTTTCGCCCACTTTGGTCTGCACATCATCCAGCATCATAAACTCTTTCGACGACGCCAGAATGGCATTGACCACATCGTCGTCCATTAGCGAGCCAGTCATGGCCGTATAGGTACCAGCCGCATTGATAAAGGTTCGGATACCCAATTCTTTCACCAGATTTCGCGGGGCCAATACCGGGGCCATCGAGGTCGGAGCAATGGAAGCGGCCTCGCCAAAAAAACCGCCAACCAGCGGCATAGCCGATAAGTGTTTGAGTAATGTTCGTCTGCTGAGCATGATTGGTTTACGAGTATACTGTTAAAGAAATGTATTACCTGGGTAGCGTATCCTACGAGATTCTGGATGCTGAACCCACGATGTGTTTTTACGAATGACGCGAAGTCGGCTGCGTACGGCCAGCCACACGAACATTGACCTCACAAATAATATCCCTAAAAGAAAGCCAGCCAGTAAGATAACCGTCTCAATAAGAGAGCCATGCCCAAAAAATACCCTTGCCGCTCGGGTGCGTTTAGACTATGGATACACACGATTTGAGCAAGGGAATTTGTCAGGCATAGCCATACCTAGACATAGGCAATGCAATCCATTTCGATCAGCGAATTACCGGGGACTCCAGCACGAGGAGCTACTGTTGTCCGGACAGGCGGTTTGGCCCCAAAACGACCTTTGAAAACTTCGTTCATCGATTTGTAATCCGTCAGATCATGCAGATAGACATTCACTTTCAGAACCTTCTCCATCGACGACCCCGCTTTGGCCAGTTCGGTTGCCATTTCCCTGAGTACATGATCGGTATGGGCCTTTATGTCACCCTCAAAATGAGCCCCTATACCGAAGATAAAAACCAGATTATCCAGCTTTGTCCTACTCGAATACAGGGGTACATCCTGATGGGTAGCCTCGTCAGCTTCCCTAGGTTCGGCAGGCTCCGCCGACGCTAAACCGGGTGTGGAAACAGCGAGCCCAGCCAGGCTGGCTGCCGAAGCGAAAAGCGTATTGAAAAGGGAGTGACGTTGTAGTCTCATACCGATCGGATTATGGTTTTCGATTAAGGCTTCAGTTCGTCTCCCGTGTATTCACAAACACGGGGAGACGAACTGAAAATTTTACTTATCCCACCAAACCACACTCGACAGGGTATTGGTACCGCCCTGACGCGTACGCGCATCGATGAAGTTGGTTTTATTATAGGTCTCTTCCGAATCGGGAATAACAAACCGTGTCGGAATCTTGCCGCCCGTCAGATTACCCGGATAATTGGTGGGAGTCAATACAGGGTAACCCGTACGACGCCAGTTTGCGAAAATCTCATATTCGTCTTCCAGAAAAAGCGTGACCCATTTCTGCGTACCGATCTGCTCCATCTGCTGCGCTACGGTACCGCTTGTTTTGTACGGATTGACAGCCAGATACGCATTGATCTTGGCATCGGGAATAACGCCACCCGTACCGAAAAGCGTCCATTGCCGCATCCCTGCTTTTACCGCGTTCGTATAAGCGGCTTCGGCGGTACTGCCTGTATACCAGCCTCGAACGGCCGCTTCGGCCAGCAGGAGGTACATTTCGGCATTGGTCATCACCAGCAAAGGCGCATTGTATTTCAGCAGCGTATTGGGGTTGGGTTCCGAAAACGAGTTGAAATTGGCGGGCAGACTGTTGTAGGCTGCGTTGGGCATACCACTTTGCAAAGCGGTGGTCGTATCGGCCGTAAACGTTTTATTATCCGTAGTGGTCCATACAATCGAAATTACATTCAGGCGGGGGTCTTTTGTGCCTTTCAGATAATCGATCAGGGTTTTGGCAAACTTCCCACCTTCCACATTATCGCCACCGGGGGTAATGTAATCGGTACTCAATAGACCACTGGCAATGAAATTCCGGCTGGCGGTTTGTGAGCCATCTACATAGGCAATCGTAGCCCGGTCGGCATCGTCCAGAATCACCCCACCGGCAATCGCTTTCTGTACCCAGGTTTTGGCCGTTGTCGGGTCCACTTCGGTCAGGCGCATCCCCAAGCGCAGCATCAGCGAATAGGCAAACTTCTTCCACTTACTGACGTCGCCCCCAAACATCAGATCCGCATTTCCGAACGTGGTTTTAGTGGCATCGAAGGCCGCAATCGATTCGTCAAGTTCCTTCAGCAGATCGGCATAAATGGTCTGTTGCGTGTCGTATTTGGGACTGTAATTCTTGTCTGAAAGTGCTTTCCCGGCATCGAAATAGGGGATATCGCCATAGACGTCCGTCAACCGGTGGAATATATACGCTTTCCAGATTCGAGCCGCCGAGAGCTTATTGACATTAGCCGCATTACCCGAAACAGCGTCGATCACCTGCCGAATCGAGATGATCGATCCCTGCCCGGCCGTGGTTCCGGCATAGGCGTTCCAGTTAGCTGTTGAATAGCTATAATTGAAGTATTTATCGCCCGCTGCCGGTACTTCTTTATAGGTCGCAAAATGCTGCATTGACTGACCGATGGTCAGGTAGGCAGCCCCCGTAAAGTTGGTACTAACCCCATCTAATTGAGCGCGGGTGAACAGGTATTCGGGAACAACCGAGGCATATTTGTTAGGGTCTACGTTCATTTCCTCGAAACCTTTGTCGCAGGACGTCAAAAGCAGGAACAACGGAGCCACATAGCCTATTTTTTTGATCAGACTCTTCATGGTCAGGATGATATCAGGTTAGAATTTCACTTGTAAGCTTACCCCAAGGCTGCGGGTTCTGGGTACGCCAAAGGCTTCCAGACCCTGTGCGTTCGTGCTGGTATAGCCCGACTCCGGATCGAAATACTGATTCTTCTTATCCTTGTACAGAATAGCCAGGTTTCGGGCCACAAACGAAATCGACGCCGATTGCAGCTTCAGGAACGACAGCTTGCTGACGGGCAGGTTATAGCTCAGGATGATCTGGCGGAGCTTCACGAAATCGTTGTTGAACATAAACATGGCCGTGTAGTTCTTGTCGTTGTCGTAATAGGTGTCGACATCCTCCTTGGCCCAGGTTTTGGTAAACGGTGCTCCTTCTGGCGTTACGCCCGTTACGGTAATACCTGTTTCACGTCCTGGCAGGGTTTCCTGCGGTAAGCCGAAGCGATAAGCATACTGGTACAGGTTCGAATACACGATGCTGCCAAACTTACCGTCGACCAGGATGTTGAGCGAGAAATTTTTATAGCGGAAGTTGTTGGTGATGCCCATCGTCAGCGGAGGAGTACCCTGGCCGATTTCTTGCAGGTCGCCACGAACGGCGTAGCCGCTGGCCGTGTTAAATACCACATTGCCATTCGCATCCGTTTTCTTCCGATAGCCCCACACGGTTCCGTATGGACGACCCAGTACGTTACGGACCAGACCTCCGCCTACACCACTACCGACATCGATACCCGTCAGTCCATCGGCCAGTCGTTCGATTTTGCTTTTGTTGTAAGCCATGTTGTAGCTTACATCCCAGCCAAAATCCGACGTTCGAATCGGTGCTCCGGTCAGGAGCAGTTCAATGCCTTTGTTGCTCAGTTCCCCCACGTTCAGCAAGGCCGACGTATAGCCCGACGAAAGGGCAATGTTTGAGGTAACGATGTCGTTGGTCGTTTTCCGGTTATAGAACGTCAGGTCAATACCCAGTCGATTATTCAGGAATTTAGCTTCGATACCACCCTCGTAGGTTGTGGACGTCAGCGGTTTCAGATCGGGATTGGGCACCTGCGACGATGAAAGCACTTGTACCGGGCGACCATTGTGCCCCCCCTGCTGCATCGAGTAATACTGGTAAATCTGGTAAGCATTGACCGTAGCGCCCCCCACCTGGGCAAACGACGCCCGCAATTTGGCAAAGCTGACGGCTTTCGGTAACCGGAAGGCATCTGAAATAATGAACGAACCACCCACCGACGGGTAGAAAATGCTGTTGCTCTTCGGATTCAATACCGAAAACCAATCCTGCCGACCCGACACCGTCAGAAAGGCAAGGTTCTTATAGCCAAAATCGACCGAACCAAACACCGAGTTGATGGCACTTTTCATGTAGGTTGGCGTAGTCGTCGACGTAGCCAGGTTGGTATAGCTGTAGAAATACGGCACCGTAAATTCACTTCCCGCTATCAGTGTCTGGTCGTAGATTGACCGTTGGGCATTGGCCCCTAACAGTGCCGAAAAACTCAGGTCTGGCATCAGGTTGGTACTGTAGTTCAGCGTCAGCATACCGTTGGTTTCCGAAGCGCTGGTCTTCCGGGCTTCGTAAGTTCCCAAAGGCTGGTAGGCGTTGTTGGTCGGCTGGACATATTCCGACTGGAAGTTGTAAAAATCCTGACTGACACTGCCTTTCAGATACAGATTATCCAGAATGTCGTACCGGATGCTTCCCTGGCTGATGAACCGATTTTTAGTATCGTCGTTTTTGAATTTGTTGACCACAAAATAGGGGTTCGGCGCTGCCGGAACCGGATTCCATTCCATTTCTTTTCCCGTTACGGGGTCATAACCTGGAGCCAGACTGCGGATATCGACCACATTCGCGATCAGATACGTAGCCCAGTGCGGGTTCATGTCGGCATAGCCTACTTTCGGGCGGTTGGTCGCTTCTTCGTAGTTATACTGGAAAACCGTTTCGATACTCAATTTTTTACCCAGAAAGGCGTTCAGGTTCAGGTTGGCGATCCGACGGGCAAAGGACGAGTTTGGTACAATGCTGTTCGACTGGGTGTTGTTCAGACCTAACCGGAAGTTGACCGACTCGTTGCCGCCCGTAAAGGCGACCGAATTGATGTAGTTGCTGCCCGTTCGGTAGAAGTTTTTCAGGTTGTCTTTCTGCGGGGAATACGGATGCATCTGTCCATCGACCTGAATCGTTGGCTGACCATCCATCCGGGCGCCATACGACAAACGGCCCGTACTTTTCGCTTCCGTGACGGTCGTCGGCTTTTTCCCATCCAATCCCTGGCCATATTCATATTGCCAGTTTGGAATCACGGCGATACTTTCGAAGGTTGTGTTGCTGTTGATCTCTACCCCAACCCCTTTCTGTCCACGGCCTTTTTTGGTGGTGATCAAAATAACCCCGTTCGATGCCCGAGCGCCATATAAGGCAGCCGCTGGACCACCTTTCAATACGCTAATCGACTCAATATCATCGGGGTTAATGCCACCGATACCATCTCCCCGGTCTACGTTCATCCCATTGCCATCGGAGGCTGTCCCTCCGCCCGGAATGCTGTTATCCATTGGCATCCCGTTAATCACATACAGCGGCTGGTTGTTTCCGTTGAGTGACCCATTTCCCCGAATGACAATTCGACTGGAGCCACCTGGTCCTGTCGCCATACCCGTTGCGTTGACCCCGGCAATTTTCCCCGTCAGGGCATTGGCTACGTTGTTTTCGCGGGCCTGGGTAAACTCACTCCCTTTCACTTCCGAAACAGCGTAGGCCAGTGCCTTTTTCTCCTTCGAAATCCCCAGAGCCGTTACCACCACTTCACCCAGACTGGTAGCCCCCTCTTTCAAACTAACGTCGATCGCCGACCGACCAGCTACCGCAATTTCCTGCGCCGTAAAGCCGATATAAGAAAAAATAACCGTTGCCTGTGCACTGGTCAGATTGAGCGTGTACTTCCCCTCGCTATCGGTTACAGTTCCTTTCGCCGAGCCTTTTTCCAGGATGGTCACGCCCGGAAGCGGCTGACCATCGCCCGCATTGGTCACTTTCCCGGAAATCGTCTGCCCAAACGTGGCAGCGGTTACCAACCAGAGTGCTATCAGGAGCATACCTCGTCGGGTAAGCCAATGTTGTAGCATACATTTCATAAGCATACACGTGGTTAATGTGATTAGTTAGGTTAATACTTCGAAAGGCGCCTTATTGCAAATACTGCAATATTTATTTGCAATATTTGCACAAGTATGCGAATTAAAAAAGCCTTAAAGCAATTTTATTTGCTCATTATGGAAAATAATGCGCTATTTATATGCAAAAACTGCATTTTTATGTCATATCTTATAAGATAATCCGAAACGGAGCAAATTTTGCAAAAGAGAAGATAATGGAGGAGTGATGCCCACCCCTCTCGAACTGGCCTTTGAAAACATACAGACCCCATGAAGCGTATACATTGAAACCTGTAAACCGTTTATCACAATAGGTTAGAGTTGGTTACGTTTTCCCTTTTACGTTCCGATTACCAGGATTTTGTTGTACCAGTATGTCTATAGCCTTTTTAAAAGACGAGCGCAAAGAATTAATTATCAAGCAGATAAACCTCCATACACGAGTTAATCTGACCGATCTGGCCAATGCGCTGAATGTGTCGGAGGATACCATCCGGCGCGACATCAACGACCTGTCGGATGAAGGAAAACTGATAAAAATTCGCGGAGGGGCTATGTCGAAAGCCTATCACCATTCCTCCCAGATTCAGGAAACTTACGCGCATACCAACAAAAAGATCATTGCCGAAAAGACACTGACGTTACTACGGGACGGGATGCTGATCCTGATGGGGGGAGGTACGACCATTCGGGAGTTCATCAAACTGATCCCGGCCGATCTACGCGCTACGTTCATTACGGTTAATCCTTTAACGGCGGTTGAGCTTCTGGACAAACCCAACCTGGAAATCATAATGATTGGAGGCCAAATCTCGCGCTATAGCCAGATGAGTGTGGGGGGTGAGGTTTATCAGCGACTTTCCGAACTGCGTGTCGATTTGTGCATCATGGGTACCAACGCCATCGACGCCAGGGAAGGCCTTTCGGATTCTGACTGGGAAACCGTACAAGCCAAAAAAGCCATGATCCGGGCTGCTCAGAAAGTAGCTGTGTTGTGCATTTCGGAGAAGATGAATAGTGTGATGCGCATGAAAATTGCCGATCTTGAACAGGTGGATTACCTCATCACAGAACTCCCGGCCGATTCACCCGACCTTGCTCCTTACCAGGGCGGCAAAACAACGGTGCTATAAGGTTTTTTCTGTGAGGCCAGATGCTCACATCTGACCTCATGAAACAGCGACCTCACAACCATTTTTTATAAAAGGCTAGAATATCGGCCCGCATATCGGCCGTTTCCTGATGCCCCACGTCGTAAATCCGTAGCTGCCAGGCTGTCGGCGCTCCATCCCGCTGGTAGATCATCTTGAGGTTTTTATCAATTTTTTCCAGTCCATCGACAGGGGTAAGTTTATCGAATCGGCCAGCCAGTCCCAAATGCGGCCGGGGCGAAATCAGCCCGTTGATCGATGAAGTGGTAAAATGATTCAGTAAGTCAGGCACGTAATAATAAATTCCGTGCAATCCCAGCCCTTTGGCCGCCATCAACGACTGGTAATCCGTCAGGCAACAGAGGTCTACGCAGACTTTTATACGCTCATCGAGAGCGGCCAGCCACCAGGCCATCGTACTCCCCATCGACATGCCTATCGTTGCTATTCGTTTCGGATCAATCTCAGGCCGGGTTTGCAGGTAATCCAGCGCCCGAAGGTTGTCGTACACCATCATCCCCCACAGCACCTGCCCATGCCAGAGCATTTCCTTGAATGTATCCTGCTCCCCCCGCGCCCGTCGTTCGCCAAAGCACCAGCTATCGATGCATAAACCCGCGTACCCTTCCCGTGCCAGGGCCAGTGCATAAGCAGGCTGCTGCATTTCGGGGCGCCCACGTACAAACTCTTCCTTCCCTACGTCGTACTGGCCAAAGTGCGAATGGTTAAACAGCACAACCGGAAGCTTTCCCGTTGCCACCTTCGGACGGGTAAAATAAGCCGGCACCTGTTCGATGCCGTTCAGGTCGAGCAGCAGTTTTTCAATGATTAGCTCATCGGTTTGTTGGGTATCGACCAATTTCACCTTGATGGGCCGATGCCGATCGGGCAGTTTACCCAGCAACCGATACAGCTCGGCCCGTTTCGCTTTTTTGTCGGATGCAGGGATCATGGACGGTACACGGCTGGCTATTGATGGGGCGTATTGCGTATCGATTGACTGATAGACCGGAAAATCCAGGCTACAAAGGCTCATTAGAACAGGCAGTATATAACGTTTCCTGAACATATAGGTTGACATCATCTCTCCACCTTTAAAAACAAGCCACTCCAAAAATTACTTGTTTACCTGCACAATTGCTTTGGGAAACGTTTACAAATCCAGTACCAATTGCCCCTGCTTAGTTGAGGTTTCGGCCTTAAAGCTGGACAACGAAATCCCTAACAGGCGAACCCCTTTGGGCAATGGGAAGACCGATGTCAGTAAATCCTGGCTTAGTTGAGTCAGTGCAAGCAAGCTCGCAATAACTCCAGACGCTGTCCGGCTTCGGGTAATCTGCTGAAAATCGGCGTATTTCACTTTCAACGTTACGGTTCGTCCCAGCAGGCCGGTTCGCTCACAATAGGCCCATACACTGCTGATCAATGGCTCCAGTTCAGCCACCAGATCAGCGTGCTCGGTCAGGTCTCTGTCGAACGTCGTTTCCGAACCGACTGATTTTCGCTCGCGGTCGGGTGTGACGGGCCGGAGATCAATGGCGCGCGCAATGTTGAAATAATGATGACCGACTTTACCAAAGTGCTGCGTCAGAAACGGTTCCGTCTGCTGGCGAAGGTCCAGCCCGGTATAGATGCCTAACTGGTTCATTTTGGCCGCTGTAACCCGACCGATGCCATGAAACTGACCCACCGTCAGTTTCTCAACAAATGCCAGTCCCTGATGGGGTTTGATCACAAAAAGGCCATCCGGTTTTCGGTAATCTGACGCCAGCTTTGCCAGAAATTTATTGTACGAAACCCCAGCCGATGCCGTCAGACTGGTCTCTGCCCGAATCTGCTCTTTGATGGCCTGAGCCACTTGCGTGGCTGTTCTGCCGGATTCCAGATCATTGGTAACATCCAGATAGGCTTCGTCGAGCGAAAGCGGTTCAATGAGTGGCGTAAACTGCGCAAAAATGGCCCGAATCTGACTCGAAACGGCTTTGTAAACGTCAAAACGAGGCTTTACAAAAATCAGATCAGGGCATTTGCGGATCGCGATGGACGAAGCCATGGCCGACCGAACGCCAAACTGACGCGCTTCGTAACTGGCAGCGGCCACAACGCCCCGCTGCCGGGAACCACCAACCGCAACCGGCTTACCACGTAGTTCGGGGTTATCGCGCTGTTCGACCGATGCATAAAACGCATCCATGTCAATGTGAATAATTTTTCGGATTGCCGACTCTTCCATTGCTCTTTCCTGTAAAGGAAGATAGCATAAAATGCCTGTTTCTGCAAGTCATTTATCAGGAAGTTAACAGGCCTGCAACATGCGCATTTAAAATCGGTAATGCTACTCGCCTGACCAGCCTACCCTGTTCAACAGCGGACAGAACTGTACGATTTCGGACATATGAATGACAGCTAAAAATGCCTTTCCAGCCTGGGA
Organism: Spirosoma panaciterrae DSM 21099; assembly: GCF_000374025.1. Taxonomy (GTDB): domain Bacteria; phylum Bacteroidota; class Bacteroidia; order Cytophagales; family Spirosomataceae; genus Spirosoma; species Spirosoma panaciterrae. The sequence continues at coordinate 32,384 of NZ_KB893201.1, read as the reverse complement.
AACCTATTTTTCCACATTGGCAAAGCATTTGTTCTACAAAAGTTGAATTTATTGATCAGGTTATGAAACGGACATATCTGGGTGAGTTTGAAGAAGTGGTTTTACTAACCGTTGCGGTGCTGCATGAAAGTGCCTATGGAGTAGCTATCACCGACGAACTAGACCGGCAAACGGGTCGGTCTGTGAGCATCAGCGCCGTTCACGCAGCCCTGCACCGACTGGAAGAAAAAGGGATGCTCACCTCGCACATGGGCGATTCAACGGCTGAGCGGGGTGGGCGTCGCAAACGGTTGTTTACGGTTACGGCTTTAGGTAGCCGTACACTCCACGACATACGAGCAATACGAGACCAGTTATGGAACGCTATTTCGCCCAATGCTTTACCAGCCATCAGTATATAAGCGGGCGCAGGGAGCGAGGTACGTGGTATGGATTGAAAACTACTATTCCCTGCCATCTGAACTACCTCGGACCTCGGCTGCTTACCCCATTCTTTCACTATGAAACCACAACCACCTGCCTGGGCTGACCGACTCCTCGAAAGCTTCTGCGCTCCCCACTTGCTGGAGGAAGTACAGGGCGATCTGCATGAACGCTTTGAGCGCGACCTCAGCCTGCTGGGCAGTGGTCAGGCCAATCGCCGTTACTGGTTCAATGTACTGGGGTTTCTTCGCCCTTTTGCCCTCAAACGAAAATCAACGGACTACCCTACTCCATTTTTGATCAGCCCTATTATGCTACGAAACTATCTGAAAACCAGCCTGCGAAATCTGGTAAAACACAAAGCCAGCACGCTCATCAACCTCTTTGGGCTTACGCTGGGCGTAACCGCCTGCCTGGTGATCTACCTCATCACATATTATGAATTAAGCTACGATACCTTCCATCCCGATGCGCAACAGATCTACCGACTGGTAGGCCAATCCCAATACGATAAAAAATCGGAGTTGCATCCAGTCGGCTTCATTCCGCATGCTGTACCAGCTGCCCTCCAGAAAGAAGTGCCGGGTATTGGCACAGTAGCCGCCTTCCACAATATTGAATCGCAGGTCTTGATCCCAAACGGCACAGAAAAACCAATCAAGTTTGAAGGGCGTCGGCATGGGGTCGAAAATGCGGAGATTGTAGTAACTGACCCGACGTATTTTGACATCTTTTCGTACAAATGGCTCGCTGGAAATCCAAAAACAGCCCTCAACGAGCCCTTTCAACTGGTCTTGTCCGAACGAAAGGCCCATAAATATTTTGGCGATGTCCCCTTAGATCAGATCCTAGGGAAAGAAGTTATTTACATGGATTCTGTTCATGTACACGTAACTGGTATCGTAAAGGACTGGGCGCTGCCTTCCGACTTCACCTTTACGGATTTTATTTCATCCGCAACCATACAGGCCAGTCAGTTAAAGAAGGAAATCCATCTCGATCAGTGGGACGATATCTGGTCGGCCTCGCAGGCTTTTGTGAAGTTACCGAAGGGGGCAACCACCACTCAGTTTACGACCCAGTTCCTGCGGTTTAGCAAAGTTCATTACCCAAAGGAGTTTAAGTTTACGCCGGATTTGCAACCCCTGTCGGACCTGCACTTCAATCCCGACTATCAGGATAATTACTCGCGTAAAGCCCATCTGCCTACGCTCTATGGGTTGATGGGCGTAGCCGGATTTATTCTGCTGATTGCCGCCATCAACTTCATCAACTTATCGACAGCCCAATCCAGCCAACGCGCGAAAGAAACGGGCATCCGGAAAGTGATGGGAAGTAGTCGGGCGAGTTTGATTGTTCAGTTCCTGGGCGAAACGGCTTTCCTGACGCTGATTGCAGTTCTGGTTTCTCTGCTTCTAGTCAATCCGATTCTTTCTGCGTTTCAATCGATCACCCCAAAAGGACTGACGTTCAACGTCTTCAGCGCACAAACGGGTCTCTTCCTGTTGGCAATTATCCTAGCCACGTCCCTACTGGCTGGCCTTTATCCATCGTTTATCCTGTCGTCGTATGTACCTGCGCTAACCCTGAAAGGGCAGACGGGCATGGTGGCCGGCCGGAAAGCTACGCTCCGCAAAACACTGATTATCTTCCAGTTCACTATATCACTGATATTCATCATTGGAACCCTGATTGTGGAGCGTCAGCTTCGTTTCATGCGTACTAAAGAACTCGGGTTCAGGTCCGACGCCATTGTGTCTATTCGCCCGCCTTCCGCCGAAAAAGGGAAAGTGCTGGCGCAAAAAATCCGGCAACTTTCGGGCGTTGAGCGCGTTGCGATCGAATGGTTTCCGCCAATGGGCGAAGCCTATATGGTTACCAAGCTGAAGTATGAGGGTAAAAAACAGCCCATCGAAATGGATGTGTCGGCTAAGATTGGCGATGAAAACTTCATCCCGCTCTATCAACTTCGTTTGGTAGCCGGACGCAATTACATCAAAAGTGATTCGCTAAAAGAAATAGTCATCAATGCCAGTTATGCCAAAGCACTGGGTTTCAAGCGATACGATGACGCCTTAAATCAGTTCATTGATTTTCAGGGCAAAAAGTATCCCATTGTCGGTGTAGTCGCTGATTTTCACGAGCAATCGTTCCACGAAAAAATTGGGCCCGTTTTTTTAGGCTATATGCCACATGCCCGAAATCTCAGTGTTAAGCTATCGACCAAAGGCAAGGCGATGAGCGAGCTAAAAGCCACACTTGCCAGCATCGAGCAAGACTGGAAGGCGGTTTTTCCCGACAATCGATTTGAGTATACTTTTCTGGACGATTCCATTGCTCGGCTATACGAAAAAGAACAGAAAACCAGCCAACTCGTCAATACAGCCACAGGAATTGCGATTCTGATTTCGTGTATGGGCCTGTTTGGGCTGGCGATGTTCACAGCCGAACAGCGTACCAAAGAAATCGGGGTTCGGAAAGTTTTGGGGGCATCGGTCGCCAGCATTGTTACGCTGCTCTCGAAAGACTTCCTGAAACTGGTAGTCATTGCGCTGATCATCGCGTCGCCCATTGCCTGGTGGGTCATGACCCAATGGCTAAAAGATTTTGCCTATAAAGTCGAGATCGAATGGTGGGTATTTGCTCTTGCTGGTATACTGGCCGTCGGAATCGCTTTATTCACAATCAGTTTTCAAAGTATCAAAGCCGCCCTGGTCAATCCGGTGAAATCGTTACGATCAGAATAATGTTGTAGCGACGCCACCCCTGGCGTCTCTACAATAACCCTTTCCCAAATTCGCCATGAAAACCTGGTGTATATCATTTTGCTTCCTGCTTTGGTTCAACAGCCTTCTGTTTGCTCAGCAGCCAATCGCTCCGTTTCCGCCAACCGATTCAATGCCGTCGGTAGCGCTGCCACCTGACATTGACCGGATACTGCGTGATTACGAACGTGAATGGAGTTCTGGCAATACCGAAAAACTAGTGGCTTTATTTATGCCGGATGGCTTCGTCATGCAGCCCCGACGACCCGCCATTCGGGGACAGGAAAATCTGAAAAAAGCTTACCAAAATCAAGGAGGAGCCCCTTTGTTTCTCAGGGCACTATCCTTTGCTCAGGATGGTACCGTAGGCTACATTATTGGTGCGTATCGAAGCACGGCCAGTGGGCCCGACATCGGAAAGTTTATTCTGGCACTCCGCCGGGGGAAAGAGGGTCGCTGGCTGATCGCGGCTGATATGGATAATTCGGCGCAATAAAGTGTGCAGGGGGCTTGGGGCAGGGTTGTCAGTGTAAGACAATCTCTGCCCCTGCCCTAAGCCCCACACCCATGCTCTTATTGCACCTTCACCCGATTATATAGCTGGCGGAAGTTCTTCACACTTTCAGCAATTTCGGGGCCGTTGTTTTCCCAGTGGTATTCGTATTCGACCGAGATGGGGCCTTTGAAGTGCTGCCGCTTCATTTCGGCTATAACCTGTTCGATTTTGCAATCGCCCGTGCCCCAGACCACATCGTGATATTTGCCATCAGGGGTATCTTTTTTCACATCTTTGAAGTGCATACCCAGCACATGGCCGTTTAGCTTTTTCAGGCACTCGACCGGATCGAGCCCCGAACGAACCCAGTGGCCAATATCGGAGCAGGAGCCCACGTATTTGCTACCGCCAATGGCCGCCAGAACGGTATCGGGATGCCAGTAGCGCGAGGGTTTGGGGTGGTTGTGCAGGGCTACGTTGATTTTATATTCTTCAGCCAGTTTACGAACCAGGGGCATTTGCTGGGGCGTCGGCTCCGAATTGATATTCAGAACACCCATATCTTTGGCGAACGCAAACAGGGTTTTCCATTCTTCGTCTGTTTTGGGATTGACAACCCCATACGCTACTACGGTAAGTCCACGATCTTTGATCAGCTTCTTGACTTTCTGCCGGGTACTGGCGTCCATCGTAAAGTCCATCTTACCATCAACACCACCACCAATGGTCTGCCCCGGAAAGGCTTCTACATACTTTAGCCCACAACTATCGATTTTACGCAGTGCCTCAGCAAACGAAAAAAGTCGGAAGGAATACGCCTGCGAACCGAGTTTCCAGCCCGCTTTATCTTCAGGATTTTTTTGAGCCAGCAACGGGGCGCTGGTTACAGAAAGAAGTAGTCCACAGAGCAGGAGTTTTTTCAGGTAATTCATATATGCCGGGATTAGTTTTGGCTAAAAGCGCCAAACAAATGCCGTTTACCCAATTCCTGCCCTACACTACCGAAGAATACCCCGTCTATTCGCGTCGAATAGCATCCACCGGATTGAGCCGGGCCGCCCGCATGGCTGGGTACGTACCGAAAATAATGCCGATCAGCATGGCAATGACCATAATCACCATAAACGTATTCCAGGTATAGGCGACCTGAAACGGCACATCGACAAGCGCTTTTATGATCGGGATAAACGCCATTGAACTGAGTATTCCCAACCCCAGCCCCATCAGGCTACCAAAGGTTGAAATGGTGATCGACTCAGAGAGAAACTGCCATAGAATATCCCGTTTTTTAGCGCCAAGCGCCTTTCGGACGCCAATTTCAACGGTTCGTTCGGTTACCGAAATCAGGAGTACGTTCATCACCCCAATGCCCCCTACTATAACCGAAATACCGACAATGGCCCCCATCACCAGCCGAAACAGCAGAAAGCCTTTAGCCGCCTGACCAACCCGAAACTCGTTGGTAACTACTACAAAATCGTCCAGCCCATTTTTCACATTAGCTTTCAACCAGTTTTCTATTTGGGTCTTTAGCACAGGTACATCTTCGACCTGCCGGGCTTCCAGTACAGCCATAGGAGGAGTGGCCTTTAGGGCGCTGTCTGACACTAACGTAATGGGAATCAGCAACTGACCGGCTTTCGCATCTTTGTCGGCGGCAATACCAATGATCGTCAACGGCTTGTCTTTGTAGATCACCTGTCGGCCAATAGCCAGTTTTTCAGGCTGGCTTCCAACCAGTTGTTTCGCCAGTCGCTGGTTGATAAACGCAACGGGCTGACGAGTCTGTATTTCAGCTTCTGTAAATGCCCTTCCCTGAATCAGCGTTAAATCGGGATGGATTGGGAAGCTAGTTCCCGTAATGAGCGTACCTAGTGTGCGGTGATCGATCTTCGTCGTCACCTCCCCATTCTGCCGCCAGTACAGATACCCCTTTACGGGTTTGGTTAGGGATGATCGTAGTTTCTGAAACGATGGATTTGTAAAGTAGGCGTAATCCGATTTCAACACTCGAACTTCATTGACCGTCTTGTAGGAATTCGTATGCACAAGAATAGCTTTCAGGTCGGTCGTTTTGGTAATCTGTTCCTGCGCATATTGTTCCATCCCATCGATCAGCGACAGAATCGCCACTAAAGCGGCAACGCCAATCACAATACCGAGAATAGACAGAACTGTGTGAAAAAAGCGGGTACGGATGTTTTCCAGAGCGGTCGCAAAGGCAAACAGGATATTTTTCAGCATAGCAACAGGTTCAACTATAATGGCTGGATCAATTATCGGAACAAACTAGGTGACAATAACCGCAAAAGCAACTACTCTATGATAAACGGGTGAATTCAATCGGTAGCCGTCCAGAATGGCTTCGCATAACCCAACCATTCATTATCTTTCGGTCCCGCAACCAACGATCAACGATCTATCTGATTACAGCCCGTATGTCTTATTGCCACGCCATCGACACGATGACCGAGGAACGCAAAGCCCTCCACAAAGCTTATCACGACCACCTGTATGGCTTCCCTATCCACGACGACAATGAACTATTCTGTCGGCTCGTACTGGAAATCAACCAGGCTGGACTGAGCTGGGAAACCATTCTGAAAAAAGAAGCAACGTTCCGTAAAGCCTACGACAATTTCGATCTGAAAACCGTAGCCAATTATACCGACGCTGATCGGGAACGCTTACTGGCCGATCCGGGCATCATCCGCAATCGACTGAAGATCAATGCAGCCATCGAAAACGCAAAAACGATTCTACAGTTACAGGCCGAACACGGTTCGTTCGAAAACTGGCTGACGTTGCATCATCCCAAAACCAAAGCCGAATGGGTAAAGCTGTTTAAGAAAACCTTCCGGTTTACAGGCGGAGAAATCGTCAATGAATTTCTGATGAGCATTGGGTATTTGCCCGGTGCGCACTCCACCGATTGCGCCATGTATCAAACCGTACTGGATGCCCGTCCAAAGTGGTTAGGCTAATTGATAGCGGCAAATCAGCCCCATTTCCCAACATTTCAGCGGACAATCCTTGTCCCAAACCGTACAGCCAATGTCCGAAAGTGGACATTGGCTGTTTGTTAGTTTACCCCAAAACACCATTCTGGCAATCCTGGCGGCCTTTTTCTGATTTTGGCCGTTGATTTGCTCAGCAAAAATAGAACTAACAGAAACCGATGAAACGAAGCTACTTAGGTGAGTTTGAAGAGATCGTCCTACTAACGGTAGCTGTCCTGGAACTGCAAAAGCAGGCCTACGGTGTTGCCATTACACACGAGATCATCGAGCAAACGGGTCGTTCGGTACGGCTCAATCAGATTCACGCAGCCCTCGACCGACTCGAAGACAAAGGCATGGTAAAGTCAGAGATGGGCGAACCTACCGCCGAACGCGGTGGCCGACGAAAACGGCTCTTTACCGTAACCGCCTACGGCCGTCGGACCTTGCAGGATATTCAGGAAGTTCGGGTTAGTTTCTGGAGTCGCTTGTTGAATCCACTAAATAGCATAGGGCAAAGGGATTGGGGCATGGGGTAGCCCTCCCAGCGTTTAACCCTATGCCCAAACCCCTATGCCCCATGCGCCACAGCCCACCCCAACTCGCCGATAAACTGCTTCGCTTCTTTCTGGCCGATGATCGGCGGGAAGAGGTGCTGGGCGATTTGCATGAAGAATTCCACTGGCAGGTCCGGCGAGTGGGGGAACGACGGGCCCGCTGGCGATATTGGGGAGATGTGCTGCGTTTTTTAAAGCCCCAGTTTACCACCCAACGTACCCCTAACCACTCTCGTAAACCATCCAATATCACTATGATACGGAACTACCTCAAAGTCGCATTTCGAAATCTAGCCCGGCACAAAGGCTATTCAGCCATTAACGTTGGTGGGCTAGCCGTTGGGATGGCCGTTGCGATGCTCATTGGCTTATGGATTTACGATGAACTATCCTACAATACGTATCATAAGCACTACGCCCGTATTGCCCAGGTCATGCAACATCAGACGTCTAACGGACACGTCGGTTCACAGAACGCCATACCGGCTCCGTTGGAAGATGAATTGCGAGCCAAGTATGGCGATAACTTCAAACACCTGGCAATGGCCACCTGGCAGGGTGATCGCATTCTGTCATACGGTGATAAAAAAATTACGCGTTCAGGCAACTATATGGGTGTCGAAATGCCCGACATCCTGTCGCTGCAAATGATGAAAGGTAGTCGCAATGGGCTGAAAGAGCCCAATAGTATTTTACTATCGGCTTCAACGGCACAGTCACTTTTTGGAGACGCTAATCCAATGGGAAAGCTCATCAATATCGATGGAAAAGCGGATGTTCAGGTGACGGGTGTTTACGAAGATTTGCCATTCAATACGGAGCTTCACGAGCTTACATTCATAGCTCCCTGGAAGTTATTTGTAGCGACGCAGCCCTGGGTAAAGCGGGCTCTTGATAAGCGTGAGTGGGGGAATAATTCGTTTCAGCTATTTGTCCAGATTGCCGATAACACGACCATGGAAACGGTAAGTACAAGAATCAGAAACGCCAAATTGGCCAACGTACCTGCCGAAGACAAGAAATACAAAGCGGAGATATTTCTGCACCCGATGAGCGACTGGCGTTTGCATTCCAACTGGGATGAGGGCGTCCAGACGGGAGGCTATATCCAGTATGTTCAGCTATTTGCTATTGTGGGTGTGTTTGTGTTGCTGCTGGCCTGCATCAACTTCATGAACCTCAGCACGGCCCGCTCCGAAAAACGGGCGAAAGAAGTCGGTATTCGCAAAGCTGTCGGTTCGGTACGTAGCCAGCTTATCAACCAGTTTTTCAGCGAGTCGTTTCTGGTCGTTGTCTTTGCGTTTGGAGTTGCCATACTGCTTATCCTCGCTCTTTTGCCCTGGTTCAACGAGGTGGCCGATAAGCGTATCGTGTTTCCCTGGACCAACGTTCCATTCTGGCTGGCGAGCTTAACCTTTATTGTGGTTACTGGATTATTGGCCGGTAGTTACCCCGCTTTTTACCTCTCATCGTTCCAGCCGATCAAGGTCTTGAAGGGCACGTTCAAGGTTGGTGGTTTGGCGGCTGTACCGCGTAAGGTGTTGGTAGTGGTTCAATTTACGGTTTCCATTACCTTGATTATTGGAACCAGTATCGTTTACCAGCAAATTCAGCATACCAAAAATCGTCCGCTAGGCTACGATAGTAATGGCCTTGTGATGATGCAGATGCTGTCGCCCGCATTTTACGGCAAGTACGACGTATTAAAAACCGACCTCAAAAATGCGGGAGTTATTCAGGAAATGGCCGAATCGTCCAGTCCGTTAACGGGCGTTTGGTCGAATAATGGTGGCTTTAGCTGGCCAGGCAAAGCCCCTTCTCTCGATTCGGATTTTTCAACGATTTGGGTCACACACGATTTTGGCAAAACGGTAGGCTGGCAGTTTAAAGAAGGCCGTGATTTTTCGAGGAAGTTTACAACTGATTCGTCGGCTATTATTATCAACGAAGCGGCCGTTAAATTCATGGGTATCGAGCACCCGCTCGGCACGGTTGTCAAATGGGGTGATGATAGTGATACCAACAAGCCTGAGTATTTCACGATTGTGGGAGTTATCAAGGATGTACTGGCCGAATCGCCTTACGAACCTGTAAAACAGGCTATTTACTTTCTTGATTACGAAAACGTCAATTGGATTATGCTCAAACTGAATCCAGCCCGAAGCGCCAGCCAGTCTATCGCCACCATTGAATCTATTTTCAAGAAAGACGTTCCATCGGCTCCGTTCAATTACAAATTTGCCGACCTGGAATTCGGTAAAAAGTTTGCATCCGAGGAGCGCATCGGCAAGCTAGCGGGAGGCTTTGCCATTCTGGCGATCTTCATTTCCTGCCTGGGTCTATTCGGTCTGTCCTCGTTCACAGCTGAACAACGAACCAAAGAAATTGGGGTTCGGAAAGTACTAGGTGCATCTGTACTGAACCTATGGAGTTTGTTGTCAAAAGATTTCGTGGTGCTGGTGATTATCGCCTGTCTGATTGCGTCGCCTATTGCCTACTATTACCTAAGCGAGTGGCTGAGCGACTACGACTATCGTACCGAGCTATCGTGGTGGGTATTTGCAGGGTCCGGCGCTGGCGCTCTGATCATTACGCTATTAACCGTCAGTTTCCAAACGATTAAAGCCGCGTTGGTGAATCCGGTAAAGTCGCTTCGATCTGAATAGCTTAGGGCAGAGGGGTAAGGACAGAGGGTATCTTCCCCGGCTCTTATCCCTCTGCCCCACCCCCTTTGCCCCATGCCCAAAACACCACCCCCACTCGCCGATAAACTGCTTCGCTTCTTTCTGGCCGATGATCGGTGGGAAGAGGTGCTGGGCGATTTGCACGAAGAATACCGCTGGCAGGTCAACCGCGTGGGCGAGCGACGGGCCCGCTGGCGATACTGGCGCGATGTGCTGGGATTCATGAAACCGTGGGCGGTAAAACGAAATAGTAGCAAGTACCCAACTCCAACCAATACGACGATGCTCCGAAACTATCTCAAAATTGCCTGGCGAAATCTGCTCCGGGAAAAAGGCTATTCAGCCATCAATATCGTCGGTCTGTCGGCCGGAATGGCCGTTGCGATGCTGATCGGTCTGTGGATTTACGACGAACTGTCGTTCAACACATACCATCAGAACTACGACCGGATTGCGCAGGTGATGGAAAATCAGACGCTGGAGCAAGGGATTCAAACCTATGGTGCGTTGCCCCTGCCTCTGAGCCAGGAGTTACGAACGAAGTATGCCAGCGATTTCAAAGCCGTTGCTGCTATTACCGAATTCGAGCAGATCATCGCTTATCAGGACAAGAAATTTACCCGGTTCGGCAACTTTGCCGAAGCCGACTACCCTGAGATACTAACCCTTAAAATGCTCAATGGAAATCGGCAGGCCCTACGCGATCCGGGTTCAGTTTTACTGGCCAAATCAACAGCTCAGGCACTCTTTGGCAACAGCAATCCGTTGCATAAACTCGTTAAGGTTGGCAACCGATTTACGTTACAGGTGGCCGGTGTCTTTGACGATCTACCTCACAACACGATCTTTACAAGTGTAGCGTTTATCGCTCCCATCAAACTGCTTTTCGAGTCGAGCGAGGACATGGACAATTGGCGCAGTAGCTCGTTCGCCATTTTTACCCAGCTCAATCCAGGCAGTGATTTTGGACAAGTCTCGCAAAAAATCAAAGACGTTTTCCGCCAGCATACGCAGGATAAATCCCAGTCGTCACTTTTCCTGTACCCGATGGCCGACTGGCACCTATACTCCGAATTTAAAAATGGTGTACATGCGGGTGGGCGGATTCAGTTTGTCTGGCTTTTCGGCTGTATTGGGCTGTTTGTGCTTCTACTGGCCTGTATCAACTTCATGAATCTGAGCACGGCCCGCTCCGAAAAACGAGCCAAAGAAGTGGGTATTCGCAAGGCGATTGGGTCTATGCGGAGTCAGTTGATCAGTCAGTTTTTCAGCGAATCGTTTTTATTTGTTGCTACCGCATTCGTCCTATCGCTAGTACTGGTACAACTCGTGCTGCCGACGTTTAATGAGGTGGCGGATAAACGGCTTTCCATCCTCTGGACCAATCCCATTTTCTGGGCCGCCTGCTTCAGTTTTATTTTACTAACCGGGTTTTTAGCAGGCAGTTACCCAGCCTTTTATTTATCCTCGTTTCAGCCCATAAAAGTCTTGAAAGGAGGTGCTTTTCGGGTCGTTCGGTTTGCCTCGATGCCCCGTAAGGTGCTGGTGGTGATGCAGTTTACGGTTTCGGTAACGCTCATCATCGGTACCATCGTCGTTTTCCGTCAGATTCAGTTCGCGCAAAATCGGCCAGTTGGCTACAGCCGGAATGGACTCATCAACATCACGATGAATACGCCTGAAATTCAGGGGCGATATGATGCGCTTCGGAATGAGTTGCTGGCTACAGGTGCCGTTGCCGACATGGCAGAGTCGTCGAGTCCGATCACGAATATCTGGTCATCGGCCAATAATCTGGAATGGCGGGGTAAAGACCCGAACCGGGCAGCGGCTTTCGGTACCATCGCGATTACGCCCGAATTTAGCGATGTGGTGGCGTGGAAAGTGAAAGAAGGGCGGTCGTTCTCCCGCCAGTTTACGAGCGATTCGCTGGCGTTTCTATTCAATGAAGCCGCCGTTAAACTGACTGGACTGAAAAAACCGGTGGGGGAAACCATCCGCTGGCATGGTAAAGACTGGAAGCTCATCGGCGTGGTTAAAGATATGGTGATGACCTCGCCGTTTGAGCCCGTAACGCCTACTGTTTTCATGATGAACACCAATGAACGTAGTCTGAATGTTATCCATATCAAACTGAATCCCGCCTTAAGTGCGCACGATGCGTTAGCCAAACTGGAACCTGTTTTCAAAAAGTTTAATCCAGCCTCACCCTTCGAATACAAATTTGCCGACGAAGAATACGCCAAAAAATTTGCCGCCGAACAACGCATTGGCCGCCTAGCCAGCTTCTTTGCCGGTCTGGCCATCCTGATTAGTTGCCTGGGTTTGTTCGGATTAGCTTCGTTCGTGGCTGAGCAGCGCACCAAAGAGATTGGCGTTCGGAAAGTACTGGGTGCATCGGTCATCAATCTGTGGGGGTTACTATCCAAAGATTTTGTGACACTAGTACTTATATCCTGCCTCCTATCGACGCCCATCACTTGGTATCTGCTGACCAACTGGCTTGCGAAATACGAATACCGCACCGAATTGTCGTGGTGGATTTTCGGAGTTGCCAGTCTGGGAGCTTTAGCGATTACCTTACTGACCGTCAGTTTTCAAAGCATCAAAGCTGCATTGATCAATCCCGTAAAATCGCTCCGTTCCGAATAGCATAGGGCAAAGGGGTAAGAACAGAGGGTATCTTCCCCGGCTCTTACCCCATGCCCCCACCCCCTTTGCCCCATGCCTAAAACACCACCCAAACTCGCCGATAAACTGCTTCGCTTCTTTCTGGCCGATGACCGGCTCGAAGAAGTACAGGGTGATTTGCACGAAGAATACCGCTGGCAGGTCAACCGCGTGGGCGAGCGACGAGCCCGCTGGCGATACTGGCGCGATGTGCTGGGCTTTATGAAACCCTTTGCCATCAAGCCTAGACAGGTAAACAATACGCAGAACTACCGACGTTTTGCCAATCATTCAATAACTACTTTCCCAAACCCGATTATGCTACGAAACTATTTTTCCATTGCCTTTCGCCAGTTGTGGAAGAACCCGCTGTTTAGCAGCCTGAACATTGTAGGGCTAACCGTCGGCTTGGCGGTCAGTACGTTTATTGCGCTCTATGTCTGGCATGAGTTCCACTACGACCGCTTTGAGCCGTTTGCCAACCGAACGTACCGAATTGTATCGGCATCGAAATATGGCGAAAACGAAGTGTCGTTTCCCCAATTGCATCATTCATTTGGTAGTGAGGCTAAACGTCAGATTCCAGAAGTAGAAGAACTCGTTCGGTTTTCCAATGGCTTTGGCGATGTTATCCTCCAATCGGATCAGAATCATCGGTTTAAGGAAACTAACATTGGATACGCCGACGCATCGATCATACCCGTTATGGGGCTTAAGTTTCTCTACGGTGATGCGAAAACAGCCTTAAGCGAACCCGGACGGATTATTCTGACCCGCCAACTAGCCGAGAAGTATTTTGGCAACCAGAACCCTGTCGGCAAATCGCTGGTCTTCGATAAACATTTCCCGCTTACGGTATCGGGTGTGCTGGACGATTTACCGACCAACTCGGTCATTCAGTTCAACGGGCTGGTTTCGCTGGCGTCGATGCCTACGCTGGGAGATCGTCAACGCCACTTTTACGAAAGTGCGGGCTTTTTGAGCACCTTCCTGGTCTTGCGACCCGATGCCCGAGTCAGCGACATAGAAAAGAAACTTGTGACCGTGAAAGCGGGTATCAAATTCATCGATATGTCGGCCAATTATTTTCTGGAAGCTTTACCTACGCTACACCTGGACGCTCGGGGAGCACAGAGTGACGCCCGACAGTCGCTGTATATTCTGCTAACGGTGGCCCTGGTTATTCTGACGCTGGCCGTTATCAACTACATCAGCCTGACCACCGCCCGCGCAACCAAACGGTCTCGCGAAGTGGGAATTCGGAAGGCTATTGGCGGCCAACGCAGTGAGTTAATCGGGCAGTTTTTTCTGGAATCGTTCCTGACTACCACGCTGGCGTTTGCCCTATCGCTGGCCTTACTTCAGGCGCTGTTTCCGTGGGCCAATCAGGCGCTGAATTTGCAGATGGACAACCGGGTGCTGGCGCAGGGACCGTATTGGGCATTAATGCTTGGTCTTTGGCTGATTTGCTCGCTGCTGGCCGGTGGCTATCCGGCGCTGTTGCTGTCGGGCTTCCGTCCGGCGGTTGTGTTGAAAGGGTCGACTAACTGGCGGCAGAGTGGAGTTGGCGTTCGTCGGGTGTTCACAACGGTCCAGTTTACGGCCTCTATTGGGCTGTTGATCTGTAGTCTGGTGCTTTACACACAAATGCGATTTCTCCGCACTAGGAATCTGGGGCTTAACCGGTCGCAGGTGGTGGCGCTTCAGATCGACAACGAAATGACCCCGCAATTTACGGGTTTGCGCAATGCCGTTCGGCAATGGGCGGGTGAGGGAAATGTAGCCACAACCAACACCCGACTGTTCAGTAATGCTATGACGATGTTTATGAAGACCGAAAAAACGAAGAAACAACTGATGGTGAATGCCATTGAGGTCGATAAACCATTCTTCGCCATGATGGGCATTCAGTGGAAAAATCGTCCTCAGGGCTGGGAGAAAGGCCCTGTAACGCGGGAGCTAACCGTTTACAATCAAACGGTTCTGAAGGAGGCAGGGATCAACGGAAATCCCTCGCAGCAGCCGGCTCCGTTTAAAGGTCAGTCAACCGATGGCGTCGTGGTCGATTTCCATATCAACAGCCTGCATGGTGCGGTTTCACCGATGATGCTTACGGTTGTCAGCGATACCAGCCGGTCAATTCTGGCCAATGGCGGCTATCTGCTGGTTCGACTGAATCCGCAGACTAATGTTCCCGATGCGCTCGACCAGCTTAAGCAACTCTACGATCAGGCCCACCCAACGGCCCCCTTCGACTACTATTTTCTGGACGATGCCTATAACAAACTCTACGCCAAAGAAGAACGGCTGATGAGACTCTTCAACGGGTTCACGGCGCTCACCTTATTGGTCGCCTGCTTGGGTTTGTTGGGATTAATGACTTTTTCGGTCGAAGTACGAACCAAAGAAATTGGCGTTCGCAAAGTCTTGGGGGCCTCGGTGACGGGTATTGTGGTGTTGCTCTCGAAAGATTTTCTGAAACTGGTTTTGCTGGCGATACTGATCGCGTCGCCCATTGCGTGGTGGGCCATGAACCAATGGCTTCAACACTTCGCCTACAAAATTGATATGGCCTGGTGGATCTTCGCCCTGGCCGGTGGATTAGCCGTAGCCATTGCCCTGCTGACCATTAGCTTCCAGAGCATCAAAGCCGCGCTCATGAATCCGGTGAAAAGTTTGCGGTCGGAATAACGTGTAGCGACAGGGCATGCCCTGTCGCTACGGGCAACCTGTGTACGCATACGTGATTTGACTGGTAGTCGTACCATTATTGTTCGTTACAGACGCGTTCTGTTCTAAAGGCAAGCCCTGTTTATTGAGCGAATAACTAATTTTCTGCTCACTGAACTTCGTTACCGCATTAACCGTGGTACCCGAGTAACTTGACACATTGGTCACCAACCCCAGCGATTGATTCGTCGAGTTAAAATCGTAATAACCCTTGTCTGGATTGTAGTTGTACTTAACTACATCGGGCCATCCTTTAGGTGTAACAAAAGACGTTAATACTGCCTTACCAACCTGATAATCATAACTCACATAGGCAAGGCTTACTCCTGATAACTGATAGGTGCTTATGCGCCTGAGCAAACCCGTACTGTCATATTCATATTCGCTGAACTCTTTACTACCTGCCAATCGACTGCTTTTGATCCGACCTTTTTCAAATTCGTAGGCATGGTCATACTTATTCCCGCCAGTACTAAACGAATAATCTGTCTGAAGTCCTGCCAGGAAAAGAGACGTAGACCCAATGCCATTAGCCGATAAAATCGACTTTTTCAATAAACCAGTGCTGTCATAGGCAAACGTCTGCGCAAATAATGTCGTCCCCGAAACGGATTGATTGGTCAGCGCTGTCAAATGCTCATTGGCATACTGACAGGTCAGCGTACTCGCCAGTTGTCCATTCTCTCCTGTTCTTTTTATCGACAATAGGAACCCGGCATTATCATATACATAATCGTCCTGCCAACCTGCTGGCGACCAGTGCCGTTGAAGCTTCCCATCAGGCCCATAATTCCAATACTCGGCCGTTTTACTACTGCCTGACTGAATGGTTTTACTGCTTATGAAACAGTGCCCGACCTGGGTGGAGTCGGTCTGCGGAGGGGCATCCTTTGGGGAGCAACCCATATTCAGACAGACGACGATTCCATACCCTATACTAATTATCAACAGATATTGAAGGCTGCGTACTAGTGTTCTCATCCGTTTTTCAAGCTGTTTACCTAAATCTGGCCCAAAGCCCTGCTACCGCTATTGTTTGATGATTGGTTTAGTAACCTGCTGGTCGCCGACATGGATGCGCAGCCAATAGTCGCCTTGTGGATAATTTTGAAGGCCAACAGCAAACTCTCCCTGCCAGATTTGAGCCTGGTACAGTATATTCCCCCGCCGATCCAACAACTCCACCCAACCAGTCAGCGGTGGCAAAAATCCCTGGATACGCACATTCACTTCGGTAGTTGCCGGAACAGGATACACAACTATGGCATCGGCCAGCACAGGATTCTCAACAAGTGTCGTCGGTAAAACCGTTATCACAAGATGTTCGGTTTGGAAGATTGAATTGACACACCCATTTAAATAGGTTCTGAACTTTACGACCGCTCTACCGGGTTTGCTCGTATTGGGTATACCAGGTGAAATATCGCCCAATGAGTTATAGGCGTTCGGGTAATCGGGTAGCCCAATGATGGGCAAATCGCCAGATTCCCGAACATAAGCCACCTGAACATTATCGGGTAGAGGCTGAAGTCCGTACTCCCGTATCGAAACAGCTTTGTCACCCTGCCTGTAGGTAATTTCACCCCAGATTTCTCCATTTGTACTCCAAATATTAACAGGAACTGGCGATGGCGCCCTGGGACTGACCACTAGTTTTATTTCCGTCTTCTCGCTTTCACACCCATCCAGTAGTTGGGTTGCATAAAAATACTGGGTACCAGCCCCACCTTTTACAACGACAAAATAGTTGGGGGTACTACTGTCATTATAGGGGATACTACCGTCCGGGTTATATAACTTGGATACCGTCATCGGTGAAGTCACTGTTACCGAAATGCCTATAAATGCACTGTTAGAACCATTTGCCCGTTCGCATGTGGTAAGTAAAGCAGGGACTTTAGGTGGCTCGGGTTTGGCTTTGATACGCAACTGACTGGTACTTAGTGTACCAACTATTGCTGAATCAGCCGAAATCAGGCGCACCTGATAGGCGTTCCCGGCCTGTGCAGTGGCCGGAATGGTGGCCCGATACGTTACTTCACCACTCGCGGTAGTCGTCAAGGGGACTGATGTAACTGGCGAATACGTTATGCCATCTGCCGATATAATAACCCTGAGATTATTCACTTCGCCAGTTATTCGCCCCGCGACATCAAGTTGAGCGCCCGCACAAACGGCGGTTACGGCTAGTGGTAAGGTCGTGATGGATTGCGCCATGGTCTGTAGGCTACCTAAGCCGACCAGAACACCGACTACCAACAGATTAAGCCAGCCCTTTCGGATTAGCCGAAGCCAGTCTCGACAGGAAACAGCCTGCTTCATAGGGGTAAGGAAACGATGTGAAAAATAATCACCTCAAAAGTATAACCTTTACGGCCATACCATATAATGTCACATATGAAAATTAAAAACTTTTCAAGTTAATCCAACTGTCGGATAAGAATAAACGAGGCCAGTTCCGAAAGCAGTAGCAGATAATGGGTCGTCGCTAAGCCACCCAGCAGGTAGGCCAGGAAGACCTCATCGGCCAGGATGAAAGCGGCCCATAAACCGATTGTGATGCCAAAAGCCTGATGAATACTAGCTGTCTGTGTTAGTGTCTGGCGAGTAACGGCCCTGAAGGCTTTCCAGAAATAAATAGCCCCAATGCCTTCCCAAAGTATCACCCCGGCAAAGAACAGTCCCGATAACCAGGCTGGCGACTGATAGATAGCCAACACCCGAACGATGAGGGTATAATTGCCCGATACAAATGGCCAGTTTGCCGGAAGGATCGATAGGGTTTTTAGGGCATCGGCCGTATTACTCATCCAGACAATGGAAAAGTAGAGTGCCCAGAAAAGCATCAGTCCGGCCCGAATGCGTTTGTCGATAGTTTGCATGGCCTTATCGTTAACAGCATTAATGAGAGCAATATAGCACCAATGCGCTTAGATAGTTCATCGTTGGATAGTGAATCCTCTGTTGTTCGTTGTCGAATTCAATCTGGGTTACGATATTGCTTCTGACTTATTCTGTAGTATGACTACGCTAAAGCAATTTCTTAATTCGTTATCACCAGTTCAGGAATCATCCTGGCAGAAAGTAGCGATTCTTTTCCGGGAGACCAGCCTGAAAAAAGGCGATTTTTTTACTGTTGAAGGTCAACTGGCTACTCAATTTGCTTTTTTACAGTCTGGTGTCGTCCGAGGGTATTATCGGGACCCGAAAGGTATTGAGTACAACAAACATTTTTTTGTGTCGTCCTCAATCATTGGAGGCTACACATCCCTAATAACGGGCAAGCCGAATCAAATTATTCAACAAGCTCTAACGGATTGTTCCTTACTCCAGGCCGACTATATGGCCTTGACCAACCTATACGATACCTGCCCCGATCTGGAGCGAGTCGGTCGGCGTTTTGCCGAGCGCTATTTTGTTGAAAAAGAACGGAAAGAGGTAGAAATCGTGCTTTACAATGCCGAAAAACGTTATCACATTTTTCGTGATCAATATCCGGGCCTGGAACAGCAAATTCCGCAATATCACATTGCTTCTTACCTGGGCATAACACCAACCCAATTAAGCCGCATTCGGCACAAACTAGCCCGATCGTAATTTCTTTACCTATGTAAATGGATAGCAGGTTATTCCGGCCGAATTTTGCACTTCTCTAACAAGCTATCTATCAGGAGTAAAACTATGTCTGGTTGGTCAATCAGGAGTTATCTGCCTACACTTATTCGTGCTGTTGGGCTTCATTGCTGGCTGTTTGTTATCAACAGCCAAACAATTGCTCAGTCGCAATCGATGGCTCAGAAAGTAGATCATTTTATACAGCTAAAGCTAGCGAAGAGCAGTGTTCCTGGCTTAGCGATAGCCATTGTCCATAAAGATTCGCTACTCTTTGCGAAGGGTTATGGCAAAACCGGAACAAACACACCAATTACGACCAACACTCCCTTTGCCATTGCCTCGCTTAGTAAGGCCTTTACAGCCATGGCGATTATGCTGCTAGTGGATTCGGGACAAATCGATCTCGATTCACCGGTAGAACGATACATTCCTTCGTTTGTCACGGCCGATTCACATGCACAGGCCATTACCATTCGCCAACTGCTGAACCAAACCAGCGGATTAGCCGATACTGGCTTCCCCGAACTGGCTTTTTCCCAACAGCCCACTACGGCAAACGAGGCTTTGCATCAGCTAAATATGGCTCATTTAGTAACCAGGCCGGGCGAGCAATTTCACTACCATAATCCAAACTATCGGATTCTGGCAAACGTAGTAGAAGCCGTTAGTCACGAACCCTTCGCTCACTATTTAGAGAAACATATTTTTGAGCCACTTCACATGGTGCATACCAGCGATGTAGCCACAACACAAGAATTTTTCGACGGGACTCTTCCTCTGGATAAAGGCCATATTTTCGTCATGGGAAAGCCTGTGGCTATTCAGGAGCCCGACTGGTTTATCGATGGCGCTGCGGGCATACGATCCAGTGTCAACGATTTGGCTTATTGGCTCATTGTCCAATTGCAGCATGGGCAATTTGAGAACAGGCAATTAGTAAGCCCCCAGTCGATGAGGATAATGCAGAGCGTTCCTGCAAAGCCAGCATCGCGCTACGGAATGGGTTGGTTTCTGACGGAAGACGCAAACCTGTACCATAGCGGAATTCTGTGGACTTACAGCGCCGAGCAATTGATCCTAACGAAAGAGGAATATGGCATTGTCCTATTGTTCAACGGCGGCCTTAACCCATTCGTGGATTACTATTCATTTATACAAGGGGTTGCCGATATTCTGGAAAATCAGGAACCCAGCCTTCCCGTTCTCCCCGACTGGTTTTATAGTGTTTGTGTGAATGTCGTTTTATTACTGCTTATCGGCCTGACTATACGACGGCTGTTTCGTAGCAAACCTTCAAGTGTGGCTAACCAGCAACCATCCATCTGGCGTTTTGGATTCTATCTTTTTCTACGGCTGCTACCCATTATTCTTTTTATCCTGGTTCCGTCGCTGATTACAGCGATAAGTGGCCGGGTATTGAACTGGGAACGGATCTTCCTAATGCTGCCAGATATCATTCTGGAACTCGGTTGTGTTGCCCTGCTGAATATGGCGGTAGCAGTCGCTCAGGCCGTTCGCTTTTGGAGAAAGTCAGTTCCTGCCTGACACCTTACTCGCTCAAAAGTCTCTACTTTTTACCAAGCTGGTACCTCATCGATACCAGACCTGTAGAGTACGTTTGCGTATCCAGCAACTTGAGGCTTACGCGTTCCTTTAATCCCGCAAAAAGCGGTTTCCCGCCCCCTAACAGGATTGGGTGAACGGCCAGAAAGAGTTCATCGATCAGTCCTTCTTCCATGAACGAACGAGTCAGGTCGGCTCCCCCAAACAACCAGAAATCGTTGCCCGGCTGGCTTTTTAGTCGATCGACCTGCGCTTTTACATCTCCACTAACTAACTCAGCCCCTTCTCCCACGTTTTTCAGTGTCGTTGAGAATACGTATTTCTTAAACTGAGGAAAGGAATATTCACTAGCCGCTTCATTCGGATTCGTCATCAACTCGTAGCTTTTTCTGCCGATAAAAATGGAGTCGATGCGGGCCAGAAATTCGGTCATACCATAATCCTGATCGGTAAAGCACCAGTCGTATTCGCCGTTAGGGCCTTCAATGTAGCCATCCAGACTAACGGCCACGCATAACACTACGTTTCGCTTGTTCATTCGTATTGGTTTAGTTGTCGGGTGATGTCCGGTTTGCGGACAGGGCGTGTCCAGAATCGGACAGATCGTTCGGGATCTATTAGCCAAAAATAGCCAAAAAATGCCAGAAATGGGCTTTTCGGGAGTTGGCACCCCATTTGATCGGCATTATCGTATAAAATAACAAACCATGAAAAGGGCCTTTCTGGGAGAGTTTGAAGAAGTGGTTTTACTGACTGTAGCGATTCTTGACGAAGAAGCCTACGGCGTAACGGTAACGCAGGAAATAGAGCAAAAAACCGGACGTGCGGTCGGATTCAGTACCGTTCATACGACCCTGCAACGGCTGGAAGAAAAAGGCTACCTGGCCTCGCGTATGGGTGGCGCTACGGCCGAGCGAGGTGGCCGACGGAAACGTTATTTTACCGTAACGGCGGCTGGTCGGAAAGCCCTGGCCGAAGTCAAACAGGTTCGTGAGGAACTCTGGAATGCGTTACCTCCGCAAACGCTTCAACTGATGGGAGGATGAAAATCGCGACGAAACCACCCCGCTTCGCCACCTGGCTCCTGGAAACGTTCGGTCATCCTGATACCTCAGAAGAAGTGCAGGGCGACTTGCTGGAACTATATGACTATTGGGTCGAGACCGCCGGCCAGCAAAAGGCCGACTGGCGCTATAGCCTGAATGCTCTGAAACTACTGTGGCCACTGGCTAAGCAAAAAAGAAACGAACAGTACACAACACCTTTCTTTTTAGGTCCTGATATGATACGTAATTATCTGACGGTTGCTTTTCGCAATCTGATTCGCAACAAAGCCTTTTCAGCCATCAACATAACGGGTCTGGCACTGGGCATGGCCTCCAGTCTGTTTATCCTACTGTGGGTACAGGACGAACGAAGTGTTGACGCTTTCCATGCCAATGGGAAATACCTGTATCAAGTCTACGAACGCCAGCAGGCAGATGGTAAAACCGATGCGAGTTATACCACCCAGGGCTTACTAGCCGATGAGTTGAAACGGGTTATTCCTGAAGTTCAGTATGCCAGCAGCATTCAGGGAAATCATATTACCGCTACCGCCTTTGAAGCAGACGATAAGCTGAACAAAATGGATGGTACGTTTGCCAGCGACGATTTCTTTCGGATGTTCAGCTACCCGCTTCTCCAGGGCACGCCCGAAACCGCCTTGGCGACGCCCAATGGCATTGCGATTTCCCGAAAAATGGCCGATTATTTTTTCGGAAGCCCGGAACAGGCCATGGGCAAAGCTATTCGTTACGAAAACAGAGAAGACCTGATGGTCGCTGCGGTCTTCGAAAATATCCCGGCCAACTCGTCGCAACGGTTCGATTTCCTGCGTGGCTGGAAAGCGTATGTAGCGCAGAACGACTGGGTTCATAACTGGAGCAACACCGATCCATACACCTATATTCAGCTACGGGCTGATGCGAACCCGGAGGCTGTCGAAGCTAAGATCAAGGATTTTCTATATCGGTATAAACCCAAAAATCCGTCGTTCGTCGAAGAACTCGCCCTGCAACCTTATTTAGAAACCTACCTCCATTCGACCTTGAAAAATGGCCGACCCGAGGGTGGGCGGATTGAATACGTTCGTCTGTTCAGTGTTGTCGGTATTTTTTTGCTGGTCATTGCCTGCATCAACTTTATGAATCTGGCCACGGCCCGCTCGGCAAAACGGGCCAAAGAGGTAGGTGTTCGAAAAGTGGTTGGTGCCATCCGGTCAGCGTTGATGGGGCAGTTCGTGGGTGAGGCCATGCTGCTGACCTTATTCTCGATGATGCTGGCGATGGGGCTGGTAGCACTTGCCTTGCCTGCCTTCAACAACCTGACGGGCAAACAGTTAACCCTTCCATTCGGGCAGCCTGTTTTCTGGGCTACGTTGGTCGGGTTACTACTCACAACTGGCTTTTTATCGGGTAGCTATCCGGCTGTTTTCCTGTCGTCGCTGAGTCCGATTCGGGTGCTGAAAGGTCGATTGCAGTTTAGTCCCGGTGCGGCCAATTTTCGCAAAAGTCTGGTTGTGTTTCAGTTTGGACTGTCTATGCTGCTGATTGTCGGTATGCTTGTGATGTACCGCCAGATGACCTATATCCAAACCAAAAATCTGGGCTACGACCGTGAAAACCTGCTTTATCTACCCATTGAAGGCGATCTGACAACTAAATACAATCTGTTTAAATCAGAAGCCAGTCGTTTATCGGGGATTGTGTCGGTGTCCCGAATTCGCAATTCGCCCACCACCATCGATCATCATACGGGCGACATTCGCTGGGTAGGCAAAGACCAGAACCAGACCGTATCAATGGCTGATGTACTGGTCGGGTACGATTTTGTAAAAACCATGCGTCTCAAATTAGCCGACGGCCGGGATTTCTCGACGGATTTCGGCTCCGATTCGGTCAGTTATTCCGGTTTTCTGGTAAACCAGGCCGCCGTCAGGAAGTTCGGCTATAAAAACCCCGTTGGCAAGCCACTTTGGTGGGGCAACAACGAAGGGAAGATCATTGGTGTACTGAACGACTTTCATTTCAGTTCAATGCACCAGGCCATCGAACCGTTGGTGATTCGGCTGGATGAAAGCAAACCATTCGGAACCGTACTCGTACGTACTGAAGCAGGTAAAACCAAAGAAGCACTGGCCAGTTTGGAAAAAACGTGGCAGCAGTTGAATCCCAAATTTCCGTTTACGTATCAGTTTTCCGATCAGGAATTTGCCCGATTGTACAAAAGTGAGCAGATGGTGAGTCAGTTAGCCAATTACTTTGCGGTTCTGGCCATTTTTATCTCCTGCCTGGGCCTGTTTGGTCTGGCGACGTTTACGGCCGAGCAACGAACCAAAGAGATTGGCGTTCGAAAAGTGCTGGGCGCATCGGTAGGTAGTGTCGTTACGCTGCTATCACGCGATTTTCTAAAACCCGTGTTGATGGCCATTCTCATCACGACGCCTATTGGCTGGTACGTGATGCATAAATGGCTAGCCGATTTCGCCTACAAAGTTGATCTCTCCTGGTGGATATTCGCCCTGGCAGGTGGACTGGCTGTCGGCATTGCCCTGCTGACCGTGAGCTTCCAAAGCATCAAAGCCGCGCTGATGAATCCGGTCAAATCATTACGGTCGGAATAAATAGCATAGGGCTTATGGCATGGGGCTTAGGAGTAACCCTATGCCCTAGGCCCTGTACCCTTACCCCCTGCCCCAACCCCTTCGCCCCATGCCCTACACCCCGCCCCGTTTTACTACCTGGCTGCTGAAAACCTTCGGTCATCCTGATACCTCGGAAGAAGTGCAGGGCGATCTGCTGGAACTGTATGACCACTGGGTGAAGACTGAGGGAAAGCAAAAAGCCAACTGGCGCTACTTATTGAATACGCTGAAACTGTTGCAGCCACTGGCCAAACCACGCTATAAAGAATCATATACATCCCGGAATCGCTCCGGCGAACCGGCCGTATCACCTTTTTCACTGAGCCCTGCTATGCTACTGAATTATGTCAAAATAGCTTATCGCAACTTACTCAACAACAAGGGCTTTTCGGCCATCAACATCACCGGACTTGCGTTGGGGATTGCCTGTTCAATCGTGTTGTTCCTATTCATTCTCGATGAGCTAAACTTCGACGAATTCAATAAAAAAGCCAGCCAGACCTATCGGCTTTACGTTCACAGTTCGATTAACAACGAAGAAGCGAACAATGCCAAGACGGCACCTCCGGCTGGCCCTACACTGGTGCAGATGCTCCCTGAAGTGCTCACCCAAACCCGTATCGGCTACTTTGGCGTACACGAGTTGCGGTTCAAAGACAAGATTTTCAGAGAAAACAGTATCTACACGGCCGACTCCACCTATTTCGATGTGTTTACGCTGCCTTTCGTTCACGGCGACCCGTCGATTGCCCTCAAAAAGCCGAACAGTATTGTCCTGACCGAAACCATGGCCAGGAAGTATTTCGGCGAGGAAAACCCGACGGGAAAATCGTTGCTGGTCGATGGGACGAACGCCTATCAGATTACGGGTGTCATGAAAGACTTTCCCGATAAGTCGCATTTCCGTTGTGATTTCCTGTTGTCGATGTCGACCTATCCCGAGGTTAATCAACAAAACTGGCTGCAAGGGGATTACTCCACGTACATTGTTCTCAAAGAGGGGGTAGACCCAGCGCGGGTCGAGCGCAAAATGCAGCAAGTGATTCTTGACCGTTTAGGGCCTGAAATCGAAAAAGCATTGGGCTTTTCGATGCAGCAATTTCTGGCCAACGGCAATGTATTTGAGTATCGCATGCAACCGCTATTATCCATTTATCTGCACGCAAAGCGGCAATACAATATCGACCCCAATACCGAGTGGGGGAATGCCCGAATCGGCGACAGTATGTATGTGTATATTTTCTCGGTGGTGGCCTTATTTATTCTGCTGATTGCCGTCATCAATTTCGTCAACCTATCGACAGCCCGTTCCGAGAAGCGTGCCAAAGAAGTAGGCATCCGAAAAGCCATTGGTTCGAGTCGCCTAAAACTAATGGGGCAGTTTACGACCGAATCCCTGTTGATGACTGGTCTTTCGGTCCTTGTGGCGTTGTTTTTGGTACAACTCCTACTTCCCGGCTTCAACCAGCTCGCCGGTCGGCAGTTGACACTCCCCCTTTTTACCAATGCGTATACCCTTCCGTCGCTACTTGCTTTTACACTCCTTGTAGGCCTGCTGGCGGGAAGTTATCCAGCCTTTTTTTTATCGTCTTTTCAACCGATCGAGGTCTTAAAATCGGGCGTACAAAAACGGAAATCCTCCTTACGTAGCCTGTTGGTAATTACCCAGTTCTCGATATCGATTACCCTAATTCTGGCTATGATCATCATCCGCAACCAATTGGGGTATCTTCAGCACAAAGACCTTGGATTTAACAAAGAACACTTACTCTCGATCAACAATGGGGCAGCACTGGGCGATAAACTCAAAGCATTTAAAGCGGAGTTATTGAAAAATCCAGCCATACTATCGGTCAGCAACTCATCCCTATTATTTGCAAACGGCATTCCGGGAAGTGCTTATTTGTTCGGAAAACGGTCGGGCACCGATCCCGTTTTATGCCAGTTTCTGGATGTCGATGCGGATTTCGTAAAAACGTTTGCGGTGCCGTTAAAAGCCGGGCGCTTTTTCGCCAACAATCGGCTGGCCGACAGCACCGCTGTGGTTATCAACGAAGCGGCATTGCGAGCGTTTAATACGAGCAATCCGTTAGATCAGCTAATTACCGAAGTCGATGTAAACGGTTCTAAAACCTATAAAATCATTGGTGTTCTAAAAGACTTCAATTATGAATCGCTTCACCGCCAAGTTCGTCCTTTGGTGTTTCACCTTAGTCCTGTCCGGCAAGCTACCAGTATTTTAAACATCCGAATTCAGCCCAATGCCACAAAAAAAGCGATTGATTACATCGAAGAGACCTGGCAACGATTCGAAAAAACGGAACAATGTCACTATTCGTTTTCCGATGAGCGACTGGCACGACTGTACGAATCGGAACAAAAAACGAGTATCATCGCTACGATCTTTTCGGCTCTGGCCATCTTTATTGCCTGCCTGGGCTTGTTTGGTCTGGCCGTTTTCATAACCGAGCAACGCACCAAAGAAATAGGCATCCGGAAAGTGCTAGGGGCCAGTATTCCTGAAATTCTGTTTCTTTTATCGCGGCAATTTATCACCTGGGTCGCCATCGCCATTCTGATTGCCTCGCCCATTGCCTGGTACGCCATGAGCCGATGGCTCGACAACTTTGCCTACCGCGTCGCTATTTCATGGTGGATTTTTGCGTTGGCCGGGTTGCTGGCTGTCGGCATTGCCCTCGTCACAGTAAGTTTTCAGAGTATCAAAGCCGCCTTGATGAATCCAGTCAAATCATTACGAACGGAATAGCAAAGGGCATGGGGCCAAGGGCATAGGGTAAGCCCTAAGACAAGCTCTTCACCCCACGCCCTATGCCCCAACCCTCATGCCCTTTGCCTGATGTCAAACACCCCACCCCGTTTCGCCACCTGGCTCCTCGAACACTTCGGTCACCCTGACTCCCGAGAGGAAGTGCAAGGAGACTTGCTCGAACTCTATGACTACTGGGTCAAGACGGTAGGCGTTCGGAAAGCGAATTGGCGCTATAGTTTGAATGCATTGAAATTGTTACGGCCTTGGGCCCAATCAAAAACAGCTAAAAAGTACCCTCAACCCATTTTAGTAAGTCCTGCTATGATTCGCAATTATGTCAAAATCGCCTGGCGTAATCTGAGCCACGCCAAAGTTTTTTCGCTCATCAACGGATTTGGTCTGACGCTGGGAATGACCTGCGCCCTGCTGGTTTTTCTGGTTATTGTTCACGAAACCAGCTACGACAAGCACCATAAAAACGGGGACCGCATCTACCGGGTCGAAACGGCTAATAACAGCGACCCGAATACCCATCCGGGAACCTACACCGAAATGGCCGTGGTGCTCCCCAAAGAAGCACCTGAGTTTGCGTCTATCGTGCCGATTTATTACCAGTGGGGCAAAGGGCTGGCGGTTCCCGCATCCGGCGAGTTTTTTAAAGAGCGGGTTGCGTTTACCAATTCCAGCCTCTTTCAACTTCTCGACTACCAATGGGTGACGGGCGATGCCCGTACAGCCCTCTCTCAACCAGATCAGGTGGTTTTGACCGAATCCTATGCGAAGAAAATGTTTGGTAGCACGGATGTTATTGGCAAAACCATTCGGTACGATACGAAAGAAGACCTGCGTGTAACCGGCGTTCTGAAAGACTACCCCAAAACCACCAATTTCCCGTTCGATGTACTGGTTTCGTTTCCAACACTCAAGCGCGTACAACCCGATTTCGACTCGCACGGCTGGAACGGCTTTGGAGATAATTTTCAGATTTATACCTTACTGAAGCCTGGCTTTCGGCCAGAGCAGTTAACGAGTCGGTTTCATGCCATTCAGGTCAAGTATCAAAAAGACCCTAAAACCATTGAGCATCAGCACTTCGTACTCAATCCGCTTTCCCAGCTCCATTATTCATTCAATTTCAGCGGACGGCAGGCCAATAGCAAACTGCTCAATATACTCGCTCTCATCGGGGCGTTTGTGCTCCTGATTGCCTGTATCAACTTTATTAACCTGACAACCGCTCAGGCCCTCAAACGAGCGAAAGAAATTGGTATTCGCAAAGCGGTGGGTAGCAACCGGCTGTCGCTCATTTACCAGTTTCTGACCGAAGCCGGACTGATTACCTTCCTGTCTACCTTACTGTGTATGTTACTGGCCTGGCTAGTGCTTCCCAGCATCGCCACCATGATGGGCTTACCACTAACCGCTTCCGATCTGTTCACCTGGAAAATTGGCGTATTTCTGGCCGGACTAGCTGGTTTGACCACCCTTCTGGCCGGAACGTATCCCGCCTTTCGGTTGTCAGGAATGCCGCCCATCTGGGCTTTAAAAAGTAACAAGCTCCCGCAGGGCGAACGCAGCGCAACACTTCGGCAGGGATTGGTAGTCGTTCAGTTTACGGTCTCGATGATTCTGATTAGCAGCGCCTTACTGATTAATCGTCAGTTGTCTTTTTTTCAGAATGCCGATCTAGGTTTCAATAAAGCCGCTCTCATCACCGTTGGGCTGCCCGACAACAAGCCCGAGAAGCTACAAACCTTGCGGGCTCAGTTGATGGAATCGCCACAGATCAAAGAAGTGAGCTTTTCGTTCAACAGTGCATCGGCCGAAAGCAACTGGATGCAGGGTATGCAATACCGAAAAGGAGCAACGCCCATTGAGATTAAGACGCAGATGAAAATGGGCGATTCGCATTACCTGGACACCTATGGCATTCAACTGCTGGCGGGCGAAAAGCTCAGGGACACCGATACGTCGAAGGCGTCGTTTAAGATTATTGCCAATGAAATATTCATAGACCGAATGGGCATTCGCGAGCCAGCCGATGCCATTGGTCAGAAAGTCTATTTCGGGGACGGGCAGGAGTTTGCTACGATTGTCGGGGTTGCGAAAAACTTCCATGTCAATTCGCTGCATCAGAAAATCGACCCAACGGTTATTCAGGTGGTTCCGAATAATTTTTATCAGGCAGGCATCAAACTCCAAAGCGAAACACCTACCACCGAATCGATACAGGCGGCTCTGGGCACCATCGAAAAAGCCTGGAAAACTACGTTTCCGAATCAGGTGTTTGAGTACGACTTTCTGGATAAAACCCTGGCGCAGGCCTATCAGAACGAAACCCGAACCTCGCAACTGATCGAAACGTCTACCCTGATCGCCATTTTGATCGCCTGCCTGGGCCTGTTCGGTCTGGCTACGTTTTCGGCCGAGCAGCGCACCAAAGAAATCGGTATTCGGAAGGTATTGGGGGCGTCCGTTACCAGCATCATTGCCCTCATGACCAAAGATTTCCTGAAACTCGTAGCCATTGCTATGCTGATAGCCTCACCCATTGCCTGGTATGCCATGAGTCAGTGGCTGCAAAATTTCGAGTTCAAAATCGGAATCAGTTGGTGGGTATTTGCCCTGACAGGTCTGTTAATGGCGGTCATTGCTATGCTGACGGTTAGTTTCCAGAGCATCAAAGCCGCGCTGATGAATCCGGTCAAATCGCTACGGTCGGAATAATTGGGTGCAGCAATTGATGCGCCAATAGAGTATTTTTTGTCATTGCTCCTGCCGCACCGATAGCCCAGGGGCAATGATAAAAATCAATGTCTTACAAAAATTTAAAATAGGACCTTAAAGTCGGCTAGCTCATCGAGTTTCTGGGTCATCAACTCGTTTAGATTATCAGGGAGATAAGGGAGCTTTGATTATAAAAAAATGAGCAACGGCTTTTGTGGGCTCATCCATTTTATGCGTAAAATGACAATAGTTTGGACATGAATTCGCATTTCTTGTGTATCGTTTTACGGCTGCCACTAACGAACAGGTATTGGCGAAGGCACGGCAATAGACTTCCGTCAGCTGAAGATTGGAACAAATGCTGATAGAAGTACAAATGCTCAATTACCTCCGTCTGCCGTGCTTTTGCCAATACCATGTTAGCGGTTCGTTGTTTTTGTCTGTCAATTCATAATTTCTCCTTTACTGCTCTCCAATTCTTCACGGAACTTTTGCGGGCCTTCTGGTTTTGGTCTTTCCCAATCTGTAACATCTCCTATAATTTTTTAAGGTGCTTCGGAACGATATGAACGAGTTGGATTGCTTGGGAATTTTTTATCCGTAAGGTTTGGGTCATTTTCAAAACTTCCTGTCGGTTCAATAATATAAACTCGTTTTTTATCGTCACCTTTTGCTAATGCGGCAGCAAGTCCTGCACCATTAACTAGTGCTGTGAAATAAATATGATTCATTTTAAAATCAGATTTGTAATTTGAATTAGCGCCTGCTATCAGTAAGTCGCCAATTTGTAAATCGGCTTTCGTCCCGTGATAAAATGGACCTTTGTCAGAAGGATTGTATTTATACGAAATTGCCAAGTCAGCATTCGCCTATGCTTTTATTGGATCTTTTAATTCTTCGTAACAATTTGCTATTTTTAAATAAAGCGAAGGGAAAGCACTTTTAACTGTTTCATCATTTACATTCAATGCAAACTGTAAGGTTGTTTCAAACCACTCTAATTTTTTCAGAAACAGTTTTTTGGTTTCGGGCAACACAATGTGCTGCAAGAAATTTTTCAAAATCATTTGATGCTTCGTCAAAGCCTTGCAGAAAAAGTTTGTTTACTTCCATCTCCATGCCTTGAAGACAGAGTTTAACGACATTATTAAAAGTATAAAATTCCATTTTGTGAATTTTATACTTTTGGTTTACTATATTTTTCGTTTATACAAAAGGTCAAAATCATGCTCCCATTCTTTGCCATCAAACGATTTACTCCATGCTCCGACAATTGTATTCCTGTCTTCACTAATCTTGCCTTCAAAACTTTGCATGAAGTTTGGTGCGTTTCGCCATATTTTCCATGTATCATCGTTGAAAGACATTTCATAGACACGTGAAACATGACGGTCATCAAAATATAGAGCCGTATAATTAGGGAAATCTTGGTCACGTCCAATGAGCCAAGTTGAATGAGGTGTTACTTTTGTTCCTAGTCGTAAAACTAAAAATTCACCTTCTTCAAACCATTCAAATGTGGCTACACTTTGTATAGTTGTCGATAGGTCTGGAAGAAATGAGGCATTTGAAATTTCTGCTGTCCAATTTCCAATTAATACTTCAAGGTCTTTTATTGATGGATTGATTGTCATTCTGATTTTATTTTACGTTTCTTGTGTGTCGTTTTACAATGACCGCTAACGGTTCTCGGCTTGGCGTTCGGGCGGGTTTAGGATCACAAAGCTTCAATTTATTACAAATGTTCAATAGAAGTATAAAGCTCCAATGTTTGCACGTCAGCCCGCCTGACGCAAAACCCGTGTTGTGTGCTGTGCTGTCTGAAAGTGCGGAGGGTCTCTTCATTTGTATCTTATGAGTTGCTCTTACTTCGTAATAAATAAGACCTTTTCTAAAGCAATATAATTAGGCATTTTTATAAACTCTTTCGCTTGCAAATAATCAACTCTTGATTGTTTTTGTCAGATATTTCTAGGGGAATTAAGCCCGTAGGTGCAACTACAATCTTCAACAAATCTCTATCCAACTCATAAGCAACACTTACAGGCTTGGAATCAGACAGCATTTCTTCTGGCTGAATAATAATTAACTTGGGGTTGCTGTTCGTGTCCAACTTGAAAAAATAATTCACCTCCTTCCCTGTTTCGTCGGTAAAAGTAATTTTATCTTCTTTGAAGACATACATAAAAGACACATCCTTTTTGATGCCGTTTATGCTTTCAGTTTGTGCTAACCAGACTCCTTGTATTTTTGCTTGGTCATTAGATTTTGAAGCATTTCTAACGACACCACAAGACAAGATAAATAAAAAAATCAATATAATGATGGAAGGCTTTATAATTATCATATTACCAAAGCATTTAATTGTACTAAAGATTGTAAAGTTGTGGTAGTGCATCATTTTTTAGAGCGTGTTGGGAAACTGAGAAAGGTTGAAGGTCGTGCCAACTTTGTGGTCGCCAAACTACAAAGACATGACCAAACAGTGGGAACCACTGACCGACCTTCAATGGGCAGCAATTTCGGCTTTTTTTGACCTTCAGCGCAAGCGTAAACACGAATTACGTACCATCATGGATGCTATTTTCTGGCTCTTACGTACAGGTTGTCAATGGCGCAATTTGCCTTCTAACTTTCCTCACTGGCAAGCTGTATATTATTACTTTGATCGCTGGAAAAAAGCCGATCGCTTCGAACACA
>NZ_KB893200.1 GCF_000374025.1 Spirosoma panaciterrae DSM 21099 | reverse complement strand
TGTTTGAGTCGGGCAGTTCGGTGAAAGGTAAGGGGCATATCTGTAAGTTGGGCAACAGCCGAATTCGTCAGTTGTTGTACATGGCCAGTATGCAGGCCAAGAAAACCAATCCGGCCTGTGCTGCTTTGTATGATCGGTTGGTGGGGGCAGGTAAGCCCAAGCTGGTGGCTTTGATAGCGGTGGCGCATAAGTTAGTTCGTCAGTGTTTTGCCGTAGCCCGAAGTGGGGTAAACTTTGATCAAAAACTAGCCTTACCTCTTGTTTCGTAACACAGTTCATTCCGACGAAGGAGGAATCTTCGAGTGAGTAAGAAGAGCCAGATTTATCCGAAGATTCCTCCTTCGTCGGAATGACAGAAAAACACTTAGGCGCATGACTTACATTGTAATTTAAGCAGACCTCAACAGAAAATACGATTTTTTTGCCTGGGCATCGTCATACGTTACCGGATGGTTTTGCCTGTGGGTATAAAAATAGCTTACCAGGCCAAAGTCGCCGAAGCAGCCCCCCGTATGCAAAAATAGGGCGCCAAACAGTACATAAAACAGGGCAGGCGATGCAAAAAACAGGAGCACAATCAACATGGCATTGATTATCAGAAAGGGGCTTAGAGCAACCATTAAAAACGATTTGGTATCCGTAACAAAGTTGTCAGCTAAACAATAAAACACAAGTGTTCGCCAGTGTGCCGTAAACTGCACGTTCGGCGCACCAGCCAGCTTGTAAACGAAACCGTGTATCAGCTCATGAACCGGCAGTAAAATAACGAAGAAGACGAGCGCCCCTGAACAAAACTTTGTGATCGCATCAAACAGGGGTAGCCGCTTTTCCTGAACCAGAAAATAAAGCAGCACCCCACCCATCACGATGTTAAACGCCCAGTAAAAAACAGAAACCGGGTTTAGTTTGCTCAAATTCGTTTTCACAAAGGGCACCAGTTCGCTGTGGTCAAGTTCATGGTCCATGCGATACCCTAACGAAGGCAAATCCTGTGGTTTCACGTTCATAGTTATACGTTCTGCTTCGCTCCAGCCAGCACCAACAGCTGAATTCTATTACCAACCCACCGGCTGGCCGTCTCTGAAAAAGCCCCTGGTATGGTTTATCTGTACATCCAGCTTACTAAATTCATTGTTTAGTTCACGGGCTATGGCAGCACCGACGCATCACTGGTAACCTCTAACGGTTTGGCGATAGCATCGATTGGGTCGGCCAGCGTCCTGACTTTATCATCGTCTCTTGCGGTAACAACCCAGCGCTTTCCGTTGCTTAGCCGTTTCATAGCCCAACCCCTTTTCCCGACTCACTCCCGTAATAAGTGCAATTCTGCCCGTCAACATAGCAGCTCCTATTTAGGAGCCAGATTATCATCTGTTTATTCCGTTAAATTATTGGTTTTGCCAATAATTCGCAACGCAAACTATAGAATGATTGCTGGCAGATTGTTAGATACCCATTAGCTCCCTCAGCTTTGGTTCAGTCAGTAAACCTTTTTCGGTACTAAACCAGGCGTTCCCGTCTTTATGGCTAGAATTTCGTTTCTACCTTTCGGTCTGGTTGTCCCTGCCCTGTAGTGATCAGATTGAACAGACTGTTTCGGATGTAACCACCCCAGGCATTCGAACATGCGCCATAGCATTCGATCTCGGGTTTCAATCCTTCATGCGTAAAGCGAAGCTCCGTCGGTCCGTCTTTCTGGGTGATATTAAATACAATACGGGTTCCCGTCCACTCGCTTTTGTCGCTGATGAAACTGAGTCGGCTATCGGTAACGAGCCACACAACTTTTTGGGCCGGCATAAACTCGACGAGTTGCTGGCGGGAATAATGGACATCGTCGAAACGCACTTCAAATACATCGTTTAGATGATGCGAGTCGCCTTCTACATTTTCTGTCCACCAACCCGCTACGTCATTGACAGCAGCAAACACAATTTCCGGGACCTGGTCGACAAGGAGGGTAACTGTAAAATCAGAAGAAGTCATTGTCTTGTTGTTTTTAGATGTAATTGGAAGAAATGAGTTGGCAAAGCTAGTGGCCAGCTTGTGGAATAAGAGGGGGTAAAATAGACTTTGTAACGGGTTGATCTGGACATTTATCTCAGGTATTTTTGCGGTAAAAATGCCTTAAACACATTACCCTAGTTGTGCCCGACGGGCAGAATAACCTGAGTAGTATTGTTGTTGCCTACGAACTGTTCACCGAGGCAACGCTTACTGGAAGGCCGTTGGCCGAACCGACTTATTCACCATCGTTTTAACGGTAAAACGTGCTCTGCTCATTGGGCGGCTGCTGACACGTTCCGGCAGGCGTTTCCCAGGGTGAAGCTTCAACCCGACAAACTGATTCCGAACGAAAAAGGGATTTATACGAACGCAGGAGCCTATTCATTTCTGAACCTGTTGATTTAAAAGCAATCGGCAGGAAAACATAGCCATAGAGTATCTCTCCAGTCTATTCGCCGTAGGCCGACAAAACTTTGACCGACGCTTTATTAAAGCAACGGGCAATACACCTGTTGACTATCCACAACGGGTCAAAATTGAATCGGCCAAAAAAGCACGCGAATCCACGCGAAAAGCCGTCAATGAGGGTATGTATGAGGTGGGCTATTCGGATGTCAAGGCGTTTCGGGAAGTCTTCCGAAAAATTACGGATATGTCGCCAATTGACTATAAAACGAAAGATAATAAGGATGCGGTCGTCAGCTAAACGATTGCCATCAACGCAAAAGCAGTCGCTCCTCCTCATGATCCAGGTAATACAGATGCTTGCGGACAATGTCTTCATCGAGGGTCATGGTCGTTCGGTTTTTTTCGACCAGCCATTTCCGTTGCCGGTTCAGAATGTGCCGATATAGCTCTTTAATAGGCTCACTAAAAGCGGATGCCCCATCGGAAGACAGGCGGTAAGCGCTGGCTTTCATCAGTTTCTGATAAACGGGCTGGGCCAGTTCGGCCTCACTCAGGTTTTCGCGCATGTATTGCAGGGCCAGTGCGGCAAATTCTTTTTCAATAAAGGCATCAACTTTCTCTTCGGGCTTGGTATAATCCTGCTCGGCAAACCCAAATCGTCGAATAAAAAAAGGCAACGTAAGTCCCTGAACAACAAGCGTCAGAAAAATCACAACAAACGTAATGAACAGAATAAGATCTCGCTGTGGGAACGGTGTACCATTGGCAAGACGGATGGGAATGGATAAAGCAGCAGCCAGCGAGACCACACCCCGCATACCTGTCCAGCCCAAGAGCAGGGGCGTTTTCCAGCCTGGATTACTCGTGTCGGCCACGGTAATGAAGTTCCGCATAATAAGAGTGGTAATCACAGCCCCGTAGCAAGATAATATCCGAACCACCACTAAGGTTACGGTAATGAGCACTCCATACCCAATGGCTTCGCCAAGGCTGGTTTTTCCCAGCCCGGAAACAATTTGGGGCAGGTCCAGCCCAATCAGTACAAACACCAGTCCGTTCAGAATGAAAGAAACCGTACTCCAGAAATTGTAGCCCCGTATGCGGGTCTGACCATTTAAGAAACTAAATCGGTGGTACGACATCAGCAATCCTCCGCCCACTGTTGCCAGCACCCCCGAACTGTGCGCTTCTTCGGCAGCTATGTACATGGCATACGGACCAAGAATAGACAGCACCTGATGAATATCGACATGATCGGGAAGCAGCTTATGGACCTTCATCAGCAGCCATGCGACCAGCAGGCCGATGCCTACCCCTCCAAACACCATCCATAAAAATGTGAGCAGGGCATCCTGCACAACAAATTTCCCGGTCGAGACAGCAATCACCGCAAACTGAAAGATAATCAGCGAAGAGGCATCATTGAGCAGGCTTTCGCCCTCCAGAATGGACGACAGACGCTTGGGTACCTTTACAAATTTCATAATGGCTCCTGCGCTGACCGCATCCGGGGGCGACACGATCCCACCCAGCAAAAAGCCCAGCGCCAGGGTAAAGCCAGGAATAAAGTGATAGGCGATGAGCGATACACTGAAAGCCGTTACAAAAACAACCAGAATGGCAAACGAAAGAATAATACGTCGCCATTTCCAAAGCTCTTTCCATGATGCCGACCAGGCGGCTTCGTACAATAGCGGAGGCAAAAAGATGATAAAGATCAACTCCGGGTCCATGTTGAGAACCGGGATACCCGGAATCAGGCTGATGATCAGCCCTGCCAAAACCAGCAATACCGGATAGGCAACTTGTATTCGCTGAGCCAGAATGATCAGAAATACCATCACCAGCACCATTCCCAGATAAAACGTAACCTGTTCGATCATTTGTCGTGAAAAGTAGAGAGAATTACTTAGTCTATCCGTTCTAACCGCAAAGTCGATAAAGGTGTTCGCCAGCCTCTGCGAAACACCTGTCAGACGGCAGCCGTTGCCATAGCGAATGAACAAAATACCCCTAGTCTGCTGGCAGATAGGGCTTGCCAATGACCAGTTTATCACCCGACAGATCGGCTTCGAACAGATGAGGCACCCGGATCGTCCGACCGTTTACGCTTTTATGACTGTGCATAGACAGGAGTAGTTTGCCCTCCAGCGTATGGAACAACATGCCATGCCCGTAGTTAGGGGGAGTGATGGGGTCTTTTTCCTGTACCCAGGGGCCATCCAGCGTACCACTTGCCGAATAAGCTACCCCTTGGGTATACACGTCATAAATCCAACTGGTCCAGATCATGCCCAGTCGCCCGGTTTGGGTCTGGAACAGGTAAGGGCCGTCGGTTACTTTATTTGGTTTGTCGTTGCCGTTTTCATCTTTCTCCCGGCTCCAGGGCGAATCGCTGGCCCGAAACAATACCTCACTTTTGCCAACAGTCCCGCTTAAATCGGGCTTTAGTTCAATCTTTTCGATAGTCCCATTCAGGTTCTGTAACCATTCATAGCAATACACCAGATAGGGTTTCCTGTTTTTATCGACCCATAGCGTCCCGTCAAGCGTAGGCATGCTGGCAGGCAGATAGGTAGCATCCTGCATGGGCACATACGGCCCATCGGGTTTGTCGCTGACCAGCACATGGCAGGCCCGTCGTTCAATAGCCCTGCCTTTTACGGTATCAATCCTGACGGCCCGGTTGGTGAACGTAGCAAAATAATAGTACTTGTTCTGATACGGGTGAAGTTCGGCAGCCCAGATCATTGGATTAGGTCCCATCCAGGAGTTCGGGTCGGTTTGGGTAACCTTATAAGGCCCATCCCAAAGCTTCAGATTTCTACTTTTCCAAAGCAAGCCTCCGGTTCCCGTCATGTAGTACATTTTGGTTTGGCGATCGGCCAGAATAGCGGGATCACTCAGCCGAATGGAATCCAGCGGTACATTGGTTCTGACTTCCCGAGCCGGATTCACCTGTGCGTTTAGCGTCAGCGAAATCAATAAAAAGCCTGCAAAAACCAACCGGCTCGTTTTCATACATCAGTAAAACGGTTAAAATCAATTATCGCTAATAAAACAATCAGGGTGCCATTTTCTAACAATACACCCGTTTGTAGGCTTTAGATAATACGGATTCAATGCGTGGGCATTCTGTAGGTATCATCCTCCAATTTATTCTATATTCAAGAAATTTTTGACTCATAACGTTTTCTACCACTAGGCTGCTGGCCTGGCAAACGCGATGTAGACCTACCTATGATGAGTATGCAAAACCCCATAAGCACCCCGACCAGTTGGTCTGAAACGGTTTCTGACGCAGATTTCTGGTCGACGCTGGCCCAAACGGTACTGCCTCCCTATGTGAACACCTGCCGATGGTTTGCGGGGAAAGCCCGGCCCCAAACCGGATTTTCCGTAAAAACCCTTCACACCCTTCCGCTCGCCGATGGTGATGTGGCGTACCTGCTGATTCTGGAAGCTATGTATGCCGATGGTGTGCCCGAAAATTACCTGCTTCCGCTTTCCTTTATCCCCGATCAGTCTGTCCCACAACTCGCCGTGCAGCTCGCCGATATACCCGAAAAAGGCCGTGTGGGGGAGATCACGCTAAACGGACAATCAGGGCAGTTAATCGATGCTATTTACGATGAACGGTTCCGGCAGGTATTGTTTGCGTCCATTTACCAGAATCAGACCATTCCTCAGCCTGTTGGGCAGGTAAGCTTTCACCGGGGTAAAGGGCTGGACGAGGGCGACGATACCCTTCGCTCGCGTGTGTTACCCGTCGACTCAAGCAATTCGGCCATGACGTTTGGGGATAAATACTTCCTGAAACTGTATCGCAAACTTTTTGAGGAAACGAACCCTGAAGTGGATATGGTCGCGTTTCTGACGGACGAAAGCAATTTTCCGAACATTCCGGCCTTTGGCGGCAGCATCATCTGGCAACAACCCGGCCGCCCCGACGTTACGCTCGGTATGGTGCAACGCATGGTTCCGAACGATAAGGATTCGTGGATGCAAACCGGCGACTACCTGAATGATTTCCTGTATGGCGTACCGAACCGGATGTTTGCCATTCGGGAAGATGTGTTCGATAAAGTAGAACTGCTGGGCCGACGAACGGGCGAACTCCACTGTGCGCTTTACAAACCAGGAGCCGATCCTGCCTTTGCGCCCGAACCCTTTACGGATGAATACCGCCAGTTTCTTATCAAGCGATTCGAAGACCTGCTCGAACGTCGGTACACCCTCCTGATCGACAACTACACCAAACTCGACCCACAGGCCCAACGGCTGGCCTGGGTGTTTATGGAAGCCAAGGAAATGATCGATACCTTCATTGCCGACTTCCGTACCCGACCGCTTCACTCGCTGCGCATCCGTATTCATGGCGATTACCATTTGGGGCAGGTACTGGCTGTCACCAACAGCCAGACCGGGTCCGATTTTGTGATGATCGACTTTGAAGGTGAACCCGAAAGCACCATTGCCGAGCGTAAGATCAAACACTCTCCGCTGAAAGATGTGGCGGGTATGATTCGGTCGTATCACTACGCGGTTTCGGCCAAGCTTTTCAATTCGACCGAAACGGCCGGAATTGAACCCGACCATTTACAGCGCGTATCGGATCGTTGGTTTTACCTCATTCGCGATACGTTTCTGGATGCCTATCTGGATGTATTCGGCACTCCGCATCCGTTGTTCAAAAACAACAGCGAGATCAATTTCCTGCTCCTGATTTACCTGCTCGAAAAAGCCGTTTACGAATTGGGCTATGAAATTAGCTATCGCCCTTCCTGGGTGAAAATTCCACTGAAAGGCATCATCGACGTAGTGCGTGAGATCGAAAAAATTCGATTGAGCGACGGGGATGTGGTGCACGACGTGCCCATGCTGCAAACGGGATTGCTGCAAGTGAAACTGATCGAATAGGCCACCTTGTCTTTTGGGCTGACCTCTGAATCGTTTACAATCTGAACCAAGACCTTTGCGCATCCCACTTTTTTTCTAACTTTCCGACTCTGATTACGTTCACTAACGGAAGCTTATCAGGTTTAACCTATGGCAAAACGAAAAACTTCGACGGACTCGTCGCCTATACCCGACATTAACCAACCGGAAACTCCCATTCCCCCAAAAGCACCCAAACCCAAAAAAGCGCAGGCCGCCCCTACGCCACCTGTTGAAATCGAACAACCCGTCTCGACAGGGCCTTACTCCCGCTTTACTGAGTTCGATATTTACTTGTTTCGGTCAGGGAAGCACACCCGACTGTATGAGAAATTTGGCTCACATGTAGTGGATTATAATGGTGTAACGGGCACCTATTTCGCGGTCTGGGCCCCCTCGGCCCGGTATGTTGCGGTTATTGGCAATTTCAACGGCTGGGATAAAGGCAGCCACCCCATGAATGTTCGCTGGGACTCGTCGGGCATCTGGGAGGTATTTATTCCGCATATTGGCCGGGGCGAAACCTATAAATATTTTATCGTTCACGAAAGCGGTCGTGAGCTGGAAAAAGGCGACCCCTACGCCCACCAGTGGGAAGTCCCCCCCAAAACCGCTTCGGTTGTTTGGGATACTTATTACGAGTGGCAGGATCAGGACTGGATGGCCAATCGCCATACAAAAAACGCACTCGACGCACCCGTTTCGGTTTATGAAGTGCACCTATCCTCCTGGCGACGTGACCCTGGCAATCCCGACCGTGAGCTGAGTTACGGTGAAATTGCCGATGCACTGGTTCCCTATGTGCAGGAAATGGGCTTCACGCACGTGGAGTTTATGCCCGTTATGCAGTACCCCTACGCGCCATCCTGGGGGTATCAGATCACGGGGTACTACGCCCCCAGCAGCCGATTCGGTACGGCCCAGGATTTTATGCGGCTCATTGAACGACTGCATCAGGCGGGTATCGGTGTACTGCTCGACTGGGTTCCCTCGCACTTTCCGGGCGATGCGCATGGGCTGTACGAATTCGACGGCTCGCATCTGTACGAACACCCGGATATGCGGAAAGGCTACCATCCCGACTGGAAAAGCTACGTATTCAACTACACCCGGCCCGAAGTACGCTCATTCCTGCTCAGTAATGCCCTGTTCTGGCTCGACCGTTGCCATGCCGACGGCCTTCGGGTAGATGCCGTAGCATCGATGCTGTATCTGGATTACTCACGCAATGCGGGCGAATGGGAGCCGAATATGTTTGGCGGACGCGAAAATCTGGAAGCCATTTCGCTCTTTAAGGAACTGAATGAAGCAGTCTATAAAGAATTTCCGGATACACAGACGATTGCCGAAGAATCGACTGCCTTCCCGGGTGTATCGCGTCCGGTGTATACGGGTGGTTTAGGGTTCGGTATGAAATGGATGATGGGCTGGATGAACGATACGCTTCGGTATTTTGAACGCGACCCAAGCTACCGCAAATTCCACCAGGATGAGCTGACGTTCAGTACCATTTATGCCTTCACCGAAAACTTTATGCTGCCCTTGTCGCACGATGAGGTTGTGTACGGCAAACATTCGCTGGTGAGTAAAATGCCGGGCGACGAATGGCAGCGGTTTGCCAATTTGCGCTTGCTGTTTTCGTATATGTTTACGCACTCGGGCACCAAATTGCTGTTTATGGGTGGCGAATTTGGTCAAACGGCTGAGTGGAAGTTTGACACCAGTCTCGACTGGCACCTGCTCGAATATGCCCCTCATAAAGGCATGGCCGCCTGTGTAAAAGCCCTCAATCAGCTTTATAAAACCGAACCTGCTCTGTACGAACGGAACTTCTCCGCCGACGGCTTTGAGTGGATCGATACAACCGACCGCGAAAACAGCGTGATTACCTATTGCCGGAAAGGGAACAATCCCGACGATACGGTACTGATCGTTTTGAATATGACTCCCATTCCGCGTGCTCACTATCGGATAGGTGTCCCAGCGGCAGGTTCTTATAAGGAAATTTTCAATAGCGACGCAACGGAGTTTCATGGCAGCGGTGTGCTGAACGCAACGCCTATTGCCACCGAACAGGAAGCCTGGCATGGTCGCCCACAATCGATCCAGTTGAACGTTCCTCCACTAGGTGCTGTGGTGCTGAAAGCGTTGAAATAGGCTCTAAAATGGAGTGAAGAACAGGGCTTCACTCCATTTTTTTGTGCTCAGCCAATCATTTTGAACGTTCCCAGGTACATAGTTTGCGGAACTGACCACGCGAAGAAAAACAACAGAGCCTTAAGTCGGGTTAGGAAATACAGCGGTTCGCAGCTCAAAATAGTTGGTCTGTCAAAAGCCAGTTAGTAACAGATTAACCTGATAATGTCGAATCCATATAACTTTGCCTGCTCGAACAGCCTGATTTGTCTGCATGAAGAAAGTTCTGATTCCGTTTTTGCTCCTTATTTCGACGTATAGCTTTGCCCAATCGCCGGTAGCGGCCCGCCTTAGTAGTGGCTATGATTTGGGAATGGCTTATTCCACCGATCATTATCACCCATCCATTGCCTACTACCAAATGCTTAATGTAGGCGAACGAAAATTGTTCTCATTGGGTTGGACCCTGCGACTGGGTGCCTTTTACGGCGATAATCTGGATTATTACACAGCCCCGGCCCGCCTTACCCGCGAAAAATCGGGCTTTGCGGCCCTCGGCGCTCCACTTGTCGTCAAGAATATCGATACCATCCGGTACGATTATGTAACCATGACGTCGCTCAATGTTGGTGTTCGGGCGCAAATCAATCTGGGTAAGGTTGAAATTGGGGCCAGTGCCGATTTGTTAGGGTTAACCATCGGAAAATCGCGTACAGGTCGCTATAAATCCTCGACGGGACAATTTACCCTTCATTCGGCATCGGGTGCCGATTCGATCAACGTCTACTTCCAGGGGAACAATGTTTTTCAAAAAGCATCGCCCAGCCGCTTCAATGTACGTCTGTTAGGTGATAACGACATTGGTACACTGGCAACCGAAATCTATGCCCGTATTCATGTTTCGCAACGTCTGGCGGTCAAGGCAGGCTATCAATGGCTGGTTACCGAAACAACGGTATCCAACCGCGACGTTATTGCCAACAACAATCGGTTCCGCCACCGAGCCGGTATGGCGTATCTAGCCCTAACGTTTCCCATATTTTACTAAAGCGTAAACGTGCGAAAGAGAGAAAGCGTGAAATGCTGATGCAAGCTATTATCACGCTTTCTCTCTTTCGCACGTTTACACTTTAGATTAGACCTCGATCGGCTTTAAATCGAAGTAAGTTTGGAAAATAGCATCTCCAACGCTGTTGGTACGCGTCTGGAAATTATCGAGGTATTGGTGCAGCCCTGTTTTGAAGATATCGGCCGTTTCAGTGAACTCAATATCGGTTCTTAATTTCGACAACATCCGCTCGGCTGAATTCCCAAAACCCTGTGTGATGTTATTGCCCGAAATTTCATAGAGAGACAACTCGGCCTGCCGAATGCAATGAGCCACAGCCCGTGGAAACATTTTATCTAAAATCAGAAACTCGACAATGCTGGCTGGGGTCAGTGACCGATATTGCTGACGATGCATGTTATACGCACTAACGGATTTTAAAACTGCCGACCAGAGCATTAAATCAATGGTTGATCCAACCAGTTCTATTTCAGGCAAAAGGGTGAAATACTTCACATCCAGAAACCGGGATGTTTTATCGGCGCGCTCCAAAAAACGCCCCAAACGCCCGAAGTGCCAGGCCTCATTGCGGGTAATCGTTGCATCAATGATTCCGTAAAAAAGCTGTATGCTGTTTCGTATTTCCGTGAAAAAATTTTGCGTCTGGGTCTGTTCCCACTGCTGCTTGGGCGACGTATCACGCACCATCAGGTAGAACGTATTAAGGTGTTCCCACATCTCCTTAGAAATAACCTCCCGAATGGTACGAGCGTTTTCGCGGGCATCACTCAGGCAGGATACGATCGAGTTAGGATTGCGCTTATCGAATGTCATAAAATGGATGACATTCTCACGTGTAGGGTCTGAATAATATTTTTTAAACCGCTCATTATCAGCCGTAGCAGTCAGTAACGGTTCCCATTGCTGATCAACATTTGGCGGTAAATCGAGAGCCAGATTGAAATTCACACTCATGAAACGAGCATAATTTTCGGCCCGTTCAATATAGCGGTGCATCCAATAAACTGAGTTAGCAACGCGACTTAGCATAAAATATAAAGTTGGGGTAAAACCGGGTATTGCCAACAAAAATAGGGATTATAGCCGATTAACCAAGACGTTTTCATAAACGAAAATGGTTTTACCAAATTATTATCTATGCGTGTACATTATCAAATGAAGCTTCGTCTGGAGCAAAATCTGAGTGCCTACGACTCCTCTTAGGCAGTCGTCGCATCACCAGTAAATACCTGAAAGCAATTAACCACAGGTGATCTCAAAACGTACTAATTCATTGGCAAATAAAAATGTTTAGTTTGAAACGAGTGGATGTAGATGATGGAAACAAGCTGCCGCCAGAAGGCCCTTAAAAACCAATGCATGGCTAGATTAGGCTTATGGACTCGCTTAAAACCCGAAATTAATGCTTGATGATTCACCGGATTTGCCTGCTTAACGACAAAAGTCAGGCAAAAATAAATAGCCTCTAACTCTGTCCGACTAAACTCGTTCTCAAACTGCCGTGGGGCAATGCCCGGAAAAATAGCGTCTGGCGCTATTAACGTTTTGATGTACTGTTTAAGTAGTTCTATGTTGGGTTGAGTAGCCATCTTACATACATAAACTGGTGAGGTTAACGGTAAATATACTAAGCCTGGCCCACACATACCAATACGTAAGTACACTGTAAACCAGTTTATTTTCTATTTGGATAGTTATATATATACTATGTTAATCTTTACATACAAAAGAGTAAAGAGGCCACTTTTTAATGTAGATTAAAAAAATATTATACGCGCATTATCTATTCTATTTATTCATCTTTTCAAGGAAATTACAAATACATCAGGGCTGCATTTTTACACTTCCGCAGAAAAGTGTACTTTTGTGGGCTTGGCTTTATGGTGTAATGGATAGCATCACAGTCTTCGGAACTGTTGGTTGGGGTTCGAGTCCCTATAAAGCCACTAAGCACACAAAAAAGCCA
Organism: Spirosoma panaciterrae DSM 21099; assembly: GCF_000374025.1. Lineage (GTDB taxonomy): Bacteria > Bacteroidota > Bacteroidia > Cytophagales > Spirosomataceae > Spirosoma > Spirosoma panaciterrae. The sequence continues at coordinate 49,926 of NZ_KB893200.1, read as the reverse complement.
GTCCTCAACGTGGGGCTGGCTTTCGCGTTTTCTTAACCTAAACTAAGTCCGTTTTTATGTATGATGCATGAAGTAATTACCCACAAAAATACATCATGTATCATATTTTACATATCAATTCTGTGCTCCTACCCGGTTTTGTTCGGCCGAGGTAGCTGAGTTGCGTTGACGGGCGTTCTTCACGTTCTGATTACCAAATCGATACGAGAAGGTTAGCATGATTCGACGGCTTTCCCAGCGCGATACTACCCGGAAGTTAATGTCCTGAACGACTGCCCGACCATTGAACTGATTCAGCCAGAATGGATCGCTCACGTTCAGCTTCAAACTACCCTTTCCATCCATCATTTTCTTTTGCACGCCTACATTGAAAGCGCCCATGGGCTGTGCCCGATAGAAGCCATATTGCGATGCCGAGTTGTACCATCCCGATACTTCGGCCGATACGCTTTTACTTAGAGTGAAGTTTTGCGAGGTGTATAAATTGTACGCTCCGATCTTCACTTCGTAAGGGGCTCCCGAATAATAGGTCTGGTAGTGCTGGTAATAGGCGTTAATGTTGTTCTGCATCCGCCACCATCTCGTAACCGTTACGGGGAAGCTTACATTCAGGCTCAGATTGTCCATGTTACCCAGGTTTTCGGGAGTCACGTAGGTGATATTCTCCGAAGCAATCTGCCGGGGCGTTTCCCGGTTGATGAAGTCCGATGTACGGCTAAAGCTCAACGAGGTTGTAAAGGCATTTTTGAATACGTGTGTCAGTTCAACCGCGTTGGTATATTGTGGCCGCAGAAACGGATTACCCTGCTGATAGGTGTATGGGTCCAGATAGAACACAAATGGGTTAAGGTTCTGGTAATCCGGACGGTCGATCCGGCGGCTATAGGAGAAGTTCAGGACGTTGTTGGTATCCAGCTGGCGCGATAAAAACAGCGTTGGGAACAGGTTCAGATAGTTCCGATCCACCGTTTGGTTCAGCGTTACCGACGTACCGATTGAGTGGGTATGTTCGGCCCGTAATCCCATCTGAACCTTCGTTTTGCCCACTTTTCCAGCGTAGTTTATATAACCGGCGTTGATATTCTCGTCGTACTTAAACTGATTTGAGCGACTGGCATCGGGCAACCATTTTTTGGTTTCCTGCTGCAAGGTATCATAAAGGCTATTGTTGTCGGCCTTTACATAGCTACTCTTCAGACCCATTTCCCATTTACCTTTCTTCGTCGGTAGTACATAATCCGTTTTGAAAGCCATGATATTGATGGTCGACGGCATGTTGTTCCGAACATCCTGGTTCAACCGGGTGGGAAGGTTGTCCGCATTAGTATAGGCAGTGCTTAAGTTGTTGGTATTCATACCGCCATAATGCACGTAGTCGGCGTCGATGGTCCACTCACGGCCTTTCCCCATGTCATATTTATAGTTGAGGTTCGTGGTGATGTTCGACATTTTGTTGCCCATGCTGGTTTGGGTAATGGCCTTACTGGTCAAGACCCGGTTATCGTCGCTGATCATGGTATTATTCTGGCCACCCGATTGCCAATTGTTCGAGAAACCATTTACCAATACGCCTATCGTGCTTTTCTGGTCGATAAAATAATCCATCCCTGCCTTGTAAGAATACCCTTCAAACTGGTTCGGCCGAAACGAATACTGGTCGAAATAGGTGTTCTTACCATTGAACGGAATCACCCGGTTTAACTCATTGCTTTGTGAGCTTTCACGGTTCACGTAACTATAATTACCAAAGAGATTGACCTTCCCCTCGCGATGGTTCAGGTTGATGGATGTGTTGAATTTCGGCAGATCGTCGCGGGCACCAGCCAGGTTTTTCACCCATCCGTACCCGGTCCCGATAATGAAGTTACCGTTGGTACCGAAGTTCTTATTTTTCTTCATTTTGATGTTGATGATCCCCGAGTTACCGGCCGCATCGTATTTGGAGCCGGGATTCGTGATAATTTCAATCGAGGCAATGTTATCGCTGGGCGTGTTTTTCAGCAGGTTCGATACTTCCTGCTGCGACAGGTACGTTTGCTTCCCGTCGATGTACACGATGACGCCCGCCTTTCCTTTCAACTGTATCTGGTCGTTCTGGCGGTCAATGGTCACACCAGGGGCTTTTTCCAGGACTTCCAGGGCGGTATTGCCACTGGCTACGATGCTGTTTTCAACGTTCATCACCGTTCGGTCTACCTGTTGCTCAATGAACGGCTTTTGAGCTACCACTTTCACTTCGGTCAGGTTTTTGGTCTCATCGACCATAGTCAGCATCGGCAATTCGAGAGCGGGCTGGGCTTCACTAATTTCGAACGGGGCACTATACGTTTTGCGGTATCCGATCTGTTGAGCCGCTACCAGATACCGACCAGCGCCAACATTCTGGAAGGTATATTTCCCGTCAATATCGCTGATCGATCCTTTTACCAGTGTAGAATCTTTCGCTTTTAGCAGCATCAGCGTCGTAAATTCAAGGGCTTTTCCAGCCGATGTCCCAACCTGACCATTGACGGTTCCCCGCGTCAGGGCCTGCCCAAACGTTGTTGTCAGGGTCAGGAGGCTAAGTAAGAGGAAGGAAAATATCGTTTTCATAGTATGTGTTGTTAGAAGGTCGCCTAATTCTTGTGCTTCAGTACATTGCAAAGGTAGGTAGTGGGTATCACAAAGTACCTGTTCTTACACAAGCGGTCTTAACGGCAGGATGAGTGGATTTTAAGGGGGATTGGTGTCCTGAAGAACGATATTCGTCGGAAAGACACACGAAAAGAGGGGTGTGTTGCACGCTAAAGGCAGAATTTAGCGGATTCATGAAACAATCTTCTTTTATTCCTATTCACTCTTGGAATGAGAATTTAACAGCTTCATGAATCCGCTAAACAGACCTTAAAATTTGAGACCGACAGTCCAGACACTGGCATCGGGACCTTCGCCAGCCTTGAAGGGGCTGCCTGGCTCATACCGACCAAATAATTTGGCATGGCCCCGGTAACCCAGCTCGGCGGTCCATCCCCAGCGAACTGGGTTCAGATTGAAGGAATTGTGCGTACGTACTGATGAGCCCCCTACAGGTTTTACTTTTGTGTAGCTGTCGAGACGAAGCCCTGCATACGCGCCTGCTGCAATTGAAAAGCCCGACTTGAAAGACAGGTTCAGCATCATGGGCAGATTAAGCTGCGTGGTTACGAGCTTCGACCGATGCAAATCAACATCCGACTGCTCGATGCCTAACTGGTTGTTCTGCTTGACCAGCATGTTTCGGCCTTCGAACATGAAGTTGTTCCAGGCTACTTCCGGGCCGGTTACCAGACGAAGCTTTGTGGCTCCACTAACCGCTATTGGAATCCGCATCTGCCAACCCAGGGCAATAAAGCGGGAGCCAACAGGACGAAACTCGTAGCCTGCCGGGAGTGTACCGCCCAGGCTATTGAGGCCAACATAGATGCGCAGATCGGAACGAACCCGCTCGTAGGAACGGTACGAGGTTGACTTGATGGTGGGAGTACTTACCGAAGTGGAGTCGGTTTGCGCGAACGAAGCAGTTGACGCAGCAATCAGGGCGGTGGCGAGGAGGTGTTTGAACGTGTTCATAGTGGTTGTATATTAAAGATTCAGGGTTTAGGAACAGAATTGGCTTAAGGGTTCAGGCGGTGGTCCGCGTTAGGTTGTATTCGTTTTGTGGTATTTGACTGGTAGATGTAAGAAACCTGAAGGCAGGTTGCATGAGGCTATAAAATTTTTAGAATTATTTTTTAACCACCGTCGGTCTACTACAATTATTCACTGACAATCAACTAATTAAACGACTAACCAGCCGTATAAATAATTCATTGGCTGCCTGATTGAACCCTACAACTAACTACCCGTCGACATCATCAGAAAGTAGGGCCGGGCTGCATGGACCTGATCGCCCATTAAAAAGCCACCCGCTGCATCGAGGCAAGGGGTGGCTTTTTCAGGCTAAATAACCTATAGAAGGTAGTGGCTAATGCGGCTCCGCAGAGACAATTGGTAAGTAGACAATAAAGGTAGCTCCCTGCCCAGGCTTACTAGTGGCTGTAATCGCTCCACCGTGATTGGTAACAACTTTCTCACAAATCGCTAGTCCGATACCTGTACCTGCAAATTCATTGCGGGTATGTAATCGCTGGAACACCTGAAAAATTCGATCAATGTATTTCTCATCAAAGCCTATCCCATTATCCGACACGTTGATCTGGTGATAATCGGGCACCAATCGTCCTGGCCGAACCGATGCAGACAGTTCCTGCGCTTTCACCCGCTCGGCCTGAATCGTTATGACAGGAACCGTTTCGGCTCTGCGGAATTTAAGCGAGTTGCTAAGCAGATTTTGAAATAGTTGCCGTAGCTGCGATTCATCGCCCGGTATCCTGGGTAGCGTACCTACCTGTATCTGCGCACCCGACTGCTCAATAGCTACTTCGAGCGTGTCGAGTACTTCTGCAACCACCTGATTCAGGCTCACAGACGCGGTCATCTCCTGACGGGTCGATATTCGCGAAAATGTCAACAGGTCTTTAATCAGCAACGACATGCGGGAAGCCGCTGTCTGCATTCGTTCCAGATAATCGACCCCATCGCCCAGTTCGTCTGTATACTGCGCTTTAAGGATGTCGCCAAACGACTGTATTTTCCGAAGCGGTTCCTGCAGGTCATGACTGGCTATATAGGCAAACTTCTCCAAGTTCTCGTTGGAACGTCGTAAGTCATAATTGGAAGCCACCAGTTGCTCGGTACGAGCTTCTATCTGTTCTTCGAGGCTAACGGCCCATTGTTTCTGCTCATGAATATCGGTAGCCGTACCTACCCATAGTACAACGTTACCCGATTCGTCGTGAATGGGGAGGGCTCGATTCAAATGCCAGCGATACATGCTATCGTTTCCACGCCGATACCGATTTTCAAGCGCGAATGTGGTGCCTGTACTCAGGGCCTGCTGGAACGTAGAACGGGTTAGCTCCCAGTCGTCGGGATGCACAGTGGCCTCCCACCCCTGATGCCTAGACTGGTCGAAATTGAGTCCCGTATAATCGTACCACCGCTGGTTGAAAAAGGTAAATTCTCCTTCGGGCGTATTGGTCCAGGTCATCTGCGAAATGGCTTCCAGGAGCGTGCGGAAACGCAGTTCGTTGGCTTCGATAAGTCGGCGGGCTTCTACCTGCTCGGATACGTCGATGGCCATATCCATAATCGCGTAGATTTCTCCGGCAGCATTGCGTAGTGGCTTATAGGTAAAGTTGAAATAGTAGGTTCCCATTTTACCATCGACCAGCAGCTCGGCTTTCGCTTCCTGAGCGCTATATTCAACGCCCGTTTTATACACATTGTCCAGAATATCCAGAAAAGGCTGGCCTTTCAGTTCTGGTAACGCTTCAGCCAAAGGCATTCCCCCTACATCGCCCTTCCCCCAAAGCTTCAACATGGCTTCGTTAGGCATATCGATGATCATATCCGGCCCAACAAATAAGCTGATCGCTACGGGAGCCTGGGCAATCAGATTTCGGAAACGCTGCTCGCTTTCCTGCAAAGCCAGTTTGGCTTTAACCTGATCGGTCACCTCTGTAGCCACCACCATAATGCCGCTCACCTCACCCGCTACATTATGAATGGGCGCGTACACAAAATTGAAATACCCCTGTTCAAGGTTTCCTTTTCGATAGAGTCGTGCCAGGGTTTCTGTGCCATAATGAGCAATCCCTGAGTCATATACCTGTTCGAGAAGCTCAATGAACCCCTGCCCTTCCAGTTCGGGGAGCGCCTTGATAAGCGGTAAACCAATGATGCTCTCATGCTTTCCCCAGATTTCGAGCATGGATTTATTGGCCGTTTCAACAACCATTGTTCGACCATTCAGTATACCAATGGCGACCGGGGCATGGGTAATGATATTGCGAATGCGTGCTTCACTGGCCCGAAGTTTGGCTTCGGCTTCTACACGCTCGTTGATGTCGTGGGCAATGATGATGATACTCTGGGTTTCGTCCTGAGCATCGGCTACCCGCGTCACATTCAACTGCACCCAGCGTATTGAGGAATCTTTATGAAAATACCGCTTTACCAGGTTGAAGTAAGGTCGTTTCCCCTGCACCACTTCTTCAAATAACTGGCGGTTCCAGGGTCGATCATCGGGGTGAGTAAGTTCGAAACTGTTCAGCGTACATAACTCCTCAACCGAATACCCCAAAAGCCGGGTATAGGCTTCGTTGGCCAGGGTAAAGTTGGCCTGTGTATCTACGAAGGCGATCCCCGTCGAAGTGTTGTTAAAAGCAATCGAAAAACGCTCTTCCGCTTCCCGCAGGGCTTTGGCTTTCTCGGTCTGCTCCGTCACATCCAGCACAATGCCCGTGACCCCGATTGGCTTTCGGTCGGCATCGAACTGGTACTGGCCCATTATTTTCACCCAATGAATGGATTTGTCGGTCCAGACAAATCGGGCTTCGTAATTGATAATTCCGGTCTGGAGAGCCTGCTGATGCGCTCTATCGCGAATCGGCTTATCTTCGGGATGGATATGTTTGATAAAGACGCTCCATCGGATGTTTTCGCTTTCATCTCCCAACAGAATACGACCGAAAGCTGGAGAGTAGCGGATTTCACTCGTCTGCAGATCGATCATAAATGATCCCGAGCCAGACCCCTCCAGCGCAATTCGGGCCTGCCGTTCGGATAAAGCCGCCTTTTCTTTCGCCAGCACTTCCTCCGTAATGTCTTCGGCAACGCCCGAAAATCGGTGCGGCTGCCCTGTATCGGAGAAGTAAGTTTGGCCAATAAAGCGTACCCAGCGAAGCTTCTGGTCATTTGCCCCAATCGTTCGGAAGCTCATATCATAACTTCCGCCCGACACAGGACTCAAGGCCCACTGCACGGCTTTTTCCACCCGTTCGCGATCGGCCGGATGAATAAAATCCAGCGTTCGGTCGTAACGGACAGCGTTTTCGTCGGTAAGTCCACAAAGCTCCTGGCATCGGCGGTCCCACTTGACAACACCCGACTGGGGGTCTAGCTCCCAGGTGCCCAACTGAGCCGATTGAAGGGCAAAGCGAAGTCGTTCCTCACTTTCGACGCGTGCCTGCTGCAGCATAACCTGCTCGGTTATATCCTGCATGGACCCAACCATGCGAATGGCTTTACCCTCTCGCCAGAGTACATACCCCCGATCAAGCACAATGGCATATGCCCCATCGGCTCGCTGAAATCGGTATTCGGCAGACCAGTTTTTGCCTCCCTCATCGATCACCTGTTGAATACCGGACACAACGCTTTCCTTATCGTCAGGATGAACATGCTTCGACCAGGATTCAAACCCATCCGCATCTTCCCCTTCCAGATCATACCCAAACAGTTGCGTATACCCCTCGTTCCACCAGATCGAGTTTGTTTCGAGGTCCCAGTGCCAAACGGCATCACGCGTGGCTTTAGTTAGTAGTTCGAACAGTTCACTGGTCGTTACTAAGTCGGTATTTGATGGTAAGTTTCCCTCAACCTTGTTAAGCATACCTGTACTAACTAATTGACCAAACAGCTCGCTCGGTACGTTTTATAGCGTCGAAATTGACGCCTGATTTCGGTCGTAAAGAACCGTCTCTTTCAACCAATTTCATTTTAGTTATTCAACCCAAAAGTCACTGATTGTGTTATCACTAACTTGATCCTGCAATATCTATGCTACATTCGTTCTGGTTCCAAAAACCTCAAACGGGCTCAACCTATAAATTGAAGTAGCTCAAATCGATTGCCGAATGGGTCACGAAAGAAAAACCGATCCCGGCCGTCGATGTCGGAAGAGTATTCAATGTCCAGGTTTTTCTGCTGAAGCATTTCTTTCGCTTCAGCAAGATTACCGACTTCAAAAGCCGGATGTCGTTTGGAAAAGCTCGTTCCTGCTTCCTCGCGTACATGCAGCTCAATGTCGCCCATCTGAAACCAGATCGCCCCACCCGGATGATTGCCCGGAATTTCGGTAAGCCCCACCACGTCTGTATAAAACGTGCGGGCTTCGACCGTAGCGCCCTCAGGAATACAAATTAGTACGTGATCTAATCGCTTAAATTGAATCATGATGAATACACTTACGTAATTGAGTGCATGAGCGATTGGGCAAATAGCTGATGCGAGCCTTATTCACACAATCACTCAATCATTAACTCGCTCAATAAAATTTCGGAGGAGGATTTAAGGTCAGATTTTGCCGTTGGTGCCAGTAAGGGTAAATGGGTGGCACTTCGCTGGCCTTATCCAGTTTTTTCAGTTGATCGACGGTCAGACGCCAGCCCACGGCAGCAAGGTTCTGTTTGAGTTGTTCTTCGTTTCTGGCTCCAATAATGATGCTCGATACCGTGGGGCGTTGCAATACCCAGTTGATGGCTACCTGAGCGATTGACTTTCCGGTTTCGGCAGCGATTTCTTCCAAGACATCGGTGATGGTATAAAACGTTTCTTCCGAAACGACAGCCTGCGGTACGGGACTTCCGCCTTCTACGACCCGGCCTTCCGTTGGTTTGGGTTTGCTCCGCCCATATTTGCCCCCCAATCGGCCACCAGCCAACGGACTCCAAACCAGTGCCCCCACCTGTTGGTTGATCCCCAGCGGCATCAGTTCCCACTCATATTCGCGATTCACGAGCGAGTAATATACCTGATGAGCCACATAGCGATTCCAGCCATATTTTTCCGAAACAGCGAGCGATTTCATCAGATGCCATCCCGAAAAATTGGAGCAGGCTATATACCTTACTTTTCCACTTTGAACCAGATCATCCAGGGTTCGCAGGGTTTCGTCAACGGGTGTATTTCCATCAAATCCATGCATATGATAGATGTCGATGTAATCGGTTTTAAGCCGTCTGAGGCTACTCTCACACTGCCGCAGCAAATGAAATCGCGACGATCCCTGGTTGTTTGGCCCCTCGCCAAACGTGAATGTTGCTTTACTCGAAATCAGCACCTTATCACGCAACCCGGTCAGGGCTTCTCCTAAAATTTCTTCGGAAAGCCCCTGCGAATACACATCGGCGGTATCGAAGAGATTGACCCCGGCATCCAGACAAAGGCCAACCAGTCGTTTGGCTTCATCGACCTGTGTGCTTCCCCAGGCTTTAAAAAATTCGGTACCACCGCCAAAAGTGGCCGTTCCAAAACTTAATACCGGCACATTCAGGCCCGATGCGCCTAATTGTCTGAATTCCATAGCTACTGACTATACTGCGTTTAACGAATTACACGGTTCTGATCGAGTTCTTGCGTAGCTGCAATTTGCAAACAGCTTCTGGTAAAAGAGCGGAAACGCATGAAAATTTAACATACGCTTTCTAGCCAGGCTGCTTCATTGGTCGACAGCCCATCTTATACAACCCAACTGCTCCGACTAGCCTGCAAATTAGTATTATTTCCATATACTTTTTCAATAGCATATTGATTATCAGACCACTACCTCACATGACTATTTAAAGAATTGCTTAAACAATTCACGTTTTCACTGCAAAAAGCAAGGCACTTTTTGTACTTTACCAATATTAGAAAACTATCTCAGGGTCTACTTTAGTTATTTAGCATAGAAACCAGATGCGTTTTATACGTCGAGTTCCATTCGCTTACCAATATTTACCAGCCTGCATCTGTTTCAAACGTCGGCTTTAAAATACACTGGCCGTCAATCACTTACTCCTTACCTCAGGCTAGAATAGGCCCACAGAGGCATCCTGACACCAGGGAATTAACACACAGAAATCATGAAATCCGTATATACATCAGCCCATTCCACTACAACAACCTCATTCTGGACGAATCGCTGGATGGCCACCCGTTTGGCACTTATTCGTTTTATTGATCGACATGCCCCAACTTTTGTGGGCTTATCCCGTAGCGCGACGCCCTTTGGCGGCAACTGGCTCATGGCCAATCGCTAAACGATTTTCAGGCTACACTATTCGTTTGTACGTCTAGTCCAGATATGGCTAGCTACGCATCTCTGCTGCTGTGACATGCGAAGTCGAATGGGCTGGCTCAGGCAGAGAAGGCGGTCAATAGGTTTAGCCTCCAATCAGGGGATACAAGACTAGCTGAATCAGATTGCTTAGTTTTCGACGCCAGCCTTTGTGGCCGTATCGGCACTACGCCCGCTGATGGCCGTAGCTGTTCGCTATTGGGTCGAAGCAATCGCCCAAATAGCCTGGGTCGAGTAGGTGTTTGTGCCACTACGCCCCCCATTAAACTTCACAACACATGAATCGTTTTTCGGTCATTTATCTGCTCAAGAAGCAGTATTACCATATCGATTGTGCCACTCATACCGAAGCGGATGCCTTACTGGAACAGATGCTTACGCAGGATGGCTACCGACCTATTGGCGTGTACGACGCCAAAACCGAGCTCTTTTACTGGGAGCCTACCCGCCAGCATCAGTACGACAAAGCCAGTATTGAAAAGCAGGGCAAACAGGGAACCCAGATGATTCGAATTGCCCAAACGCTGCGCCAGCGCGATGAAGCCCAGGAGCAACACGCCAATTCGATCTCACAGTTACTTCATGTAGATGACTAGTAAGACCTAACCTCATCCATCATGCAAACCAACACAAACGAAACACTAAATTCCCTGCCCACTTTACTGGCCTATCCCGGCTTTCTGGCAGGTTACCGAACCATCGACGAAACCGTCAACGATCACTTGTTCAGCAATTACCTTCGTGCGCTTATCCAGCAGGATATGCTGACGTCGGCGAGTATACCGGACCAACCGGAAGAGTCGATTGAAGCTTTTATTCGCCAGTTCACGAACCAGCCCGAGTCGCTCGCCAGTTTGTGTTCCGATGGGATTTCGAAACTTCCATTGCTCCTACTCCCAACATTGCTGGATGCACTAACCAAAAACGGCGACATTCATCGGATGGCTTTTTTATTGGCCGCCTACGGTCATTACCTGGCCGCTAGCTGCGACGACACAGAAACCGATCAGGCTCTAACCGAGTCAGGATTTCCGCAGGGCGACTGGGCTAAAATCACCAGCCCGGATACATTGGCCTTTTTGAGTATTTCAGCATTTGCCTCGGCACGCTTGCACAACTACCCCCACTTTGTGGCTATGTACAAATCGTACCGAACGCAAATTGCCAAATATGGAGTCGTTTTTCTGTTGAAACAAATGGCTTATAACCAGTTGGCGCTTCCCTGACATGGGGGCGGAAAGTAGCACGTTGACAAACAAAAATCGGTACCGAAAGCTTCGGTACCGATTTCTAAATACATCTGAATCCCTTTAAGAGGCCTTTCAGGACTTTTCATCGTTTATCATAGGTTAGCATAAGATTTACGGTCGTTCCGGGAGTTTGCCCAGAAAGGTATCGGTTATGACGCGTTCGTAGCCGGAGATAAAGTGGGGAGTCGACCAAACCCTGGAGCGCTCCCCACAATAAACTATATTACCAACCTAAAAAGGTTCGGCACTATTCGACCGACTCATTAAAATTCACTTAAATCTGACCCTCCACGGCTACGGCTCCCTGAAGCGTTCGGGGCTGACTCAGATCAATTCGGCAGGCCGTGCCGTTGACTGACGAATGCTTTTCAGGATCAGCTGTTCCGAAACGGTGGGCGTAGCACCACGTTGGGTAGCCACATAAGCTCCTGTAGCACAGGCAAACTCGAGGGTTTTAGCGGGCGTTTCGCCCTGTAAGGTTTTGTAGAGAAAAGCGGCCAGGAATGAATCGCCGGAACCGATCGTATCTTCCACCTGTACCGAAAATCCCGGATGTTCCGTAAACCCGTCGTTGTTCAACAAGATAGCTCCGTTTTCGCCACGGGTAACACATACGGACTTCAGCTTGAAACGGTCTCGCAGAAACTCCATGGCTTCCCGTTCGGGCAAGGGCGACGTATACCAGCCAATGATCTCTTCCAGCTCATTGTGATTGATTTTCAGAATATCTGCCTTTTGAAGCAGATACGAAACTTCCAGCGGTGTGTAATGAGGAGCCCGCAGGTTTACATCGAACACACGCAGTGCAACCTGATCGAGTAACTGGTGCAGCGTATTTCGCGAGGTCTGGCTGCGGGCCACCAGACTCCCGTATACCAGGATTGCTTTTTGATACAACGAACTCAGCGAGTCATCGTACTGAATATAATCCCAGGCTACGGGCTGCAATATTTTATACACAACTTCATTGCGGTCGGTCAGATTGGCCTTTGCAATGCCCGTCAGGTGTGTGGCCCCCAATTGTACATAAGCTGTGGGCAGGTGTTTCTCCCGAAGAAACTCCAGCAGTTCACGGCCAAGATCATCGTTGCCAACACGGCTGATAAGCTGGGCATTCATGCCAAAATTACGCAGGTGAACAGCCACATTCATGGGGGCACCACCCGGTTGCTTGCTGGTCGGTAAAACGTCCCAGAGAATTTCGCCAAAGCAAAGAATAGGTTGATTCATTGGTGTAAAGGTTTAGTGGACAACAAACGTTCTTTCAATCTGCTCCAGGCTGGTGCCTTTGGTTTCGGGCATCAGACGCAAAACGAATACCAGTTGCAATACCATCATGGCCGTAAAAAACAGGAAGGTGTTACCACCGCCAACCTGCTCGGCCAGATATGGAAACGTAAATGTAATGATTGCGGCCATTAGCCAATGCGTAAAGCTGCCCAGTGCCTGACCGCTGGCCCGTACTTCATTTGGAAAGATTTCGGAGATAAAGACCCAGATTACAGCCCCTTGCGAAAAGCCAAAGAAAGCGATATAGCCGAACAGCAGAAGCGGCACAGTCATCCCGCTGAAATCCTCGGTATAGAAGGCACGCGCCACCAATGCCAGGGTAACGATCAGACCCGCCGAACCGATTTTCATCAATGTTCGTCGGCCAAACCGATCAATCAAATTCATCGAGATCATGGTAAAAACAAGGTTGACAAACCCGATACCCGCCGACGAAAGTAAGGCCGAACTTTTGCCCAGGCCCGTCATTTCGAAAATTCGGGGAGCGTAATAGATAATAGCGTTGATGCCTGATACCTGATTGAATACGGCAAATAACACCGCGAGCAGGATTGGAGTTTTGTGCGTGGCCGAAAATAATCGGGTCGACCCTTCGGTATGGTGGTTACTCTGCTGAATGGCCACCATCGTTTTTTCGGCAGTGGCCGGGTCAATCATTCGGAGAACATCAAATGCCTGGGCTACATCCCCTTTCTTCAACAACAGCCAGCGCGGGCTTTCGGGAATATTCAGTACTGAAATCAGAAAGATAAGCGACGGCACAGCCTGTATCCCAAGCATCCACCGCCATGAGTCGGTACCCAAACCCTGGAGTAAAAAGTTCGACAGATAGGCAATCAGAATACCCAGAACCACATTGAACTGAAACAGGGCAACCAACCGACCACGCGATTTGGCAGGCGATATTTCCGTGATGTACATAGGGGCCGCCACCGACGAAGCCCCGACGCCCAAACCACCCAGAAACCGAAACAGGAGAAAAATGCTCCATCCCGTTGCCAGCGCTGTTCCGAGCGAAGCGACCAGGTAGAGAATAGCAATCCAGAGCAGGGTTTTCTTTCGCCCCAATTGCTCAGCGGGAATACCACCCAACATCGAACCGAGTACGGTACCAATCAGGGCAATGGAAACGGTAAGGCCATGCTCCCACACATTCAACTGCCATAATGACTGCAACGACTGTTCAACACCAGAAATGACTGCGGTATCGAACCCGAAGAGAAAACCACCCAACGCAGCCGTAATGGACCAGAAAAAGATGCGCTGTTTTTGACTCATGTTTACGGATATGAACCGGGTTTAGGAGCGATTCATGAGTCAAAGGTAGAGAGGAGCAATCGCGACAGACTTTCAAAATCTGTTCAAATAATTACAAATTACAAATAGACACCAAATAAATTGATTATCAATAATTTATCTAAAAAACTAAAACTAGTTATTATAAATATGTTACAGTAATTTTAGCTTTTGATTCGATACGATTTTGCCTTAACCTGGCCTACCCCTAAAACCCTATCCCTGCGCTTCAAACCGATACCCGACGCCATGAACGGCTACGATCCGAACTGCCGGATCTTCCTGAAGCAGCTTCCGTAAGCGAGATACAAACACATCCAGGCTCCGGCCCACAAAAACGCCTTCGTCTTCCCAAACCGATTTCAGGATAAATTCCCGTTCGGCTACCTGATTCGCATGGTCAATAAAAAACTGTAGCAACTTGGCCTCACGATAGGTCAGTGCATGCTGGTTAGTACCTACCTGAAGAAGTAGCGTTTTGGGGCTGAAACTCGATGTACCGAATCGTAATAATCCGTCGGAGACCGGAGCAGGGTTGGGCGACTCAGTTGGCGAGGGCGTGGATGGCCACTTTTGCCACACCACATACCCCAGTGCCGTAAGGCAGGTACCCAGCGCCAATACCCACCAGGCCATTACTGGCTGTGAAGGTTCTTCCTGTATACTATTGAAGGTAACCTGTAATGTATAGCAATCGGCTTTCTGATTCCGCCCTACACAGGGAACCTCGCCGACTCGGACCAGATCGTTGATATTGTATCCCAACTGCAATTCTCCACGAGCGCAGTCCAGCACCGCTACATCATAGTTTTCCCGAATGGCATGAACGGCAAACGACTCATTTAATAAGCGGGGAAGTTGGTTGTAATCGAATGCATGGTTCAACTGAATCTGAAACGTGCGTGCATCCCGCTGCTGAACAGGCAAAATTCGTGATGTATCATCTCCGGCCTTTTGCAACAAATGGTGCGCTGTTCGTCGGAGAGCAAGATTCACTTTCCGGGCAAAATGGAGCTTCTCCGTTGCCGAAACAGATGGGGTTAGCCCGGCAAACAAGATAATTAAAACGCCCGAAAGCATTAAGGCTATGGTTGTGAAGAACTGGACCGACTTACGCATTCGTGTACTTGTTAAAGTAGGATATACTGTTTTCGCTCGTCCGCGATTGGCTCACGGATTTTGAGTCCAACGTCTATGACACGGACTCAAAATCCCTGCCAACTGGATACGTGATCCCCTGCCGTTGCGCCTGCCACGCAAACTTCAGGTATCCGTGATGCATTCGCGGACGAGTCTGAATACGGTAAATTACATTAACATCCTGGCGAATACCAATTAAAGAGCCAATTAACCCCTTCTAGTCGAACAACCCGGCGAGCTGATTTATCTGCTGGCCGAACTGGGTCAATCACCAAATCGTCGCCCGGCCGAGCTACTTCCATCACGGGAGCTATATCATATACTTGCCGCCCGGTATCTGATGCTTCTTTATGAATCAGGATTCCATTCCGATACAGATAGATACGGAATGGAATTTTGACGGATTCATCCGACATAGGATCACCCGAAACCACAGATAAGTGCCCTCGGCTGTGAATTGAAAAGACATGTAAGTTCAATGGCTTTTCATTCAAAATGAGTGGATTGGTATAAAACTCCGGCTTTTCCTCAATGGCGGATACAGGAGCAGTGGTGGGCATGACCTTCCAGGAAGTAAGGCCAACCAGACCTAGTGCAATAAATAAGAATCTGTAGGTATTCATGGTATTAATCGCAATAAGATAATTAACGTACAAGAATTTCATTGTGAGGCAATGCATACTGACTGCCAACTGTGAGCAACACAATATAATCGCCTTTTCGACAGTTGGCCAATATATTCTGGATGTTAACCCGTTTGGTTTCCTTTCTCGAATACTGCGTCAGTGTCTGACTTTTATGATCCCGAATAGCAACCATAAACGGAATCGACTCGACGGCTTTACTTTGGGTAGGCGACAGTTCAACGGTATTGACCGTCAGCTCGCCAGTTGCGGTAACTGGAATACTGCATTTTCCTTTCGTGGTATATTGATCCACAATCATTTTGTTCCCCAGAAAAGCAGCCGAACAGGTGCTGAAGGTTTGCTGGCTCAAGCCGATGGTTGAGCCAGCACAAACCAATAGGGCGTTTAGAAGTATGTGTTTCATGCTGGTTAATTATTTATCCGTACCAGAGCAAATCTAGAGCCACCACCCACACCAGCCGGTAAAGCCTTGTAAAAGCTTGTAAACGAATTGTAAAAGTTACTTTCTTTTGGAGAAAACGCCCCCTTTTCTTTTCCAGCCTCCTGTAAACCAGCCCTTAAAGCCAGAGCCCCTGTCTACCAACGTAAATACCGTTGGTAGACAGGGGCTCTCTATTAGCACTTGAAAATTCTTACTTCTGAGCCTCTGGCTTTACATACAATTGAGGTTTTGGTGTAATGCACAGGGTGAGCCAGGTACGGCGCGCCAGCCGGAAAAAATAGGGCGTTAACAAAACCAGTGATGGCAACATGCCCATCAGATAATAATCCAGATCGACCTGAAAGCCTTGTACGACAATAAAGAAGGTCAGTAAAATATAAATGGTATAAAACGCATAACTCACAAACATCGATGTCCAGTAGAATCCGGGTTCGGGCATAAAGTTTTCACCACAGTGGGGGCAGTGGTCATGCATTTTATCGAAATTTTTGCTGAATGCGCTGTTCGTCACGAAGAAATCACCCTGATGACAACGTGGACACTTATTAAAGGCAATGCTGTAGAATCGGCTGTTGGTAAACATAGTTCTGGAGCAAAAGAGCAGTCGACACAAGACCGCTTAATGGCTGTTGCTCAGGCAGTTTTTATGCTACAAAGGTAGCCTGCACGGCATTGAGCATCCAATACAAACCAAGCAACGTATGGTACAAATCAACGATCCACCAAAAGGGATTGCCGAAACTCGGCCGGTGTCTGGCCCGTATGTTTTTTAAAAAAACGAACAAAGTACGAAGGGTCGTCGAAGCCCAGTTGAAAGCCAATCTCTTTTACCGACTGGGTCGTGTGGGTCAGTAATCGCTGGATTTCAATAACAATGCGTTCGTGGAGGAGTTGACTGGCCGTTTTTCCAACTACTTTCTTACAGATGTGATTCAGATAGTTGGGCGTTAGGTGCAGTTGATCGGCGTAGGTACTTACCTCCCGAACCATCAGAAACTGATGCTCAATTAACTCCTCATAGGCCCGAATCCGATCATATAAATGTGCATCCTGCCCTACCCATTGCTGGTTATAAAGTCGGTTGGCCGTTTCGAGTACGATGTGCAGATACGACAAAAAGACTTCCGTCCGATTAGGCCGACGTTGTTCATATTCATCATAAGCGTAGGTTAATAAATTACTGAACACAGGCTGTTGGTCGGCAACTTCCAGCAAAGGCTGATGCTGGTGCGAATGATAGAACGGATATTGCTGCAACCGATTCCCGTACCGGCTCCGAAAGAAATTGGCATCGAAGAACAGGTTGTAGCCCCGCGCATCGGCCGACAGGTTCCAGCTATGCACCTGTCCCGGCGTCAGAAAATAGAGTTGATTAGGCGCCACCGGGTATGTCCGAAAATCGATGGTATGGCTTCCACTGCCCTGAATAATCCACATCAGCAGATAAAACGTATGCGAATGTGACTTATCGATGCCTTTCACTTCCTGAACCAGTTTTTCCAGCCGCGCCATATAAAAAAGAGCTTCGGGCTCATGTCGTGGAAAGGAATGAAGCTTATAAACGGGTACGAACAATGACATAATCTTACTTTGTTGGAGTAAAATACAGAAGCCCCAGCGTTTTAATCGTGTTTTAACCCCCACTACACAGATAGTTTCCTCAACGCGTGTTTCGGTGGCCCTATGCTCTACAAGTATAAGTACTCTTTCGTCAGTTGGTTCAGCGCAATGGTTTACCTATTGCCAGTATCCTTTACCTTTTGCCAATCTGCCCAGAAAACGTTTAGTCATCTCACAGTCGACGAGGGTCTTTCGCATAGTAGTGTTTATGCGATTACGCAGGACAACCGGGGTTTCATGTGGTTTGGAACACGCGATGGGTTGAACCGCTACGACTCCCGCAATGTGGTGGTTTACCAAAATCAGGCCACCCACAAAAATAGCCTGGCATCCAATACGATCAATAGCCTACTGATCGATAAACGAGGTCGTTTGTGGATAGGAACCGCGAAAGGACTGGCGCTTTATCGGCCCGAACAGGATGATTTCCAACGTATGTTAACGGGTGGTTCGGCCACTCACGGCCTTCCCGATTCGACCATAAACTGGCTGCTGGAAGATCATCAGCAATCACTCTGGATTGGTACACAGGGGGGATTATACCGACTCAACCGTCAACAACAGCTTGAATCCTTAACCGAACTGCTCCAACATCCCCAAACGTTCCGCAATCGGTCGGTACGCACTCTATATGAAGATTCAGAACGTACCTTATGGGTGGGTACAACAAACGGATTACTGAAACTCCGGCCTACTTCTTCGGGAAAATTCCGGCTCACCAACTATTTCCTGGAACCAACCGATTCGGTGTACACGAACACCCTCAACAACATCAATGCCCTTGCCGAAGATCGGTTCGGTCGCCTGTGGATCGGCACGGAGGGGAACGGCATTGCCTTGTTTGATAAACAGCGCGGACGGGTGACTTCCTGGAATCCGGTGGCAGGTCTTGACCTCAACACACAAACCATCCGAACCATCCAGCCCGATGGTCGAGCAAACTTCTGGATTGGTACCATGTCGGGGTTACATATCGTTGCGCAGGATGGCAGCCACTTCCAGACGCTCACCAACCAGCCCATCGACCCAAATTCATTGGGCGACAATTCGGTACGGTCCATCTTCCGGGACCGGGATGGGTCATTCTGGGTTGGTACGTATTATGGTGGGGTTAACATGTATAGCCCATTAGCCCGGCAGTTCGGTTCCTATCACCCTGTCGACAAGCATGGCCGTACACCCTTTAAAATTGCCGGGCCCATCGTGCCCGCCCATGCCTCAAACCAGCTTTGGATTGGTACCGAAGATCGGGGGCTTTTGTTGATCGACTCCGACAAAACCATTCTCCACCATTACACCCACGATGCCCGAAATAGCCACTCTCTATCGAACGATAAAGTCAAATGCCTGTTAGCGGATGGCCCGAATGGACTTTGGGTCGGAACAATCAAAGGCCTGAATTACCTTGACTTCCGAAAGCAAACCATTACCCGGTATCTGCATGACCCCCATAACCCCCATTCGTTACCCAACGACCGTATCTATGATCTCAAACGCGACACGCAGGGAGGTATATGGGTTGTTACCAATCTGGGTGGCATTTGTCGATTTGTACCCAAAACGCAGTCGTTCGAGCGAGTAGGCCATAACCTGCCGAACATGTCGAACAATGTAACCACCCTGCTCTTCGACAGCCAGGGGCAAATGTGGTTCGGTAATGCAGGGGGATTATTGCGCAAGCGATCAGGCGAAAATAAAGCCGTTCGTTTCTTCCATAACGACAACGACCCGGGCTCCCTCAGTAATAACCATGTGATGTGCCTGCTCGAAGACCGGAAACACCGACTCTGGATCGGCACCCGCGATGGCGGATTGAACCTGCTTTTGCCGACTGGTCGTGCCTTTCAGCATTTCACAACAGCACAGGGATTACCCAGTAATACCATTTTTAGCATTCAGGAAGATCAGAAAGGCGGTTTGTGGGTCAGTACCGACAAAGGACTGGCGCAACTGGTAGCCGGACAATCGACGTTTACGGCCTATAATGTACACGATGGACTGGTCTGCCGGGAATTTACGTCTAATTCATCCTATCAGGACGCGACAGGGCACCTGTATTTTGGGGGCTATAACGGTATTGTGTACTTCCATCCTGATAGCATCCGTCGGAATACCACTGTCCATCCGCTGGCCTTTACCGGATTACGACTCTTCAATGAACCCGTTACCAGTCTGTCTTCCGACCAGTCGGGTATCGATTATCAGCAGGGTATCTCTCTCACCTATCAGCAGAATGTTTTTTCTGTCGATTTTGCCAGCTTTAACTACATCAACGCAGCCAAAAATCGATACGCCTACAAGCTCACTGGGTTCGATAAAGCCTGGAACTACGTAAGTGAACCAAGAGCTATGTATATGAACCTACCTGCTGGAGAGTATCTGTTACAGGTCAAAGGCACCAACAACGACAATGTCTGGAACGCAAATCCCCTGCAACTGAAAATTACGGTATTGCCCCCTCTCTGGAAAACCCCCTGGGCCTACGCGCTGTATGCGCTGACTTTTCTGGGTCTTTTACAACTTTGGTCGCGATTCAACCGGAACCGACTCCAACTGGCGCACGAGCTGGAAGAAGAACATCGGGAGAAGGCCCGTCAGCAGGAATTGCACCAGATAAAGCTGAATTTCTTTACCGAGATCGCGCACGAAATCCGTACCCCGCTTACGCTGGTAATGGCGCCCATTGAAGTCCTGAACGAGCGGTATTCGGCCGATCCCTTCATCCGAAAGCAGCTCTCGATCATGCGGGGAAGTACCGACCGATTGTTGCGGCTACTGAATCAGTTACTCGATTTCCGAAAACACGAAACGGGGAATATCCAACTACAGGTACGACAAACCGATCTGGTCGCTTTTTTGAGCAATAGTACCGATTCGTTTCGTGAACATGCTCGCGCCCACCAGCTTACGCTCACCAATGAATCCGAAATCTCGACGTTACCAGCCTGGTTCGATACCGGAGAGTTTGAGAAGGTAGTGTATAACCTCCTTTTCAATGCGGTTAAATTCACACCGGCTGGCGGCACAATTTCGGTCCGTTTACGGCGGGACTTCGCATCCTCACGAGCCGACGAACAGGCGGTCATTACCATCGAAGATACAGGGGCTGGGATTCCAGCGGGCAATCTGGATTACATTTTCAATCAGTTTTATCAGGTGGGTCATGCCCCCACCCGCGATTCCGGCTTCGGTCTAGGACTAGCGCTCAGCAAGCACATCGTTGAACAGCACAAGGGGCAGATTACGGTGGAGAGCCAGGAAGCCGAAGCCGGACACCCAGGCTTCACCCGCTTTATCATCCGCCTTCCGCTGACGCCCCCCGAATCGCTCCTACAACCGACGATGGGCTCGCCAACACCTCAACCAACGGTATTGGCTCCTCTCTCTTCTTTATTACCAACCGATCTGACAAACCAGCTCATACCTACCGCCGTTGTACCAGAAACTGGCCAGCCCCTAATTCTGGTGGTCGACGATCAGGAAGATATTCGGGCCTACATCCGCGATTTGTTTTCAGCAACCTATCAGGTGGTGGAGGCTGCCCATGGCGCCGAAGCCCTGGAAAAAGCGACTCAACTCCTTCCCGACCTGGTTATTGCCGATGTAGCTATGCCGATACTGGACGGTTTCTCACTGACAAATCGTATTAAGACGGATGTACGAACCAGTCATATTCCGGTGATTTTGTTAACCGCCAAAAATGCCGTCGACAATCAACTGACGGGCCTGCAAACAGGTGCCGATGATTATGTAACGAAGCCATTTCACCCGATTCTGCTGCAAACGCGGGTTCGCAATCTACTTCTGTTGCGAGAGCAGTTACGGGCTAAATATCATCAGCTTGTTACGCTTCAACCGCAGGTTCAGGAACTGGACCATCCCGACGAAAAATTCCTGAACCAGTTGATGACTACACTGGAAATCCACCTGAACGACGCGGAATTTAATGTAACGCGACTGGTGAGCGAAATGGGGATGAGCCGACCCGTGCTGTTCCGTAAAGTGAAAATGCTCACGGGCCTTTCCGTCATCGACCTGATCCGAACTACACGACTGAAAAAAGCCGAATTGCTGCTTAAACAACGAAAAGCCTCCGTATCCGAAATTGCCTTTGCCGTTGGTTTCAGCGACCCCAAATATTTCAGCCGCGCTTTCCGGGCACAGTTTGGCGTAACGCCGACCGAATACAGCCATCAGGCCATCGAAGAAGAAGTGGAAGAAGCCGAAGCGGTTTAGGCGTTGGCAGAAGCCTTGTCATTCCAATTACTAGTCACTCAAAACAACGGCTTCCTGTCATTCAGCTTTTTAGAGCGCAGCAACGCTTCCAGAAAATAATAGTCGGCATACACCAGCGGCACATCGATCTCGCTGGTTTTTGAGCCCGTACTATGCGCCAATAAAAAACCGTGGTTCTGCCCTATTGGCGATCGATAACCTGTTGCCAGACCGGCAATGATCTGATCGGCTTTGACCCGATACGACCCCTTCGGCACATACGTACTGAGTTCATACAAGGCCGAGGCCATGATCGCAGCCGCCGATACATCGCGGGGTTCGGATGGAATACCCGGTGCATCGAAGTCGTAATAAGGGACCAGATCGGCAGGCATGTGCGGATGGTTCAGCATATACCGGGCAATGGCTTCGGCCTGTTTCAAAAATTGCGGATCTTTTGTTTCGCGGTAGCACATCGTATAGCCATACAATCCCCAGGCCTGTCCCCGCGACCAGGCCGATTCGTCGCTGTAGCCCTGATGCGTATTTTTCTTGATCACCTTCCCCGTCAGTGTGTCATAATCAACCACGTGATACGAGCTGTTATCCGAACGGTAGTGGTTTTTCATCGTCGTTTTGGCGTGGGTTACAGCGATCTTATAAAAAGTAGAATCGCCCGTCAGGCGGGTGGCAGCAAACAGCAGTTCCAGATTCATCATGTTGTCGATAATGACCGGACACTGCCAGACGTCTTTATGATGGTCCCAGGAGCGGATAATCCCGGCAGTAGGCTTAAACCGCTTTATGAGTGTGCGAGCCCCCTGAATAATAACGGCTTTATCGTTGGGATCGCCCGTTAGCCGATACCCGTTGCCATAGCTGCAATAGAGTTTAAAACCCATGTCATGCGTTCCGGCGTTCATTTTCTCACTTTCCAGATTGGCCGTATAGTGCCGGGCGAGATCGGCCCATTCACGCTGGCCGGTGTATTCATACAGATACCAGAGTTCACCCGGAAAGAACCCACTGGTCCAGTCGCGGGCGGGTACGAGTTGCAAAGCGCCTACTTTATCCAGCGTCCGGGGCGATACTAAAGTCGGTTTTCTACTGGCTGATTCCTGTGAAGCCTTTGCAACCTCTGCCAGCATCAGTCGGGTTTGCTGTTCGGCATCCCGGAAAAGCGATTTGATGAGCGAATCCGGCACAAAGCCCGGCAGTAGACATATCGTAAGGAACAGGGCGAGAAATCGTCTATTTGTTTTCATTGGGGTTCGGTTAACCAGATAATCGGATTACGAATGGGCAGATTACGAATTACTTCTTCGACCTGTGGATTATGCTCCAGCTTTTTCCAGGTATCGAGCCAGTCTCTTTGCGCAAAAGCAACGGCACCGAATACCAGAAACGGTTGGGCTACGGGCCAGTCGTTCCAATACATCACATCGGGCTTTAACGGCCAGCTCGATTTATCCTGAACAAACGGATGCAGGTATGCAATACCTTTCCGAATGCCCCGTCCATCAGGCGTTTGGTACGTCCAGAGATTGTCGGATGGCGTCGATAAAATCTGGCAGATGGTCGTCATGGCATCCAGGTTGAAAAGCGAATAGCCGTAGGGTTTGGTTCGGCGAAGTTCCAGTGGAAAGCTACCGTCAACTGCCATCTGATCGGGCAGCAATATGGTTTTGTACCGATTCCGGCAGAACCTCATCAGCGAGTCATTGTTAGTTAATCGGGCGAAAGCCGCTACCTGCATCACCCAACAAGTGCCATGATTGTTTTTGGCATTCATCTCATCTTTCCCATAGGGATGCGTGGTTAGCCAGGTCAGATACTCCGCAAACCAGCGCCGAATAGCCGCTACGGTTGCTTTATCCGCACGTTTGGCCTTTTCCAGCACCCGAACACCCTGCGCCACTTCCATCAGATGAATCGTATCAATGATCCCAATCCCCCGCCCTGTTGCTCGCCCTTTGATTGCCTGTGCATAGACTAAGGACGGATTCATGCGCGTAGCCGGATCGACAAACCAGGCCGTCAGGTGCCGAAATGCCTGACGAACATAGGCTTCGTCCTTGGTCAGGACATAAGCTGACGCCAAGGCCCCAACAATCCGACTAAAGCGAATCATGGCCTGTCGATGGGCCACAAAATTGTCGGGGTTAGTCATGCCATCGCGCTGAATATAGGGGCCTTGCGGGTTAATCGTATCCGGCCACCAGTAATCCCCTTCCGAAAAGAAATCATGCTTCCCTCCTGCACTTCGAGGAGAGGTTTGCGCTGTCACGGTGATGGGTTGCTGCTGCATGGCCCAACGGGCTTCGGCCAGCGCCACCGATTTTAGTGTAGCCAGTACCACCGCCCGTTCCGATGGTTGAGCGTAAACGGTCGTTAGCAGGCACGACCCAATGACGAAGGCAAGAAACCGAATCAGCGTATACATAGCTTCATAAATGATCTGACGGCCCAATACTACTACAGCATCAGGGAAAGCATATAAATAAGGAGCGAGATGAGCAGCATGAGCGACCCAGCCTCGGCTATCGTTATCGTAAACTTGTCTTTTTTCACCCGCCTTTTTCGCTCATCGTTTTACTGCTGCAAGTTTAGCATCACCCACGGGTTTGCCCATTACGCCAACTGTTCAAAAAAGAGGACAAATCGTTCGGCAGGGTTAAAAAGCGTTCAAAGAGGTGGACAGACCGTTCGATTTAGATTATTCCCATATTTTTTATTCACATGCCGTCTAATATTGCCCCATCAAGCAATTTTTAAGAACCCTTTATTGCTATGCGTAAACCTTTATCTTCCAAATTTCTGCATTTGGTAATGTACGGGTGGCTGCCGCTCCTGCTGCTGTACGGAGACGTTTGGGGGCAGACTACTCAAAGCTACCGATTTAATGGCCGTGTTCTCGATGAAAAAGGGACTGGCTTACCCGGTGCAACCGTTGTGCTGAAAGGCGATGCCAAGTCTGGAACCACCACTGATGCCGACGGTAAATTCACGATCAACCTACCTACGGGCGGAGGAACCCTGGTGGTATCGGCCATCGGGTATCTGGGGCAGGAGGTCACCGTTACGAGCCAGACTACGCTCGATATTACCATGGCTCCCGACATCAAAACCCTGAACGAAGTGGTGGTAGTCGGGTACGGTACGCAGAAGAAAGAGAACCTGACCGGGGCTGTTGCAGCTATTACCATCGACGACAAAATTTCGAGCCGGGCGGTTGCCAACGTATCATCTGGATTATCAGGTTTAGTGCCGGGGTTATCGGTTCAGCAGTCGACGGGGCAGGCCGGGCGTAGTGGGGCCTCGCTGATCATTCGGGGGTTGGGTACGGTAAACAACTCCGGGCCGCTGATCGTGGTCGATGGAATGCCCGATGTCGACATCAATCGGATCGACATGAACGATGTAGCCAGCATTTCGGTTCTGAAAGATGCGGCTTCGGCATCGGTCTATGGGTCGCGGGCGTCGAACGGGGTTGTGCTGATCACGACCAAAAACGGCTCTCAGAACAAGAAAGCGCAAATCAACTACACGGGCACTTACGGGTTATCGCAGCCAACCAATTTCTACAACTACTTTGCCGACTATCCCCGTTCGCTGACTATGCACCTGCGGGCATCGGCGGCCGGTGCGTCCTCTACTACTTATCGCTACGGAACGGTTGAGGAATGGCTCTCGAAAGGGCTGGTCGACCCCATCAAATACCCCAATACCGACTGGTGGAAAACCATTCTGCGCGACCACGGCCGGATTCAGACGCACAACATTTCGGCATCGGGCGGGAACGACAAGATGAACTTTTACCTGTCGGCCGGACTCTACGACGAACTGGGCGTCTTGATCAATCACGACTACAAACGGTTCAACACCCGCTTCAACCTGGACTATAAAATCCGTGATAATGTCAAAGTGGGTATCCGAACAGATGGTCAGTGGTCGAATCAGAAGTATGCCAACTCGGAGGGGTTCATCACGTACTCAGGTACAGCCGGTTATGACATTCGCTACGCCATTGCGGGGATTCTGCCGTATAACTCAGCAACGGGTCAGTATGGGGGCATCATGGCGTATGGCGAAGATGCGTTTGCCCGTAACATGCTTTCCCAGTTCGAAGTTAACCACAACTTCCGCGATCGGCAGGAGTTCAACGGGAACCTATATGGCGAATGGACGCCCATTACAGGACTGACTGTTCGGGGTGATTATGGCCTTCGCTATTACAACCAGTTTACCAAAAGCTATTCCGACCCCACCGACGAGTGGAATTTCCAGACGGGTCAGTTAGCCCGAACCCTGGTCGCGACTAGCGCGGGGATTAGTAATGCCGTTAACTCAGGCTATAAAACGCTGCTTCAGGGCCGGATTACCTACAACAAAACCCTATTTGGCAACCATCAACTCAGCCTGTTGGGTGCTTATACCGAAGAATACTGGTTCAACCGGAATCTATCGGCCAGCCGTCAGGACCGGATCAACCCACTCCTGAGCGAAATCGATGCCGCACTGACGACTACCCAGGCAGCCGGGGGCAACTCCGATGCGGAAGGGCTTCGGTCGGGCATCGGGCGGATCAACTACGTGATTAATGATAAGTACCTGTTCGAGGTCAATGCCCGCTATGATGGGTCCAGTAAGTTTCTGCCGGGCTTCCAGTACGGCTTCTTCCCGTCGGCTTCGGCAGGCTGGCGTTTTTCCGACGAATCTTTCTTCAAACGGTTCTCGTCGGTAGTATCGTCGGGTAAACTACGGGCGTCGATTGGTAAACTGGGGAACAACTCCGGCGTAGGTCGGTATGAGCAGCGGGACATCTTCAACCTGACCAACTACATCTTCAACGGTAAGATTGTGAAAGGGTTTAGTTCGGCCAAGATCATCAACGAAGACTTCTCCTGGGAAGAAACCAACGTAACCAACGTCGGTCTGGATCTGGGCTTCTTCGGTGGCCGACTAACCAGCGAACTGGATCTGTATCAGAAGTTGACCACAGGTATGATCCGGCCTTCGTCTCTATCGACGTTCCTGTCGGGGTACAATGCCCCACGGGTAAACATCGGCAAGCTCCAGAATCGCGGGGTTGAACTGAATGTAACGTATCGGGCTAAAATCCGGGATGCCAACGTAGGCGCCACCCTGAACTTTGCCTACAACCGGAACAAATTGCTGGAATGGAACGAGTTTCTGAGCAAGGGCTACACCTACCTGAATCTGCCCTATCACTTCGCTTACAGCCGTGTGTCGACGGGCATTGCCCAGTCGTGGGAAGACATCGCCAATGCGCCTTTTCAGGGGCAGTACTTCTCCCCCGGCGATATTCTCTACAAAGATTTGAATGGTGACGGACAGATTACCGACGAAGACCGACAGGCCCAACCCCAGTTTAACCGCGATCAACCTGTCTCGACGTATGGTTTCAACCTCTTTGGCAACTGGCGCGGCTTCGATGTCAGTATTCTATGGCAGGCCGCCACAGGTCGGAAAGATTTCTGGCTGGAACCGTTCAACCAGGTCAACGTGCCCTCGGCCCGGAACGCGTTTCAGGATTACCACTGGTACGACACCTGGACTCTCGACAATCGGGGCGCTACACTGCCTCGTCTGCTAACCGGATCAGGAGGAAACAACCAGGCCGAGTCGACGTTCTGGCTGGATGACTTTAGTTACCTGCGTCTGAAGAATATCCAGGCGGGCTACAACGTCCCCAGCAAATACGCAAGCCGCATCGGTATGAGCCGGATTCGGGTCTACGTCACCGCCGAAAACCTGCTCACGTTCAGCCGGTACCGGGGTGTCGATCCCGAAAAAAGCACCAGCGTGGCCGATGCCGACAACAACGACGACCCGTTCCCGCTGCTGAAATCGTATTCGTTCGGCCTTAACCTCAGCTTTTAGTTTTCACGCATGAAACGACTGACATCTTTATCTCTTCTGCTGGGTCTGGCATTCCTCATAACGGCCTGTACCGAAGACCTGCTTGAGCAGGTTCCTACGACCCAGCTTTCGTCAGATTTATTCTGGAAAACGACCGACGACGCCATTTTTGCCGTCAATGGTGTATACGAAGCCAACCGGACTACTTTCGACCGCGACTACTATTTCGATGGAGCCGGGGAGTTTGTCCACACACGCGGCACCAGCAACAACCAGGGTTCGTTTAGCCCAGGGCCTATTGGGTCAAGCGGCAATTTCGGCTTTTTGTGGAGCGATTGCTACCGGGCCATCAACCGGGCCAACTACGTACTGGGCAACATCAATACCTTACGGGCGAATCTGAAATCTCAGTCCGATCTGGCCCTGATGAATCGGCTCGTTGGTGAAGTGCGATTTATCCGGGCACTGAATTATTTCCGACTCATCGATCTGTGGGGCGATGTCCCGTTTTTCAACAAGAAGCTGGACGGAAATGCCGAAGCGTATACGCTCACCCGAACCCCGCGTGCTGTCGTGAAAGATTCGGTTCTGGCCGATCTGAGCTTTGCGGCCAATGTGCTCCCCGAAAGCTATACGGGCGACAACCTCGGTCGGGCCACCAAACTGGCAGCCTGGGCGTTCAGCGGCAAAGTCAACCTGTTCTGGGCCTGCTGGATGAAAACGGCAGGCAACAGTGCCGATGCCCAAAAGCATTACACAGCCGCTGCCGCTGACTTCAAGAAAATCATCGACAAGAACATCCCGCTTTTCCGGGGTGGCGATCCGGGGCCCATTGACAATCCAAATTACTGGCACCTGTTTCAGTATTTCAACGAGTACGATCCCGAAATTATCTTCTCAGTGCAGTTTGGTGGGCCTTTGCTAAGCCAGGGTGAGGAACTGATGCGCGACTTCGGTACCCGCAACACGGGCAATGCCCAATGCTGGGTAGCGCCTACGTTCCGGCTGGCCAACCGCTACCAACTTATCAGCACGGGTGACTTTGCCCCACCGCTGGTTCTCTCGAAAAATACGACCCAAACCAACAGCGCAACCAATCCGAAATCGTACGTTGGGCGTGACTATCGGATGCGGGCCACTATGCTGTGGGACGAACAGAAAATGCTCCGTCTCTCGACCGATGGCCTGACTGTACAGGATAGCATCCCGTTCCGGTTCGGTAGCCGCGATGGGGTAACGTACATCAACTACGATGGCGCTCCGGCCGGGTATATTTTCCGCAAGTGGGTTCGGCAAACGGGTGGTATCGGACGTAGCGACGGCCCGCAGGACATTTACATGATGCGCCTGCCCGACGTGTGGCTGATGTATGCCGAAGCCGTCAACGAAGTCAACGGAGGCCCTACGGCCGAACTGTTCACTCTGCTCGACCGCATCCGTCGTCGAGGTAACTTACCCGCATTGAACCAGGCCAAATTTGCGACAAAAGCCGAGTTCTTTAAAGCCATCGAACAGGAGCGCATTATAGAGCTGGTTGGCGAAGGTCACCGCTTCTTCGACATCCGACGGTGGCGCAAAGCGGAAGAAATCTGGCCCGCACCCAGCGGCCAGGTCCTTTACGACTCACAGGGCACCCGTATCCGCGACGAGTTTGTGAATGCCCCTGATCGGAACTACCAGCGGTATTACATCTTCCAGATTCCAACCGGAGAGATCGAAGTCAACTCGAAAATAGTCCAGAATGAGCCCTGGCTCTAATGCGTCTTAAGCCGACAACCTTACGATTATGAAATCAATATCTTTCTATACATTCTTGGGTATGCTGGCCCTCGTTGGCCTGCTCTCCTGCGGCAAAGAGCCCATCGACGAATCGGGTTTGCTGATCACAGGCCGCAATCAGTGTTTCATGACCTTTTTTGACCTGCTCGGGTCCGATCACCGGACGGTACTGGTCAGTGGGCAGACCGTTATCGACACCACGGCGCTGACGGTTACGGCGGTGGCAAAATTTGGCACCAACATACAGCGGGTAAAGCCCTATTGCAGTGTTGTGACCGACGCGATTGTGGAACCCACTATGGGCATCTGGACCGACTATACCCAGCCCCAAAAATATACAGTCGTGTCGGGCAATCGGCAGGTGCGTAAAACCTATACCGTAACCGTTACGGTCCAGAAATAACCCATAACCCTTACGCAGACTATGAAAACGATCACATACTCCGTTTTATCGGTTTTGGGAATCTGGATGCTCACCACGGGTTGCCAGACCAAAGACGTAACCCCCGACTCGCTTCGTAACGATCTACTCAAAAAAACCACTGGTCCAGCCGTTGTGGGCGACCGGATTGAGTTTGCCTATGCGTTGGGCACCACCGAAGGCGACCTCCAGAATGTAAAGGCCGAAGCGACCATCGCAGGGGCTACAGGAACGGGTTTCAGTGGGTATTCCTGGTATACCAACCGCAATACGGGCGTCGATCAGCCGGTTCAGACGGCTACCGATACCGTAACGAACGGGACCGTTTCGAGTGCCAAAATCATTGATGTCGCTACCAACAAGGCCGTTACGCTTCGGTATTATTATTATCCGGGCGAAGACGCCAAAGGCAAAGACGTATCCTTCCGGTTCAGTGGCACCTCCTCGAGCGGGAAGGAAGTTAGCTATCAGTCGCCGACGTACCGCATCAGCCGGATGGATATGAAACGATCCCTGGCTTTGGTCGATGGTGCGAAAGCCTATGTGTCGATTGCCGATATGGCCGTGTATACTAAAGCGGAGGTGGAGCAGAACAATCTGGCCAGCAAAATCGACTTCGTATACATTTATCGGGCTACACTCGGTACGGGCAATTATGCGTTTGGTCATGCGATTGTTGCTCCGTCCAACGTCGATTACCTGAAAGATGTAACCCTCCCAACTGGGCTAGCCAAAACCCGTACGGCCATCGATAAACGGGTGGATGTGAAAGACGCCCAACTCCGGGGTACAACTGGTTTCGACGTGTACATCGACGATCTGGATTTGCAGCAGACCACTTTCCCCAACGCGGCTGATTATGCCTATGGTTTTGCTGCCGACCAGGGTGCGTTTGTCAAAACTGCCGACGGAGCCTACGCGGCCTATGTGTATGTGAATTCGGTCAACAATGGCAGTAAGTCGATGACCATCAGCATAAAGCGCTTAAAATTAAATTAATTGTAGGTTTAGAACGGGCAACTTCCTGAGAGTGCAATCTTTCAGGAAGTTCTGATTTTTCAGCCTTTATACTCACGAAATCTTTTATCCTTTCGACCGTAGGGGAAACCTCAAAGTTCCTAATTGGTAGGATTGAGATTTCCCCTACAGTCGAAAGGACAAAAAATCGATACAGAACAGCCTTCGTTATGAACCGTTCCTCTTTTCTGCTCAGCTGCATCCTCTCTGTTTTGACAGGGATCAATGCCATTGCCCAATCGATTCCGAAGCCTTCTACATTCTTGAATGCCAACCTATTAAAAACGAACAAAGAATTAATTCAGAAAGGTGATCAATCGCTGATCGCTGCCCGGAACAAACTGCTCAAACTGGCCGATCAGGTACTCACCGAGAAAGCACATTCGGTGGTTGAAAAAAGCAAAACGCCCCCTAGTGGCAATAAGCACGACTATATGAGTGTCGGTCCCTATTGGTGGCCCGATTCAACCAAACCCAATGGGTTGCCCTACATTCGAAAGGATGGCCGGATCAACCCCGAACGGTTTGCTATTCAGGATGCCGAGTATTTGAAAGACCTCTGCCGAAACGTAGAGATATTGGCCGCTGCCTATTATTTCTCCGGTAATGAAATCTATGCCGGTCGGGCTGCGGAGTTACTGCGAATCTGGTTTCTGAACCCCGATACCAAAATGAACCCGAACCTGAACTACGGGCAGGCCATTCCGGGCATTACCGAGGGGCGCGGCATTGGCCTGATCGATACGCGGGCACTGGCCAAACTGGCCGATTCAGTTCAGCTACTGAAAGACTCAAAAGCCTGGACATCCGCCGACCATGCCGCGCTGCAAAACTGGTTTCGGCAGTTTCTGGACTGGATGCTGCACAGCCCTATCGGCAAAGACGAAGAAGACGAACACAACAACCACGGCACCTATTATGACGTTCAGACCCTTGCGTTTGCGCTGTTCCTGGACGATAAAAGGCTGGCGAAACAGATCATCGAACAGAAAACGATGAAGCGGATTCAGAGTCAGTTGAAAGCCGATGGCAGTCAACCGCATGAACTGGCTCGAACCCTCTCCTGGGACTACTCGGTCATGAATCTGAAAGGTTTTTTCATTCTCGCTCAATTGGCCGATGCTATTCCTGTCGATCTGTGGCGTTACGAAACACCCGACGGGAAAAGTATCAAAAAAGCCTTTCTGTGGATGCTCCCTTATGCCGAAGGCAAAAAAGCCTGGACATCCCAGCAAATCAAAGCTCTGCATCCCGAAGAATTCCGGCCGCTAATGATTGTGGCATCGGCAGTTTATGCCCCAACTGAACTGCCTCCCCTACCCAGTCAGGTAAACCAGCCCGACGATAGCCTTTTTCTGTTGACGCATTCTCTGTTTTAAAAAGCGGTTCCTACTCGTATGAAACTTTTCCTCACATGGCTCCTCCTGCTGACTGGCACAACCTTTGCACAAAACCAGAATCTGCTGAGTGGCAAATACACGACCGATGATCTCAAAAAAGCCCTGATTCCACAGGCACAATGGGCCCCATTTCCGAAACGGGACAACCGGGCGGGCTGGGCCAAAGCTGATCAGGAAATGCTGAAAGCGTACGTTAAAAAAGCCGAATCGTACCAGACCTACCAGTGGCCGAGTATCCCCGCTACGAAATCTCTACTGATCGAACGAACGGGCAACCGAACCGACTACGAAGCCATCAGCTTTAAAAAGCGCGAAGTGCTGGGCACGCTGCTCTTGGCTGAGATTTACGAAAACAAGGGCCGTTTCATCGATCCGATTGTCGATGGGGTGTGGTCCATATGCGAAGAATCGTTCTGGGGTGCGTCGGCTCATTTACCCAAAGGCAAAGCGTATCTGGGATTGGTCGATGTGTCGCAACCATTTGTCGATCTGTTTGCCGCCGAAACCGCTACCTATCTGGCCTGGGTCGATTATTACCTGGGCGATAAACTGGATGCCGTTTCGCCACAAATTCGCAAACGCATCTACAACGAAACCAACTACCGCGTTTTTCAGCCGCTAATGAATAAGCCCCACGGCTGGATGACCAAAACTTCGGCTGGTCGGCCACCCAACAACTGGAATCCCTGGATTTGCTCCAACTGGCTCAACGCGGTTTTACTCCTCGAAAAAGACGACGATAAGCGAGCCGCATCCGTTGCCAAACTGCTGCACGTGCTCGACGAATTCCTGAATCCGTACCCGCAGGATGGCGGTTGCGATGAAGGACCAAGCTATTGGGGCGCTGCGGCTGCTTCACTTTTCGACAACATCGCCATGCTCAATACAGCCAGCAACGACGCGTTTCAATACGTGTATGCCGATGAGAAGTTTCGAAACATGGGCCGGTTCATCTATCGTGCTCAAATCAGTGAAAAATACTTTCTGAATTTCGCCGATGCCGACCCACAGCCGGGTATGGCCGCTACTATGATTTATCGCTACGGAAAAGCCATCAACGACCCCGATATGATGCGGTTTGGTGCCTATTATCGGCAACCCGAAGATGGCTCCATCGGTCGGTTCCATTTTTTCCGCAACTTCTATTCGCTGTTTATGCAGGATGAGTTTCAGAAAGCAACGAAGGGTCTACCGCTTCCTAAAGATGTCTGGTTGCCCGATCTTCAGGTGTTTGCCGCCCGCGATCAGGCCGGTACGACCAACGGATTTTATGTGGCGGCCAAAGGAGGTCATAACGACGAAAGCCATAACCATAACGACATTGGCAATTATGTGGTCTACTATGATGGTCAACCGCTGTTGATCGATGTAGGCCGGGGAACCTACACGGCTAAAACGTTCAGCAGCAAGCGATACGATATCTGGTACAATTGCTCCGACTACCACAACCTGCCCACCATCAATGGTCAGAATCAGCCACCCGGCATGTCGTTCAGAGCCAGTAATGTGTCGTACAAAACAGATAAGGCCGGTACGCAATTTGGCGTCGATATTTCCAAAGCGTATCCGAAAGAAGCCGGTGTCACTCGCTGGCAGCGGAACATCCGGCTGAATCGGGGTAAGGGCGTTCAGGTAGACGATGAGTTCAGTCTTCAACAGGCAACCCAACTCACCCAGCATCTGATGACCTGCTATCCCGCCGAACCTGGAAAACCTGGCGAACTGATTATCCATTATGCCCCAAAACAGGGGAAAGCGCAGGATTTCGTGGTGAAATACAATCCGAAACAATTGCAGCCATCGGTCGAAAAAGTAAAGCTGGAAGCACCCGAAGATCAGGGTATTATTACGAAATGGGGCGATACTATTTACCGGATTAACTTCACCGCACTCGCCCCCAAAACCTCAGACAAGCTCAATTTTGTGATTGCCCCGAAGTAAAGCCATTCCTTTATCCCAACCCCTAAAGGGGCTTTGACTTGATAATAGTAAAGCTCCTTTAGGGGTTGGGGAAGCCGGATAAACCGTTAGGCGTTCATAGCCGCCAGTGCATCAGCTGGGGATGTACGCGCCAGTTCATACAATTGGGCCGTGCGACCAACGTGAATTTCATACTCGTTATTTTCAAGCGCATGAAGTAAATCGGCCGCTACTACC
Organism: Spirosoma panaciterrae DSM 21099; assembly: GCF_000374025.1. Lineage (GTDB taxonomy): Bacteria > Bacteroidota > Bacteroidia > Cytophagales > Spirosomataceae > Spirosoma > Spirosoma panaciterrae. Next base: position 15,408 of record NZ_KB893200.1, on the reverse strand, counting down.
GACGGGGCAATCCCATTAGTCGCTCCACCAATCTCCTGCGAAAAGTCAGTATCAACAAGTGGTGGCATCAGTTCAAACACTTTAGTAGTCGTACTTCGCTCCAATGTAATCCGCAATGATTGAGTGTAGGAGTGCAAAGCGGCCTTGCTGGCCCCGTAGGTCGCCAATCGATGATTGGGCGCAAAGGCAACAATCGATGATACATTGACAATGGCAGCTTCGTCTTGTTTGTTCAACAAATCAACTAGTTTTTCAGTCAGCCGAATAACCGATAGATAGTTGGTCAGCATTTCTTCACCCGCCTTTTCAAACGCATTGGCCTGAGCAGCTTGTGGATAGTAGAACGCTTTCCCGGCGTTATTGACCAGAATGTTTAGGGTAGGAAACTCCGTGTATAGCTGATCTACCAGGCGGTTCACATCGGCCTCATTCGTTACGTCACTCACAATCGCCGTTACGTTCTGGAGTTGAGCGGCTGCTTTTTTCAGGCGGCTTTCATCGCGGCCGGTAATGATCACATGGTTGCCTTTCTGATCGAACAGTTTGGCGATTTCAAAACCGATACCGGCACTTCCTCCCGTAATCAGGACTGTATTCTGAGTCGTTTTCATGGCTGTTAATTACATTGTCAATTTTCTTTTAAAATACCAATTGGTATTTTTTGGTTCAAAAATTTTTAACTTTTCAATTGATCAACGAGCATCTCTACCGTTTTCAGGACTTTCGCCAGACTGGATGGATTATTGGTTGCTTTCGCAATCATAATCCCCCCTTCGATCAGAGCGATCATCGACAAAGCCATTTGTTCCGGGGTTACATTCGGTCTGAACTCCCCGGCGTCAATGCCACCCCGAATCAGATCGACAAGGCGTTTTTTCCAGGCTTCAATGGCTTTGGCAGCACGGTCTTTGAGCAGGTTATTCGTATCGTCGGCATCGATAGCGGTATTTAAAATCGGGCATCCACCTTCAGGAAAAGGCGTTCCGGAGTACCTATGGTAGATCTGGACGTAAACCATCAGCTTCTTATGAAACGTCGTCTCCTGAGCCAGCCGTTGCTGAACGATCTGATTGATTTTGGACAGGTTATAGTCAAAACAGGCCAGGGCTACTTCTTCTTTACTGCCAAAATTGCCGTAAATACTGCCTTTCGTCAATCCGGTCGCTTCGGTCAGATCCGACAGCGACGTTCCGGCATACCCTTTTGTATTGAAGATACCCGCCGTCGTTTCGACAATAAACTGACGGGTCCGTTCTGATTTCGACAATTCATTTTTCATAGTGTAAATATACCAATTGGTATTTTATTTTCCTACCTTTGCCCAAACTTTATGAGTCAGTTAGGCGCTGTTCTTCTTACAGGACGACTACCGGCAAAGCTGACCGTTATACCTACCATGTTACACCGAGTTGTTATTACCGGAATTGGTGCCTTGACACCTGTGGGCAACGACATTCCAACGTTCTGGGCGAATGTTCTGGCGGGTCGCAGTGGAGCCGCGCCCATTACCCATTTCGACGCTTCGTTGTTCAGAACGCAATTTGCGGCTGAACTTAAAGAATATAATGCCTCCGATTATTTAAATCATGCCGATACCAAACGAACCGACCGATTTACCCAATACGCCTTGATTGCTGCCGACCAGGCCATAAAAGACTCTGGCTTTGCGTTGTCTCAACTGGACCCGTTCGATGTAGGCGTTATTTGGGGAAATGGCCAGGGGGGTATGGATGTGTTTGAAGAACAGGTAACGGAATACGTAAAAGGCAACGGTCAGCCGCGCTTTAGTCCGTTTTTTGTCCCGAAGCTGATTGCCAATATGGCGTCGGGCATGATCTCGATTCGCAATGGCTTCATGGGTATCAATTACACCACCGTTTCGGCCTGTGCTACCTCGAACACGGCCATCATGGATGCCTTCAATTACATCCGGCTGGGCAAAGCGAAAATCATCATAACGGGCGGATCGGAAGCCCCAATTACGCCAGCTTCATTTGGGGGGTTTAGTGCCATCAAAGCTATGTCGACCCGTAACGATGAGCCAGCAACCGCATCCCGCCCGTTTGATGTAGCACGCGACGGCTTTGTGATGGGCGAAGGTGCGGGAGCCCTGGTCCTGGAAGAATACGAGCATGCAGTGAACCGAGGGGCTGTGATCTACGGCGAAGTCACGGGGGCAGCCATGACTGCCGATGCATACCACATGACGGCCACGCACCCTGAAGGGCTGGGAGCCGCTAAAGCCATGCAACTAGCGCTGAACGAAGCGGGTTTGACCATTCAGAATGTGGACTACCTGAATCCGCACGCGACCTCTACGCCCGTCGGCGATTTGTCCGAAATCAAAGCGATTCTTAAACTGGCAGGAACACCACCACCCTCCCTGCACATCAGTGCGACAAAATCCATCACGGGTCATTTGATGGGAGCTGCGGGTGCTATCGAAGCCATTATTTGCCTGTTGTCGATGCGCGACAATGTGATCCCTCCAACCATTAATACAACAGAACTAGATTCGGCCATTCCTAAGGATGTATCTATTGTGCTGGGGGAGGCCCGACCAGCCCGTGTCAACACGACCCTAAGCAATGCCTTTGGTTTTGGTGGGCATAATGCAACGGTTGTCTTTCAGAAGGTATGAGAACGTTTTTCCCAAAACCCCTAAAGGAGACTTTATCCAAGTGCAGGAAAGGCTCCTTTAAGGGCTTTGGGGTTCTGGTGGACTGTTTTGCTGAAAACAGTTCGTCTCTCTGACCAACAGATTGCCGAGTTTGTGTTAACTTTGTGCCCTTTTTCCACAAAAAATGGCACCCATTTCCTGCGGCATAGATTTTGGCACGTCGAACACCAGTGTAGCGATTGCCAGCAACGGTACAATTCAACTAGTCCCCGTCGAGCAAACCCATGTGACCATTCCCAGCGCGTTGTTCTTTCAGCGCGTCGATAACCGACCGTTCTATGGTCGGGCGGCTGTTCGTATGTTTTTCGACCGGGAAGATGGGCGTTTCATGCGGAGTTTGAAGCGGGTGCTGGGTACGTCGCTCATGAAACAGGGAACACTGGTGAACGGTGCTTCCATGAATTTCCCGATCATCATCAGCTCGTTTCTACGGCACATCAAGGCTAAAGCCGATGCGGAAGCGGGTCAGGAAATTGAGCATGTCGTTATGGGCCGCCCGGTTCATTTTGTCGATAACGACCCGGATGCCGATGTCCGCGCTCAGGCCGAATTACAGGCCATTGCCCAGCGAATCGGGTTCAAGCACATCGAATTTCAGTTTGAACCCATTGCGGCCGCTTTTGCTCACGAGGTTCGGATAAAAGGCGAAAAGCTGGCAATCGTGGTCGATCTGGGCGGAGGAACGTCCGATTTTACAGTCATCAAACTATCGGACCAATACATTCATAAGCCCGATCGATCGTCGGATATTCTGGCGAATACAGGAGTCCGTATTGGCGGCAACGACTTCGATAAAGAACTCAGCCTGTCGGCTATTATGCCCGAAATTGGCTATCGTAGCACGTATGGGCCTAAAAATCTGGAAGTGCCGCTAAAACCGTTCTTTGATCTGGCCGAGTGGAGCAAGGTAAACTTTCTGTATACACCCAAAACCATCATGCAGGTTCGGCAACTGCTCCATCAATCGCACGATAAGGCGCGGTATCGTCGGTTGTTGCAGGTACTCGAAGATGAAACCGGCCACTCGCTGCTGGCTACCGCCGAAAGTGCCAAAATTGCCCTATCCAGCGAGCCCGTTCATACGGCCACCTTCGATTTTATTGAAGAAGACTTTTTTATCCCGATCAAACGCGAGCTTTTTGAAGAATCCATTCAGGAGGATGTGGACAAAATAGCCGCTTCGGCCCGGCAGTGTCTTCAGGAAGCCGGTGTTCGAAATGACGCCATCGATTTAGTGATTCTTACGGGCGGGTCCACCGAAGTCCATTCCGTCCAGGTTGCCTTTAAACAATTATTCCCCAACGCGGCCATTGCCGATCAGAACAAACTGTCCAGCGTGGGATTAGGGCTGGCCTACGATAGCCAGTATAAGTTTGGTCAAGCGATATAACCTAACGGTTACTGTTTCAGGATTCGCCTGGCCATTATTTGGCCATTTATCTGAATCTGGAGAATATAGGTTCCGGCTGGGTACATGCTGAGCTGGATTGTCGACGTATCGCTTTGAAACGCCTGTTGTTCCAAAGTTTGCCCGTTCAGATCGGTTAGCCATAAGGAGGCATTGGTTTTTAGGCCCGGATACCGAATACGGGTCGTTACGGCGTTGGTTGCCGGAACCGGATACACCTCAATACGTCCATCCTGTGATGGATCATCGACCCCCAATAGCGGCAGAACTGAGACAACAACACGGTCCGTATTGACACTGCCTTTGCACCCATTCGTAACCGCTGTTAACTGATAGGCCGTTGTTTTTAAAGGCTTTATACTAATCGTATAAGGGCTGGTGGTGGCCTGAACCAGTTGAACGGCGCCTGCTCCGATCGCTGTGCTATCGTGGTATGTAACTTGCCAGGGGGCATCGCCCGTGAGGGTTACCGACAACGAGGCCGACTGCCCTTCCAGAATCGTCTGGCTCCCGGTAAGGGTGGCCGTTGGTGCGGCAAGCACCTTGATCGGTAAGGTTGCTTTAGGGCCTTCGCATCCAAACATGGTCTGGCTTACCAGAAACGTAAAAGAGCCCGCTTTGTCGGTCGAAACCGTAGGTGCGGTTGTCAGTAGATTTCCGTTTTGGTCATACCAGATCAATCCCGTACCCGTTGCTGTAAGCGCTTGTGGCGTTGTAAACTGGCAAACAGCTTTTGAGCTGACCGTTGGTGCCGATGGCAAAGCCTGTATGGTCACAAGCAAGATGGATCGGGTGCTTTCGCAGCCGTCGAGTGTCTGACTGACAAAATAATTCTTCTGACCAGCCTGTGTTGTACTAACCGTCGGTGCAATTGATGAACCTGTTCCTCCTCCCGAACTATCGTACCATAACAGGTTATAGCCACTGGCCTGGAGTGCAGGTGCCGCTGCATTCTGACAAACCAGAATCGACTTTACAGTTGGGCCAGGAGGCACCTGCTTTACGGCAATGGGCAGGGCTTCACTTTCGGCATAGGGTGAGCTACTCACAACTTTCACCTTAAAACTACCAACCACAGGCCCATCCACCACTACAGCACCCGATATAGCGGTCAGGCTCGTTCCCTGCTCAACGGCAATACTCCTTCCACGCGCAAAGTTTCCCGTTATATCCGATAGCAGCAGGGAGAATTTGTTATCGGCATGAAGAGTGCCATAGGTAGTAAAGGGAACCGTAATCACTTCGCCTGAGCAAAAGCCGGTTTCAGGAACGCTGCCTAATCGGATAGCAACCGCATCGACATCCGCCGTAAAAATAAACGCTGGCGCATACGCGGTATTGGGCCCACCCTTGAAGTATAAATTCTGCACGTCGTAGATCGGCATCCATTTGTATTGCACATTGGAGCCATAAGTGACCTTGATCAGAAAATTTCCATAACGCATGGTCCAGGGGAAGCCACTCGACGAAGGGCGAAAGGGATTCGTCGGGAAGGTATAGTTGCCCGTCCCATCCGTCGTTACGGTCACGACCGGGGTAGCGGTCACAGTAGCGGAGTACCAATCGACTGGATATACCTCGATCGTTGCGTTGCTCAAAGGAATACCCTGCTGATTGGTTACGTTTATACCAATGGTATTGGGGAAGGGCCGGATGACCCATTGATCTCCTTCCAGCGGTCTGTCGGCCGTTGAGTTCAGCAGATTCGTGGTGTGCTCATCCCAGGTAATGTTGCCATAGGGGTAGTTCATAATTGAACTGACTGGCTCAAACGATTGGCCGTTCACCGGATTCTTCGTCCCATCTACCTGTAGCGCGTAGATATCGATAGCCCCCCGGGCATGGCCAAACTCATGCGTCAATCCATCCGTAGCATAAGACGCAAATGGCCCATCCCATTCGTTCCACCCCCAACTGTGGTAAATCGTTTGCGTACCTCCATACCAGCCTCCGCCAACGGTGGGTGTCGTAAATTTACCATCAACAACTACACAATACTGAAACCTTGGGTGGCTACGAAACACTTCATTTTGAGCGGGGCCATCAAACACGTACACCGAATCAACATGGAAGTTATATAGTCCATTAAAGCTAGGGGAGCTGTTGAAATTGGCATTGACGGTTGCCATCTGAGCCGCCACAATGTCGTTGATCGACTTAGCATACGTTTTCTGAAAGTAGTCTGCCGTTTGCTTTTCAACCGCAACAACCACACTAAACGCCCAGGTTGGCTTTGCCAAAGCAGACCCGATGGAATAGCCTACCAACAGACATATCAGCGTGTTGATCAGACGAAAGCGAATGCGGCCCGATACGTGCATAAAACGTAGTAACTTGAAGAAATTTGTCGTGAATGGCTCCATACGCTGATGACTGCGAACGAAATTAAGATCAAGCCAGGCAATAGTCAGAACCGCAACCATCCAGACGACCTACATTACCTGACTCAGCGACTCAAAGATGGCAGAGGCCACCGTATGCCTTTATGATAGCGATCAACCAATGAATTGATTATCATCAGAGTATAATCCGCAATCTGTTCAGCAGCGTCGTCTGATTACCTTTCGCAGAGCCATCAGCCCGTCACCGTCAAAATTACCCAATCAGTATGAGTAGGTTAGGCTCATTCACGATTTTTCCTCCAAAGAGCCCCCCATGACTACTCTCAACCCGCTACGGCGTTCTTTTTTTACCGTTTGCTTTTCCGTCGCTACGGTACTGAGTGCGCCCGTTTACGCTCGTCTTGTCCGTATCGAGATCACAAGTCGCCAAACGCCAACGTTCGACGGAAACGTGTTTGGCAAGGTAGGAGCCTATGAAAAATTACGCGGAAAAGCCTATGGCGAACTTGACCCAGACAGTCCGCAAAATACACTGATTACTGATCTCAAACTAGCTCCCCGCAACGCCAGAGGGATGGTCGAGTATGCCATGGATATCTATATCCTGAAACCGATTGATCTGACCAAAGGTGCGCACAAGCTCTTTCTGGAAGTCAATAACCGGGGGGGGAAATTAGTTGGCGGTTTTAATAAAAGTAGTGGCGGCAATGACCCAACCACGGCCGCTGATGCAGGTGAAGGCTTCCTGATGAATCGCGGCTATACGCTCGTCTGGAACGGTTGGGACCCCTCGGCAGCGCCCGTCAATAACAATCTGACCATCACTGTCCCTGTCGCTACCCAGGCCGATGGCTCCCCTATTACCGGGCCTTCGTACGAATACATCGTGTACGACAACGCAACCGCTAAAGGGTATACGCTGGCGTATCCGACAGCCACACTGAATAAAAACCAGGCTACGCTTACCGTCCGACCGCATCTGTCCGACTCGCCAACGGTGGTGCCGACTGATGGCTGGGAATTTGTCGACGACCGAACCATCCGGCTTTTACCCGCTGGAACTCCCTTTCAGCAAAGTGCGATTTATGAATTCAGCTATACGGCCCGCAATCCGGTAGTAGCAGGTATTGGATTTGCCGCTACCCGTGATTTTGTATCGTTTTTACGCTATGCCACGACCGATGATGCCGGAAACCCCAACCCGCTGGCCAACGACGTACAGTTTACCTATTCGTTTGCCATTTCGCAGCCTGCCCGCTACCTGAACGATTTTCAAACCCTCGGTTTCAATGCCGATGAACAAGGGCGACGAGTGCTGGACGGTATCGAGAACTGGCTGGGGGGCGGCAGTGGCATTGGTCTGAATATTCGATTTGCGCAGCCCTCCCGAACCGAACGAAATCGGCAAAACCACCTGTATCCCGAAGCCCTTTTCCCCTTTGCCTACCCCGTACTGACCGATCCGTTTACGGGTAAAACGGCTGGCCGACTTGGTGCCTGCCAAACCAGCAACACCTGCCCTAAAGTCTTTGAAGTCAACTCGGCCAATGAATATTGGGTGAAAGCCGCTTCGCTCCTGCATACCGATCCCAAAGGCAACGATTTACCCGACCCCGACAATGTCCGCTTCTTTCTGGTATCGGGCGCGCAACATGGGGCCGGAAACGGGGCTTCACGGGGGCTATGTCAGCAATTTCAGAATCCGACCAATGCCGAACCTCTGTTGCGGGCCTTATTCGTCGCCCTCGACGACTGGGTTACGAAAGGCATTGTTCCCCCTTCAAGTGCTGTACCAAGGCAATCGACCGGAACGGCAGCCGTAGCCCTCCCGCAACCCGGCTCCCAAACGGGCCTGATTCCCCAGGCTACGCTAGGGTGGCCGACCATTCCTGGCGTTACGTATACAGGGCTGATTACTACCCGGTATCAACTCGACTTTGGCCGGTCGACGGAGCAGGGGATTCTCGCCATCAACCCTCCCAAAGTAGACGGCCGACCTGTGTATACCAGTTTTGTGTCGAAAGTCGATGCAGACGGAAACGAGATTGCAGGTGTACGTTTACCACCCGTGGCTGTTCCGATCGCCACTACCACGGGTTGGGCGCTCCGTCGTGCCGAATACGGAGAAAACGAAGGGTGTGAGGGTGCCGGACAACAGATCCTGTTCAAGGCAACGAAAGCCGAACGGCTAGCCGCCAGCGACCCACGCCTTTCGCTGGAAGAACGATACCCGTCGCATAAAGGCTATGTAGAGGCCGTAAAAGCTTCGGCCCAGCGCTTGCAGCAACAACGCCTGCTCTTACCTGAAGACGTTCAGCAGTACATCCGTGATGCCGAAGCCAGTACGGTGCTGAAGTAAGCATCCATCAGGCTTCTATGGGTGATTTTCGGTACTCCGAGGGTGTTTTCTTCGTATGCTGTTTAAAGAAGGTAGTGAAATAAGCGGCTGAGCTAAATCCCGTTTCCGTGGCAATTTCTGTCATGGATTTGTTGGTTTCCCGCAACAAGAATTTAGCCCGCTTCAGCCGAATATCGTTGATGTAGTCGATCACGTTTCTATCCAGTTGTGCCTGCACTTTCCGGTATAGCTGCACCCGAGAGATTCCCATTTCACGGCTTAATTTCTCAACGCCAAAGCTCGAATCACTTAGATTATGCTCGATGAGCCGGGTCAATTCATTCAGGAATTTCTTTTCTTCCCGACTGCCTCCCGACTGGGAAACAAAATCAGAGGCAAACCGCTGCTGGCCTTTTTGCCGATTGGCCAGTAACGTACGAATGGTTTCGACCAGGTAGATGGCATTGAAGGGCTTGGTCAGATACATATCGGCCCCCGCCCGAACGCCATCGATCTGATGCTCCATCTGTCTATTTGCCGTCAGCAGAATAACCGGGATATGGGCAGTTCGCATATCCGCTTTGACTCGCTGCGTCAGTTGCAGACCATCCATACCCGATAGCATGACATCGCTGATGATCAGGTCTGGAATCACCTCCAGCGTCCGTTCCCAGCCTTGCTCGGCGGTAGGTTCGGCAATAACCTCGAACTCGCCCCCCAGCCGCATTGTCAAAAACGTTCGAAGATCATCGTTATCTTCGATCACCAGCAGGGTGCCTGCTCGTTTCGACAAGGGAAGAGAAGCAGGTTGCAATGACGCATCAGCATCTTCATCAATCGGCAAACGGGGCAATGTGCGCTGGCTACTCGCGGGTACGATCTCATCGGACTTAAGATGACTGTTGCCCAGCGGTAGCAAAATCGTGAATGTCGTTCCTTCGCCCTGCGTCGATTGTACACTGATGTCGCCCCGATGCAATTGAATAAACTCCATCGACAAGGCTAATCCAATCCCTTTCGCAAGGTTAAATGGCTGGCTGCCACTATAGAACAGATCAAAGGCATGGTCGCGCTCATCGGACGACATTCCCTGGCCATTATCCGCTACCTGAATACGTATCTGATCGGCTAATAACTCCATCCGAACATGAATCAACCCTCCTCTGGGGGTGTATTTGAAGGCGTTCGAAAGGAGATTGAACAGCACTTTATCGAGTTTTTCGGCATCGAACCAAAGCAGTAACCTATTCAGGGGGGTTATCAGTTGCAGGTCGATCCGCTGCTTCTCGGCCTTCCGCCGAAAGTCGAATACAATCTCGCGTACAAACGCAACCAGGTCCTGCTCACTGGCTCTCAGGTGCTGTTTCCCCACATCCGACTTACGCAAATCGAGCATCTGATCGACCAGCCGGAGCAACCTATACGCATTTTTCTGCACCAGCGCCAGGCCATTTTTCAGCTCATGAGGAGCTATACTTTTCTTACCCAGCAAATCTTCCGTTGGTGTCAGTATCAGGCTCAGTGGCGTATTGAACTCATGGGAGATGTACGAATAAAACCGCAGTTTTTCTTCAGTAGCCACCCGGGCCTGTTGCGACACCCGCTCGATTTCGTCTTTCTGATCCAGTATCTCCTGATTCTGTTTTTCCAGTGTCTGATACGCGATCTGCTTGGATCGGTACAAATACAACGCCCAGCCCCCCAGCAACAGCGCAATCAGCAAAGTAGCCAGAATCAGGTACAACGTATTCCGCTGTGAGGTATAGGTTTGGGTAAGAGCCTCTATCCGATGACTTTGCCGTTCAATGTCCGACTGTTGCGCCAGCAACTTATCGCTCTGCACTTTCAAGGCGTATACATTCGACGCATCGACCTGAATCGAGTTTAAGATCTGTTCCCGATTAACGGACTTGCCTTCCAGAATCCGAACGGCCGTTTTTATGGCCTCTTCGCCACCTGTCGGATAGAGAAAGCTCGCTTTCAGAACCCCATTTGTCACGGCCTGCATTCCGGCACTGGGCCCCGGTAACGCATCGATTCCTACGAAGTTGATCTGTTTTTCCAGCCCGGCCTTTCGGTATACTTCGTAAGCGCCCATAGCCATCACATCATTATGGGCAAAAAGCAGGTCGATATTTTTCAATCCATCCAGTTCCGAGGCTATCACCCGCCGAACGGTATCGCGCTCCCATTGCCCATTCAGCTCTTTGACCACCTCAATGGCCGGGTATTTCTGCAAAATCTCCTGCAACCCCTTATGCCGCTCCTGGGCGGGCGACGAACTGGGTAAGCCCCACACCTCAACGATACGCCCCCGGCCTTTCAACTGATTGGCAATGAACGTTCCGGCCATCCGACCCAGTTGCAGATTATCGCCCCCGATGTAGGCATTGTACGACTCGGAGTCGATCTTACGATCCAGCAGAATAACGGGAATACCCTGCCTGAAAACCGATTCGATAACCCTGGCAAAGGGCTTACTTTCGTTAGGAGAGATAATGAGCAGGTCGATTCCCCGCTCTACCAGCGATTGTACCTGACTGATTTGCCGACTGGTACTATTGCCCGCGTCTTCGTAGAGAAGCGTATAGTTCGGATGAAACCCCAGTTCCCGCTTCACATCGGTTAGCATGGTTTTCCGCCACTCATCGCCCCCGGTACACTGCGAAAAGCCAATGCGGTAGGTACGCGTCTCGGGTTTCGACTGGCACCCGCTCACGAAGAGCCCAACGATCACCAGCAGCCAGCTACTCAATAGCCCCACAGCTACACGCTTGCTCGTAGCCGACGTGCAGCACCTGGCAGACCACCCGGCAGAATCATGCATAAGAGAAAGCATATGGTACTGACCAAATATAATGTATAAGAAATTGAATGCAAAAGACGAAACGAACTTACGGCCTATAGCCCCAGGTGTTACGTGTCTTGTAGTCGGAAGCTCCCCGACATTAAAAATTTTTAATGCTAAGGCTTTTATTTATTGTACTTTTGAAAGCAGCCTTTTTTTGAGTTGAATGGATAACCCAACCCCGCAAACTACCCGTTTAGGTTTGATTCAAACTGAAAAATTCAGCAGTTAAACCCTTGACGATAAGCAAAATAACTTTACACATTTATGCAACAAAAGATTCGCCGGGAAGACGCCCTCGCCTATCATGCCAAAGGCCGTCCGGGTAAGCTTGAAGTGATTCCGACTAAAGAGTATAGCACCCAGACCGATTTGTCGCTAGCCTACTCACCCGGAGTAGCCGAGCCCTGTCTGGCCATCGCCGAAAACCGCGAAGACGTTTATAAATACACCGCCAAAGGCAATCTGGTGGCCGTTATCAGCAACGGAACCGCCGTTCTTGGTCTGGGCGACATTGGCCCCGAAGCCAGCAAACCCGTTATGGAAGGCAAGGGGCTACTGTTTAAAATTTATGCCGACATCGATGTGTTCGATATTGAACTCGACACTAAAAACGTCGATGAGTTTGTGCGGATGGTCAAAATTCTGGAACCGACCTTTGGCGGGGTCAATCTAGAAGACATCAAAGCACCCGAATGTTTTGCCATCGAAGAGCGGCTCAAAGCCGAACTAAACATTCCGATCATGCACGACGACCAGCACGGAACAGCCATTATCTCGGCGGCTGCCCTGCTGAATGCGCTCGAACTGGTTGGCAAACGAATTGACGAGGCTAAAATTCTGGTCAATGGGGCCGGGGCTTCAGCTATCTCCTGTACCAAACTGTACATAGCACTCGGTGCCAACGTCGAAAATGTGGTTATGTGCGACAGCAAAGGGGTTATCCGGGCCGACCGTACTGACCTCGATGAGCGTAAACGGTTATTTGCTACCACCCGCAACCTGCACACCCTCGAGGAAGCCTTTGTCGGAGCCGACGTATTTATTGGGTTATCGAAAGGGAACACCGTCAGTCAGGATATGGTATGCTCGATGGCGGCTGACCCTATTGTGTTTGCGATGGCTAACCCAACACCCGAAATCAGCTATGAAGACGCGCTCGCTGCCCGGCCCGATGTGATTATGGCAACGGGCCGTTCGGACTATCCCAATCAGGTCAACAACGTGCTTGGGTTCCCCTACATTTTCCGGGGGGCGCTCGATGTGCGGGCTACCGAAATCAACGAAGCCATGAAGCTGGCGGCCGTTCATGCCCTGGCCGATATGGCGAAAAAGCCCGTTCCTGACCTGGTCAACATGGCCTACGGAACTGACAACCTGATGTTTGGCCGAGGCTATATCATTCCTAAGCCGGTTGATCCCCGACTACTCGAAACCGTGGCACCAGCCGTGGCTAAAGCGGCTATGGAATCGGGAGTGGCCAAACAACCCATTACTGATTGGGAAGCGTATGGGAGTCAGCTTGCCCGGCGGCTGGGTCAGGATACACGCATTTCGCGGGTGATCAACAATAAAGCCCGCACTAATCCCAAGCGAGTCGTTTTTGCCGATGCCGAAAACCTGAGAGTGCTAAAAGCGGCTCAGCAAGTGAAAGATGGTGGTATTGCACACCCTATTTTACTGGGCGAAAAAGCGGTTATTGAGGAGATGATCGCACAAAACCACCTGGACCTGAGCGATGTGCCGATCATTACTCCTCGTAAGGAGCAGGAACTGGTCGAACAATTTGGCGAACTGCTTTATAAAAAACGGCACCGGAAAGGCCTTACAGCCGTCGATGCGCGAAAACGGATGCTATCCCGCACGCATTTTGGAGCCATGATGGTTGAAACGGGGCAAGCCGACGCGCTCATTTCGGGGCTTACGCACAACTACCCCGATACCATTCGCCCGGCGCTACAAGTGATTGGCAAAGAACCGGGGGTTCGAAAAGTAGCGGGTATGTACATTCTGCTTACGAACCGGGGGCCGCTGTTTTTCTCCGATACGACGGTCAACATGAATCCTACTGCCGAAGAAATCGTAGAAATTACGGAACTAACCGCGCGGGCCGTGGAACGATTCAATATTAAACCCCGCATTGCGCTGGTCACGTATGCCAACTTCGGCAGTGCCAAGGGTGAAGATGCCGATAAAATGCAACTGGCCGCCGATCTGCTGCATCGCAAACACCCCGATATGGTTGTGGATGGCGCTATGCAGGCGCACCTGGCTTTCAACGTCGACCTGCTCCGACAAAATTACCCACTCAGCAAGCTGGTTGACGAAGGCGCCAACACCCTGATTTTCCCCAATTTATCGGCCGCCAACATTGCTTACAACCTAATGCGCGAAGCAGCAGGCCCAAGATCAGTTGGTTTCGATGCCATCGGCCCCATCCTGCTCGGAATGCGCAAACCCGTGTATGTACTGCAACTGGGTTCGTCGGAGCGGGAAATTGCCAATATGGTTGCCATTGCGGTAGTCGAAGCGCAGAGTGTCAGTTGACGTTCCCATATACCGTAAGCCCTCCCGAAATGAACTGATCGTTCGGGAGGGTGTGCGAATTTAATGCACTGTAAATTAAGTTTCTTTATATTTTAGGTTTACTGGGTTGACCTTCACATACTGCCGGTTCAAGGTATCCCTGGCTTTGTCGACAGTGAACTGCCAGGTAATCTTAACCTGCTTCTGATTGCGTTCCTCCGACCAAATCAACACGTGCTTTTCTAACTCGTCCTGAGTGGGTATCCGTCGATTCAAACACTGACGGGACAAAGCCGAAAACTCCACCTCAATCATGTTCAACCACGAACCGCACTTGGGGGTATAATAAAGCTCAAAACGAGTCGCCAGTTTGGCTGCTTCCCCAGCCGATAGACACTCATAAAAGGCGTTGGGCGTGTGCGTGTTCAAGTTGTCCTGCACCAGCCTGATTTTGACCGCATCAGGGTAAGCCGCTGCTACTTCCTGCATGAATGCGGTGTATTCTTTTTTTGTCCGCTGCCTATAGACCTTCATCAGTCGCTTACCCGACAAGGGTTCTATCGCCCCCATCACCACACAGGACCCATGCTTACTATAGGCATAGTGCTGTTTGGCTACCTGATCCGGGCTACAAGCAAGCCCCTCGACCACTTCGCCAATCAAAAAGCACGGGCGTTCATCGAAGCAGACTACTGGAAAGGCCCCATCGTACACCAGCGCATATAAGAGCAGCAAGGTCTCCAGTCGGAACACGTACTCACTGTTGATCTGGCCAATACACCATTGCCGTTTTAGATGGGGCTGTAACTCGTTTTTTTCAGAATCGTTCCAGCCTGGGTATGAGACAGATGCTCACAATACCCTAACTCAACGACTCGATTGGCCAACAGCCGTAGCGACCATTGGCTATGCCCATCCGGTGATTCACTACAAGCCAGAGCCGTTATTTTAGCCCGACTCTGGCCACTGATTTCCATAGGTCGACCACTGCGGGGGGCATCCTTGAGGAAGGCTAGTTGGTTTGTTTGGTACTTGCTAGCCCAAGCCGAAACCGTGTTGTAGGTGCTATCTATGGTCTTAGCGACGGCTTGAAAGGTTTTACCTTCGTGGAGTTCCAGCAAGGCTGTAGCTCGTTTGAATGTTTTAGCAGGCAAACTACCTTTGCTTAGGAGTTGGCGCAGGTGATTCCGATGCTCCTCGCTCAGGGTTACGTGTTGCTTTTTCATGGCCCTAAAATATAAAGAAACTTAATTTACAGTGCATTTA
>NZ_KB893199.1 GCF_000374025.1 Spirosoma panaciterrae DSM 21099 | reverse complement strand
CAACGGCGTGTTTGCTCAAGAGCTTGACCGTTGGAGTATCGATTTTGAGAAAGCGTCGCGGCCTGAATCAGCCCAAGGTTTTGTACCGGTGGCCAAACGATGGGTAGTGGAACGAAGCATTGCCTGGACGAACTATTTTCGGAGAATCGTCAAAGACTATGAGCATACAGCATCTTCTTCGGTCAGTTGGCTGTATCTGGCCAATAGCCAGATCATGTTACAACGAATCGAGACTTATTGCCAAAGATGATTTCCCAACATACTCTTAGAGACGCTATTTTTATTAGTGAGACTAATAACGCTAACTACATAGCTAGTAATGGAATTATGGCCCCTAGTTCTACTTCGATAACCGAAGTAGAACTGATAAGGGTATGTGAAACGATTAAAGATTTTCTAAAAAATCGTAACTAAAGATGAATAGAATTCAGCATAAATGCTCATTGCCAGTCAACGTGATAATAATGGCTGGAGGAAAAGGAACTCGTTTACAGTCGCTAACGGCACATACCCATAAGTCATTATTAGAGGTGGCTGGAAAGCCTGTTATACTCCATTTGGTTGAACATTTAGTATCATTTGAATTTTATACTATTTATATATCAGTAGGGCATTTTTCAGAACAGATTATTGATTTTTTAGGTGATGGTAGTAAATGGGGAGCATCTATAAAATACATTCAGGAAACGAAACCCATGGGAAGTATTGGGGCATTGTCATTAAAAAATGATTGGGAGTATGAAAATTTTCTAGTTATCAATGGTGATATTTTTACGAATTTTAACCTATATGAATTTGTATCAGATTTCTTTTCAAAAGAAGCGGACATGACTGTGTTAACGTATGAAAGCCAAATAGAAATTCCATGGGGAGTTCTTATGATTAATCATGACGGAGAAATAACAGATTTAGTTGAAAAACCTAGATATTTAATACAAACAAACGCTGGTATTTATCTCTTCAATCAATCTGTAATAAAGCTACTTCCATCGAAAGTGCCAACAGAAGGGTGGGAGTTAATTCAATTGGCTTTAAAAATGAAATACAAGATAATAAGTGGCCCTCTCAATGAAGGATATTGGGTAGATATTGGAACGAAAGAAACGCTTCTGAAGGCCCAGAAATTATCCACTCACACTTTGCAAGCAAAGACTTATTCTGATAAGTATACATTATCTGATAGTCCTTTGAGCAAATAGCATATCACATTTCCCCAAACTAATTTGATTTAGTCTACAAAAGTTCGATAAGACATTTTGCCAAAATACTATTTATCCTGACGGCTGAGACTGCTCGCAGAAGCGTGACACGACTAATACAAGTAACTAAAAATCAGCTTTAATTCTTAGCTGTGCCACGCTTCTGCGAGCAGTCTCAGCCGGCTTCACTCTTACCATTATTCGATACATTAAGTCTTGCACTTTAGCCCTCTATGATAAAGGTCTCGGTTGAGATCACTTATCTGGTTCCGAGTAATACGTTTTTCAGATTGCCCTTTTCTGTAACAATGAGGTATAAGAGATAAGGGGCAAAAAGCATGATACCGATAATGGCCGCTACCAGAGCCAGCACAAGGGAAGGGGTTGCAAATTTGTTTCGCCACATAATCCACAACCCTGACAATAATAGATAGCAACTGAAATCGAGGTTAAATTGTCCGTTCCAGTTGACAGCCTGAATGTCGGACAGAAACAAGCCCAATATATCGGAACCGTGGTCTTTCAAGGTTAAAACTGTGTAAATCAGCAACAGTACGGTTTGGGCTATAAGTAAGCCTTTCAGGAAATTCGTATTCTGCATAGTCAGTTTTAAATTAAGAATTTGCCGGTTTCCAGAGAGGCCCTACGGCAATCAGCAGTACAAGGATGTTGATAAATACATTGGATGGATTGGCCGTTATTTTTTAAGTAGGTCTTATGAGCTTTTTGCGTCATTATCAAAACTTTTCGCAAACGTAAGCACACAATTGGTTGTATTTTAGACGCTACCGTACAATGCTTAGTCGAAGCGTTGGGCTATTTTCTTCAAATTGTCGAAATACTGCGCCAGCCATTCAGCGTTCAAATTGTCGTAATTAATTTGAAGAAAGAAGTTCTCCAGGGCCAACACAAATAGGCCTTCCAGTTGTTTCTGCGTGAGGGTTACGTTTAGGTCTTTCGCCCAAAGTTCTACAAACCCCTGGCCAATAACTTCGTTCGATTTTGTCAGCGTTTTTTTATAGGAATCACGATCCTGTTTAATGCGAAGCTGCCTGTTAAAGAGTAAGTCGATTTTATGTTCCACCAAGATCGCAATCAAATCGGGGTTTATTTTTTCAGCTTTCCCCTCTTTTTCTGCAACGATTACGGATTGCGTTAAGTGATAAGCCAGCAAATGGTCAATGAAGATTTCCATCTCTGCAAAATGGTGGTAAAAAGACGATTTGCTTATTGTCAGCTTCCTGGCCAATGTCTCGACTTTAAGCCCTTTGTCGCCCGAAATGGCAAAAACTTCATAGCCTGCCTTTATCCAGATTTCTTTTGCTTCGGTCATTTTACTTTGCATTTTCAAAATTACGGCAAACGGCCCTTTATAGGGACTGCTTCAAATGTATAGCGCCTTTGTCAGAAGTCACACCCCAAACAATTTGCTAGCTAACCTACCTATACGGTAAAACTTTCAAGGGCCACCAGAGGGAGAGCGTGTCAAAGTCACGATATTTCGTGATTGTTCGGATATTTCGTGACTTTGTTGGGCTGTAAATCGCCTACTTTTTTACATTTTTCATAAAAAAACGCTCGTCCTACCACCTGAAGCCTCTGATCGGCCCCATGTCCATAAACGGAACGGAAATTGAGAGACTTTGCTGAGGGCTGTTACCCGAATTTTTGTAGTAAATTTCTAAAACCCCAATCCAATTCGGTCATGGCAGACCGTGTGAGCACAGACGAAAAAACCTTACACCTCTCACACTTTACGGTTGAGGAGGCCCTGGAAGCCATTATGCTCATCGACCAGCGGGGGCAGGTACATAGGGCCAATAAAGCGGCTGGGTTATTGCTTAACTATTCGATCGACGAACTCAGCAAGCTCACATTTCCCGATTTTGGCATCGACTATAGTGCCGACCAATTTGCCAGCCTATGGCAATCGCTGGAAAGCGTACAGACCCAGACGTTCGAGACCCGGATGCGTCGGCAAGACGGGAGTATCCTGCACGCAGAAGTGGGCATCAATTTTATTTATTTCGAAAACGAGCAGTACTTATGCTGTTTTCTGCGCGATGTGACCGAGCGCAGCCAACTCGACGAAACCCTGCGGCTCATTTCAGAGGGCACAGCAGGCGTAACGGGTATGGATTTTTTCCACAGCCTGGTACAGCACATCACAACAACGCTTAAGGTTCGGTTTGCGCTCGTCACCGAATGTGCGAACGTCGAAAAAACGCGCCTACGCACGCTGGCTTTTGGAGAGTTTGAGCAACTCCACGAAAACATCGAGTACGACCTGGCCGGTACACCCTGCAGCATTGTGATGCAGGGCCGCGATTTTTATTATCCCTACGATGTTGAGCTGAATTTTGCTCAGGGTGTGGGCATCCAGTCCTACGTGGGCGTGCCCATTTATGACCGGGACCGGCAGGTTATTGGGCACATTGCCATTTCAGACCATCGGCCTCTCCTGAGTCAGCAGAAGTACCTGAGCATACTGCGCATTTTTGCCTCGCGGTCGGGTGCCGAAATTGAGCGAAAAGTGGCCGAAGAAAAGCTTCGCCAGACGCAGGAGCAACTCGAAGCAACCGTTATTGAACGAACCCGGGAATACCTGAAGGCCCGCGATGCCGCCGAGATGGCTAACCGGGCCAAAAGTGAGTTTCTGGCCAATATGAGCCATGAACTCCGAACACCGCTAAACGGAATTCTGGGATATACACAGCTCTTTCAGCGCGACCGGACGTTAACTACCCAACAGCAGCACGGCATCAGCATTATTCATAACTGTGCCGAAAACCTGCTGCTACTGATCAATGATGTGCTGGACCTGTCGAAAATAGAGGCCCAGAAACTAGAGGTCGACCACAAACCGTTCAGTCTGAACGAACTCGTAACCAACATTACCAGCCTGATTCGGGTGAAGGCCGAACAGAAGAATCTGTCGTTTTATTTCCAGGCGCCGGCCAGCCTTCCCGAAATGGTGGTTGGTGATGAGCGAAAACTGCGGCAGGTGCTCATCAATCTGCTGGGCAATGCGGTCAAATTTACCGACCGGGGGGGGGTATCGCTGAAAGTGATTCCACAGCCCAATGATCAGTTAACGTTTCAGGTCGATGATACCGGCATTGGCATCCCGCCCGATAAACTGGACCTGATTTTTCTGCCTTTTCAGCAGGTTCGGGCAGAAAGTCGGTTTGTGGAAGGAACAGGCTTAGGCCTCACCATAACCGAGAAACTCATTTCGCTCTTGCAGGGCACGCTCCGGGTCATTAGCACACCGGGCGAAGGCAGCTCCTTTCGGGTAACGGTTCCGCTACCGGCCGTTGTTGTATCGCGTCGGTTGAATCTGGAGCGCCGGGCACCGCAGCAGATTAACGGCTACGAGGGTCATCGGCGAACCATTCTGATTGTGGACGATCATTGGGAAAACCGATCGTTGCTGTCAAACCTGCTGGAACCACTGGGTTTTCGAACGATTGAAGCCGAAAATGGCGCCGTTGCGCTGAAGCGAGCCCACGAAACCTTACCCAATCTGGTACTGATGGATCTGGTGATGCCTCACATGGATGGCTTTGAGGCCGTTCGGCAATTTCGGCGGGATGCCGTTTTTTCGGACGTAAAAATTGTTGTTCTGTCGGCCAGTGTCCTCAATAGCCAGCAGGTCAGCCTGGATGCGGGGGGCGACGATTTTCTGCCCAAACCCGTCAACGTAGATGAACTACTGAGTGTGATTCAGTTCCAGCTCAAACTAACCTGGACCTATTTTCCGGCCATAGATACCGAAGCTCCTTCGGCAAAACATCCAGGTAGCCATGGCAACCCAACCAGTTTAGTCCAACGGCCTCCCATCCATTTGCTCGAGGATCTGTATGCCACCGCCTTAACGGGCGACATTCAGGGAGTATTGAGTCGACTGGATACCATAGCTACCACCACGCCTGCATGGGACGACTTTATTCAGATTATTCGGGACATGGCCCGTCAGTTCGATATGAAACGCATGCGCGACTATTTGAAAGACAGTTTATCCGCTTGACTACCTTCCTCTTCTTCCTGACATCACCTACTCAATCGTTAAGCCATGAACTGTAAATTGCTGCCTTATGTCGTCGGCTTGCTAATGAGTCTGCCTGCCATCGGACAGGAAATGGGTAGCCCATTGATGGCGCATTTTAGTCCTAAAGACTATCAGACACACCCCGAAAACCGAGCCATCGTTCAGGATAAGCGGGGTATTCTTTACGTTAGCAATTACAATGGGCTGCTCGAATACGATGGAGCATCCTGGCAACTTATTGAGGTGCCGGGACTGACGGTCAGGTCGTTGGATGTCGACCAGAAGGGTACAGTTTACGTAGGGACTCAATCGGATTTCGGCTATCTGAAAGCTACTCCAACCGGTCGAATGCAGTATGTATCGTTAGCGAGTCTTCTCCCCACTTTGGATCGACACGTAGCCCCTGTATGGCGATTGTATTGCACACCCGACGGGGTCTATTTCTGCACGTTCGAGAAAATTATCCGGTATCGACCGCACCAACCGATGCGGGTATGGTATCCCAAACGGCAGTTCAGGCTGGCGCATTATGCCCAACGAACGCTGCTGGTTCAGGATGAGGGTATTGGCCTGGTGCAACTGGACGCCACTGGACTATGTACGCTCGTACCTGGTGGAGCATCGCTGGCGACCAGGCCGATTCAAGCTATTCTGCCCTACCAACACCAGAAATTACTTCTGGTAACCCAGCAACACGGACTTTGGATTTACGACGCTTCGTTTTTGCATAAATACCCCGTTCCTACATCAATTACGCAATTGAGTACGGCAGAGGCTAACTGGCTTCGGCAAAGTGATATTTCTCAGGCTATTGCGGTGACCGATTCGGTCACCGGAACCTTCCACTACGCCATTGCCAGCCTGCGGGGAGGTATCCGAATTCTGGACGCCAGCGGGCGACTCGTCCAGCGTATCGATGAGCAAATGGGGCTGACAAAAAATCGGGTTCATAGCCTGTTTATTGACCATCAGCAAACGCTTTGGGCCGGGCTGGCCAATGGAATCGACAAACTGGAAATCAATAATCCCATCTCCCGCTTTGGCGAGAATCAGAACATCCGGGCTACAGTCTGGGATATCTATCGACACCAGCAGCAACTCTATGTGGGCACCAATTCGGGGCTGGCGTATCTGGATAAACAAACCGGCTTGTTTCGGAACATACGTGGCTCAGAATCGCCCTGCTGGGATATGCTCTCGTTTCGGCAGGATTTGCTGGTCGGATCAATGGATGCGGTATTGCTGGTTCGGGATGGAATTTTGCAGCAAACGGTGGCTATTCCGGGGGGGATGGCCTATGCTCTGACGCGGTCAAAGGTCGATACAACGGTTGTGTTTGCGGCCATGTTCGATGGGGTCAATGTCTTACGCTATCAACGCGGCATCTGGAAATGGGTAGGCAAGCTGCAAGGCATTTCGGGCGAATGCTGGTCTATTGTTCCCGATGAGAAAGGCAATCTCTGGATTGGTACGCACCTTCAGGGCTTTTTTTACGTCGATCTGTCGGACGGTATTCGGTTAAATGCACCTATTCGGCATTATGGACGAGCGAAAGGATTAGATCTGCTCGTCTGGAATTACGTCATCTCAACGCCGGATGGGCTTTTTTTTACGACCAAAAACCGGATCTATCGCTATTCGGCCCGTGCCGACCGGTTCGACGAAGATGCCCGGTTTGCTCCGCTCTTTCGCAGTCCCAAAGCCGGATCACCCATTTTGGCGCAGGACCGGCAGCGTACCTTCTGGTTTGCCAATCCACTGGGCGTTTTGCGGCATCGGGGCAATGGAGCGTTTGCCTACGACAGTTTGAGTCTGTTGCCGATTCAGCGAAGTGGATTTGCCATTTTACCCGAAGCGAATGGTACGGTCTGGATCGGCAACGACGAGGCTTTATACCGTTACAAGGGCGACCACAAACAACCCTCAACAACGTTTGGAACCATTTTACGAAGTATCCGCCTTACGCAGTCCGACTCCCTTTTGCCCTTAGTAACTCCAAAATCCGGCATTCAACTCATCTATACCGACCGGGCTATCGCCTTTCAGTTTGCTGCCGGTAGTTACGTAGGGGAAGGGGGTAATGACTATCAGTATCGGTTGATGGGGCATGGCCTGATGATGGACGATACAAACTGGTCGAAATGGACAAAAGAAACAAAAAAAGAATACACCAACTTACCAGCTGGCATGTACACGTTTTTCGTACGGGCACGGAATCCCTATGGGCAATTCAGTCGGGAAAGCGCCTATGTGTTTGTGGTGTTGCCTCCCTGGTATCAGACGAAACTGGCTTATCTGATCTATATCTTTACTGCTGCCCTGAGTATTATCGGGATTATTCGGTTCTACACGCGCCACCTGGCCAACGAAAAAACAAAACTCGAACTATTGGTACAGGCCCGAACGGTTCAGGTGGTCCAGCAAAACGAAGCCCTTGAACGTCAGGCCGTTGATTTGAGGGCTGCCAAAGAAACCGCCGAAACGGCCAGTCGGGCCAAAAGCGAATTTCTGGCCAATATGAGCCACGAACTTCGCACACCGCTCAACGGAATTCTGGGTTTTGCGCAACTGCTGCAACAGGACACATCTCTGAATGAAAGCCAGCAAAAAGGCGTTCGGGTGATTCAGGAAAGTGGCGCAAATCTGCTGACCCTGATCAATAAACTCTTGACGATTACCCACGTCGAAGGGCTGGAGAATGCAACATGGAACAATAGTACTGAGCCATCTTCGCTTGATCTAGTAGGTAAGAGTAAGCTCGATGAACCCTGCCTGTTACCGCCCGGTGCTTATTTACAAACACTGCACAGTCTGGCCATGACGGGCGATATTCAGGGAATTATGACCCAACTCCGGCTGATCGAAGACCTTGATCCGGCGTATGCCCCGTTTGCCCGAAAAGTTCGAGCCATGGCTAATGTATTTGACACAAAGCAAATCCGACTGTACCTTAAAACTTGCCTGGAAACCGATGATAAATGAGTCTGACCGTATACCTGCCAATATTCTGATTGTTGACGATACACCCAACAACATTAGTATCCTTTTCGAAACCCTGAGCAGCCATGGGTATAAAGTACTGGTAGAACGGGATGGTAAAAGTGCTATCGAACAGATACGCTATGCCCAGCCTGATCTTGTCCTGCTGGATGTGATGATGCCCGGTATGGATGGGTTTGAAACCTGCCGACGGTTAAAGTTTGACCCCCAAACCCGCGATGTACCTGTCATATTCATGACGGCCCTGTCCGAAACTATCGACAAGGTCAATGGCTTCAATATGGGCGCTGTCGACTACATTACCAAGCCTTTCCAGCTTCAGGAGGTTCTTTCGCGCATTCATACGCACCTGAGTATTCGCCGGTTGCGCCTGGAGTTGCTGGAAGCGAACCAACGCCTTGAGCAACGTGTGGCCGAACGAACCGAAGCCCTGTCCAAAGCTCTGGCCGAAGTAGAACAGCTTACGAATCAACTTCAGGCTGAGAATACCTACCTGCGGGAAGAGATTAAATCGAGCAGTAATTTTGAGGAAATTGTTACCCAGTGCAAACCATTTCGGAAAGTGCTGCGACAGGTGGAGCAGGTAGCCCCGACCAACACATCTGTGCTGATTCTGGGCGAGTCGGGAACGGGCAAGGAGTTACTGGCCCGTGCCGTACACAACCTGAGCGGTAGGCGGAATCGGTCGCTGGTCAAGATCAATTGCGCTGTGCTGCCCGCTACCCTGATCGAAAGTGAGTTGTTTGGGCACGAGAAAGGGGCATTTACGGGCGCAACGGGTCAGAAGATTGGTCGGTTCGAGCTGGCCGATGGCGGTACTATTTTTCTGGACGAGATTGGCGAAATGCCCATCGAACTTCAGGCAAAGCTGCTCCGGGTATTGCAGGAAGGTGAGTTTGAACGGGTGGGGGGCAGCAAAACGCTGAAAGTAAATGTTCGGGTTATTGCCGCTACCAACCGGGACCTGGAAAAAGAAATCCTGGAAGGGCGCTTTCGGGAGGACTTGTTTTACCGACTGAACGTATTTCCGATCCAGAGCTTGCCTCTACGCGACCGAAAAGAAGATATTCCCCTGCTGGTGCAGCATTTCTGCGCCAAACACGGCCCTGGTATTGGTCGCCGAATTGACATCATCAGTCAGGATGTGATCGATGCCCTGATGTCGTATAACTGGCCGGGCAACATTCGCGAGCTGGAAAACATCGTTGAGCGGTCGCTCATTATTTCGTCGGGCCGCAAACTCGAACTAGGTGACTGGCTCACGCGCCGGACCACGCTCGACAAGAAAATAGGTCCTGTGACCCTGGAAGAATGCGAACGGATGCATATCCTGTCGATTCTGGAAATGACCCGTTGGAAAGTAAGTGGCAAAAATGGAGCAGCGGCCATTCTGGATGTGATTCCTACAACGCTCGAATCGAAAATGAAGAAATTAGGTATCAGTCGGACTCCATGAACTAGCTTTTTCCGTTGCGGTTAAAATTACCAGTTGTATTTAGTGCCTACGTAAAGCGCCTACTACGTTTGGATGCGGGTCAAAATCATTTGGTTAAGCCGTGGTCACTGACCAAGTCAGGTTCATCATCCTGCCAGGGCGGGGCGGTGCTGATCGCTCCAGTTGTATAGGCCGTTAATCCAGCGCCAGCCGGATATGAGCGAGGTGATGCTCAAGGTGCCAGGCCGACATGGCGAGTGCCTGGGCCTGATTCACCCAATACTGACGGATTGGATGGTAATACTGAATAGCCCGTTGTGCATCCGTCAACGATTGACCCAGCCGTACATAGCGCGGAGTGATACCTTCGAGCAACCGTATCGAATCGTCGATGGGGGCTGTGGTGGCGTCCGGGGTGTTTACCCAGGCATCCATATCGATCAGGGTTACGGTTGTATAGTCCGATTCGGTCAACGCCTTTTTCATCCGAAAAAAATGCAGGCATTGAATATCGGCTACGTGATGGATCAATTGCTGTACGGTCCAGCTTCCTTCCCGATACGTTTTGGATAGGTCGTCGGGGCTGAGGGTAGCGGCAAGGGCCCTATATTGGGCAGGACTGTCGTCTATGCGCGCCAGAATCGTGTTCAGGTCATCAGAGGAGTAGTGGTCTTGCGGATTGAATGGGCCGATGGGATACCGACGGTCTTGAGGGATGTACATGATAACAAACTTTCGAAGAGGGGAATTTATATTTTAACTATAACTACAGTTTTAGTTTACTGGCAAGCTGATTCTTGTACGTTATGAACTGCGCCTGATTGGCCTGCTTATCCGTTGCAATTTCCAGCAGTTTTGCCTGATGACCCATGCTGAAAAAATCGGGTAGGAGCGATGCTAACCGTTCCCGGGTATCGACCTGTTCGTAAAGGAGTCCAGCGTCGGCAGCCGTATTCCGGGCCGTGTATCCATGGGGCGTCTCGAAATACGTTTCCAGCTCGGGTTGTCGGCTGGGACCGTCGATAATGCGAAAGATGTGCCCGCTGTCATTATTAAGAAGGATAATCCGCAGGTTGGTGGGAATAGTGGCCGACCAGAGGGCGTTTCGGTCGTAAAAAAAGGCAACATCGCCAATGAGCAGGGTAACGATCTGGTCAGTTTTGAGAGCAGCCCCTAAGGCCGTACTCAGGCACCCGTCAATGCCGCTTACGCCCCGGTTGGCCGATACCTGGATGGCCTGTTGTTCGGTCAGACCACAAAGATTGGCATAGCGTACAGGCATGCTATTGGCCAGGTGGAGGCCTGAATTCCGGGGGAGTTGCTCCAGCACGGTTTGCACGGCCGACCAGTCGGTTAGGGGTTGATCGGGTTGAGCCAGCATGTGTTGTACGTATCTGGCAGCCTGTCGGTCGTGTGCCTGCCATTGGTTTAAAAACGGCCGCTCGTCGTCATCATCATCCCCCTGTAAGAACCGCTGGTAATCAAGATCCGCGAATAATTTTTCCAGAAAAGCTATTGGGTCACTGGGAATAAGGGTTGTCAGGCTCTGAAAGGCATCGGTAATCCGATCAATTGTCAGTTGAATATGCCAGTGTCTGTGAGCAGGATAGGTTCGAAAAAAGGTTTTCAGGTTTCGGGTCAGAAACGAACCGCCGAGGGTAATGAGCAGATCCGGACGGAGTGCATTGGCCTGCTGCTCATCCAGACTCGCCATCATCGTATCGGTATGGGTGATGAAAGCACCGTTGGCGTGCAGGTTGCTGATGATCTCGCCAACTACGGGTATTCCCCATTCGTCAGTAATCCGATTCAGAATCGACCCTAAAGCGGGCGTGTAGGGGAATTGGCCCACCGCTATCAAAATTCGGCTACTTTGTTCCCACTCTTGCTGTAACCGATGCCAGGTGTCGGGGGCCAGGGTGGGTGTGGCTGGTAACGTCTCAATACGCCGTACCCGCTCAAAGGTGAATGATTCGTCCGCTTTTGGGTAAAAGGGTTCCCGCAGCGGGACATTGATATGAACCGGCCCGGCCGGTTCCAGCCGGCAGAGGGTGATGGCTTCGTTGAGCGATCGTTCAATGGCCCAGCGGGCATCCGAATGAGTATAATCGGCGGGAAGGTCATAGCTTCGTTTTACCTGATTGCCGAAAATCCCGATCTGATCGATCGTTTGACCATCCTGCTGATGCAGCCATTCGTGTGGCCGGTCGGCCGTAAGGAGCAGGAGGGGGACCTGTTGAAAAAACGCTTCGGCGACGGCGGGGGCGAGGTTATAGACGGCACTGCCTGAGGTACAGATCACGGCTACCGGATTACGAGTCTGCTGGGCAATCCCCAGAGCGACGAATCCCGCCGAACGTTCGTCGGCCATGACCCGAACCTGCAACTGGGGGTGCCGGGCAACGGCCAGGGTTAACGGAGCGGAACGGGAGCCCGGCGAAACGACAACATCGGAAATCCCTTTTTGATGGAGCAGTTCAGCGATGTTGACGATGGGTTGAAGGACGGGCATGGTACACGAATGATTTACAGAAATGGACTGTCGACACAAAATGAGGGTTTATCCCCCCGAATTACAAACATACATGGAAAGCAGATGTCCTGACGGGCTTTGTATCGGAGAATTTATGTTACTTTGTTCTGTTTACAACCTACAGATTCATCTTGCATAAACGATGTGCTTGGTTTCTGCGTTATAAACCCACACATGAGGTTGTAACGCATCTGAACCGATCAGATCCCGAATTAGCCCAACAAGTTAGCCATGAACCGCATTACATTCGAAAACGAAGACGAAATTCGGGTCAAATCCCTAGCCGGAGCCGTTGTGATCAACGTCCTGCTGATCATCCTGCTCCTGCTGGTGAAGCTTACGCAGACCATCCCGAACCCGCCCCCCATTCAGTTCGTGGAAGTGAATTTTGGTACCGATGCGCGGGGCAGCGGGCGGATTCAAACCTACAATAAAGCGTCGGATTCGCCGAGGGAGGAGGATGTGAAGCCGGCCGAGAAACGCCCGAACCGAACCGTCGGACCGCCTAAAATCAATCCAACCCCGCCTATTGAAAAAGTAAAGGCTACCCCAAGTCCTAAGGTGGAGGAGGCTAAACCGGCAAAGACCGCTACAGAGAAACCCCTAATTGTCAGTAAAGCCGAAAGTCCGGTTACGACCCCAGAGCGGCCCGAACCCAAACGAGTGGAAAGTCCGAAGAATACGGCCCCGGTAGAACGGCCGGTTCCACCAGCTCCCGCAAAAAAAGTAGAGACCATCAATACGGATGCGCTGTTTAAAAAATCGTCCGGTGGCGGTGGATCGAATGGTGGTGGGTCGAACGGTACGGTTGGTAAAGCAGCCGGAACGGGCGGTAACAACAATGGTGACGACGCCAGCGGTGTAGGGGATAAGGGGAATCCAAACGGAAAGATCAACGCCAAAGAATTTTACGGCACTCCAGGTGGAGCAGCAACCGGCGTGGCTTTCGATGTATCCGGATGGGCGATGGCCAGTCGGCCGGCAGTCAACGACGATTCGGACGAAACCGGAAAGATCGTATTCAAAATTACCGTCGATGGTGATGGCGAAATCATCCGGGTGCAGCAACAGCAATCGACCGTAAGCCCATCGGTAGCCGAGCAGTATCGGAAAGCCGTTCAACGGCTCCGGTTACGGCCCAAGGGAGGCTCTACGCCCCCCACCTCGACCGGAACCATTACCTTTATCATTAAGGCAAGAGATTAATGCAGTACACGGAAGCGATCGACTACTTGTATAGTCGGCTCCCGGTTTTTCACCGGATCGGTCCCAAAGCCCTTAAACCCGGTCTGGGTAATACCCTGGCCCTTTGCGAAGCCCTCGGCAATCCGCATCAGCAGTTTCGGAGTATACACGTTGGGGGTACCAACGGCAAAGGCAGTACGTCGCACATGCTGGCGGCTATTTACCAGTCGGCGGGTTACCGGGTTGGTTTATACACGTCTCCCCATCTGCAATCGTTCACCGAGCGCATCCGGATCAACGGGCAACCCATTCCAGACGCTGAAGTAGCCAGGTTCGTTGCGCAGAATCAGGCGTTGATTGAATCCATTGAACCCTCGTTTTTCGAGGTGACCGTGGCCATGGCCTTTGCTTATTTCGCTCGGCAGCAGGTCGATCTGGCGATTATCGAAGTCGGCCTGGGTGGACGGCTCGATTCAACGAATGTGATTACCCCACGGGTGTCGGTCATCACCAACATTGGGTACGACCACACGGATATTCTGGGGGATACATTACCCCAGATTGCCGGAGAAAAAGCGGGAATTATTAAACCGGGTGTACCTGTCGTGATTGGGGAGACCCATCCCGATACGGAGTCTGTGTTCACCCAAACCGCTCGTCAGCAACAAGCCCCCCTGGTATTTGCCGATCAGGAATATGTGATAACTGATCTTGGGATTCTGCAGGGGTATCGACGGGTAGCCGTACGGACTTCAAGCGACGAACGCCCGGAAGTCTATACCCTGGATTTACTGGGGGCTTACCAGTTGCGTAATCTGCCGACGGCGTTAGCCGCCGTTTCGACGCTGCAAGCTGAATGGCCCGTATCCGTTGACGCCATCCAGAAAGCCCTTCGGGCGGTCACAGAACTGACCGGATTAAAGGGGCGGTTTCAAACCATACGTGAGCAGCCCCGGGTTATTGCCGATACTGCCCATAATCAGCCTGGACTGGAAGCCCTGTTTGAAACGATTCGGAGTTTCCCGTTCGATACATTACGGATCGTGATTGGGGTAGTGGCGGATAAAGACCGGGAGAAAGTTCTGGCGGTTTTACCTCCGTCAGCCGTCTATTATTTTTGTCAGGCTCATACACCCCGGTCCCTGTCAGCTGAGGTGCTACAGAGTGAAGCGGCTGCGGTTGGGCGAGTAGGTAAAGCGTATGCCGATGTGAATCTGGCCCTGGCGGCCGCCCTGCAGGAATCGTCCGGTGGGGACCTTATCCTGATTACAGGAAGCAACTATACCATTGCCGAATTGACCGATCTAGGATCGTTTTGCTAAAGAACTGTTTTTGCTTATGAAATCCATTGCTGTTTTGCTAATGCTTTGGTTGATTCTCTCGACCAACCTTTTTGCCCAGACGCCCGCTGTTGAGAACGAAAAATTCGTGTTTCTTAATAACGGCGCCACAGTCGGCATGATCATCAAATCGGTTATCAAGGCCGATAAACAACGGCTGAAATTAACCGATCAGCAACTACCCAAAGCCAAAGAAATTATTACCGCTGCGGTGGTTAAATTTAATAACGGGGTTAAGCAGTTGAAGGCAACGGGCATGAACCAGGCCCGACTGCGTACCTTAGCCGTTGGGGTAGAGAATGAGAAGGTGCTTGCCTATAAGTCGATCCTCACCCCTCAACAATATTCTACTCTGGTTACTCAGCATAAAAAAGTTTACCCAGAAGCTAAGCTGTAAGCTCTTATTTAACCGGGGAGAATCTGTACGCTGCGTACTACAGCATGTGTTGTTTTTACTAAGATTCACCCTGCTTTTGCTGGATTTTCCAGTCCACATACTACTGTATTTTATTTCAATCAATGGCTGCTTTGGCGGCCTTAATTTTTTTAGTTCTGTGACACGACGAAAAACGCATCGGTTTATACAAAATGCCGAAAGTTCAAATGTAATTGAAGCTGGAAAAACACTCTATAAAACGATTCGTGGAAACTGGCGATCGGAATATTTTGGCAATGATCATCCCATTGTGTTGGAACTGGCCTGTGGCAAGGGAGAGTATACGGTAGGGTTGGGGCAGGCTTTTCCGACAACCAATTTTATCGGGGTAGATATTAAAGGGGATCGGATCGCGCGTGGTTCGAAAGCTGCCCAACTGCTGGGTTTATCGAATGTCGCATTTCTACGAACCGATATAAATTTTCTGCAGGAATTTTTTGCCGCAGGTGAGGTAGCTGAAATCTGGATCACATTTCCTGATCCACAACCCCGGCCTAAACAAGAGAAGCATCGCCTGACGCATCCGCGTTTTTTAGCGATGTATAAACAACTTTTAACTCCTGGTGGGACCTTGCATTTAAAAACGGATAATCCAGAATTATTCGCGTATAGTTTAGAGCAGGTTAAAGAAAGCGGAGCTATTGATTTACAATTTACAACTGACCTTTACAATTCACCACTCAACGAAATTCACATGGGTATAAAGACAAAGTATGAGGAATTGTTTTACAATAAAGGATTTACAATTAACTATTTACAATGTAAAATAGGGTGCGATTCACGTATGTAATCGCACCCTATTTTACAAGTTAGACAAATGTAAACAAGCGGTGAAGTTTATAAATGTCAATTATGTGAGCTTGATTTACAATATTAAAATAGCTTCTCCATTAAATCGGCCACCCGGCTAGAGTAACCGTACTCATTGTCGTACCAGCCAACAACCTTTGCAAGGTTACCATTTACAGCCGTTAATTTCGAATCAAAAATGCAGGAGTGAGGATTCCCAACGATGTCGATCGAAACGATTTGATCGGTCGTATATTCTAGAATTCCCTTTAGTGAGGTTTCCGATGCTTCTTTGATCGCATTATTAATTTCCTCAATGGTAGCTGCCTTTTTCAAAATAACCGTTAGGTCAGTGAGCGAGCCATCTGGGGTGGGTACCCGAAGAGCATTTCCATCTAGCTTACCTTTTAATTGAGGCAATACCAGCCCTACCGCTTTAGCCGCACCAGTAGAGGTTGGTACGATAGAGAGGGCTGCTGCCCGAGCCCGACGCAAATCAGAATGGGGAGCATCCTGTAAGTTTTGGTCAGCGGTGTAGGCGTGAATGGTGGTCATGTACCCTTTTTCGATGCCAAATACATCATCGAGTACTTTAGCCATTGGAGCCAGGCAGTTTGTGGTACACGAAGCGTTCGAAATGATTGTTTCACTACCTGTCAGGGTGTCATCATTAACCCCTAATACTACGGTGGGTATATTCCCTTTGGCAGGAGCGGAAATAACAACTTTTTTAGCCCCCGCCTGTAAGTGCATACCGGCTCCGGCCTCATCGACGAACCGCCCGGTCGATTCGAGTACGACATCGATTTCTAGTTCGTTCCAGGGGAGATTTTTAGGATCCCGTTCGGCATACGCATGAATACGCTGTCCGTTTACTGTTAAGCTTTCA
Source organism: Spirosoma panaciterrae DSM 21099 (assembly GCF_000374025.1). Classification (GTDB taxonomy): domain Bacteria; phylum Bacteroidota; class Bacteroidia; order Cytophagales; family Spirosomataceae; genus Spirosoma; species Spirosoma panaciterrae. The sequence continues at coordinate 46,290 of NZ_KB893199.1, read as the reverse complement.
CTATCGGAAGAGACTTCACCCGTGAATTTTCCATGGACGGAATCATATTTTAGCAGATGGGCCAGGGTCGCATTATCAGTTAAATCGTTAATAGCGACAACTTCGATGTTTTCCTTTTCCAGAAGCCGTCTGAACGATAACCGTCCGATACGACCGAAGCCATTAATAGCAACGCGTATTTTTTTCATGTACAGAGAAAATTGGTTTGTTTTCGGGGCCAAATATACTGATTTAATATGCCGATAGCTAGAAGGAGATAAGTGAAGCAAAGGACAATCATTAGTAAAGATATTTAGTATTTTTAAAGGAATATTTTAGCAAAACCCTATAATTTGTTAAAAAATTAGTATTATTATTAGCATTATGCCATTTTTTCTAGTTAAACGTGCTTATTTTGCCAAAACAGGTAGTATAATACTATTATTTTACTAAAATATTTTGTAATTTCTTCAATTGTTGCTAAATATATTAGTAAATACTATACTAATTACTAAATAAGTTCCATAAGGCCTTTATAATAAGTAATTAGTATTTAAAGATAGGAGAGAAGCTTAAAGCGTTATACTAATAACCCATTCATCAGCTTCTTAAAAATTATTTTAGCACGTAGATACAGAAATACTGTCGTCTTTTAAAATATGTGTTATCTCGATCACTGGATTACTCTATTTTCTCGAAAAGTTTTATTTGTTAGACAAACAAATTCTCCTAACATCTTTTTAAAGTGGTATAAACCCAGTAACCATCATATCCCTGTTAAAGATTCAAAAGCCTACACTGTCTACATTACTTTATCAGTACAAGCTCATCAGCAAATACCTTTTAAATTGATTCCTGCTAACCACAATTCCTTCTACGGCATGAATATTGTAGATTATTTAATGAAATAGATATTTTCTTACCTCTAATGTCATAGCGACTGTTATCTGTAATACAGTGTCAAAGTTCCTTTATAGAGGTGGTAAAACAGTATAATGGTATTCGTGTTTCAGCCAAGCTATTGCTTGGCTATATATGAATATCGCTAATATAATAGTTATTATATGCAGCATCCAAAGGCCAAGCAGGTGCTTGGCTGAAACCATACTCATTGAAAAAATTTGGGTATATGTTTCAACTATACACGCCTTCTTCTTACCTTTGAATTCAGAGAAGATATAGCCTTTGTATTATTGATGTAAGACAATATAATATTTGGTCTTGTTTCATAAAAAACTGTATATCAGTTATTTATAACCCTATTAATAAACAATTACTTTATTTAATGACTGCTGAAATTGAACGTATATGGGCTAATCGTGAGCTATTAGCTAATCCGGAATCAACCGACCTTATTCGGGAGGTAATAAAAAAATTAGATAGGGGGGAGTTACGAGTAGCCGCTCCACCTAAAGCCGAGGGAGAAGAATGGACGGTAAATGAGTGGGTCAAAAAGGCCATTTTACTCTACTTTATTAGTCAGCAAATGGCTCCTCAGGAAGTAGGTATTTTTGCCTTTAATGACAAGATTCCGTTAAAGACGAATTTTGCCGAAGCTAAAGTACGGGTTGTTCCACCTGCTGTAGCCCGCTATGGATCTTATCAGGCACCGGGTGTTATACTGATGCCTTCATACGTAAATATTGGTGCCTACGTAGATGAACGGACAATGGTCGACACTTGGGCAACTGTAGGAAGTTGTGCTCAAATTGGGAAAGATGTTCATCTCAGTGGGGGAGTTGGTATTGGTGGCGTACTGGAGCCGCCCCAGGCTGCACCAGTTATTATTGAGGATGGTGCTTTTATCGGTTCCCGATGTATCGTCGTAGAAGGGGCTCATATTGGTAAACAGGCTGTTTTAGGAGCAGGTGTTACCATTACTGGTTCATCGAAGATCATTGACGTAACAGGGGATAGCCCGATAGAATATAAAGGATTCGTTCCTGCTAATTCTGTAGTGATTCCAGGCAGTTATACTAAAAAGTTTCCGGCTGGAGATTTCCACGTTCCCTGCGCGATTATCATTGGTCAGCGTAAGCCATCCACTGATTTAAAAACTTCGCTGAACGATGCGTTGCGTGAGAATAATGTTTCTGTATAGATTGGTAAATTTGTTTCTTGTTAATTACAATAAACAAAAGCCAATGTAAACATAGTTAACATTTAACAATTATTTACATAAATCAAATTGACAAAAGCCGCACTTATAGTGCGGCTTTATTTTTGTAAAATATCAATTACAATCAGGTTATTACTTATTTAATAATATATTTGTAACACGTTACAGCATTCAACTAGGGTATACCCAATGAGCGATATGAGCATAAATGACAAGATTAAACAGATCCTTATCGATAAGAACCTAACCCCATCTTATTTTGCCGATGAGATTGGTGTTCAGCGATCTAGTATTTCTCATATCCTTTCTGGTAGAAACCGTCCCAGCTTTGACATTATCCAAAAAATAATTCGTCGCTTTCCTGAACTTGGCTATGAATGGATCATGGAGGAGGAGGCCTATGGATCGGCACCCACACCCATGTCCTCTACCTATGGGAATCGAAATGGGAATCAAGTCAGGCCAGCTACTGAGCGCCCCGTCACTGGTCAACCAGCTTTTTATTCCTATAACAGCCAGCCATCCGTCCGTACTCAACGCAATGAGATTCCCCCCGTTAATCACGCTGGACCTTCCACTCCAGTAGCCGACCTGTCAAATCCTGGTTCAGTTACGGAATCTAATACACCCATGTCTGTGGCGTCCGATAAGAAAGTAGAACGGATACTGATCTTTTATACGGACGGATCATTCCGAGAATATACTCCTTCCGCTTAGGGTGTGTTGACAAGACAGAGGCCAGATAAATGAACCCAACCAAACTGATCGCTGTCATCTCATAGCGAGTTACGACTCGCCGGTGTTGCTTTTGCTTGTTGAAGTCCCGCTCCACCTTGTTGCGATCCTTGTACAAATTCTCGTCAATCAGTCGCTAATTACTAATTGATTCTTTTTGGCCGGTATGGCGGCCTCAATTAGGCCATTGGCTAACCAATCCAGCAATGCAGTCGATCATCGGCCAATCTACATTAATAGGGCATGAGATCGTCATCAGTTGGGAGAGTAAAGGGCGAGCTTTGGATACTATCTACCCGGGCCGAAGGGCGGATGTTTATTTGCCAAATTACCAAACCGGGAATGACTTACGAGCAGGTTTAACCAGGTATTTTCAGTACTATAATTAACAACGACCTCATCAGTCTAGGTACCGGACACCAGCGTCAGTGTTCATGGAAAGAAACCAAAACCAACATCATTTGTCGCTCATCATTTGTTGCTATTGAGTTTCTAATTTGTTAGAGTTCGTGCCAGGTCAATTGCTCTTAATGATCGGCTTCTTAGATTTTACTACATAGCTACTAACTAGTTGGTTGCCATTTTATGTTTTAGCCAAGCACTGGCTTGGCTTGCGGCTGTTAACGATTTATTGAAGCCAGAGGAATAATTGATTAGCCTCTTCATCGCTTTTATTCGATTCAATTATGGATCAGATTTAGCATCGATTATAAGATAGGCTTGGATAAAAAACCCCTTTCTACGCTCGAAACGACCTTTTTTTTGCTAGTATTAACCTAACTCCTTGTAAAGCAATACTTTACTGTTCCACGTGGATAACGTGTTGATAAGTGTGTGGATTAAAGAGCTTCTTTTGTTGTATAATTTATATTATGTTAAGTAAAAATAGCTTTAAATAGGGTCGGCAGCTTTTCTACCGACCCTATCCGATTACTTGCTTTCGATGCAGGTAATCTTTTTCTCTTCATACTGCTTCAGAATATTTTCTGTATTCGTCAGGTTTTCTGTTACCTCAGCTTCGTCTTTAATCGACTTGGCTTTCTGGAAATATGGAAGCGCAGCTCTGAATTTGCCACAGACCCGGCCATCCATTTCTTTACCGTTTTTATTGTACTCAGCCATGTCCATTTTATCAACGGTATTTTTCAGGTTTACCGCATCATTGAACAACCAGACCGCCATGTTGAAATTAGCGTCGTAGTTATTCGCATCGACAGCCAGAGCTTTTTCAAGGTATTGTTTTTCCAGCGCTTTATTGTCAGCTACTACCTTCTTAAGCTCTGCCAGCTTGCTTTCATTCCCTGCATTAGCAGCGGCATTGGCAGCGGCTTCTTTTGCCTCACCTTCCAGACGGGTCACTTCCGTTTTCTGCGCAGCCAGTTTACTCTGCACGTCGGCTAATTGCCGTTTCAACTCAGGCTTGGGTGACTTCTTGATGGCCGCCGTTAACCGGGTTATTTCAGCATTATATGCATCCACAATACTTTTCGCATCGGCTAATTGCTTGGCACTGTTCCCTGATTTTTTGGTTGTTCCCTCCAGCTTCTTGGCATCCTCGTCCGCTTTGCGACCGATGTTGTTGTATACAATCGACAGATTGACCAGATTCTGGACGTTATTTGGATCTTTCTCGATCATCTGCTTCATGCTGGCAATGGCTTCATCCATGCGGTTGGTACGCAACATGATGTTGATCTTTTCATTGGCCAGGTCCTTATTGGCTGGAGCCAGGGCAATCCCTTTGTCCAATGCTGCTATCGCCTTATCCACTTCGTTATCGGCACTATACAACATGGCCAGCGATCCATAGATGGCCGCATCTTTCCCACCTCCGGCAATATACTTTTCCAGTTGGGTTTTGGCCGTTGCATTATCCTTTACCTGCTGAGCGGCAATAGCGGTGTATAAAGGAGCCAGCGTATCTTTTGGATTGATCTCTCCCGCCATCGACATCGCCTTGATCGCATCCGGGAAATTCTTAGACTGGAACTTAGCTACCCCCTGCTGCATAAAAGCACTGTACAGGTTCGGGCTTTTCAGTGCCTCCTCCGCTTCCTTCGCTAGTTTTCCAGGACCACCCTTTTTGTCCTTGTCCAGCTCAATTACTTTTTTGTACGCTTCATAAGCGGTTGTGGCTGCCGCCGAATCGATTTTAATGTTGCCACCTGCCGCAATATTCTGATACGTTTTTGCACGATCCATCCAGGTGCTGGCCTTCGCTCCTGCTTTAGCATCGGTTATATCCTTGTCACTTTTTTCCTTCTCTTTTTTAAGGTTATCCAGCATAGCTGCATCAACGGCATTGCCCTGCTGGGCGCGAACGCCTACCGATGTCAGGCTGCACGCGAGGAGAATTACCAGAACTTGTTTCATGTGTAAATCGGGGTTGTGTTATTATTTCAGAAACGAAATTACGGAATCTGTCTGTATAAGCATGACAGGTTCTAAATTGTTTGAGCCGCCTGTTTGATTATCACATCAATACAGGCGGCTCAATTTACTCTTTTTGACGTACTTATCCGTCGTTATTCGCTCACAGGCATTTCAGAATCAGTGGCACCGGCACTATCGTCCTCAACCTCTTCCTGCTTAATTTTGGTTACTGACGAGATTTCGTCCCCATCGCGCAGACTAATCAGCCGGACACCCTGGGTGTTTCGGCCTATAACACTGATCTCGGCTACCGGGGTCCGAATGGCAATCCCCGATTTATTAATGATCATCAGATCGTCGGCATCTTCCACGTCAAGAATCGCGACCAGCCGACCAACCTTCTCGGTGACCTTCAGCGTACCTACCCCTTTGGCGCCCCGGTTGGTAATGCGGTACTCATCGATTTCGGAACGTTTGCCGTATCCTTTCTCGGATACGACCAGGAGTTGAGCCTGCTGCGAGTCGATGCATACCATCCCGACCACATGATCGGTTGTATCTTCTTCATCCAGCGAAATCCCCCGAACTCCGGCCGCCGTACGACCCATCGGACGAACCCGACTTTCGTGGAACCGAACCGCTTTCCCGGCACTCGACGCAATCACAATATCATTATCCCCGTTGGTCATACAGACCCCGATCAGTTGGTCATCTTCATCAATCGTAATGGCAATGATACCGTTCTGACGCGGGCGGGAGAAGGCTTCGAGCATAGTCTTCTTGATCGTTCCCTGCCGAGTACACATCACAATGTAATTATTGTTGATGTAGTCTTCGTTCTTCAGGTCGGTCACGTTGATCACCGCCCGCACTTTATCATCCGACTCGATATTGATAAAATTGGCCAAAGGCCGTCCTTTTGAAATCCTTGACCCTTCGGGCAGTACATGAACAGGCACCCAGTACAATCGGCCTTTCTGGGTGAACGCCATCAGGGTGTTGTGCATGGTAGCCGTAAAGAGGTGTTCGGTAAAATCCTCTTCTTTGGTGACGGCTGCCTTGGCCCCCACGCCACCGCGTCCCTGCGATCGGTACTCGGTGGTTGGGGTTCGCTTGATGTAGCCCTCGTGGGAAATGGTAATGACCATGTCCTCATCGGCAATCAGCGAGAGATCGCTAATGTTGCCATCGCCAAGCGGGTTGATCTGTGTACGGCGCTCATCGCCATAGCGGGCGCGGATATCCACCAGTTCCCCTTTGATTACCTCCCGCTTACGCTCTTCGCTGGCCAGGATTGCTTTCAATTCGGCAATCTCTTTCATCAGCTCATCGTACTCCTGCTGCAACTTGTCCCGCTCCAGGCCAGTCAGCCGTTGCAGACGCATTTCCAGAATCGCTTTGGCCTGCACATCACTCAGTGAGAACTGCTCCATCAGACCGGTTCGGGCAATTTCCGGATCCCGCGACGAGCGAATCAGGTTGATGACCGCATCGATATTATCCAGTGCAATCAACAGTCCTTCCAGAATATGTGCCCGTTTTTCGGCTTCCCGGAGTTCGTACTGGGTCCGACGGGTGACTACATCGAATCGATGTTCGACGTAGTACTTCATCATATCTTTCAGGTTCAGCAGCATCGGTCGTCCTTTCACAAGGGCCACGTTGTTGATGCTGAACGACGATTGAAGGGCTGTATGCTTATAGAGGTTGTTCAGGACAACATTGGGGATGGCATCTTTGCGCAGGTCATACACGACCCGCAATCCATCCCGGTCCGACTCGTCCCGGAAAGCGGTAATGCCTTCGATCTTCTTTTCATTGATCAGTTCGGCCGTTTTTTCGAGCATCACCGCTTTGTTGACCATGTACGGCACATCGGTCACGATGATCTGGGTTTTACCCTTGTTTTCCTCGATGGTCGCATTGGCCCGGATGACGACTCGCCCACGACCCGTTTTGAAAGCGGACTTTACCCCTTCCATGCCGTAGATGGTGGCGCCCGTCGGAAAATCAGGGGCTTTTACATACTGCATCAGTTCTTCGACCGTGATGTCCGAATTGTCCAGGTAGGCAATAATTCCATCAACTACTTCGGTCAGGTTATGGGGGGCCATATTGGTAGCCATCCCCACCGCAATCCCCGACGACCCGTTGAGCAACAGATTCGGCAGCTTGGCAGGCAAGACCATCGGCTCTTCGAGCGAGTCGTCGAAATTCGGCTGAAAATCAACCGTTTCTTTATAAATGTCGTTCAGCAGTTCTTCGGCAATCCGTTTCAACCGGGCTTCGGTATACCGCATAGCGGCCGGTGAATCGCCATCAATAGAGCCAAAGTTCCCCTGCCCATCGACCAGCGGATACCGGAGCGACCAGTCCTGCGCCATCCGTACCATGGTATCGTATACGGAAGCATCGCCGTGCGGGTGGTATTTCCCCAGTACTTCCCCAACGATACGGGCCGATTTTTTATGGGGTTTGTTGTAACTAACACCCAGTTCAGCCATTCCGAACAACACCCGGCGGTGTACCGGCTTCAGTCCGTCACGCACATCGGGAAGGGCACGGGAAATAATAACCGACATCGAATAATCGATATAGGCACCGCGCATTTCGTCCTCAATGTTGATGGGAATGATGTTACTGGGGGATTCGAGGTCGGGATTTTCTTCCGCCATTTGTTAAAGGAGTTTCGCAGAAAATTACTATTCCGGCTTACACAATTGCTGCAAACCGCGTTATAGACAAATATACAAAATTTTCGGGAGAAAACAGAAATAAACCCCTAAAAATGGGCAAAAATGCGCTAAAAACGGCAAGATTCCACGCATCTGACCACCCATAAAACCGATTGACATACCCCGTTTATCTTCCAGTTGAAATACAATTCTATTTCAACTAAAACCTATACTTTTTTTAACCAAAACTATGTCCCCTGGCGACTGGCTTTCAGGAGTTGATTAACAGGCAATTGGCTAATCAACCCTGCTATCTGATAAAGACTGCTACACGGGGGATTTTATTGGTTGAGGCCAGGCTACTGCCTGGCCCCCGTACTACAACTTAATTCTGGGGTCGAATAGAAAGGGCTCGGTACGTACCAGATTAATTTGTGAAAAGTCAGGATGGGCTGGATTGATCAGGTAATTGGCTTCGTGCGGTATGATGGCCGATGGCACTTTTAGTAGAGCCGTCTGCCCTTTCCGGAGCCACTCCCCTCCTATCTGCTGGCAGCTATCGTACTGCTGAAAGTCAAACCAGTTTTCGGCTAATGTTTCCGGTCGGATCACCGTTATCGCTATAGAGTCGGGAACCTCGATCTCCATCACCCTAAAATCGTCCAGAAGCCCTTCCCCACTCCGGTGTACTACATTTTCCAGACAAGCCAGTGCCCGGCTGGCTGCGGTATAAATAACGAACTGCCCACGACTATTCCAGCGAGCTGCTCCACCTGAGGCCACCAGACGGCTGGCGTAGGCCGCTTTGGTAATTCGATACACCCGCATCAGGCCAGATCCCCATATTCGATCCGAATCAATTCATCCAGAATCAGGTCAATACCGCCGGAGGTATGCAGCAGATCGAACGGAACCTGATTTCCTAATCCATAGGCAGGTTTATCCATCCACCGGCGAAAAGCCGCTGCGGATCCAAATACCGACTCACCCGTTTGAAAAAGGGCCATAATCTTGAGCACTTTCTCACTGTCCTGCGGGTTCAGTTTCTTTTTTTCACGTTCATACCGCTGAAACGTTTTTAGCGAGGTATCGAACACTTCAGCCAGTTGTTCGCGTTTATAACCGCTCAGGTCGGCTATTTCAAAAAAGCGCGTTGCCGGAACCCCCTTGAGGGCTGAAAAAACGAGTGCTGTTCGGTCTAAAGGTTTCATAAGACAAACGTACGAATTTTGTCTTGTAAACACAGAATTTTGTCCAACAATTCGCCACTCCCTCAAATAGTGCAAACCTAATAGCTTCTGACGAGTTGTCTAGGCATGAATCGATCGGGCAGTATTAGCCTTCGGGGGTACTTCCGCTGCCTTTTATTTCATTTTCAATAAATTCAATAACGGTATGAAAAAGGTAACTTTAATGGTATTACTGGCTGTGAGCACTCTCAGTTTTCAGGCATGCAGTAGTAAAAAATCGGAAAGTACGGACAGTGTTGAAAACGCGGAGAATGCCAATGAGGCCAAAGAAGACGCGGGTACAGGTCAGGATGAGCAAACCACAGAATTTGCCGTAAAAGCCGCCAGTGGGGGCATGATGGAGGTCGAACTTGGCCGACTGGCTCAGGAAAAAGCCGCCAGCAAAGATGTAAAGGATTTCGGGGCCATGATGGTAAAAGATCATTCCATGGCCAATGATGAACTAAAAAATATTGCCGCTACCCAGAACATAACCCTCCCGACGACACTCGGTGAAGACGAACAGAAACATGTGAACGATCTGGCCAAACTGTCGGGCAAAGAGTTCGATAAAAAATACGTGAGTATGATGGTTGATGACCATAAAGAAGATATTGATACCTTCAAGAAAGCGGCCGAAGATGATAAAACGAATCCAGCCGTTAAAGACTTCGCCACTAAAACGCTGCCAACGCTACAGAAGCACCTGGATGCCATCACAGCCATCGATAAGGCAATGAAGTAATTTGAGAACGCGCTTTATCTTGCTCAATACCCGTAATGGTCGTTCTGGATCATTACGGGTTCTTTTCATTCACAGGCTATGAAATCAATTGGAATTTGTATGACTTTAGGCGTGTGTCTGCTTTTGTCGAAGCCAACCCGGGCTCAGTCGACAACAGGCGGACGCAGTGGCGGTTCGACGGCCTCAACGGGCACAGGGTATGAGACCAGTGGCCGACGCCCGGCCGAAACCAGCGCATCCAGCATGACCATTGCCGACGAAGGGTCTCAGCGAGGGTATTTGTTTGTTCCTCCGGGCGCAAAACCGAACCGGGCTTCATCGCCTGCACCAGAATCGTCGCAGCCAGCCCATGCCCGGCCATCGGCAGATTCGGTTTATCAGGCCCCTTCTACAAGCCACAAATCGACCCGAAGGCGGCAACCCTAAACGGATTTATATCAATTGAACAGGCTAAAACCAGATGTCAACCCGAAACAGGCATCTGGTTTTAGCCTGTTTGTTTTTAACGGACACCCATCGATACAGCCTGGAGCCGACAACACGGGATTGGAGGCCCCGTATAGAAACCAAAAGCCTCTACCCTTTCGGGCAGAGGCTTTTGCAAATTCAGGTCAATCAGAAAAATCGGATAAATCCTGCCGGGCCGCCAGAGCGGTTCATATTTACTTCACTTCTTCATAAGGAACGTCGGAGACATTGTCACCAGCAGGCTCGCCCTGGCTGGCTCCGTTGCCATTTCCGCCGAAACCGGCCCCATCGGCGGGGTTAGCCCCGGCTCCGTTGGTAGCATTGTATAATTCCTGCGAAGCCGTCGACCAGGCTGCGTTCAGTCCTTCGATCGCACTATCGATCGCGGCTGCGTCACGCGAACCGTGTGCTGTACGCAAGGTAGTCAATGCCGCTTCGATGGCCGACTTATTCCCTTCCGACAGTTTATCGCCGTACTCTTTCAGTTGTTTCTCAGTCTGGAAGATCATCGAATCGGCCTGGTTGACTTTCTCGATCTTCTCCCGCTCAGCTTTGTCGGCAGCCTCGTTGGCTTTAGCCTCTTCACGCATCCGGTTGATTTCGGTTTCCGTCAGCCCGCTCGATGCTTCGATCCGGATTTTCTGTTCTTTGCCCGTGCCTTTATCTTTAGCCGTTACATGCAGAATACCGTTGGCATCCACATCGAACGTTACTTCAATTTGTGGTACCCCACGAGGAGCAGGTGGAATATCGGACAGGATAAACCGGCCTAACTGCCGGTTCTGAGCCGCCATCGGGCGCTCACCCTGCAACACGTTGATTTCTACGCTCGGCTGATTGTCGGAAGCGGTCGAGTAAGTTTCCGTTTTCTTGGTCGGAATGGTCGTGTTGGCATCGATCATCTTGGTAAACACACCACCCATGGTTTCGATACCCAACGACAGCGGAATCACGTCGAGCAGCAGTACGTCTTTCACCTCGCCGGTCAACACCCCACCCTGAATAGCGGCACCAATGGCCACGGCTTCATCCGGGTTAACGGCTTTCGATGGTTTCTTGCCAAACAGTTTTTCAACCTCTTCCTGTACTTTCGGAATCCGGGTCGAACCACCTACCAGAATCACTTCATCGATCTGACCGGCCGACATACCCGCGTTTTTCAACGCACGACGGCAGGGCTCCAGACTCCGCTGAATCAGCGAGTCGGCCAGTTGCTCGAATTTAGCGCGACTCAACGAACGTACCAGGTGCTTGGGAATACCATTCACCGGCATGATGTAGGGCAGGTTGATTTCTGTTGCGTTCGAGCTTGATAGTTCAATTTTGGCTTTTTCGGCCGCTTCTTTCAGCCGTTGCAGGGCCATTGGGTCCTGACGCAGATCGATGCCTTCGTCTTTCTTGAACTCATCGGCCAGCCAGTCGATAATCACCTGGTCGAAATCATCACCACCAAGGTGTGTATCCCCATCGGTCGATTTTACTTCGAAAACGCCATCGCCGAGTTCCAGAATCGAAATATCGAACGTACCACCACCCAGGTCAAATACAGCAATTTTCTGGTCATGGTTCGTCTTGTCCAGACCATAGGCCAGGGCGGCTGCGGTTGGCTCGTTGATGATCCGTTTTACGTCCAGACCAGCGATCTGCCCCGCTTCTTTGGTAGCCTGGCGCTCAGCGTCGTTGAAGTAAGCCGGAACCGTAATCACGGCTTCGGTTACGGTTTGGCCCAGATAATCTTCGGCCGTCTGCTTCATTTTTTGCAGAATCAGCGCCGAAAGTTCCTGAGGAGTATATTGACGGTCACCAATTTTAACCCGTGGGGTGCTGTTGGGACCGCTCTGCACTTCATACGATACGTTCTTAACTTCGTTGGTTACCTCGTTAAAGCGTTTTCCCATGAAGCGCTTAATCGAAGAGATTGTATTTTTCGGGTTGGTGATGGCCTGGCGTTTGGCAGGAGCGCCTACTTTGCGTTCGCCGTTGCCGTTGTCCATAAATGCAACGACCGAGGGGGTTGTCCGGGCTCCTTCGGAGTTGGGGATTACAACCGGCTCGTTACCTTCCATCACGGCCACGCACGAGTTCGTGGTGCCTAAGTCAATACCAATAATTTTTCCCATAACTGGATTTAGTTTCTTTAGAAAGCTGTGTAATAACTGACAGACATGACCTATCTATCAATACAAATGCCAGCCGGGAAAATTGTTTGAATTGCTGTCAGATTGGCAGATTAAACGACCCTTGAGGGCCAGAATGTCGCTTTCTGATCAAGTCCGTCGATAAATCGTGGCAGACCGTCAGTCTTTTCATTTCGTACCCTTAATAATCAGCGTACCGAAAGGAACGGCCAGCGGTCCACGCCCGTATTGCTCCTGTAAACGAACCGATACCTCTTCTTTGATCTGGGCCACAGCGGCAGGATCGGCCTGTTTAAGCGCATTGACCACTGGAGCCGCTATTTCGGTTTTATTAGCCCAATATTCGTCTACATCCCGGTACGTCACCACCCCGGCAACAGGCGTTTCTGTAACCTCTTTAAGTCCGGCTGCTTCGAAAAAACCCGCAATCAACCCTGGTTTAGCACAGCGAAACATTCCTGGCATGCCTGGAGATGGAGCAGGCAATTGTAATCTCCGGTTGATGATACCCATCAGAAGGCTAATCCAGGGATTCTGCTCAGGGCTTGCCCAGACCGAGGTAGCCACACGACCACCCGGTTTGAGTACTCGGGCCATTTCGCTGGCAGCCAGCGCTATATCCGGAAAAAACATAAATCCCATCCGGCAACTCACAGCCTCAAAATGAGCGTCGTCAAACGGCAGGCTACTGACATCGGCCCACTGGGTCTGGTAATTCAATACCCCCATTGCCTGCGCTTTTGCCTGAGCTGTACTAAGCATGTCTTCCGCCAGATCCGTACCGATCACAGTTCCTTTCGTGACCAATGATGCGATGGTCAGGCCAGGCTCCCCAGTTCCGGTAGCAATATCGAGTACTGTATCCGTAGGGGTAAGAGCCAGCGCATCGATAATCGCATCGCCCATCGGTTTCAGGAATTGCATGGTAAACTCATCCCATTTTTTCCACCCTGGCGCAAACTGATTCCACAACGCGCGCTGCTGCATTCGAATCCCTTCTTCAACCGTTGGCATATTCGTTTGTGTTTTGTGATGACTAAAGCTAAGCAACTGACTGTAAGCCTTATCCATTAAATTGAGTTAGCGGCTGCTCCGCCCACTTACCGGCTGTCCCATACGGTCAAAAAAAAACGCCGGCCCCATTGGAACCGGCATTTTCGAACCATGTAATAAAGCTTTTTTTCCAATACGCAGCTGCCTGGTCAGTCGTTGCGTTTCCGTATAATTTATCGGTTAACCCAGTCGATATCTTTTTTCAGTCGATTCAGGGTTTGTTGCTCCGGGCTACCAGGCTCAGGTTGATAATCATAAATCCAGTTGGCTTGTGGCGGCATGCTCATCAGTATCGATTCGGTACGTCCGTTGGTTTCCAGGCCAAATTTTGTACCCCGATCCCAGACCAGATTAAACTCCACATAGCGCCCCCGGCGAAGCAGTTGCCAGTTTTTCTCCCGTTCGGTAAATGACAGACCACGATTCTGCGCCATGAAATGGGTATATATAGGGGCAAAAACATTCCCCACATCCTGAACGAAAGCAAATAGAGCCGCTTTGTGCGCATCGTCGGTGGGTTTCAGGTAATCGAAGAAGATGCCCCCGATACCCCGTGTTTCCTGCCGATGGGGGATGTAAAAATAATTGTCGGCCCAGGGCTTAAATTGATCGTAGTAGGTTGGGTTGTGGCGATCGCAAACGGTTTTCAGCGTTTGGTGAAACCAGCGGGCATCTTCATCCACCACGTAATGTGGGGTTAAATCGATGCCCCCCCCAAACCAGCTCTGTCCTACAACGGAGGTGGCGGTACTCATCTCAAAATACCGCACGTTCATGTGGATGATCGGCACCATCGGATTTCGGGGATGCAGAACGATGGACACACCCGTGGCAAAAAAATCAGCCGGCTCAGTCAGATTCAGGGTTTTCAGGGTGGCGGCCGTTGCTTCGCCCTGTACGGCTGAAAAGCCAACGCCCCCTTTTTCAATCACCTCCCCTTCACTCAGCACCCGCGAGCGGCCTCCGCCCCCACCCGGCCGCTCCCAGGCATCTTCCCGAAAACGTCCCGTTCCGTCGGCCGCTTCCAGCGCCTGACAGATACGGTCCTGAAGATCCATGAAAAAGTGGACTATCGTTTCTTTGGTAATTGCACTAGCTGTTATCATAGTGGCAAAGTTCGCTAAGACCAGCGTATGAGCCCACAGGTTGCCTAAATTATTCTCCCTGTTTCAACACATACCGAACCGGCCTCGATTTATCAACAAGTAACAGGAATCCGCGATCCGCTAATTGACGCAGTAATTTACTGGCCCGATACGACGAAATATTAACCAGTTTAGCAAAACGGTCGGCGGTTATGTGTTCGTTCTTCCGTAAATACTGACGTAACGTTCGTACGGTGGGCGACTGAAGTAATTCGGCATCAGCCGGTAGAGAAACGTGAATCAATTGATTCGTCGGAACGGACTTATCTTTGGCACGTACATAAATGGTTCGTTTTGTTTTATCCTGAATGACGTAATGTGGCTTTTCATCACTTTCTAAAATCGTAACAATGAGCACGATACGACCATCGGGTGCCAACGTTTTATAACTAACGCTCAAGGCAGGTTCAATAAACCGATCCGTAGCTTCTTCAAGGGTAGCAATTTCCCGAAATTCCGATGAAACCCCTATTAGTTTTCCGGTATCGGCTACACCAATTAATAACGTACCTCCGGATGTATTCGCAAACGCAGCGAGGGTTCGGGCAATTTGTGCTGCTGAGGATAACTGCCGTTTAAATTCCAATCGGCTGTGTTCTCCCTGCTGGATAAGTTCATCAAGTTCATGGCGAGTCATACATCAAAAACGCATCAATTGTCAGGTTGTTTTCCAGGAAACAGGCGTCATCTCAACACATTCCTGATGGGCCGTATTCTGCCAACGATACAACAAAAATAAAACGTTGATCCTGCTTTATTTCCTGATACATCGTGAGCCTGGCCGCTATTTTTTTAACTGCCCGGTTAGTAAAAAAGCGGACGATGTGTCCGCTTTTTTATATGCTAAATAGAGCCTGGATACGCTAAGCCATTCAGGCCAATTCGTCTGACTATTCGTCAGCAACTGGATTTTGACGTTTCCGTCCACGAGGTTTGCCGGTATATTCAGGCTTTGGATTCTGGTTAGCCAGTTTTAGTTCATAGCCAGTCACACCTTCCTCATAATCAAAAGGTTTTACTGAAAACGTATACTTTGTCTCACCAAAATCGATTCCTCCCTTCTGAAGAATAAATGGCAGAGAAAGGCTATAACTTTTAGCAGCTTTTTCCAGAGTAAACGCTTCTTCGCCTTCGCCTGTATCGGGAATCAGGTAAAGCGATTTGATTTTCCGCTTGCCATCCTGAGTGCCAACTTTAAATCGATTATTCTCCGTATCGATGCCTAATTGGACAGCCGATTTATTCGGAAAAACAACCTTACCCGCCGGGGAAATATATCCTGTGACCGGCGCAGATTTTACTGCACTCTTCTTTTTTGTTTTTTTAGCCTCGCTGTTCTCGTCGAGAGAGAAGAATCGAATTTGTTTAGCTTTCATTCGATAATCTATTTATTGTCTTCGTATTGTCCGTTCGCAAATATAGTGAGTCTATTTGCGAAAAAACCAAATTCATTTCAGAAGAATTTATATACAAACTTCAAAACGTAACTTTTATACCTGCCTGCTGATAAAAAACAGGAAACTATGCATCAATTTATGCAGAAACAGTTTTTAAATTTATACGATTCAGGGTGTCTGTTTGATTTTAAAACGTCACTTTTTGAACAACCCTTCGAGCTACCAAATACGTCATGATACGCCGACCAGAATACTATTTCCTTACACAGAAGCCATTCGATTGTACATTTTCCCGGATTGATATCGCATTATTATCTATTGCATTTACATATAGTCATGCAAATTCAGTAAATCAGTCAGATAACTCTCTGAGGCCACTGATTTCTTTACGCCTACTAATTCCCTAATTCACTAGAAAAAATACCCTGTCGATTTCCAGACAGCGGACTATCACCTGGCATAAGGTCGATCTGTTTTTACTACGTTGCAGCAAAACTGCTTTTATGGATACGGCTCTGTATCGATTGAGGTAACAGCAATAAATGAGGGCTAAAGTTTACTCCATAAAAAACCCCAAAAACAAACTGTTTTTGGGGTTTGTGGAGACGGAGGGATTTGAACAACCAACCGAATGCCCTAAAAAGGCCCGTAAACGCATTTTTCGCTTGCTGCTGTGGCAAGTCCCTTTTGCCATGCTTAGGTGATCAAGCAGCAATTTTTTATACCTATATATATAGCGGAACCTTTGCGGGTTCTGCATGTCCTAAAGCTTCAAGAATCCCTTCACGCTGGAAAGGGCGTTGCTTCACTTATCATTCCCGGCTTTATCCCGCTCCTCGTCCATCTGCTTGATAACCCGGCGCTGAAGATCAATGAACTCCTCCATCGGTACACTGATGTACCCTGCCCTTGGTTCACCTACGGCAACAGCGGGCTCTACCCCTTCAATCAAATACGACAAGGTCGTTTCCAGCGCTTCAGCAACTTTACGGATGTCGCTCAGGGTTGGCTCAGTTTTTTCGTTCTCCCAGTTGGAGATGGTTTGCTTCCCACTTTTGACGCCAACTTTTTCGGCTAATTCCTCCTGGCTCAGCCCTTTACTCTTCCTAAGTTCTTTCAGCCTAGACGCAAACGAACCCATTTGTATAAATTATTTATTACTTTTTCTTAAAAGTTATAATTCAATTATTACATTTGTAATGTTATTTTTGACAAGACAAACATTACATGTAAAAGTATGGGACAGGTACCCCAAAAACAAACCCCTACCGGGGGTTTTGCCCCAGCGGTTGATGAGCGCCAACTAACGGTAGAATACTGGCATGAGCGGTACAAAGTAGCGTATAAGGAATTCAGGAGTTTTGTCGAAATGGCCGATGCCCTAGCCCAGGAAGATCCCCTGTTCGGGGGAGCAGCCGGCGTACTGCTGCTTCAACGGGTACAGGCCGGACGCGCCCGTCTGCAGGTGATGGCCAAAGCCGTTCAGATCATGGAACGAATCCGGCCGCCGAAAGTCGATCTGGCCAAAGTCATGAAGCGCCAGAAGTTAATAACCCCTCACTAACAACGCATTCCCATTTTTTTCAAATACATCTAAGATTAACATGAACCTGTTCCGATTCCCCATTCGACCAGCGGGCCAACCCGCCCATTCGACTCCGGCCAATACGTTCCGGGATGTCGCCGTCACCTACGAACATGAAGCGGCCGATGCGCTGCCGCTGGTGCGCCGACTCATCGACAAGCAACTCTACGGTGGCGTGATCGATCCCTCCTCGGGCAAAGTCTATGACCTGATGGTGATCAGCTTTCTGGTTCCGACCGAACCCGGCACGATTGCCATGAATGCCGACCAGCAACGCAGGCTAAGCGACTACCTGGCTATGCAGAAATACCAGTTGATCCGGGATAAAACCAGTCCATTTTTTGACGTATCCGCCCAGCATCTCTATCAGGCCCTGCTGGATGTCTCGCACGTTGTAGAGAACTACACATCCCTACAGTTTACCACCCTTAATGCTTTCTGGACATGGAAAAAATCGTCTTAACCCATCTGCCGGTACTACTCATACTTGCAGCCATCCTACTGATAGGCACAGCCATTCTCTCCGTTTGGACAGTCACTCAAACCGCATCCCTCATGCAGCCAACTACGCCCCGTAGCCAGATCGAGGACATTGTTACCCGCTACAAAACCGATCAGTTATCAGAACTCGATGACCTCACCCTGGCAAAAGCGGCCGACCAGCTGGAGTATGCCCATAAGCACTATTTCGATCAGGTGGCCCTCTCTCAGCTGCCGCTAAGCGAATTCTATCTGGCCCAGGTTCAGCAACGGGAGTTACGCCAGATTGCCGATACCATCTGGCGATTGCTGCAAACCCGCTACGGCTGTAATGACTAATAAAACAGCCCGGCCGCAGGGCGGTCGGGCTGAATAAAAATCATCTAAGATTAACGCATGCCTGATTGAAGAATGCGCCAAGGTGCAAACCTACGAAATCAGCATGAGAACCACGCAAACTAGTTCCCAAGGGGCCCAATTCCCCCAAAACAAAAGACCGGACATGACACTTGAACGCATTTTACTGGCCTATTTGAACGGCCAACCCCTGGGTATAACCAGTTACCTGACGGGCGAGGAAAGTCTGGAGGAAGCCCATACCGACGTGCTGGTTGATCTGATGACAGCCCAGCGGTTACTGGATAAATTCCGGGAGCAACTGCTACTACTGATGCATCCTAACCGATTTCCGGCTTCCAGTGGCCGAAAAGCCCTTCACCTGGGCAACCTGATGGGCATCATTATGCTCGCCCAGGATGAGCTAAAAACGGAGATCAACCAGTTCATGCAAGCCGATAAGCCCCATGATCAGAGCTGAGTATGTCCAGCGGGTCAAAGACCGAACCGACCTCATTGATCTGATTCAGGCCTTTCACGTTCCGCTCAAAAAAGCGGGCAGCAAATACCTGGGGTGCTGCCCCTTCCACAACGAAAAGACCCCCTCCTTCAACGTAGATCCCCTCAAGCAGATCTACAAGTGCTTTGGCTGCGGTGAAGCAGGTGATGCACTGGCGTTTGTCCAAAAATTTAAAAATCTTGATTTCCCGGAAGCCGTCGAATTTCTAGCCGGCCGACTTAATGATACTGTCGAGTATGAATCCAGTACCAGACCTAAATCCCGATTCTTCGGAAAACGACTATGACAGTCTCAACGACTTATACGAACTTAATTTTCTGGTGGCCGAGCGCTACCACCGGCACCTGATGGAGGATGTGTTACCCTTACCCGAGCACCCTGCTACGCAGTATCTGCATGGCAAACGGGGGCTTAACGCCGACCAGATCAATGCCTGGAACGTAGGCTATGCCCCCGAAAACTGGCGCTTTCTAACCGATGCCGTCAAAAAGCTGGAGGCCTTCGATCAGGCGGTAGCCATCGGAGCCTGCCGCGATCACAACAACCGGCATTACGACGTGTTCAACAGCCGGGTCATGCTGCCCATCTACAATGCCGATCGGCGGGTATCGGGTTTTTCGGGGCGCAGTGTCGGGGTGCAGACAAACAAGGAAGGCCAGGAGCTTCCCAAGTACCTCAATACGGCCAACACCATCCTCTTCAAGAAGGAAGAACTCTTTTTTGGCATGAACCGGGCCCTGACCGAAATTCTGAGGACCCGGACGGTCACCCTGACCGAAGGCCCCTTCGATGTGATTGCCCTGCACCGGGCTTCGATCATTAACACGCTGGGTAAACAGGGGTCAGCCCTAACCGATCCTCAGTTAAAATGGCTGGTTGATCATTGCGACCTGATTACGCTGATTTATGACGTGGACCCGAACGAATCGGGGCAAAAAGCACTCGAAAAGGATACCGAAAAATTACTCCGTGCAGGCCTGCGCGTTCGGGTGTTCCGGCTCCCTCAACCCGAAGGCGCTGAAGAAGGCAAACTGGCAAAGGTCGATGCCGATTCGTGGGTGCAATCGTTTTTAATGCTTCAGCCCGGCGACCAAACCCAACTGGCGGAACAGAGCCAGCCGGTAGACGGCCCGGCCTGTAAACTGCCGGAGGAAAAAGGGAAGCTGTTCAAACGGTTTGGCAAACTGGACCTGACCGGTATCATCAAGCAGGAAGCCGTCGATGGGCTGATGGATCTGGCCACTCGCTGGCTGAATCAGGAAGAAGTGGACGATGAAGTACTGGCCCAGAAGCAGCTCATCAGCATCGTGGCCAGCGTCCGGGATGATACCTACGTCGATGCCTACATCGAACGGCTCAGCAAACAGTTCGCCTGGAACAAGCGGACGCTTCGTAAATCCATCGAAACGGCCCGTAAGGCCAAAAAAGGGGAATCCTCGGAGGAAAACGATCCGGACAAAATGCCCGAGTGGGTGAACGTGAAAGACTATTATTACTGGGGATTTGCCGAGCACATCAATACCGAACAACCCGACAAAACGGGCTACTATTTCCCTGGTTACAATGGCATTTCGACCTCGCCCATTACCAACTTCGTGATCACCCCGCTGTATCTGATTAAGGAGCAGGGACACGTCCGGCGACTGGTCGAATTCAACAATGGATTCCGAAAGGAATATGCCGAACTGGATTCGAAGGTGCTAACGGGTATGACCTCCTTCGAACAAACCCTGACCGATCTGGGCTACTATACGGTCGAAGAGGATTTTGAGCGGAAGCACCTCAAGCGCATCGTCAATAAGCTTTTGGCCAAAACACCAACCGCTTTTCCGATCCGAACACTGGGCTGGCAACCGGAAGGGTTCTTTGCCTTCAGTAACGTGGTATTCAATGGACATCTGGAGAAGTTCAATGAACACGGCATCGTCGAGGTAAACAACCAGACGTTCTATTCACCATCGCTCTCCCCGACCCATCATAGTTATCGGCAGGAAGATGATGCGTATAAGCACGACCGTTACTTAAGCTGGCGAACAACGGAAGTGACCTTTCGGCAGTGGGGTGAGCAGCTTCGACTAGTGTATGGAGACCGGGCTATGGTCGGCGTTACGTTCGTGGTGGCCACCCTGTTCAAGGACATCGTTAAAAAGATTGCCAAAATCCCCCTGATGTATTTCTACGGCCCTAAAGACTCGGGGAAATCGACCTATGCCGAAAGTCTATTGTACGTCTTTTTTTCCGGGAAAGATGCCAATGGTGATCTGATGAAACCCATGAACCTGGGCGCTCAGCCGACGCTGGCCGCCTTCTGGACGGCCTTGGCCCGCTACCGCAATTGTCCGTTTGTGTTCAACGAGTTTGATGTCAACCGGGTAGAATCCTTTGTGCCGACCGCCTTTAAAGCCGCCTGGGATAATGAGGGACGTTCCCGGCAAAGTAAGGACAACAAATACCAGACCGAAGAGCAAAGTGTCAACTGCACCCCCATCATTGTCGGGCAGTACCTGGCCACCGGCGATGACGGAGCGGTTCTGAGCCGTAGTCTGGTATTTGAATTCAATAATCGGAAGGATGATCCCTTTACGCCCGAGGAAATTAAAAACTACAGCCAGCTCCGGCAGTGGGAACAGGCAGGCCTTAATGGCCTTTTAAGTGAACTGCTACCCCTTCGCCCCAAACTCGAGAAAGAGTTTAGTGAAACCTTCCGGCTGGTGAGTGACGAGTTTTTTCACGATCTGGAGAAGCGGGAAATCCCGTATGAAACCCGCACATTTCAGAATATCGTCTGTTTGCTAGCCATTTATGACGTGCTGGCCACCAGTATCCAATGGCCGATGAGCCGGACTGAATTCTGGAACTACGGCCGGCATCTGATTCAGGAAATGAAGTCGCAAATGCACGAATCCGACGTACTGACGGGCTTCTGGGGCATGCTGGAGTATTTACTTGGACGGGGGGATATTACTGAGGGTTGGGATTATAAAATCGAAACCAGCCTACAAGCTAAAATCACCTCATCGGCAGGTAAACAAGAAACGATCACCTTCGACAAGCCCGTCCGGATCCTGTACCTGCGTATGGGCAATGTGCACCGGCCGTACGCAGAAAACCTGCGCAAGCAGTCCAGTGAAAAACCCCATTCGGAGCAGACCTTAAGCACCTACATCCAGCAGCAGAAGTATTACCTGGGCAAAAACGGCAAGACGTATTTCTCCCGAAAAGGCGGGGAATATCAGAACACGAATGCGCTGGTGATCAACTATGATCTGCTGAGCGAGAAAACCGGCATCTCCCTGGAGAAGGCGATGGAGACGCCGGAAGAGCATCTGGAGCAAAAGACCTATACAGGTCTGGTTAATAAGGATTTTAAAATCCATCCGCTGGCTACGGGCCCCAAGGTTGAATTCTCGCTTCAGGTTACCGAAACCAACAATCTGACCACCGTGCAATACAATGTCAAATGCTTTATCGACGAAATCCGCATTAGCCTGACGGATCTAACGATCGGCAGCCGCTGGAAGGTAATGGGTAAGTACAGCGAGAAAAGCTGGAAAAATGGCAATCAAGACGTGATCACCCGCCAGCTCGATGTGCTGACGGCCGAGACGCTGGACAAACCCGTAACCCTGGCCAATGGCTATTCCGATGAATTTTCTTCACCCGTTCAAAAAGGCCAGGAGGGCTTTTAACTATGGCAGAGCGAACCACAATTCACCAGTTGACCCAGACCGATATTCTGATCACCAGGCCCCCGGATGATCCAGACAAACCACGGCGTGGCTACGTGGTACGGCGGATCTGGCAAAAGCCGGTTGTCGTTCCCAATTCCAATTTTCTGCATTACAAAATCGTGGGGTTCACCCTATTCGACACGGCGGATCTGGTTGACAAGGAAGTTAGTGCCGAAGAGCTTCAGGATCAGCTTGACAATGACGTCTTAACCCTCTTTACCCCGCAAACAGTCCGGCAGGTAAAGGGACTCACACCCAGGGACTATCACAAACCAAACAATGGAAAAATTCGCCAGGCTTCTTGACACCTCCCAGGGTCAGGTTTTATTGCTCATCGACTGGGACAACGACGAAGGGGGGTACCGGCTCAGTACGATCATCGAACGCGGTGGCGTCCGGGCAACGACCAGCGTAGTTTTTGCGGCCAAAGAAACCGCCCTTGAAAAAATGGAAAGCTTCGAGGAATCGGAGGCTGAAGGGCTGGCCCAAAGGCTCTATCAGTGGCTTGATGTGCCAGGCCAGAAGGAGGTGCGCTATGCATGAACCCGAATTCAGTTGGCGGGAAGAAACGCGCGCTAATTCCGTGCAGCAACTAGCCATCCTGGTGGCTATCCTGCTCTACCCCGGTATCGCCTGCTATCGACGTACCAAACGTTATATGCTCCCCTATCTGCCCAAAGGTTTTTTAAAAGCCTTATACCGGCTTAACCAGTGGCGGAACCGTCAGTTTGTTTTTCTCTTCTTTCCGATTCATCCCATGAGCCACTTTGATTTAGAAAAGCAGAATTACGCCCAGATGAGCAGACCTATGCTCAGCAAGCTGTTAGCGATCCTTAAACCGCGCTCGGAAAATCCGCAGACCAACTGGGATAAAGCCAATGCGCAAACGCATGTGATGGCCATTAAGACCGAATTACAAATCCGTCCAACACAAAGCAATTATTGACCTTTAAAACCAATTTATTATGTCTAATCAAACCGAGAACCCGTATCAATTAGCACAGTACATCATTGATGAATCACCTCAAAAAGGTAAGTTCAACACCTTCGATGCGAATCCAACTTTACAAAATCTGGAAAAATGCCTGCTGCGGTACATCGCTGAAATCCTCGTAGTAGGTGAGTTTTTTGAGAATCTCAAGGATGATTCCCACCCCAATCAACTCATAAAAAGGCTGGCCATTAAAGCGGATGAATTTTGCCCTAGCCGAACCACAGCCGACTTGTTGATGAAATCTGAAATCGTCAATCACGTTTTTGAACACTTCATGACGACGCTGATGAAGGTGACGCTCAATCGCACTACGGACTCCTTATTTGGCGGGCTATCTGGGCTTAGCGGGCTGTCAGGGTTTGGAAGCAGCTCTATTATCGAGGTCATCTTAAAACGCAAAAAAACAGACAAGTAAGATGGAAGCCGCACACCTCACTCAAAAACGTAGTTTAACCGATCTGGTGATGGTCGAATACCAGGCCCTGTTTGCCAAAGCGTTTGGTTACGTCCCGAACGAGAACACCTTGGAAACTTTTGTGGGTACCGATGGTAATTATTTCATACTCACCGATGGGACCCTCTCCCTGTACCTGCATACGGATGGGGGCATGCAGGCCGAGCGACGGGATCACAGCGACGACACTGTTACAGCAACCAAGTTTTTTCCTTATCAGGTACTTTACCAATTGATCCTGTTTGGTATCGAGACGACGGGAAAACTAACGCCGAAAACGCCAGCAGATCGGCAGCGGGAACAGGAAGCCATTTTTGCCCAGTCTGCTGTATTTCCTGCTGATGAGGTCGGTCCTCGGTTTCACTTCAGACTTTTATCATCCAACCTGCCACGGGTAGACGACGATGCCCTGAATCAGCTTCTGATGACGGCCTGGCACTGGACAAAAGGCGAAACCCTGCATCAGCTGCCAACCCTGGAGGATTTTCAGCAGAAGCTGCATCAGGAACTCTACTACCTGGAAGCAGACAAGCTGAACGTGAAAGGTATTCAGTTGCAATGGCTCGATGACCACCAGACGCTGACCATTGCCTCCAGTGCAGTTCCCGTCACGATCTACGCCATGATTAGTCTGAGTGAGTAACGCCCTATGCCTGTCAACTACAAACTATACCACCCCAAATGGAGGCTGATTCGCAGGTTGATCCTCAAACGGGCCAATCACCGGTGCGAGCGGTGTAGGGTAGCGGATAAGGTATGGGGCTACTGGATCGATGATCGATTCTGGACAGGCGATGAGCTGCTCGATTATTTAGAAAAAACGGGCGAGGATCTATCTGCCAATATTCCTGTCGACAAAAAGCCCTGGCAGGTCAATATCGGAGTAGCTCATCTGGATCATGACATTAACAATAATCGATTCTGGAATCTGATGGCTTTATGTCCAGTCTGCCACTTAACGCACGATCGGCCGGACAATGCCATAAGGCGCAAGTATGGCCCGAAAGGCAGGTTTTATAATCAGATCCGAATCAGCTTCGAAAAGGCCGCAGAAGAAGCGGCCACCTAACAATCCCTGACCATTTATGAATCATTTCCATCCGCAGCGAGGGCCACCGCCCGGCTGTATCAGGTGCGTCGTTGTCTTATGGGCTCAGAATTGGGATCGACGCACCTTTTTTTCAAGATTTATACTTTTCAAAAACATGCTGATTCGCTTTTTACGTCTGAAGAAACCGACGCTCAAATTCGAGGAAGCCCTGGTCAATCAGGCGGAACGCCTGGTGGTTAGTGGCGAATTTGAGAACGCTCTGGATCTGTTTCTGGCTCTTAGCATTTACAAATGCCAGATTCAGGGCTGCTACAAAGGGAATCCTGATCAGGTACAGATAAATCTAATCAAAAACGAGGCCGAAACTGGACTCAGAATCTTTCGAATTAGTAAAGGAGGCGATACGGCCAGGGTAATACAGTTTAAATGATATCCCTTTATACATTGAAAAATTAACCTGCTATTCATGCCAGGTACGTATATACTAACACAATCGCTTGGTATTCATCACAGCTAGAATTACCCAATCACTAATCTCACAAACTCATATACCCTTTAATGTTTAATACATTGTTTTATGAGATGGCAATTTGAGACTATTAATAACAAACGATTCTATGGATGGATTGCTCCAGCACATTTCCCTAAAAACGGGCGTTTAACGAGGCACTGACCTACTGTCCGCTTATGGATGGTATTTGTCCACTTTTGGACAATTTATTCTCACCTAATTTTATAAAAACCACTCTGGAAGGCATCCAAGACTAGTTTGAAAGTTTGGCCGAGTATTTGTACGGCAAACACTATACTAATATGAGTTTAGGTATGAAACGAGCTTTTTTGGGGGAATTGGAGGAAGTGGTCCTGCTGACCGTGGCGGCCCTACAAGAGCAGGCTTACTGTGCCGCCATTACCCAAACCATTGACCAGCAGATGAGACGTAGTATCAGTTTCCCCACGGTCCACACCACCTTACAACGGCTAGGAGAAAAAGGCTTTGTCACTTCACAGATGGGTGGGGCGACGGCCGAACGGGGAGGCCGTCAGAAACGCCTATTTACAGTAACCACAGCCGGGCAGCGGGCGCTAATCGAATGTCGACACCTGCGGACCCAGTTGTGGGGCCAGATTCCAACCCCAATTCTACAGCTATGGGGCGCTTAACGGACCACCAGGAGCGGCCGCCCCACTGGGCCCACTGGTTACTAAGCCGCTTTAGTCCGCCTGGAATGGAAGATGAATTGCAAGGCGATTTGCTGGAGATGTACACCTACTGGGTGAAAGCCGTTGGCTCAAGGCGAGCCCGCTGGCGATATGCACTAGCGGTGCTACGGCTGATTCGCCCCTTTACCTGGCCCAGCACCAAACAAACTGATCACGATTCTCAATCGAAATCGCTCCGGCGAACCGGTCGAACCATCTCAACTATACATCCGGCTATGATCCGCAATTACCTCAAAATCGCCTGGCGAAACTTACTGTACGATAAGGGCTTTTCTTTCCTCAATATCGCAGGACTAGCCCTGGGTATGATCACTAGTTTGTTGATTGGGCTATGGGTTCTCGATGAACAAAGTTATGATCGCTTTCATACCCACGCATCGCATATTCTCCGAATGACGGCAACCGTCGGAGACATGCAGGCGGCCGTCACCCCGACCCGGATGGCCCCCGCTATAGCGGCTCAGCTACCCGCCGTAAAAGACGTCGTTCGCTTGAAGCAAGCCCAAGAATTAGTGGCGGTGGGTAACCAAAAGTTTGACGAAAAACGCGTGTTCTATACCGATCCATCGCTGTTGACGATGTTCTCGTTTGGTTTAGAGCAAGGTGACCCAAGCCAAGCCTTATCGCAACCCAATGGTGTGGTAATTACTCAACAGACTGCCCTCAACTATTTTGGCACAACCCAGGCACTCGGTAAGACCCTACGGATCTTACCACAACGTATCCAAACCAATACCTGGGACGAGTTAACTGTTACCGGTGTCGTACGGGATGTGCCGACCAATTCCCATTTACAATTTGATCTGCTATTGCCACTTTCCCGTCTTTACAACACCGAAACGTATGCCCGTAACGATGCCTGGGATGCCTTCAGCGTCTATACGTATCTGCAACTAGCCGACTCATTCAAGCTAACCCCCGACAGTCGCTCGCAACTGACAGGCCAACTGGATGAGCTGTACAAAAAAAATAACGCATCTACCAAGGCCCAATTCCACCTACAGCCGTTGACGGATATTCACTTGGGGACGAGTCCTAAACTGATTCAGGATGTAGAAGGCCACGGCAATCGTCAGTACGTGCGCATCTTTCTGGTGGTAGCCCTGGTCATCTTGTTAATTGCCTGTATCAATTTCATGAACTTAACGACGGCTCGCTCGGCTCGGCGGGCCAAAGAAGTAGGGCTTCGAAAAGTAGTAGGCGCTGGACGAGGCCAATTAATTAGTCAGTTCTTAGGCGAATCCTTCCTGGTTTCTTTAGTAGCTAGCCTGATTGCCATTGGCGTAGGGGCTGTTCTGCTGCCGACCTTTAATGAATTGACCGGAAAAGCGTTATCGATTCGTCTCCTAACGCCTACCGTTGTCGGAATCATTACCGGCACTACCCTGCTGACAGCCCTGGTAGCCGGTAGTTACCCCGCCCTGGTTTTATCCCGGTTTCAGCCGATTCAAATGGTCAGTGGCAAATTGACCAAAGGCCCCGTTCGTTCCTTTCGAAATGGATTAGTCGTTGTCCAATTTGTCATCTCCACGGTGCTGCTGGTTGGAACAGCCGTTGTCTATGGCCAACTTCGGTTCATTCAACAGCGGAGCATCGGCTTTGATAAAGAGAACCTGCTGTATGTGTCCATGCCCAAATGGGGAGATCTGCAGGCTAACACCCAAACCCTAAAAGGGCTTTTAAGCGAATACCCTCAAACCAGCAATCATACCATCATTTCTGACCTGCCAATTGATTTGCAAACCGGCAAATCTAATTTTGACTGGGCCGGTAAAGACCCCAGCACGCAGGTGATTATTCCCTACCTGTTGGTCGATGCCAACTTTAGCAAAACCTTTAAGATGAAGTTGCTGGCTGGGCGCAACTTTAGGGCGGATTCGCAAGCCGATCAAGCCAACTACTTAGTCAATGAAACAGCGCTAAAATTGATGAAGTTGGATGTCGCCACCGCTCTAGGCAAATCCATTTCGTATGGGGACAACAAAGGGCAAATCGTGGGCGTACTGAAAGATTTTCATTTTAAACCGCTTCAGAGCGCCATTGAACCTTTAATCCTTCGGTTCAACCAGTTTGGGGGCTATGTAGTCATTCGGGTTCAACCGGGCACCCTACCCAGCACGATCAACCGACTGGAGACAGCTTTTGCCAAGCTCTATCCTAATCATCCGTTCGAGTATAGTTTTCTGGACGATGACTTGGCCAAACTCTACCGCTCGGAACAACGAATGGGTAGCCTATTTAATGCGTTTGCCCTGTTGTCGGTCTTAATTTCCTGTTTAGGGTTGTTCGGCTTAGCCACCTTCACGGCGGAGCAACGCACCAAAGAAATCGGCGTGCGAAAAGTCTTAGGCGCGTCCGTGACGAGCATCGTAACCCTGTTATCAACGGATTTTCTTAAACCCGTCGTCGGTGGGATTCTGCTGGCTATTCCAATTTCCTGGTATGCCATCCATCGGTGGTTGCAGAGTTTTGCTTACCGGGTGTCACTAGACTGGTGGCTCTTCCTGTTCATCGGCTCACTGACCATTCTGATCGCTTTAGTTACGGTGAGTTATCAAGGTATCAAAGCGGCCCTGATGAATCCAGTACGTTCCTTACGAGGTGAATAAGCTTATCAATAGGCAAAATTGACAGGAATGGGGTAAACCCATGATTGAGTTTTAGCTTACGGGGCCTGTGTATTAGGTCAGTTATGAATTTATACAACACGCCTACTGAATCGTATACAACTAGAATGAATCAACAACGCAGCTAATGAAAAAACTTTTTATGCGACAGAATTTTTCACTTATCTGGGTACTTCTGTGCCTGTCCTACTCCGCTTTCGGTCAACCGAGTGAGCTGGCAATGCCCCCTCAAAGAGGCACGTTTGTGGATCCCAGAGATCAGCGTACCTATAAAACCGTCCAAATTGGTACCCAAGTCTGGTTGGCCGAAAACTTTGCTTATTTGCCTAAGGTAGACTCGGTTACCCTATCGGTCTATGACTATAAGGGGAACTCCCTCCAGAAAGCCAAATCGACAGCGTCTTATAAAACCTACGGGGCTTTGTACAGTTGGCAGGCAGCCAACGAACTAGCTCCTCCAGGCTGGCATCTGCCCACCGATGCGGATTGGCAGCAGTTGGAAAAACATATCGGTATCAGCCAACAAACCGTTAACACCGGGGGCTGGCGCGGAACCGATAATGTGGCCAATCGGCTCAAACCAGGTGGAGACACCGGATTTAATGTGGTGTTTGGCGGGTGGAAGACGGATCAGGGCGAAGCGAAGTTCCAGGGCCAGCATGCCAATTTCTGGTGTGCGGATAGTTATGATACAGGACGAGCCATTGAACGCTTACTAGGCGTCAATAATGGAAAGATTGGCCGAGACGTTGGCAATAAAGGTTGCGGCTTCAGTGTACGGTATGTCCGGGATCGACCCGCGGAGGAAGCCATTTATTTTCCGGCTAAATCCTGGGAGTATCTGCAGAACGCGGCTGCTTACGGATGGGACAAGGATAAATGGGGCCAACTCACTGATTTTGTCCGAGATAGTACTCAGGCCACGGGGCTGGTCGTCATTCAGAGTGGTAAAATTCTGTATGAGTATGGCAATACAGAAGAATTAAGCTACATCGCTTCGGTACGAAAAAGTATTTTGGCGATGCTCTATGGCCGCTATGTAGAGAAAGGGACGATTCGGCTGACCAAAACCTTAGCCGAGCTCGGCATTGACGACGTGGGGGGCCTATCGATAGGCGAAAAAAAAGCAACCGTATTGGATTTACTCAAATCTAAATCGGGGGTGTATCATGCCGCCAGTAACGAAGGAGGCAACGAGTTTTTATTTCCTCAGCGAGGTAGTCAAGCCCCGGGTAGCTACTACGTGTATAACAATTGGGATTTCAATACGGCGGGCTACGTTTTTGAAAAAGAAACGGGCCTAAGCATCTATGATGCCTTCGAGAAGGATATTGCTCAACCCATCGGCTTGGAAGATTGGGATAAAAGCAAACAATATCGAAGCGGGGACACGACAAAATCTCAGTTCAAAGCCTATCATTTTGTTTTCTCGACCCGAGACATGGCCCGACTAGGGTATTTAATGCTGCGCCAAGGCCAATGGCAACACCAATCGGTCATTCCCCATGACTGGGTGAGACAGCTAACGACACTAACGACCCGTTACGAGGAGATGAAGCAAGTAGACCCCCGCTTAAAAGAGTGGCCCTGGTGGCCGTGGGGTTATGGTTTGATGTGGCGTTTATGGGATAGCCCTCAGCAGAAACCAGCTTTCAACAAAGCGTTTACGGCAACGGGTAATATGGGTCAATACATTACAGTGCTTCCTGAGATGGATTTAGTCATTGCCTTGAAAACTAAAGCGGATTATGGCCGCCGGACGGAATACGAAACGTATTTACGGTTTTTGACTAAATTAATTTCCCTAAAAGACTGACGGATAAAAGATACCCATTCGTTCACCGCTATTGGCCACCGTAGCGCAAGGCGACAGCAGCGGCTGAGCGTTTGTATGGATACACTTGATGCTTATTATCGCTAAGTGTTGATTATTCTCCTAAAACGCTCATTTTCAGGAACAGGCTCCTTTTACCATCATTCCAAGTTCAAATTGGTTACTGCATTAATCAAGCTACCCTTACCGGGTGGCTTTTTGTATTTTTCCCGTTTTCGGCCATTTCATCGAAATCGTTGTCAATTGAGCAACTCACGCCGATCGACAGGCCTCCCATCCGCGAAATGCTTAAAATTCCGTCAAAACCTGTCCAACATACTGTCATTATCCGCGAATCGCCCCGACCATCCGCGACGCTTTGCCCCCAGTCTGCCGCCCCCAGCGGGATTTACATTGTTGAACTGCCCACCCGGCCAAATCCGAAAACCTCATTTCCAGCTAATAGAGAAGGGGTCCCGAATTGAAAAAATAAAAAAATCCAAAACGAAAAATTCTTCAAAAAACCATCCGCGAACATCCGCGAAATCCGCGAAGTAGTTAAGTAATTGATAATCATATATATTCTTAATTTATATACTCTAAAACCTTCGCGGATAATCGCGGATTTCGCGGAGGATCGCGGATATCGCGGATACTTTTTTCGCGGAAATCGCATGTGTGGCGATATTTTTTAATTTTTCCGGTTGGTAGCCGCCATCGCGCCGGGCAGACGCCAGGTAACCAAATTGACTTTTTCCTATGTTGCCCTGCAACCCGCTGATCGGTATCAATTCGCCGTCAAAAAATATTGTGTAACCCGTAGGGGTTAGTACTTAAAAAGATTCAGGAATTATGTCTATCTTTCTGAGACATTTTTACCGTACTCCTCGTAACATGCTCTTTTCTGAACCTGTACTTTTTGAGATTCCGGTTTTGCCGCGAATCAAGAAGTTTATTGCGGCCAAACTACGCGATGACGCTGGCCATCCCCAGCCGCTCCTGCTAAGCCCAACCTGCCAGGGAGCGGGTCTATTTTTATGGGCTATGGCCCAGTCCGAAAAGGTCATGCTGCACCTGGGCTACAAGCGCAGGCTCTCTACCGGTGGCCAGCCTGTTTTTGTCCCGGACATTATGAGCCAGACGCTCGGCCTGGGTATCCGTGGGTTCCATAAATCCCGCCACCAGATCCTGTTCAATCCAGCGGAACTGATGGCCTTTTCCAATTTTGTGGACTACCTGATTTATAATGAGCTGATCTGTAGCTGCCAGGAGAACCCGGATCTGCCCCTCTCGGCCCACGTCAAAGGCTTCTGCGACTATTATGATTTCTCGGATGAGGAAGTCTCCGAGCGGGCGCTGAAGCAAAAACTGTGGCGCAATCAAACGGGCCAGCTTTCGGCTTCGCTCAATTACGACGTTAGCCTGACCAAAGTCCATCATTTCCAGCCCTATACGTATGGACTAGCTGCTTAACGGGCATTCCGTCTGTTACGTGAAGCTTGGCAAAACCCGGCAGGTTTGACCAACTTCTCTCTGACTGACGTGAACGAAAACCTACGCAACTCCCTTGTCGGTATTCTGGTAATTGCCCTACTGGCCTTCTGCGTGACAGATTGTAGTATGGGTACCCATCGCTATTGCCCTGGCATAATTCGCCAGCATGTCTACCATGCCCCCTACACCACGCTTTCCTGCACATCGGATAAACACGGTCCGCACTGTCATACCGTGTATCATCCGGCTCAGTACCGGCTGCTGATCGAGTGTCAACAGCCTCACCATGTGGCGGATATAAACGTTGGCTTAACCTGGTATACCCTGAAACAGGATGGGCAATCAGTACTAGTAGGCGAGCGTATAGGACGCTGGAGCCACATTATCTGGAATGACTGGATCGATCAGGATTACGATTAATACGAATGAACTTATTTCGTAATATCCTATAGCGGCATTCCGTCTGTTACGCCTACACTCCGTTTAATGGGCCAATTTCGGCCCTATGACGGACTTACTCTTTTCGACTGGTGTAAACAATCCGGGCGGGAACTTCCTGATCCGGTTTGTGCCGGTTGCTGGCATTGCATCGATGCGGCCACCGGCCACCAGCAGTCCCTCCACCCCGCCAACGTTTAAAACCGGCTTTCGCTGGTTTTTATGCTACGGTACGGAAGGAACCAAAACCATCGACGAGCAGCAGGCCGATTCGGACCAGGCTCCAGTCTGGAGCGTACAGGTCGCCACATTTTTACCGGGTGATTCGGCCGAGATTCGCCAGACGCTGGCAGAAATGGTTCGCCACCGATTCGTGCTGGAGGTAGAAGATAACCTAGGCGTTATTCGCCGGATCGGTACGTCCTCCGAGAACCTTACCCTTTCGTGTGGCTTTAAAACGGGCGGTGCGCTGGGTGATCGTAAAGGAACTATTCTAACGTTTTCCGGCCAGTTGACCAGTCCGATTCCAATTGTTACGTATTAGAAGTTTATACTATTTCTGTTGAGGTTTGATTTTGTTTTTGCATGTGATATTTCAAAAACGTGCCCGGCAAAGCCAGGCACGTTTTTTTTATGCCTGTTGCTGTAGCCAGCCATGCCGAACCAGGTCACTCACAAAGTTTTCAGCAGTCTCCGTATTGAGCAGCAAGCCTCCCGACAGATCGTGAAACGCAATGGCAAAATGACGCATATACACGCGGTCGGAAAACTGGAGGTAGGTGCGGGAATTGCTCAGCTGAAAGTAGACTAATTCCCTGGGAGATTGGGCCGGTAGCGGACGGGCAGCACCTGGAATCTGATAGGTCATAGCTGGAAGCGTTACGGTTACAATTTTAAAGTTAATAAAAGCGGCATTCCGTCTGTTACGGGCTCCGGCTGGCCACTAGGCAGTTTCGGGGCATGAATCGTAATTTCCGTACAGTGTCGGCCCTGCTTCGTCAGGATTGGTTGATTGAGGCCAGCTATGCCCAGGCCCATGAACAACTGATTAATGCCTATCTGTCGGGGCAGCTTACCGATGTCGATGAAGAAGACAAAAAGCCTGTTGGTTATTTCCTCAGTGGCTTTCAGCGCGCAAAACAGACCGGGCAAAAAACGATTTCGGGTACTCTCCAACGACTCGGAATCTCTGGGCTTCTCTCCTTCACTGGAAGTTCACAAGCCGGTCAGGGTCATTCCATCGTTCGTCATGAAATAGCAAGTGACACGCCCCTTCCCCCCAATTCAGTTTTTATCCTGGACGTACGGGGGGCCATCATGAAAGAGAGTTCCTGCTTTAGCTACGGAACCGAAGACTACACCCAGCTCCTCAATGCTGCCTATGCCAATCCAAATGTCATAGGTGCCATCCTGTTGATGGACTCTCCAGGTGGCCAGCTATCGGGCACCCCTTCTTTTTACGACGCGGTTCGTAATCCCATCAAGCCCACGGGTGTGCTCATCAGCGAAGGCATGATCGCCAGCGCTGCCTACTGGATTGCCTGCGGAGCCGATTTTATCTATGCGTCTCAGAAAAGCGATTCGGTTGGCTCAATTGGCGTTTTTGTCCGGCTACGGGATGCCCGCCAGGCCATGGAAAATGCGGGTATAAAATCCTGGGAAGTTTACTCCGATCGATCGCCAGAAAAGAACCTGCCTGTCCGGGAAGCCCTGGATGGCAAACCCGAACTGCTGAAGGCTGAACTCAACAAAGCCGCCGATCTGTTCCGGGCTGCCGTGGAAGCGGGTCGGGGTGATAAGTTAAAGCCAGCCACTGATAAAGTTGATGTCTTTAAAGGAGCCATGTTCAGCGCTGACGAAGCGATTGATCTGGGACTCATCGATGGCTTTGGGGACCTCTATTCTGCCATCGGCAAGATCTACGAACTCGCTGATGCGAGTAAAAGCCCGTCTGCCCCTTCACCCGCAGCGAGCAACCCATCCACTGATTTTTCTGCGCAATCGACTGCGCCGGCTGCCTCTGGCCAAACAGAGGATATAACGCCTGAGGCTGACGGCCTGGCGACTGACTCCAATTCCAACCCCCAAACCCAAAACGACATGTTTGGCGACAAACACAAAAAACTCTCGGCCCTGGCAGGCCAGGAGGCATCGGCTATTACCGATGAGGCCTTGAACGGAATCAATGCGGACCTGGATACCCAGAACATCACCGGCGTGCGCGTGATCAGTGCGACCTACCTCCAGGAAGCCGAACAGGCGATATCCAATCTGGCAACCGCTAACGGCAAGATCACCACCCTGGAAGGCTCGATTACGGACCTGACCAAAGAACGTGATGACGCCCGCGCGGAGGCCGCAAAATTCGGTTCGCAGCCCGGCCACTTAGGTTCAAAATCGCCCAAGGCTGAGGAAAAAACGGTAGAAGGTCAGCAAGCTGAAGACCCCTTCTACTCCGAAACGGACGCGGAAGCCGCCCGGCTTCGTGCTCAGGTGAAAGCGATGCAATAACCCATTGCCTAGTCCCCCATCAGGCCTGAACACCCTGAGCCTAACCCGTAACTTTTAGACAACAAATACTAGTGGCTAACACTCCGCAAAACGACATCTCCGCGATCCAGAACTACGCGGGGACGTACGCTCCAAAAATCATTACGCAAATCGTCAACGGGCTCGATCTAGCCAAGGACTTGACGGTTCGGCGTAATCTGAATGCCCCGGTCAACCTGCCGAAATACTCGGCTACCGATGGTTTCCGGCCCATCGACACCTCGATTGAAGAACCAGATGGTCAGTCCGGTGCTTTCGGGATTCGTAAACTGACGCCACGCGTTGGTATGAAGATCCTTAAAATCGTTCCTGAAGACCTTCGGGGTACGTATTTGAGTGATATTCTGGATCCCAACGCCAAAGAACTTCCGGCCAATTTTGCTCAATATTTCTGGGATGCCCAGATTAAAAAGCTCTCCGCCGAAATCAACAACAACTCGTATTTCGGTGTCGATTCAAACGACATTTTGGCCTATAACGCTGGCACGGCCTATAACGTAGGTGATCGGTTCCTGTTTACCGATAAGAGCTTCTATCAGGTTGTAACGGCTACTTCGGCCGGTCAAACGCCAGTAACCAACGCAGCCAAATTCAAGAAGATCAACAACAGTTCGGTTGCCAAAGGGCTGGGTACGATCATCGCCGAAGAGTATGCAGGTCTGCCCTCGCGCAACAAGATCACCACCGGTGCGCTGGACGCGACTAACGCATTCGACAAAGTGACCTCGTTCTACATGTCGTTGCCCGAAGAAATCCGGCCCGTCGGTGGTACGGTGTATTGCAGCCAGTCGACTTACGACAAGTATTCCCTGCATGCCCTGTCGAAGTTCACCAACGGTATTCAGGATCTGAAAATACCTGGTAAAGTTGGTGCGTCGATTTTCGGATCGGATGGCAACTGGATGCTCAAGCCCTGCACCTGGATGAGTGGTTCAGGCCGGTTGATCGGCACGCTGGAAGGCAACCTGGTGATGGGTACCAACCAGACCAGCGACTTTAACTCGATCGGCAACATCGTTCCGTTCCTGCACGGCTACCGGGCGATCATGAAGATGGTACTCGCGTTCCAGATCGCTGACCTGGAAGTACTCTTCGTCAACGACCAGGCTTAAGCTGGGCTCTCGCACTCCTCAAAAATCCTAACCCAACCCTGCCAGTAGCTCACCCTCCATCCCTAACGGGTGGCTACTGGCTTTAACAACACTCCGCCAATCATGGCTGAATTAACTGAAGACCAAATCAAAATCGTCGATCTGGAAAAGAAGGTTGCCACCCTTACGACAGAAAAACAGGCGGCTCTGGATCAGATAAAAATCCTGACCACGGCCAAAGAATCGGCTGAAAAAAATCTGGAACAGGCTACTAAAGTCGTCGCTGATCTAAAAACCCAACTGGCCGAAAAGAAAGCGGGCGTGATCGAACTGCCGACGGTACAGGTCGGTAAAGACACGTACGAGCTGGTCGGTGGTGCATTTACCTGGGCTGGCAAGGAAGTTACCCACGAGGTGCTGCTGGAAGATGCCAAACTGGCCGCTGAGCTGGTGAAGGAAAAGGTGACCAACCTGCGCAAAATCGAAAAGAAATAAGCCGATCCGCGCTCCATTCTCCCCCAATACGAACCCGTAACTTTTTAGACAGCTACCCCAATGGCATTAGATTATCCTGACCTCGTTGGCCCAGATGGGACTGAGGTAAACATGGGTGGAACCTCGCAAACCTGCTATTTCGCCCGCGTTGACGAAATCAATACGTACTCAGCGCCGGCGGCTGCCCCCGCTAACCAGTACGTAATGACGACGGCTTTTGCGATGAAGACCGGTAAAAAATTCCATAAAGGCTATATCACCCAGGATACGGGTGAACTGGAATTTGGCGACAACGGTGAAATCGACGGTAAAAGCTACAAGGCCATCTTCAAATTCTTTTACCCAGGCTTTGGCGATGATGCCCTGCAACTGGCAAACGACATCAAAAACGACAAACTGATCTTTATCGTCGAACTGCCTGACGGTAAGCTGATTCAGCTTGGTTCGGCTCGATTCTTCTGCTCGGTGAAAGGGAATTTCAAAACGACCACCACCTCAGGACGTGGCCGTGGCTTCGAATTCGAAGTACAGTGCTTTGTACCGTACATCTACCGGTATGCAGCGGCTGTACCCCTCACGGCAGCCCCCTAATCCCGTATGAAATCACAAAAACCCGTTGAGCTACCGGCATCGATGCCGGTAGCTCAACCCGATTACCAACTCACAGGCCTTCAGCTTTCCGACTATATGCCTATCGTCTTTGATGGACGGGAGTATAACCTGGCAAAACTGACGCCTGCCGAACTGGACTACCTGAGTCAATACCCCAATCAGGTGCCCTATATCCAAAAAAAAGACGCAAGCCAGACGAGCGTTTAAGTGTGTAAAATGGCAAATGAGCCCGGCATTGCCGGGCTTCATTGTTTAAATCTGAACCTGAATGGAAACCCTTGACAAACTTAATCAGTGGCTCGACCAGCCTGTCTATGAACAGGGGGTTGTCCTGTATCAGCAGGTACTAGGGGATGGCTTTGTGCTGGATATGCTCAAAACCGGACCCGACGCCTACAACCGCCAAACCCTACTGGATGCCCTGACTGCCAAACGGGATGAACTGGCCGCTCAGCGCCAGGCCCGAATCGAAACCTACCCGGAAGAGCTGCTGGATTCGCTGGAGATGGGGAAAACGCTCATGGATGAACGAACTGCCATCAAGGAGCGCATGCGGATGCGGCTCAATTCGGGCGTAACCGAAAGCGAAGAAACTAAAGACTGGGCCTTCCGGATCCTAAGCATCGTCGATCAACTGGGAGGCATTTATGGCCGTCGTGATTTTTTCGATGAACACGGCTATTTACCCGATGCTGTGAGCGTCGACCATGAGCGCA
Organism: Spirosoma panaciterrae DSM 21099; assembly: GCF_000374025.1. Taxonomy (GTDB): domain Bacteria; phylum Bacteroidota; class Bacteroidia; order Cytophagales; family Spirosomataceae; genus Spirosoma; species Spirosoma panaciterrae. Next base: position 8,023 of record NZ_KB893199.1, on the reverse strand, counting down.
CACCAGCTCAGCTGATGCAGCGCATGCTGACGCTTCGCACCTACGTCAGCCGGGAAGGCCGAAAGATTCGCTCCAGGCTGAGCACCGAAGAGCAGGTCCGGCAGGCCACCAGCAAACTCCGTGAATTTCAATCCGAACTCCACCAGGTCGAAAACCTGCTGGCTGCCACGCAACAAACGCTCGACAATGGCTCTATTCCATTCGCATGATGTCGCCGACTATGCCCAACCCCAACACCAGAAAGCCAGCGTGTGCTCAGTTGCTGAGTCAGACGCGCATACGCTCCTCGCTCGAACATCGGATGCTGTTGCTGAAGTGTTCCCATCTATCCATCCAGGGATCAGCTACCACTACGCATCGGCAGGCCTGTGGAGCGTGCACGATCTGCTCTTCCACCTACTTCGCACCACTGGGCCAGCTGACCTGTGGATAGCTACCTGGTCGATGGCTGAAGAATCAGTCCGAATGCTGGTGCAGGGCATGGAATCTGGCCTGATCCGTTCGCTTCAGCTGCTGATTGATGCGCGGGTAATCCGGCGCAATGCCAGTGCCTACGCCTTTGTCAAAGCTCATGCCGACATCGTTCGGGTTACGCCCTGCCACGCCAAAGTAACGGTGCTCCAGAACGAAGCCTGGCATATTGCTATTAACGGCTCACCCAACTACACCAATAATCCGCGTATCGAGTCGGGCGTAGTCACTACGGTTGCCGCCGTCGCTGATTTTCACAGGGACTGGATCACGGCCGAAATGCGTAAACTCAAGCCGTTTGGGGAAACGCTCAAGCAGACGATTCCGCCCCCTCCGGCACCACCCCCAGGTCGCCTTATACGGGAAGGGCATCCGCCCCCCTCACTCCCACCACCACGACCCCGGTCGGTACCAGATCTGCCACTTGGCAACTGGTAACCCTAACCAGATAATAGTCATAAAACCCGCCACTACTCAAGAAACCCAAACCGTGACCCATGAAAAATGACCTGATTCAAATAACCCTGAATGATGACGATGAAGCGGTGCTTCAATTCTCGGTCTCTGAAACTGAACGAACCCTGGAGCAGAAGCTGCTCGGCGCTTTCCTTCGAAAAGCTGGCCCAAAGGGAATTCGCCTGCACCTGAAGCGGACCTATAAGGACGCTGACGAAAAACTGCATTACGATTACGAAATCCGCCCGATCCAATCCGATGAAATTAACCAAGGAACAACTGAGTGAGGTTGAGAACCTGGCCAGCTACTTTTTTACGCCCGATGAAATTGCCATCGTCGTTGGACTCGATGTCGATGATCTGGAAGAAGAACTTTTCGACGAAACCAGCGAAGCCTACCGGTCCTACCAGAAAGGTAAGCTCAAATCCAAGCTTGAACTGAGAAAATCCATCCTAACCCTCGCCAAGCAAGGCTCAGGACCAGCCCAGACGCTGGCCATGCGCGTGCTCGACGATCTGGAATCCCGACAGCCATGAATACTGCCCTCGCCCTGACGACCGACGACAACCGGTACGACAATAAATTCGACCGCATTGTTAAACACTGGCAGGATCCTGACAAGCATAAACTGCCGCAGGATCTGGAAAAACAGCTTAAGCACTGGGTGACTATCCACGGCCTGCTTTCCACCGGCCGCTATCCGAAAACGTCCCAGCAGGTCAATGCCATTTTAAAGGCCATACCGGGCATTTCACCCCGAACCGCCCGCAATTACCTAGCCGATACCAAACGGTTCTTTGGCCTGGCTGAAAAGCCTGATTTAGCCTATGAACGCATTATGGTCATTGAGGAGCTGCGGTCGGATATGCGCCTGGCTCGCCGTCGGGGTGATCTGCGTGCCCTGGCGGCCCTGACCAAACTGTATATCGACGTGATCGGCGCCAACAAACCCGAAGAAGTGGTCGAAAACAAAACGATCATCAACATTCTCAACTACAATCCGGAGCAGTTGGGTGGCCAGGTCATTTCGGATGAAGCCCTTCAGAAAATGATCGCTGGCTTCCTGGAAGACGACAAGAAAAAACGTTCGGAACTATTTGACCAGTACGAAGATGTCAGAGACCAAAAGTAAGCCTGGCAAACTGCTGCCCGATCGGTATAACCTCGATGCATTGTTACGCGACAATCTGGAGGCCGCCATGTATCTGTCCCATGCGGGACTAAACTGGCAATCACTCGATCCCGACGTTGAAACCATCAGCAAGCACTACAATAAACCGCAGCTGCGGTCGATGTGCGTAGGGGCTAAAGAGGAATACGCTGTCTGGGGACGTGGTACCGGAAAATCCGAAGGGCTAATCGCTCCCCGCTCATTTCGAAACGTCGAAGTCATGCCGAGAGGGCATGGCTGTTTTGTCGGTTCTACCTACCTGCAATTGCTCGAACGTACACTCCCCCCCGTTATTAAAGGCTGGGAGCAGATGGGTTGGGTACGAAACCGGGACTTCTGGATCCGGGAGCGCCCACCCAAGCGGCTCAATGTTCCCCAGCCGATTGTGGGGCCCATAACACCCGAGCACTGTATTTTCTTTCGCAATGGAGCCGTGGCCAGCCTAGTTTCCCAGGACCGCCCGGGGAGTGCCAACGGGAAAACGGTGCACTGGATTGTGGGTGATGAGGCCAAATTCCTCAATAAAGAACGGCTCGATAGTGAATTGCTGATGACCAACCGGGGCGATTTCCGCCATTTCGGTCACGTCGCCGAATTTCACAGCCTGCTGTTCTGCACCGACATGCCTACCAGTAAGGCCGCTATGTGGATCCTGGAGGAAGAAAAGCGAATGGATAAAACCCGGATTCAGGCCATCCTGAATCTGAAAACGAAAATCTTTTCGCTTTACGAAGCCCTGCTCGCTTACCCTTCCAAACGCAATGCCATTCTGAATAAAATCAAGGAATTGCAGGCCCAATGGGACGAGTTACGCAAGGGCACCGTTTACTTTTCTGAAGCCAGTACACTGGATAACCTGGCTGGTTTCGGAGCGGAAGCCATCGCCCAGCTTCGGGCCAAACTGCCCAGCTTCATCTTCCAGACGGCCATCCTGAACCGTAGGCCGTTTTTAACGCAGGACGCTTTTTACCCTGATCTGGATGAACGGCACTTCTACGACATGGAAGACCATGCCTTTCTGGATACATTCAATTTCGATCAGTTTGGAAAGGGCTTATTCGACGATAGCCGCAAGGATGCCGACGTGGACAAATACCGCCCGTTAGACATTGCCCTCGACAATGGAGCACACATCAACCCCTTACTGGTCGGGCAATTGCATGGTCGGGAATACCGCATTCTAAAGGAACTCTATGTACGCCATCCAGAGCGGGTGCAGGACGTAGCGATTGCGTTTTGTAAATACTACAAACACCATCCCTGTAAGACGGTCAATTACTTCTTTGACCATACGGCGCTGGGTACCTCAGCCACCAGCAGCGTATCGCCAAAGGATACGTTTGTGGAGATACTGGAGAAGGACGGCTGGAATGTCGAGCAGCAGTACATAGGGCACACCCCCGACCCTGAGAACCGATCTGAACTGTGGGGCCGCTCGCTACGAGGTGGAGACAGCCGACTATTCCGGGTAGGGTTCAACCGCCACAACTGTCAGTACGTGCGTATCTCCATGCAACAGACCCAAATTGAGCAAGGCTCTCAAGGCTTTAGAAAGAACAAGGCCGACGAACGCAACTCCAACCTAGATCAGCGCGAAACGACCCACTTTTCAGATGCGGCTGATACGTTACTGTGGGGGGCGCACCTACTCCACCGCTATAACTCAGAACGCAGTTCATTCCAATCGGTTTTCCTGAGTTAGTAGGGCACCGACAGAGCCAACGCGCAGACATTCAGACCAATGCAAAAGGGGGGCCGGATTGACCGACCCCCCTTTCATATATCGTACCCACCCCCACCCCCTGCAATTGCAATGCTCCCCAGTGCGTGGCATGGGGGGCACTTCGTCCCAAACCGCGAAGCGATTCCAGAAAAACAAAGTAATAGGCTGATTATTAAGAGAATAGCAAAAATTTTATTGCAAAAAAAGCCTCAAAGCCCTATCCTGTAAGATAGGGCTTTGAGGCTTAAGCAATTGTAGATCAAATAGTTAAATTCTATTCTTTCAAAGTAAGACCCGCTTCCTGGCTTTTGGCGAGTAAGTAATTGACTAAGCCACTGCATGTCACTAGGGCCAGTTTAGCACTGTCGAAATTCTCGGTTGCGTCTCCTTTTTTAGCGTGACGTACACCTGATGCGTCGCTAGTCCAGTCATATAGGTATTTAATAGCCATTTTTAGCTTGGTATGGATGCCAGTCTTCTTTTCCACGTCTTCAATAACCTGTGAAAGCGTCGCATTCGGCTTTTGAGCTATTAGCCGGAATAGTGCTTCCATGGCACTAATGGATTCTTTAACTGAGTTATTATAATCAGGCCGCTCCCGGTCCGATAGTAGCATCAGGGCGTTTTTTAGGTGTGATTTTACGGATGAAATAGAATCGGTTCTCGCCAGCGCGTCGGCGACTTCATTTAGTTCAATCTCATCAATGATGGGCGCTAAGTAGTTGCCTAAGAACCGATAGCCGCAAGACTCTTCGGCAAAAATTTTATTGACCCTTTGTGTATACTTCTCAAAGGCAGGATCTTCAATTAAACCACTCCCATACGATTTAAGCGTATCCAGATAATTAGTTAGAGCCTTTTCAACAAACTTAAGGAAATCAAACCAGGGAAGGTCTTTCCTTAGAAGATAGCCTTTAAAAGCTGGAATTAATCCAGACTTTGTAGCGGGGATGGTCGAAGATTCCCAACCTAACAAATCTGACCATAAAGAATAGGTATAGTCATAGAACATCCCAGATCTTGGTATACCTATAGTATTATTTTTACTGCTGTATATGTTGTAAAACAGTATTTGATCTAGTTCATTCCAAACGCGCATTCTCGTTTTCGCGTCAATTGAGTTGACTTGCAAGCCTTTTTTAGGCAGGCCAAAACGCTCTTCAAAGGTTGGTGTGCTCATGGTAGTGGCTATGTTAACTAATCGTTGAAGCGGCCCAACTATACATTGAGTTGGGCGCTTTTCTTATTTTTTCTCAAGAGCCTTTCGAATTAGTTCAATATAAATATCCTCTAAGCTTACCCTCTCTCCTTTCTCTTCTCTATCCAGTTGCATTCTCTTAATCTGTCGATGTAAATCATCAGGAATCTTCTTTAAAGTGATTGTTGCCATCATAGTAATTGTAATGTTTACTACAAATGAAATATTTATAGTAAACACTTGCAAATAAAGAATTTGATACTACATTTGTAGTAACTACTACAATTACTACAATATGACAAAGCAAGATGAATTACGACTGTTTCGATACAGCGAAAAGTACAGTCTTCGAGAAACAGATATCGAGGGTGAACCTTGGTTTATAGCTATCGATGTCTGTGAGATTTTGGATATATCAAATGTTTCAGATGCTGTCCAGAAATTAGACGACGACGAAAAGCTGCTATCGTCCTTACCGATATCAGGTCAGACAAGAAAGACCTGGATTATTAATGAATCTGGCCTATACCATTTAGCACTAAAGTCAGAAAAACCAGAAGCTCAAAACTTCCGGCGATGGATAACTAAAGTGGTTTTACCACAGATTCGAAGAGAGGGCCGATACACCAGCGAGCAGGAAAGAATCAAAGCTGAACGTATTAAAGAGTTACGAGCTGAATTAAAAACCCTGCGATTCTCATTTAGTCAAATGCGACATCTGATTTCACAAAAAGACGCCGAGCTAGATAAACTGATAGATACGGAGCCTAGCCAAATGGAAATTTTTAATAGCCTCAAACATGATAATTAAAAAGGCCATACAGCCTTTTTAATAAAAAGCCCGGCAGTTCGTACCTGCCGGGCCAAAAGCAAAACAGAAGTTTCACCTTTTCAAGTAAGTCAAAACTATGCCACAAGAGTCAAAAATCCAAGAGCCGATCTTGGTGAAGAACCCCTATACGGGTCGCCACATCAATGTGGCCCCCTTATTTGATGCGCTGGATGCATCGGGCGAACACCCGGATAATTCCATTGTAAGCCTAAAAACGATGGTTTCCCGCATCATTCGCCGGGTAAACCTCAACTGGGAAGGCGATGCCACCGATCAGAAGAACGTAAATTTTGATCTGTATCTGCTGGAAGATATGTTTTCTGCCATGTCGGAATATAAATAGCCCTATCCTATGGAAAACACTCAACATTCCGACAAGCACCAGCGAATTAGTCAACTGGAGCAAAGCAAGCTCATTATTGACAGCAAGATCACGCATCTAAACTCGCTAAAAGCCGCTACAGTTGCCGAAATCGCAAAACTACAGCATGAGATTAGCCCATCTACCGCTGTGCCATATACGCGACCAGAAGCAGAGGACATTTGTGCGTCAATGTTAGCCCGTATGAAGCAGGAAGTGGAAACCACTTACTTTCCTATCTGGATTACCTTTGAGTACTACGCCGAGCTTCATGGTCTAGAAAGCCCAGCTATAATTGATGACTGGATCGAAAGGGGTCTTGTTCCCTCGTCTGATCTGTTATCAGTTGGCATTCGGCTTATTCGCGATAAAACGTATATAGATTAACGTTTTTAACACCCAAAAGGACTCTGCTGCTAGAGTCCTTTTGGGTATCTTTGATCATGGCAAAACGAGCGTTAACGACCGATGCGGCCTTTGAAAGGCTACTAAACCGGCCTGATCTTTGGCGTAGAACCGGCAGACCCATGCACCAGCGGCTGAATTTCCTTCAAAAGCTGAAAGCGGGCAAAGTCATAACCTTAGATACAAAAATCAAGATATTGGAGGAGGCTGGCAATCAGCCTTTACAGGTGATGCTGTGGTCAGAGCTTTACTAATCTATTGATCTCCTGAGCCCTACTTCATCATCTGTTCGAATTCAGGAATTGTTACCCCCGAATTCTTCAAATGGACCAACTGTTCCGCAATATTCTGCTTGAAATTAGCATAATCAACCCCAGGTTGCTCATTTTCAGTTAGCTCTTCTTGCTGGCTTTCTTTGATTAAAAGCCATAAGGCTTTTACGCTAAAGCTGATTAAGAAAGTGGCTAACGGAGCTCCCCAGGTAGTAGCAAATGCGGCAGCAATCCAGCTTGAAATATCATTTGTTATTTCTTTGACTTTATCGCTTCCTTTCACAGTGTCGAGTATTCCATCTTCTACTGCCGTCTCGGTGATGCCAGATAAAATATCTGCATCAAACCGGTGAGCCGAGAAGAGCGCATACAGAAATAAATAGACTGTCGTTCGCGTGCTGATTTTATCCAGTAAAAAGAAATAGCTAACAAACTTTAAGTGGGTCTCAATAAAGCGAAAGCCTTTTATTCTCAAATCGTTACGCTTCTCATTCAGCGCGGCTTCATAAATTTGGGCCGCTAAGCGCAATTCCAACTTTTTTGCTGAATGATTTTGAGCATATTCTTTTAGTTGTTCAAAGCGAAAGAATATGGAGTTAACCGCCAATTCGATTTCTTCAGCTACCTGTAAATAGTCAACTCGTTGCTTCATCTGATTCAGCGTCATATCGATCTCAGATAAAATCTGTTCCGCCTGACGCGCCTTCCGAAGAGCAATTATTTCCTCCTGCTCTTGATCGCTCACTTTGAAATCCCAGTATTCATAAAAAGGTGCTATATTAAAAGCCTTATCACCAGCGTAAAACTCCTGAATGACAAGAGAAATTTCCTGATAAAAACAGTAGTGCTGCATTGATATGGTCCTAAAAATCCGGACACGAAACTTTTTAACTTCGTGTACCATGAACCAATCCCAACGCCCCAAACGAAAGTATACCGCCGAGTTTAAAGCCGATGTGCTGCGGCTAGTTGCCAATGGTGAACCCATCATGGCCGTGGCCCGTAAAATGGGCATTAGCGATAGCCTAATTCATGCCTGGCGGAAGACTAATGACAAAGGGGAAAAGAAAACCGATCAAAGTCTTCAACAAGAAGTCGATTCACTCCGTAAGCAACTGCGGCAAAGCGAGATG
>NZ_KB893198.1 GCF_000374025.1 Spirosoma panaciterrae DSM 21099 | reverse complement strand
ACCGCTGGAGGAGGAGGCAATGCCGCATCGGTTCTTGGCGCATTAGGTCAAGTCAACGACGCCACAACTGACGCAGCCTTGAAGCTTGCTGCTACTGATGAACAGGCTCGCCAGTACAATCAAAACCGTTACCAAAATCTACTTGGTGGATTGATCGATCAGCAGCAACAACGCTTCGGCGTGGCTTACAATGCCGCTCTGATGAACCGGCAGGCGGGACTCAACCTGGCCCAAAAGGGCATCCAGAGTATTCAGGATCGGTACGAGTTCTACAAAGCTTACCTCGATCCAACCAGCCCCTACGCTCGTCTGTATGATTCCCTTGGGAAAAAAGAAGCGAGCGATCAAACCGCAACCCGTACGAATTACACCAACATTGGCCGACTGCTCGGCGGTAAAACCAACTAACATGACTCCTTCCGTGAACGATCAATCTGGTTCTTTAGCCAATCTCGCCTTACTCGCTCCCACCGTCAGCTGGGCCCAGCGCCGGGCTGATAAAGACCGGGCACTCCAGTACCAGGCCATGCTGGCCCAGAACGCAGCCGCCGAAAAACAGCAGTCCCAGCAGGCGGCTCTATCGACCCATCAGGCCATTGCCTCGCTGTCCGATGTGCCATTTTTAGAACAGGATCAGCTGCGGTTTAAAGACCTGGTCGACAGCATTCTGGCTGAAAACGGCAAACGCATCGAATCCGAGTACGGGGGAGATCACGAACGCTACGGCCGGGAGCGCTATCTGCAGGATAGCCAGACGGCCATTATGAAAGCCACCCGCAGCCCGTTGTTTCGGCAGGCTCTCCAGCGCCGGTCCTATGCCGTACAGCTGATGGCCGACCAGAGTAAAGGACTCATTGATCGGCCGGTGACGTACCGGCTGCTCAATGGTCAACTGAAAACCGCCCCGGCGACGGAAAACTACCGGGATTTCCAAAACGGCAAAACCGAAGAGTTTTCCTACGACGGGGGCTACAATGCACCGACCAAGTACAACGATTACTTTGCCAAAAACTACCACCCTCGTGCGGCCGCCGAAGGCAATCATAAAGTCTTTCGGGCCACAGGGGACGAAGTGCTGAGTGCGATGATGAGTGAAGACGGGCTTTCCCAGCGCGATGCCGTGGATTACCTGTCCCGCTTTGGCAACCGGCTGACGGCTCCTACCTACAAGTTCGATCCGCGCGACCCCTACAAGGAAATCGCTATCCAGCAACGCAACCGCGCGCTGGCTCAGGGTGATCGTCGAAACCAAATTGCCGAAGCCCGACTTCGAGTCCAACAACGAGCGCTTGGCAGTTTTAATGCGTATGATACCAGTATTGATGCGCGCAACATTATTACGACCGATGCCTATGGAACCCCAATGGCTGTCCCAGCGACTGTTTATGATCAGGGAAAGCCGGATAAAAAGCCCTGGGCTTTGGTTGGCTATGATAGTCAGCTGATCCAGCCGCAGCTATTAAAACAACTGGGTATACAACCTCAAAAAGGAAGTGATGGAACCACTCAGTTTACCCCCGGCAGATTGAGCAATGTGATGGTGATGGCCCCCAATCAGGCAGGCGGTCTGGATCTGCGCAAAACAAATTTATCAGGGGTCAACTACCAGGTCGTCGGTGCGGGCGAGTTTTACCGGCGACCCTTGGCTGACGGAGACAAGTCCGCGTATGAAAAAGCGGGTGGCCAGGAACCACTTTATCAACAATTAACCATTCGCGTTACCGCCAGAGAAGCCATCAAGGCCAACTCAAATCCTTTATTTAGAAATATTGGTGGTAGCCAGGGAAGCACCTCGTTATGGTTTGGCATTACCCCCAATGTTGATTCTCAGGTTGGGGCGGGAGCCTACAAAGAGGCTGGTAAGAACAGGGATGACGAGCGGCTTTATGATTTTCAGGTACTGGTTCCCGTTCGACCCAGTGGCGCTAGTCGAGCCAGCATGGAAAACACCAATACGGGAAGATGGATGGATTCCAAAGCAGGGGGTAGTTCCATGAGTGACATTTTCTCGGAAGGCCCCGCCATCGATCTGTTTGACGGACTTGATAACGACTGAGGCTTGCTGACGTGGATCGGATATCAACCAGTGCAGGGAACCTACATTCTTTCAGTATTGGAAAAGATAGGCTTATCAGACTTTTCCCCACAAATGGGGAAAAGTCACTAGCCAATTAGCCTTCATATTGTATAGTAAGACCCATTTCAACCCTGCCTCTTTTTTCCTACCCCCCGGGCGTCCTTTTTTCTGACAGGAAAAGACAGAGGTCATCGCTAGATTATTCGTAAAGTACAAAACGGCCTTTTGTGGAGCAGGAAACGGATCGGTGAGGAGGTAGCAGCGGGACAGTCTATTCCTGCCATTATCAGCCCACAAAGCCGCTTGATTAATCCTTGAAGACGAATATTCACACGTATTTGTACGTTTTCGCTACTTAAATACGTGAATGTTGACTGTAAGAATAGCCGTATTAGCGAATTTAGGATCTATCAATAGATAATACCTATTACAAAGAGTCTCATTATAAATAATTCCAATCTGTTGCATAAGTTGTAAAAGAACTCTGTTTTGATTGAAAATTGATCAATGTCTGTAAAAAGTACAAAATAGCTTCTAGAACGTGCTTTATCGCTCTGGGTCAAAAGTTATGAATATCTATAATTTTAGGGAGTAGGCCTGTCGATAGCCTGATTAAAAAGACGGTAGTCACAGAGGGACTATAGGGCAGTTTTGGAGGAATCCCGTGGTCTTTTTGAGCTACCCCCACCCCTTGGAAAGATTGGTCAAAAAAGGAGTGTTCAACCTGGTTAAGCATAGAAATTTAGAGCTAAGTTTTTAACGGCTGCCAGCTAGCTAGTCACGGCTGATAGAAGAGCTATACCTGTATAATTTCTGTATGGCTAGGGAGGTGGCTCATTGCTAGCTTCCTAGTCATGTTTACAAATCGTGAGTGAAGTGAGATTATTACACGTCGACTTAATGACATCGATGTATACTGAAGGTCGTTAATACTGCCTAACCAAACGAATAAAACAGCATATCCTATCTCCTCCTAAAAGATCTGATTTCAAATAAATTCTTCTTTAAATACTTGAAATGTATCAAAAATGACACTATATTTAAGTAATAATCTTAAAGCAGAAGGCAACTGTGAATTATGCCTCTTACCTATGTAATGAAAGAACAAAGTTCAGAACTTCCTAAAGAGCAGTCTCGGCATGTATGCCGAAATTTAGCTCAGTTAACGAAACAACTAAAGCTTACCCAAGAAGTCTTGGCAGCCAAGACTGGGTATGAACGAGCCAACATCTCACGGTTATTTAGTGGTCGCTTTAGTCCTCGACTTGAGGTCATTTTCACGGTACTACAGGCAATTAACGAACTGGCTGATCAATCCTTCACTTTAGCTGATATTGATGTTAAGCCTTCAACAGAGTAGTCGATCGTTGCCTATCTAGGTCAGTAAAAAAGAAAAGCCCGTTCACTCTGGCAAGTGAACGGGCCAATGTCCAAAATCTATTATCGAGCAATTATGAACACAGAACAAAATTACACGGGTGAAAGCAGCAATGCAAACCCTACTGAGTCAACGGCTAACCTAGCCCCACAAAGTCAATTATCAATCACTTTACGGCTGTGCCTCAATTCGGCCATCAGTGGCACCAGTGAAGTTCAACTCGTATCCATGGCCCTACAGCACTATAAGCAAATCAAATACAAGCACTTGCTGAAAGAGCAGCGTGTCGAAGGGAAGACCGCCGAGGATTTGATCATGGCTGCGGACATTTGGCATGAGATTAAACTCATTGAAAATCTACAGGACCAGCTTACCCAGCAGTCGATTGAAGTAGCCGAGCAGAATTACTGGAAAACCATGGAGCTGGGACAGCCCGCTACTTACGCGTCAGTGAAACAGCACCAGGCTGACCGATCTGCGGGATTAGTGAACGACTATTTACACGACTTTAACCTGACACTCCAATGAATACCTCTGCTACTCATATATCGGAACTTGCACTATCTGGTGTACACTCGACCGCACACCGTTTTATGCGTGAAATTACGCCCGCACAGGAGGGGTTATTAGACTGCTGTAGTCATATCAGCGCTCAGGATTTAGTCGATTCGCTGAACTGGATCTTGGCCAAAATTAGGGAAGAAAGTAGGGAAGAGCTTACCCTTAGCCACCTTAAGTACCTGGCTTCGGTTGATAACCTGAAGGATTGGCTGAGTGATCTAGTCGATGAACGTAACTAGCTTCAGGAGGAAACCTAGTCAAGTGGCCCCGTTTACCTAGCTGGTAGGCGGGGTTTTGTCTTAATTTGGTGAGTTTTGACAGGGATTGCAGTAGAAAGAGCAAACTTGGCTACTTCTGGTTATTCATGTTGGTTACCTCGCTCAACTTTTGAATGCCAGGGGCAGCATGAATTAGTCATAAACCATTTAAACTTTCTATTCAGTATGGCAGAGCTTACTATTGAGCGGATTGTGTCCGCTGTGAAAAAAGGTGTTCGCGAAGAGCTGGAAAAAGCAGCAATACTACCCATTTCAGCCGTTTGGGCCACCGAAGAAGAAGTGATTACCGGGTGTGGCAAAAGCCGCCGATGCCTTTACAGGGCGATTGCTGCGCTAAAGTTTCACCCCAATGACATACGCCCGAACCCAATTGGCAAAGGCTATCTGTTTCGCCGATCGGCTATTATTCAGCCGTAGATGAAAATACATACAGTTAATTAAATAAAGCTGAACAACAAGCAGCTTTTGTAACCTGTAGGGGTTACAAGGCCCACAGAGTCGTCAAATGACGAGTTTGCATCCCCAAAAATAAATTACCTATTCAGATACATAATCCATATACGTTGAATATTTACTGATGACGTTTTTCCTCAGGGGAGTCGTCAGACGCCAACGGAGTTCTATAAATCCTTGATACAGATTATACAATTACCTACTCAATACGCCTTAAATTTTTATCATTTACTAGTTTACTTGTAATCAGTAAGGGCGTTAAAATCTTTACACCCTGATCAATCTGCAACCTACCACTGACGAATTAACTACATACCCTGTCTCACTATACTGGTAATGGGGCTCAATTAACCATGGTGATTATATTTAGCTGAGAAAACGTTAAGAAAGTTGCTGATATATCACTTCAAGATCAATGATTTTTAGGGTAGTTAGTAGTTATAAACATATCGTGAAAAGAGGGTTAATTGAGACAGCTACCCTTTAACGATTTGCCCCAATTAACCCTTTCACTAATGCTGAATTGTCTTGCAATTTTTACAATCCTGATATAATCCGGGCATACACATTATTAAGCCGGTTGACATCATAGCTGCCACTGCTGTCATCAGCTATGTTCACCGTAATGTTGGACACACTACCGGCATTGGCACTCGTCCGCCTAACCGTAAAGCCCAGATTCATCGTCGTCTTAGCCCCTACCGACTGGCCCCCATTGATGGTAATACTGACCTGCTGACTAGCCACATTATTGCTTTGGTGCCATTTGGTGTTGTCCACAGAACCAGCACCGCCACCCGACACAGTAAAGCTGGTCAATGTATTGTCAAAACTAACACTGTAGCCCGTGGGCACCGTAATGGTGATGGTGATATTGCCCGTAGCGGGGCTGCCATTCACCTCCTGAAGTTGCATCAACAGGTTCTTACTACTGCCCGCCGGGAAGTTGGCATCCGGCAGGCTTATAATTGCCGATAGATCGGGACCTGCCAGGGCCGTCACACTCACCAGGGTTGTCAGGCTGCATTGGCCACTGCTGCCCACCACGGTAAAGGTCTGAACGCCAGCGGTGGTGAGGCTGACCGAGACGGCGGAGCCGGTGGCGGGGGAGGTTAAGGGCGCGGTGGGGGGTGCGGTCCACTGGTAGGTGGAGGCCCCGGTGGCGGTGAGGCTGACGACCACTCCCAGATTGGCCTGGGGCAGGGAGGCTGCGGCCTGTAGGCTGACGGGCGTTCCCTGAAACTCAGCGGCTCCCATGTCTACCCGCCCGTTGCCAATGCGAGGATTACCCAGCAGGTCGGTAGCGGGCAGGTTAGTAGCGGAGTAGGGACCACTGGTTGCAGTGGTGCTGGCAGGGTTACCAGCATTGATGGCCGATGAGCAGGCATTCAGGGCTACTGTAGCAGTGGAGGTAAAGGGGGAAGATGTAGTGGTGAGATTACCCGGCCCACTCACGTCGAGGGAAGCGGTCAGAGCCGATGCGTCCAATAGGGAGTAGGTGGCCGTAATCGATGCTCCGTTGCTGTAAGAAAAAGTGTTAACTCTTCCATTATTAAACAGCACTGAGTTCGTTAGCGTAAGATTGCTTCCTATGTTGTGGATCGCCCAACCCACTACGGCCGAATTACTCTGTAGGGAGCAGTTGGTCAGCACTGGACTTGATGTACCACCATTTTCCATATGGTTGACCATCGCTCCGCCTACTTTTGCCCAATTGCTTACAAAAGCGCAGTTGGTCAGTATGGGACTTGAGGTGCTTCCAGAGCCAGAGCCATAGTTGTAGATGGCCCCGCCTTCACTGAAAGCCGAATTACCCACAAACCAGCAGTTGGTCAGCGTTGGACTTGATGTCCCCCCATTATTCCCATAGTTGAAAATCGCCCCGCCGTAGCCATTCGTGCTCGAATTGCTCGTATTATTCACAAAGGCGCAGTTGACCAGCACTGGGCTTGATATACCTAAAGTGCCATAATTGAAGATTGCTCCGCCGTTTAGGGAAGCTGAATTACTCTGGAAAGAGCAATTGCGGAATGTGGGACTACAGGTGGTACCCGATCCACTGGCGTTGTTAAATACGCCACCCCCATTGATGTTACTGCCACTCCCATTCGCATTGCCGCCGGTGATAACAAAGCCATCCAAAACAGCGGTTGTATTCAGGCCCTGGGGGTTGAAGAGGACGTGGTAGGCATTGTCGGATGCATTGCCCAGTGTGCCGATGTCGCCACTGAGTGTGCTGCTGCTGGGATTACCACTCACGGGGTCGATGGGGGGGCGATCGGCAAGGTTGGTTTCATTGCCCGCAAAGCCCCCATAAATAGCCACCCCATTTTTCATGGTGAAGCTGATGGTGCGGGCGGTGGTGCTGGTGGGCTTGTAGGTACCAGCCGCCACCCAGATTTCGGTCAGGCTCTGGCTACAGGGGTAGCTCAAGGCACTTTGCAGGTCGGTGAAGGCGTTAGTCCAGTCTGCTCCCGTGTTGGCTCCACTGGCATTGGCCTTCACATACAGCCGCGTGGGCGGAGTAGCCGGGGCGCCCTCCACCCAGTTGGAGCTGTTGCCCGTCAGGCCAAAGTTCTGCAGGCTACCCACGAACTGATCCGGGTTGAGTTGGTTGTAAAGCAGCGTCTGGTCGGTGTTACTGCCCCCGGCTATCGCCTGATCGAAGGGATAGTAGATCACCAGACCCGAGGTCGACAGCGGCACACTGCACCGCATACCCTGCTGAATCTGGGCCTGAGTGCGGGCCACGTTCCACACCCGTACCTCATCCAGCGTACCGTTCGTAAACTCGTTCTGGCCAGCCCATGCCCCCAGCGTTAAGGTACCAATACTGGGCAGGGGCGTGTTGCTGGCCGCCCGCGAGTCCACCAGTTGGCCATCCAGGTAGGAGGCAAAGGTGCCTCCCTGCTGCCAGCTCATGGCCACATGGTGCCAGTTGCCATCGGTGGCGGCTGCTCCTACCGCGATGCCATTCAGGCCCCCATCGTTGGAGAGGATGTGTAGTTGCTGACCAGGGGTGTTGCCCCAGCCCGCGACGATATACGTGCTGCCATCCAGCTGGTAGCGCACGGCCGACTGCAGATTGGTGCCTTTGAACCAGTATTCGATGGTGAGGGCATTGGTCAGACTGAGGCTCTGCGGGCTACAGTTGAGCCGATTGGTCAGGCTGATGCTGACAAAGTCGTTGGTGCCGTCGAAGGCCAGGGCGTTGTTGTTGGTTTGGGGATAGGTGGTGGGCTGGGTAAGCCCAGGACTACCCTGAAACTCGATGGCGCCCATGTCGATGGTGCCCCCGGTGGGGAAGAAACGGGAGTTGGCTGCCAGATCGTTAGCGGGGCCGTTGGCGGCATAGTAAGCGGCATTGCTACCTGCATTGATGGCTGGTGAACAGGCGTTTAGAGCCACAGTAGCGGTGGAAGTAAAAGGAGAGGTGGTGGTGGTGAGGTTGCCTGGTCCACTCACATCGACAGCGGAGGTCAGGGCCGAGGCTTCCAATAGAGAGTAGGTGGCTGTGATGCCACTGGGCTGGCTGTTGTTGACCAGGTTGCCGAAGGCGTTGCTGCCTCCATTGCCAAAGGCCACTGAGTTGGTCAGGGTCACCACCCCGTTGAAAGTATAGATGGCCCCGCCCAATGTAGAGGTGTTGTTCTGAAAGGAACTGTTGGTGACCGAAAGGGAGGTTTCATAGGAATAAATGGCACCTCCCGGCCCGTTGCTACACTGATTAGCCAGGAAGGCACAGTTGACCAGCGTGGCCGTAGTACTCTGATAGTCGATGGCTCCACCTTCGTTAGTGGCCGAGTTGCCAATAAAGCTACAGTTGGTCAGGCTGGGGATACTAATGCTGTAGTAGATGGCCCCGCCGTTGTTACTAGTGTTGTTTAAGAAGCTACAGTTGGTGAGGCTGGGGCTACTATTGTAGTAGTAGATGGCCCCGCCGTAGTTACTAGTTTTGTTGTTTAAGAAGCTACAGTTGGTGAGGCTGGGGCTGCTGCTTAAATTGTAGATGGCTCCGCCTTTGTTAGCAGCGGTGTTGTTTTGGAAGTTACAGTTGTTGAAGGTAGGGCGGCTGTTGTTCTCGTTGTAGATGGCCCCGCCGTAGTTACTAGCAGTGTTGTTTATGAAGCTACAGTTGGTCAGGGTAGGGCGGCCCCCATTGTTGTAGATGGCCCCGCCGGTAGCACCGGTGATGACAAAGCCATCCAGCACCGCATTGCTGGTTAGACCATTATTGTTATTGGAAATGACATGGTAGCTGTTTCCACTCTGCATACCATCGTTGTCAATGTCGCCACTCAGGGTGGTGCTGGAAGGCTGCCCCGCTACGGGGTTGATGGGGGGACGGTCGGTCATGGCGGCTTCGTTGCCCACAAATCCGCCATAAATGCCCACCCCATCTTTCATCACAAAGCTGATGTCGCGGGCGGTGGTGCTGGTGGGTTTGTAGGTGCCAGCCGCCACCCAAACCTGGTAGCCCGACTGGCTGGCATTGATCATCGCCTGTAGGTCGCCACTGGCGTTGGCCCACGAGGAGCCGTCGCCCGTGCCGCTGGGTTTGACGTAGCGGATGGTCTGGCCGCCAGCGGTCAGCGTCAGCAGGCTGAGTATCATTATCAAAAACCAGCCTAACCTAGCCTGGCTTGGCCAGTAACAGAATGGAACAAGGAACGATCGAAACGAGTAAGTCATCGGTAGTTTTGCGGGAATAAAAATGAAGAAAATTAATAAGCGTACTGTCGAGTGATGCGGCCCTGCTCAATGGTATAGATCAGGCAGATAGACTGCGGGAGCCGTTCCCGCAACCTCCCTTCCACCACCACCTGATGCTGGTAGGCTGGGTAGAGCTGGGTAATCTCCAAAGGCCCACCCCGATAGGCCGCCACGACCTGGGTAGGGGTCAGCAGCACCTCCTGGTAGCGGGTCGAAGGGCCTTTGTAGCGTACCTGCCCGGCATACAGCCCGGCCACAGCCTGCCACTGCCCTTGGTTGAGAGCCGCCTGAAGCTGCTTGATCAGGCCGATATTGGCCTGCTGGCTCTGATCCAGCGTGGGTGAGCGGGTGCAACTGCCGATGAGTAGCAGCAGGGAAACGATCCACAAAAGGGGGCGGTGGCTAAGCCAACAGGAGAGTTGCATAAGGCATCCAGAAATGGGGGTAAATACCTGGCCAAACCGCTAACGGGCTAGCCAGTGGGAGCTGACAAAAGTAGCCGACCTTCCGCAGCAGGACTTGGCGTATTCGTCCAAAAACTATGTCTATTGTCCCAGAACTATGTCTATCGTCCCGTTTTGTTGGTTTTTTGATCTCAGCAGAGCTGGACCAGCCACCCTGCCCCCGCTGCCCGCCCAAAGCAGGCGGAGCAGTGGGGTCGACAACCGGGTGGTGGCTGGAGGGGGTGTTTAAGGTAGGGTTGACTTCATGGGCCGTAGAGGCAGGCCATACTGGCGTAGAATTGACTGAAACATGGGTGCCTGGTGATAGGCTCTGAAGGGGGGGAACACCAGCAGGTCTTTATAGATATACCCCCCGTCGGCCGCTTTTTTGAGCGATCGAAGGCAGGCCTCCCGCTCCCCCAACCCGGCGTAGACGACGGCCTTGAGATAGGCATTTCGGGCACTGGTATCGGGCAGGGTGGCCAGGTAAGCCCGGGCGCTGTCGGTTTGCCCTAAGCGGGCCTGGCAGTATAGCAGCGAAGGCAGATGATCGGTGTAAGCTGGGTTGAGCCGTAAGGTCTCACCCAGCGCAGCCCTGGCCACAGCATACTCGTTGTGGGCCATCGCGTAAAGACCACGGCTAAACGGGTAGAGAAACGAGTCGCCAAACAGCAATTGATTTTGATTGAGAGTGGCACGGGCCTGCGCAAATTGGCCGGCATAGGCCTGGTTGACCACGTGGCCTGCCATCATGACCGGTGCCAGTGGGTCGAGTTCCAGCGCCCGGGCACTGTAAACAATGGCGTCGCTGGGCCGCCCCACAGCTCGCAGCAGCAGGCTGTACCAGTAATTGGCGTAGGCATCGTTGGGATTGCAGGCCAACGCCCGCCGAAAAGCCGCCTGAGCGTTGGCCCATTGGTAGTGATCCGCATATACGCTACCCAGGGTGCTGTAGGCCAGGCTGTTGGTACTGTCGAGTTGGATGGCTTTCAGGGCGTTCTGCTCCGCTAACTGCTGGATGGCCGGACTGGCCACATAGCCCAGGTTCTCCAGAAGGTGATAGCCTGACGCTTTGGCGGCATACGCATCCGCAAAACGAGCATCCAGGGCCAGGGCTTCATCTAATTTGGCCAGCCCTGCCTGTATTTTCGCTTTCGAGCGGGTCTGGATCAACTGCTTCCCCTGCAAAAACGCGTTGTAAGCGGCCATACTGGTAGTTGGTGGCTGAGCCGCCCGATCAGAAATGAGTTCCCCCGAGGGCTGGGTGAACTGCTGAACAAGGTCCTGACCCAGGCGACTGGTTAAACGAAATAGATCATCATACCCACCCTCATAGGTTTTCGACCAGATGCGAATATCGTCCCAGGTACGGATGAGCTCCAGGCGTATCTGAAGATGGTCGCCATTTTTAAGGACACTTCCTTTCAACAGGTTGGTCACCTGCAATTCATCGCCAATCTGCCAGATGGTTTTTCGGCTGTCTTTATACTGGTCAGAGGATGAGCGGGCAATTACTTTTATCGTGCCAGCCAGCGATAGGGACGTATGCACATCGTCGGTAATGCCCTCCACCAGGGGCTGCGTGTCGGCAGGACCCATATTTTTAAAGGGCAGAATAGCAATTGAGGGTAGGGGGTGCATTCCCGACGCTGGCTGTCGGGCCCGATTGGCTAGAAGCCAGCCGAGCATCATAATCACTATACAGCCCGTCAGACCCATACCCACCCACCACCTACTTGGCTGGGTGCGATCGCGAACGTTCTGTAGATGGGTTGTCTGGCCCAGTGGTTTATCCGCTATCCCCTTAACAATGGATGTATCAGCGTGCGGCTGCGCTCCTTCGGTGGAACGGAGGTTAGGAAAAGGCGTTTCTTCTGCTCTGGTTTCAGCCCGTCGTCGGCGTAGCGTGGAGGGACTTTCCCCGAAGTGCTCAGTAAAATATTTACTAAAATTAGAGGGGTTCGAGATGCCAACCCGGTCGCCAATCTCGGCAATACGCAGCTCGGTTGTCATCAGGAGCTGGTGGGCATACAGGAGTCGCCGTTGGCGGATATAGAGGGCAATGGAGAGTCCGGTGCATTCTTTGGTTACCCGAAACAGACGAGTCCGGCTGACGCCCAGCTCCCGGCAAAGCTGATCAATAGAATAATCGGCCTGGTCCATGTGCTCATCAATTACCTGATGGAGTCGTTCCAGAAGCGATGCGTCAACGGTGGTCATAGGTGGGCCAGGCCTGCAAGTAGTCGGAAAATTACTAAAAAGAAGGGAATTGACTATGAAGCAACATTACATTATCCTATTCACAGGATGCCTACTGACAGTTTAGCTATTACCTGTTGGCATCTGGTTCGGCCAGTTTGAGCAGGCAATTTGATGCCCCTTAAACGAAGGCTGACACTTCAATTCTTAGCCGATAGGCTTCTAAGTAGAATTGACATCAAGCTCCCTCAAGCCACTCAACCGAATACGCTAGCTTAGCGCAGCTTAAAACGCCGAATTATTGGTACACAAATCTCGCTTCGTCTCAGGAGGGGGCATTTCCTGAGACGGTTTTGTCTAACTCCATAAGTAGCCAGCAAGGAACCCAACAGACTCATAACTAGAATTTAACCTAAAGCATCAGGTTCTCCCAGAGTTACAAATTAGTCTATTCATTTTTTTGCATTACGGAAACATATAAGTAGATTTGATGTGACATTCCACCTATTTAAATTTCACTAAAATAATGAAAAAGTTACTTTTAGTATTAACCTTATCTATAGTCTATTCGCTCACTGCTTCCGCTCAACAAAGTCCCTCCGCTGATGAGGTGATTAACAAATACATTAAAGTCCTCGGAGGGAAAGAAGCCCTAGAAAAGATCAAAGACATTAGTGCTCAGTCAACTATATCTAACAACAGTGCAAGTAACAAGCAAATTTGGAAGTACAAGATACCGGACAAAAGGCTTGTTGTCATCAACGACGGAACCGGGAAAATCATCTACTGGCAGGTTATCGATGGCAAACAAGTGACGGCCAAATTTGGGGATAGCCCCATGCCAACTAAGCCGGCAGATCTACAACTTGAGCTTCTAAACGGTCAGTGGATACCAGAGCTGAACCTCAAGAAGAATAACGTCAAGTACTCGCTGGAGGGTACGGAAGCTATTAAGGGCAAACAAGCCTACAAAATTGCATATACACTGGCAAATGGAACAGCTCTTTGGACTTCTTACTATGACACCCAGGTCGGCCTGTTGGTAAGAACGGTTTATGCGTATCAGGATGGTCCTCTGACGATGGACATAAGCGACTATCGAGCTGTAAATGGGATTCAGCTCCCGTATCATTCGATCGATACTAACTCAACTGGGCAATACGTGACCCAAGTGAGCAAATATGAATTTAATACTGGCCTGAGCGACGAGGAGTTTGTCGTTAAGTGAACCATGTGTCCTGAACCCTTGAAAGTGAGCCAGTGAAAAGTAAGGTAAAAAACTTAACTTTCACTATAATCAAAAAAGGGAAATGAAAGCAACCGCATCGGGGGTCCGAACGACTCACCGAATTGCAGCAGGGTGGCCTGTGCCATTGTGGCGAACGCTCCGGCGTCCCGGTCTTAAGCAACAAGATGGCGAACAAACCGCTCCGGTGACCCGGCGTCGCCTAGATCTCCCGTGAACATGGTATTAGTGAAGCCACGGCACGGGCCGCCCCGCTTTTACAACTGGCGGGGTAGCGTTTCGGCGACAGGCAGCGCGGCTCGAAAATTAAGGTTCTAAAAATTGGGCTTATTATATAGAATTTGATATTAACTACTCATAACTAATCACTTACCACCATGCGCTACGTATTAATCATTTCCACACTCTTTCTATTAACTTCCCTGCCTGCCTGGGCGCAGAAGGACATGAAAGCCACGGTAATTGCCGCCAATCAGGCATTCATGGATGCATATGCAAAAGGAGCAGTTGGGATGGATAGCTTTTACACGACAGACGCCCTCCTTATGAGTCCCAACAGTGAAGCCATCCAGGGAAATGTGGCCATCGGTAAATTCTACAAGTATGTGTTTGACTCAGGTATAAAACGGATGAAACTTGAAGCGATCGAAGCTGAACAGCAGGGAAACGTACTTATCGAGCGAGGTCGTTATACGGCTTATGGTGCGAATGATACCCAGTTGGATACAGGTAAATACATCGCCATTTGGAAACAGGAGAACGGTAGCTGGAAACTCTACCGCGATATTAATAATACCAGTCTGCCTCCACACTAAGCTTGTTTCGATCAACATTTGTTCGGTTTACTACCGGTAAGCAATAGCACCTTCATTTATTTGCTCTAACAACGGTTGGATGGTCTAGAATAGGCTTGCTGGGCGGGTTACCAGCGACAGGCATGCTTTAGACTTGTGGCAGATAAGCTAACAACCTCATTGGACAGGTTGGCCCAAAGCGGATGGGCGCCTGGTTGAGCTTTGTCAGTTGACGTATAATCGGTTCCGTACGTTGTTGTTCGCTCCCTTTGGTAGGCTTTCCTTCGACAGGGAGTCGTTCCCAAGGAAGATTTTTAGACGAATCATCGAGTTCTCCAACATACAAATCCTAAAATGAGGTACGCCTTTTTCTATTGAGCAGTAGTACATTATAAATGTCTAGTAACATCCTAACGCGTATAAAAAGGTGCCGTTTCGGCTATTGAGTTGCTTAACTCACTACTCACAAACCCTCGATAAGCCCTCGGGTCGTTGAGTAGGGCCAATTTGCTCTTTGAGTAAAGTGCGTTAAAAGCAGAGTTTTTTAATCATCATTCACGAAAATTTTAATCCCATGAGAACCACTTTTATATTTTTTATCTATACGATTGGCCTAGGTTCGTTTTTACTTGGTAAAGCTCAATCAATAAAGCCAGCGAACGATTCAGTGAAGAATAGTTCGGCTTGGATCATTAAGAACAGGGTTGTGCCCCCACCTTCGGCAGTCAGCAAGGAACTTAACTTGTCAATTTCCTCTATACCGCAACCTGATTATACTACGCGGCAATATGTACCAAAGAATCAAGCAGAATGGAAGACAATACAGAATGCTTTAGCTAAGCAGGAAGTACTCAATGTGACAGAAATGGCTCAAAAACTGAACGTTACTGTTGAACAAAAGACAATTGGGGGCGTTTCTGTTTATCACATTGATCCCAAAACAGGGCCTGGTGTTTTAGGGAAGGTCGTGTTTATTCATATTCATGGCGGTGCTTATGTATTTTCGGCTGGCAAAGCCGGCATTAGAGAAGGGATTCTTTTGGCAACGTTGCTTAAAATGCCAGTTCTTTCAGTAGATTATAAAATGCCACCAGACCATCCCTACCCAGCGGCATTAGATGATGTTATAGGGGCTTACAAAGGGCTTCTTGACATGTACCCCACTTATAAAGTAGTTATAGGTGGTACTTCGGCTGGCGGAGGGTTAACCATGGCCGCTATTCTAAGAATGAAGGAGCTGAAATTGAAGTTGCCGAATGCCGTTTTTCTGGGAACTCCCTGGTCTGATTTAACCAAGACAGGTGACAGTTATTATATCAATGAAGGAATAGACCGTTCATTAGTTACGAATGATGGATTCTTAGAAAGTGCCGCAAAGTTATATGGCAACGGCATTAGTTTAAAAGATCCTTACTTATCCCCAATTTATGGGGACCTTTCTGGATTTCCACCAACCTTTCTTGTAACCGGAACCAGGGATCTTTTTTTGAGCAATACGGTGCGCACTCACCGAAAACTGAGAGATGTTGGCACGGAGGCTGATTTAGTGGTGATTGAAGGGATGAGTCATGGAGATTATATGTTACTTCCTGATGTTCCTGAATCCCAAAGTGTGTTCAGGGATCTGAACAATTTTTTAAAAAAATATTTGTCAGCTCGTCCTTAAAGCACTTTTTTACGATGAAGGATTGTTTAGATACGTGGTTCTTTAAACTCCCATTTTAAAGGGACACTTTTCGCTCCTCGTCTCACAAGTAGCTCCTGTTTGAGATATGGGTAAGATTGGTATACCTGCATCTCATATGGGCCTTACCTAAAACAAAGTTTCAGGTAAGGCCCATATATCGTAGTTTCATCCTATAGAATCCGCCCTCGTTCTGCTAAATGTGATGACGAGTGATGAGCTACTAATTGCAGCTTGAAGAAGCCACCGCAGGGCGTGGCTGAATAAGTCCATATGCTTATATTCGCTACCATAACCCACTGCTGATGAAGCGACTAATCCCTTCTTTTTGTTTACTTCTTTTTTTCTCTGCTAGCATTGCACAATCCATCCGTCTAACTGAATCTAGACAAAGCGCCTCTATTCTGGAAAGCAGTAGCGTTCTGGTCGATAAGCCTGGGCTGACCGTTACCATTGACTCCTTACTTAAACACCCGGACCATTATCGGTTTGTACCCCTTGGAAAGGAAAGCACCAACGCTCCGATGAACCGGGAACGATGGGTCAGGTTTGTCGTTCAAACAGCTGTTCCAACCACCGTTTATGTAGGCACTGACCTATCATTACTTGCTCCGGTTAACCTCTATCAGGTCGAGGGGAATCAGCTTACAGGGAAACACAGCCTAGGACCACCCCATAAGGAATTGTTTTGGGTTAAAGCTCAGTTTAAGAGCACCCGAATAGCAGAGGTAACTCTTCAGCCTTCCAAACGCTATACCTTCTATTGGCAATCCTCTAGTCTTCCGGCGTCCGTTCGAATCATTCCCAGCCAAGAGCTTACCACTTTTTTTCTGATGGAAGACCTATTTGGGGGCTTCTATTACGGTTTTGCGCTCATTATCATCCTGTATAATTTACTGCTCTTTGCTCAGCTACGCGATCCTGACCATCTCACGTATGCCGTTTGGGTAGCCCTTTTAGGGGTTAATTACGGGATCCTTGAGGGATATTTTAATGAGTGGATGCCTGCCTATTTTAGCTTGTTTAAGCGTCATTTTTTATCTATAACCTTCCTGTCGTCGGCCGACCATGTACTATTTGCCCTTCTATTTTTACAAGTCAGTCAGCGCTCCAGATTGCTGTGGCGATTAGGCCTTGCGATAATCGGAGCTTTAGTGGTAGGGGCCTTGTGTAATGTATTTGTGACCAACCAGGATTCATTGTTCACGTTGTTATGTTCCTTCGCAGGAGCCCTATTGGATCTGCTTTTTTCGGTGCTGGCGGGTATAGTGGCCATCCGACAAGGGTTTAAACCAGGCTGGTATTTCCTACTGGGAATCCTGCTGATTTGGCTTGGGGCTGGCTATGCAATGGGGCCATTCCCCTATACATTTACAAAGGCATATAGTGTTATGTTGGCCTCCATCGCTGAGATTGTTGTATTTACCCTGGCGCTCTCTTACAAAGTAAATCTGTTAAAAAAACAGCGGGAAAATGCTATTGATCAGCAACTGGCTCTGGCTCAACTAAACCAGCAACTCATTGAAAGGCAAAACCGGGAGCTGGAAGAGAAAGTCGAGCAGCGCACCACTCAGCTACAAGAATCGCTCACAACGCTAAGAGCCACTCAATCCCAACTGATCCAGCAAGAAAAGCTGGCCAGTCTGGGTGAGCTCACAGCCGGTATTGCTCACGAGATTCAGAACCCCTTGAACTTCGTCAATAATTTCTCAGAAGTCAGCACCGAACTGGTCGACGAATTGAAAGAGGGACCGTTTCAAAAACTGCCGGATACGGATAAAGAGTATGCCGAGGAGATCCTTAGCGACCTTACCCAAAACCTGCAAAAGATTACCCACCACGGGGGTCGAGCTTCGGCCATTGTCAAAGGGATGTTGGAGCACTCCCGCATCGGTACCGGCGAGAAACAATCCACCAATCTCAACGCTGTAGCCGAGGAGTACCTGCGGTTGGCTTATCACGGATTCAAATCAAAGGATAAGAACTTCAATTGCCAGCTCATCACCGGCTTTGCCACTGACTTACCCACTGTCTCGGTGGTGGCTCAAGACATAGGCCGGGTACTGTTAAACCTCTACAACAACGCCTTTTATGCCGTTAGCCAACGGGTAATGCAGGCCCAGTCTGGTTACGCGCCGATGGTGTGGGTAAGTACCCGGAAGGAGCCGGGGCGGTTGTTACTCTGTGTGCGGGACAACGGCACGGGTATTTCTGAAACCATTCATGATAAAATCTTCCAGCCCTTCTTCACCACTAAACCGACCGGCGATGGGACGGGACTGGGACTAAGCTTGAGCTATGATATAGTCACCAAAGGGCACGGTGGTAGCCTGACAGTAGAAAGCCAGGAAGGGGAAGGCACTAAGTTTGTCATTCAGTTACCCGCTTTGAGCTAAGTAATGCTAATGTATTAAGAAACGCCCGAATTACAGATACGCCAATCGCTATTCGTCTCAGTTGGGAGCGTTTAAACAGACGACGAAGCGCTTAGTGCCAGTGTTTTGATTGGCCGCCAGCTGACTCTGATAGAAGCCGGCCAGACACCCCATCCGTTAATACTTTATACCCAAGACTTTAGCCACCCAACCTAGCACCTTGATGGCCCCATCAGGGGGATTTCTGGCAATAATCTCCCCGCGATAGGTATTCATGAGTACACTCATATACAGCATCGTTCGGGGACTCATCCTAAACCGTTTTCGACGCTGGTCAGTAACCTTATCCAGCACCTTACAGACATCTTCAAAATAGTCTTCCATTTTCAAGGCTGGCTGATGAGTGTTCAAGACGCGCACGGGTGTCGGGCTCGGGTTTCGAAAACAATGGGTAACCCCTTTGGGAACCGACAGGTGGTCTCCCTTTTTAGCAGCTACCCATTGGTTATGGATATAAAACTCCATTTCCCCCTCCAGGACCTCATAGGTTTCGATGGCATCGGGGTGCATATGTACTAAGGGGTCCTTCATATTACACCCCGGCAGCAACTCCCAATGGAGCACTAATGATTGACCTTGGGTGTCGGCACTCGCTTGTAAGACGGTAAACTTCATGCCGACGGGAGTCATATCCAAAATTTGTCCTTTTGTGGCCATAGACTGGATTCGTAGTTTAGCTAGTGAATATAAGCGATGAGTGATACCCGTCAGTTGGTTGCCACCATAAGTTTGCTAGTGGCCACTAGTTCACCATCTCATTAAACGCCCGAATTACAGATGTCCTTACCCCTTCAATGAGACAGTTTTGACTGGAGTTCAGGCTGCCTTTGAGGTCCACCCGAAAAGCGTTCCGCTCAAAGATTCAGGATCAGACGGCTTAGGTCGGCCAAAAAGAGAAACCCTGTAATTTTAAGCTGCATAACGTGAGAGTAAAACATTGAAAATTGCCAGATCGCACAAACTTACCACTATCCCATCATGAATTAGCACTAAATAGGCGAAATATCTATACTACCCCGTTGCCCCCCCCTATTGGCTGGCTGAATAAAAAATCGTGGCCCGCTTAGTTAGTGTCGATCGGCGCGCCACGACATCAGTCAATCTATGGATTTATTTAATAAACTGGCCTTTCTCGTCGAAAATCAGATCTTTACCACCGACTTCGGCTTCGTAGGTTTTCTTGCCTTTCGCATCGACGATTTCGGCGGCTTCCTTAATTTTTTTACCCACATGGTGTTTAGCGACATACGCATGAACAGATGCCGGTAATGCCGAAACAGCAATGGTCGTTTCGGTTTCGATCAGGTTACCCGTCGCATCGATCACCAGCGACAGCTCTTTACCGTTATGAGTCAAACCGGCTTCGTAATTCCCATCTTCTTTCTCCCATCTCACCCCTTTCGCACCGGGATAAAGTTTGGCAACGGTGGCTTTCACGGCCGCCGGTACATCAATCGTCACCAGTATTAGCGCAGGTTTAGTCAAAATGATAGAATGCGTAAAGGCAACCGTTGCATAATGGGCCATTGAGAAAATGACAAGCGCACTCATTAAGGACGTTTTCATTTGTGTCTATTGTTAAAGTTTCTGCCTCAAAACTACCGGGGCATTCTAAAGTAATTTTGAAGTTGCAGTAGATAGTAGTCTTTACTCAGAAATCCACCTGAAAAAGGTGTTGACGCTGGGTTGCCAAGTAAGAATAATGTACATTCATGCCGCTCAGCAATTTCCTTGACCAAGGCTAAGCCTAGACTCGTGGACTACAGCAAAGTTTGATTGGAAACGGAAGCGGGTCACCCTGATTTGTGATTATGAACTGGTTCGATCCAATGTGAACTAGAATCGAACGATTGAAATTACCATGGCGAATTGTGTTTTTGATCCAAGTCACTGGCCGTCAAACATTATTGGAAATTAGGCAAAGGCGAACAACCCACCGGTCTGGCTTTTAACAAACCGCACCACCGGTTGTTCAGTACCCGTAATAAAGTGATGATGGTACTGGATTCGCAAACGGGCAAGGTGCTGGCAGAAGTACAAACGGGAAGCGGAACTGATAGAGCCGTGTTTGACAGCTCGACTGTGTCGGCCATCAGTTCTAATGGCGAAAGTACATTAACGGTGGTAAAAGAAGTAAAGCCGGGCAAATTCGAAGCCGTTCAAATCCTAACGACTATGCGGGGGTACACGCACGATCACCATCAATCCATCGAGTCATTACATTTTTGTGATAACTGCGGATTATGGGCCAGCTCCGGCAGCCACGATGGAAACCCAAAGCTCCGTCCTGTAGTGAAGCCAGAAACATTTATAGTGCTGGAATATGCAGCCAGGTAAAGTATTCAGACTATCTTTTGTAAAAGGTTCCTCTAATAACTATAAAGAGGGCTTCGGTAGGACTACCTGCTTTTTATCTGTCTAAATTATGTGGTGGATTTATGCCTTACTCTCCGCTTTGTTTGCCGCTTTAACAGCCATCTTGGCAAAAGTGGGTATCAAAGGCGTCAATACTGATCTGGCAACGGCCATTCGAACCGTCGTTATTCTCTTTGTGGCCTGGGGCCTGGTGTTTTGGCGGGGCGGCCTCAATACATTACCCAGCCTCAGTCGTCAGAACTGGCTATTTCTGGTTTTGTCTGGAGTCGCAACAGGGATCTCGTGGATTTGCTATTTCAAAGCACTGCAACTTGGGAAGGTTTCGCAGGTGGCACCAGTTGACAAACTAAGTGTAGCCATCGCCATCATTCTGTCGGTTGTGTTTCTGGGGGAAGTATTAACCTGGAAGACCGCTATTGGGGCTATTCTGATTATTGGTGGCACGTTAGTGCTTATTTTATAAATTAGTTTAAATGATCAGTATGCTAAATTAAGGAATGCCTCAACTCGTACGAGTTGAGGCATTTGGGCTTACGTTAAAATCACTCGGCTTACCAGAATGGATACACAAGGCTGAATTACTTGGTTACGGTAAAGGAATCAATTTCTTTACCGTTAACATCAATCTGACGGATACTAAGCGTTTTCCCATTCACATCGGCCACAGTAAATGAGTGTACGTTCGAGTAAAATTTATCTGTAAATCGCTGCCACGAATCGGGGTCGCTATTCTGTTCGGGGTTGTATAGTGTCTGACCGCCCGCACCGGTCACTAGATAAATGATACCCTTGGGCCTAGTGTTTGTCGTTCCGTTAAAGGCTTTATCGAGCGTCCACCGGCCGTTAACTACACGGCCCCTGGCCATCTTCGCCCCCATACTCGCCACTAATAACACGCCTTTTTTGTCGGGAACAAACGTCAATGGGTAAGAGCGTTGGTAGTTATGCACATGTCCCGTAAAGACCACATCGACTTTACCCGCTTCAAAGATAGGAGACAAAAGTCTGGTGTGTTGCTGTTCATAATGCTCCCTGGCCGAGTTAAAACCAGGATGGTGGAACATAACAAACCGCCAGGTTGCGTCTTTGGCGCTGGCCAGATCCGCAGTAATCCAATCCTGTAAGCCTTTATCGGTAAAATCAACGTAGGGATTTGAGTCAATCACTGTCCAATGGGAATTTCCATAGTCGAAGGAGTAATTCGACATTTTTAAATAAGCCTCACCGGCGGCATCAGTAAAGGCTTTGCGATTATCTGCCGAAGCCGTCATTGAGGGAACGAGTGGCCCTCCTTCTGTACCGGCTATCCCGTTAAGTGGCTGGTTCCAGTAGTAATAATATGCCAGTGCGTCGGGGTATTTATCCAGATCACGGGTATCGGTGTCATGATTACCGGGCGCTACGACCATCGGTACTGATCGCAACAACGGCGCCCCTGATGTATCAACCTGATTGGCATTATAAATTGGCCAGAAACGGGACCGGTACTCTGAAATCAGACCTCGCTCATACACAATATCCCCTGGAACAACGACGAAATCAGGTTTCGCCAGATAGGCTTGGGAGGCTAATTTTTTCTGCGCCGGTGTTTCGGCCCCAATATCGGCAAAGGCCACAAATCGGTACGGCTGATCAGTTTTTTTAGAGGCTTGTCCTTCCGTCGTAAACACCACTTTCCCGGCTTTTACGACGCGATACGAGAATTTACTACCAGGTATCAGACCGGTTAAGGCCGTTTGAAACACTCGGTGCGGCTCAATTCCAGCTACAGCCACCCGAACGGATGTAGGGGTATCCGCTTTCTTCCATGGGGCATTGGCTTTGGGTTGATACTCTACAACCCAGTCGTTGCCCGTATCAAATGCATGCCAGAGTAGCTGAAGGCTCTCTGGGGAAGGGGTGCGACCGATCTGGAGATAAGGCCGAGCTATAAATGGATCATCCGTTTTCTTGTCCTGCGCACAGCAGGCCTGGGCCACAAAAAGCGGCCCCAGTAGCAACAAGAGTATACGTTTAGCGTTCATTGATGGCGATAGATTTTGGCAGAAAAAGGGTTACATCGCGATACCCAGCCGTTAAAGAGTTTCACAGAGCGATGCCTGTATTTTCTTTACGGCTGGGCATCTCAGTTAGAAAACCTCATTCGTTAATGTTGATTGCCCTTTCCGTTGGCAGGGTAACAACCCATGTCAACACTCGGTGGCGTAATCTCAGTAGAACCATACCGTTCACTTACCGGCACCACCGTCAACGGGCTAAAGCTGGTCGTTCCCTTGCCAAGCGCGGGTGATGTAGACTGTAACCGGAAGTTCCACGTCCCAACAAAGCTGGCATCGGCAATTTTTTTCGTCGCTACATAAGGCAGGGGAAAATTGACAAACATGGGGTTGTTTTTCTGAACGACTGCCGAGCCATCATACACCGCTCCTGGTTTGTAGCCAACGGGTAAGAACGATGAAGGTGCGGGAATATCGGTCGTCTGCGGTTTAGTATAAAAACCCGTCGGATAGATCTGGTTCGCCATTTTCAGCGAATCGACGTAGTTGTAGTTATAGCCATATTTGATGTTGGCCGTATCGGCAACAACCAGGGCATTCCCAGAATAACTGGCTGTCGCCCCCACTACACGGGGGCCATATTTACAATCAACCATCAGGTTATTATAGTACCCGCCTTTCGCGCCGTTTTCAAAATTGAGCGAGCCGCCACGACCATCTGCTGACCGGCGGTAGCCGTTGGCGATCATCGTGTTATTATACATCAGGATATTGGTCTGAGGCTGGTTCGTCGCCTGACCGTCATTCGACGCTTTGGGCCCGTTGGTCGCCATACCAATAATTAGGTTGTAGGCAAAGTTACCAACCGTGCCTCCCTTTACATTCCAGGCTTCCCCCCCGGTAAAACCACACTTCTCGAAGGTATTCCGCATGACATTCCACTTGCCACCAAACGGACGCATCGGATCGTCAATGGACCCATACACCCACGAATCTTCCAGAACCACAATGCCGTCAGAATTTTTCGACGTAAGCGTATACGCATTGGCGCCGTTTGCCAGGAACGAAACCGGCGAAGTACCCAGTTT
Source organism: Spirosoma panaciterrae DSM 21099 (assembly GCF_000374025.1). GTDB lineage: Bacteria > Bacteroidota > Bacteroidia > Cytophagales > Spirosomataceae > Spirosoma > Spirosoma panaciterrae. Next base: position 40,906 of record NZ_KB893198.1, on the reverse strand, counting down.
ACCACCCCCAAAATCCAGGTGGGTCCATTTGATGATAATGTTTTTAAACATGGTTTCCCCCGCGATACCACCCCAATATCCTTTGTAAGCGGGGTCGGCGGTAGGGTCAGAACCCAACGTTTCGTTTTTGACAGCTACTGAACTAGGAACGCTGAAATAGATTGGTTTCGCCTGGGTGCCCAACGAAAGCAGCGAGCCTTTCACCACAAAATACCAGGCTCCCTTCCCATCGAACAGGACTTTAGCACCTGGCTGAATCAGCAGCGTATCCCCTTCATTTATGAACACATCACCCGTTACATTGTAGGTCGAGTCAGCTTTCAGCGTTCCTTTGATCGATCCCTGTAACGGTGTTTTGGTACTTACGGCCTGCCCTACCTGATAGAGAGGAGCCGAGACCTGCACATTTTCGGATTTGCTGCAACTTAGCAAGCCGGTAAACAGGCTGCCCATCATTACGATGGCTAAAAAGCTCAGTTGAATCTGACGTTTCATTCGAGTTGATTGTTAAATAAAAAGTAACTGATTGATTGTAGGGTAATTAGTGTTTGTAGCGCAGGCCCAGTAAATAGCTCTGCTGGAAGACGTCCTTCTGCACCGTAATCCGGTCGCTACGATCCTGATCGGGATAACCCGTTAAGGTATTGGGTCGTAGAATGTCAACGATGATGGGATTGTTCAGCAAATTGGTGAGCTTGGTAAATACGCTCAGTCGCCCGCCGTGGAAGCGTTTCTCCGCCGAGAAATCCACCTGCGACGTACCCCGCTGCCAATAGTCGAGATCTTTGTAAGCCGATACGATATTGATCCGCTTGCCGGTATAGACCCAGGCCAATTGGGCATCGAAACCAATCTGCTGATTTTTGTACATCAACGACAGGTTGGCAATATGATCCGACTGACCCTGGAGTGGCCGGGTTTGTTGCACGTCAGTCACCACGGTACTGCCAGACGCATCCCGGCCATACACCCGCTTGCTCGTCGTGATACTCGATTTGGTGTAGGTGTAATTGCCCGACACGCCCCAGTTGCTGAAATACTTGGCAAACACCAGCTCGGCCCCGTAGTTGACAGCCGTTCCATAATTGATGGGCTGATACACAATGTTATTCTGCGCTAACTGACTGAATCCGTACTCGATGGGGTTCTGGAGATTTTTGACAAAAGCTCCAATCAGTACCTGTTCGTTGCCGCGCGGAAAGAGTTCGTAACGCAGGTCGATGTTATCGGCCACCGTATGCTTGAGGTTGTAATTACCTGATTCAGTGAAAAAATCGCCGGGGAACGAAGCGGGTACGATTTCAAAATAACCGGGTCGGCTAATACCCCGGAAATAGGAAAAACGCAGGTTTTCCCGGGCCGACAACTGGTATTTCAGGTGCAGACTGGGCAAGATATCCAGGTAACTGATAGCCCCCGTTTTCCCGGTGGCGGTGACGGGCAACTGCGACACATACGACTGGTTGGTGTTTTCGGCCCGCACGCCCCCGACAACCTGCCAATTACCCCGGCTAAACTTGCCCTGAATATACCCAGCCGCGATCTGCTCCTTGGCCGTATAGTTGTTGGCGTTGGTACTGTCTGGATACGCATAGGAGTCGGGACGGAACGAGAAAATGGCTTTGTCGACGCTGGTAAATACCTGCCGATCACCACCGGGTAGCACCGTCGATAAGGAGTAATCGTTGTAGTAATTATCCCGAGCCTTATCCCGGTACATACCCCCTACCGACACATCAAACGTTGGGAATAGGTTATAAGTCAGATTTACATAGCCAGCCAGATCGCGGTCGTTGTTGCGCGTCCAGATATAGCTCATGTCGTTGATGTACAGCGTCGATGTAGATTTTCCATCCGCTCCCTGGCTGGTCCGGCTCGTCACCGAAAGATCAGTCCAGCTTGGTGTTTGACTTTTCGCCAGCGAATACACCGCCGACCAGTTCAGTTTCAGTTTGGGAATAAGTGCATGGTCGCCCTGGAGCGTAACGTTATAGATGTTCTGGCGCCGAAATACCGACCGATCAGTGGTGGTCACATCGCCGATTTGCACTAGTTGATTCCCTAGCACCGTGCGGTGTTGCTTGTCATCCAACTGCATGAACAGTCCGTACAGGCTTAATTTATTAGCCGACGAATTTCCAGTTCGATTCAGGTCATAATCAAGTTTGAGGTTGACGCCCGTTCGAGCCTGCTCGTTTGAATAAGTCCGCTGTTCCACAAATTCGAAGATGGGCGTATTTGGAACCGGATCAGGAGAGGGCTGGCCGTACAGTCGTAGAAACGAGGATTGACTACCCCGGTACGTATGCTGATAGGAACCGCCGACCAGAAATCCCAATCGCTTATTGAAAATTCGATTGCCAATCGACAAACTCATTAACCCATTAACAGGCAATTGCACGTCCTGATACTGCGCCGTTCGGACAGAAAAATCACTTGGTTTAGCCGCATACCGATTGCTGCCAGCCACTTCGGAGGGGGAACGAAAATTAATGTCAGATGTACTAAATCCCGAAAATGGTCGGCTACTGAACAGTTGGCTATATCCACCCGACACGGTGGCATTCACCACCAGATAATCCGGTGCCGAGCGCATGATCATGTTCATCGAACCGCCAACCGCATCGCCTTCCATATTGGGTGTGAGGGCTTTGACCACCTCCAGCCGCTCCAGTAGATCGGCTGGAAAAATATCCATCGGCACGAAGCGGTTCTTGTTGTCCGGGCTGGGAATTTTGATGCCATTAACCAACGTGTAATTATACCGTCGATCCATGCCCCGGATGATGGCAAATTGTCCGTCGCCCGTCGCATTTCGTACCACCGATACGCCAGAGACGCGCTGCAAGACATTCGCTACCGTCACGTCGGGCAGTAGCGAGATGGCTTTGGCACCGATGATATTGAGGACATTATCGGCTTTCTGTTCAATTTTGCGGGTGTTGTTTTCACTCTCCCGGTCGCCGGAAGCCGTCACCACCACTTCGGCCAGGTCGCGACTACTTTCCGCCAAGGAAAAGTTTTGAACAACCACCCCGCTCGTTATAACAACCGTTTTCTCCATTTTCTGGTAACTGACGTATTGCACTAGGCAGGTGTAGGTGCCAGCGGGGACGTCTTTGATGTGATAGTTACCATCCAGTCCAACGGTACCGCCGTATTTGGTATTAGCCAGACTCACCGTTGCCCCGATGAGTGGTTCGCCCGTACGAGCATCCATCACGGAGCCTTTCAGCGTAGCGGCTTGCACGGTGAGTGATCCAAGTAATAGCAGTACTAGGTAAAGCGTAAATTTCATAGCTATGGTGTCAAATCGTTCGTATTCATTAGTTGCCCTGCACTATAAGCGGCTCAATCTGAAACAGTCCGAGCGTGGCTGGATTGATCGTCACTTTCACGGCATGGATATTATCTTCTCCGAAGAGTTGCAGCCGCGTGAACCTATCGAGCGCCTTCTTCTTGCCGCCTTTCACGTAGATCGGTTTGTCGACCAGAAACACATGCGAATCGCCGTTGACCAGTAGCACCGGTTTCTTAAACTCCTCAGTTCGAGCCAGCAGCTTGTCTTTCAGGGCCGTGAACGCATTGGCTTCTTTAGCGTCCTTTGCCGGATTGTACATATCAGCCTGCGTGAACAGCACAACAGCGATGGCATTGCTCGTTTTCGCCTGATCGAACATCTCATCCATCCAGGCTAGGTTTGCCTTATTGCGATCATAGAATTCGGCATTATTGCCCTTCGGATCTGGATAGAAGTTGTTGTTGGTGCCTACGATGTGGACTGTTCCGAACTGGACATTGCCGTAGTACCAACGGTTGTTCTCCACATATTTGGCAAACGCTGGATTTTTCGACTGCGAGACCATGGGAAGTTTCGCTTTCCCCAGGCTGTTTTTTCCGTCGAAGAACAAGTTGCGGATTTTGGCCAGTCGCTCGTCGATATCGTATTTGCCGGGTGAATGCTTGTTGCAATCAGTCCACTCATTATCGCCGGGGGTGTAAATCAGCGGCTTGTCGAACTGGTTGAAATAGCCGTGAATCTTTTGATAATACGCATCCGAACAATCCGTCTCGCTGGACTTGATATCGCCAACGTGTACATCGAAAACCTGATTCTGTTTGTTGACGTCCCGAATCAGATTCTCGAAACGGCCGTAGTCCTGAGGCAGATTATAGGGCATATCGCCGAATGCCACAAAACTGAACGGTGCCTGATTCATATTCGACTGCGCCTGACTAACGAATGGGCAAAGCGTGGCCAGACAAGCCCCAAAAAGGCTTTATGCAAGAAAGACAACATGACTAATTGGCTAAGTTGCGCGACTGCTTACTGCTTTACCGTTGGTCCATATACGTACACGCCGAATGTGCCCGGTACGAGCGTTTTGCCATCGGCCTGATAATCGGCTCCGCTCAGGTAAATGCGGTGCGTTGTCCCCCGGTGAACCATTGTTTTCTGGCCCGGTTTCGTCGTCAACGTCTGAACAATCGAATACGTGTCGGCAGAATCCTGATGGATAATCGTGACATTACCTTCCCCATTGGACGTCATGATCAGCTTCAGTTCTTTCTCGTAAACCACCGCATCCACACCGCCACCGATTGGCAATGACTGAACGATTTTTCCCGTTGACGCGTCCATCACGACCAGTGCCTGTGGCTTACGGCAAACCGAAAACAGTCGGTTCGTACTGGCATCATAGGCTATCCCAGTGGGCACACCGCCAGCCGGGGCTACCGTATATTTATTCTTGACCTTGAGCGTCTTGGCGTCGATTTCGAAAATCTCGTTCGTGTCTTCATTATTATTGAAGATGCTTCCTTTCTCGTTGGCAACTGCAAACTCCGGCGCGCCACCCATCGTTACGGTGCCAATTACTTTGTCGGTTACAGCGTCAATGGCAACGGCATCACCACTGCCATTGTTGAACACAAAAATCCGCTTCGTTCCCTTATCGTACATGACCGCATCGGCTTTCTTTCCGGTAACAGGTATTGTTTGCAGGACTTTAAAGGTGTTGTAATCGAAAACCGTAATGGTATTATCCGTTCCGTTGGTGATGTAGCCTTTGTTTAACTCTTTCGCCAGACCGATTCCGTGAACGCCTTTCAGGCCAGTAATCTCGCCAATCTGTTTGTTCGTTGTTAGGTCAATAACGTGTACCCGATCAAAGTGGGATACGAACAACCGTTCGCGTTCGCCATCCATTTTCAGGTAATCCCATTTACCATCGCCCGTAGGTAAACTGATTTTCTCAATAAAGGCATAGGTAGGTGTCGTTTGTGCCTGAACAGATACCTGGAAAGTACCTATAAGGCAGGCAGCCATCGTAATTTTTTGGATAAAAGAGACCATAGGTTAGTACGTAAAAAGAGACTGATCTATTCTTTTTCACCGGCAAAACTATAGTCTATTTTTAAGACATGATTATCAAATATAATATTTAACTATTTGATAATAAGTAATTTACAATTAGTTAATATATAACAATTACATAATAAAAGCCATAACCATTCGACTGTTTTTCTCAAGACAGTCTCGCGGTTATGGCGACGGTATGGTGGGCTTGGTTAGTTACTGAAGTCCACGTCGGGACGTTCCATTTTACGTTGGTTCCGTTTTATGGTATCACTGCCTAATGGCAACTGAACCGATAGTTTATAAAAGCGTACTTCCCGCCGATTCATCGACACCTGATACGCCCCTGGCTGATCGTAAATGCTGATAAAGCGACGCGAATTGAACATATCGTTGATGGTAAAAGTCAGGCTGGCCCGGTTCTGCCAGAAGCCTTTCCGAACCGCAAAATCGACTCCTCGGACAGCCTCGCGGTAGCCCTGTAATGACGGTGCTTTTCCGTCGTTGGTGCCCGTCAATTGCGCTGAGAAATTCGCTGGAAAGCGGTAGGTTAGGTTTAGTTTGGCGTTGTAGGATACGAGCTGGTTTTGCAGATTGACCGATTGCAGAATCACGTTGAATACATTCAGATTGGCTACCGCGCTCAGATTCGGTCCAATGTTGAACTTCAGCGTATTATCGAACCCATAGCGGATATCGGCTTTCACGTTAATGAACGTGGTGACCAGTATTGACGAATCAGTGGCCAGCGGCTGCGTAAAGGGTTTGATTGTGTGATCCTCGTAGATGTAAAACGCCGTCGCCAGCCAGTCAACACCACCCCACGTTTTGGTATAGTTTACCTCGGCGGTATTAACAAATTCGGGCCGGACGGCTGGGTTACCAATCGTAATATTCTGGCGGTCATTGGCCTGAATACCAATAAACAAATGCCGGAAATTAGGCCGGGCAATCTTCCGACTCAAACTCAGGCCAATTTCAGACGTTTCACTTAACTTTTTAGAGAGCGCGAAGGATGGGAAGAACGACTGAAACCAGTTCTGCCCCGATTTGGATGGATAATCATACCCAAACGTCGTCGTATCGAGTCGGGACGTGCCATGCAGACTGGATTGCTCCAACCGCAAACCAGCCTGTAAGTTAATGTTCCGGCGAAACTGGCGGGTATAGAGAACGTAGATCGCGTTGGTGGCTTCGGCAATTCGGGCGTCCTGTGAATAGCTGGGTATTAACTGATAAAGCTGCGTGTCGTTCGCCAGCTTATTGAAAAAATACTGCTGATCCCGGATATAGCTGTAGCTGCGAACCCCCATTTCCAGCTTGGCCGAATCGCCTAGCGGATGCGTATAGTCAAGCTGTGCAATAACCTGATCGCCGTTGGTACGGCCCGTGATTTTATCCGTTTCAGGAAAACCCGTTTGAGAAGTTCCATTTGCGTTAAGGGCTGTTGTATACCAGTCGGCTGCGTTGGACAAATGGTTCCTACTATACGAGGTGACCAGACTCAATTGCTGACCTTTCCGGGCAAACTGATGTTTCCAGTCGAACTCCACCCCCAGATTAGTAAAGCTATTGTGAGGTATCGTCTGACGGTTGCCCGAACTGGTAACCTGCTGGTTCAGATCTCGGTAATCATAGGGTTGCGAGCTAACTGTATTAAACGCACCACCGACCAAAGTTGCGGCCAGCGAAAAGGTATTCTGTTTACTCGGTGTATAATCAGCGGCAATTCGGCCACTCTGGAATGTATTGTTGAGGCTGATGTTGGTGTTCTGATTAAAATAATTGGTCGGGCTACCGTCCGCTTTTCGATTCGTTCGGTAAACATAACCCGTCACCGGATTCCTGGTTGCGTTGATCGAATAGAAACTGGTCAGATTCCACTTACCCCGGCGCCAGTCCAGGTTCAGCGTGCCATCAAAACGTGAATTATTACCAATACCCGCGCTCACCAACCCATTATAACCCGGCAACCGATTTTTCTTCAGTACCAGATTGACAATCCCACCCGTGGTCGACGCATCGTAGCGGGCTGACGGATTGGAAATGACTTCGACCGATTCAATCTGATTAGCCGGAATCTGTGACAGCGTTAATTGCGTCGGTTTCCCATTGACGTAAATGGTGGTTGCCATGTTACGAAGGCTGGGGTTGCCACTTTCGTCGAGGGTAATGGAGGGTACGTTCTTCAGCACGTTTTCAGCCGTTCCGCCAATGGTCGTCAGGTTTTTGGCCACGTTGAATGTCCGTTTTTCCATGGTTATATCCATGCCACTCTTCTCCCCCGTTACCTTGACCTCATTAAGCGTACTGGCATCGGGTTTCAAGGTGATGGTGCCAATGTTCATCTGCGCCTGGTTAATTTGAACCGTCTGTTCAAGGGTCTGGTAACCAACGAACGTAACCCGTACGACCAGAGATCCAGTTGGTACATTGAGAATAGCAAATGCGCCCTGCTCATCAGTTTGACTCCCCGTTAGCAGGCTGTCTTTTCCCTGTAATTGCTTGAAAATCGCAACCGACGCAAAGGGTAATGCTTTATTGGTAGTGGCGTCCAGAATTTTCCCTGTCAGGCGATTACTGGCGTTTGGCGTTGCCTGTTGCGCAATGACGGATGTTGCACAGACAAGCCATGTAAAGAGATAGATAAGGCGGACCACTACGTTCATGATGCTCTCAAATGTGCTGGCCAATCTTGAAGCAAATCTGAAGTTTTTTTAGAATGGAATCCGTTCTGCACTCTGTTCAAATTATCCTTCCTTTAATTACATTAAAATGGTTTAACCCCTACATACCCCTATTTGAGGTGCATGCTTATCCTTGGTAGCATGGACAACTTCAAAGTCTCTTCAGAAAGCTGTCGTTAGTTTACCGTAGTAATAGCTTATTCAGGAGCTAATCGATTCCATGACGACTCAACGACTTCAGCATCTCATTCATCAGCGTTTTAGCTGGTTAAGCACTCGGTATCCGGCAATAGTTCGTTGGCTAGCCGAGCGGCTTTCCACAGACTACTTCCGTGGATTACCGCTTACAGCATTACTCGGATTATTGGTCGTCAACGTCATGGTCCTTTCCGAAATCGCCGAAAATCTGGTCAATTCCGAACCAATGATTCAGGTCGATCAGGGATTTACCCAGTGGCTTTTTCAGGAGCGAAGTACCTCAATCAGTCAGTTGCTCTATGCCCTAACTTGGCTAGGTTCTGCGTACGTAACGATTTGTCTGACGTTTGTGGGATCATTCGTGCTCTATCGCCAGAGAAAAGGGCGCAATATTCTAATTCTGTGGCTTTTGATGGCAGGCGTAGGCTTATTTGTACAGGTTGGTAAACGAACCTTCATTCGGGAGCGCCCCGTCAAGGTTGGTTATTACAGAGAATCTGGATATTCTTTTCCTAGTGGACACTCGGCCACGGCCATGACCCTCTATGGATTATTAGGCTACTGGCTGGTTCGGGGACGCCGTCGGTTTCAGCACCGATGGCTGGTAGGTACGAGTGCCGCTGGTCTAATTTTGGTGGTCGGTTTTAGTCGAATATATCTGGGCGTGCATTTTTTGAGCGATGTGCTGGGCGGTTATTTATTGGGGGCCTGTTGGCTCATTGTAGGTATCGTACTGACCGAATGGCTGCAAACGCCTAGTGTTCGGTCATTGCATTAAGTAGTTGCTTTTATGGTCTTTTCTGGATTGCTTTTGCTTGGATGTGCCTTCGTGGCTTTTTCCCTCAGCGCTGTTTGTGGCGGGGGAGCGGGTTTATTATTGTTACCCGTATTAGGCTCTTTGCTGCCGGGGGCTCAGGTTCCGGCAGCCCTGTCAATTGGTACGGTATCCAGCTCTATTTCCCGAATCATCGCTTTCTGGCCACGTATCCGCTGGGACGTAGTGGTTTGGTTTGTTCCTCCCGCCTTACCAGCAGTTTGGCTAGGTGCCAAATTGCTTACTTACATTAATCCGCTCTATCTGGAATTGTTAATGGGCTTATTTCTAATGGCGAATCTGCCGTTAATTTTTCGATCCAGAAAAGAACTGGAGGAAATAAATCCCCTATCCAAAGGCTATCTGGCCCTAATTGGCTTAAGCGCAGGGTTTGTTTCGGGCCTGACGGGTGCCGTAGGCCTGTTGTTTAACCGATTTTATTTACGCTATGGGATGACCAAAGAAGAAATCGTAGCGACTCGGGCGGCCAACGAAGTAATGCTGCACACGGTAAAACTGGTCTTATACGCTTCATTTGGGTTACTGACTGGCCAAGCGCTCACGTTAGGGACTATAATTGCCGTGGCGGCCATGCTCTCTTCCTGGGTTATGAAGTGGTTATTACCCCAACTAAGTGAAAGTCTTTTCAGACGGGTTGGCTATACGGCCATGGTTGTTTCGGGCTTGAGTTTATTTACAGAAGCGGCTGGTCAAGTCATTACGAAATCGTCCGTGGATATCGATTATTCTCCGCTAGCGAACGGCATGACCACGCAGCTTCAGTGGCGAAATAAACTTTTTTCGCTCGAATTTGAATACGATGAAGGCTTTGAATTCGAGCATACTATTTCGTTCCATGAACTTCCTCAAGACAAGCAAGTTGACATATCTAAACTAAGTCAGAAAGCCGATAAAGTGGTTCTGGAGGAAGTGTTTGGGATCGGGAAACATTCCTACGAAGCTTACGTCTATCGGCAAGGGAAACTAGAAAAGTTTGACATATAGATTATCATTCACTCGCAGAATGGTATAAAAAATGCTCATTATCAAACTACATTAGTTGGCCCTAGTCGAGTTTCCCAATCTAATTGGTTAAGTGGTCTCAAATTGCCATCTCATAAATCAAGGTATCATTGTGAAATTTGGGCTGAGTATGTGAGATACTTTCGAGTACCTTCTCAACTCCTGAATTAACCGCTGTATAATTGCTTTTCGGCTGAGCATCACAACCATGTCAGACGGTTGAATTAGCAAAGTAGTTTGCTGGATTTCCCTTTTTTGCATTGATAGGAAAGCCGACATTCTTGCTTGGTTGTCGGCTTTCCTCAAATAAACCGTCAAGTCTACCCGCAGTGAGTCTGCACTATTCAGCAGTAGTCGGATCAATGATCGTAGAGACCTTACTCACCGAGTTTGCTGGAAAGCCGCCCTGTGCAGCGTGCTGACGGATCAATTCCTCATCAGCCGCATTATAGACACAGTAAATCTTGTCCGTCGTAACGTAACTTTCTACCCATTGAATTTCCGACCCCAAGTTTCGTAAAACATTACAGGAGGTTTGGGAGATGGCCTTCAATTGCTCAGCCGTCAGGTTTCCAGCACCAGGAATTTCCCGTTCAATCACATACTTAGGCATACTCATTTTAGTTTAGATAAGCAGGAGAAAAGACTAGACAAAAGGTACCAAACATTTGATAATCAGCCCTGCTTATTTGAGCTAACGGTAATTAGTACAGTCACTAACTTATCTGACTGCAGCCAAAGTGAATCTAAAAACGATGCCTTTATTAAAGCTGGCGTCTTGTAAAAGACTCCATTTGATTTGGCTAATTAATGTATGTTTGAATAAATAACTGACTCTTTATTACTATGAAGCACTTGTTTACTTTTTTCTTTTTATTGCCAGCCTTTCTCTATGGACAAAATAATTTGGTTATAACATCCCCCTTGTCTACTACCCCTGGTTTCCTAAATACAATCTTTGGTAATATGGCCGGTAACACCACTATGACCGGGAATCAAAATGTTTTTTTGGGCTACAAAGCCGGGACAGCTAGTACAACTGGTGAAAACAACACTTTTCTTGGCTTTCAATCGGGATGGAAAAATACAAATGGTGGAGGTAACGTATTTACGGGTTGGTCATCAGGCTATAGCAATACGAGCGGTTCTTACAATACGTTTTATGGCCTTAACGCTGGAGCTGGAAATGTCAACGGTTCTAACAACGTCTATGTCGGTATTAACACCGGACAGGATTATGGCTATGGAAGCAACAACACATTTTTAGGGGCATATGCTGGATTCATTAACCGTTATGGTAATAATAACACTTTTTTAGGCTACTATTCAGGCCAAGCCAATACAGATGGCGCTTTTAATTCATTCGCTGGCTATTACTCTGGATATAAAAATACAACAGGTGGATACAATGTATTTAATGGGCCGAATGCAGGCTATAGTAACACAAGTGGCTCATCTAATGTCTATATAGGCAACCTCGCTGGTAATCTGAGTACCACTGCATCCTATAATACATTTATAGGTAACTATTCAGGTGCAAATAATACAACGGGTACAAATAATACCTTCCTGGGAGCGGGATCTGGCACTAACAATAAAGAAAGCTTTTCAAACACGTTTATTGGCTATAATACAGCTTATTACAACAGCTCGGGAAGCGAAAATACGTTTCTTGGTATGCAAGCGGGTTTTAGTAATACGACGGGCGGGAAAAACGTTTTTGTAGGTTTTAGTGCCGGAGCGGGATTAGGGGCAGGCAATACAGGAGATAATAATACATTTGTCGGTTATTTTTCAGGAGCCAACAACGCTTCAGGCATTAACAATACGTTTGTTGGGTATCGGGCTGGTTATAATAATGTAACAGGGGCTAACAATATTATCATTGGCCCCTCGTCGGGCACCGCCATTACCAACGGGGATGACAACGTGTTAATTGGTTATAATAGTCAGGCAGGGAATAATCTTCGGAATGCGACGGCAATTGGATCAAACGCCCGTGTAGCGGCCAGTAACGCACTGATTCTTGGAAATCAGGTTAACGTGGGTATTGGTACATCTGCTCCTGTCAATCGTTTAGAAGTTGTCAGCGAAACACCCAATGCCAGTGGCTTAACGTTAACGAATCTAACGGATTCAAGCCCGAGCGTCCAAACCACTGACCAGTTCCTGACGGTCAGCAAAACGGGCGAAGTAATCAAAGCCCGTTACCGACTCCGCATCAGTGTTCCCGATGATTGGAGCGATAAAGTCTTTAGTCCATCCTACCAACTTCGTTCCTTGCCTTCTGTAGCGGCTTATATTGATCAGCATAAACATTTACCGGGTATTCCCTCCGCTGATGAGGTAGTTAAAGAAGGCATTGACCTGGTGAAAATGAATGCAACCTTATTGGAGAAAGTAGAAGAGTTGACCCTATATAGCATTCAGTTGGAAAAGGATAACCATGACCAGCAGCAGGTAAATCAGCAACAGCAGAAAAGATTACAGGCGTTGGAACAAAAACAGGCCGAATTAGAACGACTGCTAAAACAGGTTCTGAAGCAGAATTAACTGTGTCGAACGAGTGGGCTTAAAACCATTTATTAGCATGTAAATCTTTGGATAGCCTGTTGGTAACCGTATTTTGCTAACTGGCTGTCCTTTGTGACTGGTCCATAAAGAGTTCATGAGTAGGCAAATACCGGAAATTCACCCTTGTGTAAGGCCACCGAAAGGCGTAAGTTGGCCGGCCATTTAAATGACTAACAACTATTTCTAACCAATTGATGCATAGATTTTACGCAGAATTATCGACAACTATTAAAAGCTGAAGCCTTTCTGATTGCCAGCAATCTCCAGTGGATTATTCAAAAAGTGACGGATGACTACGCTGCCTTTCGGATCGCTAACCCTGTCGGTCATTCTCAGGATGATCGGGTTCATGGCCTATCTATCCGCTCGTATTTTGAAGGGGGAAGCTCGGGAGTTCGGGGGCGGTTGCGAGAGGTTGTTGCCGCGATTGTAACCGAATTGCAAGTCGATCAAAAAGAAAAGCTGGAAAGCATCATTGCCGTTGTTCAACTGAGCGAATCGTTCGGCGAAAACAAAGGTATTCTGGAAGATTACCACGACCGCTTGATTAAGTTGAACGCGAAATTATAAGATGGCTATTGGTAACTGTAAGCCCAATCTGGTTTTTGGTTGGGCTTTTTATTACAACAATTCAACGGCCTGATCAACTTTATACTTCAATCGCTCCAGTGCGTCGGTATTGCCCGTCGCCTGATATTCGGCCAGATCAGCCTTCGCGTATTTGTCAATCAGACTCCAGGCCAACAGATACGTGATCCTGAATGGCCCATGAAGCCGAAGTATTTATCACCCTGCTATACCACTCGCTGGGAGGAAATTTTGACTGTTGGGTAACTATACAAACTATGCTTTTGTTGACTTACCCATACTAGGAATTTCGCACTTATAAAGGATCGAACCAATTTACCCTTCCAAAGACACAGAGCGAAACCAACGTTTCAAAGAAAAAAATCGTTGTCAAGACGCATAAGCTGGTATATTGTCGATCGCATTTACTTTGTATCTGAAATCCACTTAACCTTCCGTTAACATGCCAGACCGAGCGCCTATAACGCCAGCCGTTTTACAATGGGCCAGACGGACTGCTAAGATTTCTGTCGATACAGCAGCCGCAAAAGTTGGCGTTTCGACAGAAAGGTTAAGCGAATGGGAGATCGGGGCCAGTCAGCCGACAATGGTTCAAGCTGAGACACTCGCTAAATTTTACAAACGTCCTTTTTCGCTTTTCTTTCTGCCTGACATTCCTCGGGATTTTACCCCACTAAAGGATTTTCGTAAAAATGCCCCAGAGCTATCAACAGCATCTCTTTTTATAATCAGAGAGATTCAGGAAAGACAGGCCTGGATTAGTGACTTCTATCAGGAAAACGGGGAAGATCCGCTTCCGTTTGTTGGTAAATTCACTATTACTGACGCTATTGATAAAGTTGCTAAGGATATACGGGATACATTAGGAATAAGTCCACCAGAGTACCAAACGGGCAATCCTGTTAAAGAATGGGTAGATAAAGCTGAGTCAAAAGGAATATTCGTTTCTCGCAGTAGTTTCATTCATAGCAGAATGAAATTTGACAGCGATGAAATGAAGGGTTTCGCTATTGTTGACGGATATGCGCCATTTATATTTATCAACACTGAAGATTGGAGAGCCCCACAGCTTTTTACTCTCGTTCATGAGTTGGTTCACATATGGATCGGGGTTTCTGCGGTATCGAACGAGTCCGATTTTCAGTTAAGACTTAGGGGGGAACTTCATGAGGTGGAGCGGTTTTGTAATGAGGTTGCCGCTATGGTGCTCATGCCCAAAGATAATATGTTGAGCCTACCCAGAAGTGTATTTAGGTCTAGTAATGATGTATTTGCTATTGCTAAAAGTTGGGGTGTAAGTTCATTTGCTCTACTGGTTAGGGCTTTATTTATGGGCTTAATTAATCATGCTGAATACAACACACTAAAGGAACAGGCGGAAATTGCTTTTCGGGCTTATGTAAAAAAGGAAGAGGAGAGACGGAAAAGGGAAAAGGGAAAGGAAAACGGGCCAAGCTATTATTTACTTCAACTTAATAAAGTCAGTCGGCTTTTTACGGAAAATGTCCTACAGGCTTATCGAAGTGGTGAAATTCCGCCAACCCAAGCAAGTAATTTACTCAACGTACCTACCAATAATTTTTCTAAGCTTGAGAAGTTTATCTATCCCTAAATATGAAGCATCAGCTCTACTGTTTAGACGCCAACGTCCTTATTGTTCCGTGGCAAACCTATTATGCTTATGACATATGTCCTTCTTATTGGGACTTTTTAAATACACTAGGAGAGCGTAATACTGTTTTTATACCGGATGACGTTTTCGGAGAGTTAAAAAAAGCCGAAGATGGTTTATATCAATGGGTTAAGTCTAGTAAAATTCCCATTATGAAAAAGGACGTAGAAGTGGCGAATTGTCTTATTCGCATAAACGCTGCAAACCCTATTCATAAACTCTTATCAGATGACGCAAAAAACCGTTCAGTAGCTGACCCGTGGGTTATTGCTCATGCAATGAGACATAATGCCTGCGTTGTCACGAAAGAGATAAAAATCCCTCTTAGCCAAAAGAGAATAAAAATCCCCAATGTCTGTGAGAATATGCAGATACCTTGTATAAACGATTTTGAATTGGGCAGAAATTTTGGACTAACATTCACCTGTTCGACCTAAATCAAGTCCTATATAAGTCGTATAGCGTTCGTCATTGAGGGAAAAATCACCCTAGCTAATTGCATTGCTTTCGTTCATATTCATTTTTGTATTCGCTAACGAAGGTATACGGTTTACCTTCAAGTCTGATAGAAACATACTTCAATAGCGCAATTAGTGCTATATTACCTTCCCGCATAGAATTGGTGTCGGCAATGGAAACAGCAGATTCTTTGCACTGGCTCAGTAAAACAATGAGCAATAGACCTGCAAAAAAACTGTGTATCGTTGTAACAGACCGAGAGCTTTTGACTGTAAAACGCATATAGACGAAATCTGACTTGTCAATTATTCGAGGTAGAAAGGCAATATATAAGCCATTAAACTCATTAACTCGAAGAACACAGTCTCAACTACATTCTGATCGGTTTCGGGTAGTGTCCCATGTACACCCGCGACAAAATTAAGCCACCGTGTCGTCCCTTTTGTTTTTTCGTTCTCCTACACTTTGCCGGGTCATCAACTCCCGTCCCCCACGCAGTAGCTCTTTTAACGTCTACTGGCCGCGTTCGTAAGGTTGAGCACTGGCCAGGGTTAAAGCCTTGTCGACGGCATCGTACAAGCCATACAACTTGTGTGCACCTTTTGCAATTCGTCAAAGGCGAAATTCAGCAGGGGCATATTGGGCCGAGCTATACGGGTGCGTTCTGAATCATCCTGCGCCCGACGTAGTGATAACATCTCGTCGATTTTCCCTGTGTTAATTGTGTTATGGTAAAAAGCGGAGTGTTTAATGATCGGCAACTCCATAATATCCAGTATGCAATCCTGAATAGACTTCTGCGGCTTAGTAAGTCTGGCCGGCGGAGTGAAGACCGGCTTATTGGTCGGAATATTCCATAAAAAAACGTTGAATGGTGTGGCACAGCCATTTCCGACCAAGGCTCTCCCCTATTAAATTATCTAGGACGAGTAATGAGATAAGTGTTGAGGCTAGATTCAGATGCCCAGGTGCCCGGTATCACATTTTCATCATGTATGGGGATAGTATCCCCACTAATAGACAGCTACGAACAGCTATATAATGTGAGATCAATTAGAAACTAGAAACAAACACTGCACGCACTGCATAACTGCTTCATTGATTCTATTTTTCAATTCCGTATACCATTCCGTATACCGTAAAAATAAAAATCGCCCAACTAATTGATTAACAATTAATTAGGCGATCATCGAGTACCGGGAGCCGGACTCGAACCGGCATGTCCTTGCAGACAATGGTGTTTGAGACCATCGCGTCTACCGATTCCGCCATCCCGGCATCTGGAACCGTTCGCCGTTACCGACGATGCGTTTGTCAAACGTGGGTGCAAAAATAGATGGCTGGCTCGTGTTTTGCAAATAAAAATTAAAAGATACTTTATTTACACCTCCCTGACCATCTAGCAGAAATCAAACGAAACCTGTAGATTTACAATTGCTCACATTTGCATTTGTTATGCCTTCGTCGCCCTTAGCCCTTCCGTTAACGCCTTCTCTGCCGCTGCTCACAACCTTACTCGACCGTTCTCCGTATGGCGTTATCGCCTACCAGGCCATTCGAGATGCCAGGGGTTCAGTCGTGGATTACCAGACGCGGTATTACAATCAGCAGGTGCTCGCCATTACGGGCCATACCGAAGCGCACATGACCCTACAAACCCTGTTTGAACGGGCACCTTACATGCGTGAACACGCTGAGGACCTGCGCCGAGTGGTTGAAGAACAGATTCCTTACGAAGTCGATGAGCTACTACCAAGCAACAACCGCTGGTTTCTATTTGATAATCGACCACTCGACGATGGCTTTTTCACCACATTTATTGACATAGACGATACTAAACGCGCGCAACAACAGCTTAGTCAGCAGCAGCAATTATTGCAGGGCGTCATTCATGCGACAGACAATTTCATTGCTTATTGTGAAACCGTTCGCGATGAGACGGGCGAAATCGTTGATTTTATTTACCGCCTGACCAATCGTTTTCTAACGAAGCGGTCCGATGTAGCGGCCGATCAGATCATTGGCCATCGTATGACTACGTACTTTCCGAGTGTCAAACAGGTGGGCTTGTTCCAGCGATTTGCGGAAGTTGTCAGAACCGGCGAACCCGAAAGCTTTGAATTTCAGTATCAGGCCGATGGCTACGATGCCTGGTACCTGATTTCGACAGCGCCCCTAAAAGATGGTATCGTTCTATCGTTCAAGACTATTTCGGCCCTGAAGCAAACCACAATACAGCTTCAGCAGCAAAATGAGCTGGTCGAAGGGGTTTTGAGCGCATCGGACAATGGGGTTATTGTGTATAAAGCCCTTTGCGATGAAACGGGTAATCTGATTGATTTCAAGGTTCTACTGATCAATGACACAGCCCTCAGCTTTTCAGGGCTACCACGCCATCAGGTTGTTGGGAGCTTAGTCACCGACATGTTCCCCGAGTCGAGACAAAAAGGCATGTGGCACCAGTATGAAGGCGTCTATAAAACAGGCGAAACCTTCCGGGGGCGGCACTACTACCCTAACCTGAATAAATGGTTCGATGTGACGATCAGTAAACTGGACGACCGACTGGTAGCTACCCTCAACGACATCAGTCAACTGTACCTGGCTACCCAACAGCTTCAGGAGCAGGCACATCTGTTTGATGGAGTTCTGAACAATATTACCAATGGGCTATCGGTACTGGAGGCCGTACGGGACGATTCGGGAGCGATTGTCGATGTTCGTTATGTGCGTGTCAGTCAGGCCATTCTGAACGACACGGGCTTACAGGCCGATCAACTCCTGAACAAAACCATGGCCAGTGTGTTTCCGGGGGTTAAGAGTACCACCTACTGGGCAGCTTTTCTTCAGGCTTTTGAAACGGGCGAGCCCCAGCATTTTGAGGTTAAATATTCAGTCGACGGGTTCGACAACTACACCGATAACTGGGTTACCCGTCTCGATGACAACCGAATTATTTCAATCTATTCCATCATTAACGAGCAAAAACAGGCCGAAGCGCAGGCTCGCCAACAGGCGGCTCTGCTGCAAACTGTACTGGATAGCTGCCAGATACCCATTGCCCTCTTCGAATCGATCCGGGATGCATTGGGCCAAATTATCGACTTCCGGTATTTGCTTCAAAATGATACCAATGCCCGCCTGGTCGGTTTAGCGAATGCGCAGGATACCCGCCAAACGATGCTTGAGGTGCTACCCATTTTGAAACCTTTGGGCATTTTTGAGGAGTATGTACGCGTGGTCGAAACGGGGCAATCCAAACGACTGGAACAGCATTTTACAGACGGCATCGTTGAGGGCTGGTACGATATTTCTATTGTAAAGCAGGAAGACGGCATCGTGGTTACGGTCAACGATCTAACGTTACTGCATGAAACCCTGCAACGGGCCGAGCAACTGGTCAACGAGCTGAAACAATCGAACCGAAATCTGGAGCAGTTTGCTTACATTGCCAGTCACGATATGCAGGAGCCACTGCGAAAAATTCAGTCGTTCGGTAATTTATTGCTGGACTACTACAGTAGCTCGATTCCTGAGGATGGGCAGAATATGCTGCGCCGAATGCAGTCGGCGGCCGATCGGATGAGCCAGTTGATTCGGGACCTACTGGCCTATTCGCGTCTGTCGATTGAACTGGAGTCGTCCAAACCCGTGAGTCTGCAACAGATTTTTCTAGAAATCAAAAGCGATCTGGAGATTATTATCCGGGAAAAAGCGGCTCAGATTATCCTTGGTGATGGCTCGGATACCGACTTACCGACACTACCCGGAAACGCCAGCCAATTGCGGCAACTGTTTCAGAACCTGTTGAGCAATGCCCTGAAGTTTGTTTCGCCCAACAAAATCCCCCTTATATCGGCACAGGCTCGTCCGGTTAATAGCTACGAACTTCCCGCTCCTATTGGCAATCGTACAAAACGCTCCTGGGTCGCTGTTGATATAACCGATAATGGCATTGGTTTCGACGAAAAATACAGCGAACAGATTTTCCACTTATTCGAGCGCTTACACGGTCGAAACGAATACAATGGAACGGGAATTGGCTTAGCTGTTTGCCGAAAAGTAGCCGAAAATCACGGGGGCACGATCACCGTTCGCAGTCAGCCCGGACAGGGAACCACCTTTACGGTGTACCTACCAGAGAGCTAAAAGGTGGCGTGACACTCTTTCGCTCTTTTACTCTTTCACTCTTTATTCGTACCGTAACGCTTCGATTGGATCGAGTTTGGAGGCCCGAACGGCGGGGTAAATACCGGCAAATAACCCTACCGATACGCACACTACGATACCCAGCCCCATCCAGCCCCAGGGCACTACAAAACTGCCGTTTCCCTGACTAATCAGGCTGGCAATGAGGTTCCCTACACCCAGACCCAGAATAATTCCGCCCAGGCCACCCAGTATACAGATAACAATCGCTTCGATCAGGAATTGCTCCCGGATGCGTTTGGGGGTGGCACCCAACGATTTACGAATGCCAATCTCGCGGGTTCGTTCTGTCACCGAAACCAGCATGATATTCAGCAAGGCGATAGACGCACCCAGCAAGGTTATAAATCCAATCCCAAATCCACCGATTCGCAGATAGCCGCTGATGGTTTCGGTCTCTTTGGCCAGATCATCGGCCCGTTCAATTTCAAACGAATCAGGCTGGCCCAGTTGGTCCCGCCGGACCAGGCGCATGGTTCCCCGGGCCTCTTCTACGGCTTCATCCTGACTGGCAACCGATGGGGCCGATGCGGTTATATCGAACGTCAGTTGTCGATTACCAGCCAATGCCCGCGCGTTCTCCAGGGGAATCAGAATCATTCGATCCTCTCCCCCACCCGAAAAACCACCTTTTTTATTGAGCACCCCAATTACTTTGTATTGCGCTCCCAGTACGCGTATCGATTGATTGAGCGGGTTGATCTTTTTTTCAAATAATGTATTCGCCGTTTCGCTGCCAATGACGGCTACATTGAGTGAGTTTTCCAGGTCATTAGGTGTCAGATTTCGACCACTTTGCAGCGTGAAGGCTTTGACAGCCAGAAAATTATCATCGCCCCCAATAAGCTGTACATTGGGATTTGTTTTTCGGGAGCCAAACTTGGCCTGAGCGGCTCCGGCTATCACCGACGACACCGAAATAGTAGCTCCATATGGAAATCGACGTTTAAACTGGATCGCGTCGAAATAGTCGATAGGCGCATCCTGCCGCAACACGCGCCCTCCCCGACGGAACGCATCCTGCCGGGCCACAATACTGAACGTATTGGCTCCCAAACCCGCAAAACTTTCGTTAACTGAATTTTGGAGCCCGTCGATAGCCGTCAGAATACCGACCAGCGAGGTAATGCCGATGGCAATGATCAGCGATGTCAGAATGGTCCGCAGCCGATTCCCGGCAATCGAACGTAACCCTTCCCGGATGTTCTCAATCAGGTTCATGAATTAGCATGGGGTATGGGGCATAGGGTATAGGTTAGAATTTGCACAATCCTAGCCCCTCACCCCGTACCCCGCGCTTTTTTTGCACAATATTTGCGTATATTTCGTTATAGCAAAACTACCAAGAGCATCTTTAACGGGGAAACCAATGAAACGGCTGCTATTACCGCTTATCCTAATTCTGAGTCTGGCTAGTCAGGTCTGGGCCTCTAAAATCCTGATTCCGATGGACGATGCCCAAAAGAATCACCTGAAAGCTTATGGCATTGCCTATTGGGTCCTTAAAGTTCACGATACCGAGATCGACTGGCTGCTCAATTACCGGGGCGGTTCGTTTATGATGCCACAGTCACAGGCATTCATCAACGAAATGGTGATACGGGGTGTCAGCTACGAAGTTATTTCCGACGCGCAGTCGGCTCAGATATTGGCTGAAATTGCGGCTGCCGATGCCAATATGGATGCCGTTAAGCTTCAGAAACCCCCGAAAGTGGCTGTGTATTCGCCCAAGACCAAGCAACCCTGGGACGATGCCGTAACGATGGTGATGACCTACGCCGAAATTCCCTACGATGTGATTTTTGACGAAGAGGTGATGAACGGCAAAATGCCTGAATATGACTGGCTTCACCTTCACCATGAGGATTTTACGGGGCAGTATGGAAAATTCTTCCACTTTAAAGACCAGCCCTGGTACATTGCCCAAAAGCGGGAAGCGGAAACCATTGCCCGAAAATTTGGCTTTACCAAAGTACCTCAGCTTAAACTAGCTGTAACCCAAAAAATCCGCGAATTCGTTCTTGGAGGTGGTTACCTGTTTGCCATGTGCAACGCAACCGACACCTACGACATCGCGCTGTCGGCTCATAACACCGATATTGTCGATTCGTTCTACGACGGTGACCCTGCCGACCCGAACGCCAATAGCAAGCTGGACTATAGCCAGACGTTTGCCTTCCGCAACTTTCAGGTCTACACGAACCCTTATCTGATCGAGTTTTCGAACATCGACAACCAGCCTGAAGAACGGGGCCTGAGCGAGCATAACGACTACTTTACCCTGTTTCAGTTCTCAGCCAAATACGACCCCATCCCTACCATGCTGACGCAAAATCACCAGAACGTCATCAAAGGGTTTATGGGACAAACCACTGCTTTCAAAAAAGCTTACATCAAACCGGAAGTCGTGATAATGGCCGAGAATCGTTCGGTAGGTGAAGCGCGTTATATTCATTCGCCCTATGGCCGGGGATTCTTCACCTTCTATGGCGGCCATGATCCTGAAGACTATCGGCATGAAATCGGTGAGGAGCCAACGGATCTTAACCTGCATCCCAATTCAGCCGGTTACCGCCTGATTCTCAACAACATTCTGTTCCCAGCCGCGAAGAAAAAGAAACAGAAGACCTAGAATGAATGCCTTCACCGAATCCCAGCGTTTTCAACAATGGTGGCTTTGGACGTTGATGGGAGCTGTATTTCTGATTACGACTGTCCCTCTGCTAACGACCCACGCAGGAGCTGAGCCCTTTGCCTGGGGTGGACCCATTATCACTCTGCTCGTCGCTTTTCTGTTGTATAGTTGGCGGCTGGATACCCGGATCGACGACGAAGGCGTCCATTATAAGGTGTTTCCTGTTTTTTCCTGGCGCACCATTCCCTGGACCGAAATCAAATCCGCTTCGGTAACGAAGTATGGATTTGTGGGCTATGGCATTCGGCTGGGCTTCGACGGCTGGGTGTATAATGTTGCGGGTAACAAAGGGTTGCGCATTGTGAAGCAAAGGAACACCATTATCACCATTGGTACCCAACGCCCTGATGAACTGGAAACGTATTTAACGACCCATCAACATTTAATAACAACTTAATTCGGTTTCAATAAGAGGTTAATGCGGTGGTAAGTAGTTAGCGCAACAATTCATTTTCTGCTAACTACCATGAAAAATCTCATACTCTGCGCATTGGCTCTCTATTTGGTAAGTAGTTGTACCACTATCCGCCAGGGCGAAGTTGGTGTAAAACGTCGATTCGGGAAGCTGGACCCCTCCGTAAAGGGAGCGGGTATTCATGGGTATAACCCCTTCACAACTACTATAATCCGGGTGCCTACTCGTACCATTAATTTGCCCCTGGCGCTGGAAAATATCCCCTCCAAAGAAGGGCTCAACATCAGCGCCGAAATGGCTGTACTGTATCGCATCGTTCCCGAAAAGGCCCCTCAGGTACTGACTACCATTGGTGAAAAATACGAAAGCGTTGTGATTGTGAGCGTATTCCGATCAGCCGCAGCGGATGTCTGCGCTCGCTTTTACGCTAAAGATATGTACACAGGTCAGCGCGAAGAGATTGAAAAGGAAATCGCTGCCGAAATGCATAAGGTGCTGGAACCAAGAGGCATCGTTGTGGAAAGTGTTCTCATGAAAAGCATCGAATTACCTAAAGGGCTGGCCCAATCCATCGAACAAAAGCTCGAAGCCGAACAACAGGCTCAGCAGATGGAGTTCATTCTGCAAAAAGAGCATAAAGAAGCCGACCGGAAAGTAATTGAGGCAAAAGGCATAGCGGATTCGCAAAAAATAATTTCAGAAGCCCTCAACAAGCAGATAATCGAGTATAAAACGATCGAGGCTTTTCGGCAGTTAGCTACGTCGCCCAATGCCAAAATCATCGTCACCGATGGCAAAACGCCTATGCTGATCAATCCGAATCAATAAAACGGGTTAATTACTGAACCACTCATCGATCATCTCTTCGCGGCTTTTGCTTTCCAGCTTTCGCTCCAGGTCGTCGGGAATTTTGGGGAAGAAATCGATACCCGTCATCTGTTCGATTAAATCGACTGGCACCACAAACGTTTTCAGGGATTCCGTGGAGCCTTCGTTATCCAGCAGAAAGCCGATCATCCGAATCTCAGGTTTGTTGCAATACAGGATTACTTTGTAAAACTTTTCGGGTACACTCACCTCCGTGCTTTTCCCAATGGTAGGTAAACCAGGTTTCAGTACAGGACCTGTAATAACATATACTCCATTATCCCGGCGAGCCCAGGTACGTACCAGGTTTTCAAGGTCACTCCAGATACCCCGGTTAAAATCCGGTGCCTGCGGGGTAATGTTGCTCATAAAAAAGGTCTCACGCATGATGCGCTGCGAAAACTTAAAGTCTCCGGCTGGTGCCAAATGCCCCCGGTCATAACCCGAGCGGGTATAGTCGGATGGTAAGGCCGTACCATTTTCGGCAGCAGGATCGGGCTTAAATTGTTCGTTTTTACGATCCGCATCCCCCCGGGTTTCATACGAAAGCAATGGATAAGCTACCCATTCGGCATCTTTGTATTGGTCGCGGTAACTGAGCGTGTAACCTTCATGACGAATCAAATCGCCATTCCATTTGGACTGAGGCAACAGAAAATCAACCTGTTTTTCAAAATCGAACCGCTGATTGCCCGACGAAGCCTCTGATGGTCCGCTACCGTTGTTATCACTGGCTTCGCTTTCCTCCGAACGGGGTTTCCGCCGATCGTCGCTGGCTTCATCGGTCGATTGGTTGGGTTCTGGCGCTTTGTAGGGATTATCCGATTCTCGTTGCGACCGGGAGCGGCCCAGTCCAACAATTTCACGGATGTCGTTCCAGAAGGCAACCACTGGTTTTGTTTTTCCACCGTAATGCAGAAATAAACCGATCAGAAAAAAAACAAACAGGGTTACGAGTGTATTTCCCCGCAAGCGGAATCCCCGGCGGGTTGTGTTTTTGGGAGAAAAGCGAGGTTTCAGATGCATAGGCCAAAGTTAAGTTTTTGTTTGATGCAGTAGGCTGGCAGCTACAAAAGAGGTACTATATAGGCTAATCTGACCCGTCCAGCCTGCCCCCCGGAACATGAAGCGCCAAACGACTGTTACTCCTCCATGTCATCCCTACGTATTGTTGTTATTGGTGGTGGAGCAGCCGGTTTTTTCGGTGCCATCACTGCCGCTGAAACCTTTCCCGACGCTACCATCACGATTTTAGAGAAGAGCCGAACGGTACTGAATAAAGTCCGTATCTCGGGAGGAGGGCGCTGTAACGTTACCCATGCCTGCTTCGACAATAAAAAACTGGTCAGATACTACCCTCGTGGCGAAAAACCTTTACGCACGCTATTGAATCAGTTCGATGCTACGGCTACCGTTCGGTGGTTCGATGAGCATGGAGTCACGTTGAAGACAGAAGCGGATGGCCGTATGTTTCCGTCGACCAATACTTCCGAAACCATAGTAACCTGTCTGATGGCCACGGCCCGCCGTCTGGGAATTCAGATACGGACAAGCTGTGGCGTGTCGACACTCACGCATACCACTACCGACAAGGGGCAATCTCAATGGCAGCTAACTCTCCTGACCGATGAAGTTATTCAGGCTGATCGACTGCTGATTGCTACCGGAGGTTATCCGCAGGCAGCCTCGTATACCTGGATGCCTTCCCAAACAGAACCGCTGATTTCGCCCGTCCCTTCGTTGTTCACCTTTAATGTACCCGAAAGTTATTTATTGCCCTTAGCGGGTGTATCGGTCAGCGATGCGGGCGTATCTATACAGGGAACGAAACAGGAGCAGCGCGGCCCTTTGTTACTGACGCACTGGGGATTCAGCGGCCCGGCTGTTCTGCGCTTATCAGCCTGGGCTGCCCGCGAACTGGCCGCAATGGACTACCGTTTCACACTTCGGATCAACTGGACCCCTACCCTCAACGAGAATCAGCTACGTAATATGCTACAGGAGTTCCGACAGCAAAATGGACGCAAACAGGTGGCCTCACAAAATCCGTTTGGGTTACCGAATCGGTTATGGCAACTTTTTGTGTCGGAATCAGGCATGACTGACTCACAACGCTGGGCCGACTTACCAGCCAAGCCACTCAATCGATTGGTTGAGCGACTGACCAACAGCCAGTTTCAGGTCGTTGGAAAAACCACGTTTAAAGATGAATTTGTTACCTGCGGAGGTATTTCTATTGACAGCCTGAATCCGCAAACCCTCGAAAGCAAAGCCCACCCCGGTTTGTTTTTTGCTGGCGAAGTGCTGGATATTGACGGCATTACCGGCGGTTTCAACTTTCAGAATGCCTGGACCACGGGTTATGTAGCCGGCAGGCATATCGGTCAATAATAGCCGGGAATGGTCAGGCGTTGTTCCAGCTATTTTTGACCATTCCTGACAACACCTGACTATATCTGACCAAGTATCGCTCGTGCGCTTTCTTCGTCCCGTTTCAATTGCGCCACTAGCGCGGGCAATCCGTCGAACTTTTGCTCAGGGCGCAGAAACTCCCGAAATTTCAGGGTCATGTGTTCACCGTAAATATCCTTGTCAAAATCAAAGATATACGTTTCGATGGTTTGATGCGTACCAGCCACCGTAGGGCGGAAACCGATATTGAGCATTCCTCCCAGGGTTTGTCCACCATACTCTACCTCAACCGCATACACCCCATTGGCCGGAATGAGTTTGGTGGGATCATCGACCTGCATATTAGCCGTGGGGAAGCCAATGGTACGCCCCAACTGACGCCCTTTTACAATGGTCCCTGTCAGATTGTACGCCCGTCCCAGCAGCCGATTGGCGGTACGAACGTTGCCTTCGTTCAGAGCCGCCCGAATTTTAGACGAACTCACCCCTACGGCATCGACATCCTGCCGGGGTATCTCTTCAACTTCAAATCCATACTCACTCTGGTGGGTGCGGATGTACTCAAATCCGCCTTCACGGTCCCGGCCAAACCGATGATCATACCCAATCACAAGTTTTTTTGTACCGATTTTATCGATCAGAATCTGCCGAATGTATTGCTCAGATGTCAGCTCAGAAAACGAACGCGTAAATGGAATAACCACCAGATGATCGACCCCTGCCTGATCGATCAGTTCAATTTTTTCGTCGAGCGAGGTCAGCAAGCGCAGGTTCTGACTATCGTTGGACACAACCGTTCGCGGATGCGGCCAATACGTAATCAGCACCGACTCGCCCCCACTTGTTTGGGCTATCTCAGTTAGCCGTGCCAGAATTGTCTGATGGCCTAAATGAACCCCGTCAAACGTACCGCTGGTAACTACCGCATTGACTAAAGGTTGTATGTCGTTGAGACCTTTATAAATAATCATGTTTCCTTGCTAATCGTCAGTCATTGGGTCGTCAGGGGTTGCAACCAATACTATTGCGGACTGCTGCCTGTTGACTCACGACGTATCTTTATAAACTCGTCGAGGGTATAGGCTTCTTCGATACGAAAGTTACCAATGCGCGTTCGACGCAGACTACTCATGTAAGCGCCGTTGTTGAGTAACAACCCCAAATCGCGTACGAGACTGCGAATATAGGTGCCTTTCGAACACACGATGCGAAAATCTACTTCAGGGAAACGGCTGGCATCCGTTTCAAAAACCGAAACCGTTACCTGTCGCGCTTTAATCCCCCCCTCTACCCGATCAGCGGTTTCGCCCCGTCGGGCTTTTTCATACAGACGTTCACCATTGACCCGTACAGCCGAATAAATGGGTGGTACCTGTAGGATATCGCCCGTCAATTGTTGAGCTGCCGACCGAATCTGGTCGGGCGTAATTCCGGTTGTATCGAATTCAGCATCGAATGCGGTTTCCAGATCGACCGAAGGGGTTGTTTTGCCCAGAACGAGTGTACCCGTATATTCTTTTTCCTGCGCCTGATACTGATCAATCTGTTTGGTCATTTTTCCTGTACAAAGAATCAGTAGACCCGTTGCCAAAGGGTCAAGCGTACCGGCATGGCCTATTTTCTTGAATTTACAGGCGTATTTTAACTTGTTGGCCACATCGAACGATGTCCATGTAAGCGGTTTATCAATCAGGATAACCTGGCCAGGATCAGAAGCAGGACTTAATTCCGTTTGTTGTAACACAGTAATACATGAAGAAACCACAAAGATACACAGAGGAAAGCCCTTTGTGTGCCCTTGTGGTTTGTTCGTGTAGGGTTATACACTACTTTTAAAGAACATCCAGCTTTACACCAGCCGCTACTAAGCCCAGCAGTACAAGTCCAAGCACGATTCGATAATACCCAAAGACTTTAAACCCATACCGGGTCAGGAAGCTAACAAAGCCCCGAATTGCCAGCATGCCCACAACGAAAGCGATGGCATTTCCGATTAGCAGCGTCTGATAGTCGTCGGGCTGAAGCAATTTGTAGGTTTTCAGCAGTTTATAACCCGAAGCCGCAGCCATCGTGGGCACTGCCAGAAAAAATGAAAATTCGGCTGCCTGCGCCCGGGTCAGCCCCTGAAACATACCCCCAATAATGGTTGCCGCCGACCGCGATACTCCCGGAATCATGGCTATACACTGAAAAAAACCGATTCGGAGCGCATCAGGCACGGTAACATCGCCATCTTTGGGCGCTCGGTTCACGATTCGATCAATAAAGAGCAGTATGATACCACCCACCAGCAACATAATGGCAACGACCGTAACGTTTTCAAGGAGCGAGTCAATGAAGTCATTCAGCAAAAAGCCGATAACAGCAGCTGGCAGAAAGGCAATCAGAATTTTGCTATAAAAATCGAGCAGAGGCTGCCAGCGGGGAGGAAATGATTTCAGGTAACTGGGTATCGTAAAATCACCAGTACGAGGATCGGTCAGGAAGCGACGATGATACAGAACCAGTACGGACAGGATACAACCGAATTGAATATCAACCGTGTAGAGTTTGGTGAATTCATCACTGGCAATTCCAGCCAGCGATGAGTAAATAATCATGTGCCCCGTTGAGGAAACCGGCAGAAATTCGGTTAAGCCCTCAATAATCGCCAGTACTATTGCGTGAATCAGCTCCATTAACTAGTTATAAAGTTATAGCGTTGTAAAGTTGTTGAGTTGCCGTCAGAGAATGATAGCAGCAAAACTACTTTACAACGCTATAACTTTATAGCACTTCAACTGTATAACTTTACTTAATGTTACGCTTTGGGGCGAGCAAGAATGGCAAAGAATTCCAGGACAAAACCGGCCATCACCACAATTGGGCCGAGTGTCAGTCCTAAAAAGCCAAACCCAAATTCCTCTTTATCGAGGCTCATGATGAAAAAGCCCGCCAGAATAACCCCTATCCCAATAAGCATAAACACATAGTTTTGCTTTCCGAACGGGAGTGAAGAGGCTACCGCAGAACGCAGCGGTTCGCTACTTACTGGCCGAATGGGCGTACTTTTAGGAGCAGCCGTCGGCGTTGCTGCCGTTTTTTTGGCCGACTCTTCGCGGGCGAGTGTGGCTGAACCAGCCTGTTTATCTTTTGCCATCGTTTTGTCTATTTAGAATGGATACTGAATAGTCGAGCACGCCAATTAGTTGAGAAGTCTCCTATCAGCACATTGCTCTTTTATGCATTACCCCATTGATTCACTAGTTAGTAAAGTTCGTCCAACGTCAGGCCCAGGTACCGATTTACGGCCTGAAACGTACTCAAAAAGCCAATCAGTATACCTAATCCAACCACACCTGCCATCAGAAAAGCGGTCTTTTCCGTATCCTGAAACATCCCCACTTCGGGCAGGTTATGTATGGCAATCTGTAAACTAATCAACAGAAGAGCGACCGCAATTACTCCGGCCAGAAACCCTTGCCACATACCCCGTCCTAAAAACGGCCGGGTAATAAATCCGTTGGTGGCCCCTACCAGTTGCATACTCCGAATGAGCATACGCTGTGAATGCAACGCCAGCCGGATTGTATTGTTCATCAGCACCACAATGATCACCAACAGAATAACCGCAAATGCCGACATGACGGCGTAAATCTTGGTAATATTCCGATTAATGTTGTCGACGAGGTTTTCCTGATATACGACCTCAAACACACCATCTATTTGCTCCAGATCCTGCTTTACCTGCTGCAGTTTCGCTTCTTCGAAATACCCTTCGTTGAGTTTGATCCTGTAGCTATCATGCAGAGGGTTCTCCCCTAAAAACTTCGAAAAATCCTCTTTGGTTTCGGCAATGAACGCTTTGGCGGCTTCGTCTTTCGTTACCAGAACCACCTGCGGCTTCCCGTCGGTTTTCAGCACATAAGGTCGTTCGGCAATGGTCTGAAAAAGTTTTTCCACTTTTTTCTCATCCAGATCTTTATCCAAAAACGCCCGGATTTCATAATTTTCCCGGATGTAGGTCACCAGTTTTTTCGACTGAATAGCCAGCAAACCGCAAAAACCAATTAAAAACAAAGCCAGCGTCAGACTAAACAAAATCATACCGCTGGGATAGGCACCAACTTTCTTTTTTATACGAGCCATTCAGGGGTTCGTGTTATGTGACAAAAATATGGAATTCAACTGCTGAGCGGTCGAATTTAAGAAAATTTAAGTGAAGCACAGAGGTACAAGGCCAGGCAATGCAAATTATGCCTCCCCCCGCGCTCCTATACCGCTGCCTGTCAGCACCTCTTCCAGGTAACCAACCTCAACCAGATACAGGCCATTTGCCAGCACGGCCCTTCCGGCTGCATTCCGGTCTTTTGCCTGGATGATCTGCTCAAATTGATGAAGGTTCAGCCGTTGTTGGCCTACTTCAAGCATCGTGCCGACAATGGTACGAACCATGCCCCAAAGGAATCGATCGGCCCGAATATGAAACGTCAGGCTATCCTCGTTTATGCGCTCCCAATAGGCAAAATCGAGCCGACAATGAAAATGATTGACATTGGCCCGTGCCTTGCTGAAACTTTGAAAGTTCGTGTATTTCAGTAAACGCTGGCAGGCTTCGTTCATTAAGGCGTCGTTGAGCAAGGGTCGAAAATGATAGGTTAATCCATACTCAAAAACGTCCTTTTGACGAGTAATATGGTATTGGTAATACCTGAACAGGGCCGAAAAACGCGCATGGTCCGTCTTCCGGACCGGAAAGATGGACCGAATCGCTATATCTTCTGGCAGTAGGCAATTCAACGAGTAAATAAACGCTTCGGATACATGTAGCTGTTCATCGGTGTCAAAATGGGCGAACTGCTGCCGGGCATGGACCCCCGCATCTGTGCGGCCACTACCCACTACATAAACGCGTTTGCCCAATCGCTGGCTGAGGGCCCTTTCCAGCGTAGCCTGAACACTCACGCCCACCGCCTGTGGTTGCCAGCCACAGTAGGCCGTTCCCCGATACGACAGTTCAATAAAATAGCGCATAAGGGACAAAAGTAGTTATTGGCAGGCATTCAATGGTCATTAAGTAGTCATTCCTGGTCATTGATTGTTAATAAAAAGGTGTTGCTGACGAGAGGCTGATCAATAACCAGAAATGACAAAATGAAAACGCCACATACCCATTCGGATATGTGGCGTCGCAGGTACTGCTTCACTCAATTATTTATCGGGGACCGCGTTGATGACGCTCACCAAAGCCTCCTCCGCCCTGTTGGGGTTGAGTTTGTGGCTGGCCTTGGCTATGCTGTTGTTGCGGAAACGACTGGGGTCGGCTCTCCTGCATCCGCTGGAAACCACCGCCACTCTGACCACCCGGCATAGACTGACTATTCATTTGAGGTTGCCGCTCAACCCGTTCAAAAGATCGGTTCGGTTGTTGCTGAAACCCACCTCCTTGTGGAAAGTTCCGTTGCTCATACCCACCCATTCTACCGCCGTTCGGAAATCCATTATCACCTTGTGGCGAGTTGCCGGGCGAATAGTTACCACGGTTAGGTGCCGGAACTGGGGATGGCGCTGGACTATTTCCCGAATTAGGATCAGGGGCATTATTGAAACCGCGATTATTAAATCCACCATTTCGCTCCGTTGGGAAACCATTGCTCCGGTTCGGGCTACCATTATAATCGCGGTTTGAGTAATCCCGGCTGGGAGTGTTACTGCTACCATCGTAGCCTGGACGATTGTTGTTGAAATCGCCATTGTAACGTCCACCCCGGGAGTAAGCCGCGTTATTGCCGTCATACTCCCGGCGAGGAGCATTGTTGAACTGGCCATTGTAATCGCGGCCTGGGTTATGCGCCATGGCAGAACCCGGTCGATAAAAGCCCACCGAGCCATTGCCCACCACCGAACGTCCTGGCCGATCCATATGCTCGACACGATACACCGGAATGCTTTGACGGGTTACCCGTTCAATATCGGCTCTCGGAGGTCCATACGCATAGGCACGCCCACTGCCCCGGTAGTAGTTGTTGATAATTGTCGTTTGCTGGTAGACATTGACCACGCGTGGACGCGGCACACAATAGCTGTACAGATTTGGACTGGTGATGTAAATCTGGGGTACGAAGTTCCAGTAAAACGATGGAATATTGATGTTGATGTTAATATCCCAACCTGGTGCCAGTGGGGCCCATCCATAGTACCCCCCGCCCGATCGCCAGGACACCCAGGCCGGAGCCCAGTCGCTACCCGGAACCCAAAGCCAGCCACCGTAGGCCGGATCGTAAATCCAGCGCCCATAGTGAAACGGTGCCCATCCCCAGGCATAATCCGACACCCAGGTATTACCGTATTCGGTCATGACCCAGTGACCCCCACTGGCATATGGCTGAAAATCAGGCCCGGCATTCGGCAACCATACATTCCCGTAGCCCGGGTATTGCATCCACTGCCCATAGGGAGACAGCTCGTTATAAAACGACTCAACTGGCACCGTTACGCCCGGTTGAGCTGCGGCTTCCTCTGCCAAAAACGGACTCAATGCCAGTACGGTCAGGAAGGCGAGCCGTTTTATTGTTTTTAGTATATTCATGGCGATTCGTTCGTAAGCGGTGAGTACTGACACTCATCATGAGTTAGACTCATTTGCTATAAAAACGTTTAACGAATCGCTAAAAAATCTGGTATAAAAAACGCCCCCCTGAAAACTCAAAGTCCAGGGGGGCATTTTTATAGCCATTTGAACCAGGCTATTACGGTTCGTTTGTAATAAACATCTTTGGTTTGGGAGCCTCAATGCCATCTTTGCCAAATTGTCGGGCAATATTTTCGAGCATATAATAATAGGTTTCCCAGTAGGTATCACTCTTGGTCCACACGCGCACGTCGTAGTCGCGCGAGTTGGCCCCTAGTTTGGTAATCAGCACATCATGTTCACGATCTTTAACGGCATATGGACAGGCATTAACCACTTTCTGAATCGATGCTCTGGTAGCATCCAGATCATTCTGGCTCCCTACGGTATACACCTGATCGACCCGAATAACTCCTTTTGTACTGATATTCGTAATGGCCGAAGTCGACAAAGCTCCATTGGGCAGAATAATCGTTTTGTTATCGAGCGTTACCAGCGTCGTATCAAAAATACGGATGGCCTCAACATTCCCTGTAAAGCCCTGGGCCGTGATTAAATCCCCTACACGAAAGGGCTTAAAAATCAGGATCAGTACCCCACCGGCAAAATTGGACAGGCTTCCCTGCAATGCCAGCCCAACCGCCAGGCCAGCGGCTCCGATGATGGCAACGAACGAGGTGGTCTGCACGCCCAGTGTACTGGCAATACTAAGCAGCAGCAAAACCCTTAACAAGCCATTGACCAACGATAGCAGGAAAGGTTGTACGTCCCGATCAACGTGCCGTTTGGTCATGGTAGTAGCCAGAATTCGGGTAATCCAGCCAATAGCCCAAAGGCCCACAATGAGCGTCAGGATTGCCAGCAGCACGCGGCCACCATAAAGCGTAACAAAGGTTACTACCTGCGTGTAAAAAAGTTCCAGTCGGGTTTGCGCCTGTTGCATAATGAAGGGGGATTTGTTTGACAATCAGACGCTCCCAGCCTCAAAAGGTAACTTACTGACAGGCTCCTTTTCACTGATAATTTAATCAGCCTCCGATAGCCAGCCCCATTCTGCTACATCCTGTTTCACAACCAGTTCTTACGACGGAAGATCCAGACGGTCAGGGCCGATGATACCACCATCATAGCCAGTGCAAATACATAACCGTATTTCCAGTGTACCTCAGGCATTTCATCGAAGTTCATTCCCCAGATGCTGGCCAGTAAGGTTGGCGGCAAAAAGACCAGCGATACAACGGTAAAGATTTTGACAACCCGGTTCTGCTCCAGGTCGATCAGACCCAGGTAGGTATTTTGCAGGAACTCCAGTCGTTCGAAAATAAAATTCGTGTGTTCGATCAGCGAATTAATATCCTTGATCAATGTGCGTAATCGTTGTTGCTCCAGCTCATTGAACCATCCGTCGGAGCGAATCATCGACGAAATAACGCGCTGTTTATCAACCACATTCTCCCGAATCAACATCGTCAGTTCCTGGTAATCGTTGATATTCAGCAGCATTTCCCGATCCAGATTAGCGTCCAGATCGAGCATCCGATTGATGGCTTTGATTTCGTTCGATACCAGTTCGATCAAATCGGCATCATAGTCGATCCGCGATTCGAAAATGGAAATCATAATCTGCGCTCCGTCGCTGAATACAGCCCGGCGCGACTTGATGCGCTTCACCGTATCGGCAAACGATTTGAGGTCGGCATTTCGGTAGGTGAACAGCGTATCGTCTTTCAAAAGAAAACTCACCGGAACATTCACATACCGCTGTTCTTTATCGGGAATCAGAAAGTTGGAGTTGGCGATCAGAAAATCATCTTCTTCAATGTAGCGCGAACTACTTTCAATTTCCAACTGCTCCTGCTGACTCAGAAAATCGACATCGAATTTTTCTTCGACACTCTTTATTTCGGACGCGGTTGGGTTTTGCAGATCCACCCAGAGAGTCCGTTCGGTGTCGGAGAATGAATCAATGTCCCTAATTTTTCGGACGGAGGTTTCGTCCTGCTGAAAGATACGAATCATAAGCGTTGGCCGGACTGATTATCCGACCGCAAAGTTCGTAGAAAAGCCCGGACTGACGCTCCACTCAGTAATCTATTATTCCGTTCTATCGTCCATTAGCCACTTTACGAAGCTGATAAAATAGCTTTTCCAGTAAGCGGCTATCATCCGTCAGAATATCGGCCGACGCCGACATGCCTGTTTTATAGGCTAACGCCTTCCCATACGTGGTACGGAGGCCATTGGGCAAAATAACCTTCGCCAGAAACACACTATCTTTTAGTGGTATATCGGCAATCGAAGCAATACGTCCTCGTACTGCTCCATATTCCTGATAAGGATACCCTATAAATTTTACCAGTACTTCCTGCCCTGGCTTTACCTTACCGGCATTATACTGAGATACACGTAGCTCGCCAAAGTAATTCGTGCCCGGCGGAGCCACATAAAACAATTCCTGATTGACCGCAATAGTCTGAGCTTCCTGTAACATACCAACGAAATACACTCGGCCTGATACCGGAGCGGTAAGCACGTACTTCTGTTTCCAGGCATCTACTGCACTTTGTAGCGTGTTTAA
Organism: Spirosoma panaciterrae DSM 21099; assembly: GCF_000374025.1. Lineage (GTDB taxonomy): Bacteria > Bacteroidota > Bacteroidia > Cytophagales > Spirosomataceae > Spirosoma > Spirosoma panaciterrae. The sequence goes on along the minus strand of NZ_KB893198.1, from coordinate 5,746 downwards.
TGATTGCAAAAACTTATCACGTTCTTCGGCCACCTGCTTATCTAATTCCAATAATTCTTTCTGCTTTGTCCGCTGTGCGGTCAGGTTATTAATTAAGGCCGAACGGGTTTGCTGGTAAGGCAGTTTACGAGTAATCACTTTACTTTCTTCCCGTTTCAGGTCCAGCGGTGCAATCACTTTTTCACGGGCCAACCGTTGCTGAATAGCGTACTCTTCCTGAGCCAGCGTCAGATCACGCTCCTGCACCTGCTGCTGATCCTGTAAGTTCCGGGCCAATGCTTGCAAATCGCTAATTTCCTGCCGCAATAAGGCTTTCTTCTGACTATAAAAACCATTCGCCAGATACGCCCTTATCTGAATATGAGCCTGCTCGAATGTCTGATACGCGTTTTGTAATTCGCCCAGTCTCGGATAATTTGATAAATGCAGTTGCTCAAGTCCTTCCAGATTACCTAACCTGGAGGTACCACGGCTGGCTATCGCCCATGCCTTAGTTAATTCCTGCGACAAACGTAATACATCCGTATGGTTAGCCGTACTTTCTAAATAAGCTAGAGGTGCACCTGCTTTTACAACGTTGCCTTCTTCGGCCAGCAATTTAACGAGTTTGCCCTCCGTACGGCTCAACACCGCTTTAGGCGCATTGACCGACGTAAGGCGAAACGAACCACGCACCAAATCCGGGTAATGCACCATCCAGGCACCCGCAAACACAATTAGAACAACTAAAAAGACAACAGTAATACCCCAACGCAACAACCATTTGGGGGGGCGCATCAAAAGCTCCTGTACCTCTTCGGAACGAAGCTCAGTGAAATAGTCTGAACCGTAATTTATGTGATTTAACTGATTCATCTGATTTTGTTGATAGGTGTAGCAGGTTTTTAACCTTTAATAACACCAAGTGATAGCTATCAAAGCGAAAATGATATGAAGAAATCAAGACAATCAGTTAAATCACAAAAATCCGGGTTCAGACAAGCTCCAGTTGATTTTTTACCAATCGCCAGTAGTCTCCCTGTTGGGCGACGAGGGTATCATGTGTACCTATTTCCGTAATCCGGCCTTTATCCAAAACCAAGATCTGGTCGGCATGACGTACCGTACTCAGTCGATGGGCGACAACCACTACAGTACGTCCCTGAAAGAATTCGCCAAGTTGCTGCATGATGGCAGCTTCGTTGTTGGCATCCAGGGCATTGGTAGCTTCATCAAAGAAAATATACTTCGGCTGTTTGTAGACCGCCCTGGCTATCAGAATTCGCTGCCGCTGCCCCTGGCTAATGCCATTGCCTTCGGCTCCAATCTTCGTATGAAGCCCTGATGGTAATGAATCGATAAACTCGTTCAGGTTAGCGACCCGAACCGCATGAGCCAGCCGCTGTGCATCGATGCGGTCAACGCCCACGGCAATATTCCGGGCAATGGTATCCGAAAAAATAAACCCGTCCTGCATCACAACTCCACACTGACTTCGCCAAAAGGCATGGCTGAGGTTGGTTAACCTCACCCCCGCCCCCTCTCCTGAATTCAGGAGAGGGGAGTCCCCTCCCAGACGAATTTCGCCTTTTGTCGATTCATAAAAGCGGAGCAGCAATTTAAGCAGGGTTGTTTTCCCACTACCACTCATACCGACAATGGCGGTTGTTTTTCCCTCCAGAATAGATAGGTCGATGCCTTCTAAAACGGGCTCATTACCGGCTCCGGGGTATTGAAACGCGATATTTTTAAGCTGTAAATTCCCGAATTGAGGTAACGTATTGAGCAAGGGCTGTTCGGTGGGTTCTTCGTCGGTAAGGGTGTGAATTTCGTTCAGTCGTTCCAGACTGATTTTGGCATCCTGCAGGCTCTGAACAAAGCCAATCAGTTGCTCAATAGGGCTGTTCAGTTGCCCAACAATCTGTTGCATAGCCAGCATAGCCCCCAGGGACAATTGCCCACTAATGACAGCCTGTGCGGCCAGAAACGTAATGAAAATATTTTTGCCTTCGTTGATCGTGAAGGCTCCGGCCTGCTGGTATTGACTCAGGGCAAGCCCCTTCATTTGCAAGCGGAACATCCGCGCCTGCAATCGCTCCCAGGACCAGCGCATGGGCCGCTCGGCACCCGCCAGCTTGATTTCCTGCATGCCCTGAATCAGTTGCACCAGACTACTCTGATTCTTAGCCGCCAAATCGAACCGCTTAAAATCGAGCTTCCGGCGTTGGCGCAAAAACAGCATCACCCAGCCGACATACAACAAACTCGACACCAGAAAAATACCGAAGATAGCCAGATTATATAAGGCCAGTACCAACCCAAAAATGACGAGATTAATCAGCGAAAACAGCACCGACAGCGTTTGGCCGGTCAGAAAACTTTCGATGCGGTGATGGTCGCCAATGCGCTGCATCAGATCGCCAAACTGCTTGCTGTCGAAAAACGACACAGGCAGTTTCATCAGCTTGATCAGAAAATCGGATAGAATACTGAGGTTGACGCGGGTACTGATGTGGAGCAAAATCCAGCTTCGGATAAACTCGACCGACAGTCGCCCGGCCATCAGCATCAGTTGCGCCCCCAATACCAGATATACAAACGGCAAATTCTGCGTATTGACACCCACATCCACTACTGACTGGGTCAGAAACGGAAACAACAATTGCAGCCCACTGCCTACGGCCAACCCCAAAGCCAATTGCAGCAATAGCCGTTTGTACTGCCACAAATAGCTCCAAACTCGACCGAAATTGTAGGCCGTTGTTGGTTCGTCGTCCTGCTCAAAAAACGCCGGTGTAGGCTCCAGCAACAGCACTACCCCTTCCTGACTCCCCTTAGTTTGGCTCGACAGCCAATGCTGGCAAAACTCTCCCGCCGAATACGTAACCAACCCCTTAGCCGGATCGGCTACGTAAACGGTGCCTTTTAGCGTAGGGCTTGGGGGTGAGGGCAGAGGAGTTGGGAAGGACGGTGGAATGATAATTTGCCCCTCATTGACCTCAAAATCGGAGATGAACGGTCCGGCCTGTACGTCTACTCCAAGACTGTCGATTTGAACAGCTTTTCGGCCCCCTTTAATACGACTTAGCCAGCCACCTTCTGCGCCTTTTATAGCATAAACCACTACAAAGTGATTCTGATCCCAATGCACAATACAAGGCATGGGCGCTTCGGCCGCTAATTTCTCAAAGGGAATTTTTACGCCCATTGTCCGAAACCCAATAGCCTCAGCCGCTTCCGAAATACCCAGCAACGACACCCCCTCTTTCCCTATCTGCGCCTTCTCCCGCAACGATTGCGTCGTAAACGTCCGTCCATACTGTTTTGCTACCATCCGCAAACAGGTAGGGCCACAATCCATCTGGTCAAGTTGGGTGTAGTGAGGAAAGGTGGGCATTGTCTGCTATTATTTCAATAATTTGTCAAACATTTCCCTAATCATAAGATCACTGGGTTGGGGCGCATCTGTATTAATCACATTCCCTTTTCCCTCGATCAACAAGTAGCGCGGAATAGGTCGATATAGTATTTTTTATAGCTTTGATGTCTTACAATAAGGGAACAAGAAGCTTTTTTCGTTGAAAGGCCAATCTGATTCATCGCCCGCTCCCAAGAAGCCGGATTTTCGTCTATGGATATGTAAATAAAATTTACCCCTTAGATTTATATTCCTCACTTAACTTTTTAGAAACGGCCATTTCAGCCCAACAAGACACACACCACGAAACCCACAAGTCAATATAATTAATAGTATGATATCTGTCCGTATTTTAATACAGTGGCAAATTATATATAAACTTACTTTTCAGTGGGACTTTTTCACCCAATTTATTTTTGGCAACAAGAGACACTTGCAATTCATAGCGATCTCCAGGCCGAGCCATTGAATAAAAAACATTCATTGGCTCAGTTCCTCCAGGCTGCCAGATAGTGAAGGCAGTAAATTTATTATAGCGAAATAATGTAACCTTTGCTTCGCTAATGATCAGATCAACATCGTATTTTTTTGCGCTAATAGAAGATTTGTCAAAAGAAAAAGAAAAGTCTCTGAGCTTAATATCCTTCCTAACACCAGCCCAATCACTAATTAAATTCTGATCTGCATAAACCTGCACATTGTTTAACTCATTGAGTGTCTCTATTGTGTCATCAATCGTATTCTGCCCAAAGCTATTATTGAACAATAATAAGAAACCAATAATTTGGGTTAAATTTAAATATTTTTTCATAATAATTTAGCAATATTTCGCGAAAAATTCAATAGATTTTCACAGTTTAAAGTTTTATTAAATATGCAAAGAAACTCTGTTCTTTGATCGAAAATTTATCAATAAATTCAAAATCAGGCCAAAGATATAAATTCGCAATAAAAATTGCCATTTTTTTGTCGTAATTAAATTTTCCAACAGAAAGAACTGTCAAAAGAAACCTATTGTCATGCGTAATCCCTATAAAACTATGTAGTAAGTAATGTAGGAATTACGCATAAAAGTGCTTTAATATTTAAGCACCTGTCAACCTACACCAACGCACCAGGCTGGGGGCATGCCACCACACATCGAGACTAGGTCCGCGGAAGTGACTGTGCCACCTGTCGTAATTGTCATCCCATTCGGGCACCCACAATGTATCATTCCCAAACCATCTCCACTATAAATACCTCCATAAGTATCTGTCCCACCTTTAATAACTTTCATTTGTTCTTTCGCAAGCAGATTATCTGCAAATTGCATTAAGATTTTTTTCATGATCGAAAATGTGTTTAAAAATGATTGATCTATTATGATTCGGCCAAATCCGTGTTCAGTTGCCAATCAATGATCGGCGTTATTACTACTCGTTTACGCTTTCTGGGCAATGGGCAATCTGCCAGTAGATTGACTATCTTTTGCTTAATTTCTGCTGAATTTTCTTTTCGCAAATCACCTTGCACGCCCCACCCATTCGCTACCACTCTGGCTGTATTACCGGGGTGATCTGCATCCAGGTTCAGTGGATAGGCCAAAATAGGTATGCCTGCCTGTACGCATTCTAGTATAGAGTTTGTACCTCCGTGCGTAATCATTAAATCACAATGGAGAAGCAGTTTTCGCTGCGGCACCCAATCAACTACGGATATGTTCGTTGGTAAATTTTCAGGTTTATTCGTATAGAGCTGTTTATCCGCTATAATTAAATGTATGGTGGATAAACCTTCAACAGCAGCTATCAGTTTCGTTAAAAATCGAGTTGCCGGTATTGCATTGCCTGCACTCAAGGTACCTAATGAGGCATAGATTAATTGTATTTTCTTATTTTGTCTATTCTGAAGAATTAGATCGATTTGGCTCCAAAAAACATAATCTTCTAACTCTCCCTTCTGCTGATAAGGCTGATAAAAAAAGCGTTCATTCGTTCCAATTTTATACCAGATATACTCCATTTCCCGCGGCACTAAATGAACAATAGGCACATTTCGGAGCCCATCATATATCAAGTTTACAGGATCTAAGAGTATGTTGGGAAATCATCTTTGGCAATAAGTCTCGATTCGTTGTAACATGATCTGGCTATTGGCCAGATACAGCCAACTGACCGAAGAAGATGCTGTATGCTCATAGTCTTTGACGATTCTCCGAAAATAGTTCGTCCAGGCAATGCTTCGTTCCACTACCCATCGTTTGGCCACCGGTACAAAACCTTGGGCTGATTCAGGCCGCGACGCTTTCTCAAAATCGATACTCCAACGGTCAAGCTCTTGAGCAAACACGCCGTTGTAGGCTTGATC
>NZ_KB893197.1 GCF_000374025.1 Spirosoma panaciterrae DSM 21099 | reverse complement strand
AACTCGGCGGTATACTTTCGTTTGGGGCGTTGGGATTGGTTCATGGTACACGAAGTTAAAAAGTTTCGTGTCCGGATTTTTAGGACCATATCAGTCGTCAACATCTGGTACCAGCATCAACATTATCAGGAATGCGGTATCTGGCGCAAATGGCTACCAGATCGAGCGCAGTACAAACGGATCCTGGGGCTGGACCCAGACCGGAACGCCAACCACAGCACTGTATTCGGATACGGGCCTAACGACGAGTTCGACCTATTTTTATCGGATGAGAGCCACGAATAGAGCGGCCACATTGGGCTATTCATCCGTGGTCAATGCGGCCACCTCGTGTCCGGTCTATTCGCAGACCAAGCAAAGCCTACCCGATTTTTAGTCCACCCCTACATCAGTTCAGGCAATCCGGCCACAACCGAAGATTTTCTCTTTACAAATGCCCCCAGAACAGCTTCGGATTATAACTTCTCCTTTACTTATCACAGCAACCAGGGCTCACCGGGTCAGGGCAATATCAAGGTCAACGGAGGTGCCCGTCAGATCACCTTCAATACCGAAGTGGCCGATGGGGGAACCCGTACCGTAACGGGGCGGATTTATTTTTTTAATAGCCGCAGAATAAATTGTGAGTAGACTACCCTTCCCTGGCGCAAAGTTGAAACAGAATTGAAACGGCAAAAAAATGGGTCATATAACACGCTATAAATCAGCATATTATATGACCCATTGGCAGAGAGGAAGGGATTCGAACCCTCGATACGGTTGCCCGCATACACACTTTCCAGGCGTGCTCCTTCAACCACTCGGACACCTCTCTAAAGAAAGTCGTCAGTCGATAGCAGCCAGTCGTTAGTAAATTTCTTAACGACTATTGACTAATGACTGACGACGAAAAAGGCAGAGAGCGAGGGATTCGAACCCCCGGTACCCTTGCGAGTACTTCTGATTTCGAATCAGACCCGTTCGACCACTCCGGCAGCTCTCTATTATGGTATTTGGGTGGCCCGATATTTCGGAGTGCAAAGATGCATGTTTTTCATTAATCACGCAAGATGTTGTTATAAAAAACCTTGCTTTTTGTCTCCTATTCGCTCATTTCACCACTAATTGGCTGGGCCAGTAACGTTCGTAGTCGAAGAACGGCTTCCGGTCCGTAACCAGGTTCACGGCCTAACAAAACCATCAATTTGGTGATCGCTGCTTCGGTTGTAATGTCGGCCCCACTCACTACCCCAATCTGTAATAAATGCTTACTGGTTTGGTATTGTCCCTGGGTAACTCGCCCTCCTTCACATTGCGACACATTGAATATCAGCACTCCACGATCAACGGTCCCCTTAAGTACATCCAGAAACCAGGCATCGGTAGGTGCATTGCCCGCGCCAAAGGTTTCCAAAACAATGCCCCGAAGGCTGGGAATGTTTACGATCGACTCCACCACGGCCTGCGTAATACCTGGAAAGAGTTTCAGGATGGTTACATTGGGGTCAAGTGTTTTATGAATCTTTAACGACTGATTAGGTTGGTACGGACGAATAAAGGGTCGGTTGTAGTCAATACTCACACCCGCATTGGCCAGATGTGGGTAATTCTCTGATGTAAATGCGTTGAACTGAACACTCTCCCGTTTCGTAGATCGATTCCCACGCAACAGGAGCGAATTGAAATACACACACACTTCGGGCACAAGGGGTCGATCGGCTTCCGTAGCCGCAGCAATTTCAAGTGCCGTAATAAAATTCTCACGGGCGTCGCTTCGGGCCACGCCTATTGGCAACTGCGCTCCCGTCAGGATTACCGGCTTAGATAAGCCCTCAAGCATAAAACTCAACGCAGATGCCGTAAACGACATGGTATCGGTACCATGCAAAATGACGAAGCTGTCGTATGATGAATAGTGATCCTGAATGATTTGTGCCAGTTCGACCCAAACGGCGGGCTTCATATTTGATGAGTCGATAATTTCATTCAATGTGAGCAGACTGATGGCAAAGTCGAGTCGGTTAAGCTCAGGGAGTCGATCCACTACCCGCTCAAAATCGAAAGGGACAAGCTGCCCGGCCTGTGGCTCATAGACCATCCCAAACGTACCGCCTGTGTATATTACCAATACCGATGCTCGCGAATTCGATGTAGCTGAAGGATTAATCTGAATAATTCGATAGGGCATTGCCATAAACGTAAATCATGCAATAAATTCTGTGATGGTTTGGTAGCTCCGTTTAGCTGGGCAGCAAATTCGCATAAAGTGTGGGGAGCAATGCACGGGCATTTGCAGTAGTATGTCGTGCTACATCATCCAAATTAATCTGCTTAAGATCGGCGACACGCTGGGCAATTAGCCGGATGTAGGCTGGTTCATTTCGTTTCCCCCGGTATGGAACAGGTGCTAAATAAGGCGCATCGGTCTCCAGAACAAGATGTTCTAGACCTACATGCGGCAGCACCTTGTCGAGCCCTCCGTTTTTGAAGGTTGCCACACCCCCAATGCCAAGCTTAAACCCCAGTTGAATGGCGCGTTTGGCCTCGTCAAGTGTTCCAACGAAACAATGGAAAATACCTGTCAGGCCGGGTAAGGCCAGTTTTTCGATCAGATCAGCCGCTTCGGCAAATGCATTCCGATCATGGCCTGAGCGAGTATGCATCGAAACAGGCAACTTATGAATAGCGGCCCATCGCAATTGCGTTTCAAAGGCCATAAACTGCCGATCGACAAACGACATATCCCAATAAAAGTCAAGTCCGATTTCTCCCACAGCCATAAACGCATGGCGATTGAGCTGATCCTCTACAGTCGCCAGTTCGGCCTCTACTGTTTCGTTGACATAAGCCGGATGTAAGCCCATCATAGGCAGACAACGCTCGGGGTATCGATCGGCCAGGTCCATCATCCCCGCAATTGTTTCGCGGGCGCAATTCGGCATCCATATCTGGCTAATCTGTTGTGAATCAGCATGACGGAGCATAGATTCCTGGTCGTTGGCGAATTGTGAATCGTATATATGGGCGTGTGTATCAATAAGCATCATAGTCTGATTGCGCGACGGGTGTAGATCATAACTTGTGGTTTATCCAACCGATTTCGACCTTCACGATTCGCTTAATAGTTTCTTCCTTTCCAGTTAATTTTTGTTGGAAGCCAGTAATAGATAATGGCTAATGGACCCATTATGAGTTGGTAAATTTCAAAAAGCAACGCATACCGCCACAACTTGGTTTGCCGAAGTCGCCTAAATCCAATAGACAATACGATCGACTGAATCAAAAAATGACCTCCATACAGGCCCATAGCCAGCAGGGCAGATCCATTTCCGACTAACAGTAGAAGTGGCACTAAAAGATATTGACAATAGAGAGCGAAGACAATCCAGCCCGGCAAATTCATGGCTCCGCGCATCCATCGTTTCCGCTGTTGTAGCCAGGCAGCCCATGATTCGACGGGCTTTGTACGAGCCAGTACCTGTTCGCTCAATACATTTTGAAACCCGTATCCACGCTCAATAATAGCTCGGAATAAGGTATAATCTTCGGTTACCGAAAAAGGCAGGGATTCATAACCGCCAACGGCATCATACGCCTGTCGACTCACCACCATATTATTTCCCATAGCGGTGACCGGAATTTTCAGACCGCTCATCAGGTGCGTCAGGGTCAGATTATACAACCAGTCGATGCCCTGTACTTTATGAAAGATAGCTGGTCCATCGGGCAGGGTAACCCCTGTGACAACCCCTGTTTGATCGGCCATATGCTGGGTCATTGCGGTCAACCAGCCTGCCGGAACCTGGGTATCGGCGTCCGTAAAAAAAAGAAAGCGCCCTCGGGCACGTTGCGCTAACTGCACCAGTACATTTACCTTCCCTCGTAAACCCGAATCCGATTCAGCAATCGTTAGAAGTTGATACGATGGGCGTTCCCGAATAAATTCGGCCACCAGCTCGCCAGTACGGTCAGTCGATTGATCGTTCCCGATCAGGACTTCGACCTTATCTACTGGCCAGTCCAGTCCCTCAATTGCGTTTAAACAGGTTAGGATCGTTGACTCTTCATTGCGTGCAGCAACCAGAATACTTACCAATGGGACCTCTACATCTGGCTGGTCAATATCCAGCATAAACAGGTTGGGGAACAGCCCGGAATGAATAGCCTCGCTCGGTAAAATGCGCCAGCACCTGAGGCAGTACCTGGCGCATGGTCGGCCAGGCTTTCAGGCTATCGTGAAAGACAACAATGGAGCCAGGTTTTGTATACTGAATCGTTTTACGAAGACATATATCTGCCGGGAGTTTTCGGTCAAAATCCCCCGTCAGTACGTCCCACATCACAATCGAATAATGCTCCATCACTTCGGCGGCCTGCGTTTTTTTTATCCGGCCATATGGCGGACGAAATAATGACGTTTCAACCCCCAATTCCGCCTGACATCTCCTTATATTTTCCAGATAGACCGCATCTTCTGTTTGCCAGCCATTGAGGTGATTAAATGTATGATTGCCAACCATATGGCCCGCTTCCAGCACTTTATAAAGCATATCGCGATGCTTACGAACATTGTCGCCAATGCAAAAGAATGTAGCCTGTGCCGAAAACTTATCCAGTTGTTCAAGCACAAATTCGGTCACATCAGGGATAGGACCATCGTCGAAGGTCAGGTAAATGGTCGGGTCAGATTCATCACCAATTCGCCACCAGCACTCAGGGTAGACTGTACGGAGCAGGAAATTTGATTTATGCAGAAAAAGCATAAAATATAGCTGTAAAAAATTGGTTATAAGGCAATTAAAACATTAAACAACCACCTGACTAAACGATTTCATGAAGATATACCCCCTGTGTACTGAAATACATTGCAAGTATATACCATTACGTTAAGATTTTTGTTTTGTTGCTCCTGTCATTCGAATTCTTATTCCGCAACTGATTGCCTGGACTGGCCACAGATCCGTCATTACTTGCGAATGCCTGGTTAATCCGCATCTTTTCGGATCAATGCCTGATAGCCCTGATGGATCAGGGTTTTTCGGGCTCCGAATTGCTTCAGCAATAAGTCGATGGCCCGCTGACAACGGCTGTGCTCAGGTTGATCAGGCTCCCACAGATAATCGTCAAACAACATCAGTCCTCCTACCTTAAGTAACTCCCAACTGTATATGCCATCGGCAAGCACGTTGATCGCATCATGAGCTCCGTCGATATAAATAATATCGAAACTGGCCGGTGGCAGTTGCGTTAGTGCAATTTCCGAACGCTCCTGCACCAGGGTCACCTGCGATGCCTGGCCGGTCAATTGTATGTTATGCATGAACCGTGGCCGGGGTGGATTGACGGGCCACGGCATTGGGTCGACACATACCAGTTGAGCACTGGGATGGGTTAGTATATGTTGCAGGAACCACACCGCAGAACGCCCTTCAAAGCTACCTATTTCAAGAATGCGTAGATTGGGCTGACTGCGATACGGAGCAAACCAGGTTTCCCAATTGCTATAGTTATAACTGGTCCAGTCGGATGTATAGCTGAAATCACGCACATGCCGGAGCTGTCGTTCGAATTGTTTCTCCCGCATAGCCCGTAAGTACGAAAGGGTTAAAGCGCTAGCCCTGTTGACTCGATTAAGGCAGTTTACAAGTGTACGATGCATACGAAATGATGGCCAACTTTACTGATTCTACCTGATGTAAAGTTGCCTAAAATTAACAGGCATCCAAACATTTGTTAACAAACAACCTGATCTTCTATCATTTAAGTTTACGCCCCTTCCAGGTATAGCCTTTTGATTGAGCCGCCAGCCCGAAAAACAAGACATAGAACGGGTAAATCAATTGTGTGAGTGGGATAGCCACCACTGCTTTTCGCTTTTGCAGAAAAAGGAGAACCTGCCGTAAATACACGAACTCTGGCAGAATTTTTAAGCCAATTGTAAGCAGTGTAAAACCAGCACTCCAATAATTACCTAACCAGCCTAGCAAAACGATAACCGGGGCTGCATTACTCAGAAAAACAAACACGGCCAGCAGCGAAGGCCCGTAGGTTTGGTAAGCCCGCCATTTGCTCGCCCATCGTCTGCGCTGGTTATAAAATCCCCGGATGGTTAGATGCGGCTTCGTCCATACAATCGCTTCGGAGCTTTTCAGAAATCGGATACCATCGGGGTAATGGGCGGCTATTTTTTGCATCAGAAATTCGTCATCGCCCGATGCCAAATGATCGACGCCCGAAAACCCGCCTACTTCTATAAATGCTTCTTTTTCGTAACATAAATTGGCCCCATTGCACATTGTCGGAAGTTTAAGCGACATTGTGCAGGCTCCTGATCCAATCAGACTGGCAAACTCAACGGTTTGCACGGCATCAAATACTGAACGCTCAGCGGTAAACGTAACAGGACCAGAAATGAGCCGGGCTCCAGTCTTAGCATAGCAATCAGCCAGTGCAGCTAGCCAGTTTCTGCCAACCCGGCAATCGCCATCCGTTGTTACGATTAATCGACCTTTGGCAATGGCAATACTTTGTGCAATAGCCCGCTTTTTGGGCGAAGTGGTAAAGTCGTTTGTCAGCGTCAACAGTTGCAACGGGTAAGAAGCGGTTGGTATAAACGTCTGAACGAGGGCTGAAGTATGATCTGTCGATGCGTCATCAGCAATAATTACCTCAAATGCCCTGTACGATTGCTGCTCCAGATCGGTTAGCAACTGAAGAATCGTTTCGGCTTCGTTACGTACCGGAACAATCACCGAAATCAGTGGACCATTACTCAAATAGGCTGTTCCGTCTCCAACAGGCATACGCAGCCAGATTATCCAGAGCGTTACCGTAAAAAGGGCATACAAAGCACTACATATCAACAAAAAGGCAGTCATTCAAAAATAGATAGTCAGTACGTAACCGTTCCTCTACTCATTCGTTATCGGCGTATTCTCAGTTTCCAGACCCAAATTAAACCAACGAGAACAGGAATCAGTATATTGGCCAGCCATAGCAACAACGTTGCGGTGAGCATTACAGGCACTTGAACCCCATAAGGAGCAAATACCCACAGGGAAGCCGCTTCCCGAACACCCAGGTCGCTCAACAGGTTAAATGCCGGGGTTAGGGTTTTCACTAAAAAGACGAGGCCGATGCCCGATGCCGAGGTAGCAGGCTGTAAGCGTATGCCAACGGCCTGCATAGCCAGGTAAAACTGGACCGAAAACAGACAGTATCGCAAGAGAGCAACGATCAGTGCCAAACCAATTTCCCGGTCAGAGTAGTAGCCAGCCACCCGCCAGTAGATCGCCCAACGGTCTATACCCTGCCGACTCGACAGCCATCGAACCAACTTCTGCCGGACCAAACCCAGCAGAATCCCTCCTGCTGATAAACTAATGAGCAGGATGAAAAGCCAACGTCCGGCCGTTGTATTTCGATTGGCCACAGTGCTCAGATGATAGGCCCAGGCAATGGCTCCGGCTACCAACGCCACGTAAAATTGCATACCGCCCGATACCAGCGAAGCCCCAATGGCAGCCCCTCGCTGGCCAGAACGCAACGACAATACCCGACCGGCGGTATCACCTAACTGGGCAGGTAACGCAAAGCCCAGCGCTACCCCCGCCAACACGCCCTGAAAAGCCGACCAATAGGATGTGCGCTCGACCCGTTGGAGCAGAATATACCATTTTAACGCTTCAAGTCCCCAGTTTACAGGCATCAGCCCAACAAGCCCTGCAAGCCACCAGGCAGGGTACCGAACCGTTTTGAACTGTGCCTGGACGGTTTTCCAATCAAAGGGTTGTTGCCTCAATACGTAGCCGATGTAAGCGACAAGCCCCACGAAGACGAAGAGTTTAGCGAAAAAGGTGATTTTTTTATCGGGTTTCAGCGACAAAACAGAGGAGAACACGTTACTTTGTAAGAGAGCCTACGCCCAATCATGATGTCAACTGCCAATTCTGCTAGCCCATTGAAACAAGCCACTCCCGAATCATCTCCGCCTGAGAAAATAATTCTGGGGGTAGATCCAGGCACACAGGTAGCCGGATATGGCATCATTTCGGTAGCCGGTGGGAACATGACCATGATTCAATATGGTGTGGTTCAACTCAGCAAATATACGACCTACCAACTGAAGCTCCAGAAACTCTACGAAACCATTCTGCGACTGATCGACGAATATCATCCCGATGAGATGGCCATTGAAGATCCTTTTTTCGGTAAGAACGTCCAGGCTATGTTAAAACTGGGTCGGGCCCAGGGTGTGGTGATGGCCGCAGCTCTCTCCCGCAACATTCCGATTGTCGAATACGCCCCCCGCCGGATCAAACAGTCAGTGACGGGCAATGGTAATGCCACAAAAGATCAGGTGGCGCATATGGTTGGGCATCTGTTGAATCAGCAACTGGACCCACAGTTCTTTGATGCTACCGACGCGCTTGCCATCGCGGTGTGCCATCATTTCCATGCCAATGCTTTGCCCGTTGTCTCGAACAAGAAAACGAAGAAGGGAGCCTGGGGGGCATTTGTGAGCGAAAACTCGAATCGGATTCTGTAAAAAAGTAGCCTGTTTACCTACACATTCTGCTCATTGGTCCCAAAGTTCGGTATAGACTCACGCAGTTTGTTGATCGGGTTGTAATTTCCGTGCATGAATAAGCGGATTTCGACCAGTGTACTGCATGCTCTTGGCTGCCTGATCTTTCTGGCTCTCCCGTATCTATTTGCCGAAGACGGTTTTACCAAGCTGGCCGATCTACCCCACGATGCGCACGAACGGCGTAACGTGCTTTCCTATCTGCTTACGATCGTTTTCTTTTATACGAATTATTATCTGCTGATCCCCCGGTTTTTCTTTCGTAAACTGTATGGTCTATTTGGTCTGACCGTACTAGGTTGTTTCGTACTCATCAACAGTGCGCTAGTTGTCGTAAATCGGCAGGGCTTCGACTCAGGGCCAACGGGTCATCCTCCTTCCTTTAACCACCATCCGCCCTCCTACCCGATGGGAAACCAGCCCCCTTCAGCCGATAGGAATAGTCCTTATCCACCACCCAGTCATGCATTTCCCAGGCCAATGCCCCGACGCCCTGGCACTTCAGAATTGACCCAAACTTTTTTTCTCACCCTGGCAGGACTCCTTATGGCGGTTGTGATCCGGGTCAATACGCGCTGGCAGCAAACCGAACGCGAGAAAATTCAGTCGGAACTCGCTTACTTAAAAGCGCAGATCAACCCACATTTTCTGTTCAACACGCTCAACAGTATCTATTCACTGGCAATTATTGAATCTCCTCAAACTGCCGATGCCATCGTAAACCTCTCGTCTTTTCTACGCTATGTGATTCAGGAGTCGCAGAAAGATCAGGTTTCGCTGCAAAATGAGCTGGCCTATATTGACCAGTACATTGCCCTGCAAAAATTACGGCTGGGCGATACGGTTCCTATCAAGTACACGGTTGAGGGGAAAGCGAATGGCCAACAGATTGCCCCACTTCTGCTGATCTCGTTCATCGAAAATGCCTTTAAATATGGGGTTAGCCCGGAAGAGCCCTCGACCATCAGCATTACGATATCCCTCCATGGCTTCGAACTTAGCTGTCATGTTTCTAACAGGAAGGTCAGGGTGTATCAGCCTACCGCTGTAGCCAGCGGGATTGGTCTCTCAAATACAAAAGCGCGTTTACAGTTACTCTATCCCGACCGCCATCGGCTGGTTATCCACGATACGCCAACTACTTTTACTGTCGATTTATCTCTGACTCTTGTATGATCCGCGCCATTGCTTTAGACGATGAACCCCCTGCACTACGGATCCTTAGCCACTTTTGCCAGCAGGTCGATTTCATTGATTTATCAAAAACATGTACACGGACGGATGAAGCGCTACGCCATCTGAACCAGTTTCAGACCGACCTTCTTTTTCTGGATATCAACATGCCATCCATATCAGGCATTGATTTTTACAAGGCAATCAACCATTCATCGGCTTCGTTTCCCCTACCGATGGTTATTTTCACAACGGCCTATGCCGAATTTGCCGTTGAAGGGTTTAGCTTAAATGCTGTAGACTATCTGCTTAAACCATTTACGTTCGAGCGCTTTCTGCAGGCGGCCAATAAAGCCGCAGACTTTTACCGCTGGCAGCGAAAGGACGATTCATCCTCAGAGGCTTATGTGTACATTCGAGCCGATTACACGCTGCACAAACTGGCCCTGGCCGACATTCTGTTCATTGAGGGTCTGGACGATTACCTGAAAATCCATCTTGACCCAAACAGTCCAAATGGTCCCCATCCCATCGTTGCCCGAATGACGATGAAAGCCATGCAGGAACGGCTGGCGAATGTCAATTTCATGCGTGTGCATCGATCATACATTGTGTCTTTAGACCGTGTAGAAGCCGTTCGCAATAAAACGATCTTCATTGCCGGTCGTGAAGTACCGATAGGCGCCAGCTATGAAGCTGATTTTGCCAGGCGATTTGGCAAGCAACACTAAATCCCACATCTGCCCCCCCGTTCCCCACCTCCTGATTTTAGAAGGCAGTAAAAACGTATGCTTCAGGTCAACATTGATCGCCCTCCACATCTAGAACTGCACTGGACTTGCTACAACATTTGCTCATTGTAAACCCAATTCACCGGCAAGATTATGTATTCACCGACACAATCGGTCTATTCACCTACAAACCACCCTGCAGTGCAACGAAATAAGGCGTTTTAGCGATAATGGTTTATAAAACAAGCAACATCTAATCCATCTTCTTAAAACATCAAAATTATGTTTGGTTTTCGTGCGGTACCATCTCACACTTCCGATGTACGATTCTGCTCTTTTTTGGGTAAGCTAAATACTTCCAGAGTTAACTCTTGGCTTATTTCACTCCAATAGCCGGGACCACTACACGGGTGTGCTATCGACCTTCACGCAAACCGAATTACCTGCTGTTAACCCTTCTTAGTTTTCACTCAGACTGTTCGTTTAATCAATGGAACGCAAAGATTTTTTAAAACGAGGCTTTGGTAGCCTATTGGGCATAGCCGCTATAGCCCCCCTGGTTGGTGGATGCTCTAAAACAGAAATCGACCCCACAACAACCAGCAGCGGCACTACCACGTCAACCGGATCGACCAATGGTAGTTCGAGCAGCAACTGTTCAGTAACGCCATCCGAAACCGAAGGCCCATTTCCCACCAAAACCCCAGCCAATTTCGTTCGAAAGGATATTCGGGACGACCGAACGGGCGTAGCATTTACGGTAAACATCACTATCAAAAATGCCAGCAGTAGTTGCGCAGCTTTAGCCGGGGCTTTGGTCGACATCTGGCATTGCGATAAAGATGGGTATTACTCAGAATATGGTGGTACAGGCATGCAAAGTGTGAACTTTACGACGGTCGATTTCTTACGGGGTCGTCAGACAACCGACGCCAATGGACTGGTTTCGTTCACCTCGATTTTTCCGGGCTGGTACTCAGGTCGGGCTCCACACATTCACGTCCACATCTACAATGCGTCGGGTAAGTCGTTGTTGGTAACGCAGATCGCGTTCCCGTACGACATCACCAATACGGTTTATACAACAGGAACATCGCATGGCTATACCAAAGGCGCTCAGGACACCAAGAATGAAAATGACAACGTGTTCAGTGATGGTTTCACCACTGAGCTGGCCACTGTATCGGGCAGTATTTCGGGGGGGTATACCTTAACCCATACCATCGTAGTATCCGCATAATATTAGGTATCCGTTTACGAAACAGGGGTTGCGGCTGGCAGGTCCATCAGAGATAGTTGTATCAGCCACCTGTAGGCTCTGTTTCGTAGCATTCATGAGTTAGGCTATGGCTAAAGGCATAATCCGGTTATGTTATCGAAAAATCATTGACGCATCCTCGCAGAAGCGTTGGGACACTTATGTATTTAACGATACGTATCAGGAGTTTTTCATGCAGGCTCAGTATTACAACCAACATGGAAAATACAGCACCTTTCAGGAGTTGCTGGAAAATGTACCTCATGCCGATCGGCTGCACCATCTGACAAGCTCAGCAGCCATTGGGTACATTCGTCAACTGAACCAACTCATCCCTGATATTGCCAATCAGGCGGGCAAATTGTGTCTGCCTTTTTCGCAGTTTACGTTTGAAATTATTCAGTCGCATGTGCAACATAAGCAGGAACATCGAGTGGCCATCAGCTTTTACAGTGAGCCTCTGACCTGGATTGACACGGTCGCTAATACATTGCTCATTGCCTATGGGGAGCAGCTGGGGTCGTTGCGCGAGGGTAAAACCATCGACACGGATATGATTATGTTACAACCGTACCTGAGTATATCATCCTTTCAGCAGGAGCAGGAGCAGGAGCAGCCCCAATCCATCTCCTGATTCCGGCACTAGCCTCCTCGTTTATGGACACACAAACACAAGCCCAAATCTATTTGTCGGATCAGCATGGTTGCTCCCAACTGGATTTTTTCAGGAGTTATCATGGCTTCAACTTTGGCAGCTACCAAGCAGAAGGTCGAGAACCGTTTGGTGCTTTACAGGTCCTGAACGACGATGTCCTGATGGCGGGACATCGGGTTTGTATGCAGGTTGAGCGTAGTACCAACGTAGTAATCCTACCGCTGGTTGGTGGCCTTGGGTATAAAAGTGACGCGGGGAAAGGCTTTCTGGAAGCAGGCCAGGTACTGATTCTTTCACTGACTTCTGGTATGACCTACGAAGTCAGTAACCCGTACGATACCGAAACGATCAACTACCTAGCGATCTGGCTCATAAACTCGTCAGACAAGTTTAAGGTGGCCCAGCAAATCAATTCGTTTGATTTTCAGATAAAAAACAAGCTATTCCCCGTTTTTGATCTTGCCGACGATGCATCCTTTGGAAATACGGCTTCCCGCGCCTTCATGGGTCGTTATGAAGGGCGCCAGGAAGGCATCTATCCCATATATTCAGGCAGGGATAAGGGGGTGGCAACAGGCGTATTTGTCTTTGTTTTGCAAGGGGCCTTTGAAGTACAAAATCGGCTCCTGCATGAACGCGACGGTCTTGCCCTACTGGCTATTCAAAACGGAGAAGTTGAGTTTGAAGCCTTATCGAACGACGCCATGCTCCTCTTGCTGGATGTACCGCTAACCTGAGAAATGGGCTTACAATGGGTAGGACACGTAACAACGAATCTGCCCTGAGATTCGAAATACTGATAGTACACAGGTCGAAGTCGTGGCGACTCCGTCGTTGATGGCTGGTTTCCAGTTCATTTTATCGGGCGTCCATTCGGGCATATTCCGTATCACCTGCTGTACATAGCTGCCCACGGCCTGTACCTGCTGTTCGGCAAACGGCGATGTGCTCACGGCTACCGTTACCCGAACGACCTGACCGATTTCGTTGATCGAAAGCGTTGCCGTTACCCGCCGGATTCGCTCCCCATCGACGACCGATTCCAGTTTTTTCGTCAAATACATTTCCAGTTCCCTGGGATTGCCCAGAAATTTGGTTGGCTGATAAAAGGGTTCACACCGCTGTGCGGTCCCATCGGCCGTATAACATTGGCTTTTCGACAATCGCCCATACCGATAGTATTCCCGACGTTTGATGGCCCCATCCTCATAAAATGCCATAAACGGCCCGTGCAACGCCCCTTCCTTGTATTCGCAACTCACATAGACCTGCCCCGAAGGATACATTATTTTCGTTGTACCATGATGAATGATCCGGCTCAGGCTATCCAGTTGAAAACCATTCGAGAGGGTTTTAGGCAGCACGTTGTACGTATCCATCCGAAACAACACACCGTTTTTTCGGAAAACTTTTACGGTAAAATACTGATTATGCTTTCCAAAATAAACGATTTCTTCATCGTATTCGGGATGAACCCGTCGTATGGCCGAGCCAGACGAACGTTGAACCGAATCGGCCTGTGCCCGAACGTACCCCGGTAAAAAGATCAGGCCCATCAATACTAGTAAAAAGGTATTCATTCCCCATATCATTTGCTCCAACTATATCTCAAGTAGTCTTTGGACCGAATTTAATGATTGCAGAAACCGATGGGTTTAAATGTTCGTTAATTTTCCGTATCGGCACCTTACCATCCATCGCATCATGCCCGTTTTTCAGCACACGGTTCACCTACCCGCCTATTCACGGGGATTTCATCTTATAACGCGTATAATCGAACGGGAGTTTGCCGCTCTACAAACGATTCGTATGGGTATCTTGCATGTGTTCATTCAACACACTTCGGCCAGCCTGACCATTAACGAAAACGCTGACCCGACAGTACGTGGGGATTTCGAACGATTCTTCAACAAAGCCGTTCCGGAAAATGAGCCCTACTTCCAACACGATTACGAAGGATCGGATGATATGCCTGCCCATCTGAAAGCCGCTATGCTTGGTCATTCCGTTACAGTTCCCATTAGCAATGGCCGTCTGAATCTGGGTACCTGGCAGGGAATTTATTTGGGTGAACACCGCAACAACGGAGGTCGCCGAACGCTGGTATTGACGGCCTGGGGCGAGTAGGAGAACCGTTCAGGGTCATTCCCGTTTGATCGATCTATTACTTCATTCACCTGCGCAGGTGTCTACCCTTCGGCCTTCACTTTCTCTTTCGACGTCCTGATCGCACACAAACCCACGTGGCTAACGGCTTCTTTATCAATCATTTTAGCGCAAAAGTTTCCAAACGTCAGCCACACGGGTAACGGGCAGTTGGCAGGCCCGGTTGTAGCAAACGTACACAGCCGTCTTGCCATCAATGGGTACACGGTGCTCCAGCAAAGGCAGGGTGCTTGTATCGACTGTCCCACAAATCACCTTATTCGGATAAAATTCGGCATCCAACGCTTCCCGATAGGTGTCGGCTTCAGGGCCTACTACCGCGATTTCGGCCGTTGGTCGGACCCGCAGTGCAAATTGAGACGCCCAGTTGGTGAGGTAATCCGCATTTTGCTGCACCAACGGCTGTACCCTGCCCAACATCTGATCGCCCCGCTCGGCATAATCTGGCCGTTCGAGCAGCAAACTTAAGGCGTAGAGATTTTCGACCATCATCGAGTTGGAAGAAGGGATCACATTGTCGAACAGTTCCTTTCGGCGGGCAATGAGTTCTTCGCCATTTTTATCGGTAAAGAAAAACATCGGGTCTGGCTCCGTTCCGGCTGAACCTGAATCCGAAAAATTCGCCAGCACATACTGCATCAACTGATCAGCCTCCATCAGCCAGCTTTCGGTGAACGTAGCCTGATACAGGGCCAGTAAACCATCGATAACGGCGGCATAGTCTTCCAGAAAACCCGCCTGCCGGGCACGACCCAGCTTATAGGTATGCCACAGACGACCATTTCGGGTATCCCGCATTTTTTTGAGCAGGAAAAACGCCAGCCGGATCGCCAGGGTCAGAAACTCGGGCTCGGCAAAAACCCGGTAAGCCGTTGCCAGTCCCTTTAGCATGAGCCCGTTCCAGGATGCCAGCATTTTATCGTCCAGACCGGGGCGTATCCGTTCTTCACGCACCCGCCACAAACGGGTATGGGTAGCGGCCAGACGCAATTCCAGATCGGGCAATGCCCAGCCCATTCGGTCGGCAAACGATTCGTCGGTTTCGGTACGATGGAGAATGTTACGCCCGTGTTCCCAGTTTCCGGCCTCGGTCAGATTGTATAAGTCAGCAAACCAGCCATATTCATCCCCTAGTATCTCTTTCAGCTCGGGGGTATTGAAGGTGTAAAACTTACCTTCCACGCCTTCGCTGTCGGCATCGAGCGCTGAATAGAAGCCTCCTTCCTGACTTAGCAATTCGCGCTGGGCAAAGCTGATGGTCTGATATACAACCTGTTTATACAACGGACTTTTGGTCAGGCTGTAGGCTTCAGCATACAAAGCCAGCAGTTGCCCATTGTCGTACAGCATTTTCTCGAAATGAGGGGCAAACCAATCTCCATCCGTCGAATACCGGGCAAATCCGCCACCAAGCTGATCGTAAATGCCCCCCAGCGCCATCCGGTCGAGGGTCAACCGTACCTGATGCAAGGCCGCATCGTTGCCAGTAGCGTCGTAATACCGCAGCAGAAATCGCCAGATACTGGGCATCGGAAACTTTGGGGCACGACGCATTCCGCCTTTTTCATCATCGGCTTTTACGGCCACTTTTCGATACAGAACCTCCAGAAGTTCGGCAGAAAAAAGTGGATCGGCAGGCTTCAATCCATATCGCTCGGCATCGGATAAATTCAATTCGGTGGCGAATCCTTCGGCCGATTTTGCCAGATCGTCCCGATGATCCTGAAAAGCCTGTCGAATACTATCCAGCAGGTTGACCCAGTTTCGGGTCGGCAGATACGTGACCCCGTAAAAGGGTTTGGCATCAGGCATCAGAAAGACATTGAGGGGCCATCCGCCCTGCACGCCCATAGCCTGCACCGCATCCATGTAAATAGCGTCGACATCCGGCCGTTCTTCCCGATCCACTTTAATACAAACAAAATGGTCGTTCATAACCTGCGCTACCGATTCTTTCTCAAAGGATTCACGCTCCATAACATGGCACCAGTGACAGGCCGAATACCCGATGCTGACCAGAATGGGCTTGTTTTCTTCGATCGCTTTGGTAAGGGCTTCGTCACCCCACGGATACCAATCGACCGGATTGTGGGCATGTTGAAGCAGGTAAGGGCTGGTTTCGTATTGGAGTTGATTAGGCATCGTACGTGTGGGTCATTTGCTGCGCGTCAAATAGTGGCCATTGATTAGTCAAAAAACGCGGAGCAACTGACTGGTTAATGACCATGAATGACAATCTTTTTCGTCTGACTTGTGTTGGTATTCTGAATACGAAGTATGTATACCCCATTGGGCAAACTGCCGACATTCAACGTCTCCCTAACACTGTTAACTGGCTGTTTAACGACAGATTGGCCTGTTGTGTTCAGTAACACCAGCTCTGTTGAACCAGCGGGCAAGCGTTCGAACGAGACGGTCAGATCGGTCTGGGTGGGGTTTGGCGATACCGAAAATGGTGGCAGTGTAGGTTCGATTCCTGTAACCGCACCCATATCAAAACGGCATAAATATACCTCCCGCCCGGTCAGTTCTATAGACTGACGCCAGGATTTGTAGCTAACCGTCAGGCTGGTTTTAGCGCCATCGGTCGCGTATGGATTCTGGGCCGCTATCAGAATCTGGTTTCCTTTTACGACACCCCGCCAAACCGGAAGTTGTTTATCCATCAGGTCACGGGCAGACGTCTCGATCACCAATTCATACGTTCCCTGAAACATATCCGCAAAACGCGACAGCCGGTAGAGGCCATGAATAAAATGTTCATAAGCCGCATACGTATCGGTACGGGTCGACGCAAAGGTTGGGTTTTCCCAAAGCCATAACCCAGCCGCTCCCGAAAAGAACGGGAAAATAGCGGTTGCTTCGGCCATAAAAGGCTGAATAAACTGAAAGGCGCTATTGGAGCTATCGTGATACCGCATCCATACCCAGGGCACTACAGGCTTTGTACTCCAGGCCCGGTTTACTTCCACCTGAAAGAGCAGATACGCCAGATAATCCTGCGCAAATGGGTTTGGGTAGTCGTAATAATAATACGCCGAGGGAGCCAGTGCATCCAGTTGGTCGTAATAAGGTCCACCGATTCGGCTAAGTGTCGAATCCTGAACGATGTAGTTGGTTAGGCTCAGGTTCGTTTTCCAATCGGTCCAGCTAAATGTCGGCACATTCACATAGGTGTTCAGAACGGGCGTATCGGCATAGCTGGTAACACTAACCCCCGAAAGGTCGGCATGCTGACGGATGTATCGGGCACTTTCAGCATACAGGTTCCGCATCGCCTTTTTGTAAGCCGCAATGAAATCGGCATCCGTCAAGGCCCGGTAAGTAGCGGGTATGCGGGTATCCGATTTGAGCGAAAGAATGCGGGTATTCGTTTCCTTGAATCGCTCAATATCCATAGCCAGCCGATTAACCGGAAGTAGGTACAAACCTGCGCTATTTTTTTGTCCACCCGAAAGGCCCGATAAATAAGCATCCCACTTGGCCCGGTAGGCCGTCAGGTCGTTTCCCCAGGGACTTTCAATCGTTTCCCAGGGCTGGTTTAGGCCCGTTGCCACGCCGTAGTAAACCGTAGCTCGTTGGGTTGGTTTCACCAATGAACCATATTCCGAATCTTTTACATCGACCAGATGACTAAATCCATGCCGTAACGGACTGGCCTGTGCATCGCCAAATCGGGGACCCCCATAAATAATTGAAAATGGCAGGCTGAAGTCAGGGAATTTACTCCATTCGATCAGGTTTGACTGACTGACGGGTATAAACGACAGCCGTTCAGCACACTGTTGCTGAGCCATTACCCGGACTTGCCCGGTTAGCCAGAATCCGATCAGAAAAAAACCAAATGGAAGCCGCATTGCTTGAAATTTGGGCAAAACTACAGAATTTTAAGGGCGCAACGTGTCCCGGTTCATAAACGATACGCCAGCGTTTGCCGTTATTAATCAGAAACGATCCGACAAATCAATTTTACCGAATGAAGCATACGACCCGATTTCTCCTTGTGTGTACGGTCCTTTTAAGTACCCTGGCGGGTTGCAAAAAAGACGATGGTACAACGCCTGTTGTTACAACCGCTTCACAAACCGATCTGTTGATTGCCAATAACTGGCGAACCGTACGGGTAACCGATACAAACAGTCAGGAAATCAACAAAAGCCGCCTGAATCTGGCCACACAGATATTGTATGATCTGAATATGCAGTTTCGGAACAATGGGACGGTGCGGGCTCTTGATCCTAAACAATCGAATCTGGTTATCAACAACGGCACCTGGAAACTGGCCTCCGACAACAAGTCGCTCGACGTTGTCGTATCGGGATTCAGTGGCAACTTCCCGATTATCCAGCTTACCAAAAGCAAACTCATCCTTCGCCAGCGTGCGCCCGTCGATGGAAAAGACGCCGACATAAACCTGGAGTTTGACCCGTCCCTCTAACTGTGCGAACGAGTGAATGGGTGAACGAGCGAAAAATAGCTAGTATTAGTTTTTCGCTCGTTCACCCATTCACTCGTTCACTAAGTCGTTTTATGAAATTCGAAACCGAACCTGGTTTTACTATCGCGGCTGATGCGTATGGAAATCCGGCCAACCCACCCGTTTTACTGCTTCATGGAGGTGGACAAACGCGCCATTCGTGGGGCGATACGGGGCAATGGCTGGCCGATGCGGGTTTCTTTGCCCTTGCACTCGATGCGCGGGGCCATGGCGACAGCGACTGGTCGGCTGAAGGGCAGTATGGGATTGAATATCTGGCGGCCGATTTGCGTGCTATAGCAGCTCAGCTTGCCAGAAAGCCCGCCATTGTCGGTGCATCGATGGGTGGGATGACCGCCCTGATTGCTGAAGGAGAACGTAAGCCCGGTACTGAATCCATCTGTACCGCCATTGTTCTGGTCGACATTGCTCCCCGAACCGAACAGAAAGGGATTGAGCGAATCTTTGCGTTCATGAGTGGTAATCTCGACGGGTTTACCACCCTCGACGAAGCTGCCGAAGCAGTTGCGGCTTATCTGCCCCATCGCCCCCGCCCTACTGACCACACCCGACTGGAAAAAAACCTGCGTTTGCGCCAAAGCCCAACTGGCGAATGGCGATACTACTGGCATTGGGACCCCAATATGCTGGCCCTATGGAAGCAAAATTCAAGTCCTGATCAGAAAACGCAGAATGAAGAACGACTTTACCGGGCTGCCCATGCCCTTACCGTTCCTACGCTTATTGTACGTGGTGGCATGAGTGATGTAGTGAGCGAAAAAATCATGGCCGAGTTTCTGGATTCCGTACCCCATGTTCAGAGCGTAAACGTTGCCGAAGCAGGCCATATGGTCGCTGGCGACTCAAATCACGCTTTCACGAAGGCAGTGGTAAATTTTTTAAAGAGTGAAAGAGCGAAAGAGTGAAAGAGCGAATTACCTTCGAAAAACTTTCGCTCTTTCACTCTTTCGCTCTTTCGCTCTTTATGTCTAAAAACATCCCTCGTATTCTCACGGCCTGGACATTTTACGACTGGGCCAATTCGGTACATTCGCTGGTTATTGTATCCAGTATCTTCCCGGTTTATTTCTCGGCCACTGCACTCAACGAGACGGGTGGTCCTATCATTAATTTTCTGGGTATCTCGATCAAAAACTCGGTTCTGTTTTCGTATACCATTTCGGCTGCATTTCTGTTCACTGCGCTTCTTTCCCCTATTTGCACGGCTGTTGCTGACTATAGCGGACGAAAAAAAGCCTTTATGAAGGTATTCTGCTACACAGGAGCCATTAGTTGTAGCCTCCTGTACTTCTTTGTCCGGGAAACAACCACCTTTGCCGTTATCTGCTTCTGGCTCAGCCTGATTGGCTGGAGTGGCAGTATCGTATTTTATAACTCCTACCTGCCCGATATCGCGACCGAAGATCAGTACGACCGGGTGAGCGCCCGAGGGTTTTCAATGGGATACCTGGGTAGTGTGCTCCTGATGATCGTTAACCTGCTGGTGATCCTGAAACGCGAATGGTTCGGCAACATTTCCGAAGGCATGGCCTCCCGAATTGCCTTCCTGACGGTTGGATTGTGGTGGATTGGTTTTGCCCAGATCCCGTTCAGCCGATTGCCCGATGGGACTAAAAAAACTGCCGCAAAAACCGGAAATTACTTGCTGAACGGTTTTAAAGAACTGCGCCATGTGTGGGCCGAACTCCAGGAGCTACCACTAGCTAAACGCTTCCTCGTTTCGTTTTTTGTGTACAACATGGCCGTTCAGACTGTCATGTATGTAGCCACGATTTTCGGAAGCGACGAGCTAAAACTTCCGGGCCAAAGCCTGATTATAACCATACTGCTCATTCAACTGGTTGCCATTCCGGGTGCCTATGGTTTTTCTCGGCTTTCTGAACGCATCGGGAATACGTACTCCCTCATGACTGCCGTTGTTATCTGGATAGGTATTTGCGCTGCGGCTTATTTTGTCCAGACCGAATCGCAGTTTTTTATTCTGGCAGGCGTAGTGGGGCTGGTGATGGGCGGCATTCAGTCGCTGTCTCGCTCCACGTATTCCAAACTGATCCCGGCCACCACCGACACGGCTTCGTACTTTAGCTTCTATGATGTGACCGAGAAAACCTCCATTGTATTAGGAACGCTGGTGTATGGCCTGATTGAACAGATTACAGGCAGTATGCGGAATAGTGTATTAGCGCTGCTGGTCCTGTTTGTTGTCGGTTTTTTGCTTTTATGGCGAATCCCCTCACAAAAAATTTACCACGCCCGTTTGGAAACAGAAGAAGTTTCGTAAGTTTGCAACCCCGAAAGGGCGCAAAGGAGGTTAGCTCAGTTGGTTCAGAGCGCTGCTTTGACAGAGCAGAGGTCAGCGGTTCGAGCCCGCTACTTCCTACCAATAAAAAAAGAGGCATCATTCAGTCTTAGTCCTGAAATGCCTCTTTTTTTATTGGCTATAGGTTTCATTAAATCCAGTACCTTTCAGTATGCAACATCTGGAATTTGAACCGCCCGAAGCGCTGCGTGATACGATAAAATGCTTTTGGTACAACCAAAGAGACTTTGGCGAGCAGCTATCTGGGTTTAGGGTAGTACCGGATGGTTACGCCGAACTCATCTTCTATTTCGGAAGTGGTTGCAGCCTTTCAGCCAATGGAAGCCTACTCCGATTGCCCTCACCGTTTATGGTAGGTTTACTCAATCAACCTGCTGTGTTTTATGCGAAGGACCGTCTGGAAATCATAGGCATCCGGTGCTTTCCCTGGACCGTATTCGATTTACTTAGCCTGCCTGCCAGCAAAAACGGGGTGCAAATTTTTGACCACCCAATTGCTCAACTTCAATCGACACTGGCCCCGTTGATTCAGGCAGGTAAGTTAGACAATGCACTGGATCTTATAAAATACTATTTTCTAAATGCCCGAGTGGGTATGGCCACCGATCGCGTACTATCTAAAGCAGGGTCGGCTATGCGAGCCGCCAACGGCACGCTACCCGTAAGCCAGGTAGCCGAAGCCGCGCATGCAACAGTTCGCACGTTAGAACGAAAGTTCAAACAATCATCGGGGTATGCGGTCAAAGATGTATCGGGTCTGATCCGTTTTGAGCAGGTCCGAAACCACCTGTGGACTAATCCAAGTGCCAGCTTAGCAGGTCTGGCACATGAGCTGGGGTATACCGATCAATCCCATTTAAGCCGGGAATTCAAGCGCTACAGTGGAACCACCCCAGCCGCATTCGCGCGAAAAGCCCGGAAAGACAAACAAGCCCTTAACGCTGATTTTGTCGCATTTATACAAGCCTAACAAGAGCACGCATCCGAATTTTGTGCCTACAAATACCCTCGATAAACGAGGTAGCTGAACGCATGAATTCGATACACAAAGTCGCTGAATACGACGTCATTATATCCGGCGCAGGCCCGGTAGGCCTATTCCTTGCCTGCGAGTTAGCCCTGGCCAATTGCTCAGTTCTGATACTGGAAAAGGCCGAAAATCCCTCCTCCCCTCTGAAGCAACAACCTTTCGGAATACGGGGCCTATCGGCACCGAGCCTTGAAGCCCTTTACCGCCGTGGCTTACTGCATGAGCTTACCCTCCACAAACGCCTTAAAAACCCTCACCAACATGCCGGACAAGGCACCCGTCGTCAGGTAGGGCATTTCGCGGGTATTCCATTTCATGAGGGTGATATTGACACTTCCCACTGGACCTACCGTTTGCCAGGCTCTCCCCCAACCAGTTTACTTTCTGAGATTGAAGAACTTGAAACGGTACTGACCCACCGGGCCGCAACGCTGGGGGTAGAAATCAGGCGAGGAGTTTCCGTCACGAACTTCCATCAAACCGAACATGGAGTAACCGTCCTGTCCAATGGCCAGTCTTTCCATGGCAAATGGCTGGTGGGTTGCGACGGTAGCCGTAGTATCGTACGGAAAGTGGGCGGTTTTGACTTCGCGGGTACCGAACCCAACTTTACGGGGTATACCACTCAGATCGACCTGACCAATCCTGAAACGCTAAAACCGGGCCGAAACCTTACCCCAACGGGTATGTACCTGCAATCGCAGTCCGGCTACGTGATGATTCAGGACTTTGATGGGGGCGCCTATCATGATTCCGGTAAACCCATCACGCTTGACCATGTACAGGCCGTACTCCGCCGAGTCTCGAATACCGACGTTACGATAAACGTCCTGCACAGAGCAACCACCTGGACGGACCGGGCGCGGCAGGCTACAGCGTATCGAAACGGCCGGGTATTAGTGGCTGGTGATGCCGCACATATTCACTCTCCACTGGGAGGCCAGGGGCTTAATCTTGGACTGGGCGATGCCATGAATCTAGGCTGGAAACTGGCGGCAACCCTCCAAAACAGAGCCCCCGAAGGCTTGCTGGACAGTTACCAAACCGAACGGCACCCCATTGGCGCACAAGTTCTGGACTGGTCACGCGCTCAGGTAGCCATCATGAATCCCGACCCACAATCCCGCGCGCTCCATGCTATTTTCCGTGACCTGATGAATACTCGTGATGTAGCCACCTATATGGCAGCACGAGTGTGGGGGGTGAACACCCACTATGATCTGGGGGGCAATCATCCGCTGGTAGGCCACAGCGTACCCAACTTTGTCTTCGAAAACGGATCAACACTTGGTGAATTGATGCACGACGGCCTGGGTATACTGCTTGATTTCGAGGGGGTAGGCTCCCTCAAAACGTTGGCCAGTGCGTACAGTAACTCCATAAAGTACCTATCGGGCCGGGCAAACGACCAGTTGGGTATAAAGGCTGTGCTGGTACGCCCCGATGGGGTGGTAGCCTGGGCTTCCAGCAACGCGCGGGAGTCGTACGAACTCCTTACTGCCCTGCACAATTGGTTTGTCTGAGATGCGTTTATCGGTTCTGGTATTTTATGGGCTTATACCCAGAAATTAATCAAACAGCAGATGTAATCTACCAACAAGATTACGTCGCCCAAAAAGCGCTCATCTCTCTCTCCACCTGCCTTTAATCAATTCTTTCGCCGTTTGTTTGTGAATACATCGTTTTCAGGTGATTAGGTAACGGTTTTCCACTGCTTTTATGCGTAAATCAATCAATTTGATCCTTAATCCTGAAAAACCTATGAAAACGACTCGCCGTAGTTTTTTACGAAAATCAGCCGCTGCTACGGGAGCGGGACTGATTAGTCTCCCATCGGTTGAAGCCATTGCCAATCAGCGACACCGGGTTGCTGCAAACGAAAAACTCCAGATCGGTGTGATCGGTTGCAATGGCATGGGCTGGTCTGATCTGCGGTCGCATTTACTCCAGAGCGATGTCGAATGTATAGCTATGGCCGATGTGGACCAGAGTGTGCTCGACAAACGGGCGGCCGATGTCGAAACCATGCAGCACAAACGTCCGCAGTTGTTCAAAGACTACCGGAAGATGCTGGAGAATAAAGACCTCGATGCCGTAATCATCGGTACACCCGATCACTGGCACTGTATGGCCATGATCGACTCCTTATCGGCGGGCAAACATGTATACTGCGAAAAACCCCTGGCCAACAGCATTGAAGAGTGTAATCTGATGCTCGGAGCGGCCAAAAAATCCAGTAAGCTTGTACAGATTGGGCAATGGCAACGGAGTGGCTCGCACTATGCCAAAGCCATTGACTACATTCGCTCGGGCAAGCTGGGTAACATCCGACTGGTGAAAGTATGGGCGTATCAGGGCTGGATGAATCCGGTTCCGGTTCGACCCGACAGTGCTCCACCGGCAGGCGTCGATTACGATATGTGGCTGGGCCCGGCTCCGAAACGCCCGTTCAATCCGAATCGATTTCACTTTAATTTTCGCTGGTTCTGGGACTATGCCGGGGGCCTGATGACCGACTGGGGCGTTCACGAAATTGATATTGCCCTCTACGCCATGAATGCCAAAGCGCCAAAATCCGTCATGGCTTCGGGAGGTAAACTGGCTTATCCCGACGATGCCTCCGAAACACCCGACACCTTACAAGCGGTGTACGAATATGATGGCTTCAACATGCTCTGGGAACATGCAACGGGCATCGATGGCGGCAACTATGGTCGTACCGAAGGGATTGCCTTTATCGGTAATAATGCTACCCTGGTACTTAACCGCGATGGCTGGGAGTTATTGCCCGAAACCGAAACAAAGAATGGGATAAAAGTGTACAAGGTTGAAGACATTCCCAAACAGGCACGTAATGGTGATTACCTCAATGAACACACCAAAAACTTTGTGCAGGCCATAAAAGCAAACGATCCGGGTATGCTAAAATGCGGGATAGAAACGGGGAGTATTGCCGCTATCAACGCGCATATGGGCAACATTGCCTACAAAACCGGCCGTAAAGTGTATTGGGATCCCAATACCAAGGGCTTCAAAAACGATACCCAGGCGAATGCGCTGCTGAACGCACATTATCACAACGGCTGGAAATTACCCGTGGTGTAATGGATTGTAACGCGGACAGCCTGTCCGCGTTACGCAAATCATCGCTCAGTAATAGCGACCTATTTGTTCAACAATCTTTTTCTTCATTTCGGCAGGGTCGATACTCCCCTGGTGTCGGTAGACCACTTTGCCACCGGGCTCAATCAGCAGTGTGTAGGGCAATGCCCCCTGCCACTGCGGATCGAGGGCCTCAATGAGCTTATATTTGTCGGTGGAGTTGAAGAGGTAATTTTTGCCGGATGCCTGCAGCCGTTTCAGGGTTGCCAGGGCTTTATCCTTCTTGTCGGGCACATCGGCACTCAGGGTGATAAACTCAAACTCCCGGTTGCGGTACATCCGGTTCATGTTCACAAACTCAGGCAGTTCGGTGATGCAGGGGCCACACCAGGTTGCCCATACATTAATGAGCCTCACTTTGTCGGTTTTGTTGGCTAATAGCGCTTTCAGGCTATCTTCACCGATCAGGCTCAGGTCGACAGATTCTTTGGCCCATACCGACGGTGCTTTCTTAGCCCAGTCACTCTTTTCCATCCATTTTATGGAACAGCCAAATGTCTTGGTTTTGGCAACAGCCACTGGTTTGCCCGTCAATACGGCATCGAGAGCCGCTCGAATATCTTCTGCATTGGCCGAACCCGGCTTTTCGGAGCCATCCAAACGGCCCGTATACTGGAGTTTTCGCTGCGCATCAAACACAAATGCATGAGGGGTAGCCACAGGGCCATACCGTCTGGAGGTTTTCTCCGTTTCGCCATCGAACAAATACGGAAAATTGTATTTTTTGTCTTTACTCCGAAGTTTCATCTCGGCAAAACTATCCCCCATGTCGGTATACCCCATTTCGTCCAGCGACACGGCCGCCGGGTAGTTTGGCGAGATAGCCACCACCGCTACCCCTTTGCTCTTGTAATCGGAGGTAATGGTTTTTAGTCGGTCTTCGTACGCTTGTGCCGTTGGACAATGATTACAGGTAAAAACGATAACCAGCACTTTGGCGCT
This sequence comes from Spirosoma panaciterrae DSM 21099, assembly GCF_000374025.1. Classification (GTDB taxonomy): domain Bacteria; phylum Bacteroidota; class Bacteroidia; order Cytophagales; family Spirosomataceae; genus Spirosoma; species Spirosoma panaciterrae. Next base: position 55,997 of record NZ_KB893197.1, on the reverse strand, counting down.
GGAAAAGCTTTTCAATGTGTAGGTTTTTCCATCAACCCCCGGCAGACTAAAATCAGGAGCCGAAGCGCCTATTTCTAACGTGGGCGGCCCATCTCCATCCGCAAAACTTCGACTTGTGACAACCACTAGCAGTAAGGCAGCAAAAACGATTCGAAAGCAGACGAATGAGGCAGACGATTTCATAGGGTGTTTAGCGTTTTAGGTTGGTTTATAGGAGCTGGTTTGTTGTCGATTCCCAGTGTACTTACCTCGCTAAAGGATTCAACCCGGCAAAACTCATCACTGATTGTCAGAAACTTACCTACTACCCCAGCCTTTGCTTCGTTCATCAGGAGGTTTGTCCACACTGTAGCGCCGGGTGTGTATTTGCGGCAACGAACTGGGCTTATAAGCTAAACTGGTTTATCCATCGATACCCAAACGATGGCTATCTTCGTTCAGCAAATTCTTACGACTTAACGTTTTATGTTTAAACCGTATACAAAACGACTTGGGCTGTTCCGCAATCCGGCGGTACGGCGGGAACTGCAATCGCTCGACCCCATCCGCGATCACCAGCGTATGGTTCACTTACTAACCGCTTACGAATTTCCTTTCGACATGGCCCGCGCCCTCGAACTAGCCCTGTTTCATACGTATGCCAGTCCGCGGGTATCAGGACTACTGGCCCGTACGGGTGAGTTTGAGCATCACGGACAAAAACGCTACGATGATACCAGTCGGCTGATTTCAGAGTTCCTGGAATCAGGGTACGACAGCGAAAAGGGATTACGGGCCATTACCCACATGAATAAAATTCACGGCCATTACCGCATCGACAACGCCGATTTTCTGTTTGTGCTGGCCACATTCATTTTCTACCCCATTGACTGGCTCCGAAGCTATGGCTGGCGGGAACTGACGCCCTCAGAAGAGCAGGCTCTTTTTTACTTTTTTCGGGAAGTGGGTCGGCGCATGCAGTTAACTGACCTACCCGATACGCTAACCGACCTGCAAACGTTGTCGGAAACCTATGAAGCCCGTCATTTCCGGTATACGGAGAGTAACCGAACTATTGCCAATGCCACCGTCAAAATTGTACAGGGCTGGTTTCCTGGCTTTTTGCAGGGCATGGTTCAACCCACTTTTGCAGCCCTGATCACCGACCAGCTACGAACGGCTTTTGGCTATGAGCGGCCTGCAGGCTGGTTCATAACTCTGGTAAAGAGTGCGTTGAGGCTTCGACGCTGGTCCCTACGCTGGATTACGTTTAAGCCTTATCCGGCCCTGATTTCGAATACGTCGTTCCGGTATTACCCCGCCGGGGCACCAGAGATTGAAGCCGTCGGCCCAGCCAGTCTGATCGACAAAGCGAATTGACCTGCCAGATTTCGGTTAAACCGCTGTCTTAAGTTAGCCGGCTATCGTGCCTGGATTTACCATACATAAGTTCCAACAGCTCCACCCGATAGACTTGAGCTAAATTGGCTACTTCCTGAGTCAACCGTAAACTGCTGGTTGGCTGAACTGTCGTTCAACACGATCAGCACCGTACGACCATCAGGGGTTTTGAAAGCTACGTTGGGGAGCGTTTTTACCTCGTCCGAAGCAATCCGAACCGAACCAGGCCGCACAAATTTCGAAGCGATAGCCACGTTATAATACGCTGGATTTCGCGTCACCTTATTGCCATCGATGGTAACGGCTCCGAGGCATTCCGTACACCCGCCCGGTGTATGCGGATTCTGTTTTGGATCGGCCGCGAGGTTCCACTGTAAAACCGTCCGGCACCAATTACGAGTCCCCCCAATAATCAGTTCACGTACATGCCAAACCAGATCACCTTTTAGATTGCCGGGGGCTCCAATCCATTGTTCGGTAAAATAGAGGTTTTTGTCGGGGTAGGCCTTATGAACTTCCGACAAGGCGCTGATGGGACCCGCATACAGATGAAAGGCTGATCCATCGACGTATTTCCGGGCATCCGGGTCGTTCAGAATCGTTATGGGATAATCGGGCCGATCGGCATTGTGATCGTACAGGATAATCTTCGTTTTAATTTTGGCCGCTTTAAACGCAGGGCCGAGGCTTTTTTTGATGAAGATGGCCTGTTCGGCGGGCAGCATAAGCATACTGGGGTTATTTCCCGGATGCAGGGGCTCGTTTTGGATCGTTATGGCATCGATCGATATTCCTTCTTTTGCCATGCCCTGAATGTATTTTACAAAATAGCGGGCATAGGTATCATAATAATCTGTTTTTAAGCTCCCCCCTTTCGAATTACCGTTGGTTTTCATCCAGGTGGGGGGCGACCACGGCGAACCGAGAATTTTCAGCGTCGGGTTAATAGCCAGAATTTCTTTGAGAATGGGAATTAAATGATCGCGATCGGGAGCCAGACTAAATTTTGTTAGGCCTGGGTCGGTTTGACCATCCGGTAAATCATCGTACGAAAACACATGATCGTCAAGGTCCGATGCGCCAATGCTCACTCGCAAATAACTTGTACCAATGCCCTTCCCGGCCGTCGAAAACAAGTCTTTCAGCAGATTGGCCCGGGCGCTGGGGTTCATCTGATGGAGCAGCAGCGCACTGCCTCCCGTAAGGGTGTAGCCGAAGCCATCGATGGTCTGGTACGTCTGCGTCGGATCAATATGTATCGTCGCCCCCGTCTTTTTACTACCCAAAACGCTTTCCGAAGGCTGCTTGACAAAGAGAACGGACTTTCCTGGATCGGTCAGCCAGAACTCGATGGCCCCTGCTTTTGTGGACTTCCGTGATACACTTTGTCCATAGCTACCGACTGACAGCAGCCAAATCACGAAAAAAATACCCCTGATCCTGACTTGAGAATGCATGAAAATTGTGCGGCCAGGTCTTGTTGATTCAACTGGCTGCTACCGAAGGTAAACGAATTTCGACTGTAAATTACTCATCGCTCTTTGGGAAGAGCGACAAAACGGTCAATTCTCCATCGTTTCGGCCCGTATGAACACACTTAACTGACCACACTCACCGTTCGTCGACGCTTTCGGCGATTCAGCGCAACATTTCGAAGCTCGTAACCGATGCCCTGCACTTTGGCAATTTCGCTGTAATCCTGAAGCATATTGTAAATGTCGTGATCAATAAAAGGGGCATTGGTACCATCAATAACCACCTCATCACCCGATTGCAATGCGCCCAGCGCTTCCTTCAACTGGGGTTTGCTGAGGAAGTACAAATCTTTCTCAAACTCAATGGTCACTTTGCGCCCGTCGCGATCTACCCGGAAACTGGTCTGCACATTCGTGTACAACACAAACAGAATCCCTACTACCGAGCCTAACGCTATACCGATGAGCAAGTCGGTAAAAATAATTCCTACCACCGTCACGATAAACGGAACGAACTGGCTCCATCCATCGCGATACACTTTCTGGAAAATCGCTGGTTTCGCTAATTTATAACCAACCATAATCAGTACGGCCGCCAGACACGAAAGCGGAATCAAGTTGAGCAAGGCTCCGCCCAGAAACACCGCAACCAGCAAAAACAGCCCGTGCAAAATCGTAGAGATTCGGGTTTTGGCTCCCCCATACACATTGGCCGAGGTGCGAACTACCACCGACGTTACGGGCAATCCACCAATCATTCCCGACAGCATATTCCCAAACCCCTGCGCAATCAGTTCCTGATCGGGCGAGGAGATCCGCTTGGCGGGGTCGAGCCGGTCAGAGGCTTCGAGGTTCAGTAAGGTTTCCAGGCTGGCCACCAGCGCAATTGTAGCCGCAATGCCATATACCTGCGGATTGGTCAAAATGGAGAAATCAGGAAAATCGAAAATGGCGAACAGACTCTGTCCCGGCTTGATCGTAGGTATCTGCACCATATGCTGATGGGCCGTATCGCCCAGATACCACGCAGGTATCGCAACGCGATAGAACTCATTAAGGGCAACCCCTCCACAGACCACGAATAAGGGCGACGGGAAATTTTTAAGGAATGCCCGGCTACTTTTCCCGACCAGTTTATCCCAGCCGATCAGAAACACCAATGAAATCAAACTGATAACGACCGCGCCAGGGCTGGCCGTTTCGATGGCCCGGTAAATTTCCGAAATTGTGTTTTCGCCATCGGCCAACTGCTGAAATTCAAATTCACCTTCATAATCATTATCCCGGCCCAGCGCATGAGGAATCTGCTTCAGAATAATAACAATGCCAATGGCCACGAGCATGCCCTTGATCACACTATCGGGAAAGAAACTACTGAATCGGCCTGCTTTGACCAGACCGAGCGTAAACTGAATGACACCAGCCAGCACAACAGCCACCAAAAATGCTTCGTAAGACCCTATTTTTGCAATGGCATCGGCAACGATAACCGCCAGACCAGCCGCCGGGCCACTCACACTGACTTCTGACCCTGACAACAGCCCAATGACGATCCCACCAACCATGCCAGCTACCAGCCCCGAAAATAAAGGCGCACCCGAAGCCAGCGCAATGCCTAAACATAAGGGTAAGGCAACCAGAAAAACCGATAAGCCAGAAGGCAGATCGTGACGTAAATAAGCAGACTTATACTGAGTTAAGGTTCGGAGCGGGCTTATGCGTTGCATAAAAGGTTGGAATAGTCAGTGTATCATACACATTGCCAAATGTGGCAAGCATGTAAAATTAAAAATAAATTAAAGAAAGATTAAAAAACGATTAAAGACATTCATTGATCTACCTGTCAAACACCGAACAAGCCTTTATTCAGGCCAATCGTACAGCCGATGTACGGTCTTTGCTTTTACGTACGCACCCAGCCAATCTGGACATCAGGAAACTGGCGGCTCAAATAAGTGCCCGTCAGAAAGCCCGCGACAAACTGCCTACCTGGTATGCGAACGAAGCATTGGTTTTCCCACCCTCTTTATCGGTTGAGCAGGCTTCTTCAGAACGAACAGCCCATTACAAAGCATCGCTGGTACAGGGAAAACGACTCGTTGACTTAACGGGAGGTATGGGCGTTGACACCTGGGCCTTTGCCCAGCGAGTCGATGAGGTACTGTACGTGGAGCAACAGGCCGATCTGGCTGAACTGGCGGCCCATAACCTACCCCTGTTGAATGCTACGAATGTGCAGGTTGTACAAGGCGACGGACTGACGATACTCGACAAACCTGAATTTTTGACCTCCTCTGCCGACTGGGTATATATTGACCCGCATCGACGTAATGAACAGGGTGGTAAGGTGGTCCAGCTGGAAGACTGCGAACCCGATCTGTCGAAATCAGCCACAATTTCGAGTCTGTTTGAGCATACCCGACAAATTTTAGTGAAAGCCTCACCGTTACTTGACATCCATCTGGCCGTCCGACAGTTGGCGGGTATGGTCAACGAGGTACATATTGTTGCGGTACAGGGTGAAGTCAAGGAAATCCTGTTTGTGCTGAGCCATCCATCGGCCACCCGACAAACTGGTTTCATTAAGGCAGTCAACCTAACCAGCCATGAATCCATCAAATTTACTTTTAACGAGCAGGAGGAACGAGATGCCGACGTGCTACTGGGTGATCCTCAAACGTACCTGTATGAACCCAATGCCGCCGTGCTGAAAGCCGGCGCTTTTCGCCTGATCGGCCAACGATTCGGGTTACTGAAGGTTGCCCCGCACAGTCATCTGTACACCAGTCCTACACTGGTGCGGGATTTCCCGGGTCGAATTTTTAAACTACAATCAATTCTAAAACCAGATGCCAAATTACTCAGACAAGTGGTGCCGGACGGAAAAGCCAATCTTACCGTTCGAAACTTTCCACAAACCGTAGCTGAGTTACGGAAAAAATTATCTTTACGCGAGGGTGGCTCCATCTACATCCTGGCAACAACCCTTCAGAATGGCGATAAACGCCTTCTTATCACCCAAAAAGTCGATCAAACTCATTCGTAACCCATTAACCACCAAAACCAATGACCACCCTATTGCGCTCCATTGTACTGGTTTTCCTGCTCATTTACTCAGGTACAACCTTTGCCCAGACTGTTTATGCGGGGGAAACCACAGTCGATAAAGCCACCATAGCCGGACTTTATTTAACCCTTCAGGGCGATGGCAAACAGATTGAAAAAGACTGGGAGACTGAGCTTCAGAAATATGGCCGACTTAGTTCATCGCGCGGTACATACCGGGTGCCAAACGCCAGTATTTCGGCTATCTCCTCGGAACCCATAAACCTCATCAGTACCGTCAAATCGTCCCGTACGTCGGCTACGATCTTTGCGGCTTTTGATCGGGGCAATGGTAATTTTGTTAAAGCTGGCGACTCCGGCTATTCAGCAGCCGAAAGTCTACTGAAATCCTTTGCCGATAATAGCCTGTATGGGCAGGAAGTTCGAACCGCCGAAGGCAGCTTCGATGAAGCCCAGAAAAACCATCAGCGTATGGTTCGGAAAGGCGAACAACTCCAGCGATCCATCGAACAGAATGGCAAGGAAAAGGAACGGCTTCAAAAACGGCTTGAGGAAAATGCGAAAGAGCTGGAGCAACTACAGAAAGATATTGAAACCAACAAAGTGGATCAGCAAACGGCTCTGACCGAACTGGAAAACCGGAAGAAAAACGTAGAAGCCGTAAAAGCAAAGAAAAGCAATTAAGCGGTTAAAGGATATATGATGTAGGCAGTATGATATAGGATATAAGAGGTAGCCATCATACATCCTACATCCTATTTCCAGTTTATTTTTCAGAGTAAATTTAGTCGGCTCATCAGTTCGGGTTTATTGGCCCGACTGATGGGGATGACTTTAGAAGCCACCACCAGGTTCGTTTCTTCAATATCAACAATTTTGTCGAGGTTGATGATGTACGATCTGTGTACCCGCAGAAACTGACCTCCCAGCTTTTCTTCCAGTGATTTCATGGTCGTATACACCACAAACGACTGCTGCCCCGTCAGGATTTTGACGTAATCTCCCGTGTTTTCAACATACAGAATTGAATCGTAAGGCACCCGCACATAGCGACCATCATTTTTAACGAAGATGGCTTTGTCGTTGACCATGCGCACCTGTTCGTTTTTCCGCATAGCCGTCATGACCTTCTCTACGGCTACTTTAAATCGGGTTTGCGTAATGGGCTTCTTCAAATAATCGGTCACCTGATACTGAAAAGCATCAAAAGCATATTCCGTTTTGATGGTTGTCAATATCACTTGCGGCAAAACAGGGAGTCGATCCAGTAAATCAAAACCCGACAGTCCGGGCATTTCAACATCCAGCCAGATCAGGTCAATTGGTTGTTCGGCCAATATAGTCAGGGCCTGCGTCGCATTTTCACAAACCGCCACAACTTCTAAGGACTCGTGCTGTTCACAAAGACGCTGGAGCGACAGGCGAGCCATTAGTTCATCATCGACAATTATACATTTCAGCATCATAGATCTGGAGTGGTCAAATAGCGTTGCCATTCGGCCTCAAGAAGAGGCTGCTGGCTTTGCAATGTGGTGTAAAAATCTTGCCAGACTGTGTTGATCCGATCCGCCTGCTCACGTTCTGCAAGTAAATTCTCAATCAAAATCAGGGGAGCTTCCAAATGGGTCAACCCAACCATAGGCAGCGTCGGTCGTAACTTATGAGTCAATGGATAGACTTCCTCCCAATTCTGGGCCAGAATCTGTTGATGAACCAGCGCAAACTCCGGCAATACTGAGTCCAGAAAAGTTTCGAGCATAAAGCCCGCATACTCTTTGTCACCACCGTACAATTCACCAAGGAATTGGATATCCAGCAATTGATAGCGCGCCGAGGAGCCGATCGGCCCAATGGATTGGTCAGCCCTGTTCGCATCGGCACTCCGCAGTTCATGCGCTACATGGTCCATTGCTTACGGATTGGTTAGCGGAAAAGTAGATTATACACCTGTTTTTAAGTATGCAAGTTAAGTATTTTTCTAAATCATAAGTTTCATTTATTCCCCAAAAAGTAAAATAAAAACCAAATCCTCTCAGGTAGCAACACAGTCAATTTTAACCAGGGCCACCGGCTACAAATCATAGTCATATCGACCCGCGAATAGCCCATGTTACCGTCTAAACAGATAACTATTAAAAATAAACCAATAGTTACTTAAAAACCCGCAATTCCTACCATTTATCGAATAGATGTAACTACACGATTCCTTATTCAACAACTTTGGATCACCAAACTACTGAAACCAACTTCTACCCAAATCAACCATGGCCAATTTCCTGACCGATGAAGCACTGATCAAGCAATACCTGCCCGAGCAGCCAAATCAATGCTTTGAAACGTTATACAATCGGTATGTCAATAAAGTATACCGGCACTGTTTGTCGATGACCAAAGACGAAGAAAGTGCCCATGATTACACCCATGATATTTTCATTAAGATGTTTAAAAAACTGGATACGTTTCATGAACGGTCTAGTTTTTCGACCTGGTTGTATTCGATTGCCTATAACTATTGCTCGGATCAACTGCGGTTAGCTAAGCGATTAAACTTTTCGCCCCTCGACGATGAGTTCGATACACCTTCCAGCGAATCGTATGAAGCGCAGGCTAAAGAACAATCGCTCCAGTTGCTGAATCAGGTGATGACCCAACTACCTGAAAAAGAGCAAAATATATTGAAGTTGAAATATGAGCAGGGGTTGCGAATCGATGAGATCGCGCAGTTATACAATATCAGCGAAAGCTCTGTCAAAATGCGGCTTAAGCGTAGTCGGGAAAAAGTCCATCAACTCTGTGCCTATTACCACTCTTTATAAGTTCAGATTATTTAGCAGGGTACCAATTTCTTTAATATCCAGTATATAATCAACCTGCGTATTGAGTATGGCCTGTTGGGGCATCATGGTTGCCTGGGCGGTTTCGGGTTGTTGAATCACCAGCATACCGCCCCTTCGTTTGATCGCTTTCAGCCCAGCCGTTCCGTCGGCATTGGCCCCCGACAGCAGAATCCCCACCAGCGAAGACCCAAATACATCGGCCGCTGATTCAAATGTTACATCGATCGAAGGCCGGCTGTAATGCACCTTTTCGGAGTCGTCCAGGGCAAACGTCCGATCATGTTCGATCAATACGTGATAATCGGCGGGGGCCAGGTAAATGATTCCAGGTTGGATGGGCTCTTTGTCGTCTACTTCACGAACGGGTATGGTCGTTTTTAGCGAAAACAAATGGGCCAGTGTTGAGTCGGCTGTGTTCCGGCGATGCAGGACAATAATGCATACATACGTTAAAGGGGGCGTTAAGGTGGGGAGTACCTGCAGCAAGACATCGATACTCCCGGTCGACCCACCAATGACAACCGCTTTGGGAGCAGAGTTCAGGCTATCTTCCGCCATATTTTTTCACCATTCAAGGGTCTGTATTTAGCCTCCAGGCTTGAAAAACGGAGTGTTTCCTTAGCGCCTAAGGCCAGGTAGCTCAGTAATCCCAAACTTTCATCGAACAGAGAGAGAACCCGTTGCTGGAGCGCCTTGTCGAAGTAGATCAACACGTTTCGGCAGAGAATCATATCGAATTCATTGAACGATCGATCGGAGACCAGGTTATGGGTCGAAAAAACCATACGTTCGGCCAGTTCGTCCAGAAACTTGGCGTAGCCATACTGTGCGGTATAATACATCGAAAAATCAGCTTTCCCGCCCGACAGCAGGTAATTCTCAGAATACTGCTTCATTTGCGATAGCGCCACAATTCCTTTCCGGGCCGAAGCCAGCACATCGGGGTTAAGATCTGTGGCATAAAGCAGGGATTTGTGCAGTAACCCGGCTTCTTTCAACAGGATTGCCATTGAAAATACCTCTTCGCCCGTCGAACAGCCTGCGTGCCAGATCCGAATAAATGGCTTAGCCGCCAGCGTTGGCAGAACATCCAGCCGGAGCGATTTATAAAAAGACGGGTCCCGAAACATCTCGGTCACGTTTACGGTCAGTTCTTCCACAAACCGCTTTATATACTCCGTGTCGGTCCGAAGGCGATACCGCAGTTCAGCAAAGCTCGGGAATTTGTCTAATGACCAAACCCGATTGATCCGTCGTTTCAGCGATGCTCTGGCGTAATGCGTAAAATCGTACCCATAGAGTTCGAACAGATCCGACAGCAAGAGGTCTATTTGCTCATCCTCAATCATAACCATACTCTGGTTCCAGTTTCCAAGAGCCTGACAGCCTCTAGTTTAATATCCTTACTAACCGATCCACGTCAATGGGTTTGGCAATGTAATCCGAAGCACCGGCCCGAAGGCACTTTTCCCGGTCGCCTACCATGGCTTGCGCCGTCACCGCAATGATGGGTGTATCTTTCCGCCGGTCGATGGCTTTTATGCGGGGTATCGCTTCATAGCCATCCATCTCGGGCATCATCATGTCAATCAAAACCGCGTCGATTACCTCATCCGTCTGGAGAATCACTAAGGCATCCAGCGCATTGGAGCAGGAAAGACACTCGAACGATCTGGCCCGAAGCGTGGCGGTCAGCGCAAAAATATTGCGCGAATCATCGTCTATTATCAGGACTCGTTTTTTTGCCATGGCATAAAATTGTTGACGGTTTACTGCTCTCTGATTTCTGTTCAGCCAGCCCTACCCGGACGACGAAAAACGGTTAGATACGCTCATAGAGCCACACGCGTAATAAGGAAACCAGTTGGTCAATATCGACCGGCTTGGTAATATAGTCTGAAGCACCGGCCTGAATGCATTTTTCCCGGTCACCGATCATGGCTTTAGCCGTCACGGCAATAACGGGCAAATTCCGCCACTGGTAATGCTCCCTGATTTTCCGGGCCGTTTCGTAGCCGTCCATATGGGGCATCATCATATCCAGCAGCACCACATCGATCGTAGGATTTTCTTCCAGTTTCTGCAAGGCTTCTTTGCCGTCCAGGGCCGCTATTACAGTCATATTAAACTGCTCGAGCGCTTTCGACAGGGAGAAAATGTTCCGTACATCATCATCCACGACCAGTACCGTTTTTTCGTTCAGAACCTGACCTAATGCCCCCAGTTTCTTTGGTTTCCCTTTACCGCCATTGCTCAGTTTGGCTTCTTCCATCAGATGCAGGAACAACGACACTTCATCGAGCATACGCTGGTATGAGTGGGCCGTTTTGACAACGATCGAGTCGGCATATTTCTTAATTTTCAGCTCTTCGGCCATCGACAGGCTTTTGCCGGTAAAAATGATGATCGGGAGTTTTTCCAGGCCGGGTGTCTTTTTGGCTTCTTCCAGGGTTTCATAGGCCTTATGGTCTGGAATGCCCATATCCAGAATAACACAATCGATCTCCTGGCGACTTAGGGCATCAATGCCGTCTTTTACGGTGCTTTTCAACTCCGAATTGATATTGAACGTTTCCAGGAAGTACGCCAGAGCCTTGGCGTGTTTCGGGTTATCTTCAATAATCAGTACTTTTTTCGAATTTCGACTGAGTACATAGTCGATCTTTTTAAACACGTCCTGCATTTGCTCGAAAGCCATAGGCTTATCCACAAAATCGATTGCCCCCTTCATGAGGCTTTCGTTCTTGAGCCGGTGCGACGACATGATATGCACAGGAATGGGCCGGGTTTTCGGATCGGCTTTCAGTGCATCCATCACCTGCCAGCCACTCATGATGGGTAGCTCAATATCGAGCAATATCCCTGTAGGTTTATACATACCCGCCAGTTTTAGACCTTCATCGCCCCGAACGGCTACGATTCCTTTGTACCCTTTCTTCCGGGCATATTCCAATAGTGCCTTGGCAAAATTTGCGTCATCCTCTACAATCAGAATGGTTTTATCTTTCTCCGTAACATCGTTCCGATCGTCTGGAATTGCCTCCGGGATCACCGCACTAATGTATTTGGTTTCTGGAATGGGCTGAGGTGCCGGAACCAGCGGTATGGGAGCAGGAGCGGGTTCAGTTGGGGTAGGAACAGCTTCTGGAAGATCCGTTTCTTCATTCTGGTGAATGGGTAGGTTGACCGTAAATTCACTTCCCTTGTTCACTTCACTCACAAGGGCTATTTCGCCACCCAGAAGTTTGACCAGCTCACGACTGATGGATAGCCCCAGGCCCGTTCCGCCATACTTGCGTTTTGTAGAGCCGTCGGCCTGCTGAAATGCTTCAAAAATCAGTGGTTGTTTTTCGACTGGAATCCCGATGCCGGTATCTTTTACGACAAACAGGAGTCGATTTGGCTGTGTTGGCTGTCGGTCGATGCTCAGACTGACACTGCCCGAAGCCGTAAATTTAAGGGCATTCGACAGCAGATTTTTCAGAATCTGTCCCAACCGCATTCGATCGGTGGTAATATGAGCCGGTAGGTCCGGGGCCACCCGAATCGAGAAATCGAGCCCTTTTTCTTTCGCCAGTAAAGCAAACAACGCCTGTAGCTCGTCGGTGACCTCATCAATACGTACTTCCTGATAATCGAGCTTCATTTGCCCGGCTTCAATCTTCGATAAATCCAGAATTTCATCGATCAGCCCCAGCAGTCCATTACCCGACGATTGAATCACTCTGGCATACTCGACCTGTTCGGTCGTTAGCGTCTCTTCATGGTTTTCGGCCAGCAGTCGGCTCAACAATAAAATGGAGTTGAGCGGTGTCCGCAATTCGTGCGACATATTCGCCAGAAATTCAGACTTGTAGCGGGTTGTCAGTTCCAGCTCGTCAGCCTTTCGCTGGATCTCGTCATTTTTCTCTTCGAGCAGTAACCCACGCTCTTCCAGTTCGGTATTGGTCTGCTGCAATTCTTCCTGCTGTACCCGAAGCTCTTCTTCCGACGCCTGTAACTTCTGGGCCTGCATCTCCAGTTCGGCATTCAGGTTTTCGAGTTCCGAATGCTGAGATTGTAATTCTTCGGACTGAGCCTGGGTTTCTTCGAGAAACGCCTGAAGCTTTATATAATCGAGGGCCGCATTGACCCCGATAGCGATGGATTCCTGATTCATGGTCAGAAATTCGATATCCAAGGGTCTGGGTTCCCGAAAAAAACCCAGTTCAATGGCTCCCAGGCAGGTATTGGCGAATAGTAACGGAACAATGACCACAGCCGTAGGGCGGCTCTCCCCTACCGACGAACTTACCCGGCTATAATCGGCCGGCAAATCGCGGATGACCATGATTTTCTTACCCTCAATGGCCTGTCCTACAAGCCCATTTCCCGGCACCACGGTTCTGGGTGGGCCCTGGGCAGCATAACTCCCCGACAAGGTATACAGCCGGTCATTTTCGGTCAGATACATGGTTCCGACGGGAGCGGTCAGGTACTCAGCCAGGGTATTAATCAGATTTACACTTAGTTTTGACAGATCACGCTGCCCCCGGATGGCATCACTTATTTTTACAGAACCCGTCTGTAACCAGGTACGGTCCTGTAAATCCGTGAAGGTTCGTTCCAGCGCATTGGCCATCTGGTTCAGTGCCGTACCGATACGGCCCAGGTCGTCATCGTTGGTATCATCGCTCCGTACGGTATAATCCCCTTCGGCTATGTCGTGGGTAATGTCTTCCAGAACCGCAATTCGCTGGTTCGTTTCAATGTATTTTTCTTCGGCCCGCTTCTGGTGAGCAATGCGGTCGTCGAGGTCCTGTTTGATACGAACATAGGTAAAACTGGTGATCAGCATCGAGATGATAGCTGCAATGACCAGTAGAAATGGCGTATAGGTAATGTAAATATCCTGCTGCTCAACACGATTTTTGAGTATAGCCTGCTCCTGGGTTTTGATGGCGTTGATGGTGGCCCGCAGATTGTCCATGATCTGCTTTCCCCGAATCATTTCCCGATGCCGATTGATGGTATCCGTGGCAAACGCTTTGTGTTGCCTGACCAGATCGATCACCCGTTGCATCTGAACAAACTTCGCTTCGTATAACCGTTTGACCTCGGCCAGGTTTTTCTGTTGTGGCGCATTATCGCCCGTTAATTCCTGTACACGGCCTAAACTCCGGGCTACTTTTTCATAACTACCATTATAGGGCTGTAAAAAAAGGGGATCAAGTGTAATCACGTACCCACGCTGCGCCGTTTCGGCATCTTTCATGTACGAGATAACATTCTCCGACTCAATGAGCACCTCATTGGTGTGATTAACTAGTTTCGAATTCTCGATCAGTTGCTGAATGCTGTAAAACGACGCTATCAGGCTGATCAGTAGCAAAAGCGTCGAGAACGAGAAGACAATCTGCAACTGTCGAACGACCGAATTGGATGTAGAGTAACGCGGCATATAAGAGGAAAGCTACAAAGTGGGAGTTAAGATGCAGGATATAGGATGTATGATGTATAGCATGATAGTTACTCTCCACTTCCTATACCATACCTCATACATCCGATATCATACCTGGTTTATGGGTAGAATCAGGATAAAGCTAGCACCTTCATCGACCCGACTATGCGCCGAAATCAACCCGTGGTGTTTGTCAATATTCTTTTTTGCGATGGCCAGTCCGATACCAGTTCCTTCAAAAGCAGATCGGTTGTGCAAACGCTGAAATATAATGAAGATGCGGTTTAAGAATTTCTCATCGAACCCAATCCCATTATCGGTGAAGGTAATTCGGTAGAAAGGTCCGTCAGGTGAGGGTTCGGCGTCGATGGCTTTGGTGGCTACCCGCTCTGAACGGATCTGTATTATGGGTGGCTGATCGGGTTTTGTAAATTTAAGCGCATTGCTCAGTAAGTTTTGGAAAACCTGCCGAAGTCGCATCGGAATGGCATCCAGTACAGGCAATGGATCAATGAAGAACGTAGCGCCTTTTCGATTGATCTGATCGTCAAAATCAAGAAGAAGTTCTTGGACCACACCATTCAGATCGGTGGGCTGAAACGGTTCTGGCTCCGAAAGCTGGGAATAGGTGAGCAGGTCTTTTATCAATTCAGCCATCCGGGCCGACGACCGAATCGATCGATCCAGATAGAACACGGCTTCTGGATTATCCTTCAGATACCGTTCCCGTATGGTGTCGTTTAGCAGTTGTATTTTCCGTAAGGGCTCCTTCAGATCGTGAGAAACTACCCAGGTGAACTGCTGCAATTCGTGATTGGTCTGCTCCAGTTCGGTATTTTTCAGCAGTAGCTCACTGGTGCGCAGGTTGACCTGTTGTTCCAGCAGATCAGCCGCCTGTTTCTGCGGGTGAATGTCGGTAAAGGTTCCAATCCATCGAACCCGGCCACTATCCCGGACGATCGGAATAATCCGGAGCAAATGGTATCGGTACGATTCCGTTCCCAGTTCCTGGAGCCGAACTTCGCGGGTAAACTCCTCCCCTCGCTCCAACGCCTGATGCCAGTCGTCACAAACTTCTTCATCATCGGGGTGCATGGCTGGAAACGTGTTGGCATCCGGAGAATACCGAAACCAGTGCTCGTTTACATACTCGATTATACCATCGGGTTTGATGGTAAAGGCCATCTGAGGCAAGGAAGACAACACCGCCTGCAATTCCTGCATGCGTTTGGCAAGTTCTTCCTGTGCCTGCCTGCGTACATTGACCTCTTTGCGAAGTGAATCCTGTATGGTCCGTAACTCGTGTTGCTGCTGATAAAGCTTATCCAGCGTTTTGACTTTCAGAACCAGAATGTCTGGATCAACAGGTTTGGTAAGGTAATCAATCCCTCCCGACGTATACCCTTTGGTTATGAATCGCTTTTCAGTATTTACCGCCGACAGGAAGATGATGGACGAATCACGGGCTTTGCTGAAACCAGAAATGGCATTGGCCACTTCGAAGCCATCCATGCCGGGCATCTGGACATCCAGAATGATTACGGAGTAATCGGTTTTCAGTATCTTTTTAAGGGCTTCTTCACCCGATTCGGCGGTGTCGACCGAAAAACGATGCAGCTCCAGGATTTTTTTCAGGGGTATTATATTCTCTGGCCTGTCATCAACGATAAGAATCATGAAAATTTACTGGTTAAAACGCTGAGGCTAAGCGACATTCGAAACAAGTATATGTACTAGATGTCAATTTTACAAACCGACCTAAACCATTGATTGTTTTGAAATTTGTTGGTGAAGATAGAACGAGTGTGCCCCTGCTTCCAAATTCATTTAGCGTATGCACGAAAAAAGAACGCTCATCTGTAAACGACCTTATTTTTAGTAATCAGATACTTACCAATCGGTTAATTACACATTTTCGACAATTCAAATACGAGTAACCACACAAAACCACCAAACAAGTTACACATTCTCATGCCTTCCTTTGCCAGTTGTTGCGGATACCCCTTCGTTACGCCTTCCACAACCTCACCACTAAAGGCCAGGCTTTTCCCGTGACTACCTGGGGAGAAATCGGATCTATTGACTGCGCACTTGTATGCACCCGATCCGAAGCCCTGGCGTAAGCTGATACACGCTTCTATCACCACTTTCTGAACGTTTTCCTTTATAGTAAAAAAATAAAACCCGGCAAACGCCAGGTTTTATTTCCTATACAGGCAACCATTTACATGCCAAGCCTTCAAATTGGAAACCCAAATTTTAGCTCTCAGAGGCCCTACAGGCCATTGATGATGCGGGCGTAGATGTTGTTGAGTCGGTTCACATCATAACTCCCACCACTGTCATCGGCCACATTCACCGTGATGTTCGAACGACTGCCCCCATTGGCACTCGTTCGGCTCACCCAGAAGCCTACCGATACACTGCTCCGGGCAACGATCGACTCCCCACCCTTCAACCGCAGACTCAACTGCTGACTCCCATCCATGCGGATCACTTCCCACTTCTCATTCTGCACACTCTCCGTACCACCCCCCGATACTAGAAGGCTACTCAGGCTGTTATCGAAGCTCACACTGTAACCCGCCGGTACGGTAATCGTGACTACAATACTGCCCGTCGCATCCGAGCCGTTCACTTCCTGAAGTTTCATCACTAGCCCCTTGGTCTCCCCCCCCGAGAAGCCGCCACTCGGCAGCAGGATGATGGCCGACAGGTCGGGACCCGTCAGTGCCGTCACACTTACCAGCGCACTCTGGGAACAAACTCCGCTGGTCCCCACCACCGTAAAGGTCTGCACCCCGGCTGTGGTCAGGCTGGCCGACAGGGCCGAACTGGTGGTGGGACTGGTCAGCAACACCGTCGAAGGGGCAGTCCACTGGTAGCTGGTAGCCCCACTGGCCGATAAGCTCACCACTACCCCCACATTGGCCTGGGACAAGGTCACTCCCGTCGAAAGACTCAGCACGGTGTTGCTACTGACGGTGGTGGTGGCTGAGGCCGTACAGCTATTGGAGCCGGTGACCACTACCGAATAGGTGCCTGGGGTGGTGATGCTCTGAATGGCATTTGTTGAACTATTGCTCCACAGGTAGCTACTCCCTCCCGTGGCGGTCAGGCTGAGGCTGGTGGTAGTGCAGCTCAGAGTCGGATTCGAAGGAAGGAGGCTGGCCGAAGGCGTGGCGTTGACCGTCAGGGGTGTGGTGGCCGTGGTGGTGTTGCCGTTCTGACTGACGATCAGGGTAAAGCTCTGGGTGCCGCTGCCGGAAGCTGTCCAGGGCTGACTCAGGGTGGGTGAAGTGGCGGTACCGCTGGTGGTGCTGCTGCCGTTGGTAAGGGTATAGCTGTAGCTACCCGTCAGGTTGCCAATGCTGGCGGAGAAGCTGGTCAGATTGCCCGCGCAGATAGTGGCCGGGCTGGCGCTAAAGCCCGAAAGAGTAATCCCGGTCGACTCGAAGAAATAGGCTGAACCGGTATTACTAAGTGTATTGCCCCCCGTCGCGTCTTCATCGTCCTGATCGGCCCCTACCACTAGGGTGTTGCCGCTAATGGCGACTGAACAGCCAAACAGATCGTCAGCCGCACGATCCGTAGCTACCAGTTTCTGCACCTGTCCCCAATTATTGGTTCCACCCTGATTCTGATTGAACACATAGGCAGACCCCGCATTCGTGAGTTGGCTTCCATCAGATTCTCTAAATGCCCCCACTACGATTGTGCTACCGCTAATTCCCACCGAAAATCCAAAATAATCGCCACTAGCCCGGTCTGAGGCTACCAATTTCTGGACTTGCCCCCAGTTATCGGCGCCCCCCTGATTTTGACTAAATACATAGGCTGATCCAGCGAGAGACAGCGTACTGCCTCCCGTGGCATCTTCTGATTCCTGATTGGCGCCCACAACAATAGTATTACCACTGATGGCTACCGAAGAACCAAAAAAATCATTTGCAGCCCGATCAGCAGCCACCAGCTTTTTGACCTGGCCCCAATTGTTGGCCCCACCCTGGTTCTGGCTAAACATATACGCTGAACCGGCTAGGGTGACTGGATTGCCCCCTGTCGCGTCCTGACTATCCCCGATAGCCCCTACCACAATCAGGTTGCCGCTGATGGCTACCGAAGAACCAAACNCACCATTTATCCCCCGGTTTGCGGCCACTAGCTTTTTGACCTGGCCCCAATTATCTGTGCCCCCCTGATCTTTACTGAACACATAAGCCGAACCCGCANTACTCAACGGATTGCCCCCGGTCGCGTCNTNACTATCTNNGCNGGCNCCNACCACAATCAGGTTGCCGCTGATGGCTACCGAAGAACCAAACNCACCATTTATCCCCCGGTTTGCGGCCACTAGCTTTTTGACCTGGCCCCAATTATCTGTGCCCCCCTGATCTTTACTGAACACATAAGCCGAACCCGCACTACTCAACGGATTGCCCCCGGTCGCGTCCTGACTATCTCCGCTGGCACCTACCACAATCAGGTTACCGCTGATGGCTACTGAAGAACCAAATTGACCCTCTACTACCCGGTCACTGGCGACCAGCTTTTTGATCTGAGTCCAGCTACCGTTCTGGCGTTTAAGCACGTAAGCCGAGCCCGCAGAGGTCAGGGGTTGCTCACTCGTGGCATTTGTATAATCCAGACAGGTGCCAATCACGGCGTAGTCGCCATCGATAGCAACCGAATAGCCATATCTTGTATCACCCAAATAATCGACCATGGTTACTTTCTGCTCCTGCCCCCAGTTGCCAGCCCCGCCCTGATTCTGGCTGAACACATAGGCCGAACCCGCATCAGTCACCTTATTGCTTCCTGTAGCATCTTCGTCTTCCAGGTTGGCACCCACCACAATCGTACTACCGCTTATGCCCACCGAAATGCCGAACTGATCATTGGAGGACCGGTCAGATGCCACTAGTTTTTTTACCTGACCCCAGCTATCGGTACCGTTCTGATTCTGGCTAAACACGTAGGCCGAACCCGCACCCGTTAACATATTACTCCCCGTCGCGTCTTCTCCGTTAAGAAAAGCCCCCACTACAATCGTACTACCGCTGATACCCACTGAAACACCAAATCTATCCCCAGCTCCCCGGTCGCTGGCTACCAGCTTTTTCACCTGCCCCCAATTGTCACCCCCTCCCTGGTTCTGGCTAAACACATAGGCCGAACCCGCATTACTGATTGCATTACTCCCTGAAGCATCTTCATCTTCCTGATTAGCAGCCACTACGATAGTGTTGCCACTGATGGCCACCGACCAGCCAAACTGATCGTCAGCGCCCCGGTCAGCGGCTACCAGCTTTTTCACCTGGCCCCAATTTTCCGTACCTCCCTGATCCCGACTGAACACGTAGGCCGAACCCGCATTTTGGAGCGTGTTGCCACCCGCAGCATCTTCATCTTCCCGGTAGGCTCCCACCACAATCAGACTCCCACTGATGCCCACTGAATTGCCGAAGTTATCAGTCGGACTCCGGTCAGCAGCTACCAGTTTTTTGACCTGACCCCAATTGTTGGCTCCCCCCTGATTCTGGCTGAAAATGTAGGCAGCCCCTGCTCCGTTGAACGAATTTCCTCCCGCGACATCGGTTGTATTTAAAACAGCACCCACTACGATGGTGTTGCCACTGACGGCCACCGAATACCCAAAATAGCCTATGACGGCCCGATCACTGGCCACCAGCTTTTTAATTTGCCCCCAGTTGTCAGTACCGCCCTGGTCTCGGCTAAAGACATATGCCGAACCCGAGTTACCAAGCGGATTGCCCCCCGAGGCATCCTGGTCTTCCAAATAAGCGCCAACCACGATGATGCCACCACTAATACCGACCGACTGGCCAAATAAATCATCCACTCCCCGGTCAGCAGCTACCAGTTTTTTAATCTGGGTCCAGGTGCCATTGAGCCGCTTAAAGACCAGAGCCGAACCGGCATTGGGGAGCGTATTTGCCCCATCAGCATCTTCCGCATCCCAAGGCACGCCTACAACAGCGTAGTCCCCATCAATGGCAATCGACGTACCAAACTGATCATTATCTCCCCGGCCAAAGCTGGTAAGTGTTCGTCGGTCCGATGCCGCCGTTTTGATGATTTGATTCCAGTCCTGAGCCAACAACGTGTTGGATACCAGCAGTAGCATCGCTACAAACCAAAGCTTTCCCGGACTCTTTGGATTTCGGTTGCCCCAAACAGAAACTGGGCGGGTGCCCTCAACCCAACGTAAACCCGATTCAGTAGTCAGAAGAAGGCGAATAGAATGAATGATTGGTAAGAAGAAGTGATTCATAAACAGATCAGAGGCTTATGATGGTTTTAGTCCGTACAGACACCCCAAAACTCCGCTCAATCCGCCCTTCGCTGTTAATCCATTTTCGACATTCTTTTGCTCATTTTGGACATCCCACCCCAAAACACAAAAAAAGGCTCCAATCGGAGCCTAAACGACCAAACCAGATAAATGATAAGCAGCGTTTTTAGCCGCCAATGGTCACCCTATCCTACTAACTCAGCTACTTCCAGTTCCTCCCGTCTGACAACGGTATAAGGAAGATCGTTCAACTGATGTCGCACCAGTGACAAGCGTCGACGGGAGATGGGCACCCGCGCCTGATTGCTCATGATCAGATACGAGGGCAAACGTAGGCTTGGAGCCAGCGTAAACTTACGGGCGTACGTAGGATTAACCAGCACCTGTTTATGCACCCGCAGAAAGTGCGGCCACCGCTGTGAATACCATTTCAGGGTGCGCGCCATCAACAGCACAGACCCATCCAGCAGATGAAGGTAACAATAGTTGGCATCGCCGGTCATGTAGAGGACCCGTTGGGGATCGATTCGGACTTGCTTTCCTTTCGAGGAGGAGAAGACGTTTTGCATACACAGAGATAGAGTGTGAAAAGAAACGCCAGCAAAGACATTTACGTCGGCACGCTATGCCCTTCCTGGTATGGCTTTACAGGCCATTGATGATACGAGCGTAGACGTTGTTGAATCGGTTCACATCATAACTCCCACCATTGTCATCGGCCACATTCACCGTGATGTTCGAACGGCTGCCCCCATTGGCACTCGTTCGACTCACCCAGAATCCCACCGATACACTACTCCGGGCACCGATCAGCTCTCCACAAAACTCCCCACAATCCGCCCTTCGCTGTTAACCCATTTTCGACATTCTTTTGCTCATTTTGGACATCCTACCCCAGTACACAAAAAACAGGCCCCTATCGGAGCCTGAACAAAATACAATACCAGAAAACAGATACATAGATACTAACCCCTAAGCTTCTGGCCCGATCAGTGCGGGAACACCAAAAGGAACCAGATAAAGGCCTCTTTACAGGCCATTGATAATACGGGCGTACACGTTGTTGAGTCGGTTCACATCATAACTCCCACTGCTGTCGTCGGCCACATTCACCGTGATGTTCGAACGGCTGCAACCGTTGCGGCAACGTAGTATTGAGTGGTGGGGTTCTGAACTTGCCACTCCACGTTTTCAGTAAGCGGTTAAATCTGCATGGATGATGAAAGAGCCACCATACTCCGTAAAAACCGTACATTCTCTAGCAACAGATTGGCTGGCCAAGTCTGATAACGCTAACGGGGTCGATCACTACGAAAATCAGCGACCCTGAAGATAATTCAACAGGAGAATGACTAAACATGGACGTAAACCTACTCAAAAGCGCAAGAGCTAAGTCGAAACTGTGTCGGAGAAGAAATGGCATGGATAGAAATTTGGATTTACTGTAAACGCGGGCGTACCTTCCAGATGTTGATATTCCGCTCAGCATTGGAATGGAAATAAATCTGCCCATCCGGACCCCAGCATGGGTCACCTTCATTGGTTTCGCCTTGTGTAAGCTGTATTAACCCCGTACCATCGGCCCGCATAGCGTATAAATGATTGTTGTTACGTGTTGGATTTTCCCGATTGCTACAGAATGCAATGTAGCGACCATCGCGGGAGAACGCTCCGTCGAAATTATTGTACTCCCCCGTCGTAAGTTGCGTTTTCTGACCAGTTCGTAGATCGAGCGTAAAAATCTGAGTCCGGTTGCCCACCCGGTTATTGTAAATCAGTTTACTATCGTCGTACGGATTGGTTCGGGGGTGGTCCCCTTCGGTAATAACGGTATAGGAGCCCCCATTGGCATCCATCGAGCAAATCATGCGAGCTCCACCGATGAGCGTGGTGAAAATCACTTTTTTGCCATCATGGGTCATAGATGGAGAGGCATCGGCATCGCCCATTTCACCCTGCGAAATGTAATTAAGGCCAATCCCGTTGTTGTTGGATCGGACAATGACAGGCTTTACTGGTTTTACATAGGAAAAAATAACATCACCATTGGGAGTCCAGGTTGGATCAGAAGCATTCTGAACCAACGGGTTTCGAACGGGCTTACCAATCTCCTTCTTAACTATATTCATCCGTTTGTCGATATTCCGGTTCAACCCTCTATTCGGATCATAGTTCCAGGTTGTTGTCGTCAATAACGAATTGTATAATAAGAACTTTCCATCAGGACTAACACTGGGATACGTTTCGGCTTCGGGGTCGGACGTTTCGCGCGTGAGGTTTTCGGCATTGCTGGTCGTGCCGGGAGCTGTCGGAAATACCGTTTGTGTTTTTGTGGTCACACAATTTGACAAACCAATGCCTACCATCGCAATCAACCCCCAATGAAGTCGTAAAAAATAAGGCATAACAGATAAATTAGAAATGATAATGAACTGGCTAAACTGACCGGCCAACGGGCAACCAGGTCGATCACCCTCGCAACTCTTGCGTAGCGAAACTAGCTCGGTCCTTAATTAGAAAGAACATCTAGATAACAACTGGTCGTTTTGTCGAATAACTGGCCTATTATGGACAACTACAGGCATAATGGGGGATGGTGCTCAGTATTTGGTTTCAATTTTCGGATTACCCGCCTATCAACCTTAAATCAGATAGAGTATATACTTGTCTAAACTACCCGATTGCGGACTACGACTATTTCTGAATTATCAATCTTCTCGTTTCCCCTCTACTGGTTTTAACAAAATAAATACCACTGGCCAAGCTTTCTATAGCAAATCCTCCTACCTCAATGCCAGATTCTTTTAAAAGTATCCCCTCAGAGTTGTAGAGCTTAAATGAAGTAGGGGTATTAAAATAAACCTCCGTTCCGTTGGCTGGGTTTGGATAGAGGCTAGGTGTGCTATATTCAGAGAAATAGCCTATTGCATTGGTATCAGCTACAATTCGTGCACCGCTGCCCGATTTCTTAATACTAAACTTAAAGACTTGACTAAGGGCACTCCTTGTGCCATTACGTACCGAACGGACAGCCCATTGATAGGTATGGGCATTTTGAAGGCCCGTTATGGTGGTCCCGCCAACATCGTTTTTATTGACGTAATCCCAAATTAGTTTACCCGTGGTTATATCGACCACCCCAACTTCGTAAGTAGCTGTTCCATCCTTATTTTTCTTATCCCATACCAGATCAACTTTAGTAGTCCCTGTCGGATACTCTTGATTATTTTTAGGTGAAATTGGGTTTGGCGTAGCCAAGGGCAGATTTGCTACGCTGAATGTGAAGAGAGCACTTTCAGCAAACGGGCCTCCATTTTTACTAGCTCTAACCGACCATTGATAGGTATGACCATCGGTTGTATTGAACGAGTTTGTTGATGTGCTGTTGTATGTGTTCGTGTTGTTAAAGATAACGTTACCTGTTGTTTTGTCCATTGCGGATACAGAATAGGCAGTCCCATCGGTATTGCTACCGCTCCATTTTAAATAGGCCGAAGAGGTTCCGGCTGGCAGTGTCGTACCGTTGGCTGGATTGATAGCACTGGGTTTGTTTGGAAGTACGTAACCAATACTGAATGTTCCTTCACTACTTTCGGCGGAGGCAGTCCCTTTTACGGCCTTTACCTTCCAGCGATAAGTTTGCCCGTCATAAAGTTTTGAAGAGGCCAAAAAAACTCCCGCAACATCCCCTTTATTTTCATAATTCCAGATAACATCTGTAGTTGTTCCGTTTACTCTGGCTACGTAAACCAAATATTGAACGGAACCAGACTTATGACTCTCATTTTGAGCCCACTGCAACGAAACGTTCGTTGTACCCGAATTCAGGGTCATTCCTCCAGTAGGAAAGGTCAGGGTGGGTTTAGTGACCTGCCCCATTAAAAAGCCATGATTCAGTACAATTAGGACCGTAATCAGGAAATAGAAGTGACGTTTCATGGTCGTGCTTTTTTGAGAAAAAGTGAGTTTTTTTTAGCATTGACGAAAGCCTTATAGCCAGAAAGGCGTATGAGTCTGTTTAACTCGTCCAGCGATCTTTATCGCGAAAAACATTTCAGGATCATGTATATATACACTCTTGAATTGGGTGTTTGATATGGTCCTAAAAATCCGGACACGAAACTTTTTAACTTCGTGTACCATGAACCAATCCCAACGCCCCAAACGAAAGTATACCGCCGAGTTTAAAGCCGATGTGCTGCGGCTAGTTGCCAATGGTGAACCCATCATGGCCGTGGCCCGTAAAATGGGCATTAGCGATAGCCTAATTCATGCCTGGCGGAAGACTAATGACAAAGGGGAAAAGAAAACCGATCAAAGTCTTCAACAAGAAGTCGATTCACTCCGTAAGCAACTGCGGCAAAGCGAGATGGAGCGCGANCCCCCCCGAGAAGCCGCCACTCGGCAGCAGGATGATGGCCGACAGGTCGGGACCCGTCAGTGCCGTCACACTTACCAGCGCACTCTGGGAACAAATTCCGCTGGTCCCCACCACCGTAAAGGTTTGTACTCCAGCCGTGGTCAGACTGGCTGACACAGCCGAGCTGGTAGCGGGGCTGGTCAGCAACACCGTCGAAGGCGCACTCCATTGGTAACTGGTGGCGCCACTGGCCGTCAGGCTGACGGTTACGCCCACATTGGCCTGGGACAAGTTCACTCCTGCCGAAAGCGTTGGCCCTGCGTTGCTCATTAGCGATGTAGTCACCGCGCTGGAAATACCGTATGTACTGACGATTAGGGTAAAAGTCTGGGTACCGCTGCCCGTAACGGTCAGGGACTGACTCAGGGTAGAAGAACTGGACGTACCGCTAGTGGTACTGCTGCCGTTGGTGAGGGTGTAATTGTAGCTACCCGTCAGGTTGCCGATACTGGCGGAGAAGCTGGTCATACTACCTGTACAGACAGTGGCGGGGCTGGTGCCAAAGCCTGTCAGAGTAATTCCCATGAACTCGAAAAAATAAGCCGAACCGGTGTTACTGAGTGTATTGCCCCCCGTCGCGTCTTCATCGTCTCCGAAGGCGCCTACTATGATCTGATCCCCACTGATGTCCACTGCGCGGCCAAACTGATCATTGGCTCCCCGGTCAGCAGCCACCAGCTTTTTGACCTGTCCCCAATTATCGTTGCCTCCCTGATTCTGATTGAACACATAGGCGGCCCCCGCAGCACCGAGTTGATTCCCATCAGATTCTCCCAATGCACCCACTACAATTGTGCTACCGCTAATCGTGACTGAAGAACCAAAATAGTCATTACTCTCTCGGTCAGAAGCGACCAGCTTTTTGACCTGACCCCAGTTGTCGGCCCCGCCCTGGTTCTGGCTAAAGACATAGGCCGAACCGGCATACGCGAGTGTATTGTTTCCCGTTGCATCTTCAGACTCCTGAATGGCGCCTACCACAATCGTACTACCATTGATAGCCACTGACTGAGCGAAATAATCCGTCGCCCCCCGGTCAGCAGCGACCAGCTTTTTGACCTGTCCCCAGTTGTCAGTGCCCCCCTGATTCTGACTGAATACATAAGCCGAACCCGCATTCAAAAGTGTATTTCCCTCTAAGGCATCTTCGTCTTCCTGATTGGCCCCTACTACGATGGTATTCCCACTTATAGCCACTGAAATACCGAACTGATCATTAGCAGCCCGGTCAGCAGCCACTAATTTTTTGACCTGGCCCCAGTTATCAGCCCCCCCCTGATCTTTACTAAACACATAGGCTGAACCCGCATTCACAAGTGTATTCCCCCCCGTGGCATCTTCGTCTTCCAGATAGGCCCCCACCACGATGGTGTTACCAGTGATGGCTACTGCACCGCCAAAAAAATCATTAGCAGCCCGGTCAGATGCCACCAGCTTTTTGACCTGCCCCCAGTTGTCGGTGCCGCCCTGATCCCGACTAAACACATAAGCCGAACCCGCACTACTCAGCGGATTGCCCCCGGTCGCGTTCTGGCTATCGCCGTTGGCACCCACCACAATGGTATTGCCACTGATGGCTACTGCACCGCCAAAAAAATCATTGGCGTCCCGGTCACTGGCGATCAGTTTTTTGATCTGAGTCCAGGTACCATTCTGGCGTTTGAGCACATAGGCCGATCCTGAATTGAGTAGAGGCTGTCCACTGCTGGCATCTGTATAATCCTGATTGGCGCCTACCACTGCATAATCGCCATCAATGGCTACTCGACAGCCATACCTTTTCTCACCTAAATAACCACTCATAACCAGTTTCTGATCCTGCCCCCAGTTGTCGGCCCCGCCCTGGTTCTGATTGAAGACATAGGCAGACCCTGCATTACTAATTGGATTACCTCCCGATGCATCTTCGTCTTCCTGATAGGCTCCTACCATAATCGTATTGCCACTGATGCCCACCGAAAATCCAAAATAATCGGTGGCAGCCCGGTCAGAAGCGACCAGCTTTTTGACCGGGCCCCAGTTGTCGGTGCCCCCCTGATCTTTACTAAACACATAAGCCGCACCCGCATCATTCAACGTATTCCCCCCAGCAGCGTCTTCATCTTGCCAATAGGCGCCTATCACGATGGTGTTGCCACTAATACTGACCGAAATCCCAAACAGATCGATGGAACTCCGGTCATTAGCCATCAGTTTTTTAATCTGCCCCCAGTTGTCGGTGCCCCCCTGATTCTGGCTAAATACATAAACCGAACCCGAATTACTAAATGTATTGCCCCCCGACGCATCTCCATCGTTTAGTATAGCGCCAATTACTACAAGACTGCCGTTAATGGCTACCGAAACCCCAAAGTTATCCCCTCCTTGCCGGTCGGTGGCCACCAGCTTTTTTATTTGCCCCCAGTTGTCGGTGCCCCCCTGATTCTGACTAAATACATAGGCTGATCCGGCATTGGGGAGCGTATTGCCTCCTGCAGCATCTTCAGACTCCTGATAAGCCCCTACTACAATCAGACTCCCACTGATACCGACTGAGGTGCCAAACTTATCATTGGCACCCCGGTCAGCGGCCACCAGTTTTTTGACCTGACCCCAATTATTAGCCCCCCCCTGATTCTGGCTGAATACATAGGCCGAACCAGCATTGGTGAGTGTATTACTTCCTGCAGCATCTTCAGACTCCAGATAGGCCCCTACTACAATCAGACTCCCACTAATACCGACTGAGGTGCCAAACTGATCATTGGCTCCCCGATCAGCGGCCACCAGTTTTTTGACCTGACCCCAGTTGTCGGTGCCCCCCTGGTCCCGACTGAAAACATAGGCAGAACCTGCATTACTTAGAAAGTTGCTACTTGCACCATCCCAGTCCGCCTGATTAGCGCCCACTACAATCAGGCTCCCACTGATGGCCACTGAAAGACCAAAATAATCATTACTCCTCCGGTCAGCTGCCACTAGCTTTTTAATCTGGGTCCAGGTGCCGTTGACCTGCTTGAACACCACGACCGAACCTGCATTACCGAGCGGATTCCCTCCCTCAGCATCTTTAACTTCAGTAGCTGCTCCTACTACGGCATAGTCACCATCAATGGCGATCGAAACACCAAAACTATCACCAGCCGACCGACTTAAGGAGGTGAGCGTGCGTCGGTCCGATGCGGCCGTTTTGATGATCTGGTTCCAGTCCTGAGCCAGCAACGGTTTTGATAATAAAAGCAGAAACGCTACTTGCCAGAAAACTCGCTGGCAAGTAGCACCAAAGGAGTACCTAGTAGCCCCCTGGCCGGTAGTGTTCGGTTGGTGTGAGACTAAAAATCTGCCCCCAAAAGGACCAACATTCAGGGGTCGTTGTGAGTAGAAACGGTTCATAAATGAAACAGAAGCTTGTGCTGGTTATAGCCAAAATAGACTGTCTCAAAACTCCGCTCAATCCCCCCTTTGCTATTAATCCATTTTCGACAATCTTTTGCTCGTTTTGGACATCCCAAACCAGTACACAAAAAAACAGGCCCCAATTGGAGCCTGAACGAAACGAAAAAACTGAAAATATCGCCTTATCAGGTTTTAGCCTGATCATCGACATAAGCAGACGGCAATACACCAAATTTTTCCTGGAAACTTCGGGTAAAGTAGGAAAGGCTTTCAAAACCGACCTGATATGCGGCTTCGGAAACATTCAGCCTACCCTCCTGAATCAGCTTGGCCGCCCGCTCTAATCGATAGTTTCGGATAAACTCTACGGCCGTTTGACCTGTGAGGGCTTTCAGCTTGCGTACCAATTGGCGCTGACTCAGATTCAGCCGTTCGCAGAGTTGTTCAACATCGAAATGCTGGTCGGTCAACTGGGCTTCCACAATCGCCTGAACACGCTGTAAAAAAGCGTCTTCTTTTCTGATCCGTTCGTCATTCACCCGAACCACAGGGGGCGTCAATCCCAGTCGCTCCTGAAAGTACTGTTCCAGTCGTTCGCGCTGCCGAAGCAGGTTTCGGACCCGTACCTGAATTTCGACCTGATTGAAGGGTTTGGTCAGGTATTCATCGGCCCCCAGTTCAAAGCCTTCGATCCGATCTTCGAGAGTAGCTTTGGCCGTCAGCATGATTACCGGAATGTGACTGGTTGCTGTCTGTGATTTCAAGGCCCGGCAAAAACCAAAGCCATCCAGTCGGGGCATCATCAGGTCACAAATTACCAGATCCGGAATCGATTCTGTGGCCATATCGAACCCCTGCTGCCCATCACCCGCTTCCAGAATCTGGTAATCCTGCTCGAAAATCCCACGCACATACGTACGAATGTCGGGGTTGTCGTCGATAATCAGCAGAACGGGTTCCGATGCTGCCGTCTGCTTTTTATTCGTTCCCTGTTTCACATCCGTCTGCGGAGCCAGTCCAGCGTTACTTCCCGGCTCTGCGCCCTCTGTCGGCTGAACGTATGAGGTCAGTGCCCGCTGTTGAAAACCAGTCTCTTCCTGACGCTCAGACAGTTGACTAACTTCTGGAGCCTCAATCGGTTTTAGCGGTAACTCCATTCGGAACGTCGTGCCCACCCCTTCCGTACTGTCGACCGAAATGGTACCACCCAGCACCTTTACCAGTTCTTTAACCAGCGATAAGCCGATGCCCGTGCCTTCGTACGAGCGGTTTACTTGACCATCGACCTGATAGAACCGATCGAAAATGCGAGACAATTTCTCGCGCGCAATGCCAATACCTGTATCCTTGACCGAAATAGAAACGCTACCGTTTTGATAGTCCACCGCCATCCAAACATGCCCCCCTGAAGGTGTAAACTTGAAGGCGTTCGACAACATATTGGTAACAATTTTTTCCAGTTTATCCTGATCGTACCAGGCCCAATAGTTTTCTACTTCCTGCAGAAACACAAACTCGATCTGTCGGCTCTCGGCCAGCGAGGTAAATGAACTGGCCATAAACCGCAGAAAAGTCGCGACATCGCCCGAGGCCAGCTCTGGTTTTAACTGCCCGGCTTCCAGTTTACTTAAATCCAGCAACTGATTAATTAATCCCAATAACCGGGTAGCGTTTCGTTTTAGGAGCGAAAACCGGGTGTCGAAGCTAAACTCCTGGGCCATTTGTTCGAGGGGTCCAACAATTAAGGTCAAGGGGGTTCGGATTTCGTGGGAAATATTGGTAAAGAACTGGGTTTTCAGGGTATCCAGCTCGGCCAGCCGACTGGCCTCCTGCTGCTCATAAAGCAACTGCTGATGGAGCAGCAGGCGTTGTCGCTGAAACCGATAAAGCTGCCAGAAAACAATCGTCAGCAGGATCATATAACTCAGATACGCCCACCACGTCCGGTAAAACGGGGGGTGTATGCGAATCGGCAAGGTTACCGGATCGCTCCAGACTTCACCGTCTGTGGAGCCCATTACGGTCAGCGTGTAGTTTCCATCCGGCAACTGGGCATAGTTGGCAAACCGATTGGTTCCGGCTTCCACCCAATCGTGGTCTATACCGTCGAGCCGGTATCGGAATCGATTTTTCCCCACGTTGGTATAATCCATTACCGCAAACTCGAACGTCAGCAGATTCTGGTCATGTTTCAGGTCCAGTTCGTGCGTATATTCAATGCTCTCCGACAAGATCGACGAGGGGTCGCCAGCCGCTACCGCCTTATTATTCACGTTCAGTCCGATAATCGTCAGTTCAGGGCGCTGGTTGCCTCGCCCCTGTAGGTCCGATGGCCGAAAGCGAGTTAAGCCATTTACCCCACCGAACAGCAATTCACCCGTCGCACTTCTGAAAAATGAACTGGTATTGAACTCATCATCCTGCAAACCGTCGGCCTTGGTGTAATTTCGAAATGCCAGAGTTTGGGGATTGAATCGCGATAAGCCTTTGTTGGTACTAAGCCATAGATTTTTACGGTCATCGTTCAGGATACCATACACCACTTTATTGGGTAAGCCCTGCGCTTCGGTAAAATGGGTAAACTGTCCGGTCTGCTTATCGAGTCGTTCGAGCCCTCCGCCTTTGGTGCCAACCCACAAATACCGGGCAGGCTCATTCGGGTCATTGACCAGACTCGAGACAAAATCATTACTCAGACTCTGCTGGTTGGTGGTCGAGTTTTTATAATGAGTATAGGTTGGTTTTGTGGGCAGATGCTCGGCTTTAATGAGCCCCTGCTGCGTACCGATCCAGAAGGTGCCATTGGGCTCGCGAAACAGGGCATAGGTTTCGGTTTCGTGGTTGCTGCCCGATAAGTAGCTGAACACCTGAAATGTTTCGGCCTGGGGATCAAAGCAAAGCAGTTTTCCTTTCATAGCTCCCATCCACAGCTTACCGTCGGGGGCTTCCAGCGTTTGGTTTGCCCAGTAACCAAAATCGATTCCGGTCGGTAATGGATACTTCCTGAGGAGGCTCCAGTTGTCGGAAAACTTGAGAAGGGCTGGCTTGTGGGTTTGAAAATTGGTATGCGATACCCAGAAAAAACCCTGGTGGTCCTGCATGATATAGGATTGCCTTCGGTCGGCTTCGGGTAGTTTATTGTCCAGAAAAGGTAACAGTCGGTCCGATGGCCGGTCAATGAGCCCATAGGCATCCTGATTGCGGCCATAGGTACGCCCCTGCTGGTCGACGTAGAGCTGCGATAGAGAGATTCGGGGTAGATACGAAATAAACTGGTTGACGCGAGGATTGAATTTGCGGAGGCCATAGCCACTGGTTCCTACCCAGATGTTACCGATTTTATCCCGTAATAGCTTCGTAATGGCGTACAAATTGGGGGGAAAGGTCAAAAAGGCGTTTTGTGCGGTCAGGCTTTCCTGGCGAAAAAGGTCGGCAGGTGAAAAGAACCAGAGATGACTCGCTACCGATAGCGCAATTGTATGGGCATCGATCGGTTTAATTTTTACGCCCTGACCGCTACTGAGCGGGAGAGCAATCGTTTTCTGAACCCCCTTATACCAGCATTTGATCTGATGACTGGTGCTGATGACCAGAAAATCCTGCCGGACATTGTGATAGAAGTCGAAAATATTGGCGGAATCCTGCTGAAACTGGTTGAGTTTGGTGAGCCCAATCGGTTTTTTCCAGTTGAATGCATAAATGCCGTTGTTGAGGCCTGTTAGGCCTTCGCCATTGGGTTTAAAGCTAAAATCCAGGTTTAGGCTGTTGTATACCTTCGTGGTAAGCTGGAGCTGAGTAAGCTGAATCTGATCCGTAAAATCGGGCTGCTCCGGAAAACCCTGCTGAAGAGAAGCTGGCAAGGTGATTTTGATGGGTTGGCCTGTTCCGGTTCCTATCCAGATATTTCCTTCAGGATCTTCGGTCATGATTCGGATTTCATAACTGGCACCACCGGGCACTTTTTGATCCCGAATGGCGATATGAAAAAACCGCTGCGTACGCTCATCGTACAGATTAAGGCCGTTGTTGAGCGTACCAATCCAGAGCCGATTCTGATGATCGATCAGTAAAGCCGAGCAGGCATTATCGGAAATACTATACGGGTTGTAGGGGTCGTGGGTAAATACTTTAAAATTGTAGCCATCGTAGCGATTCAGGCCATCTTTGGTCGCTATCCACATGAAGCCTTTCCGGTCCTGTGCCATATCGAAAACCATTCCCTGCGACAACCCGTCGGAAATAGTTAACTCCTGCCAACCCTTTTGTTGAGCATAAATAAACTCAGAATAACTAAACAGAATGAGTAAGAGACAAAAAAAGAGGGTACGCATACCAAATTAATTTCACTCTAAAGTATATATTATGCTCATTATATCAATACTAAAGCATACTTCACAAAAATAGATATCAATAGAATATATAACTGTAGTAAACGTCTGGTCTTCTGAGCAATCTGGTTCTTTCGGCGTCGTGCCATTCAACAACGTCTGGCTAAGGGGCTTAACTCATTACTCCAAAAGTAGCTTCTGTTTGAAACAGTGCGACTAAAGTAAAGTCCATAAAAAAAGCCCATTTCAGGGCTTTTAAATACATTTAGTACCATCTTGAATACTGATTCTTAGCAGGTCAGTTTCCTTCTTTAAAGAATACTCGCTTAACCCGCTCGCTGATCCCCGTCAGTATTTCGTAGGGAATCGTTTCCATTTGTTTCGCCAGTTCCGTAATGGGAAGTTCTATTCCGAAGATCGTGACTTCGTCCCCTTCGCTGGCCTGCGCCTTCGTCACGTCGATCATGGTCATGTCCATACATACGTTACCAACCGTAGGGCAGCGGGTTCCATTTACCCACACCTCCCCCCGACCATTGCCCAGCCGTCGGTCAAACCCATCGGCATATCCGATGGCAATGGTGGCAATGCGGGCATCGTGATCCAGCACACCCCGACGGCTGTAGCCTACCGATTCGCCAGCCCGTACCGTTTTGATCTGGCTGATTACCGATCGCAATGTACCTACCGTTTGCAAAGCGGACTGATCGATACCACTCGCTTCCACCCCATACAGGCCGATACCCAACCGCACCATATCCAGCCGGTAATCGGGGAAACGGACGATCCCGGCCGAATTGAGTAGATGGCGGGTTGGCCGGTAGCCCAATTCCGTTTCCAACAGGTCGGTACACCGTAAAAACGTTTCGTACTGCTGCTTCGAAAACGAATTGAACTGGGCGTCATCAGACCCCACCAAATGACTAAATACCGTTGCTACGTGCATGGATGGATGCTGGCGGATATATTGGGCAACCGAGGCCATCTCCTCTTCCAGAAACCCAAGCCGATGCATGCCCGTATCGATTTTCAAATGCAGGGGGTAAAGGGAGCTCTTCTTTGCCCCCTGCCCCACTCCCGCAGCAAGCCATTCTCCCCACTCCCGCAACAGACGCATACTGTATAGCTCCGGTTCAAGCCCGTATTCAAGCAAGGTCGAGAAGGTTTCGGGAGCCGGATTCATAACCATAATGGGCAGATGAACGCCATGTTGCCGGAGCGCAACCCCTTCGTCGGCATAGGCTACGCCCAGGTAATCTACCCGATGAAACTGGAGGAGCTGCGCCACTTCTGCACTTCCGCTGCCATAGGCAAAGGCTTTCACCATGACCATAATTTTCGTGTCGGCTCCTACTTTTTCCCGGTAAAAATTCAGGTTATGCGTGAGGGCATCCAGGTTGATTTCGAGTACAGTACCATGCACCTTTCGCTCCAGCCGAGCCACGATTCGTTCGAAGGAGAACGGTCTGGCCCCTTTCACCAGTACCGTACTATCGCGCAGCTCATAAAACGGAAACTGGTTCAGAAAGGCTTCTGTATCGGGATAAAACAGGCTGTTACGGGCAAAAAACTGGTCATTTCGACTAAGAACGGGTCCAATACCAACAAATTGGGCCACGTCGTGTATCTGCATCAGATTGCCAACCAGGGCATAGAGTTCATCTTCCGGCTGCCCCGACTGCAACACATCCGAGAGTATGACCACCCGACGGTCGCGCGGGTTTTGCTGATTCAGAAAACGAAGGGCCAGTTTTAGTCCGGCCACATCATTGTTGTACGAGTCGTCGATCAGGATGCTATTGTTAATCCCCTCTTTCTGTTCCAGCCGCATCGACACGGGCCGGAGCCGATTCAGCCGATACTGTAGCTCATCGACCGACCACGGCCGCAACTCAAGCATCGTAACCAGACAATGAATCAGGTTTTCGACCGAAGCCGGATCGGTAAACGGCAGTTTTAGCGTATAGGTCTGCTCACCTTTCGCCAATCGGAGCCGGTCAGCCTGAACCGCTCCCTGATAGACCGCCTTACGTCCCGACAACGACCAGGTAATCAGCCGCATATCGGGATTCACAGCTTTCAGAAGCAGATTTACTTCTTCGTCGATCTCGGTGTAATCGGTCGAATAGATCAGCGTATCGGCATGGATGAACAGCCGAAGTTTCTCGGCTATTTTCTGTTTTCGGGTTCGAAACCCTTCATCGTGCGCAGTTCCGACATTGGTAAAGATGCCAATCGTTGGATGAATGATGGCCTCCAGCGCTTTCATTTCATGCGCTTTGGAGATACCTGCTTCAAAAATACCGAGGGTATGTTTATCGGTTAGTTCATGCACCGAGAGCGGTACACCAAGCTGGGAGTTATAGCTCTTCGGACTCTTGGCAATGACAAATGCCTGATTCGAGGGCCCTGCTTCGAGCAGTTG
This sequence comes from Spirosoma panaciterrae DSM 21099, assembly GCF_000374025.1. Taxonomy (GTDB): domain Bacteria; phylum Bacteroidota; class Bacteroidia; order Cytophagales; family Spirosomataceae; genus Spirosoma; species Spirosoma panaciterrae. The sequence goes on along the minus strand of NZ_KB893197.1, from coordinate 20,935 downwards.
AGCCAGCCATTCTTTTACAATGGTTTTTCCATTACTGCCCGTTATGCCAACAATGGGTATGTGAAACTGCCCCCGATGTTCGGCTGCCAGTGTTTGCAGGGTTTGCAGGCTACTATCTACCTCCACAAAGGTTGCATCCATATAAGCGAGCCACTCGGTCCGGCGCTCTGGCGTCAATGCCGACCGCTCAACTACAAACTGCCGAACCCCTTTCCGGTACAACTCCCCGATGTAGTCATGCCCATCATGATGTTCGCCCTGAATCGCAAAAAATACGGCGTCTTCGGCCTTCCCTGTCACCTGCCGCGAATCGGTGAGCCACTGCTTATTAACCAATTGAAATAACTTCGTTTTCATACTTTTTACTAAATCGCTTTCATCCGGGAGTTACCCCTCCGTACATTACTTACGACAAATGCCTACCAAAGGGCGATCAAAGACCATCAAATGACTATTTAAAACTACATCCAGCCGCGTCGGCGGAAATAAACGATCATACCGACCGTTACGGCGACCATCACACCCCACACCACAAAGTATCCATTCTTCGTATGCAGTTCAGGAATATTCTCAAAGTTCATCCCATATACCCCAACTATGAACGTTAACGGCATAAAAATCGCCGAAAAAATGGTCAGGGTTTTCATGACCGAGTTCATACGGTTGCTGACGATGGAGTAATACACATCCATCATGCCTGAAATCAGTTCGCGGTACGAATCCAGGGTTTCAATAACCTGATTCATATGGTCGGCCAGGTCACGCAGGTATGGTACGGTATTGTGCTGAATCAGGTCCGACTCTTCCCGCAGCAAGGTATTGACAATATCACGGACGGGGTAGATGGTCCGTCGAATTACGGACATTTCCCGTTTGAGGGTGTACAGAACAGCCAATGTTTGTTGCGTAACCCGCTCCTGTACAAGCTGTTCCTCCAGCTCGTCCATCTTTTCGCCAATCCGTTCGGTGATCAGAAAATAATGGTCCACGATAACGTCCATCAGGGCATAGAGCAGGTAATCGGCTCCGTTGCGCCGGGTTTTGCCAGACGAGGCTTTGATCCGGTCGATGACGGGTTCGAAAATATCTCTGGTTCGTTCTTCCTGAAACGAGATCAGGTAATTTTTGCCCAGCACCAGACTCACATGCTCGACATCGATCTCCTGCTTTTGCCGACTATGGTGTAGCATTTTAAGCGTCACAAACACAACCGGGCTTACGGGACTGTTCAGCTTTACCCCATCGCTGGTTTGCTTATCGCCATTGCCATCACCGTTGGCCGACTGGGCATCGTAAGTATCGATTTTAGGCTTCTGGTCCGTATTGAGCACATCTTCCAGCAATAACGGATGTAAATGATACTGATGCCCCAATGCCGCCACAACTTTAGGCTCATGAATCCCATCGACATCGACCCAGTTTACGTAGGGCGTTGACAGGCCCGGCAATCGACAGGCACTCAGCTTACTACGCTCATCGATCCGATAATCCGTTGCATTGTATTCGATCCGCTTGATTTTGGTAGCGTGTTCAATTTCAACGCCTACATAGGTAAGCGTTCCCGGCGATGTGCCCAGCAGTTTCTCCGCTGAACGGTTGCGTCGACGTTTCGACATAGATTATTCAGTCAGCCCTCCCAACGGTCAGCTTTATTTTGGTGTCAAAGATAAACCAACTACTCGCTGCGTTGTCAACTGTTCAAAAAATCGTACCTTACCCATATGCACCGCCCGGTTCTCTTCCTCGTTCTGCTCTCTTTAGTCGTCTACGCTTGCAGCAGTGGACAAACAGCCCTGCGACACGGTCATTATGACCTGGCTGTAAAACGGGCTTCTTTTCGGCTTCAACAAGGACAGGGCCTCTCGAAACGGGGGCATCGGCTGGCGGCTGATGTCATTAAACAGGGGTTCGTTCACGCGTATGAGCTGCATCAGACCGCCATTCGGAAACTGGCTACGACGGGCGAAACCGATTCATTCCGCTGGGAAAAGGTCTACCAGGAATATGAGCAGTTACAAGTCCTGACCAACAATGCCCGCCGTGCGTACGACTCAACGTGCAGGGGCTGCACCGACTGGCTTACGGCCTATCCTACATCGTACCAGGATCGCCAGCAGGAGACACGCCAACTGGCAGCCGCCGATCGGTATGAGGTAGCCGAACAGGCTTTTGCCTACCGGGAAGAGAATCGACTGGCGGCTAAAGATGCGTATCAGAATTATCTGAAAGCCCTCGACTGGATACCCGATTACCGCCAGGCGCGCCCTAAAGCGGCCGAAGCGTTTGATTTTGCCATCCTTCGGGTAGCCGTTGAACCCCTTGGCCCGACTCACGAACTGGACCGATCTGATAATCAGGAACTACAGCGTTTGATTATACATAAGCTCCGACAGAATACCAAGCCATCGACATTTGTGCGGCTGTACCCAATAGAGGGTTCTACTGGCGAACCCATATTGGGCGATGGGTTTCCGATTCATCAGGCCATACAGATGCAGGTAACCGATTATATGCCTTCCCGCGAAACGGTCACGTCCTCGTCGGCAACGGTGTACAGCAACCAAATGTATAAAGTGGGCGAGAAAAAAATCAACGACTCAACCAAAGTTGACATCATGGAGAAAGTCAGCGGCACCTTGACCACCTACCTGCGGAGCATCAGCAGTGGCCTAACCCTGCATATGCGGGCTATCGACACCCAGTCGGGTAAGGTTTTGTGGGACGAACCGATCTCCGAAAGTCGTAACTGGCAAACCGAATGGCAGAGTTTTACGGGCGACAACCGGGCGCTAAATGGTCAGTCGTTGAAATCAGCAGACCCCTTTCCGCCTTCCCGATGGCAACTCTACAGCAATCTGCGCGATGACCTGGTCGACGACGTTGTCAGTCGGTTACGCAGTCAATACCGTCGGGACTGACCCATCGGACAGCCTTTTTTTACTCGTCTTTCGTGAGTGCAGGTGTCTGACTTCGAATGTGTTTCAGGGCATACTCCATAACCGGATCATGCTGGTGTATGACATCCTCAGCCGTAGGTTCTACAGGATAGTCGGGGATAATACCCCGGTCTGTATACGGATATGCTGACACATTAGCCATGTTGAAGCCAAACATGCCGATGCCCAGGTCAATTTTCGAATTGGGTAATTGCGTAATCGCGAATATTCCACTGCTGTTTACCTTATAGCCTCCCCCGCTCTCCTGCCCAATAAAAACGGCCCGCTTATCGGCGTGGATTCTGGCCCCTAATTCGGTAGTAACCGAGAAACTATTTCCATTGAGCAAAACATACAGCTTTCCAGCGTATGCATCCGCTTTAGGTTTGGTGGTGCGTAACCCCCGATGATGGGTCATTACATAGCCGTTTCCGCGCTTTTTCACCACGATCCATTTAGCCATCCGGTATAGTTTTGAGGACCAGGCCGGAAATGAAAAGCCTTTTTTCTGCCGCACGCTGATATGGTCGTAGTACCGAAATGGCCGCTGAGCCAGATAACTGTATAGCTCGACGCCCCACGACTCCTCTCCCCCTTCGTTGTTACGCAGATCAAGTACCAGATGCTGTATCCCCTGCTGCTTGATAGCCCGGAATGATTCGCTCAAAAACTGCCTGAAGTCTGGCTCGTTTTTTTCGTTCCAGAAGCGTTCGATGGTCATTACGGCGGTCTGGTTCTCCGAGATAGTCAGGCGAAATGGGTTCTGGGACTTTGCTTTATGTTGTTCCCGATACGCTTTAATCATCGATTCGGTAACAGGGGCCAGCGTTACGGTTTTTACGGCGGCTCCTGAACGCCAAGCGACCTGAAAGCTGTCGGGCACTCCGATGAATGTGGCGTAATACCCAGAGAAATAGCTGTTCAGATCTTCCAGTTTCCCCCCTGTCCGGTCGCCATCAGCAAAGGTCATGTTTGGCAAGAGCGACTGAATAATAGCGGCCATTGGCTCCCCATTGATCGACATGACTTCGGCACCAACGGGAACGGGGGTTGACCCGTAATTACCGACAATCCAGGCTTTATTCCCCAGAAAATAAAGCTTGAGCGGAAAGAGTCTGTCCGTTGAAAACGGATAATGCTCATCCCGTCCCGACACGATCCACTTGATATGCCCATCCCGGAGAGCCACCAGCAATGGAACCATGCTTACGTAAAATGCCTGCTGCGTCATGGGTTTGTTCAATTGAGAAGCTGTGGCCGCAAACAGGGAATCGAAACGTGGTTTCGGTGTGTAGCGATACATCTCAGGATGCGCTTCGGCCAGTGCCGTTCGGAAGCGGGCAAAATCGGTCTGGAGTTGGTCGGGACTAAGCTGTTGCGCCTGAATCGGCAGACGAAACAGGAGGATGAATAGGCTAGCATACAGGACTCGGTTCATTGGTCGTTGTGTTTAATGAGGACGCTAAACTGGCCGATACCAACGGTTCATGAAAGAGAACCACCACCGAACAGCGTATTTTACGGACCGAATCGTCGGTTTCATTCACCCAACCACCGCTTCAATTCCCCGGCTTTATCCCGGCTGACCACAACGTCGTCATCGAAAGCGGGCAATAGACTGACCTTTAGTTTTCCGTTGAAATACAGATGCACTTTATCAACGGCTTCGAGCTGGGCGATTACCTGCCGATTGAGCCTGAAAAACTGTTGTGGATCAAGCATATGGGCCAGTTCGTCGATGGTGTAATCAACGAGCCATTCCTGACTGTCATGGGTTTTCAGAAACGACAGTTTATTCCGGCTAAAGAAGTAAGCAATCTCATGGACATTGACCGAAAACAATCGCTGCCCCTGTCGGATCAGAAAGCGATCCCGGAAGGAGGCAGGCAGTGGACGTGTGGCTGTGTAACCCGAATCGTTCGGGGCTTCGGCTATCTGTCTGAACTGTTGAAGCAGATTGGCCAGGGAGGTTTCCAGAGCCGATTTACCATCCGTCTGGGCAGGAAGTGTCAACACCTGTCGCAACCGCTGAAGCTTTGTCAGCGCGTTCCGGACCTCCTCTTCTTTAATTGGCTTGAGCAGATAATCGATGCTATTGACTGTAAAGGCCTTGATCGCATACTCGTCGTAAGCGGTCGTAAAAATCACCGGGCTGGTTATGGGCACCTGATTCACGATCTCGAAACTCTGTCCATCGGCCAGTTCAATATCCATAAAAATCAGGTCGGGCATGGGGTTGCTCTTTAACCACGCTACCGATTCATCCACACTCCCGGTCATACCTACCACGCTCAGGGTAGAATCAATATCACCTAGTAGCCGTTGAAGTTTCCGGGCAGTAGGCTCTTCGTCTTCAATGATGAGTATAGTCATGGTGGGTTTCCTGAATAAGTGGAACAGTGACCTGAAAACAATCGTCGGATTGACGGATGACCACATCCGGTTGCCCCAATAGTCGGTATTTGGTAATAATATTCGTGAGGCCGGTCCGATTCGAAGGAATCAGGGTTTGTTTTCTCCGAACGGTATTCGTCACGTTAAGCTGGCCCTGTTCGTCGGTATAGATCTGAATCAAGAGTGGCTTTGTGGGCAAAGCGGCATTATGCTTCACGGCATTTTCGACCAGCAACTGTAGAGTCAGGGGGGGAATCAGTAAGGCTTTGTATCGTTCTTCGACCGTAATCTCCAGCTCTACACTACGACCAAACCGCATCTGCAACAGGTGAAAATAGGCCCGAATAAACTGAAGTTCAGTAGCCAGCGAGGTGAGCAGTTGGTCGTTTGTTTGCAATACATACCGATATACCGAGGCCAGTTCTTCGATGAACCGCTCGGCCTGCTTCGGATTTTCGACGACCAGCGACGAAAGCGTACTCAGGCTATTGAACAGAAAATGAGGATTTATCTGCGCTTTCAGCGAATCGAGCTGACTCTGTAAAGCTTCTTTCTTGAGCTGCTCGGCTTCGTAATAGGTCACCCACCACTGCCGATACAGATACCGCGCTTCGTAAATGGTAGCCAGAGGGACAACAAACAGCAACGGAATCAGGGTGTTGATCCAATACGCCCGCTCCGACATCGGATAGCCCCAAAATTGGGTTCGATCGTAAAAATAGACCAGGGCAAGTCGCTGAATCATCATGGTAACCACAAACCAGATCACCTGGACGGCAATGCGTGGCGTAGTCTGATTCAGCCGGGGGTACCGACGCCGGGCCTCCAGAATACCCAGCCGGGCCACTTCCCACACCAGCACGCACTCCACCAGGCTCACGCCCAACGCTAACCCCCGACTGATGTGCCGGGCATCGTTGTCGGGTTGAAAAAAGATAAAGTTCGAGACGATTGAAATGAGCGGTACGCCGACCAGACGCAACCAGCGATCGTTCAGTTTTTCCATCACCTGTAAAGATCATTCAACGGACTTTACGGCGAAAGAAAAAGGCTACTGAACGGTTGAGAAATGCGTCCAGACTGTCGTTTTTTTACCCGCCAACCCAATTCAGGACCGTATCTTTGTTGACAGAAATCTCCGTACCTGCACCCACTTCATCCGGCTATGCAACCGATCGAATCCGCTATCCTTACCCACCTGTCGCAGGACCCCATCATGGCCCGGCTGATCGCTGAGACTCCCAATCCTAAAATTTTTAATGATTATGCTGACGATGTATATCTGGCCCTTCTGGAGAGTATTGTGTCGCAACAGATTTCGGTGAAAGCCGCCGATGCTATATTCGCCCGGTTCCGTGCCCTTTTTCCAGACAAATACCCACAGGCCGATGCGCTGCTTCAGAAAACGACGGAGGAATTACGCACTGCCGGACTGTCGGCCCAGAAAATCAAGTACCTGCAAAGCGTAGCTGACTTTTCGCTGGCTAATTCGCTGGCCCGAACGCACCTCGACTCCATGACCGACGAAGCGATTGTTCAGTATTTAGTGCCGATCAAAGGCGTCGGTCGATGGACGGTGGAAATGTTGCTGATGTTCGTGCTGGATCGGCCGGATGTATTTCCAATCGATGATCTGGTGATTCGGCAGCGGATGCTCCTGGCCTATCCCGAACGCACACAGGGCGTCACGGGCCGGGCCCTCTACAAAGTCTTACACGAAATTGCGGATGCCTGGCGTCCGTACCGTACTACAGCCAGTCGGTATCTGTGGCGTTGGAAGCCCGTTTAAACACGGATTGGTCTGATTCTTATGCTTTGCACAGGTTTTCGCAAAGCATAAGAATCAGACCAATCCGTGTTCTATTGACTTTCCTACTTTATGCGCAACGCGGTTGAGTCGAACATGCCCAGGAGCGAACCTTTCAGGTGATCGTCATCCACCTTGTCGAGGTTCACATTTATATCCATTCCCTGGGCTACGAAATAGATGGTCAGTTTGTTGGCTTCCTCTTCAATCTTGGTAATGGGGATGGCTTCGGGGCGTTTGCCGGTTGGGTCTTTTAATTCACCCGTCAGTTTGCCATCTTTTCGGATGAGTTCGGTTACCAGTTTAGCATCGCCATCAGGGGTACCGAATATCGTAATTTCCCACTTACCCGCAAAGAAATCAGCGGGAGGAGCAGCTTGTGAAAAGCCCTTAACCGATACAAATAGAACGAGCAGGAACAGAATTGTACTTACTTTTTTCATCATTAAACAGGATTAGATTTAAACCGGATTTAGAATAAATTTATTGAGCACTCGCATTCAGAACCGCTTCAACGCCCATCACAACCATCAGACTTCCAGATGCTTTCGACGGATTGACAAACACCAGATACACATCGTGTGGTTTGTTGTCGGCAGGAACAGGTAATTTAACCGGAACGCTCAGTTGATTGGGTTTGAAATCCATCTTGTCGGAAGGTTCCATCATGGCCGATTCACCAATCAGCTTACCCGTTGGGCTATCGAGGTGTGCTTCAACCTTACCGCCTATCGCATTGAGTTGCGGCTTAGGCGCTATTGCCATAACCCGAAACTCAGATACCCCCGCCAGATCGACCTGTTTAATCCCCATGTACGCACCCGATTTGGAAGGAATTGCCAGATTGTTGCCCCCATACGCCATTTTATTGACGTTATCATACGTATCAAACCCATGGGCATCCATCAGGGCATTACGAAGCATAAACGTCTGTTCAGAACGCAGCGACGGTAATCCTTTAACCCCTTTGTCTTCGTACGATGCCCGAACGATGTATACGCCTTTACCCTTGTCGCCCGCCGGGATTTTCGCCGTATAGCTTCCTTTGGTCGGCAAGGCACTGGTAGCCGACTCATTCGACAGACTCAACACGTATTTGACCATTTCGGAAGCATCGGCCGCCGATAGTTGTGGGTGCGCCGACATAGGCGTTTCGCCCCATACACCAGCCCCACCCGCAATCACTTTCTTGGTCAGCCGCTCCAGAGCCGAATTATCGCCTTTGTATTTTTTGGCTACGTCGGCATAAGCCGGACCTATCGACTTCTTGTTGATGCTATGACAAGCCTTACAGTCGCTGCCTTCGATGAGCTTTTTGCCCGTAGCCAGTAACGCATTCGCATCGGCCGAGCGGTGTCCCTGAGCAATGGCTACCTTATCAAACCCTTCGGGCATGTAATCAATATTGACCGCTACGCGCTCAGGGTCAATACCTTTCCCGAGTGTACCATCTTCTTTGTCGCTCACCTTGACGTCGTACGAAAATGGCTTATTGGCCACAAAGAACGACTTGTTGGCCCCCGGCATATCCAGGCTAAGTACAGGCGCTTCGTTCCCAACCGTAATATCCATCGACTGGGTTGCCATCCCGCCCTTGCCATCATTGACCGTCAGGGTTGCTTTGTATACACCGGGTTTAGCCAGGGTCAGGTTTGCCTCGGGTGTATTGACCACTTTACTAAAGCCATTTTTTGAAGTTACTTTCCAGGTGTAGGTCAACGCGTCGCCATCGGCGTCTTCCGTTCCTGTCGAATTCAGTTTCAGTGCCAGCGGAGCAGAGCCCCCCATCTTATTGGCCGCCATTTGCAACTGAGGCTTGCGGTTGCCGCCGTTGTATTCAATCCGAATCAGCCGGGCATCGTCATTGGCACTAAACCATCCTGAACCATATTCGAGCATATAGAGATCACCGTTATCGGCAAATTCCATATCCATCGGATTGCTGAATTTGTAGCTGGGCATAAATCGCTCCATCGACACATAGTTGCCCTCATTGTCCATCGTGACGGCCATAATCCAGCCCCGCATCCAGTCGTAGGTGATCAGCTTCTTATCGTAGTAGTTCGGGAACGCGTGGGGGGCATTTTGAAAGTCCTCACTGTAAAAAACCGGCCCGGCCATGGCATTGCGTCCACCAGCACCCACCAGCGGGAACTCCGGAGAGGCATCGTACGGATACCAGATAAACGCTTTTTGCGCAGGAGGAAGGACTTTTAAACCCGTATTGTTGGGGGAGTTGTTGGTTGGGGCATTCACATCCCACTTTTCACCCGAAGTATTCGTTGCAAAGTCGTATTTGTTATAGGCTTTGTTATCCCCGACAAAATGGGGCCAGCCGAAGTTACCCGCTTTACGTGCCTGCCCCACCTCATCATGTCCGGCAGGTCCCCGGTTCGGATCAGGTTTGGCGGCATCAGGCCCCACTTCACCCCAGTACAGAAAACCCGTTTTCGGGTCGACCGAAATGCGGAATGGATTGCGGTGGCCCATCGTATAAATTTCGGGGCGCGTCTGTGCGGTGCCTTTCGGAAACAGATTGCCATCGGGGATGGTATAGGTGCCGTTGGCTTCGGGATGAATACGGATGATCTTACCCCGCAGGTCGGCCGTATTGGCCGACGATTTCTGAGCATCCCAGGGGCCACGTCCTTCACGCTCATCGCTGGGGCTATATCCATTCGATGCGTGTGGGTTTGTGTTGTCGCCCGTTGACAGGTACAGATTCCCGGCTCTATCCCAGGCTATCGATCCCCCCGTATGGCAGCACTCTTCCCGTTGGGTAGGCACATCGAGCAGCACTTTCTTCGACGCCATGTCCAGCTCATCCCCTTTCAGTTCAAAGCGAGCCAGTACGTTCTTCGACTCCTCTGGTATCGAATAATACAGGTAAATCCAGTGGTTCTGTGCGAAATTCGGGTCTTTGTTCAGTCCCAGCAGTCCATCCTCACCCATTGACTCTTTCCCTTCCTTGCTGACGTATTTGATGCTGACCGGAATTTTGGCAATCGTCTTCAGTTCTTTGGTTTTGGTATTGTACAGCCGAACTTCACCTTTGCGCTGGATAAACAGAATCCGTCCGTCGCCCAGTACGCTCAGTTCCATGGGTTCATCCAGTTTTTCGGCCAGAATCACTTTTGAGAAACGGTTCTCTTCCGGGCGCGCTTTGGCAAAGTTGAGCGGCTTTGGCGTGTCGCCACCCGTGGTGTACTGAATACCCGCCCAGAGGTGATTCAGAAACAGGGGTTCCGAAAACGTCTCGTCGGTATGGCCCATTGCCGTGTAAAAAGCCCGGCCACCGTCGAATTCATGGTACCAGCTCATGGGGTGATTATCCCCGTTTTTGCCGCCCTGATAGCTTTTTTCGTCGATTTTGAGGACAACATTGATTTTAGGCGAGATCGATTTGAAGCTATAGAACTCATCCGTCCGCTCAAACTCGTCGGGCATTCCTTTGGTCGCCCAGTGGTTTTTCATGGCCACTATGAACTTCCCCTTTTGCACATTATTGGGCATGGGGTGATCCAGAAAATACGCACCCGCCAAACTACCGTACCAGGGCCACTCATACTCGGTATCCGTAGCTGCGTGAATGCCGACATAGCCGCCACCCGCCTGAATGTACCGCTCGAACGCACTTTGCTGCTCATTATTCAGTACATCGCCCGTAGTGTTCAGAAACACGACCGTGTTGTATTTTTTCAGATTGGCTTCGGTAAACTGAGCCGCATCTTCGGTAAAGCTTACTCCAAATCCTTTTTCGCCGGCCATCTTCGCCAGGGCTTTTTTACCTGCTTCAATAGACTGATGTCGGAAAGCCGCTGTCTTGCTGAAAACCAGCAGATTGATTTTGGGTGACTGGGCAAAGAGATGGCTTGTACATACCAGCATAAACGCCTGTACAAAAGCCAGCCTTGCCATGTTAACTAGCTGTTTCATAGAGTATTGAAGTTAATTAGTACTGTTTATTCGACCGATTCAAAAGCCTCCCGGCATTACTGGCAGGTCCATTGCAAACCCGCTTCAATAAGCTTCACAAAGTTTTCGTTTTGCCAGGCGGTTTCGTTATGTCCCATAGAGGTATAGAACGTCTTGCCCTTGCCCATCTGCTTATACCAGGCCACGGGATGGTCTTTGCCCATGCCAAAGTTTTTTGAGGTCATGAACAGAATATTTCCACTGGGGTTGATGGTCTCGCCGTTGATGGTGTAAATAATATTGAAGCCTTTTTTGCGGGGATTTTCAAAAAAAACATACCATTCGTCTGCATTCGACCATTTTTGAGGCAGCCGACTGAACAGACTGTCCTTCTGCGGATCGAGGAGAATTTCCGCTGCCTGAAACTGTGGGTTGATCGGGTGGTGCGAAAACTTAGCGCCCAGCAAATTCTGTTCATACCAATCCCAATGGTGGGAGTCGTCGCCAGCGCCATGAATCCCCATCAGGCTACCGCCATTTTCCACGTATTGCTCCAGCGCACGTTTCTGCTCATCGTTAATCACCTCCCCGGTCGAGTTGTTAAAAATAACCGTACTGAACCTGGCCAGTTGTGCGGGATTGAATACGCCCCCCTCTTCGGTCTCGTAAACAAACCAGTTGTTTTTCTCTGCCAGCGCCTTAATAACTGGTTTTGATGCCTCTATCGACGCGCCATGACGAAAGCCTGTAGTTTTAGAGAACAATAAAATGGCTGGTTTATGGGCAGGGAAAGTAATTTGCGGGGCTTCCGTTTCATACGATACCGGAAAACCGTTTTTAACTTTATAGATGAACCCGCCCAAGGCAATACCTAACAGGATAATGAGGCCCAGAAAAACCCCCACTATGATTTTAACCACCTTCTTCATGAATCCGGCTTTCGACAGCGTGCGTTGCGCTTTGATTTTAAATGACTTATTGCTCCCCTTAGCAAAGGTATGGAATAAGTTTTTTTATTGTCTAAAAAATAGACAATAAATTTTTCATTATTTTGTCTTTACAGAGTACCATTCTTGCCAAAACTCCTCACGAACATCATTACGCATGAAATTATTTGACGAACAATCCTTCCTCCATCAACTCTCCATCGACTGTGTCATATTCGGGTATAAAGACGCCGAGCTAAAGGTTCTGATTTCCAGAATAAAGATGAAGCGGTCGTTCTGGGCATTGCCAGGCGGGTTTATCAAACACGAGGAAAGTATTGATCAGGCAGCCAAACGGATTCTGGAAGAACGAACCGGGCTGAAGGACATTTACCTGGAGCAGTACCGGGTGTTTGGCGAGCCCAACCGGATAAACCATGAAGTTTTTGAAGGGCTTACGTCGCTGCGAGATGAGTGGGCAGAGCAGATCATGCTGGATGAAGCCAGCCTTCAGTGGCTGGCCAAACGCTTTGTTTCGATTGGCTACTACGCCCTGGTCGACATCAACAAAATGCACCCTCGAAAATCGGAGCTGGACGACTCGGTTGACTGGTACAATGTAAAGCAGCTACCAGCCCTGATCATGGACCATAATGAAATGGTTACGCAGGCACTGGAAACGCTACGATTAAACCTTGACCGAAAGCTGATCGCCTTCAACCTGCTTCCCGACACGTTTACCATGAAAGAGGTGCAGGAACTGTATGAAGCCATTTATGACAAACCCTTTGCCCGTAATAATTTTCAGAAAAAAATTCTGGACCTGAATGTGCTGGAGCGGCTGGAGAAGAAGTTTACAGGGGCAGCCAACAAGGCTCCTTACCTGTATCGGTTCCAGCAGTAAAACGGCCTATGTCCGAAACCCGACCTTCACCGAATTAGTCAGCAGTAATCAGAGCTTTTTTACTTTTACCGTCACCCGGGATTTTACGTTAATCAGCACCTGAACGCCCTCGGGCCGAACCACAATCCGCTGAGGAACCAGCCGGAACGTATCAATGTCAAGATCGGTTTTCTGGCCGACTTTGGCGTGTGCAAAGGCCGTTTCTATTTTTTCGGGAATGGTCGAAATCGGATGCCGCAGAGGAACGACCATAGCTGCCTGAATGGTATCCCGCAGATTATCGTGCAGGAGCCAGTCGGCCGTAGCAAACAGTTTTTCTTTCGTATCGACGTCAAAATCCACATCCCGCATGCGTAGTGTATTGGTCAGCGTGTCGTAAACGGGTGTACCATGAAAATAAAGGGTGCCGTGAATGGCACCGCCTACGTCCGTTTTGAGGATGAGTTTCCGCCCACTTCCATAAAGCACTGCCTTTTTGATTTTCACATTTCCACCCACCAGATTCAGTTTTTCCCGATCCAGGGTTTTGGCAAGTACCTGATTTATATCGGTATAAGGAATCGTTGCCAGCACTTCCAGACGTGCAGATTCAGGCAGCGAATTGCGTCGTAAAAGCTGGGGTAGGCGTTCCAGCGAATCCATGGCTGGCTGTGGACCAAGACGAGTATCGACCCGAAACGCAATTTGAATGGGTACGGTAATCTGCTGTTCATTGCCCATCACCGGAGCAACGGCAATACTAAATGGTCTGGGAATGAGCCAGATATTTTCGGGCTTTTTAGCCACCCGCAAGGGTTTCTGCATATCGCGCCAGACCTTACTTACCTGCTTGTCGAGCCGGATACTTCGGTGAACGGCCCGGTCGATGGCCTGCTCAATATCGGCCTTACGCTTATCCAGAATCGTTTCGGCAATTTTCTGCACGCTCACCTTGATACCCAACAGCCGAACGGTTGGTTTCTGGGTCCAGTGGTACTCTTCAAATCGGGAATTGGTAAGCAGATGCCAGTTGGGGCCAACCCCTACCGGGCTGGTAAAATTAACGGCCAATGCACAGAGCCGCCGACTTTTTCGGTTTTCGCTTTTTCGCAAACCGATTGGGTTGCTGTACCAGACTTGCAGGGGCGCGGAGAAATACACCCGCCGGTTCTGGTACCGGATCTGAATAGGGCCTGTACGCTCTACCCGCAATCGCCAGGCCTCCCCTTTCCGTCCCTGAAACGTCTCTTCAGAGACCAGCGTTGTGGAGAGCGCCTTGTTTACTTTGGCTTCTAAATCACGGATATTGAACGTAAGATTCCCCGCCATATACGACACAGGATCTTCAATAGCGGGGTCAAAATCCTCAGCGGCTGGCGCATCCGGGCGAACGCGTTTACAACCCTCTGAGCCCACCAGGACAATAAGACATATAAAAATTCCGATGATTTGTTGAGCTTTCATAGCAACAACAAAACCATCGGATGAACAAAATGTTAAGCTCGCCCGTCGATATTCACTTTTCGGTTAGCCGGGCAATCGGCTTTGTGTCGACGGCACACCCGCACCCTTTGCCACATCCGGCCGACTTCGGCGCAAAAAAACTACGATACATACGCCAGCCCAGGTAGATCAGCGCAGTAGCGAAAACCAGAAAAATAATAACCTCCTGCATAACTAGGTATGATATAGGATGTACGATGTATGATATACCATTCGCCAGAGGCATACATCCTATATCATACATCATACATATTTTCACCCCCATCCGTTCCGTTCGGCCAGTCGATAGGCATGCTGGTAGTGGTGTTCACCATGCCAGGCATAATTCGCGATCACCTCACGGATCGTAAATTCGCGTTTACTGCCCGGATGGAAATAGGTACGTTCTAGATCCGCATCGGAAAGTGACGACAGAATGGTTACCCAGCGCTGATGCAAATTCCGTAGAATGACCAGCGAAGGGGCAACATCCAGTTTTGAATCGGGGAGTTTGGCCCATTCACCTTCTTCATAGGGCGAAATGGTTGGGTTCGATTCCGTCAATCCGAGCTTGGTACGCACATAGGCATTAATATGGCTATCGGCAATGTGGTGAACCAGTTGCCGAACCGTCCAGCCTTCGGGTCGGTAGGGGGTATCGAGCCGATCATCGCCCCACTTGCCTACGAGTTCGGTAAGTTTGACAGGTAGTTCATCAATAGCAGCGATCTGCTGCCGCGTGTCTTCGGCGGAGTACGTTTTTCCGTACACGAAATCGCCAATGGGGTAGCGGAGTGTATCGAGGTCTTGCATAAGAATTCTGGCAGGCCATCCGGCCCAATGTCGTTAGCGTATCAGCACAAATATCACCGTATTGGGATGGGATAACTCATCCGATTTGCAAAACCTGACTAGACCGCTTACCGTTTAGGAATCACTCCCAATGTTCCTGAATGGCCTGGATCAGTTCAGGGTGTACGCCACAGGCGGCCACTACATCGCCCTCGAACAGAAAATCGTCTCCCCCACTAAAGTTAGTCACCACGCCACCCGCTTCCTGAACCAGCAGCACCCCGGCAGCCATATCCCACGAATTGAGGTTGTATTCGTAAAAAGCTTCAAAGCGCCCACAGGCCACATACGCCAGATCGATGGCTGCCGAGCCCATCCGACGCAACCCATGCGTGCGCTGCATAAGCGACTCCAGTATGTGCAGGTACCGCTGCATTTGATCGAAGCGATAATAAGGGAACCCCGTGGCGATCAGACTATCGCCCAGCGCCGTTGCAGGCGAAACCGAGATTTTTGTGCCATTGCAATAGGCTCCTCCACCCTGCCAGGCCGAAAAACATTCGTCGCGGTTGGGGTCATAAACGACCCCGGCAATGGGCGTTTTCCCTTGTGCCAGCCCGATGCTGACCGAGAATACCGGAAGCCCATGAATGAAATTGGCGGTGCCATCGAGCGGGTCGATGATCCAGTTGAGGGCGCTCTGATCGGCCGCCTGGCCGGTTGTCCCTTCTTCTGTGATAAATCCGGCTTCGGGCAGCAACCGGCTTAGTTTATCAACCAGTTGTTTTTCGGTTTCCTTATCGACGTACGAAACCAGATTGTTCAGTCCCTTGTATTCAATGGACTCCCGTTGAAATTTTTGTCGCTCCTGAATCAGAAACGCACCGGCTTCCATGGCAATCGTACAAATTTCGCGGGTTAACGCGGCTAAATCCTGAGTCATTTGATTGAGTAAAGCGGGTAGTTAACCCGCATATATACATTAAAAAAAGCGGGCTACCCACCCGCTTTATACTATAGTTCGACTAATCACTTCATGATTTCACTTAACGCATTGTCGTACAATGCCTTTGCTTCCGAAAGGGTTATAACCGTAGCTTCGTCGATGGTGAAGTCGCCGTCGGTTACCGTACCCAGGAAACGGAACGGCAGAATGCTGTCTTCCAGATACCCAACGACGTGCTGCTGCTGATCGGGCGAAACCGAAATGACCACCCGGCTCTGGCTCTCGCCAAACAGGAACGCATCGGCCCGGTGACGGGTATCGGTCTGAATCGAAAATCCTTTGCTACCAGCCATACCCGATTCGGCCAGGGTAACAAACAGGCCTCCATCCGACACATCGTGTGCCGACTGAATCCAGCCGTTGCGAATCATGGTTTTGATGCCTTCCTGTACACGCCATTCGGTTTCAAAATCGAAGTTGGGTGCGGGCGACGCTTTAATACCCCGATACGAGTACAGGTATTCCGACGATGCGATGTCGCTGGTAGACGGACCAACCAGATAGATCAGATCGCCCGTAGCTTTAAAATTCAGGGTCATTTGATGCGCCGGGTTTTCCATCAACCCCAGCATACCGATGGTCGGGGTCGGGAATACCGGGCCGTCGTCGGAGCTTTGGTTGTAGAAACTTACGTTGCCCCCCGTAACGGGTGTACTGAACCGACGGCAGGCTTCGCCCATACCCTGTACAGCTTCCACAAACTGCCAGTATACTTCCGGCACGTAAGGGTTTCCGAAATTGAGGTTGTTGGTAACGGCCAGTGGCTCCCCACCCGAACAGACGATATTCCGACAGGCTTCGGCTACAGCGATCATAGCCCCCTGACGCGGGTTGGCATTCACATACCGGCTGTTGCAGTCGACGGTAATCACAATCGACTTATCGGTTTCGGGGAGGCCGGGGCCTTTTACCCGCACCACAGCGGCATCTGAGGGCGCATTGGTACTCCGGTTGGCCGTTCCCACCATCGAATCGTATTGCTCATAGACCCACTTCCGTGAGCAGATATTCGGATGCGACAACAGGTGTCTGGCGATATCGGCAATGTCCGACGCTTCGATGTCATCGACATCGGCCGGGTCGAATTTGGCATACTCCTGTATATAGGCCGGTTCTTTGTATTCGCGCTGATACTGCGGGGCACCGCCACCCAGCACCAGATCGTAGGCGGGCACATCGGCCACCAGTTCGCCATAGCGATAGAAATGCAATCGGCCACCGCCTTCAGCCGTTGGGGGTGTTACTTCCCCGATCTGAGCACAGTTCAGATCCCACTTGTCGAAAATAGCCTGAATAACCGACTCTTTACCTTTCTCGATCACCACCAGCATCCGCTCCTGCGATTCCGACAGCAGAATCTCAAACGGAGCCATGTTGGCCTGACGAGTCGGTACTTTGTCGAGGTCGATAATCATGCCATGCTCCCCTTTCGCACTCATTTCCGATGTGGAGCAGATGATCCCAGCCGCACCCATATCCTGAATACCGATCACATAGCCTGTAGCGATGATCTCGAGGGTGGCTTCGAGCAGGAGTTTTTCCATGAACGGGTCCCCTACCTGTACAGCCGGCAGCTTGTCGGTCGACGCAGCCGTAATATCCTCTGAGGCAAAGGTAGCCCCGTGAATACCGTCTTTACCCGTAGCCGAGCCCACGATAAACACCGGATTGCCAACGCCATAACTGGTCGCCTTGGCTACTTTTCCGACCTCGACAATCCCGGCCGAAAACGCATTGACCAGCGGGTTGGTATTGTAACACTCATCAAAGTAAATCTCACCGCCAACGGTTGGGATGCCGAACGCATTGCCGTAATCCCCAATTCCTTTTACCACGCCCCGCAGCAATCGGCGGGTTTTGGTCAGGCTCAGATCGCCAAAGCGGAGCGAGTTGAGCTGGGCAATGGGCCGGGCGCCCATCGTAAAAATATCCCGGTTGATACCCCCTACGCCCGTAGCGGCTCCCTGATAGGGTTCCAGAGCCGACGGGTGGTTGTGGGATTCGATCTTAAACGAACAGGCCAGCCCATCGCCAATATCGACCAGACCTGCGTTTTCTTCCCCAGCTTTGGCCAGCATCCGGTCTGAATCGCGCGGCAGGGTTTTAAGCCAGACAATCGAATTCTTATAGGAACAGTGTTCTGACCACATGACCGAAAAGATACTCAGTTCGGTAAAGTTGGGTTTGCGCCCCAGAATCTGGGCAATGCGGTCAAATTCATCCGGTAACAGGCCCAGTTTCCGGGCGGTTTCAACAGTAGGGAGCGTTTCGAGGGTATCCATAAAGAGCGAAAGAGTGAAAGAGTGAAAGAGCGGTTTGAGAAGGCGGCTCTTTTCCGCTCTTCCCCTCTTTCGCTCTTTCGCTCTTTAAATCTGGGCCAAAATTAGGCTTTTTGCCCCAAATTGCTCGGGTATGGGTTGACAAATCTCAAAAGGCTTGTATATTTGCACCCAGAAAGAGAGATGGCAGAGTGGTCGATTGCGTCGGTCTTGAAAACCGAAGACTGTAACAGGTCCGGGGGTTCGAATCCCTCTCTCTCTGCAAACAAAAAACTAAAGCGCTCAAAATCAATGATTTGAGCGCTTTTTTTTCATTTTAATGATTTTTAATTTTTATTACTGTTATCTATATAAATTATATAAAACAAAACTATTTCTTAATAATCAATAAGCATTTTATACAAAGCGATCAAAATTCAATCACATTGTTATAATTTAGGGGAAATCAAAAAAGTCTCAAGAAATGGAAAATGATATTCCAAAATGGGTAAAAACACTTGTGCAAATAGTTGGCGCTATAGCAGTTATTTCAGGAATATTAATTGGTTGGGCAAACTTCAAAAAAGATATGGCAGTTATAGCCAATCAACAAAGTAAAGATATTAAATCAATTGGAGTAGAACAGGCTAAGCAAGCCACGGAACAGGCTAAGCAAGCAACAGAGCAAGCTAAGGAAAGGACTTATCAAGAAAACTATAGATTAGAAACAGAAAAAGCTAAACGAGAAAATATTAAATTAATTATAGCTCAAAAGGAAGTTGAAAATTCAATTCAAAAAGAAGCACTTAGAAGCGCCCAAGAAGTTTCACGGCAAAGAGAAATAGAGTCGAGCAATTACAAATCAGAACTACAATCTAGCGTTTCTAAATCTAGAGAGATAACCCGCCAAGACTCTATAAAATTAGAAATAGAAAAATTCCAAGCGCAAAAAGAACAATCAAAAATTAATCAACAGCGTATGCTTGATTTTTTAAATAATGTCAATAAATTAAATGATGATATTACTGACGCTGATGCAATTAAAATCATACAAACAATAAGCTTAGATTATAATGAATCTCCAGAATTATTTAATAAGTATTACAACATTATTGGGGAAGTTTTATTAAATAGGGCCTACAAAACAAAATCAATTGCTGAGATTGATAAAATATATGATATGCTTTCTGGCAATTGGCTTGGAGTTATGTCTAAAGACAATTTCAATTTGTTGTTAGATATAGACAGAGAAAGTTATTATACTCTTAAACAAGGGCTTGGAACTCTATTGATAGAAGGTTATTTAAGTAACACTAAATACAATGCTTTTTTAAATAAAATTGTAATTAACAATCAAGGTCAAGCCTTTAATTACATTAGAAACATTAGTAACTTGAGAAATTTTGAAGATTTGGCATTTATTGCACTATATTATTTAAAAGAAAAAGATCTTATTAAAGGCCGGCAATTCTATGATACGCATAGGGGAAAGGAGTATTTTGACAATGAATTATCTAAATATATTAGGACAAATACTATTTTAAAAGAAAACGTTAGTAATTTAAAAAGATATAGCTTATTAAAAGAGAGCACGTTGATTGAATCTGAAAAATCACTAAAATTACTATCTAGAAATACAGAAATTTATCTTTACAAATTAAAAAAAATATCACTTCTAATAAATGTGGTAATGGAAAGCTTTCCTCAAGATTACAAAAATAGTTTTTTAGACTTCTCAAATATATATTTTGATGAATCAGCAGGAAAAAATTTAATTAGAGTTGACAAAGAAATACTGAATAATATAAACTTTGCTAATTCTTATATTTCACTCGAATCTATAGAGAATATAATTACAAAATGTGATTGTGCAAAATTAAAGGAGTATCAAAAACAAGCATTATACGATAGAAATTATTTTAAAATTTTCATTTCTAATTAATAAACATTTGCCTTACAGTCATATATTTATTGATTTCTAAATTATACAAATAGCTTAGTCGAGTATGTTTACTTCTTAAGATTTTTACCAATAGAAAACCGAATCTACCCGTATGAGCTTAAAATGTCCTTTGGAATGTACGCATATCTTTGGGTAAAAAACTGGCCGATGTTAGTTTGATTTATAAATATGTGAAGGACAAAAATAATGACATAATTAACTGATAATCAATAATATAACATGATACCTAGATTAAAACTCGTATCCTCTTTTGATACCTTTCATTCATAATTCTAAATATAAAATAACATTAGAGCTTGTTGGGGAATTGATAAGGACTGGTAGTCGAGTCAACTTTGTATCGACCAAGAAACAAAGTAATGACTAAGCAGTGGCAACCACTGACCGACTACCAGTGGGCAGCAATTTCGCCTTTTTTTAACCTTCAACGCAAGCGTAAACACCAATTACGTGCCGTCATGGATGCCATCTTCTGGATGTTACGCACCGGCTGTCAATGGCGAAACCTGCCGCCTAGCTTTCCGCACTGGCAAGCCGTATACTATTATTTTGACCAGTGGAAAAAGGCCGACT
>NZ_KB893196.1 GCF_000374025.1 Spirosoma panaciterrae DSM 21099 | reverse complement strand
CCGGTTGAACTTCTACGGCACGGATGGTCATGCGGTGTCGTTGGAGAAGAGTGGGGTTCAGGGGGATAATGTGTTGCTGAAAGCAGACAGCAAGCTGTCGACGGGTGTGTACGTTCTGACGGTAGAAGAGCGGGGTCAGACGCGTAAACATCGGATCGTGATCGAATAGGTTCGGGGTTTTCCTCGNANCGCTTTCAGCAACTGAATTCACCACATTTAATTCCTTGTTTCATGAACTCAAAGTCTAACCATACAGTGCCCTCTTCCACGAAGAAGGCCTACACCTCGCCCAAGCTNCATGTGCTGGGTAATGTCAAGAAGCTCACTCTGAAGATTGGTTCGGCCACCGATGGTTTCGGGGCTACCTTTGTTGGCGGTTGAGGCTATAGCTTCCCTGAGCTTCTCCGAAATGAAAAAAGCCTGGTGCTGATCGTACGATCTCACCAGGCTTTTTTCATTTATCTAGATTAGCCTTATATTCGGTTGCCGTACTATCAATTATCGTTTGTGGTTGGGAACAGTGTATTAAAATCAGTTAGGTTTAGCTGTATAGTTTAAAAAAAGTATAGCAAATGCATATTAATCAATCTCCAGAAATTACGGTTCTGTTTATGGCATGTGAACTGTATGTACATCAGGAGAAAACGGCTGAGCTGACCCATTTTTTAGAAAAGAATCCAATCGACTGGGAATTACTGTATCAGTTAGCAGACCGCCATCGCCTAAAACCTTTTCTGTACAAGGCACTGCAAAAAAGCGCTGGTTGTCCAAAACGCTTCCTCACAAGTCTGCAAAATGATTGCCGGGAGGCTGCAACGGATAATTTATTAAAACTTCATCATTATCATTCTGTCGATAAGCTATTAACCGAAAACCATATTGATCATATAGCTTTAAAAGGCATCTATCTGGCTGAAAATTGTTATCCAGATACGAGTCTACGTAGTACAGGTGATATTGATTTATTAATCTATAAAGAAGACGTATTCCGAACAACAAATCTTTTTCAACAGTATGGCTATCAATTAAATAAAAAGCATGCCGTTCATTGGCAAAACAAAAGAGAAACAGTCCTTTCCGATTTATTCGAAGTCAGTTTATTTAAGCCCTTTTTTGGTAGTAATGCATTTGAAATAGATTTGCACTGGTACATTTTAGGGTTCAATATTTATTATAAGCTTTTTGATTTATCATTTATTCGCTCTAATCCAGCGCTGGTAAATGAGCGAAATATTATTTTATTAGTCGCGCATCATGGCGTTTTCAACGTTTGGCAACGCATCTACTATATAAATGATTTATATTTTCTATTGAAAAATAAGCCTGTACATTGGGAGACTCTGTTAAAGGAACTGGATTCGGTTGGTTTTAAACAGGTTTTTCTTTCGGGGCTATATTGGTGCCATACAATTTGGGGTTTAGTATTGCCTCCACAAATTGAATCACTGATTAAATCAGAAAAGGTAAGGTCGATGGCCTCCAGATACGCAGAAAGCTGGAAGGAGAGCCAAACGGATGAAAAAAGCTATTTAATTGTAAAGCAATTTTCTCTCTTTTTTAGAGCACAGAGCCATTTTTTAGGTAAACTGAACGTTTTGGGCTCGTTTATCAAAAGTAGACTATTCCGGTATAGCCTCTTCAAAGTTGGAAAGAAATATATCTATTTCCCTAAAGAATTAGGGTTTATAACCGTATTTGTTCGAGTCTTTCAATCTATACTTCGATTTTTCCCTGATCGATCAAACCCATCAGGTGCAGAGCGTAATAGCGATAACGATCCTCAGTTAGCATCCAGAGAATCGAGCCAAAGTGCCAGGTAAATGATTCGGCTTAGTTGCCAATTATAGCGCGTTTTTTTAGTAGCTGGATAGCTGGAACTAAACACAATGGCAACAATCTTTTCAAAAATCGTTTGGTCTACAATTTCCCAGATTGGATGGTTGGGTAATGTAAGTCGTTCCCGGACTGATGTATATAATTGTTGGGCCGACAAGGTGCCATATTCAACGAAATTTGCTTTGGTATATCTCGATCTAATAGCTTGCGGTAATACGGTTCGTAAACCATTTCGAATAAGTCCACGACCACGTCCCTGATTAAAATGTACTGCTAAAGGCGTTGCCAATCCCAATTCAATTACGGACTTGTCAAAAAATGGAAAAGAATAGGTATGGCCGTAGTAAGCTCCGATGTGATTCATCTGTTCGTTGCAGATGACATTGGTAGTGTGAAGTATTTGATTAAAAGGTGCCTGATGTTCAGTAGTTAATTGGGCAACGAGTTTCTGGGTCGATAACGAGGGATGATGGTTTTTCAGTTGGTTTTTAAAATCGGCATTCAACGCATCATCTATCAACGATTGATGGGTTAATCGGTTCTGGATGCGTTTGATCAAAAAGGAGAGAATCGTGTTGGAGGAGAGGCCAAAAAAGCGCTTTTGCTGGATAAGCATTTTTAAAAATGAAGGGCCAGATTGATTTCTGAAGCGTTTTTTTAGATCAGAGCCAATAACGGAGATAACAAATTTCTCGTACTTCATCTGCTCACTTAGGGCCGACCAGTTGGCGCTCAGGTAGGTCAGATTAGAGCCTTGTACCGCTACCATCTGGCGGCACGCTTCTTCTAGTGCTGCCCAGTCGTTTGCAGTCAGTAATGCCTCCAGATAATCAAACCCGTTTGGCGCTGTACTGTCGCCATCATGACCAGTCAGCAGTAAATCGCAGCCAATTTGTTGTGCTTGTTCCGAAACACTCAAATGAAAGCTGGAAGGGATAATAAAGTGTTCGGGGCGGTCGAATAGCTTATGTAGGGTCAGAACGGCATCCAGTACATTGGCTAACGGCCGAACGGTAGTATGTTTCGGTTGCCACTGGTCAACAACCGCCTGTACATACTCCTGTTCACTGGCCGATGGCTGATTGGTATCGATGGAAAACGTGTGTAATGCTGGACGTTGCTGAGCCAGCAGGAGCGATTGGGCTACACAACTGACGGATGAAGAGTCTAGCCCGCCACTAAGATGCGAACCTATTCGTTGTTTACCCTGAATCCGATGCCGGATCGCCGTCGTGAAATGTTGCTGAAACAGGGAATTGTAGTCTTCCGGTGTTGCCAGTCCCTCAAAACGACCCAGCGCAGGCTGCCAGTAAGGATGAATCTGGATGGACCGTGGGTTTACGGATACGTAATGGCCTGGCAGAACACTATAAATGGTTTCGTAGAACGTTTCGGCACTGTATGGTACATAAACCGTAGACCAGGTCAGATACTCTTTAAATTTATAGCGATTCGATTTTATAGGAACATCCTGCAAGGCCAGGAGGGCTTTAATTTCGGAGGCAAACGCGAAGAAACGCCCTGGCTGGTGCGTATAATAGAGTGGCTTAATACCCAAAGGGTCTCGGGCACAGATCAATTGGGTATTGCGCTCATCCCAAAGTACGGCGGCAAAATCGGCATTTAAGTCATTGAATACCGTTGTTCCCTTTTGTAAATAGCCAGAGGTGAATGGATTCTCCGGGATGGTATTGGCGAATACATCCGCATCCGAAACCGCATAAAGGGAAGCGGGTCGATTCGTCTCAACCGTCCCTCCCAGGGCAAATAGCTCGCCCTGAGAAACAATCTGGCTTGCCGGCTGACCCCGATGGTGTAGTAGCCTGGTCAGGTTTGATCGATCATCCGGATCAATCGGTTGCCCATCAAATCGAATTATTCCCGCAATGCCGCTCATGGTTTCGTATTGAAAATGTAATAACCTGGCCCTTTTTGTATCTTCGCTTTCGGTTCGTTCTTGGGCACAATTTATAGAATTGACAACGGGGCGACAGCTTGCCTGAGCGATCTGACCATTTTTTTGTAAAGCCGCCACATGTGTTTAAAAAGTAGCCTCTATCAAGTTAGCCTGCTGGTACTGATCAACCTTGGCTTTGGATGCCAATCGGCCGATACATCCCTGACCCCCGATGATTCGACGTATTTCCCGATTCAAACAGGTGATTACTGGATTTATCAGGTAACTCAGGAGACGTATACACTGACCAGCGCCCCAACGACACGGACCTATCAGATTCAGCAGAAAATTAGTAATTCCTATACGCAGAATGGTCAGGTATTTTACCAGATCGAGGAATCCATCAAACCATCAGCGCAATCGGATTGGCAAATCAACGCGATTCGTACGGTATATAAAAACCTTTCAGAAGTAATTAGCCAGGACAACAATGTACCTAAAGTGCAGATGCTGTTTCCGATTGCGGCTTCTACAAACTGGAACCTGAATACTTACAATGCCAACCCCGATACTGTGCTGCACTATCAGAATGCAGGAAGCCCGTTTAAAGTAGGTAGCCAAACGTTCGACAATACCGTATCGGTGCTGGGAACGAATGACTCAACGCTGATTAATCAGCAAAAATACAGCCGCGTGTATGCACAGAATATTGGCCTGGTATACCGCGAAAATACATCCCTGGCCTATTGTCAGTCTTCGCCCGATTGTATTGGTAAAGGCATCATTTCGGCAGGTAGCCGACAAAAATGGTCATTGATAGCGAGTAATCGACTGAAGTAGATTAAGGCTGCCAGATCACTTTGCCGGTTCGTTCATCAGTTCGCCCATCTTTCCAGGTCAAACGCAGTGAATACGGATAGATCCCCGCTGAAACTCCCTGCCAGAGCAACAGATTTTTGCCTGTCGAAACGGGGACAAAGCTATTAAATACCTGAACACCAGACTGGTTGTAGATAATAAGTCTGGATTCGACGGGCAAATCGTTTACATTCAGATTTAATTCAAATTTGACGTAGCTGGTGGCAGGGTTCGGATAGGTGTTTACGGTGATGGTCTCTTCGTTCGAAAGCGTAACCAGGTCGAGCCGATAAGGGGATGAAATCCGGTTGCCAGCGGCATCTTTTCCGAATACGATAAGCTGATACGTGCCGCCTGCTTTGAGCGATAAGTGCGTGGTGACCTGAAGCTGGTTGGCCGAAACAGCCGATACCGACAGGAGCTGAGCAGGTATTTTCTGGGGAGCGCAGGTTTCGCAACTTCGCAAATAAACATCTACCGCACTGGTGTCCTGTCGGGAAAGGGGGTTCTCGTCCAGAATAAATACATCGACCCGTGGACTTAACCCGACAACGGATCGGTTCTGCCGGATAGCCCCATCAATAAACACATTGATCTCAGGATTTATGCGGTCAGGTAGGGCTTTGATGGGATAGCTATTGCCACTTTCGGCCTGCGACCAGTCGATCGTGAGCGTTGCCGAGTTGTTGGTTTTCGATAGTTCGGTGATCTGATTCGCTGGGTCGATGATTACCTCAATCTTTTGCAGACCTGGGTCTTTGACAATGGTATATCGTACCGTATCCTGATAACGAAAGGCATTGAAACGGAGTGTATTGGTGGTGGCTCCTCCGGTACTGGCCGTTTTCTTTACCGATACAACAACGGACTGACCGGCTACGAATTTGCCCAGATTGGCTAGGGGCATAACGACCTGGATGGAATCACTACTTTTGATGGAACTGCCTACTACCGACGACTGAATATAGAGACCTTTTGAATCAATCGAGAAATCGGGGTTGGGAAGTGGGTATAAGCTTACAGCTGGATCGCCCTGTAAAACCATTTCCAGTAATATAGATTCGTCGTAGGGGCCGTAAGCTCCCTTCTGGATGGTCGTATTGAGCTGTTGCTGCACTTTCCCGAAGGGCATACCCAGCGTGCTGGCGTCTGTAAAAAGGGAGGTATATAGGTTGTTAAGGTAGTAGGCGGTAGGTCCTTCAAAACTCCAGTACGAATGCGCTAATACGACGGCTGCTCCTTTCGAAGGGGCCAACAACCAGTCTGTGGATAAGGTATTGAAACGCGAAAAAATCTCTCCGGCACCGCAACCGTTAAAAATCATGAACGGAAAAGACGAGTTATGCAACCCATTGTCTGGCGGAGAAGCATAGCCAAAATTCATGTCCGTTATATTAGGACCCGAGTGGCCAAAAAAGGTGATCAGACCAACGCCGTCATTCACCAAAGGGGAGATATTAATGGTTTCGACCTCGGCTGTCGTGGTCTTGCTGAAGACGGAAACCTGCCCACCTAATAGCCCATTGGTAGCTATAGTGCCGAATCCGGCCAGTGAACTGCTGAGCCGCTGGGCTTCATCTTTCGTTTTGCCCCCACTGATATGAATGAGGTGTTTACGCCAGAGACCATTCTGGGTTGGGTTTTCAACTTGTTTTATTTTGTCCAGATAGGCCAGTACCTGTTCATTCGTCGTTACATTCAGCCGACCCGTTGGTATGGCGGGGGTATTTACTGGATAACCGCCCAGGCCCGCAGTTAATAAAATGTCGGAGCCTGGGTAGCCAATGGTTGGAACCAGGTCGTCAGGGGCGGTTTTTACATAATAGGGGTAGCTACAGGCCTTCCCAATCAGCAGCATGTTCTTTACAGCCGTGTTGGCCAGCATATAATCGGCAAAACGCCGAAGAGCCAGCGGACTTCGTTCGCCATAATTAAACTGGTCGTAGAGTGAGTCGGCGTCTACAATAAAAGGGATGTGCTTTCCACCCGCATCGGATGCCCGATAAGCTGCGTAGGTACTGGCCGACTGTTTTAGGGACGAATGCGTAACAACAAGATACGTGGCTGATGACGGAAAATTTGTCGAAAAACGGGCCGTCTGTATCGACAACGGTTTGAGAAACTGGCTCGATACATAAACATCCCGCTTTTGATTCATGCCCGTGACAACGGCCTGCGGCTGGCCCGATGCTGTCTGCAAAACCAGAAATCGGCAATTGGCTTTATCCGTAATGTCGTAGGCAATTGCTCCCGCTGGTGCGTTTTTGATAGCGAGTAATGACGTGGATTGAGCGTTCGGCGGCAAATGAAAAACTTTGTTCGATTGCCCCGCCATATCCGTAGCCTGTGGGTACGATACTTTTACGTAGGTGATCGAAAAGTTATTCGTATTATCGATTTTCTGCGATTTGAATCGGAGCGTAACTTGTTCGTTCTGAAGTCCTGATGGATTGATTGTGGTCTGGAATGTCTGGGAAGCAAAGCCAGAAATTAACAACGGATTTATTTGGGCGACATTTCCGGCATCCACCGTAATTCGATGATCAGTATTGTCGCGTCCATTGACCATGCCTTCCAATACGATGGGCCAGGAAACCGTACTGACCCGGTTTTGTAAGGACATGGATACGGTACCAGTTGAATCGGTTGTCAGTAATGGGCCCGACCAGCCTTCGCCCGGTTCAAAATAACTTAGCTGAAGAACGGGTTCGATGCCTTTCAGGTTGTTGAAGGTGTAATCGCTCGTATAAGCCCGAACGGCTTCTTCAACGTGGAATTTTTCGGCAGTAAGGCCCTGAGCTGAGGAGTTTTGTTCGGCTACGCGCTTGCCGGTTTGTCCGGGCGAACTGGTCAGAAAATAGGCTGTTTTGTCGGAAAATAGGGTTTGGTAAGGATGTAATCGCTTTTGAGGGCGGTATAACAGCGAATCCTGACTCCCATCGTTCCCTTCTCCATAAAATTCCAGATAGTCCTGAGCATCGAACGTGCCATCCTGCTGGCCTACGATACGGATGGCTGTTTCTTTCCCTCGGAAAAAGAGTTGCCAGCTGGCGGGATTGGTTTGAAGGAAAGAGGCATCAGCCGATTTAAGGTCATCATACGTGATTCGGTAGATGCCTGTCTGATTGGTAGAGAACTTCAGGTATTTCTGCGAGGGGTTTATCCACTCGGAACCAAATGTGCGTTGCCCATATAGAGCAAACCAATGAATCGTAAATACTAAGAAAAGTAATCCTTGTTTCATCAGGAAAACGGATAGCCTAACCAGGACAAAAACGGCTCATCGGCAGCCCGGAACAGAGGCCCGTGTGGGGGCCTGTCTCAACCACGCGCTGAGCGGTTTCTGGTAGTTGCGTTGAGCAAATGACGACACTACTGAATCGGGTTTTAGTAGATCAATAATGACGCGTTACCAAAGATAAAGATTAGTTTGGTAACTTGGTTAAGCCAAACGGCGCCCGGTCAGCTTAGGCTAGATCGCATCAACAGACTCTTCCATTTTGGCTACAGATTCCCGGCGGGGGATGTAATGCCGGAAAAAACTGCTGATCTTCATCTGCAATACGCCGAACACCGCTTCCTTGAAAATCTTCGACGACATTTTGGAAACTCCTTTTGTGCGGTCGGTGAAAATGATGGGCACTTCCTGAATCCGAAAACCGTATTTCCAGCAGGTGAATTTCATTTCGATCTGGAAGGCGTATCCAACAAATTTGATTGGATTATGCAGGATAACTTCGAGCACTTCTGCCCGATAGCAGACAAAACCGGCCGTTGGGTCCATGACCGACATGCCCGTGATAAATCGGACATACACACCTGCAAAATACGACATCAGCACCCGGCCCATCGGCCAGTTTACGACATTGACCCCCCGGATGTAACGCGAACCAACGGCTACATCGGCCCGGTCGGGTTTTTCATCGGCACAGGCATGATACAACCGCACCAAATCATCCGGATTATGCGAAAAATCGGCGTCCATTTCAAACAGATACCGATAGCCGCGCGATAAGGCCCACTTGAAGCCATCAATATAGGCTGTTCCTAACCCTAACTTTCCACGTCGTTCGAGCAGATGAAGCCGATGCGAAGGCCCTGTGCTGGGAAAGTCGTGCTGTAAATCGCGAACGCACTGAGCTGTGCCGTCTGGTGAACCATCATCGACGATAAGAATATCGAACGGCTCCGGCAGGCTGAACACTTTCCGAATAATCGCTTCGATATTCTCGATTTCATTATACGTAGGAATAACGACCAGACGTTCTTTCACAGCTTCTTAGTTACGTTTAGAGAGGGATTATCTGTACAACAACAAAACCCACGCTTTTTGTACAAATTAATCATTAAAAATTGTTAATCAGGATTTTGGTTACCGACTGTTGTTCCTGAACTGGGTTTCGGGCCGGAGTGGTCGGTTTGTACAAGCGGGTAGTTATCAATTGTTTTGCCCATTGGGGTTTGCCAAAGTAGTTGCCAGATTGTTGGTGACCGGGTTTAATCAATAGTGAACAAAAAGGTAAGTCTCTATACGGGTCAGTGTGAGTTATCAGGGGCCTTTTTAGTTTTTCCACTGATGATGTTTTGCAGGTTTTTGGTGACCTGCTGATAAATCGTTTCCATCTCACGCGGGTGCGACGAGTAAAAAATGTAACTTTTTCGATAAACGGCCGTATCGAGCTGGTATTTATTAATGATCTGGCTTTCCAGGCGTTTATAGACTATATTCGATGAGTCGATCGACGTTAAGGCCATGCGACTGACCCGCGCTTCGGCCAGATGAACTTCAGTCAGAATATCGGCCATCCGATCGGTCGGAACCAGGTTGTCCGGGCGTTCATCTTCAGGAGCCGTACAGGCAGCCATCAGCCAGCCGCTTACCAACAGATTCCTCCAACAGGATTGAAAATGATTCCGATGCATATGGATTGGTTTAGAGGTTTAGGCACTTGTTGCGTAAGCCGAATACTGAAAAAACGATAGCTTTGTAAGCTGATCTCGTCAGGCAAAGTTCGGGATTGGTTGTTAAAAAAGCATAACGTCTGGTATCTATGGACGAATTCCTGGCACGGCTCCGAAACTTCGACATCCGCATCCGAAAGGCGGTTAATTCGCAGATGCGCGGAAGTTTTCGGTCGGTGTTTAAAGGTACGGGTCTGGAATTTACGGATTTACGTACCTACCAATACGGCGACGATGTGCGGGCTATCGACTGGAACGTGTCATCCAAAGGGCACGGTACGTTCGTAAAAGTATTTCGGGAAGAAAAAGACCAGACTGTTTTTTTTGTGGTCGATGTGAGTGCTTCCCAGCAGGTGGGGCCAAGTTATCGCGACAAGCTGGCGGCTACCAAAGAAGTATGTGGGGTACTGGCGTTGTCGGCCATTCGGGAAGCCAGCCACGTAGGGATGTATTGTTTTTCGGACCAGAAAGAAAAATACATCAAGCCATCCAACGGCCTCAAAACGGGCTATCAGTTGATTATGAGCCTGTATAAACTACAGCCGGAGTCGGGAAGGACCAGTATTGCCGATGCGCTGCTGTTTACGCTTAATGCGCTGAAGCGTAGGAGTGTAGTGATTCTGTTGTCTGATTTCATTGATCAGCAATATGAACATAACCTGAAGGCACTGGCGAAAAAGCATGACCTGGTCGTTATTCACTTGTACGATCAGCGGGAGGTGAAGCTGCCCCGGCTGGGGATTATTCCTGTGCATGATACAGAGACCGGGCGAACGATCTGGGTGAATACCTCATCGGCTGCGTTTCGGAATGGACTGCATGACACGTTTCGACAGAATCAGGTGCGGCTTGAGCGACTCTGCAAGCAATACAATGCCAACTACCTGGCCCTCGATTCGCAGGAGGATTTTGTACCAAAACTTGTTGAGTTATTCCGGGTGAGAAAGTAAATGATTTATATTCATCGCACAATCATTTTATTGGCGTTCCTGCTGGTTTTTGGGCAACCCGGAGTATCACTGGCCCAGAACCGATCCTTGCGACAGGTTCCATTGCAAGGGTATTTTTTGGCCGATAGCATTGAGATAGGTCGCCCATTTCAATACTCGCTCACCTATCGACATCCTGCCATAAAGGACGTATTATTCCCGGATACAGCGCAGCATTTTTCGCCTTATCAAGTGGAAAAGGTAGTTGTATTCCCAACCCAAACGACAGGTACTGGTGCTATGGCCGTCAGCCGGGATAGTGCCGTATATACACTCATCTCCTTTGAGACCGATACGATTCAACGCCTGAAGGTACCGATTCGAATCATTGGTGATGCCGATTGTACAACGTTTTGGTCTCGGGTCGATTCGGTATTTCTGCGGTCGAAGTTGCCCCTGGCTAAGTCAGATTCTGTTCGCTTGCCGACACCAAAACTGGCTACTGAAACCGATCTGGCAACCTTGCAACAGCAGTTTAATTACCTGGCATTGGCCACCGGGTTTTCGTTGGCAGGCTTCGTGGCTTTCCTGGTGTATGCCCTGTTTGGGCGAACCATCAGCCGACAATGGAGGCTCTATCAGCTCAACCGGCAGCATCTTCGTTTTTTGAATGAATACAACCGTTTCTGCCGAAATATTAATTCATATACGGCTTCCGAAACGGCAAATCAGGCCATCGTTTTATGGAAGGTTTATCTGGAACGGCTGGATTCTCTGCCGTATACCTCCATGACAACGCCTGAACTAGCTGAGCAAATGGCTGATGATCGTGTAACGGATGCGCTACGGGAAGCCGACCGAATGATTTATGGCGGTTCGTTTTCGCCCCAATCCCAACCTGCTTTGCGCCTTCTGGGCGAAGTCGCTACACAAACGTATCGTCGTGCGCAGGCTCGTTTGCAGCGATACGGCAATGCCAATGGGGCTATGAATGAACCATCAACCGAAACCTCATCAATAGCCTGACTGTATGGAACCCTGGTATTCGCTTTATTGGTTTCGTTCGGTGCAATGGCAACAATACCACTTTGCTCACCCACTGGCGCTTTCGCTGATTCCGGGAATTCTGGTGCTGTTTTTCCTACGGTACTATTTGGGTCGAAATGCCCGGCAGCAGTTGAACATTTCGATTGGGCAGCTTCGACAAAGACGTATAGGTTCAGACAGTCCGTTCGATCGCTGGTTAAGTTTGCTACGCTATCTGTTGCCTGTCAGTGTCTTTGTGGGTGTGGCTATGCTACTGGTCGCATTGGCTCGCCCACAGATTGTCCGACAGCAGCGCGATGAGCAGTCGGAAGGAATCGATATTATGCTGGCTATCGATGTGTCGGAGTCGATGAATGAGAGCGATTTGCCCCCCAATCGGCTGGCCGCTGCCCGTCGGGTGGCCCAGGCGTTTGTCAACAGTCGCAAAAATGATCGAATAGGCCTGGTGATTTTCGCGGGTGAAGCCTTCTCCTTATGTCCGCTGACAACCGACTATACCTTGCTGAAACAGTACCTGAATGAGCTTAATACGCGCATGGTGCGGACTTCGGGAACGGCTATTGGCGATGCGCTGGCCCGGTGTATCAATCGTATGCGTGATCCAGTTACCACAGCGGCCGATACAACGCGGTCCGATGCTGAACAGGCCGGATCAGAACGGAGCAAACTAATTATTCTCCTGAGCGATGGGGATAATACGGCCGGAAACCTGGACCCGGTTACGGCTGCCAAACTGGCCAGAGCCTTTTCAATGCGTCTTTACACCATTGCGGTCGGGCGTGCTTCGTCGGTGAAAGCCGGAACCGTCGATGAGGGCATTCTAAAGACCATTGCCACCCTTGGAAATGGTAGTTTCTACCGGGCTACCGACGCCCGGAGCCTGCAGCGCATATTTGCCCATATCAACCGTCTTGAAAAAGCTCCGGTACACGTCAGAGTGTATGAAGATATCCAGGATTTTTACCGTGTGTATTTATACTGGGGCATTAGCTTTCTGTTGGGCGCTTTGCTGCTGAAAAACACAATTTTTGGTAATGTACTGGAGGATTGATCAGGCTGAATTAAGTGTAAGACTTATTCCTTCATCAACTCGGCCAGAATTTTCTGGGCGGCTACGGAAATGATCGTTCCAGGACCAAATACGCCTTTTACACCAGCATCGTAAAGGAATTGGTAGTCCTGAGCAGGAATTACCCCACCAGCGATGACCAGAATATCGTCGCGCCCGATTTTTCGAAGCTCCTCAATCAGTTGTGGAACCAGAGTTTTATGACCAGCCGCCAGACTCGATACACCCACAATATGCACATCGTTTTCGGCTGCCTGACGAGCTACTTCGGCCGGAGTTTGGAATAGGGGCCCCATGTCGACATCAAAACCCAGGTCGGCAAAACTGGTAGCAATAACTTTAGCCCCTCGATCGTGCCCATCCTGCCCCATCTTAGCGACCAGAATACGGGGGCGCCGTCCATCAAGTTCGGCAAATTGATCACTCATCTGGCGGGCCAGACGGAAGTTTTCATCGTCAGATACCTCGGCCGAATAAACGCCTGATACAGCCCGAATGGTAGCCTTGTGTCGGCCAAACGCTTTTTCCATAGCATCCGAAATTTCGCCAAGTGTAGCCCGTGCGCGAGCTGCTTCAACAGCCAGGGCAAGCAGGTTGTTTCCGCTCTCGTGGCTTTCTGGCGAGGGTTGGGGTGGGTTCGAAGCCGCCTGCGTTAGTGCTGCCAGGGTGGCCTCTACGTTTCGTGGATCTCGTCGGGATTTTATCTCGTTCAGACGTTTAATCTGCGCTTCGCGGACGACCTTGTTGTCTATATCGAGCAATTCGATGGACGTGTCGGAGCTGGATTGGTAGCGATTGACGCCAACGATGGTGTCTTTGCCTGAGTCGATACGGGCTTGTTTACGGGCGGCAGCCTCTTCGATCCGAAGTTTGGGCAGTCCGGTCTCGATGGCTTTGGTCATCCCACCCAACTGCTCTACTTCCTGGATCAGTACCCACGCTTTTTCGACCAGTTCTTTCGTCAGAAATTCAATGTAGTATGAACCGCCCCAGGGATCGATGGTCCGTGTCACGTTGGTTTCATGCTGGATATACAGTTGGGTGTTGCGTGCAATACGAGCCGAAAAATCAGTGGGCAGTGCAATAGCCTCATCCAGCGAATTGGTATGCAAACTCTGCGTACCTCCCAGTACAGCCGCCAGGGCTTCGATGGTGGTCCGGGCGACGTTGTTGAACGGGTCTTGTTCGGTCAGGCTATAGCCAGAGGTTTGGCAATGCGTTCGTAACGCCAGCGATTTTGGGTTTTTGGGGCTAAATGAATTGACGATGTTTGCCCACAATAAACGACCAGCCCGTAGCTTGGCAATTTCCATAAAATGGTTCATGCCGATGCCCCAGAAGAACGACAGCCTTGGCGCAAATGCGTCGATGTTCATACCGGCCCTTAAGCCCGTTCGAATATACTCCAGTCCATCGGCCAGGGTATAGGCCAGCTCCAGGTGTGCAGGTGCCCCGGCCTCGTGCATATGATAGCCACTGATACTGATAGAGTTGAACTTGGGCATATACTGGGCTGTATAGGCAAAAATATCGCCTACAATTCGCATCGACGGTTCAGGCGGATAGATGTAGGTATTCCGCACCATAAACTCTTTCAGAATGTCATTTTGAATGGTGCCCGATAACTTTTCGGGTGGAACGCCCTGCTCTTCAGCCGCAACGATATAAAAAGCCATGATCGGAATAACGGCTCCATTCATGGTCATCGAGACCGACATCTGATCGAGAGGAATCTGATCGAAGAGGATTTTCATATCTTCGACGGAATCGATGGCTACCCCCGCCTTGCCGACATCGCCCACTACACGGGGATGGTCGGAGTCGTACCCCCGGTGGGTAGCCAGATCGAAAGCGACCGATAACCCTTTTTGACCGGCTGCCAGATTCCGGCGATAGAACGCATTCGATTCTTCGGCGGTCGAAAAACCCGCATACTGCCTGATTGTCCAGGGCTGGCGAACGTACATGCTGGCATAAGGCCCACGCAGATAGGGTGGTATACCAGCCTGCGACGACGAAACGTACTGGGTATCAGCATCGGCAGACGTAAAGCGGGGCTTAAGTTTAATACCCTCGGCCGTGGTAAAAAGCGCAGAACGTGAATGCTGGGGCTTTAGAGGTTCCAGCGACGTTGCGTTCGACGGTGCTTGCTGAATTTTCTGGGTAAAATCGGGTCTCATGGTTTACTCAAAGGGTTCGGCCAGTCGTTTTTCGGCTAATCCTGTTTCTTCAGTGGTTAGGGTATGGGTTTGCGTTGTCGTCTCGTCAAAACGGAATTTGTTGACCCCTACCAGCACGCGTCCGTTTTTAATCGCTTCTACTTTAGCCTGATAGGCGCGTTCCAGCTCGGCCTGTATGTACCCATCGGCTATGGCTTTGGCCATGCCTCCCCGCTTTTCGATGGTTGTAAAAAGGGCCCAGGCCATTTCCACTAGCTGATGGGTCAGGCTTTCAACGTAATACGATCCAGCTGAAGGGTCAGCAACTTTGCCTAAATGCGATTCGTCGCTCAGCAGGATAGAAAGGTTACGGGCTATTCGTTCCGAGAATTCGCTTGATTGATTCAGAACGGCATCGTACGCGTGGATACTCAATACATCGCACCCACCGATGATGGCTGCCATGGCTTCGGTAGTGGCTCGTATCATGTTGGTATAGGCAGTAGCCGTAGAGTCGTAAAACCTAGAGGTTCGGGCATGGATCTGAATCGGATACCTTATGGCCGATTCCTGGTAAAACTGTAAGAAGCGTTGAATGAGTACCCGTAAGGCCCTGAGTTTGGCGATTTCTAAAAAATAATCGGTTCCGATGGAAACGGAGAGAATGAGTTTTTGAGCCAGTTGCTCAATCGGTAATCCGGCATCTGTGAGTGGGTCGAATCGGTCTGCCAGCGAAGCCAGCAGGAACGCTAGTTCCTGGGTCGCTGTGGCTCCGGCCTGATGAAAAGCGTGGCTACTGACCCCAACCGTATAAAACTGGGGAGAATCGGCCGTTAATTGAGTAATCTGGGCGGTTGCTTCACCAGCATCGGTTAGTAGGCCCCCTTTGAGTTGGTAAGGAGCAATGGTTTTCAGGCGTTGAACCACATCGACTATTTCCTGTGAAGTGACTCCCGGCTGAAACTGAAAGTAAACAGGCGTTTCGGTCAGTTTTATGCCATTTAGCAACTGCGAGAGGTCAGGTCTCGCAGGTAACCGGACCACTAATCCGTCTGCTCCTTTGGCGAGTGTGTCTCTGAGAACCGCATTGGCCGTTTTTTCATTCGAGCCTGTACATTCGGGGGCATTAACCCAGCCGGGAATCGGCTTCTGCGCGTCCTGAATCAGCGTAAGTGGCAATTGATTTAGATCATCGGCTGTATAATAGGGCTCCAGCGTAAACCCTTCGTCGGTATGCCAGCGTAGGCTTTCATAAGCACCAGCGTCTTTAAGTTCCCGCTGAACCTGTGCCAGCCAGGCTGATTGGTCGGTTGGAGGAAAAGATGACGAAAAAAAAGAGTCCATCGAGTACGATTAAGACGATACGCTGTAAAAGTAACGTTTTTATCTTTTCGGGAAAGTCATGCGTTTTTAACTCGCTGATACAGGGCATCGTTGTATTATTCAAAGGGATTTTGCCACCCCCTTGACGTTCAAGCTGAATCCCTTAATTTTAGCTTAACATTGCTGAAGCGGGAGCGATGATGACTTAAATCATGCCTTCATTTGTATGGTCTGGTCGGATATTTTCCCCATATTTGTCTCCTTTTTTGCGGAATCAACCGTAGCACAATTAGTTTCTCGTGAATGTAACCACTCAGACAGGCATGCAGCGTGAAGTAACGACGGTGTGGAATCGCTGTCTGAACGTTATTCGGGAAATTGTTCCCGAACAAAGTTTTAATACCTGGTTTGAACCCATCGTGCCTCTACGGCTCAATGGGAATGTTTTGACGATTCAGGTGCCCAGTGAGTTCTTTTACGAATGGCTGGAAGAGAATTTCGTACACGCGCTTCGTAAGGCGCTCGATACGGCTATCGGGCCAACAGGTCAGTTGGAGTACTCGATTATTGTCGATAAGGGAAATGAGCAGAATCGACCGCTAACGGTTAATGTGCCCACGACCAAAAGCCCCCAAACGGCCAAGCCCGACAACGTCAACCCCGATATTCTTAAAAGCCCGTTCCAGCTTAAAGACCTCGATTCGCTTACGCTCGATTCGTACCTGAACCCGAGTTATACCTTCGAGAATTATGTGGAAGGCGATTGCAACCGGCTGGCTCGCTCGGCTGGCTATGCGGTGGCTGAGCGCCCTGGAGTCACCTCCTTCAACCCACTGATGATTTACGGTGGGGTAGGGTTGGGCAAAACACACCTGGTCCAGGCCATCGGGAACTACATCAAGAATAACAGTCATAATAAGTTTGTTCTGTACGTCACGTCGGAGAAGTTTACCAATCAGTTTCTGAATGCGGTACGGACCGATGGTATTCGTGACTTTACGTCGTTCTACATGCAGGTCGATGTGCTGGTTATCGACGATGTGCAGTTCCTGCAGAAGAAAGAGAAGACACAGGAAATTTTCTTCCATATCTTCAATCACCTGCACCAGTCGGGCAAGCAGATTATCATGACGTCGGACCGGGCTCCACGGGCGCTGGACGGGTTGGAAGATCGGCTACTTTCCCGCTTCAAATGGGGGCTTTCGGCCGATTTGCAGACACCAGACCTGGAAACCCGTATCGCCATTATCCAGAAAAAACTACAGACCGAAGGTATCTATATCGACGACAATGTGATTGAGTACCTCGCTCATAGCGTTAATACAAACGTACGCGAACTCGAAGGGGTTATTGTCTCGCTGATGGCCCAGGCTTCGCTAAATCGGCGCGATATTGATCTGGAGCTGGCGAAGCAGACCCTCCGAAATATCGTAGTCGATTCTGATCGGGAAGTAACCATCGATTCGGTCCAGGAAGCAGTGGCCGATTACTTTAACGTGACTATTGCCGATCTGAAAGCGAAAAGTCGGAAACGTGAACTGGTACACCCCCGTCAGGTCGCCATGTATCTGGCCAAAGAAAAAACCGATCTGTCGCTTAAGTCCATTGGCTATCACTTTGGCGGACGCGATCATAGTACGGTGATTCACGCCGTTCAAACGATCAGTGATCTGGTGGCCAAACACGCCGAAACCCGCGATATGATCGAAAAGCTGAAAGCTCAGTTTAAGTAACCCCTCATTTCGGACATAGGGTTGACGAAAAGAGCAGGCTGACGTCTCAGAGGTACTATCTATCGTCATTCATCAGTTTGGCAAAAGTTCCTCATCTGGTTTCCCGCGAGCAAATCGACGTTTTAGCCTGGGATACCTGCGTAGCGGCTTCACCGCAGCGGATTATCTATGGCTACTCATGGTACCTGGATGCTGTTTTGCCACGGCCCAGATGGTCGTGGGTAGGGATTGTCCTTCTGGATGATGCAGGGCAATATGAGGCCGTCATGCCGATTCCACTACGCCGAAAAGGGGTAGCGGGTTTTCGGTATAAGTGGGTGGTGCATCAGCCGTTTTTCTGCCAGTTTCTGGATATTTTTAGTCGGGATACGGCGTTGGATGTTCGCCCGTTTTTTCGCCTGTTGACGGATGCGTTTCGGTATGGATCAAGTTATAGCACGCGTCGGTCAATTCATGACCTAAGCGGTTTCGATACCGTTCGACAGTCATCTACACACGTACTGGGGTTGGCGCCTGATTACAAGACGGTCTATCAACAATATTCGCGCGATCGTAAATGCAATTTGCGTCGGGCGGAAGTTGCCAACTGGACCCTTGTCTTTTCGTCGGACCCGGAACCACTCCTGAATTTGTTCAGGCGGCATCACGCCGGGCTGATGGATGGCGGAGTGCCGGAGTGGGCGTATGACCTGCTCAGAAATCTAACATCTGCCTTGATTCAGCGCAATTGTGGACGAATTCAATACGCTGTCCGGGATGGACATATCGAAGCGGGTGTTCTGTTTGCTCAGGAAGGGAACCGGATTATTTACCTTTTCAACGCAGCATCGGAGGCCGGAAGGAAAGGCAATGCCCGTACATTACTGATTGATCGGACGATTCAGGAGAATATAGATTACAAAAGGGAGACGATTCCGTGGTTGTTCGATTTTGAAAGCCCTGAAAAGCCCTCTGTCCGGCAGTTCTATCAGAGCTTTGGTGCCTATGAACAACCCATTCATTCAGTACGCTGGCATCGCTTAAATCAGCTCGAATATGCCGTGCTTTGTATTCGTGATTGTATAAAAGGTATCATCAAGGCGGTGTTCAATACAAGAATTTAAGTTATACGGCGATTCTTCTTGATTCTAGAACAAATTAATACTATACGATATTGTTATTTTTGGTAATTAAAAACTACTCTTAGTACTTCATTAGCTTACTAATAAGTTTCTTATTGTGCTGTATAGAATAAATAAAAATTGTGATTATTGGTATATGAGTAACTTTATTGTTAAAAGCATTTGGTAGGTTAGTTGATAAAATGGTGTGATTTTTGTGGGTAAAGACAATCTGTCGAGTTATAAGCCGCTTAATAAAATACAATCTGTTGTTTATCCTTTTTGAGAAT
The DNA here is from genome assembly GCF_000374025.1 of Spirosoma panaciterrae DSM 21099. Classification (GTDB taxonomy): domain Bacteria; phylum Bacteroidota; class Bacteroidia; order Cytophagales; family Spirosomataceae; genus Spirosoma; species Spirosoma panaciterrae. Next base: position 67,127 of record NZ_KB893196.1, on the reverse strand, counting down.
TGATAATCCCTATGGATGGCTGGATGGTATAAATGTTGCCAATCATGAAATAGGTTATCTCTGATGTATTAAAGGTTATAGTCTGTCATTATTTTTTGATACATGAATATTTAATCTACTGTTGTGTTAATCATAAGTAGACTAGAGGTAACTGAATTTGATAAATAATATATTATTTGTTGATGGGTTAACTGTTCATCCTCTAGCTTCAACGGAATGTTACTAAGACTACTTGTACCTATTTCACTTCAACTGGTATTGATTTTACATTCGGATAAGACGGCTGTTCCACCACCAGCCTATGACCGAACAGCTACAGTAAAGCCGAAGCATTTTCAAGAGGATATCGACAAGGTGGCTCATTCGCTCAGCACAAAACCGATTACGTATAAAACCGTTCCCCAAACTGCATCCGTTGGTGATAATGACTGTGGATTGACTTTACAGCTTAGCGAAACAGGTTGTTACTCCGTCAGTGGAATCAGTAAGGTAACCATTAGCGCTGAAATTGGCTGGTCGACTATTCCTGATGGAGGGGTGGTTACGGTTCAGCTAGGAAGTGCTACCAAGACGTTTACGACCCGTGCTATTTCGACCGCAGCAAACGCCGATGTACATACTCCGCAAGTAGTAGCGTTTCAGGTTGATGCCGATGGCACACCCGCTGCTGTAACCGTCTCTTATAACGCAGGTGGGCAAAACTGTTCGGTCACTGAAACGATCACGAAGCCATCTGCCTGCCCACCACTGACCTGCCTGGGGCTGGGAGGCACTGTTTTCAAAGATTTTAATGCGGACGGTATTCATCAGGATGGCGAGGCTACCGGATTACCTGATATTACTGTTCGGGCCATTACCAGAGTGGGTACAACGTACACGACATCGACCGATTCAATTGGTAACTATACGATGGCTATTCCGCAGGCAGAGTATCCAGTTCGGATCGAATTCACTAATATACCGACCTATGCCGGCAATGGAACCCCAAACGGAGCGGATGGACGGACGACGGTTCAGTTTGTTAGCGCACCGGACTGTCGGGTTGACCTGGGGGTACTTAATGCCCAGGAGTATTGCCAGACTGATCCTTTGATTATGCTGCCCTGTTTTGTTAACGGAGACCCGTTGCCAAATGGCTCTACATCTGGCGGTCTTGATGCCCTTATTGCTTTTCCGTATTCGTCGCGTGGCAACAAGAACATGAGTGTGATGAAACCGCTCGCTACGGCTAGCCAGGTTGGGTCCTTGTGGGGAACTACGTATAGCAAGTTTACAAAACGACTATACACGAGTGCTGTACTCCGTCGGCATGTCGGGCTGGGGCCTGCTGGCCTGGGCGGTATTTATATTACCGATATGTCGGGCCCCACATTAAGTACTGCGAATACAAATCTGTATGTAGACCTCACCACACTGGGAATCGATTTGGGGACAATCCCGTCGAATAATGCAAGGGGGTTAGAGGGGCTACCCATTGCCGCCAGCCACGATCCTGATTCATTTACGGCCATTGGGAAAGTAGGTATTGGTGACATGGATATTGCCGAAGATGGGTCACTATTGTGGTTTACAAATCTGCACGATGGCAAATTGTATTCACTTCGGGTACCGCCTTCGGGGGCACCGGGCCCCAGCGATTGGGCTGTTCACCCGTTGCCGGCCGATAATGTGTGTACCAGTGGTATCCGCCGGATCTGGGCTTTGAAGACGTATCAGGGGAAGGTATATGTAGGTGCTGTTTGCGATGCATCCGTTAGTAAAGACAAGAGCGATCTGCGGGCTATTGTGTATGCCTATACGCCCGGTACAGGTGATAATCTGGGGAGTGGGGGAACCTACCAGATTATATTCGATTTTCCGCTGACTTACCCGAAAGGCGCCCCTGATCGTACGGATTTCAGCATACGGGGCTGGTACCCCTGGGAAGATTCATTCTCCAATTTTGTGGTCGTTAATACGGGCGAGTATTTTATCATGCACCCGCAGCCTATTCTGGCCAGTATTGAGTTTGATATTGATGGGTCCATGGTACTGGGATTCAATGATCGTTCGGGCCTACAGCTTGGCTTTCAGAACTTTAGCGATGATGCTGGTGATACCAAACATTACAGTAACATCAGTGGAGGAGATTTGCTCAGAGCGTATTTTAGTAATGGTACGTTTATCCTGGAAAATGGTGGTAAAGCAGGGCCTAATACGGGTTCGAGTATCAATAACAACCAGGGGCCAGGTGGGGGTGAGTTCTACAACGATGACTTCTATTATGAAGGGCAAGGGTTAGTGCATTCTGAAAATGCCAATGGGGCTCTGGCTATTCGACCGGGGTCTGGTGAGGTAGTAGCTTCGACAATGGACCCGCTCAACAACCAGTCCTGGTCGGGTGGATTACGTTTTCTGAGCAACAAAACAGGAACCCATACTACGGGCAATAATGCAACCAGTGCATTTGTGGTGTATAAAACGGTAGATGGCGATGGAGGAACGCTGGGTAAAGCTACGGGCCTGGGCGGGGTTGGATTAGCCTGCGACCTACCGGCTTATTTGCAGGTGGGCAATCGGGTCTGGCTTGATACTGATCACGATGGCGAACAGGACCCAGATGAAGCGGGCCTGCCTGGTGTCAATGTTTCTTTACTACAGAACGGGGTTGTTCTTGCCACGACTACGACCGATGCGGTTGGTGAATATTATTTTACGTACACACCAACATCGTCGACCGTGCCGGGTTCAACGACTGCCCTTTTACCCAACTCATCCTATCAGATTGTTTTTGGTACGAACGGCCAGTTTGTTGATACACTGCTAACGGCTGGCGGTGGAAAATACCATCTTACCGTAGCGAATGCGACAGGAGGCTATCGAAATGATCTGAACGATTCGGATGCGCAACTAACTGCTTTCGCAAGCTTCACCGCACCGGCAATTAGTATCACCACCAGCTACAGCGGCTCAGTAGATCATAGCTTTGATGTTGGTTTTTACTGTCTGCCAACATCTGTGGCGAGTGTATCCGTAACACCAGCCACTTGCCCGGTCAGCAGTATTACCGCGAATAGTGATGCCCGCATTGATATTAGCGGTATACAGAATGGGGATAAAACCTTTTTATACACCACTAGTATTCCGCCTGCGTATACGGCTACTGGCAACAGCCGTACAATAGTGAGTGGAAGTGTAAGTTATACGGGACTGGCTAATCCCGTCAGTAGCAGTGGTACGAGTTATTCGGTCATTGTATACAACGGACCGTATTGTTATGAAATCGTTCCGGCCTTTCTGCCGTATAACAACTGTATACCTACCGTCGGACTTGCCGTGACTCCCGGTACCTGTAATACACTGACCAACGAGTATACGCTTACGGGGACAATGTCGCTCAGCAATTCGATAACCGATAACGCCCTTTTAACGGATGGGAATGTAACGGCCAGTGTACCCATAACCGTAGGGTCAACCTCTGTGCCTTTCTCGTTAAGTGGCTTTCCATCGGGTTCAGGGCCTCATTCGCTGAGTGCAAGCTATGCGGGACAAGTGTTCAGTCTGACGTATTCAGCGCCATCAAGTTGTACCGTTGCGGCTGACATACAGGTGACATTGGCTGTCGTTTGTGCCGGGCAACCCGCTACGCTTACAGCTAGTGGGTGTGCTACTGGAAGAATCGACTGGTCGGCCGGGACTATGCCCAGTAGTGGTACATCGGTAACGGTTTCTACGGCTAGTCTTGCCAGCATCGCCAGCCCTACGGTGTTGACATACACCGCCACCTGTACCATCGGCAACAGCGTCACATCGGCCGTCGCCAGTGTAACAGTGAACCCGCTGCCAACGGCAACAGTAAATAGTGCGACGATCTGCACAGGCCAGTCGGCCACTCTGCTTGCTACAGGGGGCACCAGTTACACGCTTCTGCCTGATAATCTGGTAAGTGCTATCGGCGAGTTTGTCGTAAGCCCCACCTCGCAAAGTGCATATACCGTGATTGTAAGCAACGCCAATGGTTGTGTAGCCAGTGTAACAGGAACCGTATCCGTAAACGAGCTGCCCGTGGCTACGCTGACCAGCGCTACGATCTGTAGTGGGCAAACCGCTAGTTTAACCGCAACGGGTGGCAATAGTTATACCCTGTTGCCCGGTAATCTGGTGAATGCCTCCGGCGTGTTTGTGGTTACACCTACAGGCAACACTGTATACACCGCCGTGGTCGGAACAAGTAGCGGCTGTACGGCAACCACTATTGGGGCCGTTACGGTGAATCCGTTGCCAACAATCGGAAACATTTATTCAAACTGTAACGGACCGGGTTCGTATACAATTGTCTTAGATAACGTGTCTACTACGACAGCAGGGCCTTTAACCTATGAATTGGTACAAGGTAGCTCATTTGATACAGGTGTAGCGGTAACGTCAGGTAAGACGCTGCTGCCTGCGACTGGGTTTCTGAGTCCGATCCAGTCGCCCGGTATCTATTGGCTACGGGTCTACAACGAAACGGATTGTTATGCCGAAACCTCCGTTGACATACAGGCCTGTGTATGCCCAACGGGTACATGTGTGCCTATCCTGATAAAAATAGCCAAGCGACCAGGCCGATGAGGTTTTGAAATCAGGTAGTAAGAAACCGGGTCGTTAAAGCAGAGAATGTACAATGACGTTTCTTCTTCATCCATACAAAACCCTCCCTATAGCTATGGGGAGGGTTTTGTATGGATGAAGAAGAGGGTACAATTAAAAGAACTTAAGGGGTTGTTTCAGGCCGCTATTCTGGCGCAAATCCATGACCATAGCGCCGACCCAGAAGTCAACTTCTACTTTTACCGGCACTTTGTTCGCATCGTCGGAAACGAAAATACGGATCGACTCTTCTTCTTTAAAGAGCTTGTTAGCAGGCAGAACCGGATTCAGCTTGATGACATTGATCTTGCCCTGCTTGGTTTTGATAACCGCTTTACCACGATACCGAACTTTCATATTATAAATGGTATCGTCGTAAAAAGCCGGTACTTCAAGAACCTGCCCATTACTGATCCTGTTGAAATCGATTGTACGCAGGAAGTAATAGCCACTGATCAGGTCGTGGACATTATCGGGGACCTTGAACACATCCTTTTCCGTACGCTCTTCAGCTTTTACGGTATTGGTTTCGTGATTAAACGTAATATTTTCTTCTTTCCGGTAACTGTTTTCCTGAAGATTGGTATAGAACTTCTGAGGAAGAATGGCGGCTGTATCAATATAAGACCGCCAGGTGTCCCGAATGCGGGTAACCAGATCGAAAGCACCGACGGTTCGGCCGTCGACGTTCACGCGGTAACAAGGACGGTCGTTGACTTTGTATAGAGTTGGGCTTACATCGACAATGGCTTCGGCCGCGTTCAAAAAACCATAGTGAACCCGGTATTCGAGATGTTCGCCGGGACCAAAGCTTGTATTGACGACACGACGATAGGTGTTTAACGCCATAAAGCCAGTGCTCAGGACCAAAAGAATACCAATGCTGATCAATAACTTCTTCATAGTACCAAATGCCCGCATCCCGGACTCCAGTTATAAAGATGGATAGGTCTTTTTTAAGTAAGACAAGTATCGTTTAAAATCTCCTCCGAATCGGTTTTCAAATTCCTGCCGAAACCGATTCTGTTGTTTTCGGTAGGTTAAGTACCCAATAAAGTACGCATTATTGGGTAAGTTTGGTTTGCTAAGACTCCGTTTTTTTATTGAACGTACACTTATGGCTTTACGTTGATCGGTGATGGTGTCGGCTGAAGCCACGATTTGCCGAATGGTTTGCCATTTCAGTGAATCTTTGACAGCCGCCAGGGTTGTAGGTTTAAACGTTCGGTATAAGCTGTCGAGCGTTCGGGTCCCCCGCAAAATATGCTCATCGTATCGTTCGTAAAACGCTTTACTGGCCAGATAGTTCTGGTAAGGCTCGGAAGCTTTCCCATACTTTTGGGCCAGAAACCGTAAGGCTCCGTATTCGCCTACGAAATCAGCCAGGTTTTCGTTGTACTCTAAACTATTTTTTATGAACAGCGTTCCGTGCGTCAGTTCATGGATAATCAACTCGGCCAGGCTTCCTACAGGTTTATCCAGAAAGCTGGACAAGATCGGGTCATTTAAAAATCCTAATGTCGACCAGGCCGATACTTCACCAATCCGGGTATCGAAACCAGTTCGTTTAAGTTCCGAAACCGCTGAATCGGCACGGTCTTTTTCAAAAAAACCTTTGTACGAAAACGTACCGATGATTGGGAAATGCCATTGTTTTGCAACGAGTTGATAAGGCTCTGCGGCTGTTACCACCCACAGGATTGGCTTCCCATGCTGGTCATAAAACGATTCGTAACTTCCTGACTTATCCAAACCAAGCGAGTCTATAGCAAAACGCTTGATTTCGCGGATAAGTTCTATTTGCTTTTTCAACGAGTCGGGGTACGTCGGATCTGCCAACACCTGGTTTACGGGTTTTGTGTTCCAGATTACGCTCAATTGTCCTTTCGCCTGCATCCACCCATAACTGACCAAATCCCATTGCCAGACAACCAGCGCAGCCAAAACCCCTACAAGTACAAGAGCAATTTTTTTAATCATGGGTTGGAAGCATTCATTAACAAGTTGGCATAATGCGTATATGGCCACACTACCTTCTACTAAATAAGCACTTTAACGGCATCGCGATGTCGCTTTTATAGCCTTATTATTGCAAAAGAAGTATGCGTAAAGGACGTACTGGTCGCATTAAGTATACCCATCTTTACTTACTTTAAACGATTAAAACCATGAAAAGTTACACTAAGCTATTGCCTAAAAAGGCATACCAAAAACCAAAACTGGTTAAGCACGGAAAGGTAAACCAAATTACATTGCATGCAGGTAGCTGATAGGTATCGGCAAATCAGAGGGAACTCCATGGCCCTCTGATTTGCCAGTTTAGCTACATCTTCGTCTGAGAATAGCCTAATCAAGTGCCTGATATACCGCGATTCGGAATTTCTTTACGAAGTCGCTGTAATAAGCGTAGGGCTGCACATTGGTAAAAATGAGAAGAATAAGTTCTTCTTTGGGGTCAATCGTAAATTCGGAGCAGTACATCCCCCCCCAGGTAAATGAACCGGGGGTTGCCTGATCGCCATAATGGGAGTTTTCGGTAATCAGTTGAAAACCCAGCCCAAACTTATCTTTCCGATCCCAGACCTCAGCCGCGCCAATCTGGTTACGGAGCATCATTTCGACCGTTTTTCGACCCAGAATCCGCCTGCTATTGAACGTGCCGCCGTTCAGGAACATCTGGCAAAGTTTGGCATAGTCTTCTACCGAACTGATCAATCCCGCTCCTCCCGAAAAATACGTTTTAGCCCCCGAAATAGACGAGTTGCGGTAGGCTTCGTTCGTATGTAACGTCAGCGGTTTGTCCATACTCGACTTTTCGTACAGTTCAACCAGTCGGCTGGCTTTATGATCGGGCAGGTAAAAATAGGTGTCGGTCATGCCCAGCGGCTCCAATACGCGTTCCCGTATGGCAACATCCAGCGGTTTGCCAGTCAGGACTTCGATCAGTCGGCCAATAATGTCGGTATTCAGTCCATAAGTAAAGCCCGCGCCGGTAGAGTCCGTTCCAGGATCACGCAGGAGTGGACGTTTGGCCAGTTTATTGATCGCATCTTCGAGCTTATCGGGAGCCGTTGAATTGAAAAAGGGTACTTTAAATTCGGGGCGACCATCGAGTGGGTGCTCGTATGGAATACCCGCATTGTGGCTCAGCAATTTCCGAATGGTGATTTCGCCTTTTGCCGGACGCGTTTCGTAGGTACCGCCAATCGGGTCTTTTTTGTCATACCTGACCAGTACTTTCGGATTTTTAAAGGCAGGAATATAGTTTGAGATCGGATCATCGAGCAAAAATTTTTCCTCCTCAAACAAGGTCATAAGCGTAGTCGTCGTGATGGCTTTCGACTGTGAGGCAATCCGATAGAGGTCATCGCGTTTGAGTGGAGTTTTCTTGGCCAGGTTGCTGTACCCGAACGCTTTATAATGAACCACTTTGCCTTTGTGGGCCACAAACGTAACGGCATTGGGCGCTATGTCCTGATCGATCAGGCTTTGTAACCAGGTGTCTAACCGTTTTAGTCGGTCGGCCGAAAAACCCGCATCAGCGGCCGATTTGGCAGGGGTGAAAGTTTGGGGTAAGGGCTGGGCCACCACTGAGGTGACGCTAAGTACGAAGAGAATGAGCAGGCGCATGGTTCAGTTGGGCCAATCGTCAGACTGGCTATAGGTCTTTGTTCAGCGGCCAATTTACTCCTTTCTGAAATCCCAGGCTACCACTACCCAGGTTTCGCCGATAGCCGGATCGTAAAACTCGTGAATCGGCTCGAAGCCAACGCGACTATGAGCCCGTAACGAGCGGGTATTGTTGGCCGAAATATCGGTGATCAGTAGCTGAAATCGGTCGCCATATACTTCGCGATGATGCTGGAACATCCGGTCGAATAGTTTCTGGCCCCGATACCCATCAGCTACACATACCTGTCCCATCACATACCAGGCATATTCGGGTAAGGGCTTACCGTCGTAAGTCAGCTTGGTGATCAGGTCAAACAGGGGCAGCAGTTCTGGTACTTCCGATCCAAATTCAGGAAGCATGGTCAGGGCATAGCCTACTACGCTATTGCCGTCTTTGGCAATGACGCTGGGAGCTGCCTGGTTCATACGTGCTAGTACAGCCGGGTCATGCTCAACGGTCACAAATCCCTGATCGACCTGTACAGCAAGTGGAACATTTCGGCGGAGGTTTTTTTGCTGGAGTGCCAAAATCCCCTGAACATCAGCATCCGATCGAACGGTAGTAATTTGCATGCATGGAATGCGGATGGAAGCCCGCAACTCTAGTTATTGACAATCGCGGGTTTCTACCGCCTTACAACGTAATGGCCATTTTCTGGCATTTTTTCAGAAAGTCGGCATCTATTTCTGCGCCAATGCCAGGGGTTTCGGGTAAGTCGATCAGGTAGCCGTTGTAGGTAATGCCGCCATAGACTGGATCGGCAGCATGTTCGAAACAGGCGTCCAGGTCATAAAAACGAACATTCTGACGGGCGGAAGCAAAATGAGCGTTGGCAGTAAGGGCCAGCCGTGACTCCGACATACAGCCAATCATACAAGGTATCCCGGCCGATTCAGCAATGGCATTGATCTTGAGTGCTTCCCAGATTCCGCCACTCTTGGATAGTTTGATGTTAAAATAATCGACCGCTTCTTCGCGAATGAGCCGAAGGGCATCCGTAGCGTCGAACAGGCTTTCATCGGCCATAATCGGTACGGTTGACGCTTGCCGAATTCGACGTAGGCCCGCAATGTCATGCCGTTTAATGGGCTGTTCGCAATACTGAACATTCCAGTTGCCAATGGCCCGTAATACGCCCAATGCCGTTACCACGTCCCACCCCTGATTGGCATCGGTTCGGATGGGGGTTGTATCGCCAATGGCGTTTCGGATGGCTTCTACCCGTTTAATATCATCGTGAAGAGTAGTGCCCAACTTTACTTTGATGGCTTCTGCTCCCTTGGCCTGAATGCGCAGGGCATCGTCTACCATGCGTTCAGGGGTGTTGATGTAAATGGTTTCGTCCGTAACGAGTTGCCGTTTGGAGCCGCCCAGGTACTGATAAAGGGGCATACGGGCCGCTTTTGCCGCAATATCGAATAACGCCATATCGAACGTCGAGCGGGTCGTAACATGGCCGGGCAAATAGCGGGTCAGGGTGTTAAGGCATCCTTCTATATCCAGTGGATTCCGACCCAGCAGCAGTTTAGCCATATCATGGGCGGCCGCCAGCCCCGACTCCTGCGTTTCGCCAACGATCATCCAGAAGGGGGAGCCTTCACCCCATCCCGTAATGCTTTCATCGGTTTGAATCTCGACCAGCAGGTTTCGGGCGTTCTCAATCAGGCCCAGCGAAATGGCAATTGGCGCTTTGAGCGGTATATCGTACCGATAAAGATGGATGGCAGTGATTTTCATGGTTCTTCAAACAAAGACTCTACAAAGAGCACCGAGATTTTCGCCCCGTGCACTGTGGAGTCTTTGTTTTCTTGGTTATGACATTATTGCGGAAACTGGCTTTTATCCAGGCCGGGAATGATCCGTAGCGCGTTTTTGTAATACACTTTTTTCAGAACTTCGTCGGGTAAGCCCATGCCGTACATTCGCCAGAAAGCGTGGTACTTTTTGTGGTACGGGAAGTATTCGTCGTCAGTTTCCAGTACCCGGAAATAGGTAGCGTATTCGCTGGGTACCCAACTGTCTTTTCCAAACAGAATCCGGTCCTGATACTTTTCGAAAAATTTACGACTGGCCTTTGGCTGGCGGCCTAATTCCGCGATGACAGCCCCAATCTCGACATTCATGTTGGGAAAAACAGTCATCAGACTATCCAGCTTTTTCAGGTCGTTGGGATACCAGCCCATGTGAGCAGCAATAAACGTCGTTTTGGGATGTTTCCGGAATACATTGTGCTGTTCCGTAATCAGTTGCTCCCAGGGTACCGGGTCATTAGGGCCCCGCTTACGCCCAGCGTGGAGCTTTAGTTCGAGCCAGCGTTCATTGTAACGGTCCATCGGGTCCCAGAACGACTTGGGGTCGGCGGTATGAATCAAAACCGGAATGCCCAACTGCCCACATTTGGCCCAGATGGGATCAAGACGTGGGTCATCGACCCGAACCCGGTTGCCTTTGTCGTCTTTTACACTGAATCCCAGGCTTTTGTAGATTTTCAGCCCTTTGGCTCCTTTCTTTACGTCGTCCTCCAGGATTTTAACGGCCTGCTCGGTCCAGCCTTTGTCGTTTACGTTCGAAAAGTTGATGTTCGTAAACAGCACCAGCCGTTTGGGGTTCGTCTTTTGAATATTGGTCAGGGCGTCGTCGAAAAATTTTGTGCTGGCGGTCTGGTTATCCGCAAAGCCGCGTCCACTCAGGTTGACCATCAGGCCCATGTTCAGACTGTCCATCTGGGAGAGGAGTTTGCGCAAATCCTCTTTGTCCATCTGAAACTGGTGGTTGTGTACGTCGATGAATGGATATTTCGACCGGGTAAGCTTGTGTTCGGGGACTTTGAGGGTCGATACGGGGTCGTATTCTTCAAAGCCGAGGGGCATATCGGCGGGTTTAGGCTGAGCCACAACCGATAGGCTGAACAGCGAAAAGCCAAGGGCATAGCGGAGGGCCGAGCCAACGATGGGTTGTAAAGAAGAAGTCATATGCATTAGGTTATCAGGTTGCCGAAGCCCAAACGGTTCGTGCGAAGTCGGGTAGTGAAGATACTTTTTTTAGCAGTATAGTAAAAATCAGCGAAAAATTAACGCCACACAATGAGCGGCAATGCCTTCGCCCCGCCCCACAAAACCAATATGCTCGGAGGTAGTGGCTTTGATGGAAATGTCTTCTTCAGGAATGGCCATTACACTGGCCAGACAGGTTTTCATGGCCGGGATGTGTGGGTTTAGTTTAGGTTCCTGCAACACAACGGTTACATCGACATTAGAGACTTCGTACCCGGCCTCCCGAACCATACGCAGCACTTCAGCGAGCAGAATTTTACTATCGACACCTTTCCAGCGAGGATCTTTGTCGGAAAAATGGTAGCCGATGTTCCGCATGTTGGCCGCACCCAGCAGGGCGTCGCACAATACATGACATACGACATCGGCATCAGAATGGCCAACCGGCCCAAACGTACTCGGAATTTGAATCCCACCCAGCCAGAACGGACGCCCTTCTTCCAGTCGATGTACATCGTACCCTTGTCCTACGCGAATTTTCATATAAACGCTGGTTTTATTCGGCAACCCGGTAATAGAGCGTTGAACAGTTTTCTTTGCGCAGCACCTTACGGGCCGTGGCCTGAATGTCGTCGGTGGTTACGGCCTGAATTAGCTCGGCCTCCTGATTGACTAAATCCGGGTTTCCGGCATTGGCTGCGTAGGCTAGGTTCATGGCCCGGTTTAGTAACTCGACTTCCGAGAAAGCCAATGTGGCTTCGGCCTGGTTTTTAACCTTCGCAAGTTCGTCTTCCGATACGGGCTGGTCAATGAATTCATGCACAATGGCTTCGACAGCCGCATCGGCTTCTTCCAGCGAAACACCTTTATTGACATTGCCCTGAATAACGAGCAGTCCGGGGTCGATAGAGGCTGTAATATAGGCATTTACACTGCTGAACATCGGGGTGTCGCGCAGGAGTTTCTGGTACAAACGCGACGATTTACTGCGGCCCAGCATATCGCTCAGTAGATCGGTTGTGTGAAAGCCAGGCTCAAAACGGCCGGGCATGTGGTAAACTTTGTACAAGCTGTTGAGAGGAACTTTGGCGGAGGTCTCCAGCTTTCGCGCTTCGGTCTGGATCGGTTCGGCCGGGAGCCGACGGAAATACGGTTCGCCTGCCGGGATCGAAGCAAACCATTTGGTACACAATTGCTTGACCTGCTCTACAGTTACGTTGCCAGCTACAACCAGAATGGCGTTGTTGGGCAGGTAGTATTTATAGAAGAACGATTTAACATCGTCCATCGTAGCCTCTTCGATATGGCTGATGTCTTTTCCGATCGTAGCCCATCGGTAGGGATGTTGCTGGTAAGCAAGCGGCCGAAGCTTGAGCCAGACATCACCATAGGGTTGGTTCAGATATCGCTGCTTAAACTCTTCGATAACCACTTTTTGCTGTACATCCAGTACTTGCGGATCGAAGGAGAGGCTCAGCATCCGGTCCGACTCCAGCCAGAAAGCCGTTTCCAGGTTCGCGGCTGGCAGAGTAATGTAATAATTCGTAATATCGGGGCTGGTGAACGCATTGTTTTCACCGCCTACCTTCTGCAACGGTTCGTCGTAAACCGGAATATGGCGTGACCCACCAAACATTAAATGCTCAAACAAATGGGCGAACCCGGTTTTGTCCGGATTTTCGTCGCGTGACCCAACATTGTATAAAATATTGACAGCGGCCATGGGCGTCGATTCATCTTCGTGAACGAATACCCGCAGACCATTATCGAGAACAAACTCTTCGTAATGAATCATAGCTAAGCAACAGCAATTAATCTTCGTTCGATTAAGCGCATTGAACAAAAGTACGCTTCTGACTGTATAGAATCAAACGACGTAACTACACCAAGCGCTTTGTCTATTCTGAAAAATACCCTTTTAAGTCTGTTCTTCCTGATAGCCCCGCTGATTGCTCCCGCACAGCTACTCAATGACGCTTCGGCTCAGCAGACTATTTTAAAGGCGCTCGACCATATCTATAGCCTTGAGTTTACGGAATCGGATGCGTTGATTCGGCAGTTACAGACCCGCTATCCGCAAAATCCGGCGGCCTACATTCTACGGGCTACCCAACTGGATATTCAGCACTTACCATTGGCTGAAAATAAAGCCGCTACAGCCCAGTTCGTTCAGGCCGTTGAGCAGGGATTACAGTTGTCGAAGCGAATGCTAGCCAAAAACGAAGAGGACCCCGAAGCTATTTTCTTTATGTTGACCTGCCATAGTTATATGGCTATGCTTTACAACAATCAGGGCGAATCGCTAAAAGCCGTTGGGGAGTCGAAAAAAGCCTATAGTTACCTGCGCGATGGGTTTAAGCTGATGGAAAAGAATCCAGACTTCTACTTCACTACCGGGTTGTATAACTATTATGTGGAACGATACCCTATCGACCACCCGATTGTCAGGCCGTTTATGGTTTTCTTCGCCGATGGCGATATTCCGCTGGGTATCCGTCAGATGGATGTGGCTACCCGAAAGGCTGTTTTTATGCGGCCAGTGGCCAATTACTACCTGGCACACCTGCTGATGAAGCATGAAACCAGTCCGGCACGGGCTACCGTATATACCAAGTATCTGGTAGAGAAATATCCCGATAACCCCTTGTTTGCCATGAGTTATGCGGAGTCTTTACTGCTGGCAGGACGTTATGCCGAAGCCCGTCCTTCTGTGCAGCGGTTAAAGCAGATGCCAAACAAACTGGTTCCGCTGGCGTACCATACTTTTTCGGGTATGCTGGCCGAGTATCTGGATAAAGACGACAAAGAAGCAGCCGAATACTACAATCAATCGCTTAAGCTACCCTACAACGATCCCTATACAAAAGAATATCTGGCCTTTGCCTACGCGGGATTAGCCCGGATCGCTGCCCGCGCCAACGACGCTACCCGCGCCCGGATGTATTACAAAAAAGCCTTATCGATAGGCGAGTATAAATCCTTGATCAGAGAGGCCAAAGGGTATAAGTGATGTATGATATAGGATGTATGATGTAGATCACTAGTACATCCTATATCATACATCAATAATCTACTTCCAGGTTCAGGACTTTGCGGAGTTCGTGCAGGGCAGGGTTCTTTTCGGCCATGTAGTTGTATTTATCCTGCGAGCTGTAAATCATTTTCTTCACTTCCTGAATAACCACCTGATGCTCAATCTGAATCTGGCTATTCTGAAGCTCCCTACGTAAATAACCCAGCAGTTCAGGTTTTAACTCCGTCAGAAAATCTACCTGAAGCGTATTGTCGAGTGTCAACCGAATGGTCGTACCATCCAATACCAGGTCGCGGTTCAGGACAACCTGCTCGGAGGTTATGTCATTCTGTTGGCGACGCAGCCGGGCAAAGGTAGACCACTGATCCCTTAATTCGTCGAATGTGAACGATTTGTCGGGCCGGGTGGGGGCCTTTACTGTAGTCACTTCTTCTGTATCCGTTGCTGCGGATGCGGGACCAGCCGTCAAGGAAATGGTCGTTCGCAGACGACTACTTGCGGGTCGGGCCGGGGGGGCATACTGAGGTTTAGGAGCAACCGGAGCCTGAGCCTCTACCGTTACAGGGGCATTGGCCAGAGCGGTATGTCCGTTAGTCGGAGCTTTTACGGCAGCCGATGAGCCATTGGTCGATGGGCTCGATTGGTAGCCATTAACGGGTTCGCTCGTAATGGGATGCGTAGTCAGTGGCTGACTGGCAGTGGGCGTTGGAGGCTCTGGTCTACTGACTGCTGATGGGCTGGGGATCGGTTCGCCGTTTTTTTTTTCAGCGCCCGATTGGGCTAGCGAAGTAGCATCGCCATTATGCGTTCCATGAAGCGGCAATTCCGGCATTGAATCCCAGTTCAGAACATGCCGCAGATTGGCCAGTTTCATCAGCCACAGTTCGATGTGTAACCGCTGATCTTTGGCCTGCTTGTAGTTCATGTCGCATTGACCGCCCAGGCTGAGAGCCGAAAGCAAAAACGACATAGGAGCCTTAGCCGACTGATCGAGGTATTGCCGCCGGACGTTTTCGGTTACCTGGAGCAACTGAACCGTTGCCGGGTCTTTGCAAACCAGCAAATCACGGAAATGACGGCAGAACCCGACCACAAACTGATGGCCGTCGAACCCTTTCCGGAGGATTTCGTCGACTGTCAGTAAACTTTGAGGCAGATTACCTGCCAGCAGTGAGTCGGTTAGTTTGAAATAATAATCGTAATCAAGAATATGCAGGTTATCCAGTACTTCCTTGTATCGAATGACCCGGTCGGCAGCGAAGGTAACGTTCAGGTCGAACATCGACAGCGCATCCCGTAGGCCCCCATCGGCTTTTTGAGCAATCAGATCAAGGGCTTCGGGCTCGGCCGTAATGTCTTCTTTTGAGGCAATTTTAGCCAGGTGGTCCGAAATATGCCCCGGCTGAATTCGGTTGAAGTCGAAAATCTGGCAGCGCGACAGAATCGTCGGCAGAATTTTGTGCTTTTCGGTTGTTGCCAGAATGAAAATCGCGTAGGATGGGGGTTCTTCCAGGGTTTTCAGAAAGGCATTGAAAGCCGCCGACGAAAGCATATGGACCTCATCGATGATGTAGATCTTGTATTTGCCCGATTGAGGTGGGTAACGAACCTGATCGATCAGATTCCGTATATCTTCGACCGAGTTGTTAGAGGCCGCATCCAGTTCATGAATATTAAACGAAGCATTTTGAGTAAAACTCACGCACGATTCGCAGGTATCGCAGGCTTCCCCTTCGGGCGTCAGGTTTTGGCAGTTAATGGTTTTGGCCAGAATCCGGGCACAGGTCGTTTTGCCAACGCCACGTGGCCCACAAAATAAAAACGCCGACGCTAAGTGATTGGTCTTGATAGCGTTCTTGAGGGTAGTTGTAATATGCTCCTGACCTACCACGGTGTCGAAGGTAGCCGGACGGTACTTGCGGGCCGAGACCACGAAATTTTCCATACTGCAAGTTAGCAGGTTGGGGTCGGAAAGGCAAAAGGTATTTGGCGAAGTACGGGCAGGCGAACCTGAGCCTAACGGCAAAGAATTTCAATACCACTTGATCCAGTGTAAGTTTGCGGATTGATCGCCCGGCGCTATTTCTGGACGATTCCTTATTCGCTATGACTATCTGGTATATCATCGATCTGGTTGGTACAAGTGTCTTTGCCATTTCCGGGGCACTTTCGGCCCTGAGTAAGAAAATGTACCATGATGTAGTGGCCTTGTTTTTTGTGGGCTTTCTGACGGCGGTTGGTGGAGGAACAACCCGGGATGTTATTATGGGGGCCCATCCGATTGCCTGGATACGAGACCCGACTTATCTGATTGTTATTTTTATCAGTGTCATTATGGCTGTAGTAGGACGTCGCTTATGGCGTGGGGCTTTCCGACGCCCTTTACTCCTGTTCGATACTATTGGTTTGGGGCTGTTTACGATTCTGGGTATGCAAAAAGCCTTGCTGGCTGGCGTCAACGATTGGGCTGCCATACTGCTGGGCATTATTACAGCGCTGTTTGGTGGGGTCATCCGGGATACGTTCGTGAATGAGCTACCGCTTATTTTAGACCGACAACTGTATGTTACGCCTTGCCTATCGGGCGCGATCCTTTACCACATCAACGCACGTATGGGCGTCGATCCAACGCTGAACGTCATTGTATCGGCCGGCTTGATTACTTTATTCAGGCTGGTTGCTATCCGGCAGGACTGGACATTGCCCCGGATTCAGAATTGATGGTTGCTTGTTCGTTGTCCCAATTTCCGCCCCGCGCTTAAATCTCCTTACCGCAATGGGGGCATCGCTGACGACTATGGCCTCCTTTATGATGGCGGATGTGTTCGTTGAAACCCGACACCAGAATACCGGTTGGTAAAGCAAATACACCAATCCCGACAATGGCCGCAATGCCACCTAAAAACTTCCCCAATGGTGTAATTGGGTGAATGTCGCCGTACCCTACGGTTGTCATGGCCGTAACTCCCCACCACATGGTTGCCGGAATACTCGAAAACTTGTCGGGTTGCGCGTTGTGCTCTACATAGTACATAATGCTGGAAACAATAATGAGCATAAAAACGACCAGGATCGTACTTAGAACCAATTCCTCCTTTTTGTCGGAAACGACACTTTGAATGAGCCGGAAGGCATGTGAGTAGCGTGAAATTCGGAACAACCGGAATATGCGGAACAGACGCAGAATCCGAACGATGGCCAGGTCGGTGGCAAACAGCGAAAAGTAGAACGGGAAAATGGCTAGAAAATCGATAATGGCTGAAGTCGAAAACATATAGCGTAGTCGGCCCCAGAACGGATGGTGGTATTTCTCATTTTCGACGCATACCCACAGACGAAGGAGATATTCAAACGTGAAAAAGCTGACGGAAAATACCTCAAAATCGTAAAATAAGCGGGCAAAGCGCTGATTATAGTCTGGTACTGTGTGTAAAACGATAGCGATGGCATTCAGGGTGATGATGCCGATCAGCACCAGGTTGAAGACCAGACTAACACCACGGCGCTTTCCAGCCGAAGTTTCAAGGATACGGTAGAGTGACCTACGAATGTGTAGCATGACAGGAAACGGAAGGGAATGCAAGCTACTCACCAAAAACTGAACTTACCATGCGAAGGCCCAGAAAGCCGCCAGCTATATACGTTTGGCAAAAATAGTGTAGTGAGTATTTGTGACCTGCTGATAGTGAGCCGTCTATATTATTGCATTTAACATTCAATAAATATGTTTTGACCATTAACGAACTATCCTGCAAAAAAACCGTTATTTTATTGCAGGATACGGATAATCTCTCTAACATTGTCCGCTTTTTTCTGCACAAACCAATGGCAAAGCTCGTTTATTTACCGACTTTCTTCCATACTACGCCATTTCGGTTTAGGTCCGAAAGGACTATATCAATTTGTTTGCCTATGCGGTAGACGTTTTCGCCCATTTTCTCGTTTTAATTTTCACAACAAACCAGCTCCGGATTGCGCTGTCTCCGTATACGCGGCTTTACAACCGCCATTAAACGACAATGATTAAGCCCGAAATAGTCAACGATCAATATATTGTTCAGGTCGCCAGTGAAGATCATCTTCGGCTGGCCGAAACCATCTGCCGTGAGATGGAAGAGAGTGCGAAGGCCCGGGGAACCGGTATCGCCAAGCGTTCACCGATTTATGTCATGGAAAAAATGCTCGAAGGGAAGGCAATTATTGCCACGACCCTCTCGGGCGAATGGGTTGGGTTTTGCTATATCGAAACCTGGGACCACGGTAAGTTTGTGGCCAATTCGGGCCTGATCGTGCATCCCGATTACCGCAAGAGCGGGATCGCTACCCGAATCAAAGCCAAGGCGTTTGAACTCTCCCGGACCATGTTTCCGACGGCCAAGATTATCGGGATTACGACCAGTCTGGCCGTTATGAAAATTAACTCGGACCTGGGCTATCAACCCGTAACGCTGAATGAGTTGCCAGCTGATGACGCCTTCTGGAAAGGTTGCCAGACCTGTGCGAACTTCGACATCCTGACGCGTACGAACCGGAAACACTGCCTCTGTACGGGTATGCTTTACGACCCCGAAGAGCACAAGAAAGAGGAGAAGGATGAAAAGTGGAACTTTCTGAAAGAGTCGAAACTGTATGAGCGCTGGATGCGCATCAAGAATCGTATTCTGTTGCGTTTGAATCCGTCCGAACGGTCGCGGTCGCGCAGACCCGAACGCGAAATGGAGGTTGCCTGAATACGTTCCTTCTTTTGTACAATATATGCCAAAGGCCCGGACAATTCCCGGGCCTTTGGCATTTCTGCTTCTGTACTTAGTTTGATGGCCGGTTTGCCATCAGCAAAGGCATTAAAAAGATGGCTTCTTAACAATTTCTTAACATTAGCCGTCAGAATTTTATTTTGGTGTATAGGTGATTTATATGTGGTTGATTGACTATACGCACAATAAAGACGGTTTGAGCCAAATATTATAAAAATTTAGACAAATAATAGGTTTTTTTGGTGTTCGTCTGGAAGTGCAGATGAAGCTGATTTGATAACATTGACGTAATATTTGTGTATTATTAACCTACCATTTGCCTTAGGTACGTTCAGGCAGTTTATGGATGAGTTGGACCCTTGTTTCACTTAATCTGTTGAAGTCATGAAAAAATACCTTTATCTACTTATGCTGGTAGGCTTCCTGGCAACACAAGCTTACGCACGGCCTTTTGCTCCGCACAAACCGACAGCACCCCAGGTGACGATGGAGCAACAGATTGCCCGGTACATTTCTTATCCGAGTATATTAAAGTCGACCAGGCTGGCAAGCGTTGTGGTGATTCAATTTCGAATCAACGAAGCCAGTGAGGTATGTCAACTAAAAGTTTTTAGCCAAAACGATGAGTTGAATCATTCGTTGATTCGCCAGCTAACCAGTAAGAAACTGGTGGGATACGGCCGTGTTCCTGACGAAGTATATACGGTTCGACTGCATTTTGAACCTTAAGTAATTTTACCCGATAGCCCTTCTTGTGCTCCCCGAAAGATACCCGCTCCGGCAAGGGTATCTTTCGGGGAGTTCGTATTTTTAATCCATTTCGTTCAAAACGGTTTTGTAACTTAGTCCTTTATTTATAGATTATTCCTATACCGCACGCTATGAGGCTTCGGCTCTACGTTCTTTTTCTTTTCAGTCTTTTTGGGTCGTCAACATTCGCACAGCAAAAGCTTCGGCTCTCAGTGGTCGTGCGCGATGGAGCTACAAAAAAGCCAATTCCCGGAGCTAGTTTGTTTATTGCCGAAACGAAGGCAGGGGCCAGAGCCGACAGTGCTGGGGTGATTTCGATTAACCATGTGCCGGGCATACTGACCCTATATGTGTCGGCGGTGGGCTATTTTCGGGGCCGGGAAACCGTGGTACTTGATTATAACAAACGCGTCGAATATTTCCTGCAGCCACGCTCTACAGATCTGGAAGAAGTTGACGTGCGGGCTCTACGCGAGGATAAAAACATCAAGGCTGTACAGATGGGTCAGATTCAGCTCAGTATGCCCGAGCTGAAGCGGATGCCGGTTGTGTTGGGTGAACCCGATATTCTGAAAGCCCTGACACTACAGGCGGGTGTTACCACGGCGGGCGAAGGCGCTGGTGGGTTTAATGTACGCGGTGGCCGATCGGACCAGAATCTGGTTCTTTTTGATGGGGCTCCGCTGTTCAATACCTCTCATTTGCTGGGATTCTATACGAATGTCAACCCCGATCTGGTTCAGGATGTTAGTTTAAATAAAGGCGCTTTTTCGGCTCAGTACGGTGGGCGTGTATCGTCATTATTACTCATGAGCAGCCGGAACGGGAACAAGGATGGCTGGCGGTTGTCGGGCGGGCTTAGCCCGGTTAGTGCGCGGGTCGTTGTGGATGGACCTCTCTCCAAAAAGCTCACCTTGCTGGCTGGTGGGCGCGTTGCTTTTCCGAATTATCTGTTAGGCTTATTTCCGACCGAAAGTGTTAAAAATAGCCGCGCATTTTTTTATGATGGTAGCCTCAAGCTGACGTATACGCCCGACGACCGAAATACGATTGCCCTATCGGCCTATCGGAGTCAGGACAAATTCCGATTTCCGGGCGATACGCTGTATGGCTGGACGTCGGATGTGCTAACGGGCCGCTGGAGTTATCTGATCCGACCCAACCTTCAGTTCAACCTGACAGCACTATACAGCGGTTACCACCTGAATGTGGATGGTGTTGCCCCCAGCCTGACGTTTCGATTCACGTCTTACATTGAGCAACGGGAGGCTAAAGCCGATCTGTTTTATACCCTTCAGCAAAAACACAAGATTCAGTTTGGCCTGAATGGGATTCGGTACGACGTTAGTACGGGCGATGCAGAACCCACAGGAGAGAATTCCAGTATCAATCCCCGTCGGGTTGCGCCAGAGCGCGGGCGGGAGGTAGGAGCGTATGTGAATACCGAATGGGAACTAACGCCCAGAATTACCTTACAGGCCGGAGTACGGTATTCGGCATTTGCTTATCTGGGGGCACAAACGGTTTATACATATGTGGATAACCTGCCCCGTTCGGAAGAAACCATTCAGGACTCGACCCGCTATGGCAATGGTCAGGTTATACAGGCCTATGGTGGCTTTGAACCCCGGCTGGCATTACGGGTGCAGATGGCGAAAAATACGGCCATCAAAGCCAGTGCCGGGCGAACCCGCCAGTATATAAACCTGATTTCAAATACAACGGCCATTACACCGCTCGATTTCTGGAAAATGAGCGATCGGTACATCCCTCCTCAAATTGCCGATCAGGTATCGCTGGGGCTGTTTCAGAATTTGAATGAGAATACGTACGAACTGAGCCTGGAGGGCTATTACAAACGGCTGCAAAACCAAATAGAATACCGCTATGGAGCCGATCTGATACTGAACCCAACTCTCGAAACGGCCTTGGTGCCAGCCGCTGGTAAAGCGTATGGTGTTGAGGTGGGCGTCAGTAAAAATAAGGGCCAGTTGACGGGGCAGATCAATTATACCTACGCTCGCTCACTGATTGCGGTTCAAACCCCTTTCGATGAATTGCGCATCAACGGCGGTAACTATTACCCGTCTTACATTGACCGCCCCCATACGCTGAACGTACAGGCGCGTCTGGCCCTGTCGCACAACTGGACATTCTCAACCAATTTCGTGTATTATACGGGTGTACCAGCCACCTATCCCGACGGGCAATTTACGTTTAATGGTGAGCCCGTTCAGGACTATTCCCGTCGTAATGCCGACCGTATTCCTGATTATCATCGGCTCGATGTAGCGTTTTCGAAAGACACACGGTTCAATAAAGCTCAAAAGCGGTATGGGGTCTGGACCCTGGGAATTTACAATGTCTACGCGCACAAAAACCCCTATTCGATCTATTTCACCCGCTACAACCAGCGTACCGAATCGTACCGACTGTCGGTATTTGGCACGATGATTCCATCTATCGCCTATAATTTTTACTTCTAAGTATGCGTCAGTTTATAAGTTATGTTCTGCTTCTGACGGTGTTTACGGCCTGTATCGACCGGGTTGAGTTGCCGATTCGGGCAGAAGCTCCCCGGCTGGTTGTGGAAGGACAGATTACGAATGAAGCCCCTCCTTACACGGTTCGATTGACGTATACCGGAAATTACAGCAGTGGTGGCCAGAATCCATCCGATCAGTATGTCCGGGAAGCGCAGGTGAGCCTGGCCGATGACCGTGGGCGGTCGACGCGTTTTGTGGCCATGGGGCAGGGGCTTTATCAAACAACGGATACTACCTTTCGAGGGCAGGTTGGCCGCGCCTATAGCCTGACCATTGTGCTAAGCGATGGCAAACGGTATGTAACGAAGCCCGAACAGATGCCGGCTGTACCTGTAATTGATAGCATTTCCGGGCATTTGGTTAAAACGAATAATGTGATTAAGCCCTATGCCATGTCGTACGGGGTCAATACGAATGATCCGGCCAATGATAAAAATTACTATCGCTGGACGGGCTATGGCTATACAAACCGCCTTTCGCTGGGTTCGCCATGCTCGCTGGGCAGTCCTAACAAATGCTTCACCCGGTGCTGGACGACCGAATCGACCAATGCCGTGAACATTTACAGCGACGAAGCCATCAATGGAAATTCGATTCGGGATCGGTTTGTGCTGCAGGTCCCTGTTTATGCCATTGGTCCTCAGTTGGTTGAGATTCAGCAATATGGAATGACCCAGACAAATTATCAGTTCTGGAAGCTCTACCAGCAGCAAAACGCCCGAACGGGTAGTATTTTCGATCCGCTGCCCGCGCCCGTAACCGGCAATGTTGTAAACGTGGCTGACCCGGCCGATCTGGCCCGGGGGTATTTTGCCGTTACGTCGATTACCCGAAAACGACTTCGGGTTATTAACTACAGTGCCCCCTTTTATCCGGCTGTGGCCAGTTTCATTGCCAGCCAGATTTTACCCGATGGCGATTGTCGTAATACGTATGGTCCGGTGCCCGTAACGGAACCCGACGGATGGGAATAAGGAAGTTTGGTTGCGCAACATTTTTCATGGACGAATTGTTGCGCAACCAAACCACCCTAACGAATGACAGAACCTCTATCGCTGGTTTGGCTCCGGCGCGATTTGCGATTGCACGACAATGCCGCTTTGTACTACGCTCTGAAAAGTGGCCGCCCTGTTTTACCCGTATTTATTTTTGACCGCACGATTCTGGATGCGCTGGACGAACGTACCGACCGACGGGTTGAGTTCATTGTTCAGGAAGTTAATCGCCTACAGAATGAACTGACCGCTATGGGCTCAACGCTCGTAGTGCGGTATGGGCATCCAGTGGCTGTCTGGAAGGAGTTGATTCAGCAGTATGCGATTGGCGACGTGTTTGCCAACTCCGATTACGAAGTATATGCCAAGCAGCGGGATAAGGCGATTGCTGAACTATTGAGTGAACACGGAATCGGGTTTCACACGAGTAAAGACCAGACTATTTTTGATCGGGACGAAATACTTAGTGGTAAAAAAGCGCCCTATACAGTTTTCACGCCTTACAGTAAAAAATGGCATGAAGCCCTGACCGACTTTTATCTTCGGTCGTATCCAACCGAGCGTTATTTTTCGCACTTCCATAAAACCCGGCCCGAACCCATTCCTACGCTGGCCGAACTGAACTTTAAGCCGGTAGGTGAGTCTTTCCCGGCTCGGAGCGTGTCGGCCGGTTTGTTGAATGCTTATAAAAAAACACGGGATTTGCCAGCCCTGGCGCATGGAACCAGTCAGCTAAGTATCCATCTGCGCTTTGGCACAATCAGTATTCGGGAACTAGCCCGACAGGCGCAAGCGGCCAGCGAGGGTACGTTTCTGAATGAACTGTGCTGGCGGGATTTTTACTTTCAGGTATTACACCATTTCCCCCACGTTGAAAAAAACTCGTTTCGCCCAAAATATGACCGGATTGAGTGGCGAAACAACGAAGACGAGTTTGCCCGCTGGTGTGAAGGGCGTACAGGCTATCCGATTGTGGATGCGGGCATGCGTCAGCTCAACACAATTGGCTGGATGCATAACCGGGTCAGGATGATCACGGCTAGTTTTCTATGCAAGCATTTGCTGATCGATTGGCGATGGGGCGAAGCATACTTTGCCAAAAAACTGCGCGATTACGATCTGGCGGCCAATAATGGGGGCTGGCAGTGGGCAGCGGGTTCGGGTACCGATGCCGCTCCTTACTTCCGGGTGTTCAATCCGAGTTTACAAGCTCAAAAATTCGATCCCAAAGAAGTTTATATTCGACACTGGGTGCGGGAGTTGGGAAGCCCTGCGTATCCAAAACCCATGGTCGATCATGCCACAGTGCGCGAACGGGCCATCGCCACCTACAAAAAGGCACTAAACCAACAGGAAGAGTAATAGGGCCTGTACAAGTAACTTATCCAGATACTCTATAGCTTCCATTGGACTACCCAGCCCGGCTTAATGGCCTTTGGGCGAGGCACACCAGCCAAGCCTGTCGCCGGATTCATGGCGATCAATGTGATGGGGATGGTCGTTTGGGTTTGGGCCGAAATGGCTTTGGTCGCTCGTAGAAATAAATTGCCCTGCGTATCGACATCATCCACAACGGCATAAAGCAAATCGCCCGCCTGAAGTTCGTCTTCGCCAATCTGAACGGCTTCGGTCAAGGCAAACGCCCAGCTTTGGCCTACTTTAGGCTGCCCGGCCTTAATCAGTCGGGCAACGGCATCGCCCGTAAAAGCAGGCGTCTTTTTGGGCTTCGATTTGAGCAGTTGTACCAGCAAACTGTCCATAATCATGGCTTCATTTTTCCGGGATGTGCCCGCATCCGAGATCGATTCGATAGGGACACCAATAGGGTCCTGATCTTCGTCCTGGAGCCAGCCCATACGCCGGGCCTGTTCGCGTTCGCGCTCATACGCCTGGCCGGAAGATGCGAGCATCATACCCGCGGCCCCGGCTCCATAGATTGGATTCGTGAACAGTTCTTTCATGGCCAGTATTCGGTAGAGATAATAGCTGGTTTCGGTATTTAGGGCCATGGCATAATAATCTCGGTGCCCCGATTTAGTGATTTTTCGCTGCATCATACCAACGCCACCATTATAAGCAGCCGCTACCAGTGTCCAGGAGCCTAATTTCTGGTGCAGAAACCGTAGGTATTTACAGGCGGCTTCGGTCGATTTATGGAGATCGGTACGTTCGTCGTTACCCGGTGCGATTGAGAGGCCCATATCCTGGGCCGTATCGTCCATAAACTGCCAATAGCCTATAGCCCCGGCCGATGAAACCGCGTTCGACTGCCAGGCACTTTCAATGAGTGGCAGGTATTTAAAATCATTGGGAATATTATACCGGGCCAGAATGGGTTCAATAACCGCAAAAAAGGGAGCCGATCGGGCTTTCAGTCCATTTACATGCTGAATATACCCTGAGCTACCTGCCAGTGCCAGCGCTAGTTTAGCTGAAACTTCACCCTGTTCAGTAGGAACAATCTCCCCGCAAAAATGCAGCCGCTGTGGACCCGCAAGAGGACGCAGAGGTACGGGTTTACTGCGTTCCGATCTGGATTTTGCTCCTGTCGCTTTTTTCTGGGCGGTTGCAGGGAGCGTAAGTAAACTAATGCTAAGGGCAGCCAGCACAACGCTTTTTGTTGTTAGTCTCAAATCAAAAGTCGATTGGTTGGACCTTTAGACAACGCATTGACGAAGAGGTTTAGTTCAGTGAGGAGCCGTGTTCTCTGAAAGGAGAGGTGTTCATTTACAGGGCTTTCCAGGTTAGAATCCACCCTGATTTTATCTGATCAACGTCAGAGAGCTTAATCCCGGTGCGACCTGTGGAGGCATCGATAGCGGTCAGCGACAGATTGTACGTATGCTTTTCGGTGACAGAGTACATTTTGTCGGCTCGCAGATAAAGTTTGTCGGTTTTTGGGTCTATGTCTTCGACAACAGCGTAAAGCACATCCCCTTCTTCAAGAGGTTTTCCATCGGCCATTCCGTTGCGGGTCAGGTGGAAAACCCAGGTGGCTCCTCGTCGTGCTCCCGACGATTCGACCAGTTTAGCCCGGATACCATCCCGGAATACATCGGCTGCGTTTGGCAGAGGAATATCTTTGGGTTTTGCCGTCGTGGGTTGTGTAGCATCGTTGTCAGGGGCCTCGACCGCTTTCTCGGTTACGGTATTAAGCAGCGATTCGGATAGGATAGGCTCCTGCTGATCGGACTCGTAAGTGGGGTTCAGGGGCTCACTCAGATACGCCATCATTTGCTCAGGAATAAGTTGCCGATACGATCTATAGTTGGAAAACAATTCTTTGAACGCCAGAATCCGGTAGAGGTATTTGCCGGTTTCGGCATTTAGGCGCAGGTAATAATAATCGCGCTGCTGTTGACGACGGATATTCCCCAGGAGCGCCCCAATCCCGTGATTATAAGCGGCTGCCGCTAGGGTCCATGAACCTAAACGATTATACAGATACCGCAAATACCGACAGGCTGCGTGCGTCGATTTGACCAGATTCTGCCGTTCGTCATAACCCGGTTCAATAATCAGCCCCAACTCACGGGCTGTGGCAGGCATAAATTGCCAATACCCAACTGCTCCTTTGGGGGATACGGCCATCCCCGTGAGCGCACTTTCGACCAAAGGCAGGTATTTGAAATCCAGTGGAATGTTATGCTTGACCAGGATAGGCTCGATTATCGGAAAAAAAACGGCTGCTCGTTGTCGCATGCGGTAAATGGCCTCGTTTTGAGCCGTATTATGGGCGAAGGCAGACACCAGCCGACGGGCAACAGCCTCTTCATGCAAGGGTACCGATTCTCCGCAGAAATAAACGGAGGGCAACAGCCGGGTTAGTCCCGGATCTATAGGATTTCGATTGATTAACGGCCCGTAGGCTGATGTTGGCAGCAACTCTTTGGATACAGAAACACACGCCACAGCCAGACCCGTCGCCAATGCAAAAGAGGCTAACAAGTTCATTACACAGCAATCGTACCATTTATGGGTTACAGTAATTTAGACGTAAATAGAAATCTATAGTAACTATATAGTTTTAATTTTTCTGTTATGATAAGTTGTATGTTGCTGTATTTGGTTAACCCTAAACGCAGAAAGCCGCTTCAAAAGCGGCTTTCTGCGTTTAGGGTTACTGGTGGTTTTAACGGCTTATAACCAATCCCAGAAATGCAAAGGTCGGATACCTTCGCCTTCGCCTTGCTTCCATTGAAGGATACGGGGGCGACGAAAACGAAGCACCATCAGGCCCATCATTAGCTTTTTAATGGGTAAGTGTGCGCCCTGTTTTTCCAGTGCGGCATCCGGAGCATTCGGTGTATGCTTTACCAGGGCGGCACTGGCAATCAACTGATCGGTATCGGAAGGGGCTTTGGTCAACGTATTGTTTGGCCGAGGACCCCAGATGGGTGATGTATACTCTTCATCAATCAGTTCGATGGTCGGCGCATCCTTAATCTTCTTCGGTACGGCCAGTGGCTTATGCCAGCTTGGCAGTGGCTTGGTAAGCTCGGCAATCGTTGATCCGCTTAGTAGCAAAGCATACTGACGGGGGTTGGTCAGCAATTCCTTAAACGCCAGGATCTGGAAAAGATAAGAGCTGGTTTCGCGGTGGAGCCGAAGTCGGTAATAATTCGAATGGCCCTGCTGCTCCATCTTGTTCATGACGTGCGTAATACCGCCATTATAGGCTGCTGCTACCAAAGTCCAGGAGCCCAGTACTTTATACAACTGGTGCAAATGCCGACAAACGGCTACCGTCGACTTCTCCAGGTCACGGCGTTCATCAATGTGTCTATCCACTTTCAGCCCCAGTTCGCGGGCGGTTCCGGGCATAATCTGCCAATACCCAGCGGCTCCTTTATACGATACACTGCGGTTGTTGAGGGCACTTTCGGCCAGAGGCATAAACCGAAAATCGCGGGGGATTTTGTACTTCCGTAAGATGGGGTCAATAATCGGGAAGAATTCAGACGCTTTGGTGCGAAGGTCCATCAGAAACGCTTCCTGAGCACCATAGTTGCGCAGGGTTTGTGCCCACCGACGCGATACGCGGGGTTCATTAACGGGCACTTCTTCACCACAGAAATAAATTGGAAACAGACGTTTGGTCGAATCAACGACTAATAATTGGGGGTTGTTTAGACCGCTTGACAACGGAAGTACCCGGCTCGTATCGGTTCCAAAAAGTGGGGACCAACTTGGTAGTGTAGTGGCACCAACCCCCGGCTTCATGGCGGCCATGAGCAGTGAAAAACTTACTTCTTTAATCAAAATTATAGTAGTTGTTGTGAGACATAGAGACGAAAAAACCCGCACAGAAGTAACGGGCTCGTAATCTTTACTGAAACGAATTTAGCTGATTATCTGATATATACCAAATTTGGCCTCTAAGAATTATCCAACGGTACCGCTGAAAACAGGATTATATCTTTATAAAAGGCCCGCTACCAGCGTCAGTTTGGCGTAGTCGTACTTCCCTCCTAAATACTCATAAACGGCCTTTAATCGCCCTTCTTCAAGGCCAACGACTCCGATCACTTTTTCAATTTCCTGGCGTTCGTAAGGGTCAATCAACGAGGCCAGATCAATGTCGTAGCCCGACTTGGAAAGTTGCACCAGATGGCTGGCTACAGAGCCGCTTGTAAGCTGCCGTTCGGCCGCAATTTCGTCAATCGACAGGCCTCTGTTGTAAAGATCGAGTGTGAGTAATTGCGTCGCTCCTTTAGGCTTCTCTCCGGCCTGTACACGTCCACGCACATAGCCCACGATCTCGTCCAGAAACTGTTTTCCGAACAACTGAAGTTTACGTTCGCCCACGCCACTGACGTTCCGTAGGGCATCGGGTGTAGTGGGCTTCTGCCGGGCCATGTCTTCGAGCGTAGTGTCTGTGAAGATGACATAAGCCGGAACGTTTTGCTCATCGGCCAGTTGCTTGCGCAGGATTCGGAGCCGCTCGAAGAGTTCGTCTCGCTGCGATTCGGTTTTGGTTCTTGGTTTTTCGACGACGGGTTTGGGAGCATCATCGGGTCGTACCAGATCTATTTTTCGACCGCCGTAAAGTACCTGATCGGCCAGGATACCTCTTCGTAATGCGTAGTGTTGATCGTAGGCGATTTCAATAACCCCGATGTTGATGAGTTGGTGCAGGTAGTTCCGCCAGTCTTCAAAACGAATGTCGCGCCCGGCTCCGTAGGTTTTTATCTGATCGTAGCCTGCCTGCAATACCTGCTGGCTGCGCGATCCCCGCAAAATATCGATCAGCAGATTCATAGGGACACGCTCACCCGTGCGTATCATTGCCGAAAGGGCTTTCTGGGCCAGAATGGTTCCGTCGAAGGTAACGCGTGGATCACGGCAAACATCGCAGTTGCCACAGGGCTCGGGGAGCTCTTCCGAGAAGTAAGAGAGCAGAATCTGACGGCGGCAGGTATGGGCATCAGCATACTGCTGCATCCGTTCCAGTTTGGCCAGTTGAAGCCCCAGATTGGCCGGATTATTTTCGGCCAGCATTTCCTTGTAGGTGGCTACATCGGCAAAGCTGTAAAAAAGAACCGTTTGAGCGGCTGCCCCGTCGCGCCCGGCCCGACCGATTTCCTGATAAAAGCTCTCGATGTTTTTGGGCAGGTTGTAATGAATCACCCAACGTACGTTCGATTTGTCGATGCCCATGCCAAAAGCGATCGTAGCACACATAATCCGCACATCGTCGCGCAGGAAGGCCTCCTGGGTTTTAGTGCGGTCGTCGGGGTCCATTTTGGCATGGTAGAAGGCCGCGCTGAACCCTTTCTCCTGTAGTTTGGCCGCCAGCGATTCGGTCGACTTCCGGCTCAGGCAGTAAATAATACCGGATGTATTGGGCTTTTGCTGAAGGAGTCGGATAATCTGCTGCAGGCGGTTTTGACCCGGCAATACCTGTAAGCTCAGGTTCGTACGGTTGAACGAAGCCACAAACACGGCGGGGTCGACCATCCCTAGCCCAGTCGCAATATCCTGGCGGGTTAGTTTATCGGCGGTGGCTGTCAGGGCAATGGTCGGTACGTGCGGAAACTGTTCTTTCAGGACGTGCAGTTGGGTATACTCCGGGCGGAAGTCGTGCCCCCACGAAGAAATACAGTGGGCTTCGTCGATAGCAAAAAGAGAAATATTGATCTGCTTCAGGAAATGAAAAAACGACTCCGTAAGCAACTTCTCGGGCGAAACGTAGAGCAGTTTAAGCGTTCCTTTCTGGCATGCCGCTTCAATATCACGCTGCTCACGGGAGGTCTGTGTACTGTTATAATAAGCCGCCTGAATACCGTTCATGTGCAGAGCCTCTACCTGGTCTTTCATGAGCGCGATCAGCGGAGAAACCACAATGGTAACGCCCGGCAGCATCAGGGCTGGAATCTGAAAGCAAACGGACTTACCCCCTCCGGTGGGCATCAGTACCACCGTATCGCGCCCGCTCAGTATCGACTGGATAATCGCTTCCTGCATAGGCCGGAAGCGGTCGTATCCATAATATCGTTTGAGGTAATCGGCGGGATTTTGCGTTTGAAGCGGGGGTGTACTAATCATTGGCGTATTCGGGTGATGGTACGCTGGTCGGACAGATGTCAGTAAGACGGGCTAAAAGCCATTGGTGACAGCTACCGGCTACAATCATTCTATCAAATTTAAGAAAAATTTAAGTCATTTTTAGTGTTGGAATGGTGATTTTATCCCCATCTTTCCGTCCTAAGAACCAATTCAATTGTTTCACAAAACCCGATCTAATTTGTATGAACAAGACCCTGTCAATCATGTGCCTTGCGCTAAGCCTTCTGGTTGCTGTCAATGGATGGGCACAGGACGATAAACCGTCGAAAAGCAAAGCAAAGAAAGAACAGAGCGAGGCCGACAAAGATGCCAAAAAGGCGGCTAAAGCAGAGAAAAAAGCCGCCAAAGAGGCTGCTAAGGCTGGTATGGCCGATGCGGATAAAGCCCAGGCGAAGGCAGAGAAAAAAGCGGCTAAAGAGGCCGACAAAGCAAAGACTAAAGCTGATGCCAAAGTGGATAAAGCTGAAAAGAAGACGGATAAAATGGCTGCCAATGCTGGACTGAAAGACGACAAGATGGACAAGCCATCGAAGGCCGACAAGACAGATAAAGCGGACAAGAAAGCCGATAAAATGGCGAAAGCATCGACTCCAGCCGTAAAAGAGGAAAAAGCTACGCCCGCCGACTACAAAGCTCCGGTTGACCCGTCCTCTAAGGGGCCTAATGGGGAGAAAGTTATGGTTGGCCCACGTGGCGGTAAGTATTACATCAATAAAAACGGTAACAAGACTTACCTGAGCAGTACAAAAAGCAAATAACGTCTGGGCAACCAAACACAAAGGGCCGGGTTCATCGAATCCGGCCCTTTGTGTTAATAGGTGGACTGGTAAGATTTTTCCAGAGGAGCACTACCCTGAATGATGCCGTCTTTAATCAGTTGCATAACCAGTTGTCTGGGTAAAACTTCGTTATCACTCAATCCCGTTGTAACGAGTGCTTTCCAGAAAGGGATGCCTGTTGACAGGCTTTTCATTTCCAGCAGAAGTTCGTTGTTCGATGAAATATACCGGCCCGACCCCGATGTGTAGCTTCGATTAAAATCTATTGTTAGTACGACTTCACTCTGGCAAGCCTGGCGTTGTTTTTCGATGGCTTCTTCGGCCGTTTCGAACGAGATTGGGCTATTGGATACGGTACAAACCTGATAGCCGGTCGGAAAGGCTGTTTGTAACGAAGCCAGATAGGCAGGCTTGGTGGCAGGCAGGCGTGATACAATCAGAATTCGCTTAAACTCCGGTTTGGCATCCGCTTTTACGTTCGACTGAAAGGTTGCTGTTACGCAGCTCGTCAGGGCAACCAGTAGGCTGCTGATCAGAAGGCCAGAAACGAGTGATTTCATCCGGTTTAGAAGTTGGTGTTGGGTAAACATACTAACCGCTCAGCGATTTGATTGTTAAATGACTGTTAAACTTCCTGTAAATGGTTTGTTGACTATCTTACGATAAATTCATCAACGCTATGCTTCTACGGTTTACCCTGTTCCTTCTGTTGGTTTCAATCGCTTGTGTTCGTCAGTCAGATAAAGTCCGTCAACTGCCTGGTTTGCAGGAGCCTGTCGACATTGTCCGCGATAAGTGGGGCGTCAACCACATTTATGCAAAAAATGAGCACGATTTATTTTTCGCACAGGGCTATTCTGCGGCTCAGGACCGACTGTTTCAACTCGAAATCTGGCGTCGGCAGGCTACCGGAACCATCGCTGAGCTACTGGGGCCGCAGGAGCTTAAAAGAGATGTAGGAGCCCGACTGTTTCGGTTTCGGGGCAATCTGGATGAAGAACTCAGGCAATATCATCCGCACGGCCCGCAAATTGTCCGGGCGTTTGTTGAGGGCATAAACGCCTATATCAATACCATGCTGAAAACACCGGAACAGTTGCCATTTGAATTTCGGGTGCTCAATACAAAACCCGGGTTATGGACACCAGAGGTAGTGATTAGTCGGCATCAGGGCATTATGGCCAATGTGCGGGACGAGTTGAATTACGGTCGGCTGGTCAATTTGCTTGGTCCCGATAAAGTTCGGGCGTTGCAGTGGTTTCATCCGGTCTCGAAATCCAATGAGCCTGACCTGACCCTGCATGTAAACGGTGACGAATTGTTTCAGCCCATTCTGGAGCTATATGAAGCGTTCCGTCTGCCTCTGAAATACAAAGGCAGACTTAGTAAAGCCGATGAAGATGAAGCCTTTCAGTTCGATAAAGACCGATGGTTCGACACCGAAAAGCAATACACAGGTTCGAACAACTGGGTGATTTCCGGGGCTAAGTCGGCCAGTGGTTATCCGATGCTCGCCAATGATCCGCATCGGTCGCAGGCGACACCTTCACTGCGGTATTGGGTACATCTGGATGCACCGGGCTGGCATGTAGTGGGGGCGGGTGAGCCTACACTGCCTGGTATTTCCATTGGTCATAATGAACACGGAGCCTGGGGGTTAACCATTTTTGAGACGGATAATGAAGATTTGTATGTGTACGAAACCAACCCGGCAAATCGGAATCAATATCGATACAAAGGGACCTGGGTAAGCATGACCACGCTGTCGGAAACGATTCCGGTGAAAGGTGGGCAGCCCGTAAAGGCAATGCTTAAGTACACCCAACATGGTCCGGTCGTTTTTGAAGATACCGTACATCACAAAGCCTATGCCGTGCGGGCCGGATGGCTTGAACCGGGCTGTGCACCTTATCTGGCGAGTTTGCGAATGAATCAGGCCCGAAACTGGGCTGAGTTTCGGCAAGCGTGTGAGCAAAGCCGGGTTCCGGGCGAGAATATGATCTGGGCAGAGCGCCCTGCCAATGGTAAGACCGGAAACATTGGCTGGCAGGTGGTGGCTTTATCGCCTGTTCGTCCGAATTATACCGGGTTGGTCCCTGTGCCGGGCGACGGACGGTTCGACTGGAATGGCTATCTGCCCATACGGCAACTGCCCAACAAACTCAATCCATCCGAAGGGTATATTGTAACTGCCAATAACAACCTGCTGCCACCCCATTATCCCTACCGAAATGCGGTGGGCTGGACCTGGTCATCACCCAGTCGGGCCAACCGGATCGAAGAGGTGTTGAGCAAGGGGAAGCCCAAAAACCTGGCGGATTTTAAAGCCTTACAGGCCGATTATCTGTCGATACCTGCCCGAACGATTGTGCCTTTGCTTCAAAAGCAGACCTCCCCGAATCCCCGAACCCAGCAAGCATTAACCTATTTGCGTCAGTGGGATTATCGGCTTGACCCGAATTCGGTAGCGGCTGCCCTTTTTGTCGCCTGGGACAACGAGCTTAAAGCGGCCGTTTATGACGAGAAAGTGCCCCTGAAAGCCCGTCCGTATATGAAATCGTTACCTACCAAACGGGTCACCGAAGCGTTGTTGCAGGATACTCCCCGTCGGGATAGCCTCCTGATGACGTGTCTGGATAAAGCTGTCGCCGATTTGACCGACCGCCTTGGTCCTGACATGGCGAACTGGCGGTATGGACAGCCCAATTTTAAACACATCACCATCCTGCATCCGCTGAGTGCTCTGGTCGATGGAGCCATGCAGAAGCGGATCAATTTGGGGCCTGTAGCGCGGGGAGGATACGGCGAAACCGTTAATGCTACTTCGTTTGATCTGAACCAGACGCACGGTGCCTCGTTTCGGATTCTGGTCGATACGCAGGATTGGGATAAAACCCTGGGCATCAACACGCCCGGCCAGTCGGGTAATCCTGATAGCCCACATTATGGTGACCTGTTTCCGCTCTGGGCGAAGAATGAGTACTTTCCGGTGTATTTCTCGAAAGAAAAAGTAAAATCTGTAGCCGAAGAGAAGGTTGTCCTGAAGCCGTAACGCAGACATCCTGTCCGCATGGTTAAACGCTTAGGGGGTTGTATGTATGATGAATGCTTCCTTTTCAACCATGCGGACAGGATGTTGGTATGCCGCATCACCGCGATACTTTCGTACTTTTGCTGCCGAAAACTGTACGAACCGACAGTTTCACAAGCGAATGGATATTCAGGAAGATTTAAAAAGTGCGATTCAACGGGCCGTTTCCGAGTTGTACCAACAGGAACTAGGCGAGGTTTCTTTACAACCCACCAAAAAAGAATTCGACGGACTGTATACGTTCGTGACGTTTTCACTGACGAAGGCGTTGCGGCAGGCCCCGGCTCAAATCGGTCAGGCCATTGGCAACTGGCTGGTAGCGAATAGTGCGATTGTGAGCGCGTTCAATGTGGTACAGGGTTTTTTAAATATCAGTATTGCCGACGCAGCCTGGATGAGTGTATTGAACGACATCGCCGGAAATCCAGCCTTTGGCCAGTTAGCTCCCAAAGGGCAGTCGGTAATGGTTGAATTTTCGTCGCCCAATACCAATAAGCCCCTGCACCTGGGGCACCTGCGGAATAATTTTCTGGGCGACTCGGTCAGTCGGATTCTGGCGGCCAATGGCTATGATGTGGTAAAAGCCTGTATTGTCAACGATCGGGGGGTACACATCTGCAAGTCGATGCTGGCCTATAAGCTTTTTGGCAACGACGAAACACCAGAACAGGCCGGTATGAAAGGCGATCACCTGATCGGTAAATACTACGTTCTGTTCGACAAGGCCTATAAACAGCAAGTTGAAGAGATGGTAGGGCAGGGAATGCCTAAAGAAGAAGCCGAGAAAAAAGCTCCCCTGATGCTTGAAGTGCAGCAGATGCTTCGGCTTTGGGAGCAGGGTGATCCCGAAACCGTAGCGCTCTGGCGCAAACTCAACGACTGGGTCTATACCGGGTTCGATGCTACCTACCGCGCCATTGGCGTCAGCTTCGACAAAACCTATTACGAGTCCAATACGTATGTACTCGGTAAAGAGATTGTCGAAGAAGGCTTGCAGAAAGGTGTTTTTTACCGGAAAGACGACGGCTCGGTCTGGATCGACCTGACCGATGAGGGCCTGGACCAAAAACTGGTACTTCGTTCGGATGGTACGTCGGTCTACATGACGCAGGATTTGGGTACCACGGATCTGAAGTTTCAGGATTTTCATAACGACCGCCAGATTTGGGTGGTTGGCAACGAGCAGGATTACCATTTCAATGTGCTGTTTGCCATTCTGCGTCGGTTAGGGCGGCCTTACGCCAGCAATTTGTACCATCTTTCATACGGCATGGTCGATCTGCCAACGGGCAAGATGAAGTCGCGGGAAGGTACGGTTGTCGATGCCGACGATCTGATTCAGGAAACAACTGAAGCGGCCGCCACCGCAGCCGACGAAGCGGCTAAAGGCAAGCTCGACGAATTTAGCGAAGCCGAGAAAACAGCCCTGTTTCATATGCTGGGTCTGGGTGCGTTAAAATACTACCTGCTGAAAGTTGATCCGCAGAAACGAATGCAGTTTAACCCGGCCGAATCGGTGGATTTGCATGGAAATACCGGCCCCTATATTCAGTATGTGTATGCCCGGATTCAGTCAATTCTTCGGAAAGCTGCCGAATCGAATATAGCGCTTGCCGGAAGCGTTTCTGAAACGCAACTTGATGAGATTGAGCAGCAATTGGTCTTTCTGTTGAGTCAGTATCCACAGCGCGTGAAAGAGGCAGGTGACGATTACGCGCCTTCGTATCTGGCTCAGTATGCTTATGAGCTGGCCAGAACGTTTAACCAGTTTTACGACAAGTTGCCGATCCTGAAAGAGACCGATCCCGATACGCTTCAGACCCGTCTCGTATTGGCAAAATCGATTGGTGAAACTATTCGGAAGGCAATGGGCTTATTGGGCATAGAAGTTCCGCAGAAAATGTAGTTACTTTGTTCAGAATCAGTCAATACTAGTTTACTTTCTAAACGTTATGCTTCACGCATAGTAAAACCGAAAAACCAACCATGAAAAAGAATTTCATTTTTACGGTAGTCGCACTGGCCCTTATTTTCTCCCTGTCCAGTTTTATGTCGCTTTCTACGCTTGTTAAAGGGATTTTTGCTGACAAGCGGGCTGCTCTGTCGGCACCTGCTACCAGTGCCCCAACCAAAAGTCTGTATGATTTTACGGTAAACTCGCTGGATGGTAAGCCGGTGGCTTTGAAAGGGTTCAAAGGTAAAAAAGTGGTGATACTGAACGTAGCCTCGAAATGTGGATTCACCCCGCAGTATGCCGATTGGGAGAAATTCTACAAAGAGCATGGTAGCAAGATTGTCGTACTGGGTTTTCCTGCCAACAATTTCAAAAGCCAGGAGCCGGGTTCAAACGAAGAGATTGCTGAGTTCTGTAAGAAGAATTATGGGGTAACCTTCCCGATGTTCGAGAAAGTATCGGTGTTGGGCGAAGATCAGGCCCCGCTCTATAAGTGGCTGACGCACAAAGATCTGAACGGCTGGAACGATCAGGTGCCTACCTGGAATTTCTGCAAATATGTGATCAACGAAAAAGGCGAACTGACCAACTTCTTCGGCTCGAAAGTAAAACCCGAAGATGAAGAGTTTAAGAAAGCAGTTGGTATTTAATTTAATGAGCGAAAGAGTGAAAGAGTGAAAGAGCGAATGTCTTTGGAGGAGATCGCTCATTCACTCTTTCGCTCTTTCGCTTTTTCACTATGAAAAGTTGGATTGCGGCTGCGCGGCCCCGGACATTGCCGCTGTCGTTGGCGAGTATTATTTTAGGAAGTTTTCTGGCTTCTGCCGATGGGCAATTTAGCTGGTCGATTGCGCTACTGGCTGCTCTAACCACCATTTTTCTGCAAATCCTGTCGAACTTTGCCAATGATTATGGCGATGCGGTTTCAGGAAAAGATACCGAACTTCGCGTAGGGCCACGCAGGGCAGTAGCTACCGGCGACATCAGCAAAGAAGCGATGATGCGCGGCATTATTCTGATGTCGGTTCTATCGCTGCTGAGTGGCATTGGTCTGCTGATTGTAGCCTTTTACGGGGCTGGACCAAAACTCTTCTGGTTTTTTCTGGTATTAGGGCTGCTCAGCATTGCGGCTGCTATTGGGTATACGAATGGCAAGCGCCCGTATGGCTACGCTGGGTTTGGCGATATTGCCGTCTTGATTTTCTTCGGTTGGGTGGGCGTACTGGGAACGTATTTCCTGCATACGCTTTCGTTCAACCCGCTTCTTCTCTTACCGGCTACCAGCGTTGGCCTTTTTGCAACGGGGGTTCTGAATGTCAATAACATCCGCGATATTGAAACGGATACCATGACCGGCAAACGGTCGATTCCGTCGCGCTTGGGCCTGTCGCTGGCCATTCGCTATCACTGGGGTTTGTTGATTGCCGGTATGGCTTGCGCACTTGCCTATTCGTTTCTGACGGGAGCGGCCTGGGTGAGCTATCTATATGTGCTGGCCTTCCCGCTCTTTATCCTCAATGGTCGAGCCATTGCCTCTCACCAGCGCCCGGCGGAGCTTAACCCGCGCCTGGGACAACTGGCTATGAGCACGCTATTATTTGTGATCTTATTTGGAATTGGTCAGGTCTTGTAGAAGAACGAGTCGAGCGTGGTCAGGTAGGGTTTGTACCCATGAATTATGCCTGACCACCCTTGACCATAGTTGTTGACCACCAGTTATTGCCTCACCACCTTTCGGATTAGCGTGCCTTCGCCAACCTGAATTTTTAGTAAGTAAGTTCCTTGTGCATGCGGCATGGCAATAGATTCTGACAGGGAACTGGTTGGGGCAAATTGCTTGTGTACCACCGCGCGCCCGCTCGCATCGGTAAGGGTCATGCTAATCTCTTTTTTCTGGCCCATCGTCAGTTCAATATGGATGACATCATGGGCCGGGTTGGGGTAAACTTTCAATTGGCGATCCGACAGGGTTTCTTCGGCCAGCGGCAGGAGTACCGTTACCGACGCCTGTCCTGAACTGGTGCCTTTGCCGCAGCTATTCTCAACACTGGCAATCGAATAAACACCCGACTGCGTTGGCTGAATGGTTAGGGTAATCGGATTTACATTACCCGAAAAAGCGGTCCCATCGGATAGGGTTCCCTTCCAGGGGGCATCGCCGGTAAGGTTGATTGTCAGGGCAACCGATTCGCCTTTCAAAATAGTCGTCGACCCGGCAATCGTAGCCGTGGGCAAAGGTTTGACGGTGAAGGCATTGCTTGGGCTGAGTTGGGCATACGGAATACCGCGAGGGCGCACCTGCACCCGATACCCTGTTCCGGGCGTTAGGTTGGCAGGCAAAGTAGCCTGTAAACTAGTTAATGGGCCTGAGCCAACCACCTGATTCGTGCCAAAATTGCCAGAAGCATCCGACAGAAGTACATCATACTGCCAACCAGCAGCTTTGGTAGTATTTTCGGGAGTGGCCGTTACGGTAAATGCACTACCAACACAAACACTGGTGGCTACCGACGCCTGGGTTGTAATTTTAGGTGGAGGCAATACGTTCACGGTAAACTGATCGGTCAGGCATTTCTGGCTATCGTTGACCGTAATGGGAAACGTTCCGGCTTTGTCAGCTATGTAGGTAATGCTTCGGCTATTTTGTCCCCCCGGCCAGCGGTAGTCCCCAGTCCAGGAAGCCGACAATTGAAGTGTATCCCCGTATTCAGCAGCTAGGGAAGAGGTTGTTCCCGTACTTTTCAGCAGTGTAAATCGGTCGCCGATTGATCCGTCTGACAATAAAAACTGAGCATCCAGACGATCGCCGTTTACGTCCAGAATCATTGAACCCCCTTTCGATACATTGTTATATACCGTGGCTGGATGCGGAAACCCATCAGTTTGGCCACCCAACTGCCCACCGGAGCCGTTAACGACATAAATTGTTCCCTGACCTTTCGACAAAATAGGGCAGGAGTTGGGCGAACCATCGTAGCGGCCCGTGTTATTGTCTGCGAGGTTTTTCGTTTTATCGAAGGTATTGGCCAGCCCTCGTAAACCCTTTAAGCGATAGGTTCGTTCGTAGCCATGGCTATGGCCATTCAATACCAGATCAACGCCGAACCGTTCCAGAATGGGGGTGAGGTTTTCGCGAATGAGCCGCATCGACTCTTCGGTATCGGAGTTGTGACCACCTTTGCTATAGGGTGGATGGTGAAAAATAACGATGGTCCAAGGAAGTTTATTAGCCGCCAGATCGCGTTTGAGCCATTGAACCTGTGCGGATGTGGTATCATACAGACGATACTGCCCTTCTTGCCTGCCTTGTGAGTCGAGCGAAATCAGATGCACATTGCCATAATCGGCGGCATAGTAGGATTTTGAACCAGAGGGCACACCGCCAGCTTCGCCCTGTTGGGGAAACGAAAACAGATTATAATAGGCAATGTTAAAATTGGTTTCACTATCGGCATAATCGTGATTGCCGGGCGTAATAAAAATAGGTGTATTACGGAGCGTAGGCGCGTAAACCGGGAAAACCAATCGCTGGTAATCGTCTTCCAGTCCGTACGAATACGCATTATCGCCAAGCCAGAGCCATAAATCGGCTGGCCGGTTGGCTGTAGCTTGGCGATAGGCCTGATAAACAGTCTGTTGGTTGTCGCTACCGCTCCCAAAATCGCCCAGAACCCACATACGAAAGGGGCGTGTATCGCCCGCTGGCAGTGCTGTTTTGAACGAATAATCGGGGCCGGCCGCCAGTTGCGTATCGCCATACCCTATGGCATAAGCATACCGAGTAGCGGGTTTCAACCCGGTAAGGGTCAAAATATGTTCCTGAGTAGGTTGGGATTCCTGCACACTCCCGGTGAGCTGGTTAGGCGATTGGCCAAACCAGACCCGCCCTATAGTAGGGGATTCGGTACGCCAGCGAACGACTACCGACGTGGGCGTAACAACCTGTAAGTAGGGGCCGCGTATCAGTGTGGGCGTTTGGGCAGAAACCTGCTGCCAGATGCAGAGGATAAAGGCGAGTGGTATACGTCGTAAAAGCTTCATTGGGCGACGGGGATGTCGCCGTAAAGGTACACCTACCGGGCGAAATTTATGCCCAATAGGTGTAAATTCGTTCATGTCAATTCATTGACTTAACGGCCTTTATGCAATGCCTGATGCATTTTCAGCAGATTCCGTACGGGCCAGTCGCTTTGGTTATAAGCTTCCAGTTGAGCGAGTTTCATGACCAACTGTCGTTCTATGCGCCGTCGTTCGTCGTTCGGCAGTTGTTTTAGGTTGGTAGGTAGCTGATGGAGCGCCTGATTTAGTTGGAGGCAGGCTGTAGCGGGCAACGTAAAGTGGGCTGCCAATCGCTCGACATCGGATAGTTTCCACAGATCAGGTTTGCTGCGCCGATTTCGGATGGCATTGCCGCTTAGCCCTACTGCAATTCCTAATTGCTCATCATTGAGCGAACACTCGCGTAACCGCCACATGACGGCCTGGTAATTGTTAACAAAGGAGTGTAGAGTTGAGCGTAGATAATCAATCAAAGTTGTAAAATGGTTAAGTGAACGCAGATATTCATTGCGGGCGAAAACTATGTATCTGATGGGCTAGGGGGCTTTGTGCCGAAGGTCAGTTTGTACACGTGCAGTCAATAGATTGAGCTGCCTATCCATTATGGGCACACGGGTTTATATACAACATTCGTGCCGTTGTGTATTTTTTGGAAAGGGGATAAAAATCAATAATCGGGGGTAGCGTATATAAAAAAAGTCACCCCTCCGTAGAAAGGTGACTGTAGAATGGGGCGAATGACCCGTTATGGATAGCCGAGACGGTAGGGCTATACGCGTTCGACGGTGAGCCGAAGCTGGAATTCATCCATTTCAATCTCCGTGGCCAGCGATTCGGCTCCCTGACCGTTTAGGTCGCCTACCACATCGAGAGCAACAGCCTGGACTTCCTGACTGATGTAGTCACGATTGGTTTCAATAGCCTGAGCCAGTACTTCGTTGTTCCGCTCCAGGGCAATCCGAATCTTATCGGTTACCGAGAAATCGCGATCTTTCCGCAGGTTCTGGATACGATTGACAAAATCGCGGGCAATGCCTTCGCCCCGTAACTCATCCGTGACCGTAACATCGAGAGCAACGGTCAGGCCGCCTTCACTGGCAACCAGCCAGCCAGGAATATCCTCCGTCTGGATGTCAACATCCGAAAGTTGCAGATTGAAGGGGCCAAGTTGTAGCGTGTTCGTTTGCTCCAGAGTTTTCAGTTCGTCGTCGGTCATGGCCGTGATCGCAGCCGCCACCTCTTTCATCTGCTTACCAAACTTGGGGCCCAGTGCCTTGAAATTGGGTTTTACCCGCTTTTTCAAAATGCCGCTGGCATCGTCGACAAACTCAACCGCCTTTACGTTCACTTCCGACATGATGATGGGAGCGACATGCTCGATCTGTCGGCGGGTGTCCGTACTCAATACTGGAATCAGTACCCGGCTCAATGGCTGACGAACTTTCAGTTTATGCCCTTTTCGTAACGAGTGAACCAATGAGGATACACCCTGTGCCGCTTCCATCGACTGCTCCAGTTCAGAATTGATCAGGGTTTTGTCGGCCACCGGGAAATCGGTCAGGTGAACAGAGGTTTGTCCTTCGTTCAGGTTCCGATACAGCCAGTCGGCATAGAACGGGGCAATAGGAGCCATTAGCTGGGCGACCACGCTCAGGCATTCATGCAATGTTTCGTAGGCAGCTCGTTTGTCAGCGGTCATTTCTCCGTCGGACGTGACCCCAGACCAGAAACGCCGACGCGATAGCCGAACGTACCAGTTCGAAAGTTGGTCATTGACGAAATCCTGTACGGCTCGCCCGGCTTTGGTTGGGTTATAGCCATCGAACTGCTGGGCCACTTCCAGAATGAGCGACTGTAGCTTCGATAGAATCCAGCGGTCAAGCTCAGGACGATCAGCTACAGGAACCGTACGGCCCGTAAAGGTGAAGTGATCCAGATTGGCATAGAGTGCAAAGAAATTATAGGTATTCGAGAGCGTACCAAACAGCTTGCGCTGTACCTCGCCGATACCATCAACATTGAACTTCAAGTTGTCCCAGGGCTCAGCGTTGGTAATCATGTACCAGCGCGTGGCATCAGCGCCATACTGGGCCAACGTTTTGAACGGGTCGATCGCATTGCCCAGACGTTTCGACATTTTGTTGCCGTTTTTGTCGAGCACCAACCCGGTCGAAACCACGTTTTTGAACGCGATCGAATCGAAAAGCATACCCGCAATAGCGTGTAGGGTAAAGAACCAGCCGCGCGTCTGGTCAACACCTTCCGAGATAAAGTTGGCCGGGAAGGCTTTTTCGAACACGTCTTTGTTCTCGAACGGATAGTGCCACTGTGCATACGGCATCGCACCTGAATCGAACCAAACGTCGATCAGGTCTGGCTCGCGCTGCATGACTTTCCCCGATTCCGAAACAAAATAAACTTCATCTACATACGGACGGTGGAGGTCAAATGTAGACTGGTTGAATGATTGAATGAATGAATGGTTAGCGTCGAGATAGGACTGGTATTCAGTTTGACCTTCCTGAACCCACTGGCTCATTTGCTCATTCGCTTTTTCAAT
The DNA here is from genome assembly GCF_000374025.1 of Spirosoma panaciterrae DSM 21099. Taxonomy (GTDB): domain Bacteria; phylum Bacteroidota; class Bacteroidia; order Cytophagales; family Spirosomataceae; genus Spirosoma; species Spirosoma panaciterrae. The sequence goes on along the minus strand of NZ_KB893196.1, from coordinate 23,759 downwards.
CTTCGACACGAGTTCGGCAACCGAGCCAATGCAAACTTCTTCGCCCGTTTCCGACCGCCAGATGGGTAGCGGAGTACCCCAGAAACGGCTGCGGCTCAGATTCCAGTCCACCAAGTTTTCGAGCCAGTTACCAAAACGACCCGTACCCGTGCTTTCAGGTTGCCAGTTGATGGTTTTGTTTAACTCTACCAGCCGATCTTTCTTCGCCGTTGTGCGGATAAACCAGCTATCGAGCGGATAGTACAGAATCGGTTTGTCGGTACGCCAGCAGTGTGGATACGGGTGTTCGTATTTTTCAACTCGAAACGCCTTGTTTTCCTCTTTCAGCTTAATGGCGATCAGCACATCCGTTGGCCGGAATTCCGGGTCGGCGCGTTCTTCGTCCGAATAGTATTCCTCTTTTACATACCGACCGGCAAAATCCGTGATTTCATTCACGAACTGGCCATGCTTATCGACAATCGGGACTTCTTTGCCGTTTTCATCCTTCACCATGATGGGTGGAATACCAGCCGCCTGGGCTACCCGAAAGTCGTCGGCACCAAAGGTAGGCGACGTATGAACAACCCCGGTACCATCTTCAGTCGTCACAAAATCGCCCAGGATAACCCGAAATGCGGGCTTATCTGGTTGAACATACGGCAACAGTTGCTCATACTCGATCCCTTCCAGATGTTCGCCTTTAAATTCCGACAGAATTGCCCAGGGAATTACCTTATCGTTTGGCAAGTACGCATCGAATGCCGGGCTGTTGGGCGACTCCTGGTGACCTTTTTCGTTGAACCATCGACTGACCAGCGCTTTAGCCAGTACAACATTGATCGGGCTGAAGGTATACGGATTGAACGTCTTGACGAGTACATAATCAATGTCTTTTCCGACGGTCAGGGCCGAGTTGGCCGGTAAGGTCCAGGGCGTAGTGGTCCAGGCCAGAATGTAGACATCGGCATCAGAAGAGTCGAAAAACAAAAAGCCCGATTTGCCAGTCACCTTGACCTTAAACTGAGCGACGATGGTGGTATCGCGCACATCTTTGTACGTACCGGGCATATTCAGCTCGTGGGAGCTGAGACCCGTTCCGGCTTTGGGCGAATAGGGCTGAATGGTATACCCTTTATAGAGCAGGTCTTTGTCGTACAACTGCTTCAGTAACCACCAGATCGACTCAATGTATTCGTTTTTGTAGGTGATGTACGGATTGTCGAGATCGACCCAGTAGCCCATTTTCTGGGTCAGGTCGTTCCACTGATCCGTAAACCGCATCACGGTTTCGCGGCATTTGCGGTTATAGTCTTCAACACTGATGCCCCCTTCCGATTCGGGTTTGCCGATATGGTCTTTCGTAATGCCCAGTTCTTTTTCGACCTGAAGCTCGATGGGTAGGCCGTGTGTATCCCAGCCCCCTTTTCGCTCCACCTGAAAACCCTGTTGCGTTTTATAGCGGCAGAAAATATCCTTAATGGTTCGGGCCATTACGTGGTGAATACCGGGAGTTCCATTGGCCGATGGTGGGCCTTCATAGAACGTAAACGTTGGGCGGCCTTCACGCAGGGAAACCGACTGTTCAAATACCTGATTCTGATTCCAGTAAGTTAACACCTCGGCTGCTAGCTTGGCATAGTCGAGGGATTCGTATTGTTGGTACTTCACGCCTGGCATAATCGAAAACACGGACACCTTCGTGGTGAGCGTGCGGTTGAAAAATGAGTGCAAAGATACGGAAATTTGCCGCACCGGACTGACTGGAAAGCGGTTCGTATTTCTTCATACCTTTGTGTAGGATGAACAATGTGTTGCCGCAGGAACGTTCATAAGAAAAAGTTACCTGATAATTGACATGGAAAATAAGTTGCAAACTCCCCTTACCGAACCTCAGCTTGAGTTGCTGAAGATGTTTTCGCATAAGGTAGACGATGCCGATTGGTTAGCTATTAAGCGTATGATTGTTCAGTATTTTGCCCAGAAAGCGATTGAAGGGGCTGATAAAGTTTGGGCCGAGCAGAGCTGGAATGACGAAAAAATAGACGAATTATTAAATACCCACAAGCGGACTCCTTATCTGGGAGCCTAAACATAAGCTACCTTGACAGATGCTGGATTTTCGGCTAAGTTTGCTTTATAAACACCGAAATGTCAAAGGGGCTGACATATACGGGTAAACCTCCCTGTCATTCATGGCCTCTCTGGCTAATTTTCCTCCTGATAGTGCCCCTCTTAAAGTTGTCATTGACACAAACGTCCTTCTCGTTTCGATTTCAAGTCGTTCCCGTTATCACTCTATTTACCGTTCGTTTATCGACGGATTGTATACGCTTTGTGTAACGACCGATATACTGAGTGAATACGAAGAAATTCTGGCCTCTCCCAAGCATCTTGGTCCAGAATGGACGCAGTATGTATTAGAAACGATTGACAATGCTCCCAATATGGAGTTTGCTACACGGTATTATCGTTGGGAACTCATCAAGTCGGACCCTGACGACAATAAGTTTGTTGATTGTGCGCTGGCTTGCAATGCGGACTACATTGTGACGAATGATGGTCACTTTGATACACTTAAAGAAATTCCTTTCCCGAAAGTTACAGTCATCTCTGCCGACGAGTTTTTACAACTACTTTCTACTTTGACCGTATAACCGCCCGAAATGGCTTCGACCGCTTATACAGTTCACCTTGCCCCGGCCGTTCGTAATCTCTTATTTTGGTAATCCGTCAATTAGTGAGTATTACTCAAAACAGGACAGCTAACCATGAAGAAAATTACGGTATTGCTCAGTGCTTTCTGCTTAAGTTCATTATCTGTTTTTGCACAACTTACCTTCCCGGCCGATGGGGGAAACAAAAAAGCATCGGTTTCGGAGCGTATTGGTATCACCGATGTTACGATTCATTATGATCGGCCTGCCCTAAAAGGCCGGGAGGGGAAAGTATGGGGGCAACTGGTCCACTATGGGTTTAAGGACTTAGGCTTTGGTACCAGTAAAGAATCGCCCTGGCGAGCGGGGGCCAACGAGAACACGACCATTACGTTCAGCACCGATGTAGCTATTGAGGGGAAACCCTTAACGGCTGGTACTTACGGGTTGCTCATGGCTGTGCAGGAGAATGATGTAACAGTCATTTTCTCCAAAAACAGCACATCCTGGGGCAGTTATTTTTACGATCCCAAAGAGGATGCGCTCCGCGTGACGGTTAAACCGCTGAAAGACCAGCCATCGGTAGAGCGGTTGAAATATGAATTCACGAACGAAACCGATAGCTCGGCGGTGGTCATGCTGGAATGGGAAAAATGGGCGATTCCATTTACCGTATCTGTCAATCTGGTGCAGACGCAGCTAGCTTCGTTACGGAACGAGCTACGGGGCGAAAAAGGATTCCGGTGGGATGCCTACCAGCAGGCGGCTGCTTATGTGGCCGACCATAAAACGAATCTGGAGGAGGGCCTGCGCTGGGCCGATTATGCAATCAATGGGCAGTTTGTAGGCGAAAAGAACTTCAATACGTTCAGCACAAAAGCGCGGTTATTGACGCTATTGAACCGTGGTACCGAGGCCGATGCGCTGATGAAAGAGGCTCTGCCCTTGGCAACTTTGCAGCAGGCGTATCAATACGGGCGGCAACTGATCAATCAGAAAAGAACAAAAGAAGCACTGGCCCTTTTTCAGGATCTGGCCAAAAAATACCCGAATGTGTTTATGAGCCATATGGGCCTGATGCGGGCCTACTCGGCAATGGGTGATTACAAGACCGCCACCGATTGGGGACAAAAAGCCTTAGCCCAGGCTCCTGATGCCAATAACAAAGCCAATGTCGAACGTCTACTAGGCTTGCTCGGGCAAGGGAAAGATGTGAACTAGGTGGCATAGGGCATGGGGGTAAGGGTATAAGATAGTTCGACCCTATGCCCCTACCCCCATGCCCTATGCCATTTAAATCGACAAAATCACAAACTCGACCCGGCGGTTTACTTTACGTTCTTCGTCGGTGCCTTTGGTTAGAATAGGTCGTGTGTCGCCATAGCCGATGGTCTGGATGCGAACGATGTCGATGCCTTTCTGGGCCAGATACCGTTGGCAGGCGACGACCCGATCGCGGGAGAGTTGCAGGTTTTTATCGTGATCGCCAATGATATCGGTATGGCCTTCGAGCCGGATGGTCATGTTGGGGTTATCTTCCATCATGGTCACCAGCTTGTCCAGTTCGGCATAGGAAGCCGGTAATAAATCAGACTTCGACATTTCGAAATAGACGTTTTTCAGCGTCACCTTGTCGCCTACAGACAGGGGTGTTAGGACGATATCGCGGGTAACACTTTTTCCACCCGCCACCTTGCTTAAGTCTAGTACACCATTGGTCGATTGGTAGCCACGTGCCGATACAATGTAGGTGTAGACCTGCCCTTTCTGTAACATCATTTTATACCCACCCGTCGAAGCAAAACTCTGCACCGAATCGATAGCCTGCTTGCTGGACGAGAGCTGGTAGTCGATGGTAGCCGTAACGGGCCGTTTGTTTTTCGCGTCGCTAACTTTGCCTGTAACCGTCACAATAGTCACTTCGGGTGCTGGAGCAGGGGTCGGTTTAGGTTTAGGGGTTTCCATCTCGCCACCCGAGTTACCCGTTGGGGCTGGGGGAACATTCGTATTCTTTTTAGGCAGATTGGGTACAGGCTTGGGGGTAGGCGTCGTTGGTGGGTTGTATACCACCGGGTCGGCCGGGTTATTCACATACAGGTTATAAATGTTCCAGCATATGTAGTTGTCTGAGTGGCATTCGAATAGATCGAAATTTTCAAGCCCTTTATCTAGCCGCTGAAAATATACGGTGAAATTGACCTGTTCACCAGAATAAGTGTTTCTTCCTACAAATACCCTTTTGCCAGTATTCGGATTTACCCGTTCCTGTTTTACTGGAATTCCTTCAACACGTACAAATGGAAACGTTCGGGCACCATTGGCAGCTACTAAATAGCTGGTCGGATCGAAACCAATCGTTCCAGTGGCCATAGGTTGTCCGTTTTGATCGTATTTCGGTGGATTATTCTCAGTATATGTACAATTCAAAATTGTGTAATCTGGTGTTAGACGAATGCTGTTGACCGTTACGCCGGGGTCGGCAGCGCGCCCACTGCCGGGCTGATTGCCAGGGTTTGGGTAAGGGTCGTTCGGATATTGCTGACCACCAGATGGATATTGACTACCGCCCGAGGGGTAACCCGATGGATATGAACCGATCATGCAGGAAGACATGAGTCCGGCCAGTAAGAGGAAGAGGATATAGCGTTGCCGCATAGTGAGTAAGTGGTTACTGTTCAGAGTAGAGTGAATGGTAAAATGAGTACTGTAAACGTAAGTAATTACTGAATAAGACGGGTAGGGCAAATGTTAGTTACAGTCTGGATACCATAATCTTTCGAAATGAACTACAGAAACCCGGCACAATAGTAAAAATCGCCGGGTCAGACCTTAGGTATACTACAAATCGTCTCTGAATCTTACGATCATGGCATCCGATACTCAAACAACTATTTCGCGGAGGAGCTTCCTGGATATGGCCGCCAAAGGCACGCTGGCATCATCGGCAATCATTAGTGGCTTCCCAACGATTGTACCCGCTTCCGTTTTTGGTAAAAATGCGCCCAGCAACCGAATCAATATTGGTGCTATTGGCACAGGACGCATCTCGCGTGGGCATGATATGCCGGGCGTGTGGCAGTACGATAATGCGCTGATTATGGCGGTTTGTGACCTGGATAGCAACCGCGCCGAAGACGCTAAAAAACTCGTAAACGGGGTATATGCGAAAAAAACGGGTAAGGATAATTATGACGGCGTTCGGGTATATACCGATTATCGCGAACTATTATTAAATAAAGACATCGATGCTGTTCTGGTCAGCACGCCCGATCACTGGCACGCTCCCATTGTGGTGGACGCCGTACGAGCGAAGAAAGACGTATATATGCAGAAACCGGCTTCGCTCACCATTGCCGAAGGACGAATGATGGCCGATGCGGTGAAACAGTCCAAACAGATTGTGCAGGTCGGGAGCCAGCAGCGGTCGTCGGAACAGTTTCGGTACGCGGCCGAATTGGTACGTAATGGTCGGATTGGTGATCTGAAAACGGTCTATGTTGGTTTGCCGGGCGATCCATCGGGCGATGAAGAACCACAAATGCCAATACCTAAAAACCTGAATTACGATATGTGGCTGGGGACTACACCCGAAGTGTACTACACCGAAAAACGGGTCCATCCACAGGTGGGTTATGATCGACCGGGCTGGTTACGTTGCGAACAGTTCGGAGCCGGTATGATTACGGGCTGGGGGGCGCACCACATCGACTCGGCGCACTGGGCCATGAATACCGAATACACAGGCCCGGTCGAAATCTGGGGCAAAGCCGATTTTCCGAAAAGTGGCTTGTGGGATGTCCACGGGATTTTCCGTACCGAAGCCATGTATGAAAATGGCGTACACATGATCGTGACGAACGAGATTGCCAACGGAATTCGCTTTGAAGGGACAAAGGGCTGGATTTTCGTGTCGCGCGGTGATGCTAACGTGACTTCCAGCGACCCGATTGCCAAACAGAATGCCGCTAAGAAGCTTGATGCCAGCGATCCTAAACTGCTTACGTCTGTCATTGGTCCCAACGAAGTACATTTGCCCGTGAGTAAAGAGCATCATGGCAACTGGCTGGAAAGCATCGTAAGCCGGAAAGAGCCCATCGCTCCAGTCGAAGTGGGGCATCGATCATGCTCCGCCTGCCTGCTGCACCACGCGGCCATGAAACTGAATCGTAAGCTTTACTGGGATCCTAAGAAAGAACAATTTAAAAACGACCCTGAAGCCAACAAACTCCTGTCGCGTCCACAACGTGCCCCATACGCGATTAAAGCATTAGCTTCGGTGAAATAAAGTAGTCATGGAAAAATAGTTTAGGATATGCTGCGAGAGCGTTTTTGTCATCCCGACGCAGGAGGGAACTTCGGAAATGAGATAAAAAGTGATTTCCGAAGTTCCCTCCTGCGTCGGGATGACAAAAAACAATCTAATGTATTTTCAATGACCTACTTAATGTTTCTAGTTTTTGTAGTTGAGGCTGGTTGATAGAAAAATGTACGTAGCATAAGCCTGTCTCAACGACAAAAACTTGAAACTTGTAAACTAGTACTCTCAAAATCAATTATTTCGAAAATGAAACTGCTGCCCACCGTTGGCATTATGTGTATGGCTGCGATGATTACCGCCTGCCAGTCGTCAGAGAAAAGTGAAAAAGCCAGTGGCAAAATCCAGTTGATTACGCTCGATCCCGGTCATTTTCACGCGGCTCTCGTCCAGAAAAACAGCCTCGAAGGGGTCGATTCGGTGGTGCATGTGTATGCCCCCGATGGCCCGGACCTGCAACTCCATCTGGATCGAATCAATGGGTATAATACCCGCCCCGAAAACCCTACCCACTGGAAAGAAGAGGTTTACAAAGGCGCTGATTTTCTGGAAAAAATGATTGCCGAAAAGAAAGGCAACGTAGTGGTCATGGCGGGTAATAATCGACTCAAAACCGATTACATCCAGAAGACCATCGATGCGGGGTTCAACGTGCTGGCCGACAAGCCGATGGTGATTGAGGCTTCAAAATTTGATGCGTTAAAAAATGCCTTTGCCTCGGCCGAAAAAAACAAGGTTCTGCTATACGACATCATGACCGAGCGGTACGAAATTACGACCATACTTCAGCGGGCTTTTTCGCAGCAGGCCGACGTATTTGGAACCCTGGAAAAAGGAACCCCCGATAATCCGGCCGTAACGAAAGAGAGTGTTCACCACTTCTATAAAAATGTGTCGGGGAGTATTCTGACCCGACCAGCCTGGTTTATGGATGTGACGCAACAAGGCGAAGGCATCGTAGATGTGACCACGCACCTGGTCGATCTGGTTCAGTGGGAATGCTTTCCTGAGCAAACCATCGATTATCAGAAAGACATTAGCCTGACATCGGCCCGTCGGTGGACAACGGACATGCGCCTGAGCCAGTTCAAAGCCATTACCAAACAGGCGGCTTTTCCCGATTATCTTAAAAAAGATGTGGTGAATGATAGCCTTCTGAAGGTGTACAGCAATGGCGAAATCAATTACCAGTTGAAGGGAGTTCATGCGAAAGTGTCGGTTACCTGGGCCTACAAAGCCCCCGAAGGTGCAGGCGACACACACTACTCCATCATGCGCGGCACCAAAGCGAATCTGATTATCCGGCAGGGTGCCCCGCAGCAGTACAAACCGACGCTGTACATAGAGGCTGTTCCGGGTAGTAAAGATTTGGAAGCGTCGATCAAAACGGTATTGCCGAAAATTCAGCAGGAATATCCGGGGGTTGAGGTCAAGAAAATAGCCACCGGATGGGAAGTTATCATTCCTGAAAAATACAAGGAAGGACACGAAGCGCATTTTGGCCGGGTGGCTCAGAAATACCTCGATTACCTGAAAGCCGGTAGCCTGCCCGCCTGGGAAGTCCCCAACATGATTGCAAAATATTACACCACCACCCAGGCTCTGGAGCTGGCAAAGAAAACTAAATGACTGAATGATTGAGTTGTTGAATGATTGAATTGCTGACGCATCACTTTGTGATTCAATCATTCAACAACTCAATCATTCAACAATTCACTATGAACCCAAGAAGAAACTTTATCAAGGAGACCATCAGCACAGCGGCTGGGTTGGTCCTGGCTCCCGCCCTGTCGAACGAATTAATAGGGGCTCCTGCCTTTATTCCATCGACATCATTGGGGAGTAATTCGGTGCCAACGGGTGCCGCCCGGATTCGTTTTTCGGTGATCGGGATGAACCACAGTCATATTTATGGGCAGGTGGGGGCTGTTCAGCGGGGGGGTGGTGAACTCGTTTCGTTTTATGCCAAAGAACCCGAATTAGCGGCCGAATTCGCCAAACGGTTTCCGCAGGCAAAGCAAGCCAAAAGTGAGGCCGAAATTCTGGAAGATAAATCGATCCAACTAGTTTTGAGTTCGGCCATTGCCAACGAACGGGCTCCACTGGGTATTCGGGTTATGAAAGCCGGAAAGGATTTTATGTCCGATAAGCCCGGTATTACCACCCTTGAGCAACTGGCCGAAGTGCGTAAGGTTCAGAAAGAAACCAAGCGCATTTATTCGATCATGTACAGCGAACGGCTGGAGAATAAAGCAACCGTAAAAGCCGGAGAACTCGTGAAAGCAGGTGCCATTGGTAACGTGATTCAAACGGTTGGACTAGGCCCTCACCGCATGAACCCGGCAACGCGACCCGCCTGGTTTTTTGAGAAAAAACAGTTTGGGGGTATCATCTGCGACATTGCTTCGCACCAGTTCGATCAGTTCCTGTTTTTTACGGGCTCGACCAAAGCCGATATTGTAGCGTCTCAGGTCGGGAATCTCCATTTTCCACAGTACCCGAATTTTGAAGATTTTGGTGATGTAATGCTGCGTGGGGATGGTGGTATGGGCTACATCCGGGTCGATTGGTTTACCCCCGATGGCCTGAAAAGCTGGGGCGATGGCCGACTGACAATTCTGGGAACAGAGGGTTTTATGGAACTTCGGAAAAACATCGATCCCGGTGGGCGCGAGGGCGGAAATCACCTGTTCATAACGGATAAGAAAGAAACCCGCTACATCGATTGCAGCAAAGAGAACCTGCCCTACGGCGAACAACTGGTCAACGATGTGTTGAATCGCACCGAAACCGCCATGTCGCAGGAACACTGCTTCTTAGCTACGGAGCTTGCCCTTAAAGCACAGAAAAATGCGCAGGTAATTCATTTGAAAAAATAGTATTTGTTTACAGTTTGATGTTCGACTTTGCCGACTATTTAGATCAAGCCTCGAATATCAAACTGTAAACTGTTTCCCATCTTTGCAGGCGACTAAGCGCATAACTATGCCTGCTACTATTCTGCTGATCGACGATGAGTCGCGGCTGCGTCAATTGCTGGCGCGGATTCTGGAACTCGAAGGGTATACGGTGCTCGAGGCTGAAAATGCCCGGGCGGGCCTGAAAGTTCTTGAACGTGAGGAAGTTCAGCTTGTGATCAGCGATGTGAAGTTGCCCGACAAAAATGGTATCGAACTCTCGGCACAGATTAAACAGCTCTATCCAGCCACTGAAATCATTGTTCTGACCGCTTACGGTACGATTTCAGACGGCGTAACGGCGATCAAAAATGGTGCGTTCGACTACATCACCAAAGGCGACGATAACGACCGGATTATTCCGCTGGTCAGTCGGGCTATCGAAAAAGCAACCCTTCAGTTTCGAATACAACAGCTTGAAAAACAGGTTGGTCAGCGATACGGATTCGAGAGCATTATCGGTCATTCAAAAGCGATTCAGCAAGCCATTGACCTGGCTCGTAAAGTGGCTGTTACTGATACCACGGTATTGCTAACGGGCGAAACAGGTACGGGCAAAGAAGTGTTTGCACAAGCCATTCATCAGGCTAGCTTACGGAAGTCAGGGCCATTTGTCGCCATCAACTGTGGGGCGCTGGGGAAAGATATTCTGGAAAGCGAACTCTTCGGGCATCGGGCGGGGGCCTTTACGGGGGCCAGCCGCGATCAGAAAGGGCTGTTTGCCGAAGCAACCAAAGGAACCATTTTTCTGGATGAAATCGGCGAAATGCCGCTCGATTTGCAGGCGAAACTGCTCCGGGTTCTCGAAACGCATGAGTTCCTGCGTGTAGGCGATACTAAGCCGACCAAAACCGATGTGCGGGTCATAGCAGCTACCAACCGGGGGCTTGAACAGGAAGCGAATGCGGGCCATTTTCGACTGGATCTCTATTATCGTCTCTCCGTATTTCAGATTGAACTCCCACCCCTGCGCAACCGACGCGACGATATCCCCGACCTGGCCGAACAATTTGCCCGACAATATGCGGCCAAGCTCGGCAAGCGCGATATTCGACTGAGTGCAGCGTTTGTTCAAAAACTCCAGCAGCATTCGTGGAAAGGCAATATCCGCGAGTTGAAAAATGTCATCGAACGAGCCGTCATTCTGGCCGAATTCCCTCAGAATACATCGGCCGAACTTACACCTGATTTGCTTCCCTACGAAATGCAAACGGCTGGCCCTGCCTTAAGTCTGAACAACGAACTGGCACTGGATTTGGCAACGGTCGAACAACGGCACATCCGTCGGGTTTTACAGCATACCAACGGCAATAAGACCGAAGCCGCCCGGTTACTCGGCATTGGCCTGACCAGCCTTTACCGAAAATTGAGCGAAATGGATACTTTGCAGGGAGAGTAAAGTCTAAGGGCTATTGATCCTTTAATACAGTCTATTTTTTCATTTGACATGTCGTCTACATCGCTCAACAAGGTTTCGGCACAGGGGCTTCTGGTGGCTATTGGTATTGTTTTCGGGGATATTGGCACGTCGCCCCTTTATACCTTATCGGCCGTGATGCGAGGGCGGGAGTTGTCCGAAACCCTGGTACTGGGTACGCTCTCCTGTATTCTCTGGACGCTGACGCTTCAAACCACCATCAAGTATGTGGTGATCACTCTTCGGGCCGACAACAAGGGGGAAGGGGGTATTTTTTCGCTGTATACCCTTGTTCGGCGGTACACAGGCCGATGGCTGATGTACCCAGCCGTAATTGGTGGCTCCTTCCTGCTGGCCGATGGGCTGATTACACCGCCGATCTCGGTTTCGTCGGCAGTTGAAGGACTACTGATTTTCTATCCAAAACTTGACACAGTTCCCATCGTCATTGCCATTCTGATTGCCCTGTTTGTCGGCCAGCAGTTTGGTACACAGCAGTTAGGGAGGTTGTTTGGGCCAGTGATGCTGGTCTGGTTTTCGTTTATTGGCGTTATCGGCCTTTGGGCGTTGTGGAGTCAGCCAACGGTGCTCAAAGCGATAAACCCCTATTACGCGCTCCATTTCCTGATGACCTATCCCAGCGGCTTCTGGCTATTGGGCGGGGTATTTCTCTGCACGACCGGAGCCGAAGCGCTTTATTCCGACATGGGGCATTGCGGTCGGAGTAATATCCGGGTAAGCTGGGGGTATGTAAAAACTACGCTGCTGCTGTCGTATGCGGGGCAATCGGCCTGGCTCATGCATCACCTCGGCCAGCGACTGGGCGAAACGAGTCCGTTTTACAGCATTGTACCGCCTTCTCTTGTCGTATTCAGCATTGGTTTGGCCACGTTGGCAACGATCATTGCGTCTCAGGCGCTGATTAGCGGGTCGTTTACACTCGTCAGTGAAGCCATGCGCCTGACACTCTGGCCCCGACAGCGCGTAGCGTATCCGTCCGACGAGCGGGGCCAACTTTATGTGCCGTTTGTCAACTGGGCGCTGATGATTGGCTGTTGCCTGATTGTACTGCATTTCCGTGAGTCGAAAAATATGGAAGCCGCTTTTGGACTGGCCGTTACGCTCACGATGCTCATGTCGACTGTGCTCATGAGTATGTATATGCGGGTGAAGCGCTTCAATCCAATTCTTCAGATTGTTCTGACCGCCATTTTCCTGACCGTTGAGACTACGTTTCTGATTGCTAACCTGGTGAAGTTTGAAGAAGGGGGCTGGATTTCGGTTACGCTGGGCTTGTTGATTATGGCGATGATGCTGTTCTGGCACGAAGGTGAGTCGATTAAGCAGAGCCTGATCAAATATGAATCGCTAACCAGCAACCTACCCATTCTGAAATCGTTGAGCAATGATCTGAATATTCCGAAGTTTGCCACCCATCTGGTGTACCTGACTACCTCCGATTCCAGCAAGCGTATCGAGTCCGAAATCCTGTATTCGATTCTAAACCGGGCCCCCAAGCGAGCAGACATTTACTGGTTTATTCACGTTTGCGTGGAAGATGAACCTTATGTGATGCGCTATTCGGTCGATACTCTGGCGCAGGAAGATGTTTATGTAGTTACGTTCTATCTGGGCTTCCGTATCGAACCCCGCATCAATCTGCTTTTCAGAATGGTGGTCGAAGATATGGTGGAAAATAACGAAGTGACGATCGAAAGCCGATACAAATCGCTGAGTACGCACCGGGTTCCCGGCGACTTCCGGTTTGTGCTTTTCCGACGATTTCTTTCCTACGAGAACGACCTGACTGTACGCCAGCAAGTGGCTATGTTCGGCTACATGTTGCTGAAAAACATTGCTTTAGCACCACAGGCGGCTTACGGATTGGATACCAGCAATGTTACGGTTGAGGCTATTCCATTGGTTATCACCAGACCCAAATCGTTACCGCTCAAACGAATTGCTCCTAAAACGGATTGATGCAGGAATACTCTCTACATTTGGTCGGGCAAGCGTAGAACAACGGGCTTCGTTGCTTATAGAGGCATAACGAACCATTAAGATGACCCGATTTGCCGTTGTATTGTTGATCAGCCTGTTATCGGTCGTCAGGCTACAGGCGCAGGACGTAAACTGGAAAAAAGTGAAGGTGCTGGTGTACACCAAAAATGGCAAAGGCTACGTACACGACAATATCCCCAATGCCATTCAGTGCGTCCAGAAACTTGGCCAGCAGTATGGGTTTAAGGTCGATGCATCCGAGGACCCTTCCATTTTTACAGAAGATAATCTGAAACAATACACGATGCTGGTGTTTGCCAGTACGAACAACGATGTGTTCGATACCGATGCACAGCGGCTGGCCTTTCGGCGGTATATCGAAGCGGGTGGCGGATTCGTTGGGGTTCATTCCGTAATGGGGACCGAACGAAACTGGGCGTGGTTCAAACGGATGATCGGCGGCACCTTTGCCTGGCATCCAAAATTTCAGAAGTTCAAAATCGAAATCATCGACACCAAACATGCGTCGATGGAAGGGTTACCAAAGGTTTGGGAGAAAGAAGACGAATTTTATTTCACCAAAAATATGTCGCCCGGCCCTACGGTCATCATGGCGAATGATCTGACGTCACTCAATCAGGATGAGCCCGAAAAAGTCAAGATGTTTGGTGGTTCGTACACGGAGTTATACCCTTCGGCCTGGTATTACAATTTCGATGGAGGCTACACCTGGTGTACCACGCTCGGCCATGCCAAAACTGATTATCTGAACGACCAAACGTTTATCAAACACATTTTTCAGGGTATCCGATACGTGGCCGGACAGGTGAAGAAAATCGACTTCAGCAAAGCCTACGCCGACTCGCGCGACACCCCGATTCGGTAGAAAATCTATACTAAAGCCGATTAGTTTTTCCGAAAAACGAACTTACTGATTTAGAAAAAGTTTTTTCTCATTTCCTATGATTCATTCGATCAAAACAGGCTTTTTATTGACAAGCCTTCTAGCTATATCAGGCCAGTTGGTGGCACAACAAACAACCACGAGTGGTTTAGACACAATAAACGTAGTGGCTCCCGGTGCTACGCTTCAAAAAGTATCCAGCCAGTTTACGTTTACCGAAGGCCCAGCTGTCGATAAAAAAGGGAATATCTTCTTTACCGATCAGCCGAACGATAAAATCTGGAAATACGATACCGATGGCAATCTGTCGCTCTTTATGGACAAAACAGGTCGGTCTAACGGGCTTTACTTCGACAAAAAAGGCAATATCATTTCCTGCGCTGATGAAAAGGATGAACTGTGGTCGATTAGCCCGGATAAGAAAGTGACGGTGCTGATGACCAATTTCCAGGGGCAGCGCATGAACGGACCAAACGATTTGTGGATCGACTCAAAAGGGGGTATCTATTTTACCGATCCCTATTATCAGCGCGATTACTGGGAGCGGAAAAAGCCGGATATCGATGGCCAGAAAGTGTATTATCTGCCCAAAGGTAAATCGGAAGCCATACTGGTCGATGGCGATTTAAAACAGCCCAATGGCATCGTCGGTACGCCGGATGGCAAGTATTTATATGTGGCCGATATCCGGGATAGCAAAACGTATAAGTACGAAATTGGCTCCGATGGTATGCTTCGAAATCGTCAGCTTTTTATTTCGCAGGGCTCCGATGGCATGACGCTCGACAATCAGGGGAATCTGTACATTTCAGGCCGGGGCGTAACCGTGTATGATCCATCCGGCAAAAAACTGGGGAACATTCCAGTACCGTCGCGTTGGGTGGGTAACGTTTGCTTTGGCGGCAAAAAACGGGACAGGCTGTTCATCACCGCTTCGGAGTCGATCTACACCTTACCCATGCGGGTGAAGGGCGTAGAATAAATGATCGGTGGTAGTTAGCAGATGAAACGTAAACAGAAACCGTAAAAGACGAGTTGGGTTGGTAGTACCAATACAGATCACCTAACTATGAATCCTGAATAAAAAAGTGTTCTTCACCAGACCCTAGCTCAACTGGAAGCCACACGGTCGATGGTCAGTAGTTTACAGGGGCAGGTAGATGCCAACCATCCCGATGCAGGCCGGGTGGCCGACGCACTCAGTCATGTGTCGGAGGCAATCGCCAGTCTGCAAGGCATTCATTTTGGTTTGGAGTCCGATTTTAGCTACGACGATTAAGGGCTAACCGACCCGGTAACTTGCTCTAGATGGCCGTGTGGTACGTGCCTGGAGCGGAATCAATCGTCTTCGGGCTTTTTGAGAATCTGTACGACTTTCCCGTTTTCAATCAGCTTCGTTTTCAGGAAGTTGTGCTTCGGGATTGAAAATAGTAGCAGCGGTTGACTTGTAAACGATTGTGGGTGGTTCGTCAGTGTTGTATCGGCTAGGCGTATATAGCGGACCGTTAATACTGAGTCCTGAACGAAAACTTTACTGATCGAAAGTTTAGGGGGCTTGTTGGTAGGCGGAAGCGCAATACCAACTACCGTTTCTTTCGTAAAGTTTATGCCATCGGGCCGTTTGGAGGTTGCAGCCGGTTTAATGACTTTTTCAAAGCCTTCAGACTCCTCGAACAAAAATAAAGTAGGTTTACTTTTATTGATCGGGGCCTCATTACTCAGAAAATACCCATTGAGTAAGCGGTACGCTAAATTGAGCTGTGCAAAAGTAAGTACGCTGATAAGCAGGCCTATAAGTACAAGAAGAGGAGTACGTAAGCGACGGCTTACGGAGGTAATCAACACCATAATCAAACGAGAGAATCAGACGGAAACTATAAAATTAACGCCTGATTGATAGATTCGGTGTATATATGAACAGAAAAAGATAAATTATTTTGACTGCTATGTTACTTAATCGATCGGATTGTGTATACTCATGCCTGCTACATTGAAACACGAGTTTTGATTATCGCTCTGGCATTCAAACAGATCGAACGATTCAATCCCCTTGTCCAGCCGCTCGAAATACAGGATAAATGGTACTTTTTCGTCATTCTTAATATCGCGGGTCTCGGGCGACACGGGAATGCCTTCTGTCTTGACAAGGGCGTAGGTCTTCTTCCCGTCTGAGGTTGCCAAAACCGCCTTCGGATTGAAGGAGATGCTGCTGGTGCCGTAATAGTTGTTATCGTGGCCGTGCGGGTCTTTGCCAAATGTCATATAAAGTACTGTATAACTGGCTGTCAGTCGAATATCGGTCACTTTAATGTCGGGGTCCTGCGAATGCCCGAGGCCACCCTGGGGGTCTGGGTACAGGCGTTGCTGGTAACCGGCAATCGGCTGGCTGGCCTGATAATATTCGGCACCATCAGCAGGGGCATTCACGGCCGCCGGTCGGTTGGCAGAGCAGGCCGAAAGCAGCAACAGAAGAGGAACGATCGCTTTCATAGAAGTAAATTAATTGCTTTCGCCCAAATAACCAAGAAGTCAAAGGAGGTATGATGTATGATGTAGGATGTATGGCCTGTCTTAGCAATCCATACATCCTACATCCTACATCCTACATCCTATATCATACATTACTTAGTACGTTGGCTGATAACGTTTCCCAGATCTGATCGTAAACGGAAATGGCTGACAGGGATTTGCCCACGTTCCGGCTGCTGACAAACACAGGATGATGTTCCGGGGCCGAACCAACCCGTCCATGTGAGCCTTTTACAAGAGTAGCGTCCAGCGAGATCACATCCATCAGGTAACGGAAGCCAAGCAATTTACGCCCCAGCTTATAGCCTGCTCTCAGTTTAATGAGCGGGTTCGTTTGGTCCATAAACATCTCAACAGGATCATAACCCGGCTTCTGGTGAATGGCTACCAGACGGGCGTAGTCAGGGGCGCGGGCGTCGTCCAGCCAGTAATAATAGGTAAACCAACTGCGGGCATCGGCCACTACGACCAGATCGCCGGAACGCTCGTGGTCAATGTGGTATTGCTTCTGCTGCTCCTTGTCCAGTACCAACTCGATACCGGGTGTTTTCTCAAGTAACGAGCGAACTTTGTCGAAAACAGAAGGGTCGTTGATATAAACGTGGGCAATCTGGTGGTCGGGCGTAGCGAAAGCCGGAGAAGCGCCTGCGTCGAACACCTCGAGCCCTCGTTCTTCCCGGTAGCGAATCATACCGGCTTCGCGCAGGATTCGGTTGATGTGAATCGGGTTATCAACATCGGTGATGCCGTATTCCGACAACACGATCACTTCCGCGCCTTCTTTTTCATAATACTGAATCAGGTCGCGGCAAACATCGTCGATCTCTCGCAGATCATTGGCAATTTTCGAAAAGTCCTGACCAAATTTTTGCAGGCAATAATCCAGGTGGGGTAGGTAAATCAGCGTTAGAGTCGGGTGGTGCCACTTGTCGACCAGCATCGAGGCATCAGCAATCCATCGACTACTTTTTATGGTTGTGGCTGGCCCCCAGAACTGAAACAGTGGAAAGGTACCCAGTTCTTTCTGTAGTTTGTCGCGAAGGTCGCCGGGGTGCGTGTAGCAATCGGGAATTTTCAGTCCGTCGGATGGGTATTGGGGGCGGGGCGTGGCCGAAAAGTCGGCGGTGGAATACATATTGTACCACCAGAACATCTTAGAAACCGTAAAATTCGGGTCAATTTTCTTTGCGCGTTCCCAGATTTTTTCACCGGCTACCAGCTTGTTCGACTGTTTCCAGAATTTCACTTCAGAGTCTGTCCGGTCGTACCAACCATTGCCGACAATCCCGGTTTCGCTCGGCCATTTGCCCGTTACGTAGGTCGATTGAACGGAAGTCGTGACAGCCGGAAGCATCGGGTCGATGGTTGCCTGATGTTTGCTGGCGAACCATTGTTTCAAAAAAGGTGTGTGTTCGCCAATCAGCGAATACGACAGCCCTACAACGTCGAGTACTACGGTCTTTTGCATGGTTATCTGAACGAAGGAAAATCTACGGTATACGTATGGAATCTGTCGGTAGAACGGTTTTTAGAGCCGTTATGGTTCTCTGGAATAAAGCGCGAAAGCGGTTATTCTACCATACTAAATAGAGTTTGAGGAGGATAGTTTTTTGTGTGGTTAAATCGTTATGTCCAGATCGGCTAATGGTAATGATAAGGTAAAGGCAGGTTAAAATTCAGTTAAAACGCGGGTACTCTCTTTGCAACTCATAACTACTCAGTTGTCAAATGAAAAAAGGCCTACTATTTAGTGCTATCCTTCTATTTTTAGTTAGTTTTTTCATCAATCGAACGAACGCTCAAACGACGCAGGCTTCTATTTCGGGGGTGATCTCTGAAAAAGAGAAATCGCCACTACCCGGTGCTACGGTTCAGGTGCGTAATGAATCGACCGGGTTTACGACCGGAACCGTAACCAATGCCAAAGGGGAGTACGCGTTTAAGGAGATTCCCCTGGGCGGGCCGTATACCATCCGTGTTACATTTATCGGCTATGGTGAGCAAAAGCGGACTGGCTATATGGTCAATCAGGGCGACGCCATCCGCATCAGCCTGACCATGCAGGAAGCCGACCAGTCGCTCGAAGTGGTACAGGTAGTGGCGTCGGGTCTGAAAAACAAGACCGACAACCTGGGAGCCGCTACGGCGATTAATGCCAAAACGCTGATTTCGATGCCCGTCAACGGTCGGAATTTTACCCAGCTCGTTAACCTGTCGCCCCTCACCAACAGCAGCGGTAGTCTGTCGGGTCAACTGGGTTCATCCACCAACTACACCATTGATGGGATGACGGCCAAAAACCCAACCTCGGCCGGAGCGACGACCAGCCGCAGTGGTGCGCCCTACTCGATCTCGATTGAAGCCGTTCGGGAGTTCAAGGTGATCACCAACCAGTACGATGTCGTTTACGGCCGGGCTGGGGGGGGGCTGGTGAGTGCCGTAACGAAGGCCGGTACGAACAGACTGACCGGAAGCGTGTTCAACTATACCCGCGCCAACTGGCTGTCGAGCAAGTACGACATTCGGGGCAACGTGCGCAATGTACCGTTCTCGACCAATCAGTTTGGGTTTTCGTTGGGTGGCCCGATCATTAAAGACAAACTGCATTACTTCGTGGTATGGGACCACCAGCAGGATTCACGCCCGTTGATTATTGCCGACGTACAGACCCCGCTCGACGAAAGCCGTTTTAACGTAACCAACGCGACGCTCAATCGGTATGTAGATATTGCCCGCAGCAAATATGGAGTTGCCAACACCCAGCAATTTGGTACGTTTCCTAAAAACCGGGGTACCGACGCGGCTTTTGCTCGAATCGACTGGCAGATCAACGCCAATAACCTGCTGACCATCCGTGATAATTATACCAACGACCGGAATAAATTAGGTCTGGCCGATAATACAGCCATCAACATCTATGAGTCATACGGCAACGATTACAACATTGACAACAGCTTGCTGGCTACGCTCCGCACGACGATTTCACCTAAGATTACCAACGAGCTGAAGCTCCAGCATCTGTATACGTACCAGAAAAGTGGCCCGGGCGATCAGTTACCAGCCGCCAACATCCCCCGTAACATCGTGGAGAACGTAACATCGACGGTGGACGGAAAAACCTTATCGACCAATATTCAGATGGGTGGACACCGCTTCGCGCAGGAAGGGTTTACGAACAATGTGCTGCAACTGGTCGATAATTTTTACTACAATACCGATCGGATTCAGTACACCTTCGGGGCCGATCTGATGTACACACACGCTAAGTCGCTGTACGGCAGCGAGGTAAATGGTCGGTTCCATTACATCAACGACGCTTCCGGATCGGCGCTCGATAATTTCAACAATCTCAAGCCCTATCGTTACTACCGTGAGGTGCCCCTCGTAGCTGATCCGACCGTTTACGGCAATATTTACAACCTCGGTGCTTACGGACAACTCAGCACACACCTGAGACCTGAACTGGAAATGACCGCCGGGCTGCGTTTCGACTATTCGATTTATCCCAAAGCCCAGTTCAATCAGGTGGTATTCGATGATCTGAAACTACGTACCGACAACCAGATCAAATCCTTCATTGCACAGCCGCGTATTCAGTTCAACTGGGACGTTAACAACGAGCATCGCACCTTTATCCGGCTGGGAGCGGGGGTGTTTGCCTCGGATATCAACAACTACATGCTGATCAACAACCTGACCTTCGACGGTAAGCACTTTGCTACGGTCGATGTGCGGGGGGCTAACGTTCCAACGCCAGATTTTGCCGCTTATCGACAAAACGCTTCCAGCATTCCGACGCTGGCGCAGTTTCAGGTGCCGACCATCAACATGACGGGCCCGGACGCTAAAATACCCGTGCTCTACAAGGCCAATGTTTCGTACTCACGCTTCCTGACCGACCGATTAAAAGTCGGCGTTTCGGGATACATGTCGCTGGGACGTAACAACTATATGTACATCGACCGGAACATGGTAGCAGAACCGTTTTTCCGGCTACCCAATGAAGCGAATCGGGGCGTATTCGTACCGCTGGCGTCGATGCCAACGACAGGGGTGGGCGACTGGCAGCAGGGACGCATCAGCAATCGCCTGGGTCGGGTGCTGGAGTTGAACAGCGAAGGCCGGGTGAATCAGTTTGCGGCCGTGGTCGACGCCACGTGGCAGTATTTCCGGGATGGCGAAATCACGGCGAGCTACACCTGGAACGATACCCGCGATAATGTTACCTACAACGGTAATGTGGCCAACACCGCTACCCTGGTGCTGCCCGTAAAGGATGACCCACGCAATCTGAGCAACATGACGTATTCGGATAACCAGTTCCGTAATAAGGTGGTCGTTTACGGTACGTTGCCGTCGTTCTTTGGGGTTACGCTTGGATTCCGGTATACGGGGATTGGCGGTACACGGTATTCGCTGCTGTCGGGGGCTAATACCAACGGCGACTTCGTAGCGACCAATGACCTGGCTTTCGTGTTTGATCGGAACAATCCTGAAGTGGCAGCCAACGTTCGTACGGGCCTGCAAAGCCTGCTCGATAACCCTGGTGCCAGCCAGAGTCTGAAAAATTACATCGAAGCGTATTCTGGCCGGATTGCCGAGCGTAATGGCGGGATCAATGGCTTTTACGGCGTGCTCGACATACGGGCGATGAAACGGTTCCGGTTCGGTAAAAACTACGCACTTGAGCTATCGGCTGATGTGTTCAATTTTACGAATCTGCTAAAAAGAGATTGGGGCACAAACAAGTCGCTGGGTACTCAGGCACTGTATGCCTTGAGCGTTCCAGCAACAAGTACCACCGCTGCTATACCGGGATTTACCGCGTCGGTTCCGCAGTACAATTACCGGGTTAACAATACGGGGGCTGTTACCCCATCGGGCGATCCGTTCCAGGTTCAGCTTGGGGCACGGTTTAGCTTCTTTTAGGTAGTAAAGCTGGCTAGCCTTTTGCCAATAGGCTAAAATGAGTGCGTTTTTCTGTCATTCCGACGAAGGAGGAATCTCAAGCTTAACTAATAAGCAAAATTGAGATTCCTCCTTCGTCGGAATGACAGAAAAACGCATTGTTTTTAACTGATAAGGGAAATTTAAACCAACTTCAACAACTCCCTAAAGACTATTCACTGATTTAGGAGTTTTACTATCTAGCCTATCTGCTCAACAACCCATTTCATCTCGCGTTCAATCGAGTCGACCAACTCTTTTTTGAGATCGTCGGGCAACACTCCCCAGGTGTAGGTTTCTACTTCAAGCTGGTTCGTAAATCGTCGTTCAGTCTGAAGCTTCAGAACCTCCACAATGTCATCCTGAGTGGATTGCAGAACCCCATAGTCGGCCACAAACAGCGGGACGTGGAAGTGGGATCGCCATTCGCTGTGCTGGTCATTCAAAGCGGCAAGGGCTTCTGGTAAATCCGGGAAACGCATCAGGGTGTTGTCGCTTGAGCGGGCAACGACCTGGTGCAGATAAGTTGGTTCGTTGAATTGCTCAAAGGCCTGTCGAATGGCGGTGCGACCTGCCGGATCGTTGGGGAACTGAGCTTTCAGAGCCGCACTGATCTGAATTTTGCCGACTCGTAAACCATATTCTTTCAGTTTATCAAGCACCTCGGCCGGACGTTCATAACCCACCGCAAAATGGCATACATCGTAGCATAACCGAACGTGTTCGCAGATGGTAGCTTCCGCTTCGGCATCGGTCATTCCAAATTCGTTGGTCAGTTGCTCAATGCCCATGGGCAACAGATAGTCTGTAAACCAACTGATAAATTCATCCGCCGTTTCGATAACGCCATCGGGTTCGGGTTCCAGATCGAGGTGCATAAGTCGATCCGTTTGCCGATGGAGTCGAATCAGGTCGCTCACTACTTCAAGAACGTTCTGCGTTGTCTGCGAAAAAATATAGTCACGGGCAGCCGGTTGCTCCCATTCAAACCAGTGTCGATAGGAGAGGGGCGAGGTTGATACTCCACCCTGAATAGCGTTGCCCAGCTCATCAACTGGCAACAGAACGGAGAGCAGGCGGAATAGCCGTTTCGTATACTCGACCCGCGCTTCGGTGGTCCAGTCGGGAGTATGCACCTGATCTTTTACAACCGTATCATGGAAACCACCAAATGGGAAGCCATTCATCGTGTACACATAGCAGTCGTTCTGAGCGAGCCAATGTTGGAAAGCGACCAGGTTCTCGGGGTTTTCCAGTTCTTCACTGGCCTGATTCGACAGACGCAGACCTATGCCAAACGGCGCATTTGGCGACAAACGCTGCTTTAGATCGGGTATAGCCTGCTGGATAGCCGCAAAATGATCGGCCCAGGACTCGCCCGCATGAATATTGGTACAATAGCCGAGGTGGCCCAGCGATGTTTTCATAGTAAGCTTTGAACACAGAGGCAGAAAGAAGACAAAAGAATGATGACAATTGTATGCATTGTCGAAAGGCGAATAACTTCCATCTGCCTAGTAGGATTTCGTTAACCCCATACAAGTTCTAATTGATGATCTTTGGGCTTTGCTTTCAGACCGTGGTTATGTTGATTAATTTGGTTTGTATCAAAGTTGCAAATTAAAGCTTCAACCACTGTCCGTCTATTCTCTAAGCTACCTCCATTATGGTAAAAATGGTCTTTAGTAACAATATTGAATTTATTCCAAAATTTGCCTATCATTTCATTTTCTCGCCAGTCATTGTGATGCCAGGTCGATAAAATAAACTTCGCTTTTGTTTCGGACAGTAGCTTAAGAGTATGTTGGGAAATCATCTTTGGCAATAAGTCTCGATTCGTTGTAACATGATCTGGCTATTGGCCAGATACAGCCAACTGACCGAAGAAGATGCTGTATGCTCATAGTCTTTGACGATTCTCCGAAAATAGTTCGTCCAGGCAATGCTTCGTTCCACTACCCATCGTTTGGCCACCGGTACAAAACCTTGGGCTGATTCAGGCCGCGACGCTTTCTCAAAATCGATACTCCAACGGTCAAGCTCTTGAGCAAAC
>NZ_KB893195.1 GCF_000374025.1 Spirosoma panaciterrae DSM 21099 | reverse complement strand
TACAACGGCGTGTTTGCTCAAGAGCTTGACCGTTGGAGTATCGATTTTGAGAAAGCGTCGCGGCCTGAATCAGCCCAAGGTTTTGTACCGGTGGCCAAACGATGGGTAGTGGAACGAAGCATTGCCTGGACGAACTATTTTCGGAGAATCGTCAAAGACTATGAGCATACAGCATCTTCTTCGGTCAGTTGGCTGTATCTGGCCAATAGCCAGATCATGTTACAACGAATCGAGACTTATTGCCAAAGATGATTTCCCAACATACTCTAAAGGGTCAAAGACCTCTTTTTGAATATCCTGCCAGTAAATACCAATGCCCCTTTTTTGCCAATTTGGTAATTCGTTGAAATTAATCCCATATTGAAACAATAACTCGTTCTTATCAGCAATGCCCAGTCCTTTTATTCGCGCTGTTGCCTGACTTTGGGTAAAGTTGTCTTGTCTTAAGCGCCAATAGCAATGAGCATTTAATGCGTTTCTGTGGGCATCCTCATTTCTCCATCGAAAATAGTCGACCACAAGTTGTTGATTTGGAAGCTCTGAAAGTCGGCAATCAAATGCGCCAATACCACCTAATGAAGTTGAAAATTTTGCACTAGCTTCTCCAGCTAGCACTGAAATCAACTTTCTTGTTTTTCGCCCAAAAGCAGTTTCGTGTGCATGAAATAGTAATGATATTTCATCACTTTCAGTAAAACCATAGATAATGTTAAACCCGCAAGTCATAAGGTGCTTAACTGTTTCTATCATATAATTCCTGAACCTCTCATCAAACGGGGCTTCAAATGAATGAACTTCTTTTGTAAGCTTTGTGAATCCCCTTCCATCCATCCGGGCAATGATAAACATATTGGGTAGTATGCATCGATCATGGGAAGTTTCATAAACCCGCATCTTTCGATCTAATTCATCAAATTTCATTTGCCCATTCTTTAATAAGAAACTTACCGTCGGTTATTTCTACATAGTATAGTTTATCAAATCCCTCAGTAAGTTCAGGAATTTCTAATCTACTGAATGTTCCTTTGATACCTGCTATAGGAATATTTTCTTTAACCTGCCTCTGGCTATTTCTTTGTATTGAATCACTAATTTTTGATTGAAAATAATAACCAATAATAGTAAACCCGTTTGCTTTAGCATCGAGAATATATTTTTTTCTATCCGCTTTCCCAGGATTTGTGTTGTCTACGACGAAAGATTGCTGTGTTTGAATACAGACTTCTAAAAAACGTCTTTCACGGTGCCGCGTTTTGAGCAGATCAAGCGATAGCCGAACATGTGTTTTTAAGAAATACTCTTTGTAAAATGTTGTTTTGCCGGCTGCCTGAATTCCGCAGAAGATAACGGCTTCCATTAGGGAGAATTGGTTTTCAATTGGTAAAAATTCGAATCATCGCATTGCCTGCACGCACTCCGCCACTTTATCGGTATTGATGACGTCTACACCGAGTTTCTTTAATTGTTTCCAGGCATTAGGGGTATCGGGAATGGCCCAGAAACGAATGGGTTTTTTATCGTTATGGGCCCTTTTGATCACCCGTTTGAGCTTTTCACGGTCTTCGTCCGAAAGCTCACCGTTGCCATCCCAGTGCGAGTACAGTTGGAAATTATCGCTGATGAGAGCGATGCGCTGAAGGGTTTCTTCATCATACACTTCGCTTGGACGGCCATCGAACTGGAGTAATGGGTAATCAAAATAATTGGGAATTTTAGGCCGATTGCCGCTAATAATCACCTGTATCGCTTTCGGGTTTGCTGCGCGGTTGAAAACGGGTAGATTCTGCTCTAATAGGCTGATCAGCAAAGGAAGTATTTCGGTTGGGTTGTCTTTTACATCAACCACCAGATTAAATGTATAATCACGGTCGGCACTGGGCTTGTCTTTAAATTGGCGAAAAAGCCGGACAATGGGTTGCAGATAAAGTGAGTCGAGTGTAGGCGCCTGGGGACCTGGTTTATCGTGCGAAACGACCAATTTTCCATTCTGGAGCCAGATGTCTGCTTCGATGAAATCCGCTTTTTGCTCGTATGCATTCATGAAAGGACGAGCCTTGGCATAATCGTTGTGTGAATGAATTTTCTGGGCAAAGGCAATTGAAGCCGTTAGTTGTATAAGGAGTAAGATGCGTAGCATGGCGAGATTCGTTGAAAGGCTCAGGGAATTGGCTTGATTAAGGTTTGAGGAATGTGATGGGCAAAGTACTCCATAATTCCTGTGACAAAGTAAGGGGCTGGTACGGCAATCGCAAACGACTTTCGTCAGGAGTTAGTCAGAAAATCTGGACTCATCAGCAATTAACATTATTTAATATGTTTTTAGAGGATAGGATAAACAAAAGGTATAGATTGCTTTGTAAACGAAGAATATAGTCGATACAAGCTGGTGAATCTATAGAAATAAGACGATATACGTTATGAAAAGACTGCTAATAGCACTTTTGGGGCTGCTCTGCCTGAACGATTTGTATGCCCAGATTCAGAAAGGGAATGGCATTCTTAGCGGTAGCATTTCGGGGACGTACAGCCGACAAACGCGGCCGTTCTCAGTTTACTCCAACACAGGGCCGACGAGTAAACAAACCACCTGGACACCTGCGCTCGACATAACCGCTGGGCGTTTCTGGAAAGATAATTGGTTGGCAGGGCTCTCGCTTTCCGGAACCATAACGCAGAGCCAGCAGAATCTGGCGGATGATCCTAATCGAACCTATTCGAATACAACCTACTCAGCTACGGCCAAACCATTTATACGGCGTTACTGGCAGGTAGGCTCCGTTTATTTGTTTGCTGGCGCCGGGATTGCCGTCACCATGTATGGAAGTAAACTATCGTATTTTAATAACAA
This sequence comes from Spirosoma panaciterrae DSM 21099, assembly GCF_000374025.1. Taxonomy (GTDB): domain Bacteria; phylum Bacteroidota; class Bacteroidia; order Cytophagales; family Spirosomataceae; genus Spirosoma; species Spirosoma panaciterrae. The sequence continues at coordinate 390,170 of NZ_KB893195.1, read as the reverse complement.
TGGTCAATTGGTCGAGGCCGGGCAAAGAAGTAGAACCGTCAACATTACGCCAACCGTAGAAGCCGGCGTTAACTATCTACTAAACAGTCGAATAGGTGTCCAGTTGCTGGCAAGAGCCAACTCATTTCCCTTGTCGACAGCCGGATTGAGCGCTGGTTTAGTGTACTGGACAGGCCCTGGGCGAATGGCAGGTGTTCAGGAACAGCAGGAAAACCCACAAACAAATGCAGGTAGATGGGTTTTGGAAGGCGGATTATCGGTAACTAATCAGCGAACCAATCAGGATGCTGAAGTAGGAGCTGTTTCGTATCAGTCAGTTACTAACCAATATGCATTCAGTCCATCATTGGGTTATTTCATTGGAAAAAATAACTTACTTGGAATCAGTATTCCTATTGCCTATAGTACCAATCAGTTGACAAGTGTTAATGCACCAGGTAGTCAAGGTAGTACGGATACGCAATGGACGCTGGGCATTTTACCCTACTTTCAACAGTATTGGTTGCCAACGCGCCTGACGCCCTATACGCGCATAGAATCCGGGTATATGCACTATACGTCAGGTGATTACAGTGGATTTTCGGTTAATGGCGCGGTTCGGGTTGGCTTAGCCTACATGATAGGCCAACGCTTTATTGTTGAAACATCGCTGGCAAACGCTTCGCTCACGTATTTGCCATCGGGCAGGTCTGGTCAATCGGGCGAAACCAAAACCTGGAACGGCGGAATTTCAGCCGGGTTTACCGGAAACTTTGCGCTTCGATATGTCTTGTAACAACCCTATGGAGCCTTGTCATTTACACCCAAACTGCTATTTTTGGCACTGTAAAAAAGGAGCGGAAGAGTGAACGGGTGAACGAGTGAAGCTATCCAGCAGTTTATCGCTCTTTCACTCGTTCGCTCTTTCACTCTTTCTCTTTTTGCTCTTTATTTTAAAATGAATTTACTAACAGGAAAAGTAGCCCTGATTACAGGGGCATCACGCGGAATCGGCCGGGCTATGGCCCAGAAATTTGCTCAGGAAGGGGCTACCGTTGCCTTTACCTATTTGTCGAGCGTGGAAAAAGGTCAGGCATTGGAAGACGAACTACGCGCCTTTGGCGGACAGGTGAAAGGCTATCGCTCGGATGCTTCCAATTATCAGGCTGCCGAAGAACTGGTGAGTCAGGTGATCGCTGATTTTGGGAAGCTCGATGTATTGATCAACAATGCCGGAATTACCCGTGATGGCCTGTTAATGCGGATGTCGGAAGAACAATGGGACACCGTAATTAACGTTAATTTAAAGTCGGTCTTTAACCTGACCAAAGCGGCTACCAAGCCGATGATGAAGGCAAAATCGGGTTCGATTATCAATATCACATCGGTAGTGGGTATCCGGGGCAATGCAGGGCAAGCCAACTATGCGGCTTCGAAAGCAGGAATCATTGGATTTACCAAATCGGTGGCCCTGGAATTAGGCTCGCGGAATATTCGTTCCAATGCCATTGCGCCGGGTTTTATCGAAACCGAAATGACCGGCGAAATCAATGAGAAGGCCCTTGAAGACTGGAAACAGCAGATTCCCATGAAGCGGGGTGGCCAACCCGACGAAGTGGCAGATTGTGCCGTTTTCCTGGCATCTGACCTCTCCCGCTACATCACCGGCCAGGTGCTGCAAGTGGATGGGGGAATGTTAACCTAGTGGTGAAGAGTGAGTAATCGTATTACTCACTCCTTGCTTCGCACTCCTAAAAAAATGGATTTTATCTTTCAGTCCTCGCCCTGGTGGATTTTCGTTTGTTTGCTTGTTGGGGCCGTGTATGCCTTCGCTATGTACCAGCCATTGCCACGCCTGGCAGGTAGTGGAGCAACCGTTGGTGGTTTCGACAAGCGAACGACATACGGACTAGCCGCTCTGCGCTTCGTAGTGGTTAGTTTTCTTTGCTTCTTGTTGCTGAACCCGCTGATTCGGAGCCTGCGTACACTGACTGAAAAGCCGAAAGTGGTGCTGGCTATCGATAACTCAGAGTCTATAGCGGGAGCAGGGCGGCCTAATCTGGATAAAGCGTTGGTAGGCTTGCAAACGCTTCGTCAGCAATTGGCCGACAAGGGCCTGGACGTGTCGATCCGAACTTTAGCCGATACGGCTACTAATGGCGATTTGACACAGATACCATTTACGCGCCGAACCACCGATCTGTCGGGGCTGCTCGCGGGTATTCGTTCGGATTATGAAGGGCGTAACCTGACCGATGTGGTGCTGGTGACCGATGGCATTTTTAACCAGGGGGTGTCGCCAACGTTTGGGCAATATCCGTTTGCAGTACAGACGGTAGGCTTGGGGGATACCGTTGCGAAAAAAGATATACAGCTTAGGGGCATCATCGCCAACCGAATTGCGTATCTGGGTAATCAGTTTCCGGTACAGGCCGAAATAGTGAGTAATGGTTTTCTGGGACGAAGTGCAACGGTTGTACTTCGGCAGAATGGAAAGGAATTAGGTCGGCAATCGGTAAATTTTAACAAGAACGAAACCTTCAATCAGGTTAATTTCCAGGCTACAGCTACCCAGAAAGGCGTTCAGCACTACGTAGTAGAAATACTACCGCAACCGGGTGAATTCAGTACCCGAAACAATCGCCAGGATGTGTATCTGGACGTGATTGACGGGAAAGAAAAAGTACTCCTGTTGGCACTGGCCCCACATCCCGATGTGAAAGCCATTCGTAACATTCTGGAACGTAATCAGAACTACGAACTCGATGTTCGTATTCTGACGGGAACGCCTGCCGAAGCAACCGCATCGGCGGACCGTCCCCCTGCCGAAAAAACCTACGATCTGATAATACTGCACCAGATTCCTGATAATGGTGGAATTGGTAATCCATTGATACAGAAATTATTTTCAAAAAATACCCCTGTATTGTTCGTACTTGGGAATCAGTCGTCGATGGGGCCGTTCAATACCTCCAATTCGGTGGTTCAGGTTTCGGCGCAACCGAATCAGAGCGACAAGGTGACTGGGGTATTTAACCCCGAATTCCGGCAGTTGAACCTTGATCCGGCCAAACTCGAAATTCTTTCCAAGCTGCCACCCATGTTGGTGCCGTATGGTGAGTATCGCTTACAGCCCGGTAGTGAAGTAGTACTATGGCAGCAGGTGGGTAGCATCAAAACCGCCAAACCGTTGCTGGCTCTAAACGTAACCAGTCCTCGCAAAACGGCCGTTTTGGCTGGAGAAGGGCTTTGGTCGTGGCGCCTGGAAGAATACGCCCTGACCGATAAGCAGGATGTTGTGGATGAACTGATTCAGAAGGTGATTCAACTGATTTCGGTGAAGGAAGATCGGCGTAAACTGCGCGTCTATCCAATTCGGAATGAGTTTGTAGCAGGTGAAAAAGTTATCTTCGAAACCGAACTCTACAACGACATCTACGAAGAGATATTTGATAAACCTGTTCGGCTGGAAATCAGCGACGAAAAAGGCATAACACGCTCATTCAACTATACACCGACGTCTACAAATCGCCGTTTCGAAATCAGCCGATTGCCGGAAGGGGCGTATCGCTTTAAGGCAACGGTCACGATCAATGATAAGGCCGAACAATCGTCGGGGCAGTTTGTCGTGCGCGATCTGCAACTGGAAGCGCTTAACACAACGGCCGATCACGGGATGTTGCGTCAGTTGTCGCAGCAAACGGGAGGGCAGTTCTATGCCATCAATCGCATGGATGATCTTGTTAAGACCCTGACTAATCGGTCGCACCCCGCTCGGTTGACCAGCACGGAGGAGATGAACGAGTTGATCAACTGGAAATGGTTATTCTTCGTCGTACTCACCCTGGTTGCAATTGAATGGGGGCTGCGGAAGTTTTATGGAGGCTATTAGGCTTCCTGGTCAACCTCGCCCATTTCGGCCCGAATGGCGCTGTTTACAAACCGGATTTCGCTGTAGGTGACCCCATTGCCGATGGCCTGGATCAGTTCGGTAAATGTGGCCGATGGAGTCGTTTCGATGTATGAACGAATAAGCCGGATTCGGTCGGAAGGTAAAACGGCATCGACAGTTAACTCCCCCCGATTGATGCATTGAGCCAGATGCCCTTCAATAGTAGAAATGGCAAATCCTCGTTCGGTCGCGATTTCAGGAATGGTTTTGCCCGCCTGAAACAGGGCGAGAGTCTGCGTGGTCGATGGAATTTTAGGCTCTTTCGGTTCTTTAGCCTTTTTCTCTTTCAACTCTTTTGAAGATTTGAGCCGTTCAAGATAGGCTTTAATGATGGCCAGCACTTCCTGCCCGATCTGCTTCACTTTGGTTTTGCCAAACCCTTTGATCGTCAGAAGCTCTTCGAGTGTTGTCGGACGCAGACGGGCCAGTTCGGCAATGGTTTTCTGAGGAAGTACCATATATCCTGACGTGTCGTGCTCGCCAGCCAGATCGTTGCGCCATTTCATCAAAGCACCATACAGCCCACCACGTCCCGATTTTTCGACCGTACTTTCCGTTTGCAGATCAAGGTTTTTGCGTTCGGGCTGGAAGTCCAGCTCGGCATGGTTGCGAGCCTGCAAGTACGCCAGCGCGTCGAAACCGTTTTGGCAACTCTCAAAAGTACGCAGCTTAACAAACAACTCTTTTTCGAGTTCATCCAGCACTTCCAGCAATAATTCCCGTACCTGCTTATTATCGCAGTCGGTAGGGCAGCCGCGAAGTAATGGCAATAACTCATCGCTCAGCAATGCCTGGAAATAGGCAACGGCCTTGCGGATACGCTCCTGTAGATCGGTATTTTCTTCGGGTAGCCGTTCGTCGGCAAAATAGGTGGTCAATTGCTTTTGAAAGCGAATGCTAATCTCACGAGCCTTGTCGCGTACACGTTCGGTCAGTTGCGTAATAATAGGCCCACATTCGGGATCGACACTGCTGGTATGTTCATTAACCACCCGTCGGCAACGATAAAGCAGGGAACTGGCACGTTCGAATGAAAACAGGTCCAGAAGCAACTGCTGCTGGTTGGTTCGTTTCGACTCCTGCAGCTGCGCATCAGTGGGGGTCAGTTGAATGAGTTCATCGTGGAAGTCTTCCAGAGTCTGCTCCGTTTTGATGCTGTGCGACGGAATGGGCGACCGTAATACCAGCCCGTCGAGTGTTTTACAGCGGCTCAGAGCTACGTACACCTGCCCGTGTGCAAAGGCACCTGAGGCATCGATAATGGCTTTCTCAAACGTAAGGCCCTGGCTCTTATGGATGGTGATGGCCCAGGCAAGCCTGAGCGGGACCTGCCGGAATGTACCAATGGCTTCGGCCTTGATTTCTTTGGTTGTTGGATCGAGGCTATACCGGAGGTTGGTCCAGTCGGCAGGGAGCACATCGATCACCTCATCATCTCCGCTTCGGACGTAAATAATATCGTCGTCAATATCGACGATCTGCCCGATCTTGCCGTTGTAGTATCGCTTCTCGCGCGAGATGTCGTTTTTGATAAACATTACCTGAGCCCCCACTTTTAGCTCAAGACTGGCTTCGGTTGGGTAAATCGTAGCCGGAAAATCGCCGTCTATACTAGCCTCAAAGGTGTGGAGGGCTGTTTTAAGGCTGTTGAGCTTATGGCTGTTGATTTGCTGGGCTGTCGTGTTGTGCGTCGATAAAGTAATGTAGCCTTCATCATCACGGGGAGCAAAATTGGGGATAAAACGTTGGTTAAGGTCTGCAAGCTGATCGCGGGTAATCGTTTTTTCGCGAATGCTATTCAGCAGACTCACGAACCGGGCATCAGCCTGTCGGTAAATATGCGTTAGTTCGATCGAGATGTAGGGGGTATGACTGAGCGCTTTACTGCCGAAAAAGTAGCCGGTTTCGTAATAAGGCTTCAGTAGCTCCCACTCTTCATCCCGGATCACGGGCGGCAATTGCTGCATATCGCCAATCAGCAGAAGCTGAACACCTCCAAATGGCTGGCTGTTGTTTCGATACCGACGGAGCACTTCATCGATACCATCCAGAACATCGGCCCGGACCATACTGATTTCGTCGATGATGAGTAGGTCGAGGGTTCGAAGAAGGCGGATTTTTTCTTTGTTGAACTTCCGGCTTTCCCGCAATGTGGAGCCCGGTATCAATGGGCCAAAAGGCAATTGAAACAGCGAATGGATCGTTACACCACCAGCATTAATAGCCGCTACACCCGTAGGGGCAACGACAGCCAGACGCTTGGCACTTAGCTGTTTGACCTGATGTAAAAACGTTGTTTTGCCCGTTCCTGCCTTACCGGTCAGGAAAATATTGCGATTCGTGTGCAGAACAAATTGATGGGCAAGAGCAAGGCGTTCGTTTACGGGGGCAGGCATACCAACTCAGCATTATACGTATACAAAAGTACTCATTTTAGAGCTGACTTTTACCCGGGCGACGGGTTAGTTTGGGACGCGAAGGTTGTGGGTATGGGTATAGTAAACCGCGACGACGCAAAGATTAGCAGATTATTCTTCGCGCCTTTGCGTCCTTGCGGTTTAAATTAATGCGGCATGGCTACCTGATTCAGTCGCGGGAGATAGCGATGATGACGGCTCCAACCCCCATGAGCAAGGCTCCGGCGATGACCTGCCAGTTGACTTTTTCTTTTAGAAAGACCATTGCCAGGATGACCGAAAAGATCAGCGAGCAGTTCGTGATGGGCGATACCTGGGATGCATGGCCTAGCTTCAACGCCCGAAACGAGAACAACGACGACAGGCAGGTGACAATCCCGGCAATGATCAGGTAAACCCAGACGCGTCGTTCGATTCGGGGAATGTCGGCCAGAAGACCCTGCGAGATGACCACGCTCCACGACACAATCAGAATCAGTACCGACTGAATCGCAAACGCCAGACTTGAATCCAGGTGTTTGATACCGGCTTTTGATAGGGTAACAACGATGGCCGCCGAAAGAGCGGCTGACAAGGCGAATACAATCCACATAGCCTTTTTTATAGAGTATATCGTATAAATCAGTAGAGGAGTCGAAATGATTAAAAAAAAGATAAAATTGACTTCACTCTCAGGGTTGTATTTTTGAGGATGTTCTACGGAGCTACCTGTTCAGGGTAGCCAATCACGATCAACAACAGTAACGTATGGATTCCAGACGCGATTTTCTTAAAAAAGCGGCTCTCCTGTCAACGGTTTTTTCGGGCGGATTGCCTGAGTCTATTCAGCGGGCTTTTGCCATTGACCCACAGCCGGGTACCACCTATCTGGATGCCGAACATGTGGTGATTCTGATGCAGGAAAATCGCTCGTTCGATCATACGTATGGCTCCTTGCAGGGCGTTCGGGGGTTCAATGACCCGAGGGCGTTTACGCTGCCGAACAAAAATAAAATCTGGCTTCAGACCAATAAGGCCGGTGAAACTTACGCGCCCTTTCGGCTGAATATTAAAGATACCAAAGCTACTTGGATGCACTCGCTGCCACACTCCTGGGAGAATCAGGTCGATGCCCGCAATGGGGGCAAAATGGATAAGTGGCTGGATGCCAAGCCATCGGGTCACAAAGAATACGCCCATATGCCGCTTACCCTGGGCTATTATGACCGGAACGACATTCCATTTTATTATGCGCTAGCCGATGCCTTTACGGTATGCGATCAGAACTTTTGTTCGTCTCTGACGGGCACAACGCCGAACCGGCTCTATTTCTGGACAGGAACCATCCGGGACCCTCGGGATTCAAAGGCGATGGCGAATGTACGGAACGAAAATGTCGATTACGACGCCGAAGTAAGCTGGACGACGTTTCCCGAACGACTGGAAGATGCGGGCATTTCATGGAAAATCTATCAGAACGAGATCAGCCTGTCGACGGGTTTGCAGGGTGAAGAGGAAGCCTGGCTGGGCAACTTTACCGATAACCCCATCGAATGGTTTTCGCAGTATCATGTCCGATTCCACCCAACGTATTATCCGTTTCTTCAACGCGAAGAAAAAGCCCTGCCCGACCGGATTAAAGCCCTGGAAACGAAGCTGAAAAGCCTTTCTGAAACGGATAAAGCCTATGCCGAAACGGCTCGGGCGTTAAAGCGGCAGCAGGAGTGGCAAAAAGAAGTACAGGCTGATCTGGTGACGTATGCGCCGGAAAAATTTGCTCAGTTGTCGCCCCGGGAAAAAGCGCTGTGTCAGAAAGCGTTTACCAGTAATGTGAACGATCCAGATTATCGGAAGTTAGAAACGCTGAGCTATCAGGATGGCGACACAAAGCGAACGATGCAGGTGCCAAAGGGCGATGTGTTGCATCAGTTTCGGGAGGATGTCAAAACCCGGAAGCTACCAACCGTATCGTGGCTGGTGCCGCCCGAAAACTTCTCCGATCATCCGGGCGCTCCCTGGTACGGGGCCTGGTTTTTGTCGGAAGTGATGGACATCTTGACGCAAAACCCGGAGGTCTGGAAGAAAACGATCTTTATCCTGGCTTACGACGAAAACGATGGTTATTTCGATCATGTACCGCCGTTCGTACCGGCCCACCCCGATAAGCCCGAAACCGGACTAAGCAGTAAAGGCATCGATACAAGGCTGGAATTTGTGACCCAGGAGCAGGAGAATAAACGCAAAAATGGGGGTCGTACCGGACCTATTGGGCTGGGTTTCCGGGTGCCACTGGTGATCGCATCGCCTTGGAGTCGGGGGGGATACGTTTGCTCAGAGGTGTTTGATCATACCTCAACACTTCAGTTTCTGGAGAATTTTCTGAGCCACAAAACGAACAAGACCATCCGGGAATCGAACATCAGCGACTGGCGACGTACGATCTGTGGGGATTTAACCTCGGCGTTTCGGCCTTATCATGGCGAAGCCATCAAGCTGCCCACGTTTGTTGCCAAACAATCATTTCTGGAAGGCATCCATAAAGCCCAGTTCAAAGGCCTGCCCAGTAATTATAAGCAACTGACCGCCGACGAAATCAGTCGGATCAATGACAATCTGCAAACGGCTCCCCTGTTACCGCGTCAGGAGGAGGGAATTCGTGCTTCCTGTGCCTTGCCTTACGAACTGTATGCAGATGGGCAGGTGGTCAATAATCGCTTTATGCTGATGGTAGCGGCCAAAAACGATGTGTTTGGGAAGAAGGCGCTGGGAACAGCGTTTCAGGTCTGTCAGGTACTGCCAAACGATGCCCGTTTTCGATCCTATACCGTGACGGCTGGGGATAGCCTTACCGATACTTGGCCGCTCGACGATCCCTTACATCTGTGCGTTCAGGGGCCCAATGGGTTTTACCGGGAGTTCAAAACCGCAGCCGGAAACCCACCCATTGCTGTGGCCTGTATGTATGAACGGGATGCGAAAAACCAGTTTACGGGCAATGTCGTAGTAAAACTCACCAACACCGATGCTGGCCGAAGCCATACGGTTCAGGTTTTGGATAACAGTTATCAGGCGAAGGAGCAAGTCAAAATCCTGGAAAAAGCTGGCGCAAAAGGCGCTGCACAAACGGTACTTCTGAACCTGAAATCCAGTTATAACTGGTATGATTTTAGTGTGAAAGTGGCTGGTTTTGCCAACTTTGAGCAGCGATACGCCGGGCGGGTAGAAACGGGCAAAACTGGTTTTAGTGATCCGTTGATGGGACGATCGAATAAAGTATAAGAACGAAATTGCTGCCATTATTGGAAAAATCAGAATATTCGTCTGTAATGAATAAACTTTCCGAAATTTTTAAATTTTTCGGAAAGTTGGTTGTATCTTACTCCGTATGACCGACGAATCACAGGGACTCAAAAAAGCATTAAAGCCAATTCATTTGTGGGCTATCGGAGTTGGCCTGGTTATTTCGGGTGAGTATTTTGGCTGGAATTATGGCTGGGGCGTAGCCGGAACTGTTGGCCTGCTGATCGCTACATTGCTCATAACGGCGCTTTATTTTACGTTCATTTTCAGCTTTACCGAGCTGACTACCGCCATTCCGAATGCGGGTGGGCCGTTTGCGTATGCGTTAAAAGCCTTTGGCCCCTGGGGAGCGCTGATAGCAGGCTATGCTACCCTGATCGAATTTCTGTTTGCTACCCCTGCTATTGCCTTAGCGTTGGGCAGTTACATTCATTTCCTGTATCCGGCTGTTCCGGTCCTGGCTGCATCGATTAGTGCGTATATCCTGTTCACGATCATCAATTTGCTGGGTATTCAGGAAGCGGCCTGGTTCTCACTGATTATGACCTTACTCGCCATTGTGGAGCTGCTTGTCTTTATTGGTGTTGTAGCACCCGATTTTAAACTGACAACGTTTTTACATAATCCAATGCCGTTTGGCTGGAGTGGTGTGTTTGCCGCGTTGCCGTTCGCGATCTGGCTTTACGTGTGTCTGGAAGGTATCGCTATGGTGGCCGAGGAAGTCCGCGACGAAAAGAATGCCATTGCCAAAGGCTACATTTCGGCATTGCTTACCCTGACCGTTCTGGCGCTGGCCGTCATGTTTTGCGTAGGGGGGATTGCCGAATGGGAGAAACTCAATCATCTCGATTATCCTTTGCCTGAATCGATTGCCCTGGTCGTTGGACGCGATAATCCACTGACGAAGGCGTTTGCCAGCGTCGGTTTATTTGGCCTGATTGCTTCGTTTCATGGCATTATTATCAGCTATTCCCGCCAGATTTTTGCGCTGGCTCGTAGTGGGTATCTGCCCGGTGTACTGGCCAGGGTCAGTAAGGCTCGCCAGGTACCCTACTGGGCATTGCTATTGGGGGCTGTGCTGGGTAGTATAGCGTTGTGTCTGTTGGATACCAGCAAATTAGTTGTCTTGTCGACGATTGGGGCAGTGGTGGTTTATATTATCAGCATGCTGGCGCTGTTTAAATTACGACAGAGCCAGCCCATGATGAATCGACCCTTTAAAGCGCCGTTTTATCCTCTCTTTCCGGCATTGGCACTGCTACTGGCTGTTATAGCTTTAGCCGCAATGGTCTATTTTTACAGTGAATTAAGTTTACTGTTTTTTGTGGGTCTGATGCTGGTCGGGGGCTTGTTTTATGCATCCGGCTTATATCGATTAAAAGCCTCCCGGCGAGTTTAAAAAACGGGTCATTCAGGGTCATTCAAAAATCAAAGACTACGAATGACGATCGAATGATAATCAATGACCATTGAATAACGATGGAATAAGTAATGGCCTATTCGTATACCATTGGAGGGTTTACATATCGGTTCGACACCTTACGCGAGCTACTGGCAAAAGCAACTCCATTGCGCTCAGGTGATGCATTGGCAGGGCTGGTAGCCGATAGTTACGAAGAGCGGGTAGCTGCTCAGATTGCCCTGGCAGATGTGCCGCTGGCGGTATTTCTGAATGAAGCTGTCATTCCGTACGAAACCGATGAGGTAACTCGCCTGATTATAGATACGCATGATAAAGCCGCTTTTGCCCCAATTAGCCATCTGACGGTAGGCGACCTGCGCGACTGGTTGCTGAGTGATGAGGCTGATACAAGTACCTTACATCAACTTGCCTCGGGACTAACCCCCGAAATGGTGTCCGCTGTATCCAAGCTCATGCGGAATCAGGATTTGATTCTGGTGGCCCAAAAGTGTGAGGTGGTTACCCGGTTTCGGAATACGCAGGGACTACGTGGGCGTATGGCTGTTCGGCTGCAACCCAACCATCCTACCGACGATGCTAAGGGTATAGCGGCCAGCATCATTGATGGGTTGTTGTATGGCAGTGGCGATGCCATGATCGGGATCAATCCGGCTACTGATAGCCCGGCTGCTACCTCCCGACTGCTGTGTATGCTGGAAGAGCTGCGCGAACGATTTGCCATACCGACCCAAAGCTGCGTACTTAGCCATGTGACCACCACCTTACAGTTAATAGAGCAGCAGGTGCCAGTCGATCTGGTTTTTCAGTCCATTGCCGGAACCGAAAAGGCAAACGCCAGCTTTGGGATCAATCTGTCGTTGCTTCAGGAAGCCTACGAAGCCGGTTTGTCGCTGAAGCGGGGAACGGTCGGAACCAATCTGATGTATTTCGAAACCGGACAGGGTAGCGCTTTGTCGTCGGGAGCGCACCATGGTGTCGATCAGCAAACCTGCGAAGTACGAGCTTATGCCGTTGCCCGAGCCTACCAGCCGTTTCTGGTCAATTCGGTAGTTGGGTTTATTGGCCCCGAATATCTTTTCGATGGGAAACAGATCATTCGGGCAGGTCTGGAAGATCATTTTTGTGCGAAGCTGATGGGTTTACCAATGGGCATGGATATTTGTTACACCAATCATGCGCAAGCCGATCAGGATGATATGGATACACTGCTGACCTTGCTGGGTGTAGCAGGGGTTAATTTTATTATGGGTATTCCAGGGGCCGATGATATTATGCTGAACTACCAGTCAACCTCGTTTCATGATGCCCTGTATGCACGTCGGGTACTGGGACTTCGGCCAGCGCCTGAATTTGAGGACTGGCTGCTGCGACAGGGAATTATTGACCAACAGGGCAATCGGCTGTCGAGCCCGATACAAAAGCAGCTTTACACAGCCTGGGTAGGATGAGCGCAACGAACGTAAACGAGGTTAGAAAAGCAGGCGTCGAGCCCGATGAGTGGGAATCGTTAAAAGCCTATACCAATGCCCGAATTGCGTTGGGAAGAACAGGTATTTCGGTGCCGCTTCGCGAATCGCTACAGTTTAAACTGGCGCATGCGCATGCCAAAGATGCGGTGTATTCGGCGTTGGATTTGTCCGACTTGCAGAAGCAGCTGGCGCAGTGCGGGTTGCCGGTTTATTGCGTTCGGAGCCAGGCTATGCATCGGGATATGTACCTCCAGCGTCCCGATCTGGGGCGACTGGTAGACGAACATTCGGTCGAAACACTTCGGCAGCTTAACCGTCCGGCAGTTGATTTGAGTATTATCGTAGCGGATGGCCTTTCGGCGACGGCCATTACGCAAAACGCGGGGCTGGTTGTGCATGGATTGGTCGACAAAGCGAAGCAGGCGGGTTATTCATTGGCTCCCATTGTACTGGTCGAGCAGGGGCGCGTGGCGATTATGGATGTTATTGGCCGTTTACTCAATGCGCGTCTGGCAGTTATTCTTATTGGAGAACGGCCGGGGCTAAGCGCTTTCGACAGCATGGGCGCGTACATGACCTATGCCCCTCGGCCGGGACTGACCGATGAAAGCCGAAACTGCATCTCCAATATCCGGGAGCAGGGTTTAAGGCCCGTTTTGGCCGTCGATAAAATCATGGATCTGATTCGGTCAGCATTTCGCTCACAACTGACAGGCGTTCAATTGAAAGAGGATAGCAATGCAGACAGCCTGCCCACCTAGTTTCAGCGCAGCAGCAAACTATATTCGTCGTAATTAAGATTCTCAGGAGCAATTTCTGTTGATCTGTGTTATACTTTTGAAACCCAAAGATCAATCGCATCGGCATGGCAGATGGCGATCAATGGAAGACTGACAACGAACGAAACGTATGAATATTGGCGATAAAGTCCGGTTGCTCCGGGCAAAAGAACAAGGAGTCGTATCTCGGTTTTTACCCGGCGATATGATTGAAATAGAGATCGAAGATGGCTTTCGGATTCCGGTTATGCGTTCGGAACTGGTACTGGTTTCGCCCCTGGAGGCCGAACGGTTACTGAAAGCGAATCCGTACGATCCCCAGAAAACCATTGCGCCCACAGCGCCCACCATTCTGGCCAATCAGGGAATTTATCTGGCCTTTATTCCCGTCAACGATCGCGAATACACCCTGCATCTGATCAACAATACCGATTGGGAATTTCCGTACCTGATCGGTGAAGAATCGGCGGCTGCTGGGGGAGGAGTGCAGTTTCGGGGTTTGCAAAGTGGGGTTTTAAAGCCAAAGTCCCAGCAGAAAATGAACGATTTGTACGTGCACGCTCAGTTCGAAGCCTGGCCTACGTTTGTGGTGCAGGGACTCTGGTTTCGGGCTGGTAAAACGTCGTTGCGTCAACCGTTCATGAAACGCTTCAAAGCGCGTGCGGCTACACTCTTCAAAGAGAAGGTAAAAGCACCTATTCTGAATCAGCCGGGGTTTCTGACGCAACTGGATGCCGATACCGCCGAGCCCGCACCACCAGCCAGTAACCGGCCCCCACAACCCAAAACCATTCGGCCTGATGAATTGAAAGCCGAAATGCTGAAGCCCAAAGCAGAGCAGACCAGCGTCTCGATCGAACGCCCTACTTCCGTTGTAGATTTACATGTTGAAGCCCTGCTACCCAAAGGAACGGGCAGTCGCACCCCCGCCGATTTGCTGAAACTGCAACTGGAAACCTTCGATAAAGCTCTCGAAAATGCCATTGCGAGTGGCATGAGTGAGATTACCTTTATTCATGGCGTAGGCAGCGGGGCCTTACGAACCGAGTTGCACAAACGCCTGGGTAAGCATCCAAACGTCCGTTTTTTTGAAGATGCTCAGAAACAGAAGTTTGGCTACGGCGCTACGAAGGTTACGATCAAATGAATGAACCTGTTTAAACTTATGCCGCAATAACGCTTTTGTCATGCGAGGAACGAGGGATGACAAAGCACACCCATCAGGAAGCAATTTTTTAAAGTTTAAACAGGTTCAATAATGGATAATCGAGGTTGCCCATATGGGAATTTACCTCGTGGCTGCGCCCACCCTGTTTTACAAGAGGACGCAGCTACGAGGTGAAAAATTTACGAAATAAGTGGAGTATCCAGTTCGGCCAGTGATGCCTGAATTTCTTCGGACGTTACCTCGTGTTCCACCAACTTGCCGGTCAGGTATTGTTCATAGGCACTCATATCGAAATGGCCGTGACCGCACAGGTTGAACAGAATGGTTTTACTTTTTCCTTCTTCTTTGGCTTTCCGGGCCTCCTGCATCACCGTCGCAATGGCATGAGTTGCTTCGGGCGCCGGAATAATACCTTCGGCCCGGGCGAATTGAACGCCTGCTTCGAAGCATTCCAGTTGCTTATACGCTTGAGCCTCAATCAGCCCATCTTTCAATAACTGGCTGACAATGGCCCCAGCCCCATGATACCGTAAACCACCCGCGTGAATGGGAGCCGGAATAAAGTTGTGCCCCAGGGTATACATGGGAATCAGCGGAGTCATCCCGATGGTATCGCCCAGATCATACCGAAACACACCCCGCGTCAGTTTGGGGCAGGAAGCCGGTTCGGCCGCAATACAGCGAATCTGTTTGCCTTCGGTCAGATTGTAGCGAAGGAATGGGAACGAAACTCCGGCAAAGTTTGATCCACCACCAAACGGAGCCACCACAATATCCGGGAAGTCGCCCGCCATTTCGAGTTGCTTAATGGCTTCCAGACCAATCACCGTCTGATGCATCAATACGTGGTTCAGAACCGAGCCGAGGGCATACTTGGTGTTTTCATCCTGCATTGCCAGTTCTACAGCTTCCGAAATAGCAATGCCCAGACTGCCCGGCGAATTCGGGTCATGCGACAAAATTTGCCGCCCGGCGGCTGTCCGCTCCGACGGAGACGGGTATACGGTAGCTCCCCAGGTATTCATCATGATTTTGCGGTAAGGCTTCCCGTCGTAACTGGCGCGGACCATGTACACTTCACAGTCGATACCAAACAACTGACAGGCAAAACTTAAGGCGCTCCCCCATTGACCGGCACCCGTTTCGGTTGTAATGCGTTTTACCCCAGCCTGCTTGTTGTAATACGCCTGTGGTACGGCCGTGTTTGGCTTGTGCGAGCCTGCCGGACTTACCCCTTCGTACTTGTAGTAAATCTTGGCGGGGGTGTCGAGCAGCTTTTCCAGACCGTACGCCCGAAACAAAGGCGTAGGCCGCCAGATTTTATACACATCCCGTACTTCTTCGGGAATAGGTACCCAGGTGTCGGTGGTTACTTCCTGTTTGATCAACTCCATCGGGAAGAGTGGAGCCAGCATATCAGGGCCGATTGGCTCGTGTGTGCCCGGATGAAGCGGTGGAAGTGGCTTGTTGGGCATATCGGCCACAATGTTGTACCAATTTTCGGGAATGTCCGTTTCGGGTAGAATGATTTTTCTAGTCTGAGTCATAATCAACAAACGGCTCTGGCGAGCTGGGTTTTAGGTAAGAACAAATAGGCTAATGCCCAGATTGGGTATCAATAAACGAGGAATAAACGATAAAAAGCAACCAATTGCTGTAAATTAGCTTCTAAATCTGCTATCCGTTATGTATGGTACGTATATGACCCGTCTGGTCATTATCGGGCTACTGCTCAGTAGCCTTAGTTGCCAGACTTCTCAAAAACGTCTTAATCCGAAAGCCCTCAAAGAAGCTTATAACACCACCGAAATGGAAGTCCGTAATGAACGATTTTTATCCACGGTTCATGTCCCTGTATCCATTGCGCTCAGCGATGTAGAGAGGCAGATCAATACACAGGTCAATGGCTTGATTTATGAGGATAATAGCCTGAGCGATAACAACAACGATCAGTTCATGACCAAGGTCTGGAAGCGGGGGACTATTATGGTATCGGCGCAGGACAGTCTGTTTCAGTTTACAGTTCCGTTGCGAATCTGGGTCAAAGCTGGCATTTCCGTTTTAGGGTTCATTCAATACAAAGAAACTGAGTTTGAGATCGACCTGCGATTCAAGTCCAAATTTGACCTTGATCCCGACTGGTCGGTACACACCCAGACCCAGGCCGATGGTTACGGCTGGGTTCGCAAACCAACCGTGAGCGTAATAGGTGTGAATATTCCTATAACGAATATCGTGGGTCGGATTATCGATAAGAATCTGGGGAGCATTACCAAAACCCTCGACCAGCAAATTCGGCGGAATGTTGATTTGCGGACTCCCGTTCTGAAAGCCTGGAATACGCTTCGGGAGCCTTACCTGCTCTCCGAAAAGTACCGGACTTATTTGCAGGTGGTGCCCAAGCGTGTACTCATTACACCCCTGCGATTCGAAGGACGGCTCATCCGGGCCACCATCGGAATAGAAGGCTATACATTAACATCGACCGGCGCCAGGCCGGATGTACGCCCGGTGGTTTCGTTACCCAATCTGACTGTGGTATCGCAGGTGAAGGATGATTTTCAGATTGGCCTCCTGAGTGAAGCCAGCTACCCGGAGGTCGCCCGGATTGCCGCCGAAGAGTTTGTCGGAAAGTCGTTTTCATTCAGTAATGATCGCTACCATATTACCATTACGGGCATGGATTTGTATGGGCAAAATGAACACCTGATTATTAAGGCCGGACTGAAAGGAACCATAAACGGGGATATTTACCTTCGGGGGCGGCCCTATTACGAGCCCAAAGATCAGACGATTTCGCTGAAAGATCTTCAGTACGACCTGGATACGAAAAACATACTGGCTCAGTCGGCGAGTTGGTTGTTAAAAGGCACGTTTGCCCGAACACTCGAAAAGCAACTGACCATTCCGGTTGGCTCACAACTGACCGACATGCAGAAATTGCTGCAGCAACAGCTTACCAATAATCAGTTGGCGAAAGGCGTAGTGATGAATGGCCATATCGACGAGATCAAGCCCGATCAGGTTTATCTGACGCCTACAGCGATGTTGGCTGTCGTCAATGCCAGAGGCCGAATCGATATTAAAGTTGATGGGTTGCAGTAGTGGCTGATGCGGCTAACTCTGCCATGGTAAATCTTATAGCAATAGGTTGATAAGGCCTTCTCTGACTAGCCAACAGGGAAGGCCTTACTGTTTTATAAGAACCTGAACGTATCGGGCAAATTAGATTATCCATATATACGTAGATAGCTGGAGTCAGAAACGAGTGTCAGTAAGTGTCTAAAAAATTGATATATAGTACTAATTTTTTGTTGAACTATAGTTTTATGTTTTGAGAAAAAATATACTGATAAAATTTAAAGTTAAAATACTGTTAAAATTCAATTTATTATTTGGTTTGGTCTATAAAGAACGGTTTGTATGAGTAATTATACTTATACAAACCGTTCTTGCTTTACTGGTGCTTTAATTGCTGAAAATTAAATTTTTCTGCTATTTTATTGTAATAAAGTATTTCTAGTAACCGCAGATGGCTATTATAAATATATAATTATGTGTATAAATAATTGAATAATAATAATTTTTAATCTAATTTTTATATTAAGTATAGGAAAAATTACAGAATTATATTTTGATTTAATGTCTATTGAATGATATAAAAGTTTGTATAATTTTTTTAATACGAAATTTTGAACTGAATACTGTGAAATATACTTTTGTGGAAGTGCTTCTTGCTTAACTGACACTAATCGTACTTGTTTATGGGAAAAAAGTTACTGCTGAGCTTGCTTTTCGTTTGCTCAATTTGCGTCGTTACCTGGGCGCAGGATCGTAAAATTACGGGTAAAGTTACTCAGATCGATGACGGTACTTCCTTGCCAGGTGTATCGGTCGTTCTGAAAGGAACAACCGTCGGAACAGTAACCGACAGCGACGGCGGCTACTCGCTGTCCGTTCCTGCAAAAGGAACATTAATCTTCTCCTTCATCGGCATGATGACCAAAGAGGTGGAATTAGGAGCCTCAACGGTCGTAAACGTGAAATTGTCCAGCGACACCAAGCAACTTTCTGAAATCGTTGTAACAGGAACCGGGGTCGCCACCGATAAGCGGAAACTGGCGATATCGGTTGAGTCGGTATCGGCAAAAGATTTGCCACAGGCTCCTTCAGCGTCTATCGACCAGGCGTTGATTGGTAAAATCGCTGGGGCTCAGATCACCAGCCGGAGTGGTACGCCCGGTGCTGATGTGAACATCCTGCTGCGTGGTATCAATACCATCAACCGGGGTACTTCACCCATGATTCTGATCGACGGAATTCAGATGGGGGCTACCAGTCTGCAAACCATTGATCTGAACTCGATTGAGCGTGTTGAGGTCGTTCAGGGCGCTGCCGCTGCTACCATTTACGGGGCGCAGGGGGCTAACGGAGTTATTCAGTTATTCACCAAAAAGGGTAAGAACGGGCAGTTGAACATCGACATTTCGTCGAGTATCGCTCAGAATACCTATCTGAACGTAGGGGGCGTAAGCAAAGCGATGTATCATGCGTTTGCTACCGATGCCAGCAACAACATCATCGGCTCGTCGGGTAAACCCATTACGTATGATGCTACGAACGGTATCTACTCCGAGAATGTGCAATACAATTCGACTGACCCCACGGCAACCAACAGCAAGCCGTACAACGCGAACCTGCAATACCACGACCATTTTGCGTACTTTTTCAAGCCTGCCAATACAGTCAACAATAGTATAGCCATTTCGGGCGGCAGCCAGAAAGCCGATTTTAGCCTGTCGGTATCGAACAGCCATCAGGAAAGTAACATCATCAACAACGGGTATTTCGATCGGAGTAACTTGACGGCTAACGTTGGTGCTCAGTTGGCCAAAGGATTAACCCTGCGTTCGATCACGCAGTTGGCTTATACCAAAAATACGCTGAAAACCAGCGACCGGACCATTTTGTACGGGATGCTGAACGCGTATCCACTCGCCGATTTTTCGCTGACTACGACCGACGGTTCCATTCCGTTCAATATGAACCAGACCATCGGTATCAATGCGTCGAACCCATCGTATCGGCAGGCCTATACCCGGAACAATGACAATAAGGTCGACATCATCCAGAATATCAACCTGAATTTCAAGTTTCCCAAATTCGTTGAGTTGGATGCCAAGTATGGCCTCAATTTTCAGACGCAAAACCGCGACCTGGAATTTGCGAACCAGTCGAACAATGCGAACGTCAAATACTGGGTAACGCAGGGTTCACAAAACTTTATTTCGAACTATAACACCGCCAACACGGGTGATCTAACGAAATATACGAACAGCAAAATGTTCCAGAACTTTCTGGCTACGGCAACGGCTGTGTTTGACTTGAAAGAAGATTTTGGCTCATCCATCCCGCTTAAGTCGATTACCCAGGCTTTGTTCGATTATCGGAACAGCACCGTGAAGGAGTACACCAGTGCGGCCATCGGTTTGCCAGCCGCGTATGCGCCTTATAATGCCGCCAATACTACCTCCTGGCGGGTATACCGCGATTATCAGGAGCCGTTCATCACCTACGGGTACCTGATCAACCAGCGGTTTGAGTATGGTGATTTCGCCGGTATTTCGGGTGGTTTCCGAAGCGATTACTCGTCGGCCTTCGGTCAGGGTTCCAAGCCCTTTACGTTCCCTCGGGGCGATGCATTTGTGCGTCTGTCAGCGCTGCCTTTCTGGCAAAATAGTGCAGTTAACGGCTTCCTGCCAGAGTTGAAACTGCGGGCGGCTTACGGCCAGGCAGGTATTCAGCCCAAACCATTTGACCGCTACGTGACCATCACACCAACCACAGTCGGTAACACAACGGCGTTTTACTATGCCAATGGGCAAAGTAACCCAGCGCTGGGCGTAGAGGTGTCGCAGGAAATCGAAGTGGGAACCGACATGGTATTCAGCTTATTTAAAGGGTCAAGCTGGCTGAATGGCATTGCTCTGGCGGCTACTTATTGGGATCGGCAGACGAAAGACGCTATTTATTCGGTTGACGTAGCCCCGTCGGTCGGCCTGGGCACGTTGATCGATAATGCCTTCACGCTAGGCTCGAATGGTATTCAGTTCTCGTTGAACTCAACGGTTTACAACGGCTCGGCCCTGAAATGGAATACAACCATCAACTTCGGTAAGCAAAGCTCAAAAATCATTTCGGTTCGGGGCGATGCCCCGGTTGTTGTGACCTCAAATGCCGGTAGCACCAACTATGTACTGAAAGCAGGCGAAAAAATCGGTCAGTTGTATGGTTACAAACTGATTCATAGCGTGGATGCCAAAGATCCGAACGGTAACTTCTTTATCCCACAGGCCGACCAGGAAGCCTACACGGTTGCCAGCAATGGGATTGTGGTCAATAAAGCGACGAAGCAACCCTACTTCACGGCCGATAAGTACAGCTTTGGCGATCCGAACCCGAAATTCAACATGTCGTTCATCAACGACTTCAGCTACAAGAATTTCCTGACGTTCGGCTTCCAGTTCGACTGGGTAGCGGGTAACCACCTCTACAACCAGACTAAAGAATGGATGTATCGCGATGGTATCCACAGTGAGTACGCCAATCCGATCACGATCGATGGCCAAACGGGTGCCTGGACGGCCTTCTATCGGGGTGTGTATGCGCAACGCACGGCAAACGGTACCAAAGATTACTTCTACGAAGATGCTTCGTTCCTGCGTCTGCGGAACATCCAGATCGGACTCGATTTTGCCAAATTGTTTAAAATCCCGGCAACCAAACGACTCCAGCTTGTACTGGCCGGACGTAACCTCTGGACGCTGACCAAATACACGGGCTTCGATCCAGAAATCAGTTCGGGTACGTCGAACTCCGCCTGGGACCGGGGGACCGACCATAGCACGATGCCAAACTTCAAGTCGTATCAGGCTACGTTGAACATTGGATTTTAAGTAACCCACTCAAAAACTTGAACTATGAATAAGTTAAAAATATATGCACTGACGCTGGTTTTTTCGGGGTTCATGGCGTCTTGTAAAGAGCAGCTCCAGGTCGAAAACCCCAACCAACCTTCGTCGCCAGCTCTGAAAACCGAGTCGGGTCTGGTCTCGTTCGGTGAAGGCTTTTACATCACGGGTTTTAAAGATGTAAAGTATTACGATGGGGTGCCCGGTTACTTCTGGTCGGGTGCTATCGGTAATCACGAACTGATGGGCGACGTGATTGGAACGGACATTGCCAACGTATTTATTAATCAGATTGGCTGCCCGAACCAGGTAACGCTCGACGATGGTACCGTACTGGTCAATCCGAACTCACCAAGCAAGCAGATTGATTTCATTCGCATTACGGCCAACGTGAACTCGACAGGTTTCCAGAACTCGACCTATTACGAGTGGGCGTATATGTATAACCTGAACAATGCCGCCAACACCTTGCTGGCCAATATTGACGGGGTTACTTTTACGGGTGAAGCCGACACCAAAAAAGGGGTGCTGAAAGCCTGGGCGTACTGGTGGAAAGGCTATGCTTATTCGCACATCGGTTCCATTTATTATGCAGGTATTATCAACGATAAGGCCAATGGCGAGGTATTGAACGGCACGAACGGCAACTACGTAACCAAAGAAGCAATCATTGCTGAGGCCAACAAAAACTTCGATGCGGCTGCTAAAATTCTGGGCGGTTTGACGGCCAGTGCCGATTACACGGCTACGATGCAGGGTCTGATTCCAAACTTCAACCGCGTAGGTAAAGGGGGAGTGTTAAGCCCGGCCATGTGGGTACGGAACATCAACACCATGAAAGCGCGGAATATTCTGGTAAACACACGGGTGGCGGATATGACCGCAGCCCAGTGGGCCGATATTCTGACGCTGACCAACAGCGGTATTCAGGCTGCTGATCTGGTTTTCACGGGTCGTTCGAACGCAACGGGTGATTTCCTGTCGCCAACTACCGGGACGGTTTCTGGCAAAACGACGGGTGCGAACAATACATACAAAATTTCGGAACGCCTGATTCAGGATTTCAAAACGGGCGACCTTCGCTTGTCGAACAACTTTCAACAACGCAGTTCGGCATATATCGGAGAAACTTCGCGGGGAAATGCTTTCTTCACTCGCTGGAACCTGGTCAACCGGGGGGCGTCTGGTTCAGAAGGGAGTGCATCGGTCATTACCTATTCAAATACCAATGCAGGTGGTTATGAGTTATACATGGCCAGCTCGTATGAAGAGAATCAGTTGATGAAAGCGGAAGCGTTGATGTATACGGGTAAAATCGAAGATGGTTTGGCGTTGATCGACGAAGTGCGGAAGTACCAGGGAGCAGGTTTAGCGGCTGTAGCCGGTACAGGCCTGACACTGGATGCTGCGAAAGAAGAACTCCGTCGTGAGCGTCGGGTAGGCCTTCTCTTCCGTGCCCTGTCGTTCTACGATGCACGGCGCTGGGGTTTACTGGAATCGGGTCGCAAAAATGCCGTTGCTCTTAGCCGGACTGGCGTTGTGAGTACAAAGGCTACCATCACCTACGGCTACCTCGATTATTGGGACGTACCGGATAACGAAATCGCCTACAACCCACCCGTGAGTGGCAGCGCACCCACAAAGAATCCGAAGTAATACAACCTGAATGGATAAGCAAGCTCCCGGTTATATGCAGTTCACTGCAGAAACCGGGAGTTTTTGTTGCTCGATAGTACTGATAGAAAAGGAACAAAAATGAAAACAACAGGTAAAAAGCATACCTTTGTAGCCCCAAACAACCCAGGCTGGCTTATCGCGTCTGCGCGAGCAGATGAGGAAAGTCCGGGCAGCATAGAGCACCCTACTTCCTAACGGGAAGGCGGATGGCTGGGAACGGCCATTCGACAGACAGGGCAACAGAAAACATACCGCCCAGGTTAATGATTGAATGATTGAATTTTGAATGATTGAATAGGCTTGCGCCAACTATTTTCATTCAATCATTCAAAATTCAATCATTCAATCATTAACCTGGGTAAGGGCGAACCGGTGGGGTAAGAGCCTACCGCCCGGTGGGTGACCAACGGGGCACGGTAACCCTTAGGGGCTGAAAGACCAAATAAGCATCGGATGTGCGGCTGCTCGTCGCCTGCGGCCGAAAGGCCAAACCGATGCGGGTAGGTCGAACGAGGTGTCGGGTGACTGGCATCCCAGATAAATGATAAGCCATTCCAATCAGGAAGGACAGAACCCGGCTTATAGGCCTGGGTTGAATGGGGTTTTATAGATGAGAATGGAAAGGCTAGTGCAGGGCTACTGCTTTTGTGCCACTTACCTGAATACCGTGCTGCGTGAGTGTATCCACTTTCTTCGGATTATCGGTCAGCATACAAATTGATCGCACCTTAAGCTCTTTCAGGATTTCGGCGGCTGGCGTATAATCGCGGGCATCTTTTTTGAAACCAACTGCTTCGTACGCATCGGCCTGAGGGAGTCCCAGCCGTTTGTGTTCTACACTTTTCAATAGGGCAAAATGCCCATTGCCCTTTCCTTCCTGAGCCAGCCAGATAACGATGCCGCAGCCTGCCTGCTGGATCAGTTGCTGAGAAATCGCCATCTGTTCCCGGCAATCGCATTCGATGCTGTTGAAGGCATGGCCAAAAAGACAGGAGGAATGCACCCGGCATAATACGTTCTCAGCGCCCATCACATCGCCCATAATAAGCGCAATCGACTCAGTCTGCCCGTTGTAAAAGAGAATTTCGTGGAATTCGCCAAACTTTGTTTTTAAATCGCCTTCGGCAAGTTTGATAATCATAAGCTATTGAGTTTGAAAAAGTATAAGCGTGGACTGTCGGATTCGTACCAGTTCGTTGTGACCTATAAATGTATGGCGTGCAAAAGTAGTCAGCCTGGCGAGAAGAGACTTCATAATAACCTCAAAAACATTGACGGATAATTTGTGCGAATTCAACTACAGAACGAAGTGATTACTAGATTTTTTCGTACCTTTGCGGCCACGTTTTACAGGGAGGTGCGTCCTCCATCAAAACCAAACAAGCACAAATGGCTGTTAAAATTCGTTTAGCGCGTCGTGGACGCAAGAAAAGAGCGATGTACGACATCGTAGTGGCTGAGTCAACTTCCCCACGCGATGGTCGGTTCATTGAAAAAATCGGTACATACAATCCCAACACCGATCCGTCGACGGTTGTATTGAAATCAGAGCGGGCGCTTCACTGGCTCCTGGTCGGTGCACAACCAACCGATACCGCCCGTTCGGTATTGTCGCACGAAGGCATTATGTATCGTAAACACCTGCAGGTAGGTGTAAACAAAGGCGCTATTTCACAGGAGCAGGCTGATGAGAAATTCTCAACCTGGCAAGGTGATAAAGATAGCCGCAAAGCGGGTGCTGCTGATACCAAAGCTCAGACTAAAGAACAGGCTCGTGCTGCTCGTCTGGAAGCTGAGAAAAAGGTAAACGAAGCGCGTGCTGAAGCAATTGCCAAGAAAAACAAAGTAGAAGAGCCTGTAGCAGAAGCTGCTGAAACAACTGAAGAAGCACCAGTTGCCGATGCGCCAGCCGCAGAGGAAACTCCCGCTGCGGAATAGTTTTTCCAGAAATCCTGTTAGGAAAGAGCCTGCTCAGCAATGAACAGGCTCTTTTTATGAGTAACGCGGCTGTAAAGCCGTACTTTTGGCTTTAAAAGCGGCTCCTGGCTGCCATTACCTATGACCAAAGACGATTGTTACCAGGTTGGCCATATCACCAAAACGCATGGCGTTAATGGGGAATTGGTCCTTTTTCTGGATGTTGATCAGCCTGATGAGTATGCCGATCTGGAATCGGTATTGCTGGAAGTGAAAGGGGAACTGATTCCGTATTTTATCGAATCGATTGCTATCGTAAAGGGTAGCCGCGCTATAGTTGCTTTCGAAGATGTAGATACCATTGAACAGGCCGAGCGCTTAATAAACTGTGGGGCTTACCTGCCTTTGAGTGAACTGGAGCCGATAACCGACGAAACCCGATTTTATTTTCACGAAATCGTAGGGTATCAGGTGGTAGATGCCAGTGCCGGTGAACTGGGTATTGTTCAGGGCGTGTATGCCATGAACGCTCAGGACCTGATTACGATGGATTATCAGGGAAAAGAGGTGTTGATCCCAATCAATAGCGACATCGTTCGGACGGTAGACCGCGCCAGCAAAAAGCTCAATGTGGTATTGCCCGAGGGTTTGCTGGACATCTATATGAACGAGACTGGGAAAGATACACCCGAAACGAACGGCGACGAGGACGACACGGATGAGGATTGATATTATTACCTGCTTGCCCAAATTGCTGGAAAGTTTCTTCGCTCACTCGATTTTGCAACGGGCGCAGGCAGGCGGTTATGTAGAAGTGGTGGTGCATGACCTGCGCGATTATACGCTCGACAAGCACCGTCGGGTAGATGATTATGCGTTTGGGGGAGGAGCGGGTATGGTGATACAGATTGAGCCAATTGCACGCTGCATACGGGCTTTACAGGCCGAACGAATCTATGACGAGGTGATTTATATGACCCCCGACGGTGAGCGGCTCAACCAGAAGACGACCAACACGCTTTCGCTGAAGCAGAATCTGATTATACTCTGCGGCCATTATAAAGGTATTGATGAGCGGGCCAGAGAGCTGTTCGTGACCCGTGAAATCAGCATCGGCGATTATGTACTGTCGGGTGGCGAGCTGGCTGCCTGTGTGTTGTCGGATGCAATCATCCGCCTGTTACCCGGTGTGTTGAACGATGAAACATCAGCCCTGACCGACTCGTTTCAGGATAATCTGCTGGCACCGCCAGTCTATACTCGTCCGGCCGAGTTTGAAGGGCACCGAGTCCCCGATATTTTGCTATCAGGCCACGAAGCCAGGATTGATGAATGGCGTTACGAACAGGCAATGGAACGCACCCGCACTCGTCGCCCCGATCTGCTGGAGTCGTAAAAGTATACGAATTACTATATAAACTGAATGGCTGATTTTGCGTTATACATACCAGGATCAGTCATTTTTTATGCAAGTATTAGTCGTAGGGGCCACAGGAGGAACTGGAAAACAGGCAGTGGAGCAGGCCCTTCAGCGTGGACATTATGTAACAGCTTTTGTCCGCGACCCATCCAAATTAGAGTATCAACACCCCAATCTAACTGTTTTCACAGGTGATGTATTGAACCCGGAAACCTTATTACCAGCCGTTCGGCGCCAGGATGCGGTTATCTGTGCCTTGGGTAGCCGGCCCGGTCAGAAGGACGAGACCGTAGCACAAGGCACCGTCAATCTGATGGAAGTCATGAAACGCTGTGGGGTTCAGCGGCTATTGGTGGTTTCTTCCTTAGGAGTGGGTACAAGCTATGAAGAGGCTCCTTTACCCAGTAAATTGATCATCAAAACACTTCTGAAAGGGGCCATCGATGAAAAAGAAAAGCAGGAAAAGGCCATCCGGGAAAGTAGCCTCGACTGGCTGATTGCCCGGCCAACCCGCCTGACAGACGGCCCTTTGACCGGACAGTATCGTCTGGGCGAACACCTGCCTTTTTCAACGTTCTCTCTGCCCAGTATTAGCCGGGCCGATGTCGCTACTTTCCTGCTGGATCAGTTGGATCGGGATGACTATCTGCATCGGGCTGTTACCATAACCGGAAAATAATACGGACATGTGCTGGGGAAAGGCGAGCTAACGATTTATTGTCGAGATGTTCCGTTATTGAGGTTTACGCTCTTCAATTCCATATTCATCCATCAATTCCCGCCCAAACTGCCGGATGGTTTCGATAACAGGAATCACCCGTCGGCCTTTCTCCGTAATCGTATACTCAACGCGAGGAGGCACTACCGGGTACACGGTACGCGTCACAAACCCGTGTTCTTCCAGTTCGCGTAACTGGGTTGTCAGCATCTTATGGCTGATATGGGGCAGGTATTTTTTGAGTTCACTATAGCGCATAACCTGCTTGTTGAGTCGCCAGAGAATAGGCATTTTCCAGGTACCGCCAATATGAGCCATGGCAAACTCCACAGGGTTATAGTAGAGCTTACCCTTATGTAGAAAGTCAGGCATAGGTATAAGTGGTTAATAATCAGATGCTCTCTAAAAGGAGAGTATCACACTTCGGCGTATATATATTTACAAAGGTATGTAAGGCGTCTACTTTTGTTCAGGTCAATCGACAACAATTTTTACTGAACAACTGAAGCTTATGAGCCTCAAAGACCCGAATCTTGTCAATACCCGACACCCTAAGCGTGTCGCCATTGTGCTTTCTAACCCGGCCGTTTCGACCACAACCGGCTGGCCGGTTGGTTTCTGGTGGAGCGAACTCACGCATCCCTACTATGAATTTGCAGAGAAAGGATATGAAGTAGAAATTTTCAGTCCGGATGGTGGTAAATGTGAGCCCGATGCCATGAGCGATCCCAACGATGCGAGTGGGTATTCGTCCTCTGATCTTATCTCGCAGGGTTTCATTCATACCGAAAAATTACGTACCCTGGTCGATACAACAAAACCGATTGCCGAACTCAACGTAGCTGATTTTGATGCATTGGTGGTAGCAGGCGGACAGGCCCCGATGTTTACCTTCGAAAACGCGACTGATTTGCAACAAAAGTTTGTCGAGTTTTACGAGAGTGGTAAAGTAACCTCGGCGCTCTGTCATGGTACGGCTATTTTACGCTACGCCAGGCTGAGTAATGGCGAGTATCTGGCCAAAGGAAAAACCGTAACGGGCTTTGCCAATGTCGAAGAAGACTTTGCGGACAATGCCGTATGGAATTATGGTCTGCTTCCCCGCGATGCGCATGTTATGCCCTGGCGTATTGAAGACGAACTGAAGAAGCTGGGGGCCAATTATGTGCAGGCGGGCCTATGGCGTGGCTTCGCCATTCGCGACGGAAACCTGATAACAGGTCAGCAGAACTTTAGCGGTGCCGAAACGGCCCGCGCCATCATTGAAGCGCTGGGCGAATAGCTCCGTAATGCGTGTAAGGGTATATGGGGTACGGAACTATTAATCATTTATCAGACTATTAATGATGACCATTGCTATTATTGGTTCAGGCAACGTTGGTGGAGCCTTAGCCCAACGGTTTATTGAGGTCGGCCATACCGTTCTGGTTGGTGCCCGTTTTCCACTGTCCGAAAAATCGATCAAACTAGCTACAAAAATCGGGGAAGATCGATTCACCTCACCAGCCCGTGCGGTTGCCCAGGCAGAAGTTATTGTGCTGGCTACCCCGGCTATGAAAACAATAGAAGCGGTTCAGGAATTGGGCGACACCACTGGCAAAGTCATCATCGATACTATGAACACCGTTCGGGGCATGGGACCTGCCGGATTCAGCAACACCACTGATGCAATTCTGGCGAATACGGCTACTCACGATGTGGTAAAATGTTTCAATACGACTGGCTTTGAAAATTTACTTAACCCGCAGTATGGTGAACAGGCGGCCGATATGTTTGTAGCAGGCGATAGTCAGTGGGGGAAAACGGTTGCTACTCAACTGGCCAGGGAAATTGGTTTTGCTGAATGCTACGATTTGGGTGGTAACGATAAATTTACGCTCATTGAGCAACTAGCCCTAAGCTGGATTACCCTGGCCCTATTTCAGGGATATGGACGAGGTATGGCTTTTGCCGTTTTGAAACGCTGATCTGTCGCGATCCTTTACACGAATCTAATTGAAAGGGTGAGAGCTGACAATCTGGCAATCGCAACGCTTGGTCTTGGCGGGTAAGGTCACGGGCTTATCGAAGATGCTCTTTGGCGGCAGCATTCGGGAAAACGTGGTATACTTCTCTTTCAGTAGGTTGCCTGCTTCATCGTAGGCTCTGATCTTAACGGATATATCGTTGTGTGAACGAGACGATAAATTTTGAACGGCTACATTCACCGACGAAGTGACCAGTACATGATCAATATCGGAACAGTCTACGCTCAGATCGATGGTGTTGGGCGAAAGAGACGTATGATTGCGTTGCGAAACGACGATCGCAATGACCCCACCAATGACAAGAAGGACCAGAATAATTCGAATGAGTGATTTCATAGTCTAACGCAGACAGGTTGTCCGCTGATAATAGTAAAGAATGCAGACAGCCTGTCTGCCCTACGGTATATTGCCTTCTTCCTGTAATCGTTTGGCTTCTTTTTCCCGGCGTTTTTGTTCGCGCCGTTCCTGGCGAAGTTGCTTACGGGTTTTTACGGTATCGGTTGGCGTTACTTCGGTAGCTGAAGATTCGGTTCGTTCAGGTTGAGCGGTTTGCTCATCCTCCGGTTTTTTCTCATCGGCCTTCTTCCCCTTGAAAAGGCGACGAAAGAAATTACCGATTCCGGTGCCACCTTCTTCATCGTCGTCATCAAGTTCATTGCCATTCGGATTGGGCAGAAAGTCCTCCATTTGCATCGTCGTATCAACAGGAGCCACTTCATGGCGAAGTCCTTCGCGAAGCCGAACGCCATAGAAGCCATAAGCGCCCGAGTCAGGGGCTGTCAGGCCACGGCGGGCCATGATTCGTCCGATAAGGCGAAAATAACCGCGTACGTTCCGGGTTTGTAGCGTACCATCGGGTAAAAACCAGTCGAGAGCATGTTTGGGGCGGGGCACCACAAAAGCCAGGAAAATACTTTCGCCTAAGTCGAGGTCGGATGGTCGTTTGGCAAAATAATACCGGGCTGCTTCACCAATGCCATAGATATTCCGGCCCCATTCAATGATATTCAGATACACCTCGTACATCCGCTCTTTCGGAACGATATGTTGATTTTCAATAAGCCAGACAATCAGAATTTCCTCGACTTTGCGAGATAATGTCTTATTCCGGTTCAGAAACACATTCTTAACCAACTGCATCGAAATGGTACTGGCGCCCCGCTTGAAGGATTTTTCCTTGAAATTGGTAGCAATCGAAACGCGAAAAGCTTTTTCGTTGAATCCTTTGTGGGTAAAGAAATTGTAATCTTCCGAAGTCAGCAGCGCGTTACGCAGGTCTGGAGAAATCGCGTTGATTGGCGTATAATCCGGATTGGCGGGGCCAACGACAATATCACGAACCGGTTTGCCTTTTTCGTAGGGGGTATAAACAAACGGATGGTTGATTTCCGCAAAGTCCGTCTGGCCCATTTTCAGAATCTGGAACCCTTCCGATGTCATGCCGGAGTTGAATTCAACCGAATCGGGCAGGGATGTATCCAGGCGGAACGTAACATCGTATTTTAGTTTACCAGCCACCTTCATCCCTTCGAGCGATTCAAAAAGCCCTTGTGGGAATGAGTTGAACAGCGACTGAGCGTCCATTTGGCCCGTATGAAGCTGAACTTCATAAATTTTCCCCGGTCCTGCAGACTCTTCTTCCTCCGAAGTGGTATGGCGAGCCTGCTTCAGGTTCGACTGTTCCGACGTTTCGGAAAGCGTATATTTCAAGAAAGGATGAGCACTCACTTCGCCCAGATGGAGGGTTGATGAGCTATCGACACCTACGTAATTTTCACCAACGAACAGGTGCGCATCCATAGCTGCTCGAGGAACCAGAACGTCTGTACGAGCAATAGCAGGGTGGTTGATCCGTAAATTTCGAACCGAGCCAGCACCTTCCATCCGAAACTCGCTACCCGATCGATCCACATCATGCAGTTCGGCCCGTAGGGTATCTACCTGTACTTTTAAGTTGTATTTTTTCTGGATATACGGTATTTCAATCGGCTTACCATCGGCATATAGGGCCAGATTGTATTCCCGATCGGCTGGATCGGCGGTTCCGGCCAGATGCCAGGTCGCTTCATTCCCGTTCAGAAGGATGGTAGATCGAACCTCTTCGTCCTGAATAACAGCCGTTTTGGTCAGCAGGTTCAGCGTATCGTTATTGTCCATTACCCGAAACGCCAGATTGTTCACATTCAGGTCGTCGGGAATTTTAGAAAGGATGTTATCGATCAGATTTTCAGCGACTTCGGATAAGTCTGTTTTGCGGCTGGTTTCTCGGGGCGATTCCTCAACGGCGGTAGAGTCCCGCTTTTTGTGGAGTAGAAAATCGATGTTCGACAGCGAATCCCGCTTGACAACCTGAATAAATCCATTGTCGAGTAACATGCCAGACAGCCCAATCTTTCCCGTCAGCAGGGGCCAGAACCGAACGGCTACTTCTACTTGCTGAATGTGGGCCAGACTATCGCGATCTTCGGGTACGACCGAAATATCCTGAAACGCTACCGAACTCAGGCCGGTAAATTTGGCCGAGCCGATGTGTACGTTTAGTTTATAGTCACGTTTGGCTTTACGGATGGCCCGTTCAAGTGTGGACTGTAAAAGACTTTCCCGTTTGGAGTAGGCAATACCCGCTCCCACACAGGCCAGTAAAAAAATACTCAGAAATACCCATCCCGCAATTCGGAGGGCTTTTTGTTGACGATACGTCATGCTCGGTCACAATTCGCGAACCACAAAGATAAGGGTTTATTGGCAAAGGGCATGGGGTACGGGGCAGCGGGTTAAGCACTAAATGTAACCTCTGCCCCGTACCCCATGCTCTTTGCTCAAAAATCCAGATGGCAGTTGGTCCAGCCGTCGTCGAAACGGGTGCCAAATTGTTTATAGAAACCGATGGCGGGTTCATTCCAGTCGAGTACCTGCCACATCATACCCGTGCAATTGGTTTCGCGGGCTGTTTCGATGGTCGCGTCCAGAAGTAGTTTCCCAATTCCATAGCCCCGAAATTCTTCTTTGACGATGATATCTTCCAGATACAATCGTTTGCCTTTCCAGGTTGAATAGCGATAGAAGTACAGCGCCATGCCAACGAGTCGTTGGCTGTCGGAGTCTTCGGCAACGAGCATCCGAAAAAGAGGATTAGGGCCAAAGCCATCCAGTGCCATCTGTTCGACGGTGTTTGTAACTTCATCGGCGGCTCGTTCATAAATGGCCAGTTCCATAACTAGCTCAAACGCTTCGGGGACATCTTCAAGGGTGCCGGGACGAATTGAAATCATTGGTAATGAGGATGATGAATGATGAATGAGTTTCGGTTAGCGATTGCTTTGTACTGAGAGAATACTACTGTTAATTTCAGCCGTTTATCTGCACGGCAATAAATACGGTCAATTGGGTTGGTAGTTAGATCGTATCAAGCTGTTGGTAACACCGAATAGTGGACACGGCAAACCGAAAAGTTTTATCAGGCACAATATTATCTTTTTTCGTTAATTTATCTACACAAAATTCATCATTCATCGTTCAGCATTCGCTTACGCCATTTGTCCAGAGCGGCCTGAAAATCGTCGGGTAAGGCTGAGTCGAACTGGAGCCACTGGCGGGTACGGGGATGAACGAAACCCAGCGATTTGGCATGAAGCGCCTGACGAGGTAGCAGCTTGAAGGCATTATCGACAAACGCTTTGTAGCTTCCAACGGGATTGCCGCGCAGAATCCGGTCGCCCCCATACATGGCATCGTTGAAAAGAGGATGACCGATGTGCTTCATGTGCGCCCGAATCTGGTGGGTACGCCCGGTTTCCAGATTGCACTGGACCAGCGCCACCTGGCGCAGGGTTTCCAGGGTCTTGTAGTGGGTAACGGCCCATTTGCCTTTGCTTTCATCGTCGTAGATAGCCTGTACTTTGCGATCACGGACGGATCGGCCAATGTAGCCGGTAATGCTACCGTCGGGTGGATTCGGGATGCCCCAAACCAGGGCGTTGTAGGTTCGTTCGATGGTATGCTCAAAAAACTGTCGGGCCAGGTGCGTCATCGCGTACTCCGTTTTGGCGATCACCATCAACCCCGAAGTATCTTTGTCGATCCGATGAACAAGACCGGGCCGTATCTCACCATTCCGTGAAGTGGGTAAATGCTGAAAATGATAAACCAGACCATTTACGAGCGTGCCATCCCAGTTGCCATGAGCCGGATGGACTACCATACCCGCCGGTTTATTAAGCACCAGCACATCCTCATCTTCGTAAACAATGTTGAGTGGAATGTTTTCGGGCTTAATGTCGGTGTCGCGGGGAGGATGCGCCAGCGAAATTGTGATCACATCGGCCGGTTTAACTTTATAGCTGGCTTTGGTGAGGTTACCATTGACCCGAACAGATTCGGCATCGATAGCGGCCTGGATTTTGGTTCGGGTGGCGTTCGAGAGTCGATCCATCAGAAAACGGTCGATGCGCAGCAGACTCTGCCCCTTATCGACCACAATCCGGTGATGCTCGTATAATTCTTCCTCTTCCGAAAAATCCTCAGCTATATCGGTCATATTCTCAAAAATTTGGCGAATTTACGACGTAACGCGGACATCCTGTCTGCTGATATCTTTAAACAATGCGGACAGGTTGTCCGCGTTACGATGCTTTCAACGCTCCAACCGCTTGCCAATCCTTTCCCTGAGCCGGTTAACATTCGGTTGCTGCTTAAACGGGACGATCTCCTGCATCCGCATATATCAGGTAACAAGTGGCGGAAGCTCAACTATAACCTGCTGGCCGCTCGGGATCAGGGGTTCGATACATTGCTGACGTTTGGCGGGGCCTTTTCCAATCATTTATACGCTACGGCCGCTGCGGGTCAGGCATTTGGTTTTCGAACCATCGGTATCGTACGGGGGGATGAACTGGCTCAGGCACCGCGTAATAAAACCTTACAGGCTTGTGAAGCCTATGGGATGAGGCTTCACTTTGTCAGCCGCACCGCCTATCGGCAAAAGGAGGAGGCTGCTTTTCAGGCGGGTTTGATCGCACAAGTTGGTCCCTGTTATATCCTGCCTGAAGGAGGAACTAACGAATTAGCCGTTCGGGGAACCGCCGAAATTATTCCAGAAATTATCGCGCAGTTGGGCACAGTTCCTGACTTTGTCTGCTGCCCGGTTGGGACGGGCGGAACCGTAGCGGGGCTGGCTCGTTCGGCTCCCGCAGAAACGCAGGTACTTGGCTTTGTGGTACTCAAAGCAGATTCTGGCTTCTCGCTTCAGATTGACGAGTATGCAGCATTCGCACCGACTAAGCTAAACCTTATCCAAGATTACCACTCTGGCGGGTATGCCCGAACGACTCCGCAACTGATTGAGTTTATTCGAACGTTTGAGCAAAAAACGGGCATTCTACTGGAGCAGGTCTATACCGGAAAGATGTTGTTCGGGATTTACGACCTTGCCCGGCGCGGTTATTTTCCGGAAGGAGCGACGGTTGTGGCCGTACATACGGGCGGATTACAGGGCAGGAGTGAGGAGCTGACGATGCCGATTCCATGAAAAAATCTACTAATTTCCGGCATGGAAACCATTTTCACTACCGAACGTGTTCGCCCGTTGCTGGCGCAGGTTCGCGCGTTTGTCGAAGCCGAGCTGATTCCGCTCGAAGCCGATTTTTCGCACCAGAACCTGAAAGCGATCCTGCCAATTCTCGATCAGAAACGGGAACAGGTCAAAGCGGCTGGTCTTTGGGGGCTGGCACTTTCCAAAGACGAAGGTGGGCATGGACTGACGCTTTGCGAGTTCGGGCAGATCAGCGAAGTGTTGGCCTACGCCCCATTCTTTGGACACTATGTATTTGGTTGTCAGGCTCCCGACATTGGCAATATCGAACTCCTGCATAAGTTCGCATCACCTGAACTGAAAGAGCAGTATCTGAAACCATTGATGGCGGGTGAAATCCGTTCGTGTTTTTCCATGACCGAGCCCGATTTTGCTGGCTCGAATCCGACGCGCATGGCCACGCTGGCCGTGCGGGAAGGGGATGAATACGTGATTAATGGTCGAAAATGGTTCACCTCCTCGGCCGATGGGGCTGCCTTTGCCGTGGTGATGGCCGTAACCAATCCAGAAGCTGCACCGCACCAGCGAGCCAGTATGATCATTGTGCCAACCGATACGCCCGGCTTTGTCATAGAGCGAAATATTCCCGTCTTTGGGGAAGCGGGTGAAGGCTGGTTTAGCCACGCCGAAGTGACCTATACCAACTGTCGGGTGCCCGTTTCGAACGTCATTGCGGGTGAGGGGATGGGGTTTCGATTGGCACAGGAACGGCTGGGGCCGGGGCGTGTACACCATTGTATGCGTTGGATCGGCAATGCCGAAAAAGCACTGGATCTGTTGTGCAAACGGGCCGCCACCCGCGAGATCGAAGAAGACGTGATGCTCGGTGAAAAACAGTTCATCCAGGACTTTATTGCCGAAAGCCGGGCCGAGATTGATGCCTGTCGACTCTATGTGCTCAATACGGCCTATATGATTGATACCGTTGGCGTAAGCAACGTTCGCGAGGCTGTATCAGCCATTAAATTCTATGTGGCTAATGCGTTCCTGCGGGTGCTGGATCGGGCTATTCAGGTGCATGGGGCGCTGGGCGTTACGGACGATACGGTGCTGTCGGCTATGTATCGGCACGAACGGGGTGCCCGCATCTGGGACGGAGCCGACGAAGTACATAAGCAGAATCTAGCCATTAGCATCCTGAAAGGGTACGGTCTGGACATTAAGCAAAAGACAAAAGAAATCCGACAGTTCCGTAAACAAATGGCAGCACGGCAGGGATAAGTGTTTATATTAGGGTTGCTTCGTGTTAAACCAGGAAACCTATGCCCTTACGGCTTATTATAGCGGATGATCACCCTCTACTGGTTGACGGGGTACGCTCGGTGCTCGACGAGATGGAGGAGGTAGAGGTACTTGACCCTGTCACCAATGGTCATCAGCTAGTGGACCGGCTGCAAAAACAAGCGATCGATCTGGTCTTGCTCGATCTGAATATGCCGCATATGGATGGTATCGCCACCCTGACGACGCTGAAAGAAAAACTGCCCACGCTCAAAGTAATCATCTTTACCAGTTACGATCAGCCGAAGTTGATTAAAGAAATGAAAGCATTAGGGGCTGATGGGTACATACTGAAAACCAGTAGTTCGGCCACGCTGAAAAGGGCTATTCGGGCGGTGGCTGCTGGCGAAAACTGGTTTCCTGAAACAGGTGCAACGGGCCATACATCAGAGCGACTGGTCGACGACTTCACCGTTAAATACCAGATTACCAAACGCGAGGTCGAGATTATCCGGCTCGTCGTACAGGGCTATTCGACCCGCCAGATTGGTGAACGGCTGTTTATCAGCGAATTTACGGTCAACGCTCACCGCCGGAACATTGCCCGTAAATTGGGCATCGACACGCCCATTGCTTTGCTCAATTTTGCCAGAGAACAAGGGCTTGTTTAGGCTCGATAGAGGTCACCAGGCAGCAAGCCTGAATACTGAGTTTTAATGTCCAACAGGCATAAAGTAGGCTGTAGGCTTTAAACGCTTTACATCCTACTTTTTACATCCTACATCTGATGATTGCTCCTGATATGCCCCGGTCGGTTCGGGTAGGCGACGAACTGGATCGGGTTCGTTTAAATGCGTACCTCCATGAACACGCTCCCGATATGGGTGAGGTTACGGAGATACGACAGTTTCCGGGTGGGTTTTCAAACCTGACATACTGGCTCAAAACTACCGATGGCGAGTATGTACTCCGACGACCTCCCGTTGGGGCCAATATCAAAGGGGGGCACGATATGGGCCGGGAGTTTCGGGTGCTGTCGCTGCTGAATGGGCAGTACAACAAAATACCCGAACCCATCGTGTATTGCGAAACGACCGATGTACTTGGAGCCCCCTTTTACATCATGAAACGCGTTTCGGGTATTATTCTGCGGGCAACAATGGCACCCGGTCTGGAACTCGCTCCCGAACGAATGCGCCAACTTTCGGAAGCCCTGATCGATAACCTGGTTG
Organism: Spirosoma panaciterrae DSM 21099; assembly: GCF_000374025.1. Taxonomy (GTDB): domain Bacteria; phylum Bacteroidota; class Bacteroidia; order Cytophagales; family Spirosomataceae; genus Spirosoma; species Spirosoma panaciterrae. The sequence continues at coordinate 352,931 of NZ_KB893195.1, read as the reverse complement.
CCATTCATCGACTGGATATAGTCGCAACCGGACTTGGTCAGCTCGGTAAACCCGACGGCTACGTACAGCGACAGGTAGAAGGCTGGATCGGGCGATACCGACAGGCCGAAACGGATAAAATTCCGGCCATGGATCAGGTTGGTAACTGGCTTCAGCAGCACTACCCCCGCAAACAACCTCCGGCTTTTCTGCACAACGATTATAAGTACGATAATGTAATTCTGGCCGCTGACAAAGCAACGGGTGAGCCAATGCCGGAAATAAAAGGTGTACTGGATTGGGAAATGGCAACGGTCGGCGATCCGCTGATGGACCTGGGCGCTACTCTGGCGTATTGGTCAGAAGCCGAGGACAGTCCGGCCTATCGAAATTTTAATCTGACGTGGCTTCCCGGCAACCTTACCCGGCGAGAAGTCGTAGCTCATTACGAAAGGCAAAGTGGCCGTGACCTGACCGATATTTTATTTTATTACGTTTTCGGGCTTTACAAAAATGCCGTGATCGCCCAGCAGATTTATGCACGCTGGAAGCAGGGCTACAGCCAGGACGCCCGTTTCGGCCACTTACTGCCTATGATTATTGAACTGGCGACTAAAGCGGCTGATGCTATTGAGCAGGAAGTGATTTGATGCGAAAGTTACCGGCTTATTTATCTTGCTGATTCGCTGTGATCAGCTCACTAAAGGCAACAATCAGGCGTTGCTGATACGGATTTGAACTTTTGATAACGAACGATACGAAGTAGATTTCACCAGAATCGTCCTGCAAACGATCATTGAATTGTATGTAATTGTCCCCACCGTAAAGAGTCAGCCAACTGGAAAATTTGCGTTGTCTGGCCTCACCGCGTTTATCGGAAGTATCGCAGATGTAAACCACAATACGTTCATGCTGCTCAAAAAAGATACTGAAAATGGCCGTGAGTGTAGGAGGAACCAGCGTATCGCGTGGGGGGCGTTTTCCGGTCGGGTTGTCAATGACAACGATACTCATCTCAAAGACAAACGGCTCCAGGTCAGGGTCGTTTGCGAAAATATAGCCGCTTGGCTTAAAGCGGATTTCATAGACGATCGAATTGCTCGTTTCAAAAACGAATACATTGGGAGTGGTAAGATCATTACGGAATCGGTAACCTAACGATGGGAGTTCCTGCTTCTTCATTTTTACGTCGTAATTCCTCAACCAACGCCTGTTTGGCAGGGTTGTTTTTGTATTCATCGATAGCCTCTTGCTCAGCGGCTTTCTTGTTGGCCATCATACGTCGGGCAATGGCTAACGACCGCTCACGGCGTTCGTTTTTCTTTATTTCTTCGGAGGTCATGATTGATCGTAGTTGATATCTAAATCAGCGTTTTTGCGAATAGCATTGTGCTTTGTCGCAAAACTACAGATAAATATATAACAAAAATGGTGACAAAAAAATTACTGTACACTGGCTCGTCGTAGTCGGTCGTTCATGGCCCAGCCGAGTCCCTGATTGGGTAAAGGTTCGGCATAAATGACATCGACGGGTGCTGAATCCAGAGCACGGAGATAGGCAAACAGGTTTTTGGCGGCTTCAGTCAGGTCGCCGGTAGGAGAGAGGATGCGTTGATTTTCGGATAGAATCCCGCCAAAGGGTTCTCGAAAGGCCAATGCGCCCACCCGCTCACCCAGTTGTGGGCTTTCGCCCGGTTGCAGCAGGATCAGCGGTTTACGGGGGGCATAATGGCTGCTCAGCATTCCGGGCGCTTTAGGATTCGATGTTGAGTGCGTGCGAACCTCAACCGGACCAATCACCTGTTCCATCTGTTCAATAGCTAGTCCCCCCAATCGGAACACCGTAGGCTGATTCGCTTCAAAGCCTACAATGGTTGATTCAAGACCGACGCCTGCGGCTCCTCCGTCCAGAATATACGGCACCTGATTACCAAGCTGGTCGGCTACATGCTGAGCCGTAGTAGGACTGATGTATCCAAACGGGTTTGCGCTGGGTGCGGCCAGGGGAAAATCCAGCGAACGCAGTAGGGCCAGGGTAAGGGGATGATGGGGTATTCGCACCGCTACGCGCGGCAAGCCAGAGGTGACCAGATCAGGGATGATGTCTTGCCTGGGCAGGAGCAACGTAAGCGGGCCTGGCCAGAACGTGGCAGCTAGCTTTTGAGCAGCTTCCGGAATCTCTGAAACAAATTGGCTCAGCTTATCGAGGGAATCCGTATGGACAATGAGCGGATCGAAGGAGGGGCGATTCTTAACCCGAAAAATGGTTAGTACCGCGTCGGGGTTGAGTGCATTACCCGCTAATCCGTAAACGGTTTCGGTGGGAATACCTACCACATTTCCCGCTTCCAGAAACGCCTTTGCTACCTGTATGTCAGTGCCGATCTGTGACATGGGCGCAAAGATACGGCTTTTAGGCATAGGGGTAAGGGCATAGGCAAATTCTCTCCTATTCCCTTACCCCTATGCTCTATGCTTTTTAATGATGACCACCAGGGCCGTGGACATGGCCGTGTGCTAATTCCTCGGGGCTGGCATCGCGGACTTCGATCACTTCTACATCGAAATGCAGATTCTGGTCGGCCAGCGGATGGTTTGCATCAACGGTAATATTCTCAGGATCAACGCCAGTTACGGTAACTACCTGACCATCGTTTGTTTGAAATTGCATCCCAACTTCTATGTTCTGACCACCAAATGCCCGGCGGGGGACTGCCTCAACAAGTTGTGGGTCACGTTTGCCGTAGCCTTTTTCGGGCGAAACATCAATTTGGAAATGATCGCCTGTTGTGCGGCCTTCCAGCCCTTCTTCCATACCCGGAATCAGGTTTTGGGCCCCGTGCAGATAATACAACGGATCGCGGCCCTGGCTCGAATCCAGAATCGTGCCCTGATCATCGCGCAGGGTATAATGGATGGCGGCTACCTTGTTTTTTGTAATGTTCATGATTGGTTTTTTTACAACACCCCCTGTTATGGCAGTGCCTTCTTTTTAGTACAACAAGTAAACGGGGAAAGTTGCTTTTTAAATGATAAAATGGCAGACCTTCCGGGTCGTATCGGTCTTTCTCGTAACGAATAAGCTCATTTTTTGCGAAACTTACTGTCGCAATTTCGCGTGCATAACCACTTGGTAAACGAAAAAGATTTTTTTTTGCTTACCTGTCCGATTTACCGAAACTCGTTCGTCTTAGTGACGAAAACAAATCAATAACTTCCAAAACAATCAAATCGTATGGACAAATTTATGCTCGTCTTTCACTCGCCGTATTCTCAGGAAACCGCATTTATGGAAATGTCGCCCGAAGCCATGCAGGCCGAAATTCAGAAATGGAATACCTGGATCGGGGGTATTGCTGCCCAGGGAAAACTAATTGGAACCGACGCTCTGGCACCCGTCGGAAAAACGATGACCAAAGGCGGACAGGTTATTACGGATGGGCCGTTTACCGAAGGGAAAGAAATTGTAGGTGGCTATATGCTACTGACAGCGGCCAGTCTGGACGAAGCCGTCGAACTGGCGAAGGGCTGCCCTATGTTCGATTCGGATGGTACCGTTGAAGTACGGCCGATCATCAACTTCGAGTAGGCATTTCTGGGTTCTGCTAATCTATGGATCGGTTTATTCCAACTTGCCGGATTAGCAGAACCCAGACTTCCCTAAACCCTAAACCGTTAATTCGATCGACCCGCTTTTTCAACATGGACATTTCAACCCTCAACTGGGCGGCCATTCTGGTCGCTACGCTGGCCAATTTTTTAATCGGTGGAGTATGGTATTCTGGACTGTTGTTCGGGAAGGCATGGATGGCCGAAAATAACTTCTCGAAGGCTGACTTGCAGCAAGGCAATATGCCCAGGATTTTTGGCCTGACTCTCCTGTTTTCATTCGTGATGGCCTTCAACCTGGCGATGTTTCTGAACGATGCTAAAACAACGACGAGTTGGGGCGCTATGGCTGGGTTTCTGGCCGGTTTCGGGTGGGCCGCTATGTCGATTTTTGTGATCGGACAGTTTGAACGAAAAACAACCCGATACATGCTGATTCACGGTGGGTATGTAACGATTAGTTTTATCGTCATGGGACTTATTTTAGGTGGATGGCGTTAACAGGAAACGAATCCAATCAACTGGTAGCCCATCTGTTTCGGCACGAGGCTGGCCGGATTGCGTCGGTATTGACCTGTATGTTTGGGTTTGACCGGCTCGATCTGGCCGAAGATATTGTGCAGGATACGATGGTGCAGGCTTTACAGAGCTGGCGATTTCACGGCGTTCCGGATAATCCGAGAGCGTGGCTGTATCGGGTGGCCCGCAACAAAGCTCTGGATGTAGTTCGTCGTGAAAAACGCTTTCGGGAAATGAGTACCGAAACCGCGTATGGGCATCAACAGGAAAACGCCGATACGATGCAGGATCGCTACTTTTTCGATGAAGAAATCACCGACAGCCAGTTGCGGATGCTGTTTGCGATCTGCCATCCAGCTATTGGGGCCGAGTCGCAGATGGCGATGTGCCTGAAAATTCTGTGCGGTCTAAGCGTTCGGGAGATAGCCGGAGCCTTTCTGACGACTGAAGAAACGATTGCCAAACGGATCTACCGGGCCAAAGAAAAGCTTCGGCAGGATGGCATTCAACTCGAAGTGCCGACGGGCGCTCAGTTGCTGGTTCGGCTGGATGCTGTTCTGAAAAGTATCTATCTGCTGTTCAGCGAGGGGTACAATTCGTCGAATTCCGATCAACTGATTCGGCAGGATTTATGTGAAGAGGCCATGCGGCTCTGTCTGCTGCTGGCCCAGACTCCGCGTACCCAGCGGCCATCGGTCGATGCGTTATTGGCACTCATGTGCTTTCAGGCTGCCCGTTTCGATGCCCGGACCGATGCGAATGGAGCCATTATTCTGTTAGCCGATCAGGACCGGAGTCGATGGAACCAGACGCTCATCCAACAGGGACATATCTACCTGAATCGTTCGGCTGAGGGCGCAGGGCCCAGCGAATACCACCTCGAAGCGGGTATTGCCATGCTCCATTGTATAGCACCTACTTACGAAGCGACCAGTTGGTCAACGGTATTGATGTATTATGACTTGCTGCTGGCACTAAAGCCATCGCCCGTGGTTGCGTTGCATCGGGCCGTTGCGCTGGCTAAAGTGGAAGGGCCACAAAAAGCGTTGATCGAAGTGGCCAATTTATCCGGGTTGGATGCCATGCACCATTACCACGCAGTTCTGGGAGATTTGTATGAACAATGTGGCCAAGTTGAGCCCGCCCGGATTCATTACCAGCGAGCTATGCAGCTTACTACATCTATGGCTGAAAAGGAATTGTTGAGGAGGAAGACAGAAAGATAGAAAAGCAGAAAGGCGTAAAAGGTGAACGCATTTTATCCATTCACCCTTTACGCCTTTCTGCTTTACGTCTTTAGTTTATATCAACGCGGCCCCAAACACCCCGGCACTGTCGCCCAGTTTAGGCTTGAGAAAGAGCGTATTAAGCCGACCGTCGTTGAAGACGTATTTTTTTGCACGCTCAACGCCCTCGGTATAGAGTAAATCAACATTACCGACGCCCCCGCCCAGAATGATCGCATCTGGATCGAGCATATTGACAATAGTAGATACGGCCCGGCCGAAATACTCCAGCATCCGTTCGACGGTGGCTTCGGCATAGGGGTCGATGCGCTGGTGATAGCGGTCGAGAATTTCTTTGAGATTCCGGTTTTCGCCACTTTGTTCGAGGTAGAACCGCTGGAGGGCTGGCCCCGAAATAACCTGTTCATTGCAGCCACGTTTGCCGCAGTAACAGGCATAGCCGTTTTCTTCCAGAATGTTATGGCCCCATTCGCCCCCAATTCCTTGTCGGCCAGCCTGCACAACCGCCTGTCCATCCATCCCCCGAAAGACAACACCCCCGCCGACGCCCGTTCCGAGGATAACGCCAAATACGGTGCGGTAGTCGGGAACGACATCCTGTACAATGCCCATAGTGGCTTCGGAAAGGGCAAAGCAATTGGCATCGTTGGTGGTGGTGACGGGAATGCCCAAAGCTCGAATCAGATCATCGCGGAAGGGCATTCCGTTGATGCAGGTCATGTTCGAGTTTTTCATGGTTCCCAGGCCGGGGTCCAGCGTACCCGGGGTGCAGAAGCCGATTTTGTCGGGCGTGATACCGGTTTCGGCTTTGAGAAGATTGATGAGCTTAACGATCTGGTTGATAATATGCTCGTAGCCGTAATGAGCTTCCGTGTCGATGCGTTTGCGGATCAGGACTGCGTTGGGCGACGGAGCCGTTAAAACGACCCCTTCAATTTTGGTCCCACCCAGGTCAACACCCCAGTAAGTTTGCATTAGGTAATGGGTTCAGGTTTAGTGGTTCAGGTTTAACAGGTCAAGTTTTTTATAATCAACGAGCTTGACCTGTTAAACCTGAAACCTGAAACCGTTTAGCGAAGTTCGGTAATGGGGCTGAAATCCATGTCGCCATAGTCGAGGTTTTCGCCTGCCATCCCCCAGATAAAGGTATAATTGGAGGTGCCTGCCCCGGAGTGGATCGACCAGTTGGGGGAGATCACAGCCTGCTCATTCTGCATCCAGATATGACGGGTTTCCTGCGGCTGGCCCATGAAATGACAAACGCTTTGCCCTTCGGGAACTTCAAAATAGAAATACACTTCCATCCGTCGGTCGTGCGTATGAGCAGGCATAGTATTCCAGATGCTTCCGGCTTTCAACTCGGTCATGCCCATTTGCAGCTGACAGGTGGGTAATACACTGTTAACCAATAGTTTATTGATGGTTCGGTGGTTGGCGGTTTCCAGACTGCCTAACGTTACGACATCGGCTTCGGCCCGCGATACCTTCCGGGTGGGGTAGTTGCGGTGAGCAGGGGTAGAATTCAGGTAGAATTTGGCCGGTTTGGCCTCGTCGTGCGACAGAAACTGTACATCCTGGATTCCCTGACCAACGTAAAGGGCTTCTTTGTATTCCAAATCGTAAGCGACACCACCCGCAATCACCCGCCCTGGTCCACCAACGTTGATAATCCCTAGTTCCCGACGCTCGAGGAAATAAGCGGCCTTGAGTTGGTCGGGAGCTTCCAGTGTAAGGGTTCCGGCTACGGGCATAATCCCACCCGTCAGGTAGCGGTCGAAAAACGATAACACCCAGCGGAATTGGTCGGCAACGAATAAGGTTTCGATGAGGAAATTCTGCCGAAGCTGCTCGGTATTCATGCCTTTCACTTCATTGGGCGAGGAAGCGTACCGACTTTCAAACGTAACGGTCTGTTCTGCCCGTTTATCGGCCACTGTGGTCAATTCAGTTTGCATATTAGGGTTGCCTGTTGTTGGCAGGCGTTTAGGCGTATAAGGTAAACCTGGCGGAGAATAGTTATCTATTGAGTAGAGTTATTCCGGACGTATACTAAAATAGTCGTCAGGCGGCCTGTAATACTCCCTTTTTGGTCGAATATTTTTGGTTTGGTGTCCGTAGGATGATCGGTAGTAGACCAATTCATTCAAACGCTGCACGCCAGCCGTTACGCACACATCGCTACCTGACTTTAGAAAACTTAGCGCCAAATAAGAAAATAACGGCGTAACAGATGATGGGTAGGTAGTAGGCCGAAGCAATATCTTTATCGGCAATCTGGCCCATAAGTGGCGGGAAGAGCGCACCCCCAACCACACCCATGACAATATAGGACGAAGCCTGCTGCGTATGCTTGCCTAAGCCCTTCAGACCCAGACTGAAAATGGTGGGAAACATGATGCTGAAGAAGAAGTTGAGCATGATGAGAGCAATAAACGACGTCCAGCCCCAGCTTTGCGCAATCAGCAGGCACATGGTGATACTGCCCAGAGCGAAACCCGCCAGTAGTTTATTCGGCGCAATGAATCGCATCAGATACGTTCCCACAAACCGCCCGATCATCATCATGACCATGCTGAATGAGAAGTAATACGATGCTTTTTCGGCGGGGAAGCCCATTTTTTCGACGCCGTAGTTGATAAAGAACGCCCAGGTTCCACCTTGCGCGGCCACATTGAACAACTGCGCAATGGCTGCCCAGATAAAATGAGGATGCTGAAACAGGGTTTTAGGCGCTTTTAAATCAGCCGGTTCGGTTGGAACGGCATAGGCATCGGCTTCGGCTTCGAGCGAATGAGCGTCCTGAACAGGAGGAACCTTAACGAAGGAAAACGCAATGGCAATGCTCAGAATGACCCCGCCAATAATAACATACAGCATCTTGACGGATTCGAGGTCGTTGGAATGTTCCTGACCACCTCGCAGGATGAAATACCCACCCAGCAGCGGCCCAATTACAGCGCCTAACCCATTGAACGATTGCGCGAAATTGATACGCTGATCGCTGGTCCGTTGATCGCCCAGGCCAGCCACAAAGGGGTGGGCAACGGTTTCCAGCGTAGCCAGTCCACAGGCCAGGATGAACAAAGCCCCCCGAAAAAAACCAAAGGACTCAGCATTGGCCGCCGGAACGAACAAAAAAGCCCCGATCGCATACAGCCCCAGCCCAAGCAGAACGCCGTTTTTGTATCCAAAGCGTTTCATGAACAGGCCCGCTGGTATACCCATGACGGCATAGGCCCCAAAAATGGAAAACTGCACCAGCCCCGACTCGGCCTTCGATACATGCAATACGTTCTGAAAATGTCGGTTCAATACATCGCCCATCGTAATGGCAATGCCCCACAACATGAACAGGGAGGTGACGAACACAAGGGTAACGAGGTATTTGTTTTCGGTAAAAGCGGCCGGTTTCGATTTGTCCGCCAGGGATGTTGCCTGCATGAGAGTCGGTTAATTAATAGGTTTTGCCAATGGGATGAATCCCAATTTTGACATGAAGATGCGTTTTCGTTCTGAAAAAGTATCGGGTGGGTGTAAAATACCCTTTTGCGTCGGATTTGGTAGAAATCGGTGTGCCGGTGTAACAATACCCCGCGTCTCATGTTCGGATGGTTTTTATCTCCTTATTTTGAGGTTATGGTTGTGGCAACTGTATTGCTGACGCACAGGAGACGTGATACCTCACGTCTCTACATAGACGGAACTGAACTCGCAAAGGCATAAAAGCTAACCCTCAAATTGTCAGCCTGAACCCCTACTTTGTCAGCTTCACTAGCTTACCGCCTGTAAAACGTTGGGACCTGCGTATCTTCGGGTATGAATGTTCGTTTGTCATGGCGGCAGATCGCCGGAGTGGCCTCGCTGATTATTGGCGTCCTGGTGAACCTGCCCTTGTTGCGATTGACGGCTCGGGCGCGGCTGGCCTTTTTGCCAGGAGCGCCCGACGTGGGGCCGGGGCTGGCGGTAAGCCGTCTGATTTTTCACGTCCTCTTTGCCTTCTTCATTATCGAACTCAACCGATATGTTCTCGGTCGAAAGCTATACCGTACGCGGTTTGGTCTGGTGGGTTGGTACGGGGTCAATTTCGTACTGTATGTGGTTTTAACGGGCACATTTGCGGCATTGCTCGTATTCTGGTATCCCGATCGACCCATTCTGGTGGTTATAACATCCTACTTTCGCAGTTTTTTTGTTTGGGTAACCGCCCTGCCAATTGGTTATTTTCTGACCGTTCTCCAGGAGAACCGGGCTATACAGGCCGAGAATGAGCAGTTAAAACAACAAAGCCTGCAAGCTCAGCTCGACACCCTCCGGGCACAGCTTAACCCACACTTTCTGTTCAATTCGCTCAATGCCCTCAGTTCGCTCATTCGGGAGGGCGGGCCGAGGAGCCAGCAATATCTGGCGAAGTTGTCGCAGGTATTACGGTACTCCTTACAAACCCAGCAACAGACGCTGGTCGCATTTGCCGACGAAATGCAGTTTACCTCCGCCTACTCGTATCTGCTGTCGATCCGGTTTGGTACGAATCTGTGCATCGAAAATGCGTTGCCGACACAGGCTCCCTGGCTGATTCCGCCGATGTCGTTGCAACTGCTGATCGAAAATGCGGTCAAGCATAACGTTGTCTCAAACGCCCGACCTCTCACCATCCATCTAAGCACGGATGCGGTACATGAATGGATTGTTGTTCGGAATGCCCGCCAGCCCAAATCGGAGCCGACCGACGGCATAGGGAGCGGTTTGTCGAACCTGGATAGTCGATATCGGTTACTGACTGGCAGATCGATTCAGGTTCTCCGAACAGACAACGAGTTTAGCGTGCAGTTGCCGATTATACCGCTAACGTCCGAACAGCCTGTAAACCAACTTCTGTAAACCGAAAGCAATGATCTGTCATGCGTGTGTTGATTATTGAAGATGAGCAAACGGCAGCCAGCCACATCATAGCCCTACTTCGGGAAATTGAGCCGGAACTGCACGTAATTGGGGTGATCGATAGCGTAGAAGATGGACGGGTACAATGGCCAACTCTGCCTACACCCGATCTGATCTTCTCGGATATTCAACTGGCCGATGGATTGTCGTTTTCGTTGCTCGAAACCGTGCCGGTTGCCTGCCCGATCATTTTCACAACGGCTTACGACGAATACGCCATTCGGGCGTTCAGGCACAACAGCATCGATTATCTGCTGAAACCGATTGACCGGGAGTCGCTTGAAGGTGGGCTGCAAAAATATCGATCACTGGCCCAGCCAGCAACCCATGAGCTGATTCGGCAAATGCAGACCTTACTGAGTGGGCGAGCCTTTCTGCCCCAAACCTATCGGCAGAGTTTTTTACTACAGTTCCGGGATAAGCTGATGCCTGTCAAAGTGGCCGACGTAGCTTATTTCGGTATTGAGGGCGGTGTGGTTTCGGCAACGCTTCATGATCGGACCACTGAACGCCGACTGTCGGATCGACCGATTAGCTACGTAATGGACCTGACTCTGGAAGATCTGGAAACCCAACTTGATCCGCAACAGTTTTTTCGCGCCAATCGGCAGTTCATTGTAGCTCGCAACAGCATTCGGGAAGCTGAACTGTATTTCAACGGGCGGCTCCAGCTTCGGCTGCATCCCGAATCCAGCGTTCAGGTGCTCATCAGCAAAGATCGGGTGAGTCTGTTCAAGAAATGGATGGAAGCGTTTTGAGCCTGCTGTTAAACCTGAAATAGGCTCATTCCCCGACCTTGAAAGATGAAGCATTCGGGTTCGGGGAATGAGCCTAAAACGCCTTTCTTAGTGGCTTCTGATCACTTTCAGCGTTTGGGATTGACGCTCCGTCTGAACCTTGACCAGTTGTACTCCCAGTCCCGGACCCAGAGGCACACTGACGCGCTTTCCATCCGTTGACCAGGTCAACCGTTGCTGATAATCAGAGCGCCCCTGGGCATCCAGCACGGCTACCTCCACCCAACTTCCTACCACCCCCCGAATCTCTAGCTCCACCTGCTCGCCCTGCACCGGATTGCCTAATACGTTCACCTGCAAGGATTGGGAGGGCTCCCCAGCCGCTCCACGCGCCCCACTGCCACAGGCTGAGAGCCAGTTGTAATTGAACGAGGATGTAGTGCCATGCTGCTGAGCAATCAGGGTCAACAGCGGCTGGTCGGTCGATAAGGTCTGGGTATAAGGTCCAGCCTGCGTAGTAATATAGCCATTGGTCATAGCCAGCACAATCTGCTCGCCCGTCAGACCTACGTACTCTGGCGTAAACGTCACTCGGCGCTGATTACCTCCTAAATTCTGGCAACCCATCGTGTTTACACCCACCAGCGCAAAGGACTGAGTCGGCGGAGTGATGCCATAAACGTTGAGTTGGAAAGTCGTCGAGACAAACAGGCCTCCTGGATCGACCGCCGTTACACTAATTGGAAAACTACCCGTACTGGAGGATGTACCGCTTAGGATAGCTCCGGTTAAACTCAGGTTCGGGGGAAGACCGGATGCCTTAAACGTTAAGTGGTTTCCATCCGGATCGGTAAAGTAGTTTGCCAGACTAAGCTGAAAAGATTGTCCGACCTGAGTCGTCTGAGTAGGAATACCGGCCGTGGTTGGCGGCCTATTGGATGGGCTCACCGTACAGGCGTCCAGCCAGCGGTAGTTGTAAGTAGCTGTTTTGCTACCCTGTTGGGCGATAAAGGTTAAAATAAGCTGACTGGTAGGCACCTGAAGTGTATAAGGCCCTGGCTGATCGGTGATGAAGTTATCGTAGGCAATGGCCAAAACAATCTTCTCACCGGTCAGACCACTATAGACGGGGTTAACTTTAATTAACCGCTGGTCATTACCAGTTGGTTGACAACTGATCAGGTTGACGGTCGTAATGGCGAAGGTAGTAGGTGAAGGGTTAACGGTCAGGATGATGGGTACCCAGGTCGTTTCCTGCTGGCTATTCACCGTAATGGTTGCGTTAATAGTCAGCTTCATTACGCCCGTTGAGGTGGGTGTGCCGACGATGGAAGGGGGGAAGTCTGGAAACGCAAACTCCAGCCCATTGGCGGGCAGGCCCGATGCGGTGTACGTTCCGCCGGGGTAGGGTAACAGGTACGGGACCTGGTAATTAAATGGTACCCCAACGGTGGCCGTCAAACTAATGGGGGTAGGCGGATTGACCGTGATGGCGATGGGCACCCAGGCCGATTCTTCCTGATTATTTACATTACTATGGGCGTTGATAGTCAGGTTCATAACCCCTGTGGCATTGGGTGTGCCGACGATAGAAGCAGGGATCGTTTCATAAGACAATCGCAAGCCATTGCCAGGAAGTTCTGTCGAGGTATAAGCTGTACTGATGCTGGACAGGAGTACGGGTAACTGGTATGTAAAGGGTAGCCCAGCCGTGGCGGTCAAACTAATGGGCGTGGGAGCGTTGACCGTAATGGTAATGGGTACCCAGGCCGATTCCTCCTGATTGTTTACAACACTGTGAGCATTGATGGTTAGGTTCATAACCCCTGTGGCATTTGGCGCACCAACGATAGAAGGGGGATAGGTGTCGTAAGATAAGCGCAATCCATTGCCGGGTAACTGGGGCGACGAGTAACTCGCATTATTTTCAGACAGCAGTACGGGTATCTCGTATTTAAACGGAACTCCAGCCGTGGCGGTCAGACTGATGGGGGTAGGATCGATAGCACCACTGCGCTCAATGAAAGACGAAGTAGACTGAATAGAATCGGTCTTTGTGAAAGCAGGCAAACCCTCGGCCTGTGCATGCCAGCAGCCAAACAACAACCATCCAATTAACCAACCGAGTGCCCGAGTCGTAGTACGTGTAAACATATCAGGAGTGTTTAAGTATATGAAGATTGTGGTACTCCCTAATACTACTAAACTATTGATATTGAAAGTATTACATATGTGTGAACGGTAATTATTTTATTGAGTAGCCCGTACGTATGCTATAGGTTTAACCCACCCTTATTCCTGAGATAAAGCCAGCATGGGTACAAAGCAGGGAATGAGGCTGTAAATGGATTGGATAACCTGTAGTGAATCTCCTGAAGTGCCTGCTTGTATGCTGCCTGTCGCATGTACCAGCGCGATCAGAAAACAGGGCACCACCCCTGCGTAACGAGAGGTTTATGATCGGAACGAGTGTTCGACTGGTCTTACGGTCGGTTGACCAGCCAATCTGTCGCCTTCACCTGAGTTTTTATCCCGTTGTTTTCAATAGTAAGTAGGTTTGCATCATCGGCCAGTCGATGAATTAAGCAGAATGAAATCGACTGACCTGTTCATTACACGGGAATAAAAATCTATATGGATAAACTGATTTTGGGTATGCTGCTGGCCTGTGCTCTGCTGGCGACAAAGGAAGGGAGAGGGCAGCGATCAGCCTCGACCGACATTCGGGATACGCTACACCAGAATGGCCAGACCCGAACGTATCGGCTGCACGTACCTGCTGGCCTGTTGGATTCAACGAAGGTCCTGCCTTTAGTCATTGCTCTGCACGGAGGAGGAGGGAGCGGTCAGCAATTTGCTACTCAGTCGAAATGGAGTGAAAAAGCGGACCGGGAGGGGTTTATGGTCGTATATCCCGATGGGTGGCAAAACCCCGGTGTGCTGGGCCTTCGTACCTGGAACGCAGGCGGTTGCTGCGGACAAATTGCGTCGGTACAGCATACGGATGATGTTGGATTTATCCGAAAGTTGATTGATAAACTAGTGACTCAGTACCGAATCGATGCCAGACGCGTCTATGCAACGGGGCATTCGAATGGAGCCATGTTGTGCTACCGACTGGCCTGCGAACTGTCGGATAAAGTGGCTGCTATTGCGCCCAACGCAGGCACCATGCAGGTACAAACACCCTGCAACCCGGAGCGGGTAATGCCGATCCTGCATATCCATTCGAAACAGGACCAGAACGTGCCTTATCGGGGAGGGGTCGGTACCAAAGGGATAAGTGGTCACTGGAATCCATCCGTCGATAGCACGCTTGCGGTATTTGCTAATCTGGCGGGCTGTAGTGCTCAAAAACAAAGTGTTCAATCGACCGACAGCTATGTTCATTACCAATGGCTAGCATGCCAGAAAGGGGCCGACATTCAGTACTATTTAACAAACGATGGCGGACATTCCTGGCCAGGTGGAATACAAACCCGCTTCGCCAGTGATATGCCCTCTCAGGCGTTTGTCAATAATGACCTTATCTGGCGTTTTTTCAAAACCCGGTCGCTTCCGTAAAGTGGCCCATTCTTTCAACTAGTAAACCTGAATTCGTATGAAAAACAACCTGTTAATTACCCTGTTATCGTTTGTTATGATCCTGTTTTCGTTTGGATCATTTGCCCAGCAACGACCTGTTGGAACGCCCGAAGAACGCGCCAGCCGACAAACGGCCCGCATGAAGGAAGTTCTGAAACTGTCGCCAGAGCAGGAGCCGACAGTTGCCGACATCAATTTGAAATATGCCAAACAGATTCAGTCGCTGATGGAAACGGGCGGACGTAACCTCAAAACAATGCGCGACGCCAAAGCCATCATGAACAGCAAGGATAAAGAGATGAAAGAGGTACTGAACAAAGAGCAGTACAGGCAATATGAAGATCTGCGCGACGAAATGCGGAATGCCATGCGGGAGCGCCGTCGGCAGTAGCGAATAGCGGCTGCCTGCTGAATAGGGGAGGGGTAAACAGAAAAGTAACTCGGTCCCATTCAGCAGGTAGTCGCTATTTTTTGAGTTCGTAGACTAGTTCGACCATGCCGCTTTTGTAGGCACGCACATCGAGTAGGTGCAGGGCCTGTTCCTGCCCGAACTGCTCAAAAAAACGCAGCCCATCCCCCAGAATAATGGGCAGAATGGACAAACGGATTTCGTCGGCCAGCATCAACCGGATAAACTCGTTGGCAAGCTCGGCTCCCCCAACTACCCAAACGGTTTTGTAAGCGGGTTTCAATCGTTCGTTCACCAGCACGCTCAAATCGCCCGAATAGCGTTCGATGTTAGGCCTTTCGATGGGCAACTCCCGATTCGTAACCACAATTGTTGGTACATCGCCATAGGCCCAGCCATACGATTTCGACAGTTCCAGCGCGTGCTCGTAGGTGCGGGCACCCATCACATAGCAATCAATGGTTTTCAAAAACGCCTGCGTAGCCTCTTCGGTCAGGTCGACGCCTTTTTCGTAGTGGTCGGCGGTCTCAAACCAGGAAACGCTATTGTCCGTTTTGGCGATCATGCCATCCAGGCTCGATACCATATGAATCGTTAGTGTGAAGGCGTCTGTTTGCATTGATTGCTATTGTATATACAGATATTTGTTGTCTTTTTTTAATGTGATGCGAATCGTGTAATGGCAATGACTAATTCTGTAGCTTAATTTATAATGTCGGGCTTGGAAAGAAGCTGATAGTAGCACATAATTGACTTTATAATTGCCAGCGCCATTTTGCTAAAGTCAATGTTAGCGGTTAGGGATTCTTCTGACTTCTATTTCTTGTCCGTTTATTTTCTTAATGATTAGCTTATCCCAGGCTGTTAAGTAATACCAATTTAAAAACTCACACTCACTTTTAAAATCGCTTCCTGACTTTCCGTTAATAGTTTTTATCTCTTCATCAATAACAAAACTGTTTGCAATAAGTTGATCACTAATTGAAGTTGCTGCTATTTTTAGGCTCCCATTTTTCATTACCACTGCAACAGGAAAAGAACTCTTGAAATCATAGTTATCTTTTAATTGTAAATAGATTTTTTTGTCGTTATTGTTGATGATTAATTTTTTACAGGTTGAACTAAAAAAACTAAGTCCTAGCTTGATATTGATATTTGCTTTAAACTCTGCTGGAATGTTATAGAATTGTTTTCCATTAATGGTTAGACTATCAAGGGTTACCTTTTCTACAAAAGTCGGTTTTGATATTCCTATAGCTGCATATGTTGATGAAACTGTTGTAGCCACTAAGTTTTTACTTTTTTTATAGTCTATAAACTGTTTGATAGTGCCATTTCCCGTAGGTATTTCCATAACTCCTGTGTATCCGAAATCAATTAAGACATTTTTAAAGTCCATTGAGTTTATCTTTAGTTTTGTTACGATTGTGTTGTATTCATAATTTATCGGAATTATTGGCATATCTACCGTAGTTTCAAGTGTATTTTTAGAAACTTTTAGAGTCATTTTTTCAAAATCAATTTCCCAGTTTAGTTGTCTGATTACATCGGCCCCTAATAAATACAAGTTCATACATTGTAAGTATTGCATATCAGTTATAGTGGCCTTTACATTTTTAAACTTAAAATCTCCAATTGAAAGTTCTTTTGTTATCCCTGTCTGTAAATAAGCAATTTTGCCATTTCCATCTAATATACGTTGTGTCGAAGTCTTTCTTTCAATTCCTTTCGTATTTTCTTCATTGGATGTGGCAATGCCTTCGGCAGCGCCTGTGTCAAAAGCAAAATTTGTTTCAACTCCGTTTAGTTGCCCTTTGAAAACCAGTAGTCTTTTGTCTAGTGTAAAAGGTAATTCAGAAATTCGATTGTCTTGGCCATTACAACCTGATAGTACAAATGCTGATAAGAATACTGTAAAACAAATCTCCCGTAAAGTCATTTATAAAATTGTTTGTTTGTAAATAGTTGATTGTCGACCTGGCCTTACCGCTAATTTATAGACCTACGAAAGTACTAATCATCCTATTACCCAAATACACTGGCAAGAAAAATGTATTTGGGGAAATTGCTGAAAGTAATTGGCTCAAAGCCTTCCCGAAAGCACGAAACTTTCGGGAAGGTAAAAATGAACTTCAGTCCTCGCGGCCTTCTTTTCGATTGGCATCGGCCATGCGGACGATTTTCGGGGTGAACTTTGCCAGAACGGATACCAGGTCGCGTTGGGCGTCGATCACGGTTTCGATGTTTTTGTACACCATCGGGGCTTCGTCGAGGTCTCCCCCAATCAACTGCACATCGGCTTCCTGTAGGGCTTTCTTCAACTGCGCGTTCGTGACGGTGTTGAACGCCTGCGTCCGCGACATCAGTCGTCCCGCACCGTGCGAGGCCGAGTTGAGCGAGTTAGTGTCACCGCGTCCACGTACCACAAAGCCGGGTTGGGTCATTGAGCCGGGAATAATGCCCAGCACATCCGGTCCGGCGGGGGTGGCCCCTTTGCGGTGGACAATCACCTCGCGGCCATCCGGCATCTGCTCTTTCCAGGCAAAATTGTGGTGGTTTTCGATCATCACCAGCGGTTTTTCACCCAGTGCTTTCGCCAGCTTGTTATGAATCTCGTGGTGGTTGGCCGATGCGTATTCTCCCGCCAGATTCATCGCAATCCAGTATTCCTGCCCTTCTTCGGTGTTCAGGTCGAGCCAGGCCAGATGCGCGGCCTGTTTGGGTAGTTTGGTTTTCAGCATGGCGAGTTTGGAATAATAGGTCGCCACATTTCCCCCAAACCCCCGCGAACCGGAGTGCGACAACAACGCCAGATACTCACCCGGAGGCAAGTTGAGACCGGTTGTTTCGGCATCCGTTTGCGCGTAGATTTCCACGATTCCCCACTCCACAAAATGGTTGCCTGTTCCTGAGCTTCCGAGTTGGCGGTAGGCTTTGTCTTTCAGATCGCGGATCACTTTGGTGGCTGTCCATTCGGGCAGGTCCATCACCGACTCGTCGAACTTCGTCCGTGTTTCGCCACCGATCCCAAATTTGGTTTGCTCCACCAGCGATTTTTTCAGCAGGTGTGGTTCCCGTTTCAAAAACGCAGGCGGCAAATCGAAGATGGACAGGCACATCCGACAGGCAATGTCGACCCCAACGGCAAACGGAATCACGGTGTTGGCATCCGTCGCCAGTACTCCCCCAATGGGTAGTCCGTAGCCCTGGTGGGCATCGGGCATGAGCGCACCCGCTACCGAAATGGGCAGGCTGGCGGCTGTTTCCATCTGTTTCA
This sequence comes from Spirosoma panaciterrae DSM 21099, assembly GCF_000374025.1. Lineage (GTDB taxonomy): Bacteria > Bacteroidota > Bacteroidia > Cytophagales > Spirosomataceae > Spirosoma > Spirosoma panaciterrae. The sequence goes on along the minus strand of NZ_KB893195.1, from coordinate 334,631 downwards.
GCGCCCCTTCTTCAATGTTTTCCCGCCCAAACACGGCATACGGCAAGGGCCCGGTACGCAGATCGTAGGTTTGCTCGGACTGGCTCCCGCTGGCATTCAGCGTAAACGGCGTTGGTTCGGGTGGCAGGAACGTGGCTCCTGTTTCGCTCAAGGGGATGGCAATACCCTGCTTGTTCAGGTCATAAATGGCTCGGGCGAGGTTGGTTACCTTGTTTTTCGAGTAAGCGAATTTTTTGGGGTTCTGGAGCATCTGCGCCAGCAACCCCATTACTTTTTCCTTAGGGTATTCGGCCCGTTGAGTCAGACCGTTGGCTACCCGCAGAAAGGGCGTATGCAACGACTCCGGAATAGGCCCAAGCGTTAAGATATCGTCGATTGAAATTAGTGTTTCCATAGTGTAATGCGGGTAGAAACCCGCGATTTATAGCGATTTAAACAGCATGGGCTTCCACCCGCGTTACTTTGGCCGTATAAATAGCTGTTTCAATTGATCGACCATCGATCCGTCGTTGGATACGGAAATTGAACTGATCTTATCCGCAATCTTCTCGACGTATTCCATCTCTTTCAATTTCCAGAGCATTTCGTTGTCCTCCATCAGTTTGGCCGTGTTCAGCAGGCTACGGGTCGAAGCGGTTTCTTCCCGGCGCATGATGCTGTTAGCCTGGGCTTTCTTTTCGGCCATCAGCACCTGGTTCATGATGTCGCGCATGTCGCCCGGCAGGATAATGTCGCGTACCCCACCGTTTCGCAGGTCGACCCCCAATTCGGCTGCTTTACCGGCCGTGGATGCCAGCACAAATGGAGCAAGTTCGCCTTTTTTATCCAGCAATTCATCGAGCGTCAGACCGCCGATGTATTCCCGTAGGGCCAACTGAATCGCCACGTACAACTGCTTATCGTAGTCCTTGTTCTCGACCAGCGCTTTGATTACATCCTGCACCTGATACTGAATGTAGAAGCTCAGACGCAGAGAGGCTTTGTCTTTGGTCAGAATCTCCTGGCCCGACACTTCCATCTGTTGCTGGCGCGTATCTACTTTCTGCACATGAACGGGCGTGTTGTTTTTCCACCAGTAATAAACACCCGGTTTGAGTATCCGCTCGAATGTCCAGTCGATGAATAGCACCCCCTGCTCATGCGCTTCTACGGTGGTCGTGCGCACATAAGCCGACAAAGGTGTTGGCATCAGTGACGCCAGATCAATCGTAGCCGGAATGTCGAGCTGACGCAAATCCGCTTTCAGGTAGTTGTACTGCTTGACACCTTTCCAATAAGCCCAGCGACCTTTGGTCAGGATGGATTGGAAAAGCCCCTTTTCGTATTGCAGGGCAATTTCATGATCGTTCACTTCAACCACATCGAGTACGGCAGCTACGTCTGGATACGACAGTAAGACGTCCAGATCGCAGGGTGGATTCTGTAGCCGCTCTCCCCGGTTGTAGACATGCACGGTTTCGCTCGGCCAAAGCCAGTAAGCTCCTTCCGAAAGCAGTTTAGTATACCCGCCCTGTTTGAACACGAGCCCGATTTGCCAGGCCTGGATGCGTACAGTTTTCATTGTTTTTTTGGTGTTTGTAAATGGTTATGAATGAATAACCAGTCTGGAGCTATCGATTTAGCCTGTGCGGAAGCCGGTTGGCGAGTGCGTTGGTACACAGGTTCGACGAACGAGTAGGGGCGAGGTGTTTTCAGGAGAGTGCCGTAACACGGTATCCGTCGACAAATCGACCCATTTGCATCCGGCAAAGCAGTGTACACCGACAAACGCGGTATCGGCCTGCTGGCCCTGGCTAAACTGTCACTCACCCGGCGAACCGATCGAGCAACCCGATAGCTCCTTGCTGATTATGGATCCTGGAGACCTTTTTAGAAGTGGCCGTCTTCCCAACCAATGGATCAACCTTTAGAGTTGATAGCAGGATTCGAACCTGCATTTTCCTATTGCTCTACCCTTAAGCTACTTTGCCAAAACAAAGGGAGGACTCGAACCTCCAACACATAGAGACAGAACGCATCCATAACCAACAGCATATCGGTATCAGCCAGGGGCTGCGATACTATGGGGCTATACAGAAACCCGCATCCGGTTTGGGTATTGATGTTTCCATCGTTGCAAAGATTCGAGGTAACTGCGCAGTCTTTTTGCGCAGTTGAGAAATTTTTTTCATTTTTCTCAAAAAAATAGCCAATAACCAACACTAATCACGATGCCCGCCAACCGCAATGCCCTGATTCGTTATAAAACCCTGGATGCCTGCCTGCGCAATCGGCAGCGTAGATGGACCCTGGAAGCGTTGATCGAAAAAGTATCGGAAGCCCTGTATGAATACGAAGGCATCGACAAAGGCATCAGCCGACGGACCATTCAGGCCGATCTGCAGATGATGCGAAGCGATAAGCTGGGCTATTTTGCACCGATCATTGTTGTCGACAAAAAATACTATACCTACGACGACCCGGCCTACAGCATCACCAACATTCCGCTGTCGGATGGGGATCTGGTCAGGATGAATGAGGCCGTGGAGGTGTTGAAGCAGTTTAAGGGATTTTCGCACTTTACGGCTCTGAACGAAGTGGTGCAGAAACTGGAAGATTATGTATACTCAACGGCCCAAAAATCCGTTCCGGTGATCGATTTCGAGAAAAACGATGGGCTGAAAGGGCTTCATTTTCTAGATGTGCTCTATCAGGCAGTTATTCAGAAACAGGCAGTTCGTCTTGAGTACCAGTCCTTTTCGGCGCGGCTGCCACAAACGTTTATCTTCCACGTTTGGTGGCTGAAGGAGTTTAAAAATCGCTGGTTTGCGGTGGGCGTGCGCGACGGGAAAGGGCAGATCATGAACCTGGCGCTGGACCGTATGCACGCAGTGGTCCCCGCCCCAGACGTGGATTATGTTGGCACTCACATTGACCCGGAACTGTACTATCGGGATGTGATTGGCGTATCGGTCAGTGAAACGATGCGGCCGATCAAAGTGAAACTGTTTGTTACGCATCGACATGCTCCTTACGTAGAAACCAAGCCGTTTCATCACTCGCAGGAAGTGCTCGAACGCACCCCCGAAGGAATCGTAATCCGGCTCTGTGTGCAGCATAATTTCGAACTGGAAAAAGAAATTCTGGGCTTTGGCGAAGGGATGATTGTCCTTGAGCCCGAGCGTCTGCGTCGTTCCATCCAGAAGCGCCTGCTGGAAGCGGCTCATGCGTATAAACCGAAGGAACACGCCAGTCCGACCACGCAGGCCAGTTAGCCACTGGCTGATATTTGTATCTTATAATTGAATTTTGGTATCAAAGTGGGTCTTGAAAAGATAAAATCGTTGCGTGTAGTAAATAATGGATACTTGAATGCCTTTTTTTGTATCTAAAAAGGGGCTTTGGTTTTAGCTTTGTTCTCTGAACTAATCTGAATCAACGAACGAATGCAAAGTGCAGCCGTACCCACTGATGAGTCGAATCGAATTGAAGCGTTAAAAAGTTATGATATTCTTGATACCCTGCCCGAATCGGACTACGATGCCATCACAACATTAGCGTCTGAAATCTGTCAGACGCCCATTGCTCTGATTAGCCTCGTCGATGACAAGCGGCAGTGGTTTAAATCCAATCATGGGCTGGATACCCGCGAAACACCCCGTGAGTTTTCTTTTTGTGCCCACAGCATTCTGAACCCCACAGACGTATTCATTGTACCGGATTCGCGGCAGGATGACCGATTTTTCGATAATCCACTGGTGACGGGCGATCCGCATGTGGTGTTCTATGCCGGGGTACCTCTGGTAAATAAGGACGGCTATCCGCTGGGATCATTGTGTGTGATCGATAATGCCCCGAAGCAGTTGAACGACTCTCAGCTCAACGCGCTGAAAGCACTGGGAAAACAGGTGGTCAATTTGATGGAACTTCGACGGTCCAACAAGGCGCTCAGTACGGTGAAAGAACTGCTGGAGCAGCGGAATGGCGAGCTGGAACAGATTGCTGCCATTGCCCGCGACGAAGTAAGACCCGAAGTGCTGCAACTCCACCAGACCGTTGTCGAACTGATTAACGAAGCCATTAACCCCGACTACGAAGCGATCAAATCCCTGCTCAATGAAGCAATCTGTAAGCTACGGGTTATTGAGGGCGGGCTGAACCGGATCCAGTTACTCGACTAATTCGGATCGAGCCCCTCTGACGGCTGGTCAATGGGGCTCGATGTGAATCAATACATCGTACACAGCGGGTTTTTCGGCCATAATGGCCCGTTTTACGGCATGGGCAATATCGTGTCCCTGCTTTACGGTCAGATGGGCCGGAACCTGTACATGCATATCCACGAAGTACTCAAAGCCTGTTTTTCGGACAATACATTTCTCCACCCGTTTTACATTCGGAACCGTCAGGGCGATGGCTTCGATTTCGGCCTTCCAGTCGCCAGCGGGGGATTCGTCCATGATTTCGCCAAACGACGGTCGGAAAATGTGGTAGGCGTTGAAAACAATGAAGCCTGATGCCAGCAAAGCCGCCCAGTCGTCGGCGCTTTCATAACCGGGCCCGCCGATTAGCGCAATACTGATGCCCACAAAGGCGGTCAGCGACGTAATGGCGTCGCTGCGGTGGTGCCAGGCATCGGCTTTTACCGCACTGCTTTCGGTTTCGGTACCGACCTGAACGATGCGCCGGAACAGCACTTCTTTGACAATAACAACCCCCGCCAGTACGGCCAGCGTAAACGGAGCCGGAACTTCGTGCGGCACCTGGATATTATGAATACTTTCGACCGCAATAAAGATGGCCGCACCCAGCAGGGCCATCGACACCACAATAGCCGCCAGGGGCTCAGCTTTTCCGTGACCATACGGGTGGTTTTCGTCGGGTTTCCGGGCGGCAACCCGTAGCCCAAACCAGACAAAGGTGGAGGTAATAACATCCGTTCCCGATTCGATGGCATCAGCAATGAGGGCATAGGAATGCCCCAGCCATCCGGCCGTCCCTTTTATTACCAGCAAAACGATGCTGACAGCAATGCCAATGAGTGTTGTTTTCTGTCCCCGCTCCGCCTGGTGGGGTTTGACTGGTTGTTCCATGAGGTATACGCTTGGTGGTGAAGCGATTCGGTAGTTAGTGTGCGTTTGGTTGATTAACTAGTTTTATTCCCGAATGGCTGTTAAAAAATGTTTAAACCCGTTTGGTTTACCCGGCTAGCTTGGCTCGCTCGGCGCTGATGAAATAAGCGCCCTGGCGCACAATAGCCGACGGATTGACGGATTTGGGTAACTCCACTTCGGTCTGGTGGTTTTGGGTAACCCCCGTTCGTATGGGCACTAGCTGAAACCGATACGCGTTGGTTGAATCGGTAGCCTGGCGGACGTAGATGAATGAGCGATTCCCTTCACGGATCAGTGCATCGTCGGGCAGGGCGATCACCTGGCGAGGGTCCGACAGGATAACCGCCCGAACGTATGACCCCGCAAACAAACGGCCATAGTCTTTACGGAACAGATTGGCGTGTACCAGAACGGTTTTCGTCTGCGGATCGAAGGCCTGACCTACCCGGTACACCACCGCCTGCATCTCTCCCGTTTGCTGCTGGGGCACGGTAAACCGAACGGTTTGCCCTTCTTTCACCTTTCGAATGTCGTTTTCAAACACACGGAGTTCAAGATAAAGGTGTTCTTTGCCCACGATCTCAACCAGTTCGTCGCTCGTACCCACATACTGCCCAAGTCGCAGATTTACGTTATCGACATAGCCGCTAATGGGGGCAAGCAGCGGAATGGTTCGGGTGATGGTCCCGGTACGCAGCGTTTCCAGCGGGATGTGTAATTGGGCCAACTGAGCTTCCAGGGAGGTAAGTAAGGCGCGGGTGGTTTCATAATCGGCGGTCGATTGCTGAAGTTTCCGTCGGGCACCTACTTCCTCGCGGTTGAGTTCGGTTTGCCGGTCAAGTTCCTGTTTTTCGAACCGACTTTTGGCCATAGCCTGCAAATACTCCTGCTGGAGCTTGATGTAGTCGGGGTGTTCGAGCATGGCCAGTACGTGCCCTTTTTTGACAAAATCGCCTTCCACCAATCGGGTTGAGCGAACAAAGCCGCCCATGGGTGCATGAACCGTTGCCCATTGATCGGGTGGCGCTTCGAGCTTACCCGTTGCCTGAATTTGCTCGCCCAGGGTTAAGGTATCCGGGCCTCCCAGTTGAATGCCCGTTTCCTGAAATTGGGCCCTGCTGATCGAGATGGTGTTGGGCTTTTGCGAATCCGGTTTTTTAGTGGTTGCTGTATTGTTTTCTTCAGAATGGGTACAGCCACCCAACAGGACACAAAGGCAGGGAATGACGTACCACGTATTATTTTGGCTCTTTTTCATTGGTTTGTGAATTAACTAGCACAGATTTTCTGGATCGTTATACACTTGCGCAGGCAAATCAGCCATTGGCTCCTGCTTACGGCCCGACCTAACCAGACTATACAGTACCGGAAGCACGATCAGCGTGAGTAAGGTGGCGGATACCAGCCCGCCAATGACGACCGTAGCGAGGGGTTTTTGGACTTCGGCTCCGGCAGAGGTCGATAGGGCCATGGGCAGAAACCCCAGCGACGCGACTGCCGCTGTCATCACCACGGGTCGGAACCGGACGGAAGTGCCTTGCTTTACCCGGTCCATTACGTCCGATACACCTTCCTGTTCGAGTTGGTTGAAATAGCTGATGAGCACGATGCCATTGAGTACCGCAATGCCGAACAGGGCTATGAATCCAACTCCCGCCGAGATACTGAAAGGCATCCCCCGCAGCCATAGCGCCAGTACGCCACCAATGGCCGAGAGCGGAATCGCGCTAAAAATGAGCAGGGCCTGAACCCCCGAACCAAAGGTAAAGTAGAGTAGCAGCCCGATCATGACCAGCGCCAGCGGAACCGCTATGGTCAGTCGCTCCTTCGCCTTGACTAGATTCTCGAACTGACCGCCAAACGTGTAGCTGTACCCGGCTGGTAGAGGCACCTCTTTTTCCAGGACCGTTTTCATCTCGCCCACCAGACTTTCGACATCCCGACCCCGTACGTTAATCCCAATGGTAATGCGTCGCCGGGCATTATCCCGCGAAATCTGCATGGGGGCATTTTCATACCGGATGGTGGCCAGTTCTGCCAGCGGTACCTGCTGACCATTAGGCAGGTCGACGTACAGTTGACGAATGTTATCGATGTCCTGCCGATAGGTACTGTCCAGACGAACCACCAGATCGAAGCGTTTTTCGCCTTCAAAAACTGCTCCGGCCACTTCGCCCGCAAAGGCCGCTTTCAGAATCCGGTTCAGGTTGGCGACCGAAACGCCATACTGGGCCAGTCGCGCCCGATTGTAAGACACCAGCATTTGCGGTAAGCCACTGATCTGCTCGACCTTCAAATCGCCAACGCCCGGAATGGATCGGATTTTGGCGGCCGCCTGATTGGCTTTGGTAAAAAGGGTAGGTAGGTCTTCGCCATAAATCTTCACCGCAATGTCGGATTTAACCCCCGTCATCAACTCATTGAACCGAAGCTGGATAGGCTGGGTAAACTCGATGGTCAGGCCCGGCAATACGCTTAGTGCCCGTTCCATTTTCTGGATCAATTCATCTTTGGTCGATGCCGAGGTCCATTCGCTGGGTTCGTTCAGCAACACCATCACGTCGGCGGCTTCGATGGGCATGGGGTCGGTTGGAATCTCGGCCGTGCCAATTTTGGATATCACATCACGTACTTCCGGGAAACCATTTTTCAGAATCGTTTCCATACGCCCGGTGGTTTCGATGGTTTGTCGGAGCGACGACCCCGGTTTGAGGGTCAGGCTGATGGCAATGTCGCCTTCGTCGAGATTCGGGATAAATTCGCCACCCATTCGGCCAAAGAGCCACAATGCCCCTGCCAGCCCTAGGACCGACACCGCTAAAACGGCTTTACGCCAGCGCAAGGCTCCGGTTAGTAAGGGCGAATAGCCCCGGTAGAGGGTTTTCATGATGCGGTCGGCCAGGGTGCCTTCTTCCTGAATATCCTTGCGAAGGAATAGGGCCGCCATCATCGGCACGTAGGTCACGCAGAGTAGCATGGCACCCATAATGGCAAAACCGACCGTTAAGGCCATTGGGCGGAACATTTTCCCCTCAATGCCTGTGAGCGAAAGAATCGGTACGTACACGATCAGGATAATCAACTGCCCAAACAGGGCCGAGCGCATCAGCCGACTGGCGGAATCCAGCGCAATCTCGTCCATCGACTGCATCCGGGTCGCCTGGGAATGAACGATACTGAAAATCATACTCTCGACGATGATAACGGCCCCATCGACCAGCAGTCCAAAATCAATAGCCCCCAGGCTCATCAGGTTCGCTGATACCCCAAAGACGTGCATCAGACCGAGAGCAAATAGCATACAGAGCGGAATGACCGAAGCTACGACCACACCCGCCCGCCAGTTGCCCAGCAGGAGCAGCAGTACGCTCATTACGATCAGCCCACCCTCCAGCAGATTTTTGGTAACCGTATGAATGGCTTTGTCGATGAGTACTTTCCGATCCAGAAACGGTTCGATCACCAGCCCCGTTGGCAAACTTTTCTGTACGTCGGCAATGCGTTGCTTAACCCCTTCGATGGTCTTTTCGGACGATGCTCCTTTGAGCATCAGGACTATACCGCCGACTACCTCGCCCCGGCCGTTGCGGGTCATAGCGCCGTACCGAACCGCATGGCCATAATCGACCTGCGCCACATCCCGAACCAGAACGGGGGTGGAACCTACATTTTTCACGACGATCTGCCCAATTTCTTCGGGGGTTTTGACCATGCCTTCGCCCCGGATAAAAAAGGCTTCCGGCCCTTTTTCGATATAGCTGCCGCCCGTGTTGGCGTTGTTGGCCGTGAGCGCGTCCATCACTTCGGTGAGGCTGGTGCCCATGCCGTGTAGTCGCTCGGGATTGATCCGAACCTCGTATTCTTTCAGATACCCGCCCAGGCTACTGATGTCGACTACACCGGGCACACCCGCCAGTTGGCGCTTGACCAGCCAATCCTGCACAGTTCGTAGATCCGTAGCCGAATAGCGATGCTCGAAACCCTCTTTGGGCCGAACGACGTATTGATAAATTTCGCCCAGGCCGGTTGTGATCGGAGCCAGTTGCGGTGATCCGGCGGTCAGGCTCGACTCTGCGGCTTTGAGCTGTTCTGTTACCAACTGACGGGCCTGAAAGGTGGGGGTGGCTTCGTCAAATACCACTGTGATGACCGACAGACCAAACCGGGAGATGGACCGGATTTCGGTAACGCCCGGTACATTCCGGAGGGTGGTTTCGAGCGGAAAAGTAATAAACTGTTCGGTTTCCTGAGCCGCCAGCGAGGGCACCTGCGTAATGACCTGAACCTGATTATTGGTAATATCAGGAATAGCGTCGATGGGTAATTGCCGGAGGGCATAGGTTCCCCAGGCAATCAACGCCACCACGCCCAGCCCCACCATCAGCTTTTGGCGGATGCTGAACTGAATGATTTTTTGCAGCATAATGTGAGTAACTCGTTGAGAAATAAATAGCCGCTACCCGACTACCTGTCTGAGAACATATAGTCGGTATGTAGAGCCTTAAACGGTGAGTTACCCGCGTTGTGGAGGCTGAAACAGAAATGAAGTGTTCTGGTAGGAATACAGATTCTGATACGAATACAGAACCTTAGGCAGTAAGAATACGGTAAACTGCCTGACCGCTAATACCTGGGGTTGCGTCAAGGTAAAGACGAACCCCATAGACAGGTGATTGAAAAGCGGGATTTTTACCCCCTGGTGAGGGGTTTTGGCATGTTTGGACGATGCGTTGTAATGCATGTCCAGAAATTGCCAGAAGTTGAAACCATTTCCGGCGGTCTTTTTATGCAATTGGTAATGCGCCAGCAACCCCGGAATTTTAAATACTTCTTCTACGTCCGTTTGCGGAAACAGACTGCCAGCCAAGAGCAGGATGCCCAGAAAGAGAGACGTAACCGATTTCATGGAGCAAAGATACGACGGAAACCAATCGGGTAAGCGAGCCTGGGTTGAAACGTGTGGTAAGGCTCCCGCAAAGTCTTCCGAAAAAAATAGGGTTTCAATGGGTGATGTACTAACCAGGTAGCCGTTTTCCCGTTGAAACCCTATCGAAGATCATTGTATTGTTGTAAACTGGCAGGGATTATCAGGGGCAAAAATACGAGATTGACTAATATAGTTGTATGTTATATAATAAAAATATAATATACAATTTAAGCAATTAGACAATGCCGCGAAAATGAGGCATTTAGGTGATACCGTAAAAAAACAGAGAACAACCGTCTGGCCAGCTGTGGCTAGCTATCGAACCGAACTTGGCGAAAAATAGGTAGCCTGAACCGGGTATATAGGCTACTTCATTGGGTTCTTATCTGCTCAACAGGCCAAACATTACGAGTAACTCAGTGTTGTACTGTATATACTCAACGCTAATTTTTATGAAAACTTTTTCAAAAACAGGTTTAGTTTTAGCTGGCCTTTGTAGCGCAACACTGGCTTTGGGCCAGCAGTACAATTCATACGACGATCGGTACAACGACCGTTCGGATCGTATGCGGGATCAGCGTCGGTATGATCGACAAAGTGACCGAGACCGCGAACGGGTGCTTGATGAACGCAGAGAATACAATCGCCGAAACGACGAAAACCCCCGGTATGATAACCGATATGAAGATCGCTACGACGATAATCGACGATTTAGCGAGGAGGATTTGAGTAAAGCGTACGACGAAGGGTTTGAAGATGGCATGCGCAATCAGGAAGTGACTGAGCGTCAGGAGCGCCGGGAGAAGTACAAACATTTTACGTTTGGCATTTACGCAGGAGCTAACTCGACCCGTTTCGAAGGTGAAAATGTGGATAATAAAAAATTGACCGGACGGCTGGGCTATCAGCTAGGCTTTTTTGTACGTGGTGGTGGTCGAGTGTATGGTCAGATCGGTGCTGAGTACCTGACATCAAGTTCTGAGTTTTACCGGGCCGGTGATGGACAGGTGGGCAGTGTGAGTGATATTACGGCCAATATCGATCAGCGCTATCTGCATGTACCAGCTTACATTGGGGTCAAACTGGCCCAGTCGGATCGGGGGGTATCGGCGGTCCGTCTGGCAGTTGGCGCTGAATATGCTACCCCACTGAGTACCGATAAAAATGATTTCAACCTGGGCAATGCCGATTTTCAGGCTGCTACCATCAACGGCCTGGTGAATCTTGGCTTCGATGCGGGTCCCATCATGTTGAGCTTTGTATACCACCATGGCTTTGCCGATGTGTTGAGCAGTGGTAACAGTCAACGCCGAATATTGGGCGTAAACCTTGGGGTTAAATTTTAAGGGGTAGCACGGGATGACACAAAGTAATCAGAATCGCTTTGCTGGATAGATCTCATAAACCAATAGAAAAGGGGGCAGTAACGTTGTGTTGCTGTCCCCCTTTTCTATACTAGCCGACTAAGCGTTATTTTTTGTCGTCAAGCGCGTCGGTTACATCATCGACAAGCTTATTGGTCTCTTTCTTTAGCTTATCGAATGCATCTTCACTCGACCGTTGCACTTTGTAGTACGCATAGGACAATTGGCTGCGCTTTTCTTCCAGGTCGCGTACCCGATCCTCTCGCTTATTACGTTCTTTTCGGCTTTCATTTTTGACATCGGCTTTCGTTTCGTCGATTTTCTGATCAAGTTTGTCCATCTGCTCAGCCATACGATCCAGTAAATCGCGCTGATCCCGGTTCATCGGGCGGTCGCGCATGGAATCAGACGTACGGCTACCACTCATATTGCTTGATCGATTCATGTCCGAATCCGTATTGCGATTCTCCCCATTTCTCCGATACGCCATGTCGTCAGAACGCTGCCGATCAGGCGACGAATTCATCGTTTGGTTGTCGTTCCGGTCATCATTGGTATTCCGGTCCATATTCCGACGATTGTCATTCATCGAATACGAATCCCGGTTGCCGTTATCGCTTCGGCGGTCATCATACTGACGGTCGCGGTCGGTGTTGTATCGATCATTATCGCTATAGCGGTCATTGTTCCGCATCCGATTGTCCGATGCGTTGCGGTCATCGTATCGACGGTCGTTATCGTTGTTCGAGTTGTCGCGTCGATCCCGGTCCCGGTACGAATCGGATCGATTGTCGTAGGCATCATTCCGGTTGCGGTTGCGGTCGTAGTCGGACCGACTATTGTAGGAGTCCCGGTCGTCCGATCGTCGGGCGTACGAATCGTCCCGTCGGTTATAGGACCGATCGTTGTACGAATCCCGGTTGGCATCATCCCGGCGGCTATAGTTCCGATCGTCGTAGTCGCGATCATCATAATCCCGGTAAGAATTCATATAGCTGCGGTTATCGGATCTTCGGTCCGACCGATCATAGCGGTCGTTACCTGAACGATAGGGGTTGCGATACGTGCCTGTGTACTGATCGTTGTAGTCATCATCGTTCATCCGGCGATCGTTCCTGTTACGACGGCTGCTAAATATGGATTCGTCGCGATCCCGGTCCCGGTCCGACTGGCGGTCTCGCATGGTACTCGTTGAGCGTTGGGGGGCGATGTCCTGCCGACTATTACTCGAATTACCGTAAACCCAGCGCTCTGTGGCGGCACAGGATGATAAACCCACTACAGCAGCCAGCATAGCTGCTACGGTTAGTATGTTCCTTTTCATAACGTTGTTGTGTATTGTTTAAATTATGGATAATGCCAGTCTTAATGGCCGTTAGCTAACCAATAGACGCGTAGACAAGAGTGGCTAAAAAATCATGTTTTTGTGTGCCAATGGCGCTGAATGGGCGTTCTCCAGTTGGCCTTTTCGGGGTTATCGGGTTAGTTTTACCCCCCGATTGCTGATCTGTCCGAAATAATAATTTACCCCCAGTTTGATTCGATTGCCCTTGCCCCGACTGACGGTTGGATCGAGCTTATTGTAAAAATTACTTTCATACGAAAGTTCGGCACCCAGTCGATGCAGAATCCAGGCCATCACCCCCACCTCCAGTCCAACACTGGTATATCTTGCTTTGGCCTCAGGGGGCAAGTTTTCCGAAAATTCGCGACCACTGTTCAGGCTTGCGCCCAGAAAACTGCTAATACGAGTACGGAACGGATAATAACGGGCAAACGCACCGATTTGCCGGGAGTTATATTTGTTGCCAACCAGCCGGTCGGTATCGAAGCGGAGGCCAGCCGTGAAGCCCGGCTGAAAGAAATAACCAATGCGGGTATTCAGGGCCAGATAGGCCTGCCCGTTGGCGGCACCCATTCCGAGCCCACCGCCCAAAAACAGATTGCCTGGCTGAAACCAGCTAAGCTGATTGCGTTGCTGATAGGAGATCGATTGATCCAGCGTTTCCTCAAATTTTTCAGCCGCCTGCGTACTTTTCTGATTAATGTTCTGCCGGGTCTCCTCCGACAGAATGGGTTTCTGCCTGCCTGTTGAGTCGGACCTGCTCTGAGCCTGAACGGCCAGTGTAAAGGCCACAAGCAGCGTTGTCGTTGTAATAAGTTGTTTCATCGCTGTTGAGTTGATTGTTTCATTACCTAATTAACCATAAATACCGCGTATGGTTAAAAACTGCCTGATGACTCAACCGCAAATTCTACCAGAGCGCTACTGACCGGATACGGGGGCTGGGCAAGGAGGTTTGCAGTAAGGTTAAGAAAGCCAGTTAGTTACTTAGCCGTGTTGCAGCTCGACGCTGGTAGCAGGGGAATCGCTAAAAAGTTACATAGACCAGGCTGTTTCGCGGTACTGACCTGGAGGGATGCCGAATCGACGTTTGAAAAGTCGGGAGAAATAATAAATGCTGGGAATACCTACCGATTCGGCTATTTCTTTCAGCGCCATTGGGGAGGTCATGATCAGCAACTGGGCGCGTTCCAGCCGTTTGTTGATGATATAGTCTATCGGGCGAACACCCACAATGCTCAAGAAGAGCCGGGAAAAATAATCGACGTGCAGGTGGACCTTGGCTGCCAGTTGTTCGACCGTCAGTTTATCGTGCAAATGACCATCAATGTACTGAAGTACCGACGCCAGTTGGTGCAACCCTTTGGCCCGCTGCTGGTCGTCCTCGTTTTCAACCCCCAGAAAACGGGAAAAAAGCTGTAGCAGAATCCCGTTCGTTTCCACAAACTGACTCATCGACTGGTTGGGTCGGGGCTGATTAAAACTGAGCACTTCGGGGCGGTTATCATACTCTTTCGGATTGGGTTGCTGGATGGTTCGGCCGGGATTCTGCGCTAAAAGACGCGCCATCAGGCTATAATCGAGCGGTTGGGCTTCGACTTCATAGCGCATCGATTTGAGGTCGTAAATGGATAGCCCCTCACGCATCTCGTCGAAAAAACTGATGTAGTACTGTTCCAGAAACTGGTCGCAGTGGTAGCGGCTGTAGGTAAAGCTCGGAATCAGGTAAAGGTGGCCGGGTTTTAACGTAAATTTCTGCCCGTTATGCCATACCCAGCCTTCACCATCCGTAATCAGGTACAGACGCGAAAACGGACTGATCACCTGGTCGTACTGCCAGCGCGAATCGAGTTGGATAAACCCCATGTGTAATAAACTCAGTCGCAGGCTTTTGATCGCATCGAACATACGGTATCGAAAATGCAAAGTCGGATTCCGACAAAAAAGCCGCTATCGTAGATTTACTAATCAGGTTAGAGTACGGATTTTTAGGCTCCTTATGGTTGCTTTTGATTTTAATGGTTTATGCGGCTGACGGGTACTGGTTTAGGCAGAACATGACAGAGTATCTCTAAGGAAGTCTGGCAAAATCATAGCCGGAAAAATACAGGATTTGAAGGGGGCACCGATGGAACGAGCAAAGGGTATGATTCTGCCCTGGCGTTTCGGAAGGCAGGGCGGTGGCCAGAGACCACCAGGTTGGTGAGCTTCCTGATTATTAGATACGTAGTATCCCAACCTTTTAGCATGGATTGGGGTCTTCAGGGCGTAAAATGGGCTACTGGTCTTATGATGAAGCGTTTCCTTCTCTGGTCGATTGTGTTTACGTGTCTGATTTCATGCCGGGAGGGTGAGGAGGTTGCGGTTGATCCGACTAAACGAGTAAGACCCGTTAGCCTGCAGATTGCGGTAAGTGGCACTGATTATACACTCAGTTGGCAGGAAATACGGCTCATTTGCATTACGGCACCCTGCCCCGATATTGCGGATGTCGAAGCCGAAACCTATGACGTACAGATTGCCTCCGGTGAGTTAGGGCCGTTTCGCACGTATCAGACCCTAAGCGCTGACCAAAAATCAATTCGTATTCCAGTGGCTTCGGTTGGTGAGCAACTGGTTGCCCGGATTGTATCGAACAACAAAACTGCCCCTCCGGTGAACTCCAATGTGGTTATGGTAACAAACGGACTTCTATCGCAGTCGCTTTACTATCCCGGATTTGGAAGTTTAACCACTGTTACGGGAGGAGATGTGACGGTGGATGGCAAAAAGGCTACGTATTCGTTGCTGGTTGAAGAAGGGCCAGGTCAGTATATAAGTCCATTGTATGTAGCCAGCCTGCAAAACGAACAGCAAGTTTCGACAAAACTGGTAACCCGACTGGGAGGGCTAGCCTCGTTTTCGCCAGATGGGCAGCAGTTGGCGTATCCGTCCCGAACAGAAAAGGGAATCATCCTCTACGACATTACCTCTGAACAAACGCGCATTCTGCCCGTGGCCGATGCCGACTGGATACAGGGTATAGATTGGTCGCCGGATGGTAAGTGGCTGGCGTTCTCCACGGTTTCCAACAAAGAATCCCGCCTTTGGAAAATAGCGTCATCGGGTGGATCTGCCATTCCGCTGACAGCTAGTTTACTCATTAAGGACGCAAATTACATTCGACAAACCGACATAGACTGGTCGCCGGACGGTCAGTTCATTGCCGTGTCGCGCGGCCGGAGCGAAGGGAATAGCCAACAGTGGCGGGGTGTTATTTCCTTGTATTCGCCCGATGGAGGGGGCGAAGTGAAATTTTTTGATGCGCAACCCGGCTGGGTCGATACAGCGCCGTCGTTTTCGCCTGATGGTAAATTGCTTGCGTTTCTAAGTACGCGAACAAGCCCGTCGGCTACTGTCTATAGTCTGTGGGTTCGGGATTTGGCAACGGGCAAAGTGCGCCAGATCAACCTGTTACCCGGTCTGATTCCATCGGCCGATTATGCACCCCGTTGGCTTGGTAATGAACGGCTGCTCTTTATGGGCACTCAGCAAGGAAAGCAAGGGTATTTTTCTGTATTCCTGTAAGGTTTACCTGATGATGGTTGCGGTGTCGGTTCACAGGAACCGACACCGCAACCACAGGAACCGATTGGATTAATATTGATCGAGTAAGTAATTGATTACATCGGTGGTGGTAACGATACCAACCAGTTTGTTCTCTTCGTCGACAACCGGCAGGGCGTGGAACTCCTCTTCGGCAAACACTTCGGCTACTTCCCGGATGGTGAAGCTGACCGGAATGGTCCGGGGTTTATGGGTCATGACCTGCTCAATGGTGAGTATCTGTAAAACAGCCTCGTCGGCATCTTCCTGCCCTTCAAACAGCGAGCTGAAAGTCAGTCGGTTGACGTCCGTTTTGCTGATCATACCGACTATTTCATGGGCATCGACGACAGGCACATGTCTGATTTTATGGTGATTGATGAGGTCGATAACCTGGTGAAGATCATCGCTAAGGTTGACGGTGAATACCGTACGGGTCATAATGTTCGAAACAGGCTCTCTGTGCTTCATGAATGGATTTGTTTTGATTGAGTCAAAGGTCAACTAACCTACCCATTCAGGACATGACCTACCTCAAGCCGATTCCTGTTTTTGCTCAAATTTCGACCGCTACACCCGCTCCAGTTTGATCGGATACGTACGATTGGCATTCCATTGACAGACGTATAGATTATGGTCTTCGTCAACACATACGTCGTGGCCGTGGTAGAACGTGTTGCCGTCCTGAAAGAGTTGCTGGAGCACTCCGTTTTTGTATTCGGGCTGTGTGCCGCCCGGATTGGAGATTACCCGGTTGTTCTTGTCCAGAATCGTTACAAAACCAGAATTATCGAACCGTTTGCCCGTTTCCCGCGATTTCGACCAGCATACGCCCGCGTAAATGTTCTCGCCATTGATTACGGGCCGACAAACATAAGCCCCCGGCAGTTGAACCGTTTCGAGGTAGTTTCCGTCGAGGGTGAAGAATTTGAAGGCATTGTCTTCCCGCGAGGTACAGATGAGTTTAGGGCTGTTGGGTTGTCGCAGATCGACCGCTACACCGTGAGCATTGTTGAGGTTATGATCGGGGTTGGCATTGTTATGGCCTCCAAAATGCCGGATGTACTGTCCCTGATGATTGTACTGGATGATGTAGTCGGAGCCATACCCATCGGCCACATAAAAATCACCGTTGGGGGCTACGGCTACTTCGGTCGGCATGAATTTCTGGTCGGGCTTATAAACGCCAATGGTGGATGGATGGCCGATGCTGAAAATCAGGCTGCCATCCAGGGTGGTTTTGAAAATGCCGCCCGATTGGGCGTGCCATTTATTGTCGCGGCCGAAAAAATAACCACAGTCCGTAATGAACAGAAAATCGTCGCCCCCTTCACTGGCCAGTGTCAGCCCATGTCCGCCGGGGTAGCGGGTGCCCCACGAATCGAGCAACTTACCCGATTTGTCGTAGACCAGGATGTTGTTTTTAACCTCGTCGTTGATCATAATCAGCCGACCTTTCGCGTCTTTGACCATCTCATGACAGTTGAACACGGGCGTTTTGGCTGGGTCGAGTATACCCCATTCTTTATTGACCCGATACCGATAGGCACCATGACCAATCACATCCTGTTCAGGATTTCGGGCGTAGCCAATGAGGTTAACGGCCAGCGAACTGGCCACAGCGGCTGTTGACTGTTTAAGAAAGGTTCGGCGGGTTTGGGGCTGATTCATTGGTCAAAATACGGGTAAGGTTACTGATTGATTAGGCTAAAATTCCTTTTACGACTTTACCTTCCACATCCGTCAGCCGGAAGCGTCGGCCCTGAAATTCATACGTTAGCTTTTCGTGGTCGATACCCATCAGATAGAGCAATGTGGCTTGAAAATCATGCACATGCACGGGGTTGTGGGCAACGTTGTAGCCGAATTCATCGGTTTCGCCATAGGTGATTCCCGGCTTTACACCACCGCCCGCCATCCAGATCGTAAAACAGCGGGGATGGTGATCGCGACCGTAATTATCTTTCGTCAGTTTCCCCTGTGAGTAGTTGGTGCGACCAAATTCACCACCCCAAATGACGATGGTATCATCGAGCAGCCCCCGTTGTTTCAAATCCTGAACCAATGCGGCTGAAGGCTGGTCGGTTGCCTGACACTGACGGCTAATGCCTTTGGGCAAGTCTCCGTGTTGATCCCAGCCCTGGTGATACAGTTGCACAAACTTGACATCGCGTTCCAGCAACCGACGGGCCATGAGGCAGTTAGCGGCAAACGTTCCCGGATTCCGGGCTTCAGGGCCGTACAGATCGAACACCCAGTCGGGCTCGTCAGACAGGTCGTTTACTTCGGGAACAGATGTTTGCATTCGGAACGCCATTTCGTACTGGGCAATGTGGTTGGCTACTTCCGGGTCGCCATACAGCTCTTCCTGAACCTGATTCAGGTCTTTGAGCGCGTCGAGCATATAGCGTCGGTCGGCGGTGGTATAACCCGACGGATTGTTCAGATACAGCACGGGGTCGGCACCGGATCGGAATTGTACGCCCTGGTGTTTGGACGGCAAAAAGCCATTTCCCCAGAGTCGGGCATACAGGGGTTGGTCCTGAGGGGCGTTTTTCGATACCAGCACGATGAACGCGGGCAGGTTTTCATTCGCTGACCCCAGTCCATAACTGATCCATGACCCGATACTGGGCCGGCCCGCCAGTTGATTGCCCGTCTGGAAGAATGTCAGTGCCGGGTCGTGGTTGATCTGCTCGGTAAACATCGACTTGACGAAACACAGGTCGTCGGCTACCCGGCTGGTGTGAGGCATCAACTCACTTATCCAGGCTCCACTTTGGCCGTGCTGGGCAAAGGCATAGGGCGAACGAACCAGCGGTAATGAAGCCTGCTGGGCGCTCATACTCGTCAGCCGCTGTCCTTTTCGGACGGATTCGGGCAGATCTTTGCCGTGCATCTTTTCCAGAAAGGGTTTGTAATCGAACAGTTCGAGCTGGGATGGGCCACCGCTTTGACACAGATACACAATTCGTTTGGCTTTGGGTGCCCGGTGCGGAACAAGCGGAGTTGCCGACGTTGGCGATGGGGTCGAAAACAGATTTCCGGGTAGTAAAGACCCTAATGCCAGCGAACCCAGGCCAACCGTAGCCTTAGTCAGAAACGACCGTCGGTTAAAAGTATCGGCCAGACTTTGTGTGATTTTGTCCTTCATGGTCCTGTCGGGGTCATTGTTTGTCATTCGTAGTCATTCATGACCATCCATGACAATGTCATTAATGTTTGGTAATAAATGCTTCTGAATTCATAACCGTACTGGCCACAACAGCTCCGGCCGCCAGAGCGGGTTTATCGATTCCGGTTGGCAGTTTATAGTCACCAGCCTGTAGCCAGCCGTTCATTTTGGCTGGATTGGTCCTGAATTTCTGGTATTCCTGTTCATACAACCGGGTCAGGATCGCCATTTCTTTCGGGATCGGTTTACGGCTCGTCAATAGCCGGAACAGATTGGTAAGCTGCTCAGAACGGGTTGGGTAACGCGCCAGTGATCGCTCGGAGATCACTTTGGCGGCTTCGACAAACTGTGGGTCGTTGAGCAACACCAGCGCTTGCAGGGGTGTACTGGTTTTCTGCCGCTGTACCACGCAATAGCTACGCGAAGGCGCATCGAAGGTGTTCATCGACGGGGGCGGATTGGTCCGACGCCAGAACGTGTATAAACTCCGTCGGTACAGATTTTCGCCTTTGTCCTGCTCATACGTCGTGTTGTTGACCGCCCATAAACCTTCGGGCTGGTAGGGTTTTACGCTGGGGCCACCAATTTTTCCGGAAAGCAGACCGCTGGCGGCTAAGGCGTTATCCCGGACCATCTCGGCTGTCAGACGCGACATGGGGCCTCGCGACAACCAGCTATTTTCCGGATCTTGATGTAGGCTTTCCTTTGTGGCGCGTGACGACTGCCGGTAGGTGGCCGACATGACAATCAGCTTTTGCATGGCCTTCATATTCCATTTGGACTCCCGGAAATGAATCGCCAGCCAGTCGAGAAGTTCGGGATGGGAGGGAAGCCCGCCCTGATTACCAAAATTGTTGGACGATTTTTGAATACCTGTCCCAAAATACGTTTGCCAATAGCGATTGACCACCACACGGGCCGTCAGGGGGTTGTCGGGGTGCAGCAACCACTGAGCCAGCCCAAGCCGATTGCGCGGAAAGCTGGCCGGAAAGGGCAGAATACTGGCCGGAACATCGGGTCGAACGCGCTCGCCGTGGGCATCGTACACCCCCCGTTTAAGGATGTAGGTCGGGCGTGGGGTCTTCATTTCCTCCATCACCATCAATTCAGGAATCGCTTCGGCCTCGCAGTTGCGATCGGTACGAAGCTGTTGAAGGGCGGCACGCTGGCGCTGATACGGAACCGATACATTCGCCAGATAGTATGTCAGCAACGCGTTGGGGTCAGCTAGCGTAGTCGATAAGGGCGCGGTGCTTCCCGACGATTGCGCCAGTAAAGTGACTTCAGGAGCCGTCAGTTCCCGGTTATAGACGACCAGCTCATCGACCAATCCGTTTTTGATACCTGTTCCCCGCATGTCGGCACCTACCTGCAAGCCCGGTTGATCTTTGCTCAGAGATCGGGAGAAAATAATGTCTTTGTACAGATTGTCCCGTTCCGTCGTCATGGCCATTTCCCGACCATCCAGGTACAGCTTTAAGCCGCTGGCTTTGCTGGAGCCGTCGTAGGTCATGGTCAGGTGAATCCATTTTTGTTTGGGAAGCGGTTGCTGACTCACCCGATTGAGGCTGTTATACGGCCAGGTATGCGCCATCCGAAGTTCGGCTTTCCCATCGCGGATGTTCAGGAAATACCCCCGGAAATTATAGAGAATATCACCCTGCCCTTTGTGCAGAATCACCCCTTTGTTTAGCCCATTCGGGATGTTGACCCAGACGCCGATGGAAAAGGGTTGCGCCCGGTGAAAGATACCAACCTGGCCTAAACTCAAAATATCATCGCCATTGGATTGGAACGCCTGCCCGAACTTCCCTTTTGTTAGTACCGGATCAACAACGGTGCCTTTATCGGCAGGGGATACCTCGCTGATAAACTGGCCATTGACTAGCTTGTCGAAGGTAAACCGAGCCTGTAACCCCTTCTTTGGGTCGAAGGTGATGGTGTTATGGGTATTGGTTTTCCACTGAGTAAAGTTCTGTTGTTCAGCGGATATGGTTTTCGCTAGTGCCTGTTCATCGGTTTTGATATGGGTGTCGATGAAGGTCAGCAGGCTATCCTGTTTTTTGTCGGAGAGGAGCATGGTCGGAACGGGCATGGCATCGTCCCAGGAGATTTGCCCGATTTCGTCCACATTGTTGAAAAAGGCGAAAAGACTGTAATAATCTTTCTGCGAAATGGGATCGAACTTATGGTCGTGGCAACGGGCACATTCTACAGTAAGACCCAGCATGGCCGTACCCAGCGTGTTGGTACGGTCGGCAACGTATTCGACCCGAAACTCTTCATTGATAATGCCTCCTTCCATGTTCTGCGAATGGTTCCGGTTGAAGGCCGTTGCCAGCCGTTGTTCGCGGGTGGCCGGGTCGCCGGTACGGCGGGGAAGTAAATCTCCGGCCAGTTGCCAGGTAAGGAATTGGCTGAATGGCTGATTTCGATTGAATGCCTGAATAACCCAGTCGCGCCAGGGCCACATGGGTCGGTAGCGGTCGACGGTGTAGCCATGTGTATCGGCATAGCGGGCCAGATCCAGCCAGTCGACGGCCATTTTCTCGCCATAGTGGGGCGATTGCAGCAACCGATCCACTACTTTTTCGTAGGCATTGGGGGAGTTGTCGGCCAGGAATGCGTCAATTTCGCTGAGGGTAGGAGGCAGTCCGGTCAGGTCGAGGCTTACCCGGCGAAGCAACGTTTCCCGATCGGCCTCGGGCGACGGTTTTAGCCCTTTTTCGTCCAGTTTGTGCAGGATGAACTGATCGATTGGGTTTTTGACCCAGCCTGTGTTGGACACGCCTGGTAGCTCCGATTGCTGAGGTTTGATGAGTGCCCAGTGGGGTTTGTATTCGGCTCCCTGTTCAATCCATTTTACGAGAATCGCTTTTTCATAATCCGACAAAACCCGGTTGGAAGCTTTGGGAGGCATCATCTCCTGCTCGTCGGTGGTGACGATTCGGTGGTAGACTTCACTATTCGCCAGATCGCCGGGAACGATGGCGTGTTTGCCTTTCGCTTTTTTTAGCGCGGCCAGGGCGCCTTCACGAGTGGCCAGTTCCAGGCCAGCTTTCTGGCTGTTCTTGTCGGGACCGTGGCAGAAAAAGCATTTGTCGGAAAGAATGGGTTTGACATGCAGGTTGTAATCGACGGTTTCGGGAAGCTTATCGGCCAACTGCAAAATAGCGACGGGCTTGTCGACATGACTACAGCTTTGCAGGAAACCGACAGCGCAAAAACCGATCAGGCTGGCCAGCAGTAAGGGGTAGGGATGGATAAACGATAAGCGCGATATTCGTTGCATAGGCTCCCGACTAAGTAGCTATCGGCAGCCAATCCGCGAAATAACGGTCAAAAGCTGCAGGTAGTTACCGACTATTATATTGACTAATCGAGAGCAAAAATAGGATTTTATTCAGCGAAGATAAATGCACAAATAAGAGGTTGTTTTACACAAATCCGACGTGGATGATTGAGCGAATGAGTTGTTGAGTGAATGAATGATTGAATGATTGAATGATTGAATGGTTGAGTGGTGCGTCTTCCTTCACTCAACCATTCAATCGCTCAATCACTCAATAATTTATGCAAACGCCTGAGTTCGTAGGGTTGATTTCATGGTTCCCAGGGCTCGGTACAGAAAATTGGCGACGGTCTGGCGCTCCACATCCATCATCTGGGCGATGGTTTCGTTCGACAGACCTTTGTAAAATTTGAGGAAGATGACCTCCTGTTGCCGCGCTGGAAGCTGGTCGATGAGCTGCCGCAGGCGGACTTCCTTTTCCGAACAGAATTCGTCAATGATCAAATCATTTTCGTGAGTCCGGCCATCGGTCAGAAAGGCGCCAGTTGCCTCCCAGTCATCGAGCAGCATTTCCCGGCCTGTTTCTTTTTTAAGGAGCCGAAACAGGTTGTTTCGCAGGGCTTTGATGAGGTAAATGGTCACGTAGGATGTGTCGACCAGGTTCGTTCGTCGATACCAAAGCTCCAGAAACAGTTCCTGAAGGCAGTCTTTGATTAATTCGCGGTCTTGGGTAAAACGAGTAGCATAGGTAAACAGTACCCGGTAACGTTTCTGGATTAATTGATTAAACGCCTGCCCATCGCCCGCTTTGAACCGTAGCCAGAGTTGAGCAAGTAGGACTTCATCAGTAGGAACCAAGGCTAACCTAGCCATAATCGTATGTCAGGAAAAGAGTATACAAGTCATACCGTGTCAAACAGGTTACGCCAGCGCAGCAACTATATGGCGAAAATACAGTTGATGTCTTTTCAGGGTAAAGTACAATTCCTGGCTTTAAGGGGCCAGATCAGTTCCAAGCCTGATAAAGGATACGTATGGCTGTTTTTCTGGGTATTATATACTAATATACTTTCTTAGTACAACTTGTCAAGGCGTTTTGGCGCCTGAAATCACTTTGTTTTATGCAATCGATTCCGCAAACGCTACCGCAAACGTTTGCATAAAATAACACTGACTTGAAATGTTTAAATTTTTTTAAACTAAATTGCACATGAGTTTTACTGGCATTTTAGTCGGTTTGAAGTATCTTGGGAAGACTTTCTTCTAAAAGTTATAATTGGTAATTGGTTTCTGGTCGGCATGAAAAACACCCCTGTCACGATAAAAGATATTGCCCGTTCGCTGAATATCTCGATTTCGACCGTTTCGCGGGCGTTGCGTGGTATGCCCGAAATCCATCCCGACACGCGAAACGCGGTCTTGAAACTGGCCGAAGAGTTGGATTATCAACCCAATCAATTAGCCAAAAATCTGGCAAAAAGCCGAACCAAAACGATTGGCGTGATTGTCCCGAACCTGAGCTATTATTACTTCTCGGCCATGCTGAACAGCATCGAAGAAGCGGCTTTGCAGGCGGGGTATAGCGTACTGGTCTGTCAGACCAACGAATCGTATCTGCGCGAAATCACCAATATTCAGAACCTGATGCGAAGTCAGGTCGAAGGGTTTATTATTTCGCTATCCCGCGATACCGACAATTATGAGCATGTAGAGCGGCTGGTTCGGAAGAACATTCCGCTGGTATTGTTTGATCGTTATGCCGAAAGTATCAATGTCTCGAAAGTGATTGTCGATAATCATGCTGCGGCCTTCAAAGCAACCGAACACCTGATCGAGAATGGGTGCCGTCGGATTGGCTTTCTGGCCGGACCTACGCAACTGGTTCTGAGTAATCAGCG
This sequence comes from Spirosoma panaciterrae DSM 21099, assembly GCF_000374025.1. GTDB lineage: Bacteria > Bacteroidota > Bacteroidia > Cytophagales > Spirosomataceae > Spirosoma > Spirosoma panaciterrae. The sequence continues at coordinate 309,952 of NZ_KB893195.1, read as the reverse complement.
GATAGCAGGTTATAAGGCTGCCCTGGAAAAGCATGATCTGCAGGTTGGCGATACGTATGTATTTCACTGCGATTACACAACCGAAAGTGCGATCATGCAAACACTGGCCATGATGAGCCTTCCTCATCCTCCCGATGGTGTAGTCATTATCAGTGACCGGATGGCTTTTTCGGCCATGTATGCCATGAACCAAAAGGGCATTCGCATTCCCGACGATGTGGCGATTGTGAGTTTCAACAACGAACCTGTATCGGCCCTGTTTTCACCGACTTTAACTAGTGTAAACCAGCCTATTCAGGAGATGGGAACCGAGACCGTGCGGCTGCTGCTCCGCGAGCTTGATGCGGTTGATGAGAATGTGCCGAAAGAAACCAAAGTTATGGAAACCCAGCTTATGGTACGGGGATCGTCGTTGCGAAAATAAGCTTTCGGTTTGAGGTTTGCCGTTCGATAGTAGCTAATGTGAACAACAAACCAGCGGTAGTTGTCCTTAAGCCTAAGGTGTTGAAATTCAGGCGGCTTCGTGGGGTACAAACGTTGGTCGAAATCCTTCGTTTTTTATAACTTACGGAGCAGTTAGCATATGTCTATTTCGGCCAATAAATTACCATGAACCGGGAAGAACGTTTGAATGAAATCCACCAGCGATTTCTCGCCATGGGGCTGGGTGTGGAGTCTCCCGAATTGATCGATGAAGTCGCCGTACCCGACATCATGGGCTACGGGACTACAATTGATGAAAAGATAACCTCCCTCAATGGATTACGTGAACTCATTGCCCGGCAACAGGAACAGTCCGCTGGTATGCAGTTGTCGTACTCTTATATACCTGTGTTACGTCGGGTTTTTGCCGATGGCAAGGCGGCTGCTTATGCAGATGATTTACAGTTGACGCTGACCGTTGGCGATATGGTGGTGCCCTTATTGTTGCGGTTTACGATTACCTACGCATGGAGTGCCGGGCAATGGAAAGCAATACACTGGCACGCTTCAAAGCCCGAAAACGTGCAAAGTGATGTCGATACGTTTGGCATTGAGGAATGGAAGCAAAAAGCCAACGAGCTGGAAAAACTGGTGGTCGAACGAACTGCCGATCTGGTTGCTAAAAATCGGGAGCTGGAAATTGAGGCCGCTCTGGAGCGGGTCAGAACCGTGGCTATGGCGATCAGTAAGGCTGAGGATATGCTGACAGTATGCCGGACCATTTCGGCGCAATTAGCCTTACTGAACCTACAGGATATTCGGAATGTGCAGACAGCGATCATCTATGAAAATAAAGGAACGTATGTAAACTACGAATTTTATACGAAGCATGACAAGACGTTAATTACCGAAGTCGATTACCGACTCCATCCCATGACAAAGGCATTTGTGACGCAGATGCTGGGTGGTCCGGAGGAGTTTTTTTTTCGCAGCCTGACAGGAAATGAACTGAAAGACTGGTTTGAGCATCAGAAAACAACGAACCAGTTTGTCGACACCTACCTTGCCGAAGCCTCTTCATTAAACTACTACTGGTATTCCTTGGGGCCGGTTGCACTGGGTATTTCGACGTATAACCCGCTGAGTGAGCAGGAAATTGGTTTGATAAAACGGTTCAGGAATGTATTTCAATTGACGTATCGGCGGTATCTGGATATTGCCTTAGCCGAAGCGCAGGCCAGAGAGGCAACGATTGAAGCGGCATTGGAGCGTGTACGGGCCCGAACGATGGCTATGCACAGTAGTGATGAATTTGGAGGAGTGGCCGTGCTCTTGTTTGAGCAAATAAAACAGTTAGGCGTGCTGACCTATGCGAGTGGCTTTAATATATGGGATAAAGACCATCAGCATGTGGTCTCATTCATGTGTAACCCAACTGGGGAAATTAACCCTCCTTTTGAAAAGCCTATCCATACGTACGAACAGCACCAACGTATTTATGAAGCCTGGGCATCCAAAAAATCTTTTCTCGAAGATGACCTGACAGGCGAAGCACTTAAGAAACATTATCAATTTTTATGGTCGTTTCCCCTCCTGGACGAAGCCTTTCGGAAATCAGAAGCAGCCGGCATCAAAACGCCGGAACGACAGGTACACAACATAGCTTTTTTTTCAAGCGGGTATTTGCTGTTCATCACGGAGGAGCCTTGCCCTGCTTTTCATCCCATTTTTGAACGATTCGCTAACGTTTTCGACCTTACGTATACACGTTTCAATGATTTGAAACAAGCCGAAGCCCAAGCGCGGGAAGCGCAGATTGAAGCGGCTTTGGAGCGGGTACGAAGTCGCACGCTGGCCATGCAAAAAAGTACGGAGCTGGCCGAAACGGCTGCCGTACTTTTTAAGCAATTGATCGACCTAGGCATTGCTCCTAACCGGCTGTTTATAGGCATTATAAACGGCGAAAGTGGCGATATGGAAGCCTGGGCAACCAACGAAGATGGCAGCAAAGTGGAGACATCGTTTGTGCTGAAGGTGTCGAGAAACAGCTCCGTACAGAAAATGTATGCAGGTTGGCAGCAACAGAAAAAATCCATAATCATCGACATGCAGGGGAAAGAACTGGAGGACTACCTGCATTACCTGGGTGAGGTGCTTCGGGTGCCGTTTAAAGGGGGATTGCAACAGAAACGCCGGGTACAATACATTGCCTATTTTGGCCAGGGGTTAATTGGTATAGCAGCTCCGGACGAACAACCGGCATCGACTTTGGCGTTGCTCGAACGGTTTGCTGCCGTTTTTAATCTTACCTATACGCGCTTCAATGACCTGCAACTAGCAGAAGCCCATGCTGTTCAGGCGGAGCTTGACCTGATTGCTTTGAAAACAGCCAAAAAACGAGCGGAAGACGCGCTGACCGAATTGAAATCTACACAAAAACAACTTATCCAGGCTGAAAAAATGGCCAGTTTGGGGGAGTTGACAGCTGGTATTGCCCACGAAATTCAGAATCCGCTCAACTTCGTCAATAACTTCTCGGAGGTAAGCATAGAAATGTTGGATGAACTCAACCAGGAAATGGCTATGGGCAATTATGAGGAAGTAAAAGCCATTGTGGAGGATATTAAGCAAAACCTGGGCAAAATAAACCACCATGGCAAACGGGCTGATTCCATTGTGAAAGGTATGTTGCAGCACAGTCGGATCAGTAGTGGTCGTAAGGAACCCACTGACATCAATGTCCTGATCAACGAATACATCCGACTCAGTTATCATGGCTTACGTGCCAAAGACCAATCGTTCAACGTTACGATCCAGACCGATTTTGATTCGAACATTAGAAAGATCAATCTGATTTCTCAGGATATCGGCCGAGTGGTATTGAATGTCCTGAATAACGCGTTTTATGCCGTTCAGCAGAAACAAAAACAGACCGTCGGAATGGATTATGAACCGACAGTCTGTATCAAGACGCAGAAGATGGATAACGCATCGATTATTCGAGTGACTGACAATGGGACGGGTATCCCAGAAGCCATACGCACAAAAGTCTTTCAACCGTTTTTTACCACCAAACCCACAGGGCAGGGAACTGGGTTGGGGCTGTCATTGAGCTATGATATTGTGACGAAGGGGCATGGCGGGATACTGGAAGTAGACTCTAAAGAGGGAGAAGGCTCAGTATTTACCATTACATTACCGTATACCTAATTCGCTATACCCGCTTCGGCCAGCAAAACCAGTAAGATTCGTTGCAGACCTAATACGCCCTTATCGTTCAACCACCACTCGTTCAGCGAGTGTGCTCCATTACCTGTACCCCCACTGCCGATCGTAATGGCTGGAATTCCTTTCGAAAATGGGCCGTTGGCGTTGGTCGAACTGGCACTTAGCCTGGGCTCGCCCTGAAGGTATTTTGACGCAGCCATAGCCCGTTGTACGATGGGCATGGTTGGTTCGGTACGACCCGATGGACGGTCGCCAACCAGCTTAACATCGACCGTGAGATCAGGCCCCCGGCGTTTCATGGCATTTTCTTCTTTGAGGGCTCGTTGAACAGCGTCCTGGAGCAGTGCATCGATACCTTTCAGTTTCTCCGGGCTTTCAGAACGCATATCGACTTCCATCCATGATTCATACGGAATGGCATTCACCGAAGTTCCTCCGCCAATGACGCTTACGCTGTAGGTCGTTTTTACCCCTTCTTTGGTGAACTTGTCGGCTTCGGTGGTGAAGTGGTAAATGGCTTTGCCCAAGGCACCGTGTGGATTAACAATTCCGAAAGCACCGTATGAATGGCCGCCTGGTCCTTTGAAGGTGATCCGGTAGCGGTGTGAGCCTAACCCCCGGTGGGTGATGTTTGTGTAGCCGTCACCATCAACGGCAATATAGGCGTCGATTTTTGGACCGCCAGGTCGGAGCAGGTGCTTTACGCCCCGCAGATCGCCCAGACCTTCTTCGCCAACGGCTCCGACAAACAGAATATTGGCATCTGTCTGGATATTCGTCTGTTTGAGGGCTTTTAAAACAGTTATGACGGCGGTGAGGCCCCGCGTATCATCGCCTACACCGGGTGCGTAGAGTGTATCGCCTTTTTGTTTCACCTTCACATCCGTTCCAGCCGGAAAAACGGTGTCCAGATGGGCTTCTACGACGACCGTTTTCTTGCCTGACCGCCCTTTGCGGGTGGCCAGCACATTGCCGACCTCATCGATCCATACCGAATCGGCCCCCGCTTCTTTCATCAGAGCGGCAAAGGCTTTCGCTCGTTCCGTTTCCTTGAAAGGGGGCGATGGAATTTCGGTCAGGGTAACCAGCGTTTTTTTGGTTTGCGGTTCCCACTCGGTGAACAGTTTGAATGCTGATTGGACGGCCGATTTCTTTGCGAGGGTACTGACTTCGGTTTCGTACTTCTTATCGATGGGTACCACCTTCTTCGATTCTTCATCATCCGCTTCTTCCTGAGCAAAGAGATAATGGGTGGTGCCACCCATCAACAGGGTGGAAATGAAAGCAACTTTTATCAATCGATTCATAGATAAGGTATTAAATAGAACACGGATGGTTATGATTATTATGATTTGCATAGATTACACTAAATCATAACGATCATAACCATCCGCGTTCTATTGACTGACTAGAACAGTTTGAGGTTAATGTTCACTGACGACATCGCTGCTCTGTGAGCCGCTTTTGCCAGAGCCGTACAGTTGGTTGAACAGTAGTTTGAAGGTGCCATGCGACTGTGCCCGGAAGGTAATTTCAGGACCGAACGCGTAGAGTTTACCAGCACCCACAGGAGCCATGAAAGCGGCTACCCCGTCCTGCAGATACGCCTGACCCCACGCCCAGCCACTGCGTAAAGGCTTGTTGGTAGCAAACCAGGCCAGAGGGGTTACCGTCCCTTTGGCAATGGCTTCAGGAGCCAGCTTGAAAACAGGACTGGCATCGAAATACACATCGGTCAGCGTCGATAAGCCATAGGTCGCCTGCTGGGTAGAATCGACCGTTACTTGCAGCACACTACCGGGAATGTAGTATTTTTCACCGGGAAGGGGCCGTTCCTGACCTGAGGTTGTCATTTCCGTCAGGGCGTTTTTGACGGGGAGGCCGAGGTGATAAGCCAGATTGGTACTTGATCCGATAGTAACGATGTTGCCGCCTGCTTCCAGAAACGCTTTGAGCTGAGGGATGGATTTAGTCGCCGTAATTTTACCCAGCCACGGACGATATTCAGCCGGGGTATTCTCTTCTTTCGGCTCACGCTCGAACCCACTGAATGGGTCATTTTCGCCACCACGAAGGGCTGGAATTGCCCGCGTTACGAAAACGATCACATCAAATTTCTTGCGTAGATCGCCCGCATCAATGTCCTGCGGGTAGATCACTTTCATTGGGAAGTGGTACTGTTCCATCATCCAGCGAATCCAGCCCGAGGGCATCGAGCCACCATATGTATCCCAGAGCGCAATCCGCATAGGCGACACTTTGATCATCGAAGCCGTTGGTTTTTTGCTCACACCCGTTACGTCGAGGCTCAGTTCTTTAGCCGATTTGTCGATGATCGATTTCGCCTTTGCCGATGCAGGAACGAAGAACGTACCAGCCTCTACGGTAGGTTTGCCACCTGTACCATTGGGCAGGCGATACACATCGATACCCGACGCCAATAGGTCGTTGACCGCAATGAACGAATTGTTCGTTTTGGCACTCAGCAAATAACCTGCACTGCCTCCTCCGGCAACGTGGCCTTCGGGCGACTGCAATTCACCATAAGGCAGTTTTTTGAAAGGACCATCGAAACTATCCAGAATCCGGTCGAACTTTACGTTCATCAGGTAAGCGGGTGTCCAGCCAGCGGCATCGTAAGGGCGAACCGGAGGGCCACCAGGATACTGGAAATCGTTGGGGTGATCCTGGGGTTCAAACATATCCAGCAGGTGTGGACGGAACGACTGATCGGCCTTCACTACATACGAACCGGCAGGGTATTTCTTACCGGCCACTGTAAAGTCGGCCGTAGCCTGCTGAATCTGAATGCCCGTCCGAATCAGGGCGTTGACGAACTTAACAGCGGTTGAAAAATCAGGCTGGTTGGCCGGAATGATAAACCCACGCGGATCACGGAGCGTCTGGTTGGTCATGATGGTATCGTAGTACTTCATCGGCATACCCCCTCCGCGTGGCATCAAACCATATTGATTCGCCGATGTCGTGGCTGGCTTTTTGGGGTCAGCCTGAAAAGCGGCATTGATGGCGTCGATCTTCTTGGGCGATAAACTCCAGGTATCCTGATTCCCCCGCTCGATGGAGTTTTTGCCCATCCGGTAGATGTTGAACAGCAACTCATCGCGGTGGCGGGTAGCGTAATCCAGTACGGCATAGTTCAGCGATACCGAGTAATCGATGGATTGTTTGAAATGCCATTTCTGTGGCCGAACGGGCAGGGGGGTGTTGCCATTTGGAATCAGTCGGCTCGGTACGAGGGGCACATCTTCGGGTGTTGGGCCACCGATGATTTCGGTCAGCAGGCCAATCATGTTGTGGAAGTGGGTCGTTGTCCGCAAACCGCCATTATACCAGGTCGAGAAAACCGAACCGCCCAGGCGCGTATACCCTGGTTTGTTTTCCGTATTGAGTCGGTTGATCATCGCAGCGCCCAGGGCATCGATACCCGTCACCATCAATGGATCGAACACGTAGTTGAATGGATCACGGTAGGGTGGGCCTGCCAGTACCGATCCGGCCGGACCGCGCTGGTGGTGATTGTACATGATCTGAGGAAGCCACTCAATAAATAGCTGACGGCCAATATTTTGGGTTTCTTTCAGGTTGAGCATGAAGAAATCCCGGTTGTTGTCGTGACCGGCGTATTTTTCGTACAGGCGGGGCAGGTTTTCCAGCGACCGTTTTTCGGGTTTGGGATCACGCATGTACCAGTTCGTCACCAGTTCCTGCCCGTCGGGATTGGCGTGGGTGAGCAGGATAATGCAATTGTCCAGAATCCGCAGTGTTTCGGGGTCTTTGCGGCTCACCAGTTGCCAGATGGTTTCGATCAACTGGTGTGTACCGACTACCTCCGTAGCGTGCAGACCCCCATCGATCCAGACAACGGCTTTGCCCTCATTGGCTAAGGCACGGGCTTGCTCATCGGAAATGCCCTCGGCACGAGCCATTTTCGTCGAAATCTCCTTGTAGCGATCCAGCTTTTTAAGGTTTTCGGGCGACGAAACGATGAGCATAAACTGATGACGGCCTTCTTCGGTGAGGCCAATGTCGACCAACTTTGTCCGATCCGAACCAGCCGCCAGTTTTTTTACATAGGCTTCGGTTTGGGTATAGGTAGCCAGTTGGTAATCGTCGCCGATGTTAAAGCCAAAATGCTCTTTGGGCGAAGGGAGGGCTTGGGCTAAGGCTGTGCGTAAACCAGCGGTTAGCAGTACAAGTACTAAGTAAAAAGAAGAACGCATTTGTTGAGGAATTGATTGGGTTATGTATACGTAGTTTAGAAGTTGCCAGGTAGCAGGTAATACAATCCGTGGAGTGGTGATGAGAAATAGAAAAAATCTGAGTTCAATTTAACTTATAGTATTTTATGGAATACTGTCAGGGGCAAATAATATTTCTAATAATCCATTAATTGAAATATATTCTTCCTTTGGTTCTATTCTATGGGACATATGATCGCCACTCTTTTGTGTGTTGTCGGTAAAAATTAATTGACAGTATAGGAAGAATGGCTTAGATAAAATCAGTAAGCTATTCTTGTTTTGTAATATAACAATATATATATTTAAGTTTTATTTGTGAACTTGTACGCCCGCTGACTGTTGTGAAAGAGCAGTTAATTTTTAATATTCGAATGCAACTAGCAGCTTTAAGGCAATTGCTTCGAGATAGATCATCCGAAATGACAGAAGAAGAAAAAAATCTAATTCTTGATCAAATCATTAAACTTACCAGTCTGCTTACTGAACTTGAGAAAAAGACCTAAATTCCTCTTGAACGAATGGAAACTCAAATCAAAACTGTATCCGAAGAAATTAATCAACTGTTAGCCAAAGGTAACGAATTAATTGCCCAGGCAGAACGATTGATTATTCAGAAAAATGGCCAAACGTATTCACTTGATGAATGGATTACACCCACTGAATACGTAAAGCGATTTAACCTGAAAACGACTATGGTGATCAGCAATTGGATTCGAAGAGGAGTTATTCCGCAAGAGAATATACTATCTATTCCTGAGTTGAATAACCTTCGGTTAATTAAGGCTGTACCTTATCAGGAGTAATCTTGCCTTTCACTAAAATGAGATCACTTACCAATCTGTTCGTTCACTAACGTACGATGGAAAACCCACGTGTTCATAGAGTTTAGCCAGTCGGTGCGCGTGCTCGTCATAGGCGCTTTCGAATAGGGTTACGGCTCGGTCGGTTCCGACGACATTGGCGGCCGATAAGACCCTGGGTGGATGACCTGCCTGCGTGAGCAATCCGGCTACCTCGGCTTTTATGCAGTTGACAATCACGGCTCCCCCCACAGTCGAGCCGGGCGAAACGGGCGTATCGAGGTCGGGAACGTCAATCATGGCATCGCCTACAGGAGCGCCGGTATCCAGCACCAGATCCGCAAAGTCGGTCAGTTTTTTGCCATCCTGTCGTTTGCTGGTACTTTTTTCAGCATGTTGTCGGGTAATCAGTGCTACGACCTTTACACCCCGTTGCTGAAAGATTTCGGCCATCTCGATAGGCACCACATTGCAACCGCTTGACGAGATAACCAGGGCCGAATCCTGTTCGGATAGATCATAGTTGCGAAGAATACGGTCGGCCAGGCCCGGTACATTTTCGAGAAACATGGCCTGCCGTTGCCCGTTGGCCCCCACAACCAGGTTATGAAACGAAAGTGATAGTTCGACGATTGGGTTGAAGCCCGGAAATGATCCGTATCGGGGCCACATCTCTTCGACCATAATACGACTATGCCCACTGCCAAACAGATGCACCATCCGGCCCGCCAGAATCGTTTGGCTAAACCACTGTGCCGCCTGCTGAATGGCTTCGGTCTGTTGTTCGGCAACATCCAGAATAGCTCTGGCTTTTTGAATGTATTGGGAGGTGAGAGACATAAGGGGTAAGGGGTAAGGGCATGGGGTGGAGGGAAGAGGAGAATAGAAACCCTATGCCCCATCCCCTCTGCTCCATGCTAATTAAAGCAAGCCGCAGCGCCGATGGCTCCGGCCCAATCTTCGAAATGAGCTTTGCAAATAGTGGTTTTCTTCCCGGCGGGTCGCCATTCGAATAGCTCCATAAACGTTTCCAACGGAGTGAATAAAGCCTCATTGGCCTGGGTGATTCCCCCGCCTAAAATGACTACTTCGGGCGAAAACAGATTAGCGATGGAGGCAAGAGCGACCGCTAGCCGACGGACCGAGGTGAGCCAGACGAGCGTTGCCAGCGGTTCACGGGCAGCGTACCCCGCTACCAGTTCATGCGTCGTCTGATAGCGACCATACGAACGACGGCTGACGGTTGCGTTGCCAATCGCTTCTTCCAGACTACCAGGTAGCTGAGTGACATCCAGAGCGTCGCTGTCGGCATCTACGGTTATGTGGCCAATGTGCCCGGCCATCTGATAAAAGCCCTGATACAACTGCCCGCCAACCAGAAGGCCACCGCCCACACCCGTACCGAGGGTAATGAGCGCGGCATTGGTGATGTTTCGGGCGGCCCCAAAACGCGCTTCGGCCATTATGGCGGCATGAGCATCATTGAGTACCCGCACCCGTTCGTGGAGAAAACTTCCCCAGTTGAAACCTTCCAGACCCGGCAATCGGCCAGGCATACACGCAATGGCCGAATTATCGACGGTGGGTAAGCCGGGTGCTGCCAGCCCAACTCCCTGAACTGGGTGGGGCGTTGCCGCTTTTAATTCCTGCACAATCTGCTGAACAACGGCCTTCCAACTCCCTGTTTCACTATCATTGGTGGGTACAATGCGTCGCTCCAGCACCTCGCCCGTATGCCTATCCATCAGCACACCTTTGATGCGCGTACCGCCCAGATCAATACCAATCGATTGGTTCATAGACACAAATTAAGGAAGAGCAAACGCTACGTAACTGTCGCCTTTGGGCGCACCGAGTTTGGTGCCGCCACAAGCCAGGGCAATATACTGTTTTCCGTTGACCGAGTAGGTACAGGGCGTAGCAAACGAGGCAGCCGGGAGCTTCGTTTGCCAAAGGAGCTTCCCGGTTTTCCGGGCAAAAACCCGCAGCATGGTATCTTTGGTTCCGGCAATAATCACCAGCCCACCGGCGGTAACAACCGGGCCACCGTAACTTTCCGATCCGGTTGGTTCTTTCGTATTGAGTTCGGGGTAGTTGCCTAATACGGTTTTCCAGACGTATTCGCCCGTATTCAGATTGATGGCATTCAGGGTTCCCCAGGGTTGTTTCATGGCCGGGTAGCCGTTCTTGTCCAGAAACTTACTGTACCCCGAAATCTGGTACGATGCTTTCGGTTGCGTTTCAGCTGCTTTTCTGGATTCCGACGAATTCGTCATGCCGACTTCCTGCTTTTCTTCGCCAAACAAAAAGGCCAGCAGTGCCTGCTTTTGCATATTCGACAAACCGGCAAAGGCAGGCATCATGCCTTTACCCGTTGATACGATATTATCAACATAGGCCCGGCTCCGTCGTTTATGAATGTCGACCAGTGAAGGGAACCCACTGGCTGGATTGCCTTTTCGTTCGGCACCATGACAGGACGCACAGGTCGTTGTATATACCCGCTGGCCCGGACTCAACTGCGCAAGCTGGTCGTTCGACATCTTTTTGTCGAGCGAAATCAACCAGGCCATCTCGTTGCTGTTGAGGTACATAATGCCGTCAGGATCTACACCGGCTCCGCCATACTCTGCTCCACCATCGAGCCCAGGGTAAATGATGGTGCCCCGCTTGCTGAGGGGAGTGAAGGGCCCTTCGTTCCGGCTTCGGCGGAGGCTTTCGACCAACTCCTGCCGATTGGTGGCTAGCGGGTTAACATCGGTTTCGGAGAAGGTTTGTCGGGCATACGGGGCTGGTTTGGTTGGAATGGGCTGGGTTGGCCAGGCTTTTTCGCCCTCAACATCCGAAGCTGGTACGGGTACTTCGTTGATAGGAAACAGCGGCTTGCCCGTTACCCGGTCAAACAGAAAAATATATCCCTGCTTGGTGGCCTGTGCTACGGCATCAATTTTCTTCCCGTTGTGAGTGACTGTCAAGAGGTTGGGCGGGGCAGGGGCATCGCGGTCGAGAATGTCGTGGTGAACAAACTGAAAATGCCAGAGTCGTTTGCCCGTTTTGGCCTCGAGCGCAAGCAGACAGTTGGCAAATAAATTCTGGCCGAGTCGGTTACCTCCGTAAAAGTCAAACGCAGCCGAGCCCGTGGGCACAAAGACAATCCCCCGTTGTCGGTCGATCGCCATACCCGACCAGTTGTTGGCGGCCCCTACGTCGGTATTTTTGTAGGTATCTTTCGGCCAGGTGTCGTATCCAAATTCGCCCGGATGCGGAATCGTATGAAATACCCAGGTCAACTGACCCGTCCGAATATTAAACGCCTGGATATTCCCTAAAGCGGCATCGGCTCCTTCCGACAGGCGCATCGGCATAATGATCAGATCACCATAAACGGTGCCAGGCGTGTTGGAGATAACAAATTTATCGGCTGCCGTTGGGCCCAGTCCTGCTTTCAGGCTTGTTCGCCCCTGCTCCCCAAAGGATAAAACCGGTTTGCCCGTAGTAGCGTCAATGGCATACAGCCAGGAACCCCGTGTGAACAGAATCCGTCGATCCGATCCACTTTCCCAATAAACAACCCCTCGACTAGTACTCTGCGAACGGACAGAACCTTTCAGTCCGGTGGTATCCTGCCAGGTCCAGCGTTTTTCGCCTGTAGCGGCATCAATGGCAAACGGCTGTGTGGTGGCGGTCATGCCATACAAAACCCCATTCTTGACAATCGGATTGCACTGAACCTGCCCCGAATCCAGTGTATGATATTGCCAGACCATCTTTAGTTGGCTCACATTACTGGTGTCAATCTGAGTAAGGGTTGAATAATGGCTGCGGTCAGGCCCCCCCAGATACTCCGCCCAGTCATCCCCAGAACTGGGTGGCTCAACCGAGGATCGTAAGGCGGCTACTCCGAATACAGTAATCGCTGCAAAAGTGAGCGGAAGGTAAATACGTTTCATAGGCAGAGAATGGCGAAATCGGACCGCCGAAGCGGAGCGAAAGAGTGAAAATGCTGACGCAAGCTTTTTTTCGCTCATTCACTCTTTCGCTCCGCTTCGGCGGTCCGATTTCGCCATTATATCATTTTGAAGATAAAAGGCGATGAGGTCATGTATTTACCGCCCTTGGCTGCGGCAAACAGATAACGTGGCCGACCATGCTGCAAAAGCAGTTGGGGGTGCTCCAGCCGCCCGTGTTGACTTCCCTGATTAGGCGCGGCAGCCTCTTTTACGTAGTCGCTGACGGGTCCGAACGCAACGCTGGGTTCCTCCCAGTGAATACCATCCTGCGAATCCAGATAGAGCCCTGCATCGGTACGATGAACGCCCCTGTCGCAGGTAAGCATATTGAATCGACCCCGCTGCAACCAGATGAAAACATCTTCAGTCTGTGCGTTTTTGCCCTTGGCCGAAAAGTCGATAATGGGCTTTTTTCTATAGCGTCGGTAGGGGCCCAGGAGCGAATCGGCAGTGGCCAGCCCATACATCTGATTTCCAGAGCTGGCAGAGCTAGCCGTTTTCCACGACTGGTAATAGAGCCAATATTGGCCATTAGGATGTTGGATGAAGGCCGGATTCGTGGTGCAATGGTCATCCCAGGCACCCGTAGGGCCAGGGCTAAGCAACGGGGTGTCGGCCCGTTTCCAGGGGCCTTTCAGGGATTTGGCCGTGGCTACACCAATGCGTTGGGTGTCTGTCTGGCCGTTGGCATTGCCCGTATAAAACAGGCAATATTTGCCATCGACATGTTGAATATGAGGGGTGTGACAGGCTGTGGCATCCCAATGGCCCGGACGAGGTGCCAGGATGGTTTCGACATATTCAAATGGCGATTCGGGCGTTTTGGCAACGGCATGGGCTATTTCTGAACCGTTGATCCAGCCGTCTGCTTTTTGGTCGGCAGGCCAGCGAGAGTAGAACAGGTGGACACTACCGTTGGGACCATAGATTGGGCTATTGGCCGATGCATACCAGTCAGGCGATTCCAGTGTTCGACCAACGGGTTTGAGATGCTTATTGAAGTCGGCGCGATTATCATCGAAAGCCCATAATCCCAATTCATCCGCAACGGCCTGCGTGAATGGGAGGATAGTTAATCCGGTCAGAAAATTTCGTCGAGTCATCATAGTTATTTTGGTGTTTACGGAAAACCGAATCCCAATTCATAACGAACCAATGGGGGTTAGCATTATTGGCCCCAGCAAGCCAGACGGTTGGGCATCCCACCGGGTAGCATCGAAAGGACGGTAACGAATGTCGACGATGTTGATGTCGTAGAACTTCTTCCAGCCCGGATTCAGCCGGTCGTAGCGTCGCATGTAGTTGGCTGATAAGTTCGTTACGTCGATTTCCAGTTTGTTGCCAGTCGGTTTCAGGAGTGATGCGGGAAACGTTAGGCGGAACGGAATACACCAGGCCGTACCAACTGGCTGCCCGTTCAGCCGCACATCGGCTACTTCCCGCACATCGCCCAGGTCAAGTTGATAGGTCGACGCGTTGGCATTTGTGGGCAAATCGAAGGTGGTGGTGTATCGGGCTGTACCCCAGAAATAACCGGCCGAGTCGGAAAGGGTTGTCCAGGAAGTCAGAGCAGGTAAGGCGGCTTCAAGGGTAAGGGCGGGGCGACCTTTGAGAAACTGCACCTGCCAGGGATTGGAGAGCGGAATAGGCTTTGTCGATGCGCGGTTAACTACTTGGTTTTGCTCGGCTGAACTCATCAGGGTGGGATGACCAGGAACCACGTTGATAAAGCAAGACTGACCCGGTTCCAGGGCCAGAAATACCTCGGTTCGGCCATTTGATTCTTTACGAGCTGGCAACGTCTGGGTTTGGTCGGTCAGTGGGTCGTAGCGAAAGACACGTCCCTGTGCTGAAAATTTTACCCAATTCTGGCGGAACTGGTTGCCAAGATTGGTGATAAAATACTGGGTGGTGTCGCCCCGGTGTTTGCGGATGAATGAAAGCCCTTCTGCCGCCCACGATTCGACCCGTATGCCTGTCTGGGTCAGCGTTTTGAAAATATCCTGACTTATTGTGACGGTCTTTTGCTGGCGCAGCGCCTTGCCGATTTGCTGAACCTCGGCTGATCGGCTCTGGTGGTTATAAAAGCCCGGGGCCTGCTGGGGCAACTGGCTATCAAAAAGAATCCGGGCACCCTGCCGAGCCAGGCGGTCAAGCAGTCGGAGCGAGGATTCGGGCAGGTACGTTGTGCGGGGAATCAGGATGGCCTGATAAGTTGCCCCACCGGGCGTATGAATACCCTGTTTGTTGATCGTCAGGCTTTTTAGGAGTTCGTCGGATAGGTAATCGAACGCGTAGCCGCGCTGGCTCAACTGTTCGCACAAGCGACCGAAGGGCTGAGGAAGCAGCCATCGCTCCACATGGTGCACTTCCAGTTGATGGATACCACCTGCCGATTTTGCCCGCGTGCTCCACAGATCATGAATCGGGAAATAAATCAATAGATCATTATCGGGCTTACTCGCTTGCAGACGGGTCTGGCAGCGTTCGATATAGCGATTGAGCAGGGGCAAATGAGGCCAGAAATGGGAGCTTGGGCCGTAGTTGGTCGACGCATAAAACAGCCAGCCGGGCGAATCCACCTGGGGCCAGCCTTCCGATGGGGGCGAATAAGGAGTGCCGTGATAAAAAATATGGTTAATGCCAGCCGCCAGCAGTTCATCGACCTGCGGTTTGATCTGCGACAGCGACACCTGAAAATGATTGGCGAGCCAGGTCGTCGTTTCGGAGCTGACCAGCGGTTTGCCCAGCAGATGAGCCGCCGACGAGGCAAATTTCATCGCCAGCGGATTCGGGGTTCCGAACCGATCTACCTCATAGTTGGCATCGACGCGCAGGCCCGGAATTGGAAATCGGCTCGACCCGAACGACTCCGTTTCGGGAATGTCGGCTCTGGCGTACAGATCGATCAGATTGCCGGGGGAACCATGAGCCTGATTGCGGGATAAATACCCTGCCTTCGTTGCCCAGCCTCCCCAGGGCTTGGCAAAACCATCGAGCAACAGTTCGGATAGGGTCTGGTGATAATCCTGATGAACGAGAATACTGGCTTCCGATTGGGTGGTATCCAGAAAAGCCGCGAGCTGTGTGTGCAGATCGTACCCACGACGGGCTTTAAATTCGGTCAGGAAACGATCGGTCCAGTTGGCCCCAAATACTTCGTAGGAGTCGTTATAGACGGCTCGCGGTCGTTCGGGCAAACGGGTAAGTGTGGAGTCGAATCGTTTGAGGTAGTACTGAACAGCCGCCGAATTGAAATAGTCGATGACCAGTCCCTGACCACCAGGAGCCGGGCGTTTTACCTGTTGTTTGGTCGGTACGGCAATCAGCTTTTCATTCGTCAGTTTCCATTCTTTGGCGGCTATATCGTTCGATACGCCTGGCCCACCGAATGGCCAGCCTGTTCCGGTTGTCAGGTCGACTCCGATGCCCAGCCGTTTCCCTTCCCGAACGGTATGGGCGAACACCGCCAGCCAGCGGTCGCTCAGGAAAGGGATAAACTGCTTTTCAAACCCTTTAACTCCATAAATCGGGATGATGTGAACCCCACCCAGCCCGGCTTCGGCAAACTGTTTGAGTTGGGTGGTGATGTCGGATTCGTTGACGGCATTGCCCATCCACCACCAATAGGTCCATGGCTTCGTTGTGTTGCCGATTGCTATCTGTGGTTTTTTGGGGGAGGATGGCTGGGCGAAGGCAGGGGTAAACCGGGCCCACAGCAAAAGAGCCGTTAGGGCTATACATACGTTTTTCATGAAAGGTCAGAATCTGAACTGACAAAGTACTAAACAGAAGCCGGGTTACCGTACTGTACTCACCTAGTTTCGCGTTCATGTTCCCCCTGAGCGAGGCAAAATCTACTTCGGATTATTTTTTACGTCGAACGTAAATCGTTGAAAACCGGCCTGACCTTCTCGGGTTAGGCCATTCACGTCAACCAGATAAGTGCCGGTTTGGTCGGAGGTGTAAAAGTCAGCCTGGGCTTTGCCCTGAGCGTTGACTTTCCAGTTTGGATTCCAGTAGAGTAGCGTTCGTCCGTCTGGTAGCCGACCGGACAGTTGTTTGGCGGAGGCACTGGCAGGGCGGTCGTAGCGGGGGGCGAAAAACTCCCGTTGCAGTTGAAGACCGTCGTAGTCGAGTCGTACCAGCCGGTTATCGAGCGGGAATCCGGCCAGATCGCCTTTGTAGGTCATAAAGCTGATGATGCCGCTGAATATAGCCGGACTCATCAGGTAGAAGTTGGTAACAACGTCCAACTGCTTCACTTTTAAGGGGCTGAACTCAATCACTTTGTCCATATCGAACACGGGTATTCCATCGATCAGGACCAACGCCGGATTCTCGAAGATGGCCCGGTAAGGTTCGTTGAGTACGTTCAGAACAAAATGCCCCTGACGTTTGCGGGGCATCACACCCAGTACATATTCACGCAACACTTCCTCCATGCGCGGAAAACGGGTGTAGGCATCGAGCAGGTACGACTCTTTCGGCTTTGCATAAAACGCGGCACTGTCGACAGCGGGGTATTTGTATTGAATAGATCGGTCGCCCCAGTAGGTCGATTGCACCTGCATAGCTACGCTTCGACTGGTCAGCGAAGCTGCCTGGGATTCGTTGGGAAGTTGATCGGCCCATTTGTATGTCGATGGCATTTCGCTAAACGGACTGTTAATTGTCAGTTTGGCGAGGCTATCCTGCGGACTGGTCTGGGCAATCAGGCTTTTCGGCCCATAAAAATCCTGCACTTCATACAGAACCCGCCCGGCCGTATCGCTTAGCGAGACATACAGACGAATGGGCTTTCCGAGGGTTGACAGATAGGTTAGCTTTCTTGGTACGGGCTTTCCGGTTGCCGGGTCGGTAAGCGTTCCACTGACGGTTGGGCCACTGTATTCAGGAATGAACGGAAACGAAGCGCGTGCCGCAGGACGTAACACATCGCTCCAGCGGAAACGTCGCCAGCCGTGGGTCAGCATCAGGTTGTCCGTGGCCTGGGCTATTTCCGGGGTTTCGGGTTGGCTATAATATTCTGGCGATTCAATGCCGCCCTGCAAATCAGAGGTCATTAGTAAATAGCTCAGAATGTTGTCGGTAGCGGGCGCACTCAGGGAATCGAGCCGGTACACCGCCACTGACAAAGCCGTTTGCGTTGCCTGAGAAGCCAGCGCCTGAACGGAGGCTTCCAGGGTTACTTTGCTGCGGGATGCATACTGAGACTGGTCTGTTTTGAGGGCGATATGGAGTGGTTGATCCGGACGTTTGAAATACAATCGTTCACAAACGGGTTTTTGCTGGGCATCGAATAGCGTCAGGTGCGAAATGCCATCACCCAGGGCTTTTTTGTCGATCTGAAACGTGGTTTGTCGGTCAATGGGATGGGCCTCGGCCAGTTTGATGGCCTGTCGGGTATGGGCGAACAGATAGACCGTCGAAGGACTACCCACGTTGGTTGCAACAGTGACCGTAAGCCGATTGGGGTTACTATCATCCAGTGTCATCACATAGCCCTGTGGCTGAATCGTCGGTAGGGAACGGGTAAACTGCCGCCCTGTTTCATCGCGGAGAAGTACCCGGTAGGTAGTGGGGCTGGCTGGGGTAAATGTAAAGGTGCCGAGGCCAAATTTATGCGACGAAAAGGTAGTTAGCGTATCGTTTCGGTTGTTGAGTACCCAGCCCCGAACTGCCTGCCCCGTTCCTGACGCATTGACCGCCCGAAACGCGACCTTACTGGAAAGGCCATCCACGAGGTTCCCCCCTTCTGGAAAAAACTGAATGTCCAGATCGGCTACACCGGCCGTTGGAGAGAGAGTCATCGGCTTGAACGGATTGACAATCGTAATCGCCTTTTCGAAGAAGTAGCTGGCCGGGAAGTTTTTCATCCAGTTGGTATAGGCCCGCATCAGATACGTCCCCGAATTGAGCGACGAAGGCAGGAATAGTGTACCGTCTCCGCCGTTGGTGGCAAGGGCTATTTTGGTTTGGAGTACTGATTTCTGCTCTTTGTCCAGTAGCTCAACGTAGGCTACCTTGCTCAGATCCAGTGGTTTGTGAAAGCTGCCATCGACGTAATAAATCTTGAACCACATCGTCTCGCCCGTCAGGTAAAAGCCCTGATCGGTATGTACGAAAATCTTCTCCTGGAGCGCCTGTTGCCGATACTGGTCAAATGATTGGGTCAGCGAGGCAGTCGAGCCGGAGGGCTGCCCAAAGCCCGGTAATGCACTGAAGGCCAGCCAACTCATGAACAGGAGCGAGAAGACGGACAAACGGGTCGTTCGCTTCGGGAGGGTGAGGATTTGAGCTAAGGTCAGGTGGTTCATGTGATGTCTTATTCCCAGAATGATGGCCGTTTATTTACCCCTTTGTACCGACAATCGACACAGGGAAACGAGGTTACTAAATATTGATTTTCGCCAAAAAGGCTGATAATGGCTGGTTGTTCCTTTAATACTTTCGATACTGAAAACGTATCGACCACACAGCCCGGATCGCCCGCATAGGTGTTGATATTCGGTAGCTGATCGCGCCGGATAAAAATACGTTTGGCTGCCACCGTGCCGACCCGGAAAAAGCCCAGCACCAGATCGCCCGGATTGTTACTGGCTCGCATGTTTCCGGTAATCTGGGAAGGTTGCGGGTCGAAAATAGAGCCGAGGTTTTGGGTGATCTTAGCCAGTTGATCGTAGTAGGCAAACCCTGCCTGGGTCAGCGCGTAAGATTTCACCAGCATACTGTATTTGATGCCCAGTTTACCCGACGTACCCGGCACTGAGGTTAGCGGAAACTGACTGACAATATCCTGGCTCAGCCGCTCGGTCGACGTGAGCATAATATTGGTCGAGTAGGTGGTATTCCAGCAGCGGTTGATGTTTTCTGATCGGTCGACAATCGTATTGTTCCTGATCTCCAGTTGGGAGTAATAGGGTGCCGTAAACTCCCAGGTTTCTTCAAATTCCCAACGGTAGTAATGGGTGTTATTTTTGGGATCGTGGGTGTTTACGCTGAACAGAACGTTGTTGGCTTCGGTATGCCAGCTAACGCTGTCGATAGCGGGCGTAGTAAGCACAGGTACATAGTCTGAGTAGTAGTCGGTCCCTTTGCTGGTTTTGATATGCAGCCGATAGGTTTCTCCAGCCAATGGTGTAACGCCCGATAGCGAATAGGCACCACTGGTTCCTTCTTTGAGTGTATAGACCGCCTTATTCTGGCTTTCGATCGTGACCAGCGCCTTTGTTTCGGCCGTTGGCGATTTCGTATCCGTCAGGTTCTGGGTGTGCGAAAGTTGGATGGTGGTCGTAGCCCCCGGTGCGCTATCGAAAAACCCATTGACAACCAGATAACTGGCGGGCGCAGCAACCTCCGGTGGCCGATAGGGATCAATACACCCGCTTACAAGCAGGAGCAAAGCCCAGCTAAGCCAGTATGTATGTGGGGTGTTGCGCATATGAAAACCCTCATTTACCAAAAACTCGGTCGTTGAATAACACCACCCCGTAATCGGCAATCGACGCAGGGTTGGCTAGTGGTTATATAACTGGCACTTGTGTAGGGACTAACGATACCGGGTTGATTCATTCGGACGTCGGCCGTACTTAACGTATCCGTATCACAGCTTCCCAATCCGTTGTTTGTGTACCAGTTGGGAAGCTGTGATTTCGAAATGAAAATCCGTTTGCTTTCTATCGTGCCGACCCGGAAGAAGCCCATCACCAGATCGCTGGAATTGGTCAGCGAATGGATATTACCAACAAGCTGGGTAGGTTGCGGATCGAAAATGGAGCCAATATTCTGCGTGATTTTGCCCAACTGGTCGTAATACGTGAATGCTTCCTGCGTCAGGGCAAACTGCCTGACCAGCATACTATAGCGGACACCGATCTTTAACGATGTACCCGGAATGAAGGTGAGCGGAAACCGGCTGACCACGTCCTGACTGAGCCGGACGGTGGAGAAGGTCATGATGTTGGTGGAGCTTTCGCTTCCCCAGCACGTATACACATCCTCCTGACGCGGAACAATCTGGTTATTTTTTATCTCATGCGTAGAGGTATAGGATGAATAATACTCCCAGGTTGCATCGTATTCCCAGCGGTAGTAGTGGGTATTATTTTTCGGATCGTGGGTATTCGCACTGATTTGTACCCCATCGTTTTCGACCCGCCAGCTTACACTATCGATGGGGGGCGTTGTCACAACAGGTACGTAATCGGAGTAGTAGTCGGTACCTTTGGCTGTCTTGATGTGCAGTCGGTAGGTTTCGCCCACCTGTGGGGTTACGCCGGTAAGGGTATACGACCCGGCGGTACTTTCCCTGAGCGTATAGACCGCTTTGCTCTGGCTTTCGATGGTGACCAACGCCTTTGCTTCGGCCGTAGGGGCTTTGTTGTCGGACAGGTTTTGTGTACGCGACAATTGAATGGTTGTGGTGGTGCCGGGAGCACTGTTAAAAAAACCACTCACCACCAGATAGCTATCGGGTGAGGTAATTTCGGGCGGTCGATAGGGGTCAATACAGCTACTAACCAGTAAAAGGAGCGCCCAGCCAACCAGTTTTGTATAGAATCGGCTTGTCATATCAAAACCGGAAATTATAAGTGACAGACGGAATGGGTTGCCCGAAAATGGATAGCTGATACCCATTGATCCGGTAACCTTCTGTTTTGAAGTAAACCGAGTAGGGATTATGTCGGCCCAGCAGGTTATAGACTGCAATGGTCCAGGAGCTATGCGCCAGTTTTTTAACCTTGTGATTCCCTTCAATATTCATGGCAAAATCGGTGCGGTAATAATCAGGGATGCGGTACTGATTCCGTTCGGAATAGAGCAGACGCGGTACACCATCGAGCACATACTTCGAAACGGGTAAGGTTATCGGACGGCCTGTGCTGTAGGTAAAGTTGAGCGATAGGCTGAACCGACGGTTGATTTTATAATTCCCCACCAGGGTTACATCGTGCGGTTTGTCGTAATTGCTTGGATACCAGCTTCCTTTGTTGATAATTTCATTGTTGGTAGCGTCGGCAGTCCGCAGCAGGGTACGGGCATAGGTGTAGCTCAGCCAGCCGTTCAGTTTCCCCGTCAGTTTTTTGACCAGAAATTCAATACCGTAGGCTTTCCCTTCCGCATTGACCACGTCGGTTTCAATATGGTGATTCAGAATCAGTTCGGCCCCACTTCGGTAGTCCAGTCGGTTCTGCATGGTTTTGTAATAGGCTTCTACCGACATTTCGATGGTATTGATCCGGTTGTTTTTATACAGGCCGATGGCATACTGATCGCCTACCTGCGGCTTGATATGTGGATCACTCAGTTTCCAGATGTCGGTAGGTGAAATGACGGTCGTGTTCGACAGCATCTGAATGTACTGGCGGGTCCGGTTGAAGCTCAGTTTGATCGAAGCCGTCGACGACAGTCCATACCGAAGCGCAATCCGGTATTCGGGGCCATGATAACTGGTGATCGATTTGCCGGAGCCGTAGTTCAGCGTATCGAGGATGGTGTTTTCGGATTTGGGTACGCCTGGTGCATATTGGTATACGGCATGAGGGCCCAGGTAGTTGTAGAACGAATACCGCAGTCCGGCACTGATCGACAGCTTGGGGCTAATATCGAAGCGATCACCCAGATAAATCGCACTTTCGAGTCCCTGTTCATCGGGTACCACGTCCGGTACAATCAGCGACTTTTCGCCCTTAGGTTGGAAATTACCGGGCGAGAGTTTGTAGTACGTACTGCTAATGCCAAAATCGACGGTATGCTGATTGGTCGGGAAAAAGTTAAAATCGGCCTTTACCTGCGATTGGTTGATGCCGAAGGTCAGATCGTAGGCATTGACGGGATTTTTATCGCTCGACACATGGTAGGTGTAGCCGCTGTAACTGCCCGTGAAAACACTGTAGAGCTTATTATTGAAAATGTGTTTCCATTTCAGCGTGGCTGTTTTGTTCTGATACTGGTACGACGTATCGCTGTTGAGCCGGAACTTATCATTGCTCAGATAGCCCGTGAAATACACCGTGTTTTTTTCGTTGGCCTCATGCGTGACGTGCAGGTTCAGGTCGTAAAACGAAGCTTTGCTGTTCTGAAACGAAGCACTTTGTAATTGACGCAGCAGCCAGTCGGAGTAGGTAGAGCGCACCCCGGCAATAAACGAGGTTTTGTCTTTAAAAATAGGTCCCTCCAGCGTTAGCCGACCCGTTAACAAACCAATCCCGCCCGAGCCGACAAATTTCTTTTTGTTGCCATCGCGGGTTTGCACATCCAGCACCGACGCCAGCCGCCCACCAAATCGGGATGGAATCGCACTTTTATACAATTCCGCACTTTTGATCATGTCGGGGTTGAAAGCCGAGAAGAAACCGAACAGGTGCGATGAGTTGTAAATCGTAGCGTCGTTATACAGAATCAGGTTCTGGTCGGTGGCCCCACCGCGTACGTTGAGGCCCGTAGAACTTTCGCCAACGGTTTTTACCCCTGGCAGGGTCTGAATCACCCGCAACAGATCCGCTTCGCCCAAAGCCGTTGGTACCTGCTTGATGCTCTTGATATCGATCCGTTCCTGTCCCATCTGAAGCCCCGAAATATTCTTGTCCTTTTCGGCTTCGATGACCACTTCTTTCAGGGCTATCACGTCATCTTCCATGTCAATATCGAGCTTCCCATCACTGTACAGGATAATCCGTCGTCGGGTATCTTTCATACCAATGCTGCGGATTTTGAGATCGTGCCGCCCACGGGGCAGGGTGATGGAGTAGTAGCCAAACTGATCGCTGACGGTGCCCTGACGGGGATTTTCGATATAAACAGCCGCGCCTACGACGGGCTCACCGGAAGCTACATTGCGGACAAAACCCGCCAGTGTCGAACGGCCCGGCCGGATCGGATTGGTTCGTTTGCCAATTTCGTAGGTTTTGGCTTCTGGCTCTGCCTGTACTTTTCGGCTACCCTGCGTCAGATAGGCGTTCAGTGTGGTGTCGGGCCCGGACGGTGCTCCACCCCGAAAAAAACCAATGGGTAAATCGGTACGAATAACCCGGTTGGCCGTGATGTAGACCCGTTGCTGCGCGTCGATGGCGTAGTTGTATTTGGAGCCATTGAACAACTGCTGCAACACCGTCCGAACCGGCTTATTCTCAACACGCATATCCACCAGGAAGCTGTCGACTTCGGCAGGATTGTAGAAAAACCGATAGGGGGTCTGTGCTTCGATGCGCTCCACAAACGTGTCGAAGCGGAGGTTTGAAAAATCACCGCTAATGGGTTTGTCGGCTAAGGTCTGGGATAGGGCCGCTCCGCCAGACCCGATCAGTAGCAGCCACAGAAGTGTAATCCGGTAAAGAGGGGTCATAATTGGTGCGTTAGTTCTTCATACTGCTGGGTCACCCGGCTGATCGTTTCTTCCCGCTGAAGGTCTTTGAATTTGAGTTGGTTAGACCGGATGAATTTTTTCAACTCCTTACTTTTATCGGCGAACACGTTCAGCACCGAGCCTTTGGTTTTGACCGAATGGTAAACCCCATCTTTCAGGATAAAGAATCGGTCCTGAGGAATGTAATCGGCTTTATAGGTACCACTCGAAATATCCTCGTGAATGGTTTTTACCCGCTGAACCAGCACCTTCACCGCGCCATTATGCAGCAGTTGGTAAAAACCAGTACGTACCCCCAACGCGCTGTCGCCCAGGATCTTTACAAAGCGATACGGGCCCATCGAAAAGGCGCTGACCTTATTGGTGTGAAGCCGAATCCGGTAGCCGCCTTCGGGAGGCTGGATAGACAATTCATCCCGCACAATGTCGTAAAGCATCGGCACATTGTGGTAATCGGTACCGTTATACGCGATCGTTCCACGCTGTAGGGTATCGACAGGGTAGAAGGGGTGAATTTTGATCCGGTGATCGTGCGGAATATACTCGTTGCCTTCGTATACGTGCTCCTGCCGATAAATAGCGCGTTCGTATAGACGAATAGCTTGATTTTTGGCACTTTGGATGAATACGCTATCTGCCTTGACGGATTGCCCAGACAGGTTGGTGGAGAGCAATAAGGACGCAATAAGAACGAGTGTGGACCAGCGCATGGAGTGTTGTTCGGGAGAGGAACGGTCGATAGGCAAATTTAAATGAATTTGTGAAATAGGGACTACTAAGTACTACAGAGTTAAGCAATTAATCGCATATGCTCATTTTCTGTTGATAACCCAAAAAAGGAAACCAGCGGTTTTCTCGTCAATCAGCCCTTGTTGGTTTCGTTGGGCTGAAGCAGGTCCCACAGATTACCATATAGATCGGCAAAGACGGCTACCGTACCATAGGCTTCGTCAACGGGCTCACGAACAAACTGGACCCCCTTGGCAAGCATGCGGTGATAATCCCGCCAGAAATCGTCGGTAAACAGAAATAGAAAAACGCGCCCGCCCGTCTGGTTTCCGACTCGGCTTCGCTGATCGGCATTCGTGGCTTTAGCTAACAGTAAACTGCATTCGTTGGCTCCGGGTGGCGCCACCAGTACCCACCGTTTGTCGTCGCCGAGTGGGGTATCTTCAAGGAGGGTAAACGCCAGTTTTTCGGTGTAGAACTGGATGGCCTCATCATACTCATCGACAACCAGAGCAATGTGAGCGATTCGTTGCTTCATAGTTTTTGAAATATGCGGCAAGATAGCAACCAGACGCCCGCTTTCGATTAAGTTTGCAGGAACTAAAAACTCTAAACCAGCCTCATGCAAGCGGAAATCTTATCTCCTGAAGCAGCCTTTGCCCAAACGGGTCTTTCTCTACCGCCAGCCCCTCAGCCATTGGGGGTGTATAAACCTTATTTAATCGACGGCAAGTACCTCTATGTGTCGGGTCATGGCCCCGTTCAGGACGATAAAAGCCTGATTATCGGCCGCATTGGCGAAGATATGGACATCGAACAGGGTAAGCTGGCCGCTCGTCAGGTTGGTCTGACTATCTTATCGACCATCCGAACTCACCTGGGTAGCCTTGACCGGGTGAAGCGAGTCATTAAGGTGCTGGGCATGGTCAACTGCACTGCCGATTTCGGTCGTCATCCGTATGTAATCAATGGGTGTAGCGAACTGTTTGCATCCGTCTGGGGCACCGAAAATGGTATTGGTGTACGCTCGGCAGTGGGTATGGGTTCGTTGCCCGATAATATTCCGGTTGAGGTAGAAGTTTTATTTGAACTGGTTTAGCCATGGAGCAGGTACCCTGGTATTCTATTGACGACCTATCGCGTCTGGACACGCCCGCGTTGGTGGTGTACCCAGATCGGGTAAAACAGAACATTGCCCGGCTCATCAGCACCGTCGGCGATATTAGCCGATTGCGGCCACATGTAAAAACGAGCAAATCGCGGGAAGCTGCCCACCTGTTGCTCGAAGCGGGAATTCAGAAATTTAAATGTGCCACGATTGCCGAAGCCGAAATGCTGGCGATGATTGGTGCGCCCGATGTGTTGCTGGCCTATCAGCCCAATACCACCAAGATTCACCGACTGATCGACCTGATTAAAACCTACCCGGAAACTCGTTTTTCGTGTCTGGTCGATAATCAGGATACAGCGCAAGCCCTATCGGACCAGGCGGTGGCGGCTGGGTTGGTCGTGCCGGTATATATCGATCTGAATGTAGGGATGAACCGTACGGGTATTGCTCCCGGAGAGGCTGTATTGACCCTTTATGCCGAGCTGGAAAAATGGCCGGGTGTGCAGCCCGTTGGCTTACACGCCTACGATGGTCAATTGCGAAACCCCGACATTGCTGCCCGAACGGCCGAGTGTGATGCTGGTTTCTGGCCGGTGCAGTTGTTGAGCGAAACGCTGGCCGCCAAAGGGCATGGAAAACCAATCATTGTGGCCGGAGGGAGCCCGTCGTTCCCGATTCATGCCAAACGTCCGGAGGTAGAATGTAGTCCGGGTACATTTATCTACTGGGATAAAGGCTACCAGACTATTCTGCCAGAACAGGCATTCCTGCCAGCCGCTCTGGTCGTTGCCCGGGTCATCTCTTTGCCAACATCCTCCAGAATTTGCGTCGATCTGGGGCACAAGTCCGTAGCGGCCGAAGGGGATTTAGTTCAACGGGTAACGTTCCTGAATGCCCCCGAATTGAAAGCCGCGGGTCAAAGTGAAGAACATCTGGTATTGGAAGCAGGCGAAGGCCATTCTTATAAGGTGGGCGACGTGCTCTATGGTCTTCCTAACCACATCTGCCCAACCGTGGCCTTATACGAACGAGCCTACACCATCGAAGACGGTACGATTACCGGCGAATGGCGGACCATTGCCCGAGATCGTACGATTGCTGTATAAAATAGTCTCCCGTGTCAAACCTGAAACAAGCTACATGTTTACCATAGATGCCCACCTTGATCTGAGTATGAATGCGATGGAGTGGAACCGTGATCTTCGCCAATCGGTGGAGCGGCTCCGCGAACGCGAAACCGGAATGACCGATAAGCCGGATCGGGGGAAAGCTACGGTTTCGCTGCCTGCACTTCGTCAGGGGAATATTGGCTTGGTGGTTGCCACGCAAATTGCCCGATTTGTGGCTCCCGGTAATCCATTGCCCGGATGGCAATCGCCCGAACAGGCCTGGGCGCAAACCCAGGCGCAGCAGATCTGGTACAAAACGATGGAAGAAGCGGGCGAGATGGTGCAAATTAAAGATCTGGCTGGTCTGGAAACCCATCTTGCGCTCTGGCATGACGGTACGCCCAATGATAAGAAACCAGTTGGGTATATCCTGAGCCTGGAAGGGGCCGATTCCATCATTACACCAGCCTATGTAGAGCGAGCGTATCAATATGGACTTCGTGCCATCGGACCGGCCCACTATGGCCCGGGGCGGTATGCGCAGGGAACGGATGCCACGGGCTTCATCGGCCTTGCCGGACGTGAACTACTCCGCGAGATGCAACGGTTCAACATCATTCTGGATGCTACTCACCTCTGCGACGATAGCTTTTGGGAGGCCCTCGATTATTTCGAAGGCCCGGTTTGGGCGAGTCACAACAACTGTCGGGCGCTGGTGAATCATAATCGACAGTTTAGTGATGAACAGATCAAGGAACTCATCGCCCGCGATGCCGTCATTGGGGGAGCACTGGATGCCTGGATGATGGTGCCGGGTTGGGTACGTGGCCAGTCAACGCCTGAAGGAACGAACTGCAATCTGGCTAAGATGATCGACCACCTGGACCACATCTGTCAGCTCGCCGGAAACGCCAACCATATCGGCATCGGTTCAGATCTGGACGGTGCTTTCGGAAAAGAACAGTGCCCTTACGATCTTGAAACCATTGCCGATCTGCAAAAAATCCCTGATTTATTGCGCCAGCGTGGCTATGCAGAAGAAGATATAACCAAGGTAATGCACGGCAATTGGTTGCGATTTCTGCGCAGGATTTGGAATTAAATAGCACGCAGATTTTTAGGATCGTTATGATTTACACAGATCTTAATTAATCATAATCATCCTAAAAATCTGTGTGCTATTAAAGCTGCTGACCTTCGACAGCCAGCAGATAAACCGTCATAGATTCGCCGACGGTGGCAATCCAGTTGTCGTAGTCAGCAATGGCTTCCAGGCGTTGATCTTCGGTGATATAGCCTGCCTGAACGAGTTGTGGACCCCGTAATTCGGCTACTTCCGACCAGAGCCGACTCGTTTGGGCAAAATCCGTGTCACTTCGTTTGGAAAGTTCAAATCGAGGTTCGATGCGTACGTCGGAAAATCCCAGTTGGTGCATCAGGCCACTCAGGTGATCGGCAATCGCATTATCGAAACCAGCATCCTGCCGCCATTGTAGGAAAGCATTGTAGAAGGTCTGCATGGAGGCTGGTGGTGCGGGTTCCCAAAGGATTTTTTCGTGATTATAATCCAGAATTGCCAGGTGGCCGCCGGGCTTAACAAGCCGCTGCATATTGGCCAGCGCTGTTTCGGGCTGGGCAAGCCATTGCAACGTACGGGCGCAGGTGACCAGATCGAAACGTTCGGTTGTTTCAAAAGTGTACACATCGCCCTGCTCAAACGTAATTCCGGGTAAATCGCCGACGTTCTGACGAGCCTGCGCGATCAGGGTTTCACTCGGGTCGATACCTAAAACACGGCCGGTTGGCCCGGTCTTCTCGGCAATGCTTCGGGTTATAGCTCCTGAACCACACCCCATATCCAGTACCGATAACCCCGGTTTCAGGTATTTCAACAGATTCCGGTTGGCGTTTTCAACCGTTCGTCGTTCCAGTACCGGATTATACGCTTTGGGCATTGTAGCCCGATTAGAGAGGGGTTGTTCGGCCATTGGATGGGATTATTATAAATGTAGAGACAGGGCCTGCCCTGTCTCTACGATGTTCTAACCAGGAATCATCCGGTATAAGGATCATCCGGTCAAGAGACGCGAGGTGTCACGTCTCTACTTTGTCGAAAACTGGTAAATCGTGGTGGTTTTATACGTTTGGCCCGGACGCAGCACAGTACTTGGGAAGGCCGGATGGTTTGGCGAATCGGGATAATGTTCGGTTTCCAGACAGAGCGCAAAGCGTTTTTTGTATGGGAACCCTTCCCGACCCGTTACGGAGCCATCGAGGAAATTGCCGGTATAAAACTGGATAGCGGGTTCGGTGGTGCGTACTTCCATCACCCGGCCGCTGGTTGGCTCGTATACCGTAGCCGCCAGTTTCAGCGAATCGCCCGAACCATTGAGTATCCAGGCATGGTCGTAACCCAGACCGTATTTGATCTGTACATCACTTGAATCGTTGATCCGTTTGCCAATGACGGTAGCCTTAGTGAAGTCGAACGGTGTACCGGCTACAGGCTGTAAGACGCCAGTCGGAATCAGGGTTTTGTCGACGGGTAAAAAGCGGTCGGCATTCAGGGTAAGTTCATGATCCATAACATCACGTTTGGCGCCACCCGTCAGATTAAAATAGGTGTGATTCGTCAGGTTAACGACCGTCGGTTTATCGGTAGTTGCCTGATAATCAATTTTGAGGGCGTTATCTTTCTGGAGCGTGTACGTCACCTCAACCGACAGATTGCCAGGATAGCCTTCTTCGCCATCTTTCGAGGTGTAGGTCAGCTTCAGGGCTGGCTCGTCACCTTCAACGGGTGTCGCTGTCCAGAGAACTTTATCGAAGCCAACGGTGCCGCCATGCAGGTGATTGCCGAAGTTGTTGGTTACCAGCGTGTAGTTTTTACCATCGAGGGTAAATTTCCCTTTGGCAATGCGGTTGCCGTACCGACCCACCAGCGCCCCAAAAAATGGGTTGTTTTTAACGTAGGAAGAGAGCGAATCGAAACCGAGGGTAACGTCTTCAAACTTACCCTCTTTGTCGGGAGCCGTTAAGCCCACGACAATACCACCATAGGTAGTAATCTTAGCTGTCATGCCCGACGCATTGTGCAGCGTATAGAGATCGGCGGTTTGTCCGTTGGGCAGTTGGCCGTACGTTGTTTTTTCAATGCCTGGTTTTTGCTCGTCGGCTTCTTTTTCTTTTTTAGACGTGCACGCATTCATAGTCATTAAGCCCGTTACGAGAGCCAGGGATAGGAATTGAGTGAATAATTTCATGAATTGATAAGGTGAGTTAAACCGATTAGTGAGTAAAGCGATTTGGGCGCTGATTCTATTCTTCTGTCATTTGTTTTTCACCGCAAGGGCGCGAGGGCGCAACGAATAAAATCGTTTGTCTTCCTTGCGCCTTCGCGTCTTTGCGGTGACCTTTAAAGGAGAATAGATCGGTTTTTATCCCTTTAACAACCTTGTCCGTAGTATGCATTTTTACCGTGCTTCCGCTCATAATGCTTGAGCCGGAGCGTGTCTTTAATGCGGGGGGTGTTGGGGTTGATTTGTAAGGTTAGGTACGCCATCCGCGCCACTTCTTCCAGTACGGCTGAGTTGTATACGGCTTTAGCGGCTGTTTTACCCCAGGTAAACGGCCCATGATTTTGCAGGAGTACCATTTCCATTTCGCTGTACGACAGCCCCTTTTGAGCGAATACGTCGAAAATCTGGTTGCCCGTTTCGTGTTCGTAATCCCCCTGGATCATCTCATCGGTCAGAGCCGGAGCACAGGGGATGTCCTGGTGCGTATGGTCGGCGTGGGTAGTACCAAAAATAGGAATGTCCATACCCGCCTGTGCCCAGGCTACTGCATGGGTGCTATGCGTATGTGAAATGCCCCCGATTTTATCCCAGGTTTTGTAGAGCAGCGCATGCGTTTTGGTATCTGATGAGGGGCGCATGGTACCTTCAACCACATTGCCTTCGTAATCGCAGATGACGATGTCGTAAGGTGTCAGTTCGTCATACGCAACGCCACTGGGCTTGATGGCAAACACCGCCCGGTCGCGATCGACGGCACTTACATTGCCGAATGTGAACAACACCAGCCCCAGTTTTGGAAGCTGCATATTGGCCTCATAGCATTCTTCTTTTAAGGATGTATACATGGTTAATGATTGAATTGTTGAATGATTGAATTGGTGAATGGCTTTAATTCAATCATTCAACAATTCAATCATTCAATCATTAAATTTCGAGGACCACCACCGAAACGGGCGGCAGGGTGACGGTTAGTTTATCGCCAGACAGTTTGGCGCCGGTGAAAGCAGCCGGTTTGATTTTGGTTAAATTCTCGAAGGTGTTATGGTCGCGAACACTGGCCGAATGCAGGATACGCCCAGAAACGTTAGTGCCGCTGATGCCTTTCAGGTCCACAGAAATTTCCTGCGCTTTACCCAGGTCGATGTTGACCAGAGAGATATGCACTTTACCCGCTTTATCGCGGGAGGCCGATACCGATACGGCGGGGAGCTTACCCTCGCTGGTCGAAAAATCAGCCGTTTTGATGTCGATAGGAAGCATGGTGGCATCCTGGTGAACGTTGTACATTTCCAGGACGTGATACGTTGGCGTCAGAATGATCTTGTCGCCTTTGGTCAGGATAACGGATTGCAGGACGTTGATGGCCTGCGCCAGATTGGCCATCCGAACGCGCTCGCAGTGTTTATGAAAAATGTTGAGCGTAGCTCCGGCCAGTACGGCATCGCGCATGGTGTTTTGCTGATAGAGGAAGCCCGGATTCGTACCTGGCTCCACATTGTACCAGCCTCCCCATTCATCCACGATCAGCGCAATTTTCTTCTCCGGATCGTACTTGTCCATGACGGCCGAATGCTTTTCGATCAGTTCGTCCATCAACAACGCCTGTTGCATCGTTTTGAAATACTCCTGATCGGTAAACTCAGTGGCCGAACTTTTCTTGCCCTCCCCCCACGACAATACCGAGTAGTGGTGCATGGCGATGCCTTCCATCAGCGAACCCGGAATATTCTTCATGAGCGTTTCAGTCCAGTTGTAATCGTTATCGCTGGCTCCTGAGGCAATGCGAAAAATCTTGCCATTGCCCACTCGGGTGTTCATGAAGGTGCTATACTGCCGGTACAGGTTGGCATAATAATCGGGCTTCATGTTGCCACCGCAACCCCAGGCTTCGTTGGCAACGCCCCAATAGCGTACATTCCAGGGAGCCTGGCGGCCATTTTGCTGCCGCAGGTTCGACATGGGGCTGTTTTTCTCGAAATTGACGTACTGCACCCAGTCAGATAGCTCCTGTACGGTGCCACTGCCCACGTTGCCCGCCAGATAGGGCTCAGTGCCGATCAACTCGCACATGTTCAGGAAGTCGTGCGTACCAAAGCTGTTGTCTTCGGTTACGCCCCCCCACCATGTATTGACAATTTTCGGACGTTTGGCTTTGGGGCCAATACCATCTTTCCAGTGATAGGTATCGGCAAAGCAACCACCCGGCCAGCGTAGATTCGGAATCTTTAATTTTTTCAGCGCATCGACCACATCCAATCGAACCCCGGCCTTGTTCGGAATTTTTGTGTTGGATTCACCGACGTAAAAACCGTCGTAGATACTGCGTCCAAGATGTTCGGCAAAATGGCCATAGATATGACGGCTGATGATGTGTTTGCCTTCGCTGCCATTGATGGTCACACTGGCCTGAGAAAAAGCCAGCAGGCTGTTTCCGGCAAACAGAAAGGTTAGGAATTGTTTTTTCATAGGGGTTTACAATTTTTAATGAGCGAAAGAGCGAAAGAGTGAATGAGTGGAGAAAATCGCTCTTTCACTCTTTCGCTCTTTAAAATTGTCGATAGACGGCTTCGCTCCAGCGAAGTTCGTTTTTGAGTTGTCGCAGGTTGGTATTGCGGTCGATGACAACCAGTTCGACACCAAACATGTCGGCAAAATCGTCGATGTGTTCGGTGGTCAGGTTTTGGCTGTAGACGGTGTGGTGCGCTCCACCGGCCAGAATCCAGGCGGCACAACCCGTTTGCATGTCGGGCATGGGCTTCCAGATGGCGCGGGCAACGGGCAGTTTGGGCAAAGCTTCGGGTACTTCGACCGCTTCGACTTCGTTGACCAGCAGCCGGAACCGATTGCCCATGTCGATGAGTGACACGTTGATGGCGGGGCCAGCGGGCGCGTTGAATACCAGACGAACCGGGTCGGCTTTACCCCCAATGCCCAAGGGATGAATTTCGCAGGTAGGTTTTCCGGCGGCAATCGAAGGGCAGATTTCGAGCATGTGCGAACCGAGAACCAACGGGTTTGACGGGTCGAAATGGTAGGTGTAATCTTCCATGAACGAGTTCCCACCGGGCAATCCGGCCGCCATCACTTTCAGCGTTCGTACCATAGCCGAGGTTTTCCAGTCGCCTTCGCCCCCAAACCCGTAGCCATCGGCCATCAGGCGCTGAGAGGCAATACCCGGCAGTTGGGTCATGCCATGCAGGTCTTCAAATGTATCGGTATAGGCCGAGAAATTGCCGTCTTTCAGGAATGCCCGAAGCCCCAGTTCAATTTTAGCTGCGTCGCGCAATGAGCTATGTTGTGAACCACCTTTCAACAGCGACTCCATCAATGTGTAGCTATCGGCGTATTCAGTTACGAGCCGGTCAACTTCGGCATCCGAGATTTGATTGATAACCGCTACCAGATCGCCAATGCCGTGTGTATTGACCGACATGCCAAAGGTCATTTCGGCGGCTACTTTATCGCCATCCGTTACGGCTACCTGACGCATGTTGTCGCCAAAACGAACGACTTTCATGGTTTTTAGCTCGTAAGCGGCTACGGCTACGCGCGTCCAGGCCGCAATTTTGTCGATTACCGCCTGATCCTGCCAGAACCCAACCACTACCTTCCGGTTCAACCGCATTCTTGACATAATGAATCCAAATTCGCGGTCGCCGTGAGCCGACTGGTTAAGGTTCATAAAGTCCATGTCGATGCTGCCCCAGGGAATATCCCGGTTGAATTGCGTATGCAGGTGAAGCATCGGTTTTTTCAGGACCGTCAGCCCCCGAATCCACATTTTGGCGGGCGAAAACGTGTGCATCCAACTAATAATGCCAACACAGTTAGGCGCTACATTGGCTTCCTGGCAGATGGCGTAAATTTCGTCGGGCGTTTTCACGACGGGTTTAAAGATCACCCGCACCGGAATGGGCGATGCCTGATTCAGAAAGTCGGCAATGATCTGCGAGTGCTCGTCAACCTGTTTGAGGGTTTCTTCTCCGTAAAGGTGCTGGCTACCCGTAATGAACCAGACTTCAAATTGCTTTAAATTCAGCATTGTATTAGTAGTTAAAATGTCACCGCGAGGGCACGAAGAACAGGAGAATATAGGAGCATCTGGTTCTCTGCGACCTAGCGCCCTGGCGATGAAAATCTGTTTTTACCGACCTTCGATAAACGCACCGAGTTTGAGGTATTTCTGATACAGTTTTTCGTAAACTGGAACGAGTTGCGGGCGTGGCTGATATTCAGCATCGAAGCCGGAGCCCATCGCGTGTTGGGCCGCTTCCATTGTCGGATGAACACCAGCAGCTACAGCCGCACACATAGCGGCCCCTAAGGCACAAGCCTGATCGGCACTGGCTACCTGAATCGGTTTGTTGAGTACATCGGCCAGCGTTTGCATCACGAAAGGCGATTTTTTAGCTACTCCACCAATGGCGATGACTTTCCGGATGGGTACTCCTTCCTGAATAAATCGCTCAACAATACTTCGGGAGCCAAAGGCCGTGGCTTCGACTAGAGATTTGAATACCTTGGCGGCATCGGTGCCCAGATTCAGACCCGATAGGGCGGCTTTCAACGTATGGTTGGCGTCGGGTGTCCGGCGTCCGTTGATCCAGTCCAGCGCCACTACGTCCGATTCGGTGACGGGCAGTTTGGCCGCTTGTTCAGACAGATGCGGAATCAGTTTACGGCCCAGCATATCAGCGGCTTCATCGCCCAGTAATTCACGCACTGGTGTTGTAATTAAGCGGGCAAACCAGGCATACACATCCCCAAAGGCCGACTGGCCCGCTTCCAGACCGAGCATTCCCGGCGCTACCGACCCATCGACCTGCCCGCAAATACCCCGGATGAGCCGATGGCCGATCTCTTCATTGGGTGCCATGAGAATATCGCAGGTAGAGGTGCCAATAATGCGGACAAAGGCATACGGCTCAATCTCGGCTCCAATGGCTCCCATATGGGCGTCGAACGCGCCCACGCCAATGACTACATCGGTCGATAAGCCCAGTTTCTCCGCCCATTCGGCAGAGAGTGTACCCATCGACTGATCGGCGGTGTAGGTGTCGGTGAAAAGTCGATCACGGAGGCCACTCAGCAGGGGATCGAGTTTGGTCAGGAACTCGTCGGAGGGGAGGCCATGAAATTCGCTGTGCCAGAGCGCTTTGTGGCCGGCTGCGCAGCGTGACCGCTTTAGGGTGAGTGGATTGGTGTTGCCCGTCAGAACAGCCGACATCCAGTCACAATGTTCGATCCACGAAAAGGCGTGTTGCCGGACGGCTTCATCGACCCGAAGGGTTCGTAATAGCTTGGCCCAGAACCATTCGGACGAATAAATACCACCGACGTATTTGGTATAGTCAATATCCCAATGGTGAGCCAGGTCGTTGATTTCGTCGGCTTCGGCATTGGCGGTATGATCTTTCCAGAGAATAAACATCCCGTTGGGATTCTCGGCAAAGTCGGGGCGCAAGGCCAGGGGAAGCCCCGTTTCATCTACTGCGCAGGGCGTTGACCCCGTGGTATCAATTGAAATACCAACAACTTGCTGCCGAACATCGGCAGGGGCCTGGGCCAGGGCTTCGTTGATCGTGATTTCCAGTCCTTCAAGATAGTCGAGCGGATGCTGGCGGAACTGGGAAGTGGCGGGGTCACAGTAGAGCCCCTGTTTCCAGCGCGTGTATTCATGAACGTGGGTGCCAACGGCCTGCCCCGAGTGCGCGTTAACCACTAACGCCCGTACGGAATCGCTACCAAAATCGACTCCGATAACGTATTGATTCGTCATAAAGAAAATAGCTGTATATACCGAAAAAGAGGACCTCTTTTTGAATCGTGTATATGTGACACAATATTAGAACGCCTTTGTGTTATTTCCATGAAAAATAGAAATTATTTTTCCGTTACGTTCTGACGGGATGAACTTTACGATAAAGTCAATTCCGGGAAAAAGCTAACGTAATCGGTCAGGTATTGCTGATACTTCTCGGTATTTAAGCGAAACAATTGCCCTTTTTTGGTTGCAGAGGTTGTATCTTTCTCTCCGGTAGCTACTAATAAATCCGTTGATAGAATTTTCCGGCTGAAGTTTCGGCGGTCGAGCTGGCGGTTATAGATGGCTTCGTACAGTTTCTGAAGCTGTGGAATCGTAAACTTTTCGGGCAGTAGCTCAAAGCCGATGGCGTGTAAAGCGGCTTTATACCGAAGCTGACGGAGTGCCTGTTCCACCATCTTATCATGGTCGAAAATCAATTTCGGCTTTACATTCAGGCCGATCCATGAGGCATTATGCGCCCGGATAGCGGCCACGTCCTGATCCTGAATGGTTACCAGAGCGTAATACACGACCGATATGGTTCGCTCTACGGGATCGCGGTTAACGGCCCCAAAGGTCTGTAATTGTTCAAGATAATTGTTGGTTAGCCCGGTAAGCGTATACAGAATCCGATTGGCGGCTACTTCGAGGTCTTCGCCTTCGTTCAGGAACCCTCCCATGAGTGACCATTTACCCTGTTCTGGCTCGAAATTGCGTTTAATCAGCAGCAATTTAATCTCTTCCCCATCGAAGCCGAAGATGATACAGTCCAGGGCAACCAGGATGCGATTTGGGTGGGTATAGTGAATCATGGGCGGTTAATGGTCAGGCAATCCTGGATTAAAAGCGCCAGTGGGCTGACGCTTACTCAATCAGGTGAAAGGTAATCGGCCGCGAAACTAAGCAAAATAGGTTTTCAGGAAAAGTGGCCCTCAGCCGCAAGAGGACCACTTTAGTCCGCTCTGCCGGGCTCCCAATGATCGCTGCCCGCCAGAAGGCTATCCGGTTTGTAGGCGGCTGCTTCCTCGGCCGATAGTTGCCTCTGTAAAGCTCATGCCTAGAAGCAGAACTAGGGTCCAGCGCGGTATAAGTGATTGCCTGGTTGACGGTTAGGGAACGAGTAGGTTAAGATACACTTCGATATTGGTATACTGATCGCTTAGCTTAAACTGGCTGGCATCGGCTGGATCTTTGGGGTTCAGCCCCGTAGCTGCCTCCCAGCTATCGGGCATACCATCGGCGTCGGTATCGACGGGAGGGAGGGTAGACGTTAAGATAGGCCAGCCACCCACATCGGTTTGAGAGTCGATGATTCCTTTTTTGTCTTTACCGGCTGAAGCTGTTCCCTTACGCACATCGGCAACGATCCGGGTGTCTACAGCGTCGCGGTGCAAACTGGCCCCTGCTTTGGCCAACACCTGTTCATACGCCTGCCGGGCGCTTTGTTCGGCAATACTTTCGACCAGGAATGGTTGGGGTGCGATGGCTGAATCAGGCTGGTCGCATTGTACGCCCCCAGCGAGGTTGTTTAAGCTAAGTGCCTCATCGCCAGCTACGATATTGCCCGTTACGTAAAATTTGCCGTAGGGCTTCGAGGGATTGATAATTCGATTGCGGAGTTTATCGGGTGTGGCCGGACCAGGCTTATAATAGTTATTGACCAGGTTATGATTACCGCGTTCGCCACCATAAGCACTGTTGATCCCCCAGTTGTAAATCACGTTGTTGCGAAAATCGACAATCTCCCGCGATGGCTGATTATGGTACCGGGCACCGCAAAAACGGGGGTTTCGGCTGTGCTGATGAGCGAGCAGATTGTGATGAAACGAAGCGCCTAACCCACCCCAGATTCCGCCGTAGCCATGCTCACCTTTCTCATGCACTGAATGGTTCAGGCTTTCGGATAGGATGCACCACTGCATCGTAAAATTTTCATTGTCGTAAAAGGAGGCACATTCGTCAGTGGCCCAACTCATGGAACAGTGATCAATTATAATCTTTTTTTGCCGAAGTCCCGTTAGGGCGTCGTCCTGTTGGCGAGCTTCGTCGCCCAGCCGGAAGCGCATATAGCGAATGATCACGTTATTGGCTTCGATGCTCAGGTTATAATTTTTCAGACAGATGCCGTCGCCCGGTGCCGATTGTCCTGCAAGGGTCAGATTGCCCTGTCGAATGAGCAATTTGGATTGGAGCGCGATGGTACCCGATACGGCAAAGACAATGATGCGTGGCCCTCGGGTTTCGATGGCTTCACGCAGGCTACCGGGCCCGCTGTCGTTCAGATTGCGAACAATCAGCACCTTACCTCCTCGTCCGCCCGTTGTATAGCGTCCGAATCCTTCTGCTCCCGGAAAGGCAAGTGCTTTGGAAAACGACGTTTGTGCCCAGGTACTGGATGGGGTGGAGAACAAGAACAGAAACCAGAGGCACAGGCTAAAGAGATAAGGTCGGGTCATGATTTGATGAACGTTGGGCCATATAGGTTGAATAACGTGCGTGAGCTACGGGTTGATACGCGCGTGTCGACGGAGATGGTAGGAAATTGTCTTTTTACCTGGCCTCAGGATGGATCGCTAAAAATGTTGTCGGTATGAAAACTAGGTTGAATTCCCCAAAGACAGCGTTAAAATTGAAGGTAAACAGGTTGTGAGAAAGTAATACGAGTGCTTTTTTTATACAATCGTTGCCGGGAACGTTCTCAAAACGAATTTTTTGCCAGAATATGGAAATACTTGGTGAAGAACACGTGCATTCACGAACTAAAATACCTCCCCAAAAAGAGTAGATGAACCGCCGGAAGCCAGGTTTTGCGCCGGGGAGTAAGTATCCTGTGGGCATGGTCAAAGTGCGTTAACAGCAAAAAAGCGGAAATTTCAGCCTGATTAAAAACGGAACTTCCCGAAAGATCAAAGCTTTCGGGAAGTTAAGAATACACGGATGATTGGCGACGAACTTAGGCCAATGATGCATCAACCGTAATTTTGGTATTGAATAGTTTAGAAATCGGGCAATTCTTCTCGGCATCGTCAATAGCCGCCTGAAACTTCTCACTGTCGATGCCGGGCACACTGGCTTTTACAACCAGGTGGGATTCGGTGATACCGCCAACTGCCGGATCAAGCGTTATGGTGCATTGGGTATCAATGGAATCGGCCGTGAAGCCGGCTTCCTGAAGATTAAAGGCTAACTTCATGGAGAAGCAGCTTGCGTGAGCAGCGGCCACCAATTCTTCAGGATTTGTACCTACACCATCGGCAAAGCGCGTGTTGAATGAATATTGAGTTTGGTTGAGTACAGTGCTGGCGGTTGATACCGTGCCTTTGCCTTCTTTGCCTGAGCCTTCCCAGTGTGCAGAAGCATTCCGTTTAATGGGCATACTGACTTGATGTTAAGTGGTTAATAAAACACGTATTGAGCCGTTGTTTGAGCGGCCTTTCAGTAAGACAAAATTAGAACGACTTTGTTTGATGCCATACTTCTGATAAAAATGTAAAGAATAATTAAATGTAAGGCACGTTTTTAGCAATAAGGCTAATGAGCAATGCGGCCAGATGTAAACGAATTGTCATCAAATTATTAATAATATTGGATTTTTCTTGTATAGATTTGATTAATAGCTATATTGGCGCAGTGATTGCCTGACTATTACTAAACTCTGTACAAAACCTTACGAATACACGCTACAAACAGCGCCGATGCCAGAAAGAAGAAATTGGGATCGGAAAGAACTTGAACCGGCTAACCCCCCTCCCAATGGGAAGGGAGACGCCGTAGTTCAGATTAGGTTGGTTTGGAAAGCATAGCAGAGGTTCTGCTATGCTTTTTTGTTAAAGGCCCTGGAAGGCTTCTTCTTACTCATGTATCAACATAAATTATTCCATTTTAATCCGCTTTTTAACCCCAGCCTGTCCATAAGCGTACAATAGCTGTCCAAAAACGGACAATCAATCTTCATGGTTTACGAATAAAAAGCCCATTTCGAACAGATGAGGGCTTTTTTTTTATTTGGTCCAGCATTTGACATACAGAAATAGATGAAATAGGACTCTGTCGGGAGATTAACCATTACGATATGCGACGAAGTGATTTAGGCGAGTTCGAAGAGGTAGTGCTGCTGGCAGTAGCCGCCCTGTCGCCGGGAGCCTACTCCGTGCTAATTGCGGAAGAACTTGAACGTGAAACGGGCAACTCGGTCAGTACAGGTGCCGTTCATGCGGCCCTACAACGGCTGGAGCAAAAAGGCTACTTACGTTCAGAACTGGGTGAGGCAACCGCCGAACGGGGGGGACGACGTAAACGGCTGTTCACCGTTACAGCCCTCGGCGGACGGGTGCTGAGCGAGGTACGTGCGGTTCGAAATCGCCTATGGGACCGCATTATTCCAAATATTCGATTGGAATGGAGTTAGAATAAAAAGCATGGGGTATGGGGTTAGGGACATAGGATAATAGTGCCCGCAACCCGCCCTTGACCTTATGCCCCAACCCCCTTGCTCTATGCCAAACACACCACCCCAACCCGTCGGCCCGCGCTTTGCCGACCGGCTGCTGACCTGGTTCTGCGCTCCGCACTTGCGGGAGGAGGTACTGGGCGATTTGCATGAACGGTACGCCATCCGAGCAAAGCGGGTAGGGGAGGCTCGCGCCCGACAACGCTACTGGCTGGATGTGGTAGCCTATATACGACCTGAATTTATTAAACGACAACCTCAACCCTATTCAAATCCAAAAATTACTGATATGCTACGGAACTATGTCAAAATTGCCTGGCGGAATTTGATGCTGAATAAAGCATTTACTGCCATCAATATGCTGGGGCTAGCCATTGGACTGACTAGTTTTATGCTCATTGCCGTGTTCGTATTCAACGAACTGAGTTACGATCAATACCCCACCAAGGCTAAAAACATCTACCGGGTTCAACTTTCCGTGGCTGGCAATGGCGATGTGGCCGTTTATCCGAACGTCGATGTGGCGGTGGGCGAGGGCATTCAACGGACGTTTCCTGAAGTGAAAGCGTCGACACGGTTTAGGCCCGTCAGCGATTATATTCAGTATAAAGCCAATCAGTTTAAGGAAGCGCACCTGGCTTTTGCTGATTCTAATTTCCTGCAACTGTTTTCAATTCCTTTCATCAAAGGCAATGCGGCTACAGCACTAATAGCACCCAACAGCATTGTGATATCTAAGGAGTTTGCCCGGAAATATTTTGGGGATGAAGACCCAATCGGCAAAGCGCTGGCGGTGGGTACGCAACGGTCAGCGTTTACCGTAACGGGCATTATCGATAAAGTACCCGACAATTCGCACTTTCATACCGATGCGTTTTTAAGTTTATCGACCCATCATATAGAGCATCCGACCTGGAGCAACGTCGGTACGTATACCTATCTGGAATTAGCCGACAAAGCCGATCCGAAAAAACTGGAAGCGAAATTTCCGCAACTGGTGGCAAAGTATGTGGTGCCGGAAGTGCAGCGCGATATGGGGGTTAGTCTGGCCGAAGCCCAGAAGTCGGTCGAAACATTTCGTTTTTCATTGCAGCCGCTCACCGACATCCATTTGTACTCGAACACTAAGTATGAACTGGAACCGAATGGCGACATTAAGTACGTCTATATCTTCTCGGCCTTAGCTCTGTTTATTCTGTTACTGGCTTGTATCAACTTCACCAATTTATCGACAGCCCAGGCCGCAAAACGATCCCGGGAAGTAGGCATTCGGAAGGTGATGGGGTCAATAAAAAAACAGATCGTATTCCAGTTTCTGACGGAATCGGTTTTGCTGACTCTTCTGGCGATGGTCTGTGCCTACGGTCTGCTATTCCTGCTCTTGCCCTACTTCAATCAGGTGGCCAACAAACAGATCAGCTATTCCTTTTTCCTGAACTACCAGGCTATTCTAACCCTCTTTCTGGTGAGCCTCTTATCGGGTATGTTGGCGGGGGCTTACCCGGCTTTTTTCCTGTCGTCGTTCAGCATCATCAGGACCTTGAAAGGGGCGTTTTTTGGGAAAAGCTCACAGAAGAAATCCCTGCACAGTGGGTTGATTGTGTTCCAGTTTTCTATTTCGACCATCCTGCTGATTGCCACCATCGTGGTGTATAAGCAGCTACAGTATATGCAGACTAAAAAGCTGGGTTACGATAAAGATCAGGTGATCGCCCTGCCCGATACCCGTTTACTGGGCGACAAACAACTCGCCTTTAAAGAGCAACTGGCGCAGAACGCGCACGTCGTTGCAGCCAGCCTGTCGAGATATACACCCGGAGGAATCATGATGGATGGGACGCAGATTTATCCAAAAAATGAAACCGGGAACGGAGCCGAGATTCACACCAATATTTTTCACATCGATTATGATTACCTGCGCACGTTAGGGATACAGGTGGTGCAAGGCCGCAATTTCTCCCGCGACTTTCCGACTGATTCCATTTCGGGGGTGCTCATCAACGAATCCGCCGTTCATGAGCTAGGCTGGAAAGGCACCAACCCGATCGGTCGGTCTATCGTTCGATCCGGCAATCACGAATTTAAAGTTATTGGTGTGGTTAAAGATTTCAACTACGTGTCGGTCAAGCAGAAAGTGGCCCCCCTCATGCTGTTGATGGGCCGAAATGCGGGCGGTATCGTGCTGAAAATCAAAACGACGGATGTGGCTGGTTTTCTGGATGATCTGAAGCAGCAATGGGAATCCTTCAACCCCAATGGGCCACTGGAATATCATTTTCTGGATGATCAGTTCGCCACCTTCTACGCTAGTGAGCAGCGCACCCAGCAGTTGTTTTCGGCTTTTGCGCTGCTGGCTGTTATCATCGCCAGTCTTGGATTGTTTGCCCTGTCGGCGTTTGTGATCGAGCAGCGTACCAAAGAAATCGGCATCCGGAAAGTAATGGGGGCGTCGGTGCCGGGTATTGTGCAATTGCTGGTCAAAGATTTTGTCCAACTGGTGCTGATTTCGGTTGTGATTGCCTCACCGATTGCCTGGTATGCCATGCATCACTGGTTGCAGGATTTTGCCTATCGCATCGAGGTCGAGTGGTGGATGTTTGCCCTTTCGGGTCTGTTTGCTCTCACCATTGCCTTGCTGACGGTCAGTTTTCAGAGCATCAAAGCCGCGTTGGTGAACCCCATAAAATCATTACGATCCGAATAAGTAGCATAGGGCATGGGAGGAAGGGCGTAGGGTAATAGTACCTACAGCCCGCCCCTAACCCTATGCCCCAACCCCCTAACCCTATGCCAAACAACCCTCCGCCCCTCGCCGACCGGCTGCTGACCTGGTTCTGCGCTCCGCATTTGCGGGAAGAGGTGCTGGGCGATTTACATGAGCGCTACATACTGAGGGTGCAGCAACGGGGGGAAGTTCGTGCCCGACGACACTACTGGCTGGACGTGCTGGCCTATATACGACCTGAATTTATTCGACGACAACCCCAAGAGT
This sequence comes from Spirosoma panaciterrae DSM 21099, assembly GCF_000374025.1. Taxonomy (GTDB): domain Bacteria; phylum Bacteroidota; class Bacteroidia; order Cytophagales; family Spirosomataceae; genus Spirosoma; species Spirosoma panaciterrae. The sequence continues at coordinate 266,365 of NZ_KB893195.1, read as the reverse complement.
ACCCTAAACCAACAAATACGACTATGCTACGGAATTACTTGAAAATCGCCTGGCGAAACCTGATCCGAGAAAAGGGCTATGCATCGCTCAACATGGCCGGACTGGCGGTGGGTATGGCAGCTTCTACGCTTATTTTTCTCTGGATTCAAAGCGAGCTTACCTTCGATCGCTTTTACAGCAAAACAGATCGACTGTTTCAGGTGTACAATCAGGATGTGTTTGGCGGGAATCCAGCCGTTTGGGGAACGACGCCCTTGCCGTTAGCCCCCACCTTAAAACAAAATTACCCCGATGTAGAAGAGGCTATCCGGTATCGCCCCACCACCCTGCTGCTGACCGCCGACGATAGGAAGCTCAATGTGGATGGTGCTTATGCCGACCCCACCTTTCTGAATATATTTGATTTCGCTCTCCTTTCGGGTAATCGGGAAAAGGTACTCGCTGGGGCCAATGGAATCGTCATCACAAAGTCCTTAGCCGAAAAGCTGTTTGGAACCAGTGATGCCGTTGGCAAAACCCTTCAGATTGACCATAAGGATAGCTTTTCTGTATCGGGGGTTCTGGATGATCTGCCGGACAATACCCAGTTTAACAAGCTATCCTTTCTGCTTCCCTGGACCTATTTTGTGCCACCGGGCTGGGACTCCGATGGGTGGGGTTCGAACAATAATTATACGTATGTTCTGCTGAAAGAGAAAGTGAATTCGATCGCCGTTAATGAGAAGATCAAACACGTTACGGCAGAAAAGCTTAAAGGCGTGATTGATGATGTATCGCACCGACAGATTTTCCTGCATCCAGCCAGTAAATGGCATTTGTATTCTAGAGAAGAGAATGGCCAACTGGTTGATGGAAAGATCGTCAATGTACGCTTATTTGGCCTTGTTGCGGGTTTAATTCTGCTGGTTGCGGCTGTCAACTTTATTAATTTAACGACTGCCCGAAGCGAAAAACGGGCTAAAGAAGTCGGCATCCGCAAAGTGGTAGGTGCTCAGAAACAGTCATTAGTTTTTCAATTTATCAGCGAATCGTTACTGCTTGCTTTTTTGGCGGGATTGCTGGCTTTGCTCATCGTAGTCCTGTTTATTCCGACGTTCAACGACCTGATCGATAAGCAACTGTCTTTAGCATTGGGGTCGATTGGTTTCTGGCTGGCTGCTCTGGCGTTCGTTCTGTTTACGGGCTTGCTGGCGGGTAGTTATCCGGCTTTTGTTCTGGCTAATTTTCAGCCGGGCAAGGTGATGAAGGGTGTGCGGCATTCAGTAAATTCGGTTTTCTCGTTACGAAAAGGCTTGGTCATTGCCCAGTTTAGCTTTGCTATTGTGCTGATTATAGGGACGTTGGTTATTAAAGACCAAATCCAATACGCACAAAGTCGGGACAATGGCTATGACCAAAACAACCTCCTGTTTATCTACATGCGAGGAGATTTGGCAAATCACTATGGTTCATTTCAGCAGGAGCTGATTCAGGCTGGCGCGGCTGTATCGGTGGGTAAATCAATCGGTTCGATTACGAATCTTAACTCCCGACAATGGGGGCTTTCGTGGCCGGGCAGTACGAAAGCTGACAAAGATGTGGAGTTTGATCGATTTGGGGCTGATAAAGATTTCCTTAAAACCACTGGTACCAAATTGATTGCAGGACGGGATATCGACGTTCAGAACTATCCAACAGATTCAACGGCTGTTTTGCTGAACGAAACGGCCGTAAAAACCATGCATCTGGAAAACCCGATCGGAACGACTATCCACTTCGATTCGCACGATTGGCATGTTGTTGGGATTGTGAAGGATTTCATCTTTGCCTCACCGTACGATCCGATTAACCCCGTCGTTGTTCATGGACCTGCTGGTTCACTACCGCTTTCCTGGGTTAGTGTTCGGCTGAATCCTGCCAATACCACTGCCCAAAATCTGGCGATGGCTGAAACACTCGCCAAGAAATATAATCCGGGCTACCCATTCGAATACATCTTTGCCGATGAGTCGTACAAGGCGAAGTTTGCCGACGAACAGCGGACGGGTTCACTGATCAGTCTGTTTATGGGCTTAACCATTATCATCGCCTGCCTGGGGCTATTTGGACTAGCGGCTTACACCGCTCAGCAACGTACGAAAGAAATTGGTGTCCGTAAAGTACTGGGAGCCACGGTAACCAGCATCGTGGGGCTTCTTACCAAAGAATTCATTCAGTTAATCGGAATGGCATTTGTCATTGGAGCCCCCATCGGCTGGTATCTCATGGAGAAGTGGCTACAGGACTATAGCTATCGAATAGGGATTGGTGGGGGTATATTTCTGGTAACCCTGGCATCGGCCATTCTAATTGTAACCCTAACCGTCAGTTTTCAGGCCATCAAAGCCGCGTTGATGAATCCCGTAAAATCGTTGCGATCCGAGTAGCTTAGGGCATAGGGGTAAGGGCATAGGGTGAAAGTAGCCGCCCCCCGTCCCTAACCCTTATGCCCCAACCCCTATGCCCAATGCCAAACCACCCACCCCGCTTCGCTGACCGCCTTTTGACCTGGTTCTGTGCCCCTCACCTGCACGAAGAAGTACTGGGCGATTTGCACGAACGCTACGCCTTACGCGTCAAACGACGGGGAGAAGTCAGCGCGAACAGGCGTTACTGGCTGGATGTGCTGGCCTATGTACGGCCGGAATTTATTCGAAGACAACCTGAACAATACCCTCAACCAACCAATACAACTATGCTACGGAATTATCTGAAAATTGCGTTTCGAAACCTGGCTCGCAATAAGGTTTCGTCGGCCATCAACATTGGTGGGCTGGCCGTTGGTATGGCCGTGGCTATGCTCATCGGCCTTTGGGTCTATGATGAATTTTCCTTCAACACCTACCACGAACATTACGACCGAATTGCTCAGGTGCAGAGCCGTGAATATGGTGAACAGGGTGTAGGCACGAACAACTCGGTACAGTATCCGTTGGGAACGGAGCTCAAAACCAATTACAAAGCCTATTTTAAGCACCTTGTTATGGCATCGTGGAATGTCGACAATGTGCTGTCGGCGGGAGACACGAAAGTCTCCCGAAAAGGGCTTTTTATGGAACCCGCAGCCCCTGAAATGCTCACGCTCAAGATGATTTATGGTTCTAGGGCTGGCCTGAACGATCCGCATTCCATTTTACTTTCCGAGTCTACGGCCAGGGCATTATTTGGCGATGTTGACCCCGTGAATCAATTGATGAAAATCAACAACAAGCTTGACGTAAAAGTGACGGGGGTATATGAAGATTTGCCGCTGAACACGCAGTTTAATGAAGTGAAATTTCTGGCCCCATTCGACTTGTGGGTATCCGATAATGCCTGGATCAAAGAGAAGGCCATGACCGACTGGCAGAACCATTTTCTGAAGGTTTATGCTGAAATCAACCCAAATACCGATTTCGAAACCGTCTCAGCAGCTATCAAAAAGGCTGAAATAAAAAATCTGGCCAATTTTCCGGAACAGGCCAAACTGTCTCCAGAGGTTTTTCTGCTGCCTATGCGTGACTGGCGTCTACACAATTACAAACGTGGTGTTATCGACGAGGGGCCAATGCAAATGGTATGGCTTATCAGCATTATCGGAGCCTTTGTTTTGCTGCTGGCCTGTATCAATTTCATGAATCTGTCAACGGCCCGTTCCGAAAAACGAGCTAAAGAAGTGGGTATTCGGAAAGCCGTTGGTTCGGTACGAAAGCAGTTGGTGAATCAATTTTTTAGCGAGTCGTTTTTAGTGGTTGGCCTGGCTTTTGGGCTGGCCCTTTTACTGACTTCGGTTTCTCTGCCCTCCTTCAACGACGTAGCGGCCAAACAAATGACCATTCCCTGGGCAAATCAATGGTTTTGGATCGCAAGTCTACTCTTCATTTGCTTTACAGGCTTCGTGGCGGGTAGCTATCCTGCCTTGTATCTGTCTTCGTTCCAGCCTGTTAAAGTACTAAAGGGAACCTTCCGGGTAGGCCGTTTTGCATCCATACCCCGCAAAGTGCTGGTCGTAACACAGTTTACGGTATCAGTCACGTTGATTATCGGTACGATCATCGTGTTTCGTCAGATTCAGTTTGCCAAGAATCGGCCGGTGGGCTACACCCGTGATGGGCTGTTGATGGTAGAAATGAAATCGGGCGATTTTTATGGCAAACATGAACTGCTCCGGGCCGAGCTTCAGCGTACAGGTGCCGTTGAGGAAATGGCTGAATCGATGGGGAAAGTTACCGAGGTTTGGTCGGGCAATGGTGGATTTAACTGGAAAGGTAAAAATCCGTCATTGGACGATAGTTTTGGAACACTGGTCGTAACGCCGGAGTATGGTAAAACGGTGGGCTGGCAGCTTGTAAAGGGACGCGATTTTTCCAGAGAATTTAAAGCCGATTCGTCGGGTATCGTTATCAACGAAGCGGCTGTTAAGTACATGGGATTGAAACAGCCGATTGGCGAACGGGTTAGCTGGAAATTTCAGGATCAGCCCATTCTGAATTTCAGAATTTTAGGGGTTATTAAAGATGTGGTGATGGAATCGCCTTATGAGCCAATCGTTCCAACGGTTTTTATGATTCGAGCACATGGCCTCCCTAACTGGATGCACATTAAAATCAAGCCGAACGTTAGCGTGAGCGAAGCGCTGCCGAAGATCGAAGCCGTCTTTAAAAAGATAATTCCTTCGGCTCCCTTCGAATATAAATTTGCCGATCAGGAGTACGCCCTAAAATTTGCTGCCGAAGAGCGTGTTGGGAAACTGGCCTTTGTATTTACCATACTGGCCATTTTTATCTCCTGCTTAGGGCTGTTTGGACTAGCTTCGTTTATGGCCGAACAGCGTACCAAAGAGCTTGGTGTACGCAAAGTGCTTGGCGCTACTGTGCTCAACCTTTGGGGATTGTTATCCAAAGAGTTTGTGATGCTGGTTGCCATTGCCTTTGTGATTGCCACACCCATCGCCTGGTATTTTCTGAGCAACTGGCTTCAGAAATACACCTACCGAACCGAAGCCTCGTGGTGGATATTTGCTGTTTCGGGTGCCGGAGCCCTGTTCATCACGCTCCTGACCGTCAGTTTCCAGAGCATTAGAGCCGCCTTGGTGAATCCCGTAAAATCGTTGCGATCTGAATGAATAGCATAGGGTATGGGGTTAGGGGCATAGGGTTCCTGCTCCTCCCCATGCCCTAACCCCATGCCCTATGCCTCATATACCACCCCGTCTCGCCGACCGCCTACTAACCTGGTTCTGCGCTCCGCACCTGCGTGAAGACGTACTGGGCGATTTACACGAACGATACGCCCTCCGTGTCAAACGACTGGGCGAAACCAGGGCGAACGGGCGCTATTGGCTGGACGTACTGGCCTATGTACGACCTGAGTTTATTAAACGAAAACCTTCTGAATACGCTAATCCTGCAATGACAAGTATGTTACGGAGTTATCTAACCATTGCGTTTCGGACGCTACTGAAAAACAAGGGCTATTCGGCGATTAATAGCATCGGACTGGCGCTGGGTATCGCCTGCTGTATGGCCATTGGTCTGTATGTCTTCGACGAATGGCAGTATGACCGTTTTCATGCCAACTTCAACCGAATCTATCGGGTAGTTGAGCACCAGAAGCAAGCTGATGGGATGCACAATGTGGCGGTGACTCCCGGTCCGTTGGCTCCTACGCTCACTAACGATTTCCCGGAGGTGGAACAGACCGTCCGGATTGGCCGCTGGTCGGGGACAGTTGGTTATAAACAGACCGTTGCCGAAGCGACCGAAATGTTGATTGTCGATCCTTCATTTTTTCGGGTGTTCGATTTTTCGCTGGTGGCTGGTAATGCCCAAAAAGCGCTGTCGAGCCCTAATGAGATAGTCATTAGCGAGAGGATGGCCGAGCGGCTGTTTGGCCCAAACTGGGCGCAGCAGCCTATTATTGGCCAATCCATTGATTTTACGAAAGACGACCATTTCACGTTGGCGGGCGTAGCGAAGAATCCGCCTGTACGTTCGCACCTTCAGTTCGATGTGTTGTTGCCCTACAAATGGCTGGAGAAAACTGACGAATGGAGTCAGAAATGGAACAGCAACAGCTACCATACCTATATTCTGCTAAAACCTGCTCTAGCCGATGCGTCAGCAGACCTGGCTCGTTTTGAGGCTAAACTGAGCGGACAGCTCAAACACTACCAGAGCGACACCGAGAATACATTGTATTTGCAGCCGTTGCGCGACATTTACCTCCGGTCGGTTTTTGATTTCCAGACCGATTGGGGCCAGCGAAGCGACATTCTCTACGTGCGCATATTTCTGGCAGTGGGCTTTATTGTGCTGTTGATCGCTATTGTCAACTTCATAAATCTAGCGACGGCGCGGGCTTCACAGCGTGCACGAGAGGTGGGCGTGCGGAAAACAGTCGGGGCGAAACGGTCAGGAATTGTCATTCAGTTCCTGGGCGAATCGCTGCTGATGACAAGTCTGGCCGTTGCGATTTCTCTCGTGCTGTTACAGACCAGCATGCCACTTTTCAACGACCTGTCGGGCAAAAGCCTGGAACTGCCTCTTCATGAGCCCATGTTCTGGCTGGCTCTGTTCGGACTTACCTTGGTGGTTAGTTTACTGACGGGACTTTACCCGGCCTTCTTCCTGTCGTCGTTTCGGCCTGTGCAGGTGTTGAAAGGCACCGTGAACTCGCTGGGGTTATCGGTGAAATCGGGTCGCCGATTCCGGCAGTCGCTGGTGGTGGGGCAGTTCTCGCTGGCTATTGCACTGGCTATTGGTAGCGTCGTGATTTATCGGCAACTAGCCTTTATTCAGGATAAGAAGCTGGGTTTCGATCAGTCGAAGCTGCTGTATGTTCGGATGAAAGGTGACCTACGATTCAACGCTTTACGGCTCAAGCGCGAGGTCGAAAAGCTTCCTGGCGTAGCCCGCGTATCGGCTACAACAAGTGATCTGGTCGACATCACCAACTCATCCAATATTGAGTGGGAAGGTCAACAACCGAACGATGCCTTTCTGATCACGAATATGAACGTCGATGCCGATTTTGTATCAACAACGGGTATGCAACTGGCGGCTGGCCGCAATTTTTCCTGGCGAATCCCGTCGGATACGTCGGCAACGATGGGCGCATTTTTAATTAACGAAACGGCCGCTAAACGCATGGGCTGGACGCCCGAACAGGCTATCGGTAAACGTATTCGATTCTGGGGCCCGTTGGGCCGGGTAGTGGGCGTACTGAAAGATTTTCATTTCCGGCCCCTGCGTGTTTCCATCGAACCTTTTCTGTTCCGATTTCGTCCCGACAATCCGTATTTCAATATGTTGGTGAAAACCGCACCGGGCGCTTCGTCCGAGCGAGTGATTGCTGGTTTGTCGGTTGCTTACAAAAAGTTCGAGCCTGTTAGTTCATTCCAGTACGGCTTTGTCGATCAGGATCTGGATGCCCAGTATCGAGTCGAGCAACGCACTGGGCGCATCATCCTGTATTTTTCGATCCTGTCGATATTCGTTTCCTGCCTGGGTTTGTTTGGGCTGGCGGCTTTCACGGCCGAGCAACGCACCAAAGAGATTGGGGTTCGGAAAGTGCTGGGGGCCAGTGTAGCCAGTATTGTAACGCTGCTTAGTAAGGACTTTCTGAAACTGGTCTTCGTGGCTATCGTTTTAGCCTGTCCAATGGCCTGGTACGCCATGAACCGCTGGCTTCAGGATTTCGCTTACCGGGTCGATATCGAATGGTGGATGTTTGCCCTGGCGGGCCTGCTGTCGGTGACTGTGGCGCTATTGACGGTTAGTTTCCAGAGTGTAAAAGCCGCGTTGATGAACCCCGCCAAATCGTTGCGGTCGGAATGATTAAAGAGTGAAAGAGTGATCCATCCGGCAGGCTTTCACTCTTGCGCTCTTTCACTCTTTAGATTAGCTTATTCGTTATCGCTAGCTTAATCAACTGGGCGGTGTTCTGTACGTCGTATTTGGCCAGCATGTTTTTTCGGTGGCTGTTGACGGTACTGACATCCACAAACAACTGGTCGGCAATTTGCTGATTGGTAAGGCCGTCGGCTATTTTAACCAGAATCTCGCGCTCCCGGCGGGTCAGTACCGGTAAGCTCATTGGGTCTGGTTTGTTGAGGGTTAGGGACGCCGACAGGCTGTAATAGGGTTTGTGCTGGACAACCGTCTTGATGGCGTCAACAATTTCATACTGAGCGGCATCTTTAAGGATATAGCCACTGGCCCCGTTTTCGATGATCTTTTTGATAATCGCTTTTTCGTTGTTGATGCTAAGGGCCAGAATGTGAATGGTCGGGTATAGGTCTTTGACCTGCTTGCACAAGTCCAGGCCATTGGTGTCGGGAAGGTTGATGTCCATCACGATCACGTCCGGGTGCTGATGCTGAAGCTTCATCAGAAGGTCTTTGCCCGTAGCCATAATTCCCAGACAATTTAGAGCCGGTTCTCGCTCGAATATGGCTTTCAGACCTTCCGACACCAGGGGATGATCTTCTACAACCAATAGGTTAATCATGGTTTAGCGGGATTTCGATGTAGTACGAACACCCCTTGCCAGGTTCGGTCTGGAGGTCGATGGTGCCCTTAAGATAGGTAATCCGGTGGTATAGATTCTGAATGCCCATGCTTCGGCTTTTATTTACCTGCTTTGGGTCAAACCCTTTACCGTTATCTTCAATGGTCAGGTTAATTTGACCTGCTTTGGCCATGATCTGTATCAGCACTTCGGTTGCTTGGGCATGACGGACAATATTGGTCGTTAGCTCCTGCACCACCCGGTAAATGGTGGTTTTGTAGAGGTTGTCGAGGTCAACGGTGTCCAGCCCGAAGGTTTGGTAGGTAAAATTAAGGTCAGTGTTATCGGTTAAGGTCTGGATGTAATCGCGGAGGGCTTCTTCGAGACTGAGCCTGACCAAGGCTTCGGGCATCATATTGTGCGACACCCGGCGTAGTTCGGCCAGCGAAGCATCCAGCAGATTCATGCTTTTCTCGAACGCCAGCGCGTTTTCTTCCGACAGTACGAAGGTTTGTTTCATGGCTTGAAAGGAATATTTAACACTGGACAAAATGCCACCGAGTCCGTCGTGCAGGTCTTTGGCCAGGCGGCTCCGTTCGTCTTCCTGCCCTTTTACAAGCGCATGGCTGGCCAGTAACTGCTTTTCATTTTCCAGTTGCCTGAGGGTCTGTTCGTATAAGGCTTTTTCCTGCTGCTGAACCCGCGCCCTGTTTCGCATCCAGAGTCCAAAAAAGAGTAGCGCCCCCGCCAGCACAATCACCGAAAAAACCAGCAGGCTCACCAGCCGTTTGCGATTCTGATTTTCGAGCGAGAGTTGCTGGATAGCCGTTTCTTTCTTCTCGGTTTCGTACTTCGTGGCCAGTTCACGGGTGGTTTTTACGATGGTGTTGTTTAGTCTCACATCCCGCAACGAGTCGGCTAGTTGTTCGTAGTGAGCAGCTTGCTGTAGGTCGTTTTTAGCGGCCAGTAAAAGGCGGGCATACTGGGAATAATAGGCTTGTAAATGTTGGCTGTTGCCCAACCCACGGGATTCAGATAAGGCCTTTTCGATATGGAATAGGGCAGGGGTAAACTGGTTTTGGTAGTAATACCCTACCGAAAGCCAATAGTGTCCCCAGGCCGTTCGGTCGGGCGATTGCAGCCCCGGACTCAACTGGTTCAATGCCTGTGCGTGGGCGAGAATGGTTTGAAAATGGCCTGTTTCCAGATCATGCTGACACTCGTTTTGCAGGGCATCGGCCAGGGCTACGGTATCGTTCAGCTTTCGGGCAAGCGTAATGATCTGCTGATTTGTTTGGTTGGCTTCAGTGCGTCGGCGCAGCTTCCAGAGAATGGCTTCTTTATTGACCAGATGGCTTAAGTAAAACCCATCCTCAGATGCCCGGCTGATAGCAATGGCCTGGTCGATGTAGGTCAGGGCGGTTTCGGGCTTGTCGGTTTGCATAAACACCGAACTCAGGTTGTTGTAGACATTGGCCAGTTTGACGCTATCCTGAAACGACTCGAAAATGGGCAATGATTTGAAGTAATATACTGTGGCCGAGTCGAGCCGCTGCATCAGCCCAAAGGTATTGCCCATGTTTTCGTACATGATGCCTTCGCGCATGGGGTCTTTCCGGGCCCGACTCAGCGCCACGCCCTGCCGGAGTAGGGTCATACACTGGTCGTATTTACCTTCCAGATTCAGTAGCTCACCTTCGCTCGAATAGTATCGGATGATGCCCCGTACAAACCCCAGTTGCTGGCTCAGTACATGGCCATCGTGGTAGTAACGTCGGGCGGTTTTGATGTCGTTATACGCATACTCGTCGCCAATTTTGTTCAGTAACTTAACCCGATTGGTATCCGGTTGCGATGCCGACAGTTTTTTCTGCAAAGCCGCCAATTCGCCCGTTTGTGCCAGAATCTCCGTACAATAGCCACAGACGGTCCATGTAAACAAAGCGATAAGCAAGCTTCTGGCAATCAGCTTCATGGTTTGAAAGTAAGTGTCGGAATGGAAATCCAAAAAAAGTACTTTTTCAGCAATAAAAATTCCCCCTTTTAGGGGAAATGAAACAACTGCCAACGCCTTACTTTTGACCCGTTCCCCAATCCTTTCACTACTGACTATGAAACTAGTGCTGGCCAGCCTACTTATATACGTTGGCACTTATAGGCCCGTGTATGGGCAGCGGCTTCGAAAGCGCCCTAACGCCCACATTACGGGCCGATTCAAAGTACGCCGGAAGGCCGATCGATTCTAACTTATTAACCATTCACAAACACGTAAAAACAAATTATGAAGAAATACTTTTTGTTGGGGATTGTGCTGTTCGCGGGCAAGACACTGATGGCTCAGGACATGAAAGCCTACCAGAATTATGATTTTGTAGCGGGCGACAAAATCATTTTTAGCGATGATTTTCAGGATAGTCAGGTGGGTGAATTTGGAACCCATTGGAAACTGAAAGAAGGGCAGGCTGTTGTGAATAAATCGGGCGACGAGAAAGCTTTTTTTATTACGAAGTACTACACCAGTCTGGCTCCCCGCGTAAAAACACCCGCCTATTTGCCTAAAGATTTTACCATCGAGTTTGACGCTTACCTGGATGCCAGTTACGATTCGAATCCGGGCATTCGGATTAAATTGATGAATGGTGAGGACGCACCCATTACGATTGAGACAAATCGTGACTACACTACTTTTTTTGGCCCCGAAGGCAAACTAAACAGCGACAATCCCGAAGAGGTCCGGGCGGAGAATTATTTCAACAAATGGATTCACTATGCGATTGCTGTAAAAGGTAACCAGCTAAAAGTGTACGTCAACCAGTATCGGGTGCTAAGCGTACCGGAAGTAACGTTTAAGGCCACAACGTTATTGGTCAGTGGTGATGCCAGCGAGGGAAAGGCGATTGCCTTTAAGAACTTTAAACTGGCGGCAGGTGGTGATCAAAACCTGATTGGCAAAGCCTTTACCGATGGCAAATACATCTCACACGGTATCAACTTCGATGTGAACAAGGCGGTAATCAAACCGGCTTCGATGGGCGAAATCAATGCCATAGCCAACATTCTGAAACAGAATCCGGCCCTGAAAATGGAAATCGGTGGTCATACCGATTCGGATGGCGATGATGCCAGCAACCTAAAACTATCGGAAGCGCGGGCCAATGCCGTGAAGACTCAATTGGTATCGATGGGGATTGATGCCAGTCGATTGATGACCAAAGGGTACGGCGAAACCAGGCCCATTGGCGATAACAAAACAGCGGAAGGCAAAACCGAAAATCGACGGGTTGAATTTGTGAAAATAGGATAGCGCCGGGCAGAGGGGTAAGGGCAGAGGGTGTAGGGCGTAGGGCTTAGGGTTTCCTACCTTTGCCCTTACCCCCATGCCCTACGCCAATCAATACACCACAATCTCCGGTTTGTCCGACTTTAGTTTCTGATACGGGTTGGTCAGGAACGCCTGAAACAGACGAGCCCAGTCGGGGCCGCCGACGCCATGCGAGCGGAGTTTGAACAGGACTCGCTGGCTATTGGGCATGTAATGATGGATTCGATCAATGTAAAGTGGCCGACAGGCGTTGTCCAGTTCGCCATCGACCAGCAAGGCGGGTTTGTTGGAGTAAAAAGGCCTTTTGGTATTCGGATTAATCGGCGGCACCTTCCAGCAGTCGCACAGGGGTTGGTAAACATCATTGATGTGATACCCACGCAGGTACGGATAGGCATCGTAGAGTTGCTGTTTTACCTGTTCGCTGTGATAGGCTGTCTGATCGGCACAATAGACGGAAAGGCGCATGCCCGAAGGACCACTGTAACCACTTAATTTGCTGTCTAAAACCTCTTTAACATAGTGGTGATTGCCTTGTATCATCTCTGTAATGATATAGGGAATGTGCTTGATTCTGGAGGCATTATACATCACATTGACCAGATAGTCGAGTAATTCATTCCGCGTGTACTGCACTCGCAGGGTGTCTTTTGCGCCTTTTTCCAGGTACGGGAACGTAAATGTTTTGCCTTCGATGCTGTTGAAGTAGTGTTCGAAGTGAGCCTTTAAGTTGCCATACCGGGCTTTGTCGGTCGAGTCCCGTTCAACATGATCGAACAGGATGTTGAGGGCTTCGGCAAAATTGGCCGGTTCATCTTCGTCGATCGGTACAAAGATGGGCAGCGGAGAATCCAGGATTAACGACCGGATGCGCGTAGGATCGCGCTGAAGAACAGCCGACATCAAGCCACCGCTATACGAAATACCCAGCAGGTTAACCGAATCGATCTTGAGCGTAGCCAGCAGATCATGCATGTCGGACACGGTTTCGTCGGTGTTATAGCCCGCCAGGTCGATCCCTTTGGCTTCCAGTGCTTTTTTGTACCGTTTCACCCCGACCACTTCCATGCTGTCTTTGTTCAGGTTTTTGCGGTAAGCTTCCTGAATGGCCTGCCCTAGCTCAGGGCCATCCAGGTTCGGGACGGCATAATAGGTGCCCCGTTGTTCAAAGGCAATGCAATCGCGGTCGTTTATAACGAGCGACGAAGCCGCTCCCTGCACCCACCCCAGTGAACTGGCACCGGGACCGCCACCCGTGAATAGGATAGGGTCTTTCTTTTTGGCTGGGTTTTTACTTTCTACGAGAATAAAAGGCAGTTTAATGGTTTTTCCATTCTTCTTTTTCCGGTTTTCGGGTACAATCAGGTAGGCACAACGGGTTCGAAATGTGCTGTCTATTTTGACCTGACAAGGGCAGGTTTCCAGTTGACGAACAACACCCGGCTGGCTTCGAGCTGGCGTGAAGAATGAAATGAAGAGGGAAATGAGTAGGGGAAGTGTTAAGAATCGGTTCATTGGTATCTGCTTTTTTCGGCAAAAAAATCGGATTGCTCGCGCAGATTTTAGTAAAAAACGGACAATCTCAATCCCCACAACCGATTAAAACCTCTATTCCATGTTTGTTCCAGCGCGGCAAGCTGGAAACTTCCGATTACCGCGCTGGTTACTGACAGAACACTCATTTTATTCGCTTCGTAAGGAATTTATTGGGTTCGTCAGCGCGCTGGCAATCGTTTTACCGCCAATGGATAGCAAAACCAGTAAGAAGACCAGTAGCGCAGGACCTGCAAAAAGCCACCAGCTCAGTTCGATGCGGGTAGCATAATTAGCCAGCCAGTTGTTGACCAGAAAATACGTAACCGGCAAGCCGATCAGAATGGATACCAATACGGTTCGTATAAAATCTTTCGAGAGTAGAACGAGCAGGTTCGTCGTACTGGCTCCGATCACTTTACGAATCCCGATTTCCTTGGTTCGTTTGGAAACTGTAAACGTCGCTAAGCCGAACAGCCCCAAACAGGCGATCAAAATGGCAAATACGGTCAGGCCACCAAAGACCTGCTGAAAGCGATCATCGGCCTTATATTGTTTGTCGTACTCACTATCCAGAAAGAAATACCTGAACGGCGAATGGGGGAAATTGGCTTCGTAAACGCGCTTCAGCGTAGCCAGATGCTCCTCCGCATTGCCGCCGGTAAACTTCACACTGGCAAATGAACTGAAGTGGGGAGAGTACAGCAGGATAATGGGAATAAAAGCGGATTTGGGCGATTCGTAGTGATAGTTTTTGACAACGCCCCGAATCGTTGCCTGACGCCCCCACAAATCGACTCGTCGGCCGATGGCTTCCTGGGGTGTTGGAATCTCCCACAGTCGCAGCGTTTCTTCGTTCACAATGAGTTGGCGGTCGGTGGTGTCCGAATCGACCGGTCGGGTGGTAGCATCGAAGTTTTTGCCCGCCAGGAGCCGGATACCCATCAGGTCGATAAACGAGGTGTCGATTGGTGTCAGGTAGTAGTTGTAGTACGTTTTTTTGATGGCGTCGGACAGATTGACGCCCGTGCTTGTGCCCATTTGCGACGACTCCAGCCCTGGTACGGTGCCTGAATACGCGATCGATTTGACCTGCGATTGACTGAGTAACATTTGCCGAAATGCATCATAAGCCTGTTTGCTGTTGTTGCCAATCGGCGCTTTGACCACCAGCGTATGATCCATGCGAAGACCTAAGTTTTGTTTCCGCAGAAAAGCTACTTGCCGATACACCGTAAACGTCTGGACCAGTAGAATAAGGGTAATGGTCAGTTGGAAAATAACTAACGACTTGCGCAGAAACGTACCTTTGGCGGAGCGAGAAAAATTGCCTTTGAGGACTGTAATTGGCTCGAATGAGGACAACACAAAAGCCGGATAAATGCCCGACACGCAGCTACTCACTACTAAAAAGGCCACCAGACTTTCCCAGAAAAAAACGTCCCCAAACACGGTAAACCCTTCGGGCAAACCCGCTACCTGGACGAACACCGATTGCAGAGCCGCCACCAATCCTACAGCCAGAATCCCGGCGATACCATTGATCAAAACCGTTTCCAGAAAAACCTGGGTTCTGATCTGGGCTAATGTAGAACCAATCACCTTTCTCATACCAACTTCCTTTGCCCGGTCGAGGGCTTTGGCAGTGGTCAGATTCACGTAGTTGACAAAGGCGTTTAGCAGTACCAGAAACGCTACGCCCAGCAGGAAGTAGACAGACTGCGCTTCGCCATTGGGTTCAATTTCATAGGTTTTGTGAGAATACAGATGGATGTCGCCGATTTTCTGGCCGATCACGCGCTCGTTGGTTATCTTCTTTTCCTGTAGCAATCGATCACTAAAGGCTGACAGTGATTTAGTGAATTTCTCATAGTCGACACCGTCTGCTAGTTGCAGATAGGTGTACAGATTGTTGCCGTTCCAGTCGTCTTCTTTTTGGTTAAAATCCGATAGGAGTGTCGGATAGGAGAAAACCATATCAAATTTCAGATGCGTGTTGATCGGGCTATCGGGCATTACACCCACGACCTCCAGCAGGATGCTGTTTTCGGGCCGGAAAATTTTCAGGGTTTTGCCAAGTACATCCAGCGTTTTGAAATAGGTCAACGCCATTGTTTTGGTCAGCACAACCTGCCTGGGTTTGGTGAAGATATGATTTCGGGTGCCCCGGATAAGCGGGTAGCTGAACATGGAGAAAAAGGAAGAATCGGCGGCCAATGCTTTATCCACGACAGAATAGGTATCGCCTTGCTGAATGGTTAGTCGTTTACTGAAGGGTTTGGCCCGTGTGTAGTTCACCACTTCATTCATTTCCCGCTTTGCTTTGGGGCCAATCGGGTTATAGGTTTCGGCATCCTGAGCATTCACTGTTCCCCCATTCAGATAGTCCATGGTGAGCCGTACAATCCGATCCGCTAGTGGATTGGCCTTCTCATAACTCAGTTCAAAGCGCACGTACTGGACAATGAGCAATGCAACGGCCAGGCCAGTTGCCAGACCCACCAGATTGATGAGCGTGAATGTGTTGTCTTTGCGGACTATCCGCAGGGCAATCTTGAGGTAATTGCGAATCATAAGCGGAGCGAGAAAAAAAGGGGATGAATAAGGGCTTCCAGACGTGGTTCGGAGTCGGCGGGCGATGAAATAAGGGCGGCAAAACCGAATGACCTGCCCGATATACAAACGTCGGGCAGTCGACTCGCCCAGTTCGGCGACCTGCTGCTCAAATTGTTCATGCAGGTCGCCCAGTAACTCTTCCTGCAACGCTTCCGGGCAGAAGAGCTTCAGCAACCGATCGGCCCAGGCGGGTGGTAACAATGGATGTGGTGGCTGCGGCATGGCTTATAAAAAGGATAGGTTGGGTATAGCTTCCCACAGGTCATTACGAACCTGCCGTAACTCATCCAGCGTCCGTTTGCCGTAGGCCGTGATCGAGAAAAGTCGTTTTCGGCGTCCACCCCGGGCGGCCGTTGCCCCGCCCAACTCCGATTGAACAAACCCTTTCTCTTCCAGCCGATACAGGGCAATATGCACCCCGCTGAGGTTAATGGAGCGATGAGTTCGTTGCTTTAACTCTTCCGCAATATTGAGTCCGTAGGCCGATCCATTCAGAATGGCCACTGTCAGGAGGACAAGTTCTTCAAATTCACCCAGATAGGTTCTGCCCATAGCCACGATTTTGTTAGTTAAGCCATTTTCTTACTATTTGCTAAACAAATGAAGTGCCATATATGTAATGTACAGATAATCAGGTTTTTGTGTTGGGGTTGAATGCAATTAGCTGTCCGAAAGCGTACAGTTTATGTCCGCTCCTGAACAGAATGGATGGGTTAATTCTCGTCAAAGCGACGGGTAGACGGGTTAAGCTGCCGTACAAAACGGGCGTTTTTATCGTCTGCCTGCGCTTAATTTTTTACCCGTAAACTTGACGACATCCTTGTAGAAATGGCTCATGTCGTAATAGCCGTAGTCGTAGGGGGAGAAGTGATCTTTATGCGCCACGTAATTCGAAAGGGCTGCTCGGGTGCGCATGGTGGACAGGTACTGCTTGGGCGGGGTGCCAATAACCCGATGAAAATAGCGATTGATTGTTTTGGAGGTCAGAAACAGGCGGTCGGCGAGTTGACCCGTGTGCAGTTCCATACCGTTCTTCCCAAACGTGCCAATGGTATTGCTCACGATTGTCCGGTAATGGTCAGGTTTATTCCGGCCGTTCAACCGACTCAGGAGGAACGACTCAAGCAGATTGATGCGCTCGTCAAAATCGGTGGACTGTTTAACACGCTGAATGAGCGTCGAAGGTAAAATGGTTTCCAGCGGCACTACCTGATCGCTGAACTGCACCTGATTGATGCCCAGAATCGCTTCCAGCCCACCCGGAAAAAACTTAACTGTAACAATGTGATCGGTTGGCAGATTATGACGCTCCACGATGGTATTTCTCAGAATGAGTACATCGGTCTGCTTCTGAATCTGGTATACGTTTGCCCCTACGGTTAGCTGGTAGGGTTCTCCCAGATTGATGTAGCAGGTCGGTGTCCAGCTAGGAAACATCCTGACGGTAAACGGATTATTGGCTACCTGCCGAAAGGTGTCTTCGGCCGACGATTCGGAAATGAACTCAATGAACTCCTTCAGCTCATTTTGCGGAAGATAGAATCGGTACAGCTTTCGGATATTGTCGAAAATTTCCGTCATCGATTAGTAATAAGTGGTACAACAACTGCATTAATTCTATTTCAAAATCATCAATCTCCCGGTAGCTTGCCAATTTTACGTTGTTTAAATACTGTATGTTTCTGCTCCACTACCATGTAATGCCGTTGATACACTTTTGTAAGGTCGTTAATTTTTCAATAAGCTCCACAAAAGGCCAGGTTTCGCCGTAAATCATGTTTTCCTGCATTTGGCGGTAGTCGGCCTCCCAGTCGGCTAGTAAATGTGTGGGTGGCACAAAGGCCAGTTTGTCGCGGCTATGGTTGGCGTAATCGATCCCGGTAATAGACGTGAACCGTTTGCGGTGGTCCACAATGGTTTGGTATAAATCGGCGTCTTTTAAGGCAAGGTCAGCAAAGGCAGATTGGCTTAGCTTTTCAATGTCGTACAGGTGGCGGCTCAGGCGGTCGACCCGGATTTTGTCGGCGGGTTTCTGAAATTCTTCATGCAACAGGAATATTTTTTCCAGAAATGTTCGTTCGGGATTGACCACCGGGATGGTTATCGGCGCGTCGGCAAAGGGACGTTCGCTAAACTGCTCCGCAACCAGCGTCGTAAAGGTGCGGTGGGTGGTGGGTTCTCTCAACGACCGGCAACCCACCTCAACCAGCACACGGGGCTGCACGTATGTCTCCTGCTCGGTTAGGCTTGGGTAATAAATCTCAACAATAAGCGGGTCCTGATCCGACTGCCCGGTATGTTGATAGCTTACGTTTACCCCCGTAAAACCAGCTTCGTTGAATTTGGCGTTGAGTTCTGGCAGAAACGTTTGCGTCATGAACTGGTAAGACGCTTTACGAAGCTTTTTAATCGTTTGCCGGTCCAGATCACCCGGATAGCCAAGGTAATCCCGGTCGATAGCCAGGTCAATATCTTCGGAAAACCGCTGAATCAACCCCCAGCCTTTGCTTAAGGATGTGCCGCCTTTGAAGATCAGCGCAGGGGCGCATTCCATCGAAAACACCAGCGCCAGCGTATGCACCACCCACCAATCTTTCTCAATAGCCACGGCGGGTAGCCCCATGCGTCGGGCTGTTTCATTAAAAATATTCAACCGGGTTGCACCGGGCAATTGCAACCAGGTTTGCAAACGTACTTTATCAATCATGCATGCGTGTATTGATGAGTGGGCGCAAAAGTTGCCTTATCCACTCAGGGGCTACGTTAATGTCGTGCTGGAGATGATACGGTTTTTCGTCTTTAAGCCGCTCCCCAATAAGTCGTAGTTCATCGGCCGTTACCTTGTCTTTGCCAAGGGTACGCAATGCCTGAATAACCAGCTTACTGATTTCGCCGGTAGCGGCCAGACTTCGGGCACTGGCCTTTTTAAACGTAATTGTCTGTTTGCCTACTGTTACCTTGCGCGGAGATGCATCGGTATAATAAACGATGTTTAAGGGAACCTGCGTTGTAAGACCTAATTTATAGAGGGCATAACTGCCGGTGGGTACTATCCGGGCTTTATCGCGTTTGGCAATGGCAGCCGCAATGGTTTCAATGTCTGGTAGAATCGGGCCAATGACCTCATCTTCAACGGGCCTGACATACATGCCGGTGGCAGCGCGGTATAGCTTCCCGTCCTGCACCAATCGCTCCAGGGCTTTGGCTACCGTTTTGGCAGTGGCAATACGTAAAAAATTATCAACAAAAAACACTGTGCCCCTTCGGGAACGTGATACTTCTTCAAGTATTTGTATTTCAGTGTTTTCTAGCATTTTTACATATACGTTTCGTCGTAAATTTAGCAATAATTTGCGACAAGATCAGACTGTCACATCAGTTGTGTTCAGATGTACTTATTGCCTACTTAAACGTCAACAAAAAGAGAAAGAAACTGATTTATAAGCTAACTCCATACAAACTCAATGTACGCCTTCAGTTCATGTTGCGGAAGATAGAATCGGTACAGTTTTCGGATGTTGTCGAAAATCTCCGTCATGAGATCAGCGCGGATTAAATGCCTGAAAGACGGTTTTGCCACCAGTCTGTAAGGTTATATCTTTCACGGCCCCCGTTCCCCGAAAACCATATACGATCCCGACAATTTCTACTTTCGACGTCGGCAAGGCGGCTGAGTAGGCGACTTTGCCATTGACCGTGTAATAGACTTTCTGCCCATCGCTATGGCAGGCTACAGGCACCCAATCCGAAAAATCGACGCCCAGACCGGATAGATTCGTGTTTTTGCCGGATACACTTCGGGCTCCATCCATCAGCATCAGATCAGAAACACAGCCTTTCGTACAGAGCGGTATCGAAATAGGCATGTCGTTGGTCATCAGCACAATCCAGGATACCTGGCAAGTGGCGGAACCTTCGCTGTATTCATTTTTTACCCGACAGTCGAACGCGAAATCCGTAATGGGCACGGGTTCGAAATTACCGACGTTGAAGTATTTTATTAAAGGCGCTTCGGGTTGTAGGGCTACATTTTTCTGCTGAATGGTCGCAATGGGCAATCGCATCATGCCCGACGTCAGAAATTCGGTCGGTTTCAGATAGACCGGAATGGATTTGGTCGTAATGGTACCTAACCAGCCGTTGGTAGGAATCAGTAATGAATGCTCCTTCACAATCTCATGCCCCACAACCAGCTTGGCCCGGTAAAACCCCGGTTCGTAATAGATAGACGTATGGGTCTGCCCATCTTTAGCCACCACCTCGCGTCGGGTCTGATCCCAGGATTGCTGAATATAGACCGAATCGGTTGGCGAGTTCGACGCATTGTAGGTGAAAATGACGGAGTTGGGAAGGGTGCGGGTGAGTGGTTTGCTGCTAAAGCTGTACTGAGTCGAATCGACCTGCGGGTGTTTCTGTTCAAACGCCACTATGACAAGCAGGACAATTCCAAGCGTTATGCCTGACATCCAGCCTACCCGACGCCAGTTGATGGACGGTTTCATGGGGATGGCCAGTAGGGATGAATCCGGTTGATCAGGTTGGGGGACCGATTCGGCCGGAACTTCCTGCGACCGAACAAACTGCCGCCAGTCGGCAAAACCCGCAAACTGAGCCAGTGTATTCAACGTGGTGCCACTGGGCAAATGCTGGTAATCGACCCGCCCCCAGATGCGTCGCAGCGTACTCGCACTCAGCGAAACACCTGTTTCGTCCAGAATGCGTTGCTGTAAGTTCTCAAAATCAGCGCTGGTCCAGGTTTCGACGGCTCCCCAATCGAGTTTCTGTTCGATCAATTGTTTGCACCGTAGCAAATCAGTAGAGTCAGAAACCATTGTTAGTCAGTGTGATAAAACTTGAAAAAACTTGAATTCGAAATGATTATACGCCGGTGTACTTTCTCGGTACGTTTGCTGGCACATTCTTAATCAATGCACGAGTTTACATGTTTTTACGATCATTTCCGATGCCTCCCATTGCCTTTCAAACGATCCCTTGCTGTGTTTTCGTCCGTCCGAACCCTTTAATCACACTCCGTATGTATCGACTCCCTTTTCTGCTGATGTTTCTTCTGGTGCTGGCGCGGCCAATGTACGCCCAGAAACCCCCCGTTCGTAAACCGCAGGAACTACACATCCCTATGAACGCCGAACGGTGGAGCTATGCACCGGGGCAGGTTGAGTTTCTGCCCGGAAAAGAGGCTGGTATTATGAAAATAATCAAAGGCCCCAAAAGCATCGTCCTGAAAGACGTAACCTTCGGCAATGGCACTATTGAATATGACGTCGAACTCACGGGGCCTGGATTTCCCGGGATCAATTTTCGAATGGATGCCGACCAGCAGAACGGCGAAAACTTCTATATCCGTTCGTTCGGGAAAGTAACCCCCGACGTTCGGACCACGCTGCAATATGCACCGATCATTAAGGGAATGAGCATGTGGGATCTGACAGACGAATACCAGACGGGTGCTACCCTAGTCGAGACGGGTTGGAATCATGTAAAACTGGTGGTTTCGGGTCGGCAGCTAAAAGCGTATGTGAATGACATGAGTAAACCGGCGCTGATTGTGCCTGAACTGGAAAGCCCCGAAAAGTCGGGAGGTATATCGCTGAGCGGTACGGTCAATTATGCCAATCTGGTTATCAAACCTGATGTAACAGAAGGGCTCAATCCGGAAGCAGGGTATAACCTCGTTACGCACGATACGCGCTACCTGCGAAACTGGCTGGTCAGTGAACCTATCCAACTTCCGTTTGGCAAAGAGCCGGTTATTGGCGTTCAGAGCACCTACGGAAAAACCAGCCGGGCCGAGCTACCCGATAGCACCACGCGCTGGTCGCCCATCAGCGCCGGAAGCCGGAATATGGTCAACCTGAGCGGACGGTATGCCCATAAAGATGGTGAAGTACGTCTGATGGCCTGGCTCAAAACTAGCATTCAATCCAGTAAAGCCCAGGAACGGCTGCTAAATCTGGGCTTCAGCGACGAAGTATGGGTGTTTGTGAACGGTCAATTCCTGTATGCCGACAAAAATTACTTCGGAACTCCGCAGCAGAAATATCCGGCTGGCCGCTGTACGATTGACAATACAACCATCCGACTGCCCCTGATAGAGGGTAATAACGAAATCCTGATCGGGCTGGCCAATTATTTCTACGGCTGGGGCATTATCGCCCGCCTGGATGATACCGTCGGCATTCAGACGATGAAATAAATGCAGACGAACAGGGGTATTCAACTGAACCTGTTTAAACTTTCTTATTAGCCGGAAAATGGAGTGGTTTTGTCCTGCTGACGCAGGAAGCATGACAAAAACTAATCTGATTGATTCTTTCTAAACTACTTACTATGAATAAGATTGTCCGAAATGCTTTTATTCTCAGCGCTTTTAGCCTGTCGCAGCTCAAGGCCCAGACGTTGTATGTCGATGCCGTCAATGGCAAAGACAACGCGTCTGGCGCGCAGACTTCACCCGTTGCCAGTATCGAAAAAGCCGTAGCGCTGGCGCACGATTTTTCGGGAAACGAACCCGTAACCATTAAACTAGCTCCGGGCTTATATACGCTTCAGAGCCTGGCCGAACTCAGAACAAAGCAACAGCCCGATAAAGCAGGTTCATACACGCTGGAAGCCATCACCCTGCCCGATGACGCCGACTGGCAACCTACCAAAATGCCAGTCATCCAAAGCGTGTCGGCCAACAATTCAACGGTTCAGTTTCCGCATACCGTTGGTTTTCTGGTAGATCAGAATAACGTGAGCTTCAAAGGGCTCAAGTTTTTGGGGAATGCCAATCCGGCTGTGAAGTATTACTATCCCATTTCCCGAAAAAACGAAAGTCTGACTGGACTGACTGTGTCGCAGTGTTATTTTATTGGTGAGAAAAATTCATCACCCATTCAGGGAGCGATCTGGGCGCATGGGGGCGGTACGCACGTAGATCACACCATTTTCTACGGCTGTAAAAACGCTCTGTTGCTGTTCAAAGCCATCAAGGATTTTTCGCTAACGAACTCGATTGTGTCCGGTTCTTACGAAGCCGCAGTGTGGTTCGGACAGAATGATCCAGATTTTCAGTTTAGTAATAACCTGATTACCAACTGTGAATACGTATGGCTTCGCCCCGAAAACACCGCGCCCAAATATACCTTTCGGAATTCGGTCATTACGGGGAATGCACATTACATGGGATTTTTTGGCCCCAAAGGGGCTGTAGAAGCCACGGAGAATAATCAGGTCGAACAGAATGTGAAAAAATCCGGGAGTATTGTACTGAGCGAGGTAAAAACCAACGGCTTACCCGCCGACTACTTGAATCCATTGCCACAGTCTGAAGGCTATGCACTGAAGGCTGGTATTTTTAAAATCCCGAAACCGTGATGGCCCCAAACGATCTGACAATACCTGCACCAGCCTACATTGACTTACGTGGAAGTAAACAGATAGCGTAGAAGAGAAATAACGAAAAATAACGGCGGTATCTCTGGCCTATTTCAAGCCAGAGGTACCGCCGTTTGGTGGATGGCGAGCGCGAAAAGCCTTGTGTATGAGAAGTCTAAGCCGAATAGAAAATAGTACTTACTGTCAGGTGTCTGTTCCTGAATTCCCATTATCTTGCCATAGACATTTAGACGATAGGCTAAGGCTAATAAATACGTGGGCCTGAGTGTCCTTCTAGATGACAGGGGATTTGGGTAGCCTTCAGAAAAACAACGTATGAAAACCTTGAAAACTCAGTGGAGCAAGCGGTTGCTGCTTCTGAGTGGACTTTTTATCCTGGCTGTGTCGGTACGGGCGCAGGTCGATACGCTTTTTCGCTACAGCCCCGACCAGCGGATTTTCAAGCTTTGGCAACATCCTATCTGGAAAGATATCTGGGAAGGCCCCCACTATACAGCCAGGGATACTACCCGCCTATTTGCCCAACTCGATAAGCTTCAGGAATTTGCCAGCGAGCAGGACGACGAACGGCTGTACTGGTATGCTGATCTGCACAAAATCCTGTTTCGTCATAATCTGGTCGACGTTACGGACCAATTCTCTACGGTGCTCGACGAGGCCGAAGCGCACATGGATCAGTGCCCGGTTCCGGTAGTTAAAGCGTCGTACTGGCATATGCGGGGCATGTATTATTTCGGTGAGCGTGAATTTGATAAAGGATTTCGGTGGTTGCTGAGGGCACAGCATGAATTTGAGCGGATTGGCTATCAGCATATTCCCGAGATCAATAAATACCTGACCAATTTTGGCAGTCGCTATTATGCTTTCGAAGATTACGATACATTTCTTCGGTATATGGAATTGGCCTTCCACTACCCGTTTCTGACCCGACGGGATGAAGTGGCTACGTACAATAACACAGCGATGGTGTATCAGCGGCAAAAAGCCTATGCCAAAGCCGATGCACTGTTTCGTAAGGTCATTAAGCTGGCCAGAACCTATGGCGATTCAACCTATGTGGGCATCGCTGCCAGTGGATTAGGGCATAACTTATTAGTGCAGAACGAACCTAAGCAGGCTTTACCGTATTTATATCCCGGCTATAGGCTTTGCCTGAAAGAAGCGTCGGAGTTATCGGCGGTTACGGCCTTATACGTAGCAGAGGCTCTTCTGGCGCTGGATAGTACGGCAAAAGCAAAAACGTATATCGACCTGTCGGCTCGGATTGTAACCCGTAATAAACACTGGGCCAATTACCCGCTTACGTACTACCAGGTTCAGGCGCAATACTTCAAAAAAACAGGTAACTATCCCAAAGCAACCTTGTATCTGGACTCAACTCAGGTATTGAAAGATTCGCTACGGGCGGTTTTTAGCAGTAAGGTCGTTACCAATTCGACCATTAAGCTGAATGCCGAACGGTATGTGAGCCGACTTGAGCAACTGGAAGCTGAAAAGGCCAATGCAATTCTGATTCGGAATGTCATCATCATAGGGCTTGTGCTGCTCACCATGGCGGGGATTTACGCGCTCAATCAGAATCGGCTCAAACGCCAGCGCGAACGACAGGTTCAGGCCGAACAACAAAAACGAGCCGATGACCTGCTGGCGCATGCAACCGTTCAACTGGATCAGTACATGAGTCATTTGAAAGAAAAAAATGAACTTATCGAGAAATTGTCGGCCGAATTAAATCAGGCAACTGACTCAGGGCATCCGCCAGCTACAGTGGTCAGTCCGGCACCCATAGAAAGTATGCTTCAACAGGTGATTCTGACCGAGGCCGACTGGCAGCAGTTTAAGCATCTGTTTGAGCAGGTGTACCCTGATTTTTTTCAAAACCTGCAGGACCGTTATACCGACCTGACCCCGGCCGAAATCCGGCTTCTGGCTTTGTCGAAGTTGGGAATACCCAGCAAAGACATGGCCTTTATGCTGGGGATGGCGCAGGAGAGTGTGCGCAAAGCCCGTTACCGACTCCGCAAAAAATTGGAGCAGCTCGACCCCGATACCACGCTGGAGAGCTTAATCAGAACGTTATAGGGTGCTTTGTTAATCTACAGGAAATGAGTTGTTTGGGGGTACTGTCTACGGCCTGTCCCGCAGCTTGTCCACGCTTTGTCCACGGCTAAAATTAGCCATTTCTTCCCGTTTCTTCCTGTTTTGCATCGGTCTGTTTCTATCCCCGACAGGCCTTCCGATGCCCTTTTCCTATTCTCTATTTACGACCGCTCCCCAACGTCGCTGGTGGCTCTCGCTGGCGATTTTAGTGCTGATTGCCTGTATGCTGATGGGTAGCGTATGGCTCTATTACGCGAAGCAGGTGGAGCAGCTCGACCAGCAGCTTCAGCAACTGCCCGATTCACTGTCGGTACCCCATAAACCTTCCTGACCAATCGATCAATCAACCTTATGAAACACACATTTACGTTTTCTTTCGTTCTAATGCTCAGTTTCTTATTGGCAGTCGCTGAACCTACGCTGGCGCAGAGCCTGGGCGATTATCCCAGCACAAGCATGCTACAGGGTGGTGTATTGGCCATTACACCTAACGACGTGCCTGTGGGAGTGAGTGGTCTAATAGCAACTGCTTCGCCTAATTTCAAAGGGGTTCTGACAGCCGACCCCGCAACAGGTGTTGTTCGGATAAGTAATGCACAACCTGTTGGGGTTTATACCGTTACGGTGAAAGGAATTGTTGGGTTGAGCACCATCCAGAAAACCTTCTCGCTCACGGTTAGTACCGGCGCGGGTTGTACGGGCAAGCCTTACATTGGCTACACAGAATCTTCGTCAGTCAGTGTAGGAAATAGTCCGGCGGCTGTAGCCATGGGCGACATGAATAATGATGGGAAACTGGATATTGTAGCCGTCAATGCGTCGGAAAATACGGTGTCGGTCCGGCTGGGGAATGGGTATGGAGGCTACTCGGGCTCAATTTCAGTGCCCGTTGGCACGTCGCCACAGGATGTAGTGCTGGGCGATGTGAACAGCGATGGGAAACTGGATATATTGACTGCTAACCAGGGGGCAAATACGGTGTCGGTTCGGATAGGGACCGGAACGGGCAGCGTAACCAGTGCCCGGTTCGATGTGGCGGTGGGGGCTGCCCCAAGAGCAATTGCGCTGGCCGATATGGATCAGGATGGAAAGCTAGACGTAATAACGGCTAATTCGGGTACGGGCGGAACCGTGTCCCTACTATTCGGAACGGGTGCGGGGGGCTTTGTCAGCCGCCAGAATGCGACGATTCCAACTCTGGCAAATCCAACCAAAGACATAGCGGTTGGTGATATTAATAACGATGGTTATCTCGACTTTCTGGCGGTTTCGGTTCAGAATTCGTCGTCTCAACAGTTTGTCTACGTTCGAATGGGCAGCGCGTCGGGAGCGTTTACGGCAGGTGCTGATCTGGCTATTCCTGATTTTCCGGGGTCGATCTACCTGGGTGATATGTACAGCGATGGAAAACTGGATGTGGCTGTAGGCTATGGAACGGTGATTAATACGGGTATGGCGGATATCTGGCGTGGCAATGGAGCCGGTGGTTTTACGAAATTATCGTCTGTAACGCTCAATGGAACCCTGGCTGGTATGGCCGATCTGGATAATAATAAATGGATGGACCTGCTGGTTCGCACAGCGTCGGGGAAAGGCATTGTTCGGCTGGGGAATCAGGTCGCTGAATTTGATCCGAGAGGAGCAACCGAGTTTACGATGGGGTCGGCGGCTATAGCGTTTGCAACGGCCGATGTGAATTCGTACGGCTGGCTCGATATTGTGGCGACCCATGCCAACGGTACGGCATCGGTCGTGTTGGGAGGCTGTGAAGCGCCACCAGTTGCCAGCGCCAATGCCAATCAGATCGCTACGGTCGGGGTCCCCTTTTCGTACACGGTGAATGCGTTTGGCGATGATCTGAATCCGAATAACCTGACCTACACCGCAACGATCAATCCGGCCAATGGGCTAAGTTTTAATCCATCGACTCGCGTTATTTCCGGTACGCCAACAACACAGGGAGTGAGTAGTGTCACGATTACGGCTACCGATCCGAGTGGGCAGTCGGCCAGTACGAGCTTTTCCATGGCTGCCTGTACAGCCTACGTTATATCGCCGAGTGTCAATCCGGTTTGTATTGGCCAATTTGTTACACTGACAGTTCAGGAAGGAACTTCTTATCAATGGAAAGGACCGAAAAATTTCACATCGACCGCCCAGAATCCAGGTATCTCGCCATTCGCAGCCGATCAGGCAGGGGTTTATTCAGTGACCGTAACGACCGGCATCACGGCATGTCCTGCCACTACGGCAACCCTTTCTTTAACGGCTGCAACGTCGAGCCCTGACTACCCTGCTCTTGTCGATCTGTATACGGCTACCGGTGGGACAAACTGGACAAATAAAACAGGGTGGCTTACAGGTTGTAGCCCCTGTGGCTGGTATGGGGTAACCTGTAATACCAACGGCCGTGTTACGGGACTGTCTTTTCCCCGTAATAGGCTCAACGGAACCCTCCCCGCTAGCCTTTCCGCACTGACCAATCTACAGGTACTTGACCTAACATTAAACAATGTAACGGCTCCTACGCCCGAACTGATTCGGGCCCTGCCCAACCTGACCGAGCTGAAATTGGAGAGTATATCGGTGAACAGTGATTTGATTGCCAGTTTGTCAACGCTCCGCAACCTGAAGGTGCTGGATCTGACGAATACGGGTCAGGATGGGTTTCCTACGGGTGTACTATCGTTGACGACGCTTGAAAGCTTAAATCTATCGTACGCGTATATCCCGAGTATTCCAGACGAAATCAGCCAATTAGTCAACCTGAAAAATCTGAACATGTTCGCCACCGGAGTTAGTGGAAACCCGCCGGCAGCACTAGGCAAGCTGACCAATCTACAGACCCTGAACATGAGTCAAAACTTGCTGAGTGGCTGCTGGCCAGCCAGCCTGACGGCGTTGTGTGGCGGAGGGCGTGTTATCGACTTTTCGGGTAATTCAGGGTTGCCGGGTGGGGGCGATTTTACTAGCTTCTGTACGAATCGGACGGGTATTTGTGTGGCTCCCCAAGCCGTACCCAATACCGACCAGACGGCCACGGTGGGTATTTATTTTCAGTATATAGTTAAGGCATTTGCTAATCCTGCTCCGTACAATCAGGTAAATTACAGCGTTACCATAACACCTGCCAATGGGCTCGTCTATAATAACTATGGCCGAGCAATTATGGGTATACCCACTAGCCCAGGGGTTTTAACTGTCGTTGTGACGGGGAGCAATACAGAAGGAACCTCGGTCTCGACTAGTTTTTTAATAACCGTTAGTGCGGGTTGCTCACATCCTGACTATCAGGCGCTATACGATTTTGCCAGAGCCAATAATGTCACGAAAGTCATTGACTCCTGGTTTAAAAGCTGTGATCTATGCACGTGGGATGGGATCACCTGCAACGCCAATGGACGGGTTTCGGGTATTCGACTGACAAGCAACACTATTTTCGGTAATATGGACGGGCCGCAAACGGTGATTGTCATTCCCGAAAGCTTTTCGGCACTCACCAACTTAGAGGTGCTGGACTTATCGGATAACCAGCTAGAGGCTACAATACCCAGCGGTTTATCGGTCTTAACCGGATTGAAAACCCTTAATCTGAGCAATAGCCGCTTCACAGGGCCAATTCCCGACTGGTTTAGTAAGCTTCCACAACTGTCAACACTCCTTTTAAACAATAATTTCCTGACGGGTAGCATTCCTGATTTACCACTGAGCCTGACAGCGATTAATATGTCAAGCAATCGACTGAGTGGTACCCTACCTACCAGCCTAACTTCGCTTACCCAACTTAAATCAGCTTACTTTTTTAACAATACACTAAGCGGTTGCTTTCCCACTAGCTATAGTATTTTGTGTGGCCGGGCCGGTTTCGGAGGCAATCCAGATTTGCCATTGAATGGTGATCTAAGTCAGTTCTGCGCTAGTAATCCTTACCTTGCTCGCGTGAATTCCGCCCTAATCTGTTTGGGAAATCCTGTCAATCTGAGTGCTACGGGGGGCACTTCGTTTCAATGGAAAGGACCGCTTGGCTTTACTTCTACCGAGCGGTCGCCCAGTTTTGCGTCTACTAGTCTTGAGCAGAGTGGGGTGTATTCCGTAACGGCCAGTTTCGGGGCCGATTGCTTACCTTCTTCCGGAACGGTGAACGTGGCCATTGAGACTAATCAGGATGTGGCCGTTTATAATGCGCTGGTCGATCTCTATACTGCAACGAATGGCCCTGGCTGGAAATACAAAACGGGCTGGTTGCAGGGCTGTAATCCTTGTGGATGGGCGGGCGTTTATTGTGATGGCGAAAACCGGGTCACATCGATCCTGTTGCAGGGTAACCAAATGGTCGGAACGCTGCCAGCCAGCTTCTCGGCGCTGAACAAGCTATCCGTCATACTACTCGACGGCAATCAGCTTAAGGGCCCCTTGCCATCGAGTTTATCGAACTTTTCTAACCTGATCTACCTGGGTTTATCCTATAATCAGTTCACGGGGACGTTGCCTACTCACTTCAGCTCGTCTGTTCTTGAACAGGTTGATCTCTCAAATAACCAACTTAATGGCTCTATTCCTGCATCCTATTCGAGCCTGCCGAAGCTTAAATACCTGTATCTGGATAATAATCAGTTAAGCGGCTGTATACCCATCAGCTTTCTGGATTTTTGTGCGCGTAATGGCTCGGTTAAGCTGGGTGGAAATGTCGGTTTGCCGGGTGGTGGAGACTTTAGTGCATTCTGTGCAACGAGTGCGGGGGCCTGTTCGTTTACCAATACCGCTCCTGTTTCGGCCACCAACGCCGGGCAGATAGCCATCGTGAACCAGCCATTCGACTATTCGGTCAGTGCCTTTACGGATGCCGAAACCCCAGGGGCGCTATCGTACTCGGCAAGTATCAATCCTGCTAACGGCTTCTCCTTCGATCCGAAGACCCGGGCCATTGCGGGCACACCTCAGACAACGGGCATCAGTACGGTGCTTATTACAGCAACCGATCCGCAAGGATTGACAGCGTCAACCGGATTTACCATCACGGTAAATGCGGCACCCTGCGACCTGACGGTGACGGCTCAACCCAGCGCAACAACGATTAATGTGGGCCAAGTCCTGAGTTTAAGTGCAACGGGTGGTACGTCCTTCCTCTGGAAAGCACCGTCGGGTGTCTCCTTTACAGGACCTGCTACCTCGGCCATAGTGTCGGCCAGTCTGGCAGTACCCGGCCCGCAATCATTTACGATAGTGGTTAGTGATGGCGATTGCCGTCAGACCAAAGTAGTAAGCGTAACGGCCATCAACGGTCCCGACCTGACGCCAGTCATCATTTTGCCTAATTCTAATTTTCCAGTGGGTAATGCCCAAAAGCAGTTTATCGTGAGTGTGCAGGAAGTAGGCTGGCTGCCTACTGCGCCCACGCCCATCGCCATTACGGTTTCGGTTCCTACAGGTTATATGCTTTCCTTTTCTGCTACGTTGCCTACGATCAACGTATCGGGTGGCAGTAGCAATCCGGTACCTGTAGATAATGCCAACTGGTCTGTCAGTAACGATCTGTCGGGACAGCAATTGACCATCATGCTCAATTCGGGTCAGGTCATTGAAGCGGGTAGCCAGCGCGTATTGGGTTTTACTTTGACGCGTACAACGGCCAACTCGGGTAGTGTGTCGAACATTACAGTGAATGTGACCGACGATCAGGGCAGGCTTTATGACATTAATCCGGGAAACAATGTATACGCCCGCATCATTAGTGGGTTGTGAGTAGCGTCGATACCGTGTTTGCAGCAGAAGTGATAAAAAGAAAGCCAGACGACGCGAAGTCACCTGGCTTTTGGTTCGCTTAGTAGGACGGTTACTATTAAAAATTAGGTGCCTTTCACAGCATCCCCGTCTATCAGCGATTCATGGCTATATAACCCTGGAGGAGGACGATTTGTTAAGCGACTTGAAAAATTGTGTAATAATTTTTCGGTTTATTGCTGATTCTCAAATTTTTTACACTTTTCGGTATGTCCATGTCCGTACAGAAACTGTCCATAAACGGACATTTCGATGCGGATGATTTATCGTAAAACAGGCCAATTCGCGCTGAATTGGCCTGTTTTACGATGTGGCAAGGCATTTGTTATACATTTACACAACTAATCCTTTGCTATGAAAGGGACTTATCTAGGCGAATTTGAAGAAGTTGTGTTGTTGGCGGTCGCCATCCGGGCGGGCGATGCCTATGGTGCGGCTGTAGTCAATGAGATTGAGCAGCAAATGGGTCGTTCAGTCAATCTGGGAGCGGTGCATTCAGCTTTGAATCGCTTGCAGGAAAAGGGATTGGTTAGCTCCGAAATGGGAGGGATGACGGCGGAGCGGGGTGGACGACGGAAACGACTTTATAAAGTGACCGCCTACGGGCAACGGGCATTAGAAGAAATTCGGCAACTGCGCAACCAAATGTGGGATGCTATTCCTAAAACCGCCTGGTCATGAAACACACTGAGCTCTCGCGCATCATTACGCATTTGCTCCGCTGGTTCCTGGCCCCGCACCGGGCCGAAGAACTGGAAGGGGATCTGGATGAACTGTTTCAGCAGCGCGTCCGGGAGGTAGGGTTGAGAAAAGCCCGTTGGCGATATATACGGGATGTAGTGAGTCTAATGCGACCATCACTGATCAAACGACAAACAAATCGATACGCAAGACCAAAACATACAGCCATGTTACGCAACTATCTCAAAATCGCTTTTCGGAATCTGGCTAAGAATCAGGTCTATTCCTTCATCAACATTTTTGGACTGGCGTCGGGTATGGCCGTCGCCATGCTGATTGGCCTTTGGCTGTACGACGAACTGTCGTTCAACCGCCAGTTTAAAAAGCATGATCGGCTGGCTATGCTCTGGCAGTTTGTGAAATTCGACGTAGAGAAGACGGCCTACGATGTGATGCCGATTCCGCTGGCACAGGAACTTCGAAGTAACTACCCCGATTTCGAGTTGGTTGCCCTGTCGAAGTCGCGGGATGTTATTGTAGCCGCTGGCGAACGAAAGCTGCTGAAAACTGGCAATTACGTTGAGCCCGAGTTTATGGATATGCTATCGTTGAACGTCGTATCGGGAACGCAGTTTGGAAAAAACGACGTCAATACGATTCTGCTGTCGAAGTCGCTGGCGCAAGCTCTTTTCGACGGCCAGAACCCACTCAATAAGCTAATAAAACTGGACAATAAACAGACGGTGAAAGTGGCGGGTGTTTATGCCGATTTCCCAGCCAATAGTACGTTCGATGATGTTATGTTTCTGGTTCCCTGGAAATTCTATGCGGCTAACGATGAAAATGCTAAACTTGATCGGGATCAGTGGGACTCCAATTCGTATCAGATTTTCGTCCAGATCAAACCCGATGCCGATTTTGGGGCTGTTTCTGCCAAGATAAAGGATATTCGGATGAAGCGGGATAATCCGCCAGGTTATAAACCCGAATTTTACCTGCATCCGATGAGCCAATGGCACCTGTATTCTGATTTTAAAGATGGTGTCAACACGGGTGGACTCATCACGTTTGTCTGGTTGTTTGGTAGCATTGGCGTTATTGTGCTGCTGCTGGCCTGCATCAATTTCATGAATCTGAGCACGGCCCGCAGCGAGAAACGCGCCAAGGAAGTCGGCATTCGGAAAGCCATTGGGTCATTACGGAGCCAGTTGATTTCGCAGTTTTTCAGCGAATCACTACTCATGGCGTTTCTGGCGTTTGCGGTTTCCATTCTGTTCGTACAGTTTACGCTTCCTTTCTTTAATCAGGTGGCCGAGAAACAGATGGTCATTTTGTGGCAGAATCCAATTTTCTGGCTGGCTGGACTGGGTTTTAGTTTGCTGACTGGCCTGATTGCAGGGAGCTATCCGGCGCTGTATCTGTCTTCGTTTCAGCCTGTCAAAGTACTCAAAGGTATTATGCGGACCAGCCGTTCGGCCACTATTCCGCGTCGGGTGCTGGTAGGCTTTCAGTTCACTGTTTCGGTCACGCTCATTATTGGCACCATCATCGTATTCCGGCAGATCGAACATGCTAAAGACCGCCCGGTAGGGTATAGCCGCAGTGGATTGATCGAAATCGGGATGAATGCGCCTGAGCTGTATAGGCATTATACGGCTTTGCGTAACGATCTGCTCAATACAGGTGCCGTGGCAGATATGTCGGAATCGTCGAACCCGATCACATTTCAAGCGGGTGGCACCACGGATATTTCGTGGCGGGGAAAAAAGCCCGGTAGCAAGCCGCTGGTCATGACGAATTACGTGACGCACGATTATGGGAAAACAGTTGGCTGGCAGATCAAGGAAGGACGGGATTTCTCGAGGGCGTATTCAACCGATACGGCATCAATCATCCTGAACGAAGCGGCTGTCAGGCTGATGGGATTCAAGAATCCAATTGGAGAATTCGTTCGTCGGGGCTCGCCTAATCGCCAATTTAAGGTTGTTGGCGTCATTAGGGACATGATCAAGGAAGATCCCTTTCGGCCGGTCAGTCCATCATTTTTCGTTGTCGAATACGGGAATGTCAATACCATCAATATCCGGCTGGCCCCACAGCTATCGACGCCTGAAGCACTAGCGAAAGTAGAACAGGTCTTTAAACGCTATAGCCCCGATTCTCCATTCGACTACAAATTTGCTGATGAGCAATATGACCGAAAATTTGGGGCTGAACAACGCATTGGCCGGTTAGCGGGCGGATTTACCATTCTGGCCATTCTGATCAGTTGCCTGGGGCTGTTTGGGTTAGCCTCGTTTATGGCCGAACAGCGTACCAAAGAAATCGGTATCCGCAAAGTGCTGGGCGCATCGGTATTCAACGTCTGGCAACTGCTCTCGAAAGAGTTCGTCATATTAGTCGTTCTCGCGTTTTGCCTGGCTACTCCGCTGGCGTATTACCTACTGTCGAACTGGCTTCAGAGCTATCAGTATCGTACTGAGTTGTCGTGGTGGGTGTTTGCCTTGTCAGGCGTAAGTGTGTTGACGGTTACATTGCTAACGGTAAGTTTTCAAAGTATCAAAGCCGCGTTGATGAACCCGGTGAAATCGTTGCGATCGGAATAGCATAGGGCATGGGGTTGAGGGCATAGGGTAAGAGTATCCAGCCCCCGCCCTCAACCCTTTGCTCTCAACCCCTTGCCCCATGCCATCACCTACACCACCCCGTTTCGCTACCTATCTGCTTCACTGGTTCCTTGCTGCCCATCGGGCTGAAGAACTGGAAGGGGATCTGGATGAACTGTTTCAGCAGCGCGTCCGGGAGGTAGGGTTGAGAAAAGCTCGTTGGCGATATATACGGGATGTAGTGAGCCTAATGCGACCATCACTGATCAAACGACAAACAGTACTCGATTTTCCAGGACCAACCCATACAGCCATGTTTCGTAACTATTTCAAAATTGCCTGGCGCAATTTGCTTCGTAGCCCCGGCCTCAGCACCATCAATATCGTTGGCCTAAGCATTGGTCTTGCAGCGGTTATGTTCATACTGTTGTTCGTACAGGACGAAGTGTCGTACGATCGCTTCCATGCGCATGGAGATCGGTTGTACCGGGTGGTACTGAATGGAACAAGTCCTGAGGGTAACGAAATCGCCAACGGAGCGACGGGCCTGCCACAGGGGCCAGCGTTTGCCGCTGGGATGCCAGAGGTGACAGCGTTTTGCCGGGTAAAAGGGTATGAAATGCTGGTCCGTCAGAACCAGGATGTCGAGTATCACCAGGTTATGTACGTTGATACGTCTTTTTTCGACCTGTTTAGCTTTAAGCTGCTAGCGGGTAACCCCAGGACCCTGCTGAACGATCCGGGAAGTGTAGTCATCACGGACGATATGGCCCGCACGTATTTCGGCACAACGGATGTGCTGAACAAACTACTGGCAATTGATGCTGGCGGAAATTTTGAGAACTATCGGATTACGGGCGTTGTGAAAACGCCCCCAACCAATTCGAGCCTCCGTTTTGATTTGCTAAGACCTTTTGTAGCGTCGCTCTCGCCCGATCAGAAAGCCTGGGCACAAAGTGACTGGTCGGAGGGGTTTCTGAATACCTTTCTGTTGCTGAAGCCCGACATGCCTACGGCCGACCTCCAGACGACGGAGCAGAAAATGGCAACGATCTTCGAAAAATATGCTGGTCAACAACTCGCCCAACTTCGGCAGGAGCAGGGGGCTTTTCGGGTGGCTCACCAGTTGCAGCCTTTTCTTTCTATGCACCTCGACGACCGCTATGAGTTGAGTAATGGTCTGGAACGTGGTTCATCGTCGGTATATTCGTATGTGTTGAGTGGTATTGCCGGGCTCATTTTACTACTGGCGGGTATCAATTTCATCAACCTCACGCTGGCAAGGTCGCTCCGTCGTACTAAAGAGATCGGCATTCGAAAAGTGACGGGCAGCACCCGCCAGCAGTTGATCGGGCAATTTGTTGGCGAGACTTTCCTGCTGACGCTCCTGGCCTTTGTTCCGGCCCTGATTCTGGTATATGTGCTTCTGCCCCAATTCAGTACACTTGCCAACAAAGCTTTAACCATTCAGTACCTGCTTACCCCTCAGACGGTTGGCCTTTTTGCCGCCCTGATAGTACTGGTTACTGCGCTGGCAGGTTTTTATCCGGCACGGGTGCTCTCCGGCTTCAACCCGGCCAAGGTGCTGTACGGTCGGTCGGGCCTGGTCCGGAGCTATAGCACCGGCAAACCGTTATTGGTTTTACAGTTCGTCATTGCCATTACGTTGCTGATCGGGACGGCGGTTTTACACGGACAGTTTCGCTATATTCAGACAGCCAATGTAGGCTATGAGCGGGCTGACCGGGTACGAATGTATATACCCTGGGGGCGCGAACGGCAGGGTGAGTTGCTAAAGCAGGCTTTGCAAAATCGGCCCGGTATCGAAGCCGTTGCCCGAAAATCAGGGGGGCATCGGGCCGGGACCTACTACATCAGGAATAAGGCCGTAAAATCAGGCAACGAATGGGTCGACGATCAATATCTGCATTTTGTGAATATACCGATTTTAAAAGGCCGAGGGCTTCGTGCCAACAGCCCTGCCGATAGCCAGTCCAATATTCTGGTGAATGAAACCTTTGCGAAGCGATTTCTTCCAACTAACCAGTCAGCCATTGGTCAGGTCGTACAACGACAGGATGAAGGGGGTGTCCGGCATGATCTGACAGTAGTTGGCGTTGTACGCGATTATCAATATCGATCTCTGCGCGATAAGCCCGAGCCGGTATTGTTCCAGCTTGGTCGGGCCGAACAGATGAATCAGTTATACGTTAGGTTGAACCCTACCCAAATGCAGGCTGGTTTGCAAACCATCGAACAGGCTTATCGGCAGATTATTCCCTTTCAGCCTTTTTCGTACCATTTTATGGAAGATGACCGCCTGAATGATTATGCCGATGATGCCCGATGGAAAGAACTTATGACCGATGCGGCCCTGCTGGCAATCCTGATTGCGGGTCTTGGATTGTTTGGAATGGTGACGTTGACGGTTGAACAGCGTACGAAAGAGATCGGGGTTCGTAAAGTGCTGGGAGCCAGTGTTCTGGAAATTAATCGAATGCTGTCAGGTTCGTTTCTGAAGCTGGTGCTAGTGGCGTTTCTGATCGCTGTACCTATCGGCTGGTATGCTTCCCGACAATGGCTCGACACGTTTGTGTATCGCATGGACTTGAGCGGCTGGCTATTCATATCGGTTGGCCTTTCGGTACTGTTCTTTGCCCTGCTGACGGTGAGTTTTCAAAGCATCAAAGCCGCCCTGATGAATCCTGTAAAATCATTGCGATCGGAATAGCGTAGGGCAAGGGGCCAGGGGCATAGGCTAAGCGAAGCCGCAACCCGCCCCCAACCCCTTGCCCTTACCCCCTTGTCCTATGCCCAACAACCCGCCCCGACCCGTCGGACCCCGCTTTGCTACGTATCTGCTTCACTGGATTCTGGCTGCCCATCGGGCCGAAGAACTGGAAGGGGATCTGGACGAACTGTTTCAGCAGCGCGTCCGGGAAGTAGGCCTACAACAAGCCCGCTGGCGGTATATACGCGACGTAGTGAGTTTGTTACGCCCGTCATTAATGAAACGAAATACGAACCATTACCCCAATCCAGCAATAACAACTATGCTACGGAATTATATCAAAATCGCTTTTCGGAACCTGGCCAAGAACCGGGTCTATTCCTTCATCAACATTGGTGGACTGGCGGTGGGCATGGCAGTGGCCATGCTGATCGGTCTGTGGATCTATGACGAGCTTTCCTTTGATCGGTATTTTCAGAACTACGACCGCATTGCCAAGGTCATGCAAAACGGAGAGTTCAACGGCGAAGTGTTCCATGGCGAATACAATCCGGCGCCAATGGGAACTGAACTTCGGACGGTCTACGGCGATAATTTCACTCACGTCATTATGTCATCCTGGACAGGCGATCACATTCTAGCAGTTGGCGACAAAAAATTAACCAAACGAGGGAACTACTTAAGTGCCGATGCGCCGGATATGCTCACACTGAATATGCTTAGCGGAACGCGAACTGGTTTGAAAGACCAGAATTCGATTTTACTATCAGAGACAACGGCTAACGCGTTGTTTGGCGATGCCGATCCGGTGGGAAAACTGATGAAGATCGACAATAAGCTGGACGTGAAAGTGACGGGCGTGTATGAAGACTTTCCGTACAATACCGAGTTCCGGGATATGAAGTTTATTGCTCCCTGGGATCTGTATGTCGCATCGGAAGCGTGGGTGAAGCGGGTGCAGGACAATGTTGAATGGGGCAATTTCTCCTGGCAGGTACTGGCTCAGATTGCACCCAATGCTGATTTTGATGCCGTTTCGGCCAAAATCAAAAATATACGGCTAAAGCATAATCCGGAGGTAGCCTTTATTAAACCTGTGGTTTATCTATTGCCTATGAGCAAATGGCATCTCTACTCCGGCTGGGATAAAGTCGGGAACCTGGAAGGACGGATTCAGTACGTGTGGCTCTTCGGGATTATCGGTGTGTTTGTGCTGCTGCTGGCCTGTATCAATTTCATGAACCTGAGTACCGCCCGGAGCGAAAAGCGCGCTAAAGAAGTGGGCATTCGCAAGGCGGTTGGTTCGGTACGGAGCCAGTTGATCAGCCAGTTTTTCAGCGAGTCGCTGCTGGTGGTTTCGTTTGCGTTCGTTCTGGCTATAGGGTTGGTACTTTTGATATTACCCGTTTTCAATGAAATCGCTGATAAACAGATCGGTATTTTATGGGCTAATCCGGTGTTCTGGCTTTGCGGGATTGGCTTTAGTGTATTGACGGGACTGATTGCGGGTAGCTATCCGGCCTTGTATCTGTCGTCGTTCCAGGCCGTCAAGGTCCTGAAAGGCACGTTCCGGGTTGGTCGGTTTGCGTCAATTCCGCGTCAGGTGTTGGTTGTGGTGCAGTTTACGGTATCGGTCACGCTCATTATTGGCACCATCATCGTATTCCGGCAAATTCAGCACGCCAAAGACCGCCCGGTGGGGTATGACCGAAGTGGATTAATTACGGTGGCCATGAACACGCCAGAACTACATCAGCACTATAATGCCCTTCGTGATGATCTGATACGAACGGGAGCCGTGATCGACATGTCGACCTCATCGACTCCGGCAACCGATCTGAACTCGCAGAATAGTGGTTTCGACTGGGAAGGAAAAGACCCCAACTTTAAAGAAAATTTCGGGACCATTGCCGTTACGCACGATTTTGGCAAAACGGTTGGCTGGCAGTTCGTGAAGGGCCGGGATTTCTCCCGGCAATTTACCAGTGATTCATCGGGCATGGTCCTGAATGAAACGGCCGTACGGTATATGGGTATAAAAGATCCGGTTGGCAAACAGGTTAAATGGAATGGTAAGCCATACAGAGTGGTGGGAGTTATCAAAGATATGCTCATGGACTCGCCCTTTAAACCTGTATATCAGACCGTTTATGTCCTGGATTACGGCTGGGCGAATGTCATCAATATTAAGCTCAATCCGGCTCATAGTACCAGAGAATCGCTGGCGAAAATCGAATCGGTATTTCGGAAGTACAACCCCGGCAGTCCATTTGATTATCGGTTTACCGACCAGCAGTATGCGCTGAAATTTGCGGCTGAAGAACGAATCGGTAAGCTGGCTTCCGGGTTTGCTATTCTCGCGATTCTGATCAGTTGCCTGGGGCTGTTTGGGCTGGCGTCGTTCGTAGCCGAGCAGCGTACCAAAGAAATTGGCGTGCGTAAAGTGCTGGGCGCATCCGTAACGAATGTATGGGCGTTACTTTCCCGAGATTTTGTAGTGCTGGTCGTTATCGCTTTTGGCATCGCTACCCCCATTGCCTGGTACTTCCTGAATACCTGGCTTCATAAGTATGAATACCGAACCGAACTTTCGTGGTGGATTTTTGCCGTAGCGGGCTTGGGGGCTTTGATCGTCACCTTACTAACGGTGAGTTTTCAAAGCATCAAAGCTGCACTGATGAACCCGGTCAAATCGCTGCGGTCGGAATGATTTGTGTAGAGACGCATCTTTGCGTCTCCTGGCCGGATGGCTTATTCTTGATGTAAACAATGGCTGACGCAAAGGAGATGCAAGGATGCGTCTCCTACATATGATTCATATCAATAAAATTATACCTGGTATCATTTCAATGAATAGTATTATTCTTTCAATAAGTTTTTCGAGAACGAACTGTTGGAACAAGGCTTAAATACCTGATAGCCACTATTTGTTCGAAATTTTGATAGTTTTTATCTATAACATGATTGATAAAAATCATATTTCTGGAAAGGATTGATGGTTTACTTTGCACTTGAATAAGAATGTGCATTGCATACAACCATCATAAATTCTATGAAAAATCATATTGTTTCTGTCGGATCGGAATTCCCTGAGTTTAAGAAACTGGCCGTTGTTTCGCTGGATAAAGACAAGGAATTTTACGAAATCTCGTCAGAAGATCACAAGGCGGCAGGGCAGTGGCTGGTCATGTTCTGGTGGCCGAAAGATTTCACCTTCGTTTGCCCAACCGAAATTGCTGAGTTCAACAAAAAATTTGAAGATTTCCAGGATCGGGATACGATGGTGATCGGTGCTTCGACCGATAGCGAGTTCGTTCACCTGGCCTGGCGCAAAAACCATGACGACTTGCGTGGTCTGAAATTTCCGATGCTGGCCGATACCTCGAAATCGCTGGCCGAAGATCTGGGTATTCTGGAAGCCAACGAAAAAGTAGCGTACCGGGTTACCTACATCGTTGATCCACAAGGTATTGTTCGATGGGTTAGCGTAAACGACCTATCAGTAGGTCGGAATGTAAACGAAGTTCTCCGCGTACTGGATGCCCTGCAAACTGACGAACTCTGCCCCTGCAACTGGACAAAAGGCGAAGCCACGCTAACAGCCTAATTTAAAGAGCGAAAGAATGAAAGAGTGAAAGGGCGAAGGCTGGGACACTCACTCACTCTTTCGCTCTTTCATTCTTTCGCTCTTTAAAAGATGATAACCACACAAAACGAAACCGTTACGTCGCTGCTGAATCTGGTAGGGCTTAGTGCGGAAGGGGAGTATCCCCGGCTCGATGCACTGGCTCAGGCCGAGCATCGGTATCTGCGCGATCTGAAAATAAATGTCGGTAATGTGCTGAATAGCAGCCAGAACCTGACGAAGAAGGAAGCGTTGCTGCTGGCCCTGTCGGTAGCAACCAATGAAAAACACCAGCCACTGGTTGATTCGCTGACGACTGCTGCCAAACAGGAAGGCGCTTCGGATGCTGAAGTGGCCGAAACAATCGCCTGTACGTCGCTGCTGAGCACGAACAATGTATGTTATCGGTTCCGGCATTTTGTCGGCAAGGAATATTACCAGCAAACGCAACCCGGTATTCGGATGAGTATCATGATGAATCCGGTGCTGGGTAAGGAGTTTTTTGAACTGATGAGTCTGGCCGTTTCGGCGGTCAATGGTTGCGAGCTCTGTGTTCGCTCGCACGAAGAGAGTGTGCTCAAACACGGTGCCAGCGAAGCCCGCGTATTCGATGCTATCCGACTGGCATCGGTGATCAAAGGGTTTATAACACTGCTGTAAGATTAAGCGATTTCTCCTCATCCGAATCGTCGGACTACCCCTCTCCCAAAACGGGAGAGGGGTTTTTCTTGACCTCTTCCAGCCTGCGTTACGGATTCGTATCAAATTGTACCATTTCTTTTTTCTCCAACTGGCGCAGAATGGCTTGTTTATCCAGTAACGCTTCTCGGAGCTTCTGGTCCGACATGCGTTTCCAGCCGTCGCCGTTGTGCTTGTGGCCGGGCTGGCTCGCGTTGCCGTAGCTGAGTGATACCTGCGCCCGCACGTTATCGCCAAACTCGGTTACCGCTACGTATGTGTCGCCCGCGACGGCCCGATTCAGTTGGGGCAGTTTTGGGTCCGGCACAAAATGAATGGTCCGGTAGATACCGTACTGTTCTGAACCGCCATTGGCTGGATAATCATTTCCGGCTGGCCCGAATCGGTTCACCTCACCCCAGGCAACATCCAGCCGACCATATTTTTGACGCACCTGAATGGCTGCATTTCGTAATAATTCAACGGCTTTTTTAGGGTCCCTCAATCCATCGGGCGTACTAACAGGGCGTTGCGGGTCCCAGCCGACGGCTGCCATTCTGGGGTTAAACTGGTCGAACCAGGCTGTAAACAAAACGGCACCTTTACTATCGCGATTTGTCGTTTTGTCCCAGGCTTTGAGTACCGAAGCCGCTTGCTGGGCCAGTGAGTCGGGATGTTGATCGACGGCTGCCAGTAGATCGTCCAGAAATCGGTCGGCGGCTTCCAGACCCGTATTGAGTTTATAGCCCACTAATTCATCAAAACGAATCGACGCGTCGTCCTTTACCAGATTGATGGATCGTTGCGGACGCAGCCGTATGGGTATCCCTACGGGCGACATATACCCTGGAAAAGCCTTCGGATCAAGTACGGCTGGATATGTACAACTCCAGGGCGCGTCGTTAGCGTTTTGCACAAAACCCGACGGTGGATTGAGTACGCGGGGAAGATCCCGATACGGGTGCGTTTGACTCCAGATGTACTTCGAGACCGAACCGTCGACGGGACCTTGCCAGAAAGGCCAGTCGCCTTCACTGCGAATCGGTACACTCCCGTTGAACAGGTACAGAATATTACCGGCCCGATCTGCATAAATGACATTGAACATCGGCAGCTGCATGCGCTGGAGGGCCGTTTCGAACTCGGCCAGATTTTTGGCTTTCGCCATCGCGTGGTGTTGCGCAGCCATCGCCGGATTGGTCAAGCCTGCAAAGCGCATGGCGTAGGTTTTCCCATCCTGGCTTTCCATGACCGGCCCGTGTTTGCTGTATCGGTAAGTAAGTGTTTGCGGTTTAAGTTGACCATCGGGCTGGCGTACCTGAAGCGTAACGGGCTTTGTTTCAAAGGCTTGTTTGACACCGTCCAGCAGGTAGCCACCATCCTGTATGTTGAGCACGTATCGGTCGGCCGCATCGATTGTATTGACTGTGTGCGTCCAGCCCAGATGCTGATTAAACGCAATATTAAGCACCGGCTGACCCAACAAGGAGGCACCGTAGGCCATGAAGTCGGGGCCGTTCAGGTGGGCTTCAAAAAACAGGAAGAACCCTTCCCAGGGCAGGTGTGGGTTTGCCATCAGCATGGCTTTTTTCGATGCAGACTTGGCAGGAGCAATGGCGTACGCATTCGAACCAGGGGGCATTACCCGAG
The DNA here is from genome assembly GCF_000374025.1 of Spirosoma panaciterrae DSM 21099. Taxonomy (GTDB): domain Bacteria; phylum Bacteroidota; class Bacteroidia; order Cytophagales; family Spirosomataceae; genus Spirosoma; species Spirosoma panaciterrae. The sequence goes on along the minus strand of NZ_KB893195.1, from coordinate 223,133 downwards.
CGGCTCCCGCTTCGGCCCCACCGATAAATTCCAGGCCGATTACCCGGCTGGCGTGGGCTAGTATATCCTGGGGCGTAATAGGCAGTACCTGCTTAAATTCAGCGCCAATGGCTTCCGGGTGGGCTTTGGCATAGGCATTCAGGCCGCTGACGAAACTGTCCAGACAGGGCTTGTAATCGGCAGGCTGTTGGGTGTACTGCTTTTGAGCCTGTTCAGGCACGCCGAACAAGGTCACGATCTTGTCCGAATCCAGGTATCGGGGGCCCCAGTACTCAGCCGCTTTGCCTCGGGCCTGTCCGTATAACTGGAGCAACAGGTTGGCGTGGTTCTGCATCTGAGCGTAGCCAAAGCCGTAATACATGGCTTCCAGGGTTTGCCCGTAGATGTGCGGCACTCCGGCACTATCCCATAGAATTTCGACAGGAGCTGTTGGACGCGAGCCTGTTTTTAGACGGTCCGATTTACTGGTTTGCGCCAGAGTGGTCAGACTCATCAGCCCTAGACAAATAGTCAGGAGTTTCATACGCGGGTAATTGAGAAGTTAGAATACGAATGAAGAGAGTAGCGATATGTGGGAGTTCATAAACCGACTTATTCGCTTTTTAGGTAAAGAACCGGGTTGGTGCGGACGGCTTTTAATGCCTGACGAGCGATGGTCATGGCTGTGATCAGTAGAGTCAGGATAAAGGTGCCCGCCAGTAACCACCCGTTCACCGAAATGCGATAGGCGTACTGCTGGAGCCAGGTTGATAATAGCCACGCTCCGAGTGGGGCCGCAACCAGAAAGCCCAGACCGAGTAGTTTACCAAACTCCCGGCCCAGTAGCCAGAGAAGTTGCGGAGTTTGAGCCCCTAATACCCGCCGTACGCCAATTTCTTTGGCTTTGGCTTCGCTCAGGAACGTGACCAGCCCGTAGAGGCCTAAGCAACTCAGTCCAATCGCCACCAGCGCAAAGGCCTGAACCATTCCGGCTAGTAGACGCTCGATTTCGGTAAAGTTTTCCATTAGGTCTGTCAGGGTTTCGGCATGGTAGACCTGATCGGGTAACAACTTATCCCACACCTGCTGAATCCCCTGTTGAGTTTGGGGCGAATCCGTTGGACTCAGGCGCAGCATGGCTATCCGGCTGTGCGGAAGATCATGAATGAGCGTTACGGGTAAAACCGGCTGGTGCAGATCGCCACTGCGGAAGTCGCGCACAACACCGACAATAACCCGGTCGGCATCTTTTATACGGATGCGTTTACCCACCACCGTTGCCGGTGAACGCATACCCAATTGCTTCACCAGCGTTTCGTTGACCAATACATCCCGTCCGGTAGTATCAGCGGCCCGGACATTTCGCCCGGCTATCAGTCGTAAGTCAAAAACCGACAGATAGTGGTCATCGATTGCCCGCACGCGGGTTTCAAACGGCTCGGGTTCGGTAGCCGTATGGTAACTGAACGAGCTGGACCGATTATAGGGCGATGCGGGCGGATCGCTGCCGAAGGTTACCTGCTCAACACCGGGTATGCCTAACCAGTGTTCACGCAGAAGGGACAGGGGAGAAGCCTCCCGCTGGGGCAGGAAAACGACCTTTGTCGATTCGCGGTGAAATCCCCATTCGGCCTGACTCATATGCCGGAGCTGAATGGTAATGACCAGCACACTCAGAATAAATAACTGCATCAGCACGAACTGCCCCCAAATAAGCGCCTGTCTGACGGTTAGTCGGCCTGAGAACCGATTGGTCGATTGGGTCGCAAACGCCGTTACAGGGTCGAAACGGGCCAGTACAAACGCAGGATACAAACCCGAAAGGATAATAACCCCGACGATCAGCCCCAGGAACCAGCCTATGGCCCGTTGCTGAACCAGATCGGCAACGGACATATTCGGTTGAAGCTTTTCGACTGTAGCGGCCAGGATTTGATTGATGAAGGGTAAACACAGTTGGGCCAGCAACACAGCGACGAGTATAGCCAGGCACACGAGCAAGGCGGTTTCCAGCATAAACTGCCCGACCAATTGCCAGCGTGTACTTCCCATCACTTTCCGGACCCCCACTTCCCGCGCCCGTTTGAGCGCCCGGGCCGTGGCCAGATTGATAAAATTGATACAACCCGCCATCACCAGCAACACACCCACGCCGATGAGCGCATAGAGAACAGGCCGTGGAGCCATGCCACTGCGCTCGTGGTTGAGTTCGGCCAGGGGCAACACGTGGTAGTCGAAATGAGCGGCTTCCTGAGGAGGCAGGTTTTTGCGTCGAATGGCGGGTAAGCTTTGGCGGAGCAGTGTAGGGTCGGTTCCTTCTCGCAGTCGCACAAAACACATGGCCTGTAACCCCTGCCAGTCGGCCAAAGCGGTTGGGCCTTCCAATACCGGAATGGTGGGATACGAAACGAAGGCATCGAACCGAAGCTGGGTGTTGGCGGGTGGATCTTTCACAATCCCGGTTACGGTTAGGTCGGTACGATTGTCCAGCCGCAGGGTTCGGCCCATTGCCGGTTGGGAGTCAAAAAATTTGCGGGCATATCGCTCACTGATGACAATCGTGTTGGGGGCATTGAGGGCCGTTTTGCGATTGCCACTCACCCAGTCTACCCCGAACATGTCAAAGTATTGAGATTCCGTAAAGCAGACATTTCGGGCTTCGGCGAACTTTTTTACCCAGCCCCCCTTGCCGTTTGGTACGCTCAGCGTCCGGCCAAAGAAGGTTTCCAGCCGGGTCGCATTTTCCACAAAGGCATAGTTGCGTCGGAGAACTTCAGCGAGGGGGCGGGGGGCGGCATCGGTAGGCATGACTCGCTCCCGCTTAATATCGGTAACGATCCAGTAACTCCGGTCCAGGTGGGGATGGTAGCGGTCGAAACTGAACATGTAGTTGACAACCAGAAAAATAACCAGTCCGCTGGCCAGCCCTATACCGAGCCCCAGCACGCTGATTAAATTGACATGACGATTCTGCCACAGTTGGCGCCGGGCCACTGTGAGGTAGTGAATAAGCATCGGGAAAGGGAGTTAGGGTAGCGTTAGAAGGTTATTGGCTAAGGCTTCTGTAAGTCGATTTTTGGGAATAATTCCCGTGTATGTGAGGACACAAGAAGGGATTAATTGGGGGTAAAATAGATCGTAATCAGGTAGTCCGCAATCGTTTGGGTTTGGTGTTCTTGCGGGACAACCACCACCGAACGATGAGTATGCCCGTCAATCCCAGGGCTCCCCAGGCGGTTCGGAACGCATCGATGGGTATAGCCAGTGGTCGACTAACCACCACCAGAAACCCCATCAGAATCAGAAACGTAAGCACACTGGAGAGTAGCATGTACTGAAACGGCCTGGTCGCCGGACGTCGTTGATGGCGTAACCCAATCCGCGTAGCTCGCATGGGAATAGTTGACGGTTGGGTAGGAAATTCCTGAAGATACAGGTGTTTTAACTGGTCCAGCGCCTGCGGGTTGGCCTGTTGGCTTACCTGATCGAATGCGCTTGAGAAAGGTTGTCCCTGATCCATATGTTGTTCAATCAGAGAGGCCATATGATCCAGCAGTTCGGCCTGTAATGCCTGGTGTGGTCTGGTTTGCTGTAGCTGTTGTTGCAGGCGGAGAAGTTGCTCGGGCGATAGTTTGTTCATAAACTAACTGAAGGGCTAATGTGAAGCGAATAGAAAAATTATTGCCCGAAGGTCATGGTTGAAGAGGGGTTAATGAGCAGCCGCATGAGCTGGATAAACCGTTCGAACTCATCGACTTTCCGAACCGCTGTGGCACTACCCGTTGGGGTAAGCATATAATATTTGCGCAGCCGTCCGTCTACCTCCTGACTTTGGGTAATCAGCAGTCCTTCGTCTTCCAGCTTATGGAGCACCGGATACAAGGCCCCAAACGTAAGCATCAGTTCACCATGGGTACGTTCTTCAACGGCCTGCGTGATTTCATAGCCGTACATGCGCCCCTGCTGGGCCAGCAACCGAAGAACTATCGTCTTGAGAGTTCCCCGTAAAAATTCCTGATTCGATGAATCCATAGGACTTGATCGGTCATTAACATTAAATCTGAAACAAAAATATATAAGAAAATTATATATACAAGAAATGGGATGATTTTTTGTAGGGATCGTCGCACTGGCGCACTGGTCTCTACAAATGAAAACGCCCTATCCATAGTTGAATAGGGCATTTTCGTAGTATGCGGCTTTGGAGGGCTTACTTGGTCAGGCTAAGGGAAAAAAGACCATTGCGGAAGCGGGCAGTGGCGGTGCTGGTTGTGGAACGACTCACTAGCGTCACTTCGAATTTCCCCTCCAGTACATTGGCGATGGTATCGGCTTTAGTCACTTCGATCCAGCCACTGGCGGGCTCTTTGGCGATATAAGAGGAAAATATGGCATCACCGCCAATGATTAGACCGTAATTCACCCCCGTCAATTGCGTGCTGGCACAGGCATTCAGGCTGGCGATATCGTATTTGCCGACAGCTAGTGGTACTTTCTCAAAGCTAAGGTATTGGGTTCTGTCGCAAGGGCCTGCACAGATGGACGGTGCTGCCTGCCGCAGTCCTTTCGGATACGGCAAATCGTTTGAGATGGACAGGTTAAACCGATTTCGGCCACAATCACCGTCGACCAGGGGCGATACTTTAGAGGCTATCCCATGACCATACCAGACGGAATCATTCAGCGAAGCCGTTACATTTTTGGTGTCGTCAAGCGGGGGAATGTTCGTGTCATTATTGGATTTCGAACAGGCCCAGAGGCAACCGAACAGGACGAGTAAGTATAAGCCGTTTTTCATGGTCAATGAGAGTCGTTTCTGGTTAGACTCCACAACGCCTATGTCCGTTGGAAAAAGCGACCCGATATTTACTGTTTCAGGAATTGAATGGCACAGCCACCGCCTTTCGCTAAATGAATGGGAAGTCTGGTTTTGCTGTTCACGGGTTTTTTCTCAATGACGTAAGCTTCCGGGTTCGACTGCCAGTCGGCGGTGAGGGCATCGCGGTAAATAGTGGCCTCGTAAGTTTTGCCCGGTTCCAGAAAATCAAGGTCTACCGATATGTCACGGCTGTTTTCGTCGGTGATGGCACCCAGATACCAACTGTCTTTTCCTTTGGTCTTGCGGGCAATGGTGATGTAATCGCCCGGTTCGGCGGCTATGATTTTTGTATCGTCCCAATCGACGGGTACATCGCGGATAAACTGAAACGCGTCGAGATGCTTTTCGTAATTTTCGGGCAGGTCGGCCGCCATTTGGAGCGGGCTGTAGATGGTAAGATAGAGCGCCAGTTGCTTGGCCAGTGTGGTACGGACGCGGGTTGTACGGGTATTGTCGAACTGGTCCAGTTTGAACCGGAACAGGCCCGGTGTGAAGTCCATTGGGCCACCCAGCAGCCGGGTAAAGGGCAGAATAGTGGTGTGTTCGGGCGTAATGCCCAGAGTAGGAGCATTGTTGAATTCACTGCCGCGAGCGGCTTCGCTGGCCATCCAGTTCGGGTAGGTACGATGTAGCCCGGTTGGATGCGCCGACTCATGCGAGTCGATCATGACTTTGTACTGAGCTGCTTTTTCGGCAACCCGCTGGTAATGTCCTACCATCCACTGACTATCGTGATGCTCTCCACGCGGAATAATCCGGCCGACATAGCCCGTTTTCACCGTGTTCATGCCTTCCTTTTGCATATACTGAAACGCGGCATCCATCCGCCGTTCGTAGTTGGTGACCGAGCCCGACGTTTCGTGGTGCATGATGATCCGAACCCCTTTCTGCTGGGCATAGGCCGTGAGTGAGTCCAGGTTATAGTCGGGGTAGGGGGTTACAAAATCGAAGACGTTCTCCTTCCAATTGCCAAACCAATCTTCCCAACCAACGTTCCAGCCTTCGACCAGCACCCCATCGAAACCATATTTAGCAGCAAAATCGATGTACTTCTTCACGTTCTGGGTATTCGCTCCATGTTTACCTCCTGCTTTTTCCCAGGTGGCTTTGCCGATATGCATCTCCCACCACATGCCTACGAATTTCTGCGGTTTAATCCACGATGGATCGGCAATGGTGGAGGGTTCGTTCAGGTTCAGGATCATTTTCGACGCCAGCAGATCCGTCGCTTTATCGCTGACCAGAATGGTGCGCCAGGGCGTTTGCGTAGGGGTTTGCATGTACGCTTTATTACCAACCGCATCGGGCGTTAGCTGCGAGGTAAGCACGAGCTTTTTCTTATCCAGTTGCAGATGCATGACCGGGTAGTTGAGCAAGGCCGCTTCGTAAATGCTGATGTAGAGCCCATCGCCTGTTTTAATCAGCAGCGGGGTTTGAATGGCATTGGGTCCGATGACCGATTTTAGCGCGGTATCTTTCTCTCGGTCAGATGCTGCCACAGCGTCAATTTCACTCAGTCGGGTGGTGTTGTACAGGTATTCGTTGGAGTCGTAATCACCCGGTTGCCAGAAGGTCTTGTGATCGCCTGACAGCGCAAACTGGGTTTTTTCGTCCGCAACAATAAAATGCGTCAGGGCTGTTTGCTGCGGGAATTCATAGCGGAAGCCGACCCCATCATTGAAAATACGAAACCGCACCAGCAACTTGATGCCCGAAGTCCCTTTGTCGGTTAAGGTCAAAGCTAACTCCTTGTAGTGATTGCGAATTTGAGCCACTTCGCCCCAAACGGGCTTCCAGGTGTCGTCATGCTCAGAAGAATCCGTAGCCGAAATGGAAAACTGCGTGAGCGCTACCTGGGGTTTACTTAGTACAAAGCCAACCCCCGATGGCTCCATTACCTTTTTGCCTTTATACGAAATTCGATACGTAACGCTGCCCGTTTCGTTGTTGCTGACCGATAGTTGAATGGCTTTATCGGGTGAAGAAACCGAGACAGGGCGCTGGGCAAATAGCGCAGTGGCTGAACCTGCTATAAGAAATAAAGGCAGAAACGATTTGATCGGAAACATGTTGGCAGATCGAATAAAGACTCACGATGGGGCCAACAAGGTAGTGTGTTCGCAGCAATGTGTCAATAAAACTGAGATTATTTTAACTGTATTCTGTACTTTTTTAACCTACTATCGGCAAGGCATCTATTTCAGTGCCTTTTTACTGACCCAGTCGAATAGGCAGTTGGCGGATACGTTGGCCCGTAGCGGCAAACAGGGCGTTGGCTATGGCCGGGGCAATAGGCGCAACGCCAGGCTCACCCGCTCCGCCCATTTTCTCGGTGCTGGGTACTAGGTGTACGTCAATAGCGGGTGTCTCAGCCATACGGAGCATGGGGTAGTCGTGAAAATTACTTTGCTGAACCTGTCCTTTTTTTAGGGTTATTTCCCCATACAGCGCGGCCGTCAAGCCAAAAATAATCCCACTTTCCATCTGGGCGCGAACGCCGTCCGGGTTTACGGCCAGTCCACAGTCGATCGCGCAGACTACTCGATGTACGCGAATGGCCTGTTCATCAATGGATAACTCAACGATCTGGGCCACGTAGCTCCCCATCGCTTCGCAAACAGCAACCCCACGGAATCGGCCTTTCGGCAACGGCTTGTCCCAGTTCGCTTTTTCAGCCGCCAGATTGAGTGCCGCTAAATGCCGGGGATGATTAGTGAAGAACTTCCGGCGATAGGCGACGGGATCGGTTTGGGCCAGCGTGGCCAGTTCATCAAGTAGGGTTTCCGTGACAAAAACGGTATGCGTACTGCCGACTGATCGCCAGGGGAGAACCGGAACAGCTACTGATGTGGTGTGCAGCTCGAATGAGTGGTCGGGAATAGAATTGGAATAGGGCGATGCAGTTGTAACCGAGCTATAGTCAATGCCTTTCTGAACAAGCATATCGGCCAATGGTGTATTCGTAAATAGCGACTGCCCCACAATCCGCTGCTGCAACGCTACAGGTAAGCCATTGGCTCCAATACCGATCTGAACGGTATGGACGTACATCGGTCGGTAGTAGCCACCTTTGATGTCATCTTCCCTTGACCAGACGAGTTTAACGGCTTTGCCACTTACTTTGGCAATGTGCATGGCTTCCATAATCCAGTCGCCACTGAAGGAACCACGTCGGCCAAAACTGCCCCCCAAATAGGGCGTATAAAACTTGATCTGCTCAGGCTTAAACCCCAGAAAGGTTGCCACCTCGGCCTGATGCAGCAACGGCGATTGGGTCCCTGTCCATACCTCGCAGTTGTCTTTAGTAAGTTTAACGGTACAATTCAGTGGCTCCATGGGGGCATGGGCGAGGTAAGGAAAACTGAACGTCGCATCAATGGTCTTTTCGGCTTTTGCCAGCGCAGCACCCACATCTCCCTTCTTCTGGATGATTAAACCTTCTGTTTTAGCGATTTGCCGATAGTCTTCCAGCTGTGCGGAGGTATCAAGCGTTGCATTTTCGCCGAGGTTCCAGTCGATTTTCAGTGCATCACGCCCTTGTTTTGCTGCCCAGAACGTATCGGCCAGCACGGCCACACCCGTTGGAATCCGAACTATCTGGCGAACACCCCGAATGGCTTTGGCCTTAGTCGCGTCAACTGATTTTACGGTTCCGCCAAACACCGGCGAATGCGCCACTACAGCCGTTAGTAGGCCCGGAAAGTGAAGATCAATGCCATACACAGCCTTGCCATTGATCTTCTCGGGAGTATCCAGTCGTTTCTGCGATTTGCCGATCAGTTTCCAATCTTTCGGGGCGCGGAGCTGAACGGAGGGCACCGGCAACAACGAGGCTTCGGTAGCGACTTCACCATACCTGATGCGCTTTGGCCCGGCAATCACATAGCTATTTTCAGTGCGGCAATCTTCGGGATGAACGCCAAGTTTTTGGGCGGCAGCCTGTACCAGCATCATACGAGCCGTAGCACCGGCCCGTCGGTATCGGTCAAATTCCTGCGTGGTCGTTTCCGATCCGCCAGTCGATCTATAAACCGGATTCTCCAGAAAATCAGCAGCTTTCCCCGGAGGGCTATGTTCAACCTGTATCCGTCTCCAGTCGCAATCGAGTTCTTCGGCAATCAGCATCGGTAAGGTTGTCCAGATGCCCTGTCCCATCTCCACTTTCGACAGTATGATATGAATGCTGTTGTCCGTACCGATCTTGAGGAAAGTATTCAGCGACGTAATGGATGAGCCGGGAACTGATCGGAGGCTGGTTGATTTTCCTGGTGCGGCAAAAGCAATTAGCAATCCGCCACTAGCCAGGGTGCCGATCTTCAGAAAGTCTCTTCGGGTTGTCGGTTCGTTTTGGCTCATCGTATTGCTAATTCGTTATACCAGGTACTTCTGCTGCATAGCCGTTCAAGGCGAATACGTCGTTGTTGACTTCGATAATACCCATTGTTTATGGCAATTACACCTCATTCAGTTTAAACGGCAAAGTACGTATGCGTTTGCCCGTCAGGTCAAAAATGGCATTGCATAAAGCAGGGGCGAAGGGGGGTAAGCCCGGTTCGCCAACGCCCCCGGCGGGTTCATCATTTTCCATGATATGCACCTCAATCTCAGGTGTATCGGTTATGCGGGGCATCGCATAGGTAGTAAAATTTCGCTCTACGGCTTTGCCATCCTTAAACGTAGTCGCATGTTTAATAGCCGCCCCTAATCCCATAATGATACTGCCTTCTACCTGCGCTCGAATGATATCGGGATTGACATACCAGCCACAATCCATCAGGGCAATTACTTTATTGATCTTAAGCGTTCCGTCTGGCTTGCGTGACACCTGTACGATATGCCCACAGATGCCGCCAAAGCACTCCGTAACGGCAACGCCCCAACCCGAATTTTTGCCTCTTGATTTCCAGTTGCTAATTGCTTCCAGTCGGTCCAGGAGGGCTTGATAGCGTTTATCGGGTAAGTGAGCCCTGCGAAAGACCATCGGGTCCTGACCGGCCAGGTGCGCCAGTTCGTCGATAAAGCTTTCGCCAGCAAAGCCAGCCGTACAGGCTGTCGGCGCACGCCACCACATCACGGGTATGGGCGATCGAGTACCTACACCCCCAAAACTATAATGCGGAATGGCTTTGAAATAAGGGCTTGGCATACCTTCCAGACTGCCTGTGTTGTAGGTGAGCGGGCCGGGTTCAGGATAAGGTTCGGGGCTCCACGCCTGTCCGAGCCACTGGGTGGCGGTTATTGCCTGAAAAGCCAGAATACGACCAGCCGTATCAATTCCACCCTTACAGGCATAAAAACCACCGGGACGGAATGGCCCTGCCGTCATGTCATCTTCACGCGTCCAAACGACCTGAATCGGTACGTTCATCGCTTTCGAGAGCAAGGCTGCTTCGTAAGGATAATCGGTAAAGGCCTTGCGCCCAAAGCCGCCCCCCAGAAAGGTCATGTTGACCTTGACACGCTCTTTCGGAACCCCCATTCGTTCGCTCAAATCGGCTTGTATCCAGTTCGCTTCCTGAATAGGTCCCCAAATTTCGATCCGGTTGTCCTGCACGTGAGCTGTGCAGTTGAGGGGTTCCATGCAACTGTGCGACTGATAAGGTGTTTCGTAAATCGCTTCCAATTGTTTAGCCGCGTTTTGAAAAACGGCCTCGAATTGTTCTGAAGGTATAGGCTTTTTGAGGTTTTCCCGCATTTGCGCGTCCAGTTGCTCGCTGCCCAGATGCTCAAACCCTGAATCGTCCCATTCCACTACCAACGCTTTGCGGCCCTGCAGGGCGGCCCAAAGGGAGTCCGCTACAACGGCCACACCTTCATAAAGGCTACCCCAAACGGCTCGCTGCACTGGCAGAACCCGTTTTACACCCGACACGGCCATTGCCCTGGTTGCATCAAATCGGCTTACTTTCCCCCGGAAACGGGGGTTACGTTCGACTACCGCATACAGCATCCCCGGCAGTTTTTTGTCGAGCCCGAACTGAGCCGTACCATTGATTTTCACCGGAATGTCCTGTCGGTGTAGCGACTTTCCAATGATTTTATACTCCTTCCGACTTTTTAGCGATATGTTCTGAGGGGGTGTTAAGGCTGAAGCCTCTTCGACCAGCAGTCCATAATGAACCGTTTTGCCCGATTGGCGATGGATGACGTGGCTATTTTCCGCATAACATTCGGAAGGGGGCACCTGCCATCGTTTAGCGGCTACGCTGATGAGCATTTCCCGCGCGGTAGCACCCACCTGCAACAGTTGTTTGTACCAACCGCGAACAGAAAAACTGCCTTCCTGAGGCTGAGGGCCATATTTTTCGGGATGAGATGGGGCAAACCGTATCGTTGCCTGATCCAGATCTACTTCCAGTTCTTCGGCAACGATTTGCGGAATGGCCTGAAACGTTCCCTGCCCCATTTCCGAGCGGTGAGTTACAATCACCACTTTCCCGGACTTATCTATGGAAATCCAGGACATCAATTCAATACCTGGCGGGCTGGCCGTTTGGAGATTGATGATTTCGGTGGTCGTTTTATCAGCAACCGTTCTGGAAAGTCCGAGCGTTAGGGCGACGCCCGAAAGCCCTGCCTGCCGGATAAAATCTCTGCGGGTTATTTCCTGCGGGTTTTTCATTGGCCATTGGGTGTAGGAGGTATGCCAGCCGCTCGTTTAATGGCTTTTCGGATACGCGGATACGTACCACATCGGCAGATATTGCCCTGCATGGCAGCGTCGATAGCGTCGTCGGTTGGCTGCGGATTGGTCTTCAAAAGAGCCACAGCCGACATGATCTGACCACTCTGGCAGTAGCCACATTGCGGAACCTGCTCGGCAATCCAGGCTTTCTGGATCGGATGAGAATTGTCTTTCGAAATCCCTTCAATCGTGGTGATGGGTTGGTTCAACACGGCTGATACGGGAAACGAACAGGAACGTACCGGAGCGCCTTTCAGATGCACCGTACAAGCGCCACATTGCGCTATGCCGCATCCATATTTTGTTCCGGTGAGGCCCACCAATTCCCGAATCACCCATAGTAAGGGCATCTGCGCATCAGCGTCGACCGGATAGGTTTTTCCGTTGATCAGTAACGAGTAAGCAGGCATAGCGAGATGAATTAAAACGACTACGGCAAAGAAAAATGATAACGAAACGATGTTAAAACCCAATTGACGACTGAGCTGATTTAGTTGATGAGTTGCGAAAAAAAAGGTCTGAATTCAGAAATGGATGCCTTTCAGGACAAATGGGCGGCTTGTCCTTTGAGTCAGGTAATTGGTCAATTGGTTTAGGCCGTTCGTGGATTGGGACGGTATAATCTCAGCCGATTCGCGTAACTTGTCAGACCCGTCAATCAGACCAACTGTGCAGCCGACCATGTATGCGCTATCCGATAATTCAGTGAGTCAGAACTGGTTTTTTAAGTACAGGATCTATCACCTGCCGTTCTGGTTTCTGTATCACTATCTCTGGTGGGTGGTTACGCTGGGCAATCCGTTGAAAGTGCTGCAAAGCATGACCGTTTTGCCGTATGCGTTGAAATACAGTTTCTATGTCATTTTTCAGGCAATGGCGGTTTATTTCAATCTGTATTTTCTGATGCCGAGGTATCTGGAGAAAAACCGATTTGCCGTTTACATCAGTTATTTGCTGTTCACTATAGTGATCGCTACGCTGTGTATTGTTGGCGGGTACTACTTCAGTGCTTACGCTAGTGGGCAAACAATCTATAACCTATTCGGCGAATCGGCCTGCTTTAACACGTTCTTTAGCAACGCATTGCCTTCTACGGTAGCCAGTATGACCCTGGCGATGAGTATTAAGCTGACCAAAAACTGGATTCAGACCCGGCAGCGTCAGCAGTTGCTGGAAACCGAAAAGCTGGAGACCGAACTGAAATTTCTGCGTAATCAGTTCAACCCCCATTTTCTATTCAACACCATCAATTCCATCTTTTTTCTGATCCATAAAAACCCCGATATGGCCTCGGATTCGCTGGCTAAATTTTCGGAGCTGCTGCGGTATCAACTGTATGAGTGCAACGACCAGCAGATACCGCTTGGTAAAGAGATTTCGTATCTGCAAAATTTTATTGAACTGCAAAAACTCAGACAAAGCGGCAATATGGAGGTGACGGTCGATCTTGATTCCACGTATACCGATCACTTGGCTATCGCTCCGTTTATTGTGATGACTTTCGTCGAAAATGCGTTCAAGCACGTTTCGCGGCATAGTGATCGGGCCAACTGGATTCGAATTCAACTAATACTGGATGGCTCCTGCCTGACGTTGTTTGTGGCTAATAGCCTGGCGGCAGAGCAGGGGAACGAAGTCGTTAAATACGGGGGGATTGGGTTGCAGAATGTACAGCGCCGACTAGACTTATTGTATGCTGGACAATACAGTCTGACCATTCAACACGATACAACGAGTTTCAACGTTGCATTGCGGCTAAATCTGGCAGAAATGTCGCAGGCCATCAGGTTACAAGTAGCTTACTAGTTCTGAATCAAAATGGAACACGAATTTTTATGAGCCATATGATTTTCACAGATCATAAAAAATCACACTAATCATAAAAATCTGTGTTCTATTGGTTATGTAAATACCTATGCTGAACTGTGTCATTATCGATGATGAGCCATTGGCGCGGGAGGGACTAGCGAATTATGTGCGCGAGGTCGATTTTCTGCAACTGACAGGCACCTGTGAGAATCCGCTCGAGCTCATTGCCTTGCTGGATAAGCAACCGATAGATCTCATCTTTCTGGACATTCAGATGCCCAAAATGAGCGGGATCGATTTTCTGAAAATTGTCCAGAAGCCACCCATGGTGATAATCACCACGGCTTACCCAACCTACGCCCTGGAGGGTTTTCAGTTGAATGTGCTCGATTACCTGCTGAAACCCATCACGTTTGATCGGTTTTTTAAGTCGGCCAACAAAGCCAAAGACTACCACCGGCTCCTGAATCAGTCAGTCTCTTCGGGCTCTCCAAAGGTTGAATCGGCTGATGATTATTTCTTCATAAAATGCGGCAACAAATACGAGAAGCTCTTTTTTGACGACATTCTGTTCGTGGAGGGCTTGCAGAATTACGTAACCATTTTTACTACGAAAGGCAAGTATATTACCCTGCTGAATCTGAAAAATTTAGAACAGAATCTGGAAAGTCACGCCTTTATCCGGGTGCATAAATCGTACATGGTGGCCATAAATAAAATAGAAGGCATCGAAGCCAACGAGATCTTTATTCAGTCGCACCGCATTCCCATCAGCCGTAATTACCGCGATCAGGTTATGCGGGATGTATTGACTGACAAGTTGTGGAAGAAGTGAGGATGATATTAGCCCACGACTTGGGCCATGGGCTAATAAATGGTAGAGTACGCTGATCAGTAGCAATGGCCCCGGCAAAATAGCACGAGACCTCACAGCCACCGGATTTGGAAGCTTATAAGCTTTACTTGAAAAAGCCTTAGCTGAGCATTCCCACCAGATTTTCCACCATTGTTGGCGCACCAATGTACAAGGGGGTGCGCTGGTGAAGGTGGGTAGGTTTGATATCCAGAATAGCCTTGTGGCCGGAGGTGGCCAGGCATCCTGCTTTTTCGGCCAGAAAGGCGAGCGGGAAGGCTTCGTACAATAGCCGTAACTTTCCGTCGGGCGCTTTCCGGGTTGGCGGGTATAAATAGATTCCGCCTTTGAGTAAATTTCGGTGAAAATCAGCCACTAATGAGCCGATATAACGGGCTGTGAACTGCTTTTTGCGGCAACCGTCCAGATACGCCTGAACCCCAGTCTCATAGCCTTCTACATGACCGTCGTTACAGGAATAAATCTGACCATTGGCAGGACTATGAATATCGGGATGCGAGAGAATGTATTCGCCCAGCGACGCATCGTACGTGAAGCCATTGACGCTATGGCCGGTCGTATAGACCATGATGGTCGATGAACCATACAAAATATACCCAGCCGCTACCTGCCGACGCCCCCCCTGAAGGAAATCATCCAGGGTAGGGTCAGTACCGATGGGCGTAACGCGCCGATAAATGGAAAAAATGGTCCCGATCGATACATTTACGTCGATATTGGATGAGCCATCCAGCGGGTCAATAGCTACCACATATTTGCCGTGGTTGTTACCTGTGTAAATGATGCCCTCTTCTTCTTCCGAAATGATGGCGCAGGCTTCTCCACCGTTTTTCAGAGCACGGCTAAACCGGATGTTGGCAATCATATCCAGCTTCTGCTGGCTTTCGCCCTGTATGTTCTGAACGCCCATACCGCCAGTTAAATCGATTAATCCAGCCCGATTTACCTCTCGGTGGATAATCTTTCCGGCCAGGGCAATATCGCGTAGTAGTTGTGATAATTCGCCGGTGGCATACGGGAAAGCCGTTTGACGGTGCATAATATACCGGTCGAGCGTTACGCCCACCGGCAATGCCAATGGATGGGAAGCTGTGAGTTCCATTTGTTGGACATTCATCGCATCTAATAAGTTATAATGAATAGATCGTTTCTAGAATTATCGTAGGCTTTTGTTTAGGATGGAAAATGAGATACGTTTTATAGATATAGGTTTTTTATTTTCAGTTTGTCATGCTGCCGCAGGAAGCATTTTAAGACTTCAAAATGCTGAAGAGAACCTAGAATGTTTCCTCCGGTAGCATGACAAAAATGGGTTATCAAACAACCGGCTCCGACTCCGTTATATCGAGCTGAACAGGCTGCATTTTAGGGGTCAATAGGTGCATAACCGTCCAGGCCAGCAGGTAGGCCGAGCCACACATCAGGAAAATAATGCCGTAGCCGCTCTGGAGGTCACCCGCTTTTTTGTAGCTGTCCAGAATCCGACCAACGATCTCGGGAAAAATGATCCCACCGATAGAACCCGCCATACTCCCGATACCTACCACCGAGCTAACGGCTCGTTTGGGGAACATGTCGGAGGCCGTTGTGAAGATGTTGGCACTCCAGGCCTGGTGAGCAGCACCTGCCAACCCAATCAGCGCTACAGCACCCCAGATGCCTGGACCAAAGCGAACCGCCATAACGGGCAAGACAAGGAGGGCGAAGATAAACATCGCTGTTTTACGCGCTTTCCAGACGCTCCAGCCCCGGCTTATCAAGGCCGACGACAGATACCCACCGCCAATACTACCGATGCTTACCAGGGTATACAGTACGGCCAGATAGAGGTTTGGCTTTTTGGTGTCGAGGTGGAACGTGGTTGAAAAATAGTCCTGTAGCCAGAACAGGAAGAACCACCAGATGGGGTCGGTCAGCATCTTTCCGAAGACAAATGCCCAGGTTTGCCGCTTGCCCAGCAGCAGACCCCATGAAACGGGTTTGCCATGATCGGCTACTGCGTCGGGCGTGACTTCGCTATCACTGTGGATGTAATTATATTCCTCTTTCGAGAGTTTGGCTTGTTTGGAAGGAATTTCGTAGCCAACATACCAGAAAATTAGCCAGATAAACCCTACGGCACCCGTTACGATGAAGGCCATTTCCCAGCCCCAGATTCCTAAAATCCAGGGTACCAGAATGGGCGCGACCACCGCACCGATGTTGGCTCCCGAGTTGAAAATACCTGTTGCCAGAGCCCGTTCCTTTTTGGGGAACCATTCGGCAACGGTTTTGATAGCAGCCGGAAAGTTACCCGCTTCGCCCAGCCCCAGGCCGATCCGGGCGAAAATAAATCCCATCGTGCTTGTAGCCATCGCATGCGCCATAGCCGCAATACTCCAGAAGATAATGGCTACCGTATAGCCAACTTTGGTTCCGATCCGGTCGATAACCCGCCCAAAAATCAGCAGGCCAATGGCATAGGCGGCCGAGAAAACCTGAACAATGCGGCTGTAATCCAGCTCCGACCAGTTGAATTCTTTTTCCAGCGTAGGTTTCAGTAGCCCCACTACCTGCCGGTCGAGGTAGTTAATGGTCGTAGCGAAAAAGAGGAGCGCTACGATAGTCCAGCGGTAGTTTCCAACGGGTTTGCTCATGCGGGTTGCGGAATATAGGGTGTAACAATCTGAACTAAAGCGGCTATGCGGTCACGAAGCGCCGATGGGTCGGCATTGTCGCCGGAAAATAACTGAGAGCCAATGCCTACGGCTGTTACACCTGCTTTGAACCAGGCATTCAGGCTTTCGCTGGTTGGCTCTACGCCCCCGGTTACCATAAGTTTCAGGGAAGGCATCGGCCCTTTGATGGCTTTGATGAATCCGGGTCCTACCACATTGCCCGGAAATACTTTGACAAGTTCGGCGCCCAGGAGGGTAGCCTGATAGATTTCGTTCAGGGTTGAACCGGCAGGCATCCAGGGTACACCCCGTTCACGACAGACGTCACCAACCGAAGCCGTTATAACGGGCTGCACGACAAAAGCAGCACCCGCATCAATAAATCGGGTGGCATCTTCGGGCGTCAGAATGGTACCGATTCCCAGCGCCATTTCGGGACACTTGTCCTTCACATAGCTCGCCAACTGCGTGAAAACGGCCAGTGCTTTATCGCCCCGGTTCGTAAATTCAAAGACACGCAGTCCACCATCGTAACAAGCCTGCAAAATGGACTTAGCGTGGTCGACATCGGGATGATAGAATACCGGGACAATAGGGTGAGTGATGACTAGATCGAGGATTTTATCAGAGGGCATAGCTAGGGCATTTAATGGTCATTCAATAGTCATTAGTCTTCGGTGTTATCAAGTGCTCATTATCAGTCATTTATTGAGTACTTAATGACGCCGAAGGCTAATGACCACTTAATGGCTTTTTAGATTAATGACGTTATCAATAGTTGGCGTTTGGTAATTTCATCGACGGTCTGATTGGTTGCATCACCGAACTCCTGTAATTTTCCGAAGGCCGCTTCAGCCGCAAAATTGACGATCTGTTGTGGATCATGCTGCTTGTAAAGGCCATAAATGAGCCCAGCCATAAAGCAATCACCACTGCCTACCCGATCAACAACGGAGTCTGTTACCAATTCTGGTGATACATACTGCTTTCCCTCGGTATACAGGGTTGTGTAATACCGTAATCCCGTTGGTTCCTTATCAAACCGGAACGTGTTGGCTACAACAGCACAGCGCGGAAATCGCTCCTGAATCGCTTTCGAGGTTTCCAGAGAATGAGCCAGGAGATCGGTTTGCTGACCTTTTATATGGATTTCCGTATCGATCGGGATACCTAGCAAAGTATTCGCTGCCCAGATATTACCCATAACCACATGACAATGCTCCACAATTCCGGGCATAACATCGATGGGCGAAACCCCATATTGCCACAGCCGCGCCCGGTAGTTGAGGTCTATCGATACCGTTATCCCTTTGGCCGAAGCCACAGCAACCAGTTCGGTACAGGCCGCAGCCACATCGGCATTTAAGGCCGGACTGATGGCGCTCACATGTAGCCAGCTTGTCTGTTCCAAAACGGCATCCCAGTCAACTTTACCAGGAGCCAGTTCCGAAAAAGCCGAGTGGGCCCGGTCGTAAATCACACCCGCATTTTTGAGATCGGAACCTTGAGGCAGAAAATAGCTACCGACTCGCTGACCAAACCGGACAATTCCCGATGGGTCAATCCCCTGGCTCGAAACGTACCCGATAATGTCGTCGGCCAGTGAGTTTTCGGGGAGTACGGTGCTGTATTTGACCGGAATGCCCCACTTTGCCAATGCCGTAGCCACATTTAGTTCTGCCCCGCCCACGTATACGGGCATAGCCTTCTGTCGAATCCATTCCCCATTGGCAATTGGCGAAAACCGTAACAACAACTCACCGAAACAACAAACTTGCATCATGTTTAGAAAGATTATTCCACAGAGATACACTAAGTACACTAGAGATACACCAAGAAAATCTCCGTATCTCTAGTAGGCTCAGTGTATCCCTGTGTTCCAACTCGTATTACACCGCCAGCGACAGGGGTTTATTGCTGAAGCCGAAGTAAGCTTTAGCGTTGCCGTAGCAGATGTTTTGTACAACCTGACCTGTCCAGTCCATGTCGTTGGGGAGTTCACCGTTTTCAATGTCGTTACCGAGCATATTGCACAGAATCCGCCGGAAATATTCATGCCGTGGATAAGACAGGAAACTGCGGGAATCGGTCAGCATACCGACAAAGCGACTTAACAGGCCCATAGTAGAAAGAGCGTTTATCTGCCGTTCCATACCCTCTTTCTGATCTAAAAACCACCAGCCCGAGCCAAACTGGATTTTTCCGGCTACCGAACCATCGTTGAAATTGCCAATCATGGTTGCAATCAGTTCGTTGTCGGCAGGGTTGAGGTTATAGATAATCGTCTTTGCCAGTTTATCGTTGGTGTCCAGTCGGTCAAGGAAGCGGGCCATGGCTCGTGCCTGGGAGAAATCGCCGATACTGTCCCAGCCGGTATCAGGTCCTAGCACCCGAAGCATCCGGGAGTTGTTGTTGCGTAAGGCGCCCAGGTGGAACTGCTGCGTCCAGCCTTTTTCCCAATCCATCTCGGCCAGAATCACCAGCATCGCTGATTTGAACTTGAGTACCTCTACGGAGCTTAGCTCGGCACCTGAACGGATTTTGGCGAAAATAGCGTCGATTTCAGCCTCGGTATAGTCTTCTGCGTAAATCTGCTCCAGGCCGTGGTCGGAGAGTTTACAGCCCATAGCCGCAAAGAAATCGTGTCGCTGACGTAGGGCCGTCAAGAAATCGGCGAAGTTACTGATCGCTACATTACTGGCTGCTTCCAGACGGGCCACGTATTGGTTGAAGGTGCTCGCACTTTCTACGGCCATGGCCTTATCAGGGCGGAAAGTAGGCAATACGCCAATTTCAAACCCTTCGTCCGCCAGTTTCTTATGATATTCCAGCGAATCGACCGGATCATCGGTAGTGCAAACGGTTTCGACGTTCATCCGGCGCAGCAGGTTGCGCACCGAAAAATCGGGCGATTGCAACTGTTCGGTGCAGGCATCGTAGATCTGCCGGGCGTTGTTGCCGTTGAGCGTTTCCGTAATGCCAAAATACCGTTGCAATTCAAGGTGTGTCCAGTGAAACAGTGGATTGCGGAGGGTGTACGGAACCGTTTCGGCCCATTTCTGGAACTTGCTGAAATCATCGGCATTTCCCGTGCAGAAACGCTCATTGACGCCATTGGTCCGCATGGCCCGCCACTTGTAATGGTCACCATAGAGCCAGATTTGCGTAATGTTCTCAAACTGCCTGTTTTCGGCAATCTGATCGGGTGGCAGATGGCAGTGGTAATCGATGATGGGCATCGGCTTCGCAAATTCGTGGTAGAGTTGCCGTGCCGACTCCGTTTGCAGCAGAAAATCTTCGTTCAGAAAGGGCTTTTTCATGTACTAAAGAGTGAAAGAGTGAATGAGTGAAAGAGCGAATAAACAAGGAGCGCTAGTTTTCGCTCTTTCACTCATTCGCTCTTTCACTCTTTAAAGAGAAACTCCCCGTTTCCAGGGGATAAAATCGTCCTGACCGTGACGAACGGCGAAGACATCGATAGCACCACTGGCCACCCGAATGACTTGATTCAGTATTCGTTCGCCAGCCTGTTGAATCGTTTCGTCGCCGTCGATCACGGTACCCGTATTGACATCAATAATATCAGGCATCCGGTTAGCCAAAGCCGTATTGGATGCAATTTTAATCACAGGAGCGATAGGATTTCCGGTTGGTGTGCCTAAACCTGTCGTAAATAATACGACGGTGGCTCCCGACCCTACTTCGGCCGTGGTCGATTCGACGTCGTTTCCAGGGGTGCAAAGCAGGTTCAAACCCGGTTTCGTGACCAGTTCGGGGTAGTCCAGCACAGCCACCACGGGCGAGGTGCCGCCTTTCTTCGACGCTCCCGCCGATTTCATGGCATCGGTAATCAGCCCGTCGCGGATGTTGCCGGGCGATGGATTCATGTCGAAGCCCGAACCAACTTCTTTGGCACGCTGGGCGTATACGTTCATCAACTCCCGGAATCGGCTGGCCGTGGCTTCATCGACACAGCGATCGCATAGCTCCTGTTCGACACCACAGAGTTCAGGGAATTCCGATAGAATGACGGTGCCACCCAGTGCTACCAGCAAATCGGATGCGTGGCCTACCGCTGGGTTGGCCGAAATGCCCGAAAAACCATCGGAACCACCACACTCCAGTCCAACCACCAGTTTGCTCAGCGGCATCGGCTCTCGAACACAGGTATTGGCCTGCATGAGTCCGGCAAATGTCTGGCGTAAGGCCTGACTGATCAGCGATTCTTCAGTGCCAAGTGCTTGTTGTTCAAGAATAAACAGCGGCTTGTCGAATTGCGGACTGCGCTTCTGGATCTCTTCCTGAAGCATGGCTACCTGCGCATTCTGACAGCCCAGGCTCAGGATCGTAGCACCCGCTACGTTTGGGTGGGTGACGTAGCCCGCCAGCAAGCCACACAAGGCCTGCGCATCCTGGCGGGTGCCGCCACAGCCCAGGTCGTGTACAAGAAATTTCACCCCATCGACATTCGGAAACAATTTCAACGGTGCCCCCAGTGATTGTTCCGCCGTTTGCAGATCGGCCTGTAAAATTTCTTCGACTGAGCGGCCTGCCTGTACCAGCGAAACCAGTTCCTGCGCTTGTTGCTGGTAGGAGTTCCGGCGACCGTAGCCCAGGTCGTGAACCAGAGCGTCTTCGAGTACCTGAATGTTTCGGTTCTCGCAGAAAACGAGGGGAATCACTACCCAGTAATTGGCTGTTCCCACCCGCCCGTCCGAACGGGGATAGCCCATAAAGGTTTGTCCTTCCCATCGTTCAACCGATGGAGCCGTCCATTGATACGACGCCCCGTTCAGATCGTAGCTGTTGGTTGCGTGCTGGACATTGAAGGTAGTCAGCCGACCACCCATAGGAATGGGCTGCTTCGCTTTGCCCACCAGTACGCCATACATCGTAATAGTGTCGCCGGGCTCGAAGGGTTGTAAGGCTACTTTGTGTTTGGCCGGAATGGCTTCCCTGACAATCAAATTTGTAGTTTCCCAGTGCACCCGATCGCCCGGTTCCAGATCGGAAAGGGCTACAAGGACGGAATCGTCAGGGTGTATTTTCAAAACATTCTGTTTCATTTTGATAGGGTTTCAAGGTGATCGAATTGGGCCGATACCGTATTGAATACGCCGGTTTCGATCATTTGTACTAAATAGAGGCTTACCGAATCTGCAAATCCTGGTAATTGATTCAGGTCATGACCCCATAAAGTCGTATTCTGTAGAACGGTTATGGTTAGTGCCTGCGGGGAAAGCCGCGCCCATAGGTCGGCGAAGTAACCGGCCTGGGCATCGTAGATCGGGTAGTTGA
This sequence comes from Spirosoma panaciterrae DSM 21099, assembly GCF_000374025.1. Taxonomy (GTDB): domain Bacteria; phylum Bacteroidota; class Bacteroidia; order Cytophagales; family Spirosomataceae; genus Spirosoma; species Spirosoma panaciterrae. The sequence goes on along the minus strand of NZ_KB893195.1, from coordinate 200,952 downwards.
CACCCTCCCGTTCGCCATACCAAACGTCATCCTCCTGCGTAGTTGCCTTCATGAAGAGCAGGTAAGCCGCAAAGCCCAGCGTGATGTAGCGAGGGGTTACGCCCAATTGCCTGTAGTAGTGAAGCAGGGTCGGAATATTCCGCATCTGCATTTTGGCCGAATACTGCATCGTAATGGCCAGCCAGCGGTGTTCAATAAATGGGTTACGAAATCGGTCGAGCACCTGAAACCCGAAGCGTTGGGCCGCCTTCTCATCAACCGGATAGGGGATGCCTGGAATGAGTTCGCCCAGCATCACCCCGCTAATAAAAGACGATAGAAGCTCATCGTCCATAGCCTCGCGAACGGTGTCGAAACCACTCAGAAACGCCAGGCCGCAACTGAGTGTATGCGTACCGTTCAGAAGCCGGAGTTTCAGTTCGCGGAACAGGTCGATGTTGGGTCGGATAACTATATTCTCGTCGGCCTTATGGAACGACAGAACGTTTTGTACAGACTCATCCCCTTCAATGGCCCACAGTCGGTACACTTCCGAAATGGTCAGCAGATCGTCTTCGTAGCCTAGTTGCTCGGTCAAAGCATGGTGCGTAGCCGGGTCCGGGCGGCCGGGAACGATACGGTCAACCAGTGAGTTGCAGCAGGTATTGGCGCTTTCGAGCCAGTCGATAAAAGGTCCTTCCAGCGCATTGCGGTGAGCCAGTTCAAGCAGAATCGCTTCGAGTTTGGTGCCGTTGTCAGGGATCAGTTCAGTCGGTACGATCACCAACCCTTTGGTAGGGTCACCATTGAAGGCTTGGTAACGGGCGTATAAAACGGCCAGCAATTTGCCCGGAAACGACTCGGGGGGCGACTGCCGGACATCGTCCTGTATGAGCTGAATCCCGACTTCGGTTGTATTGGAAATGACGATTTGCAGCTCAGGGCTGGTGGCTACCTGTAGGACTTCATCCCACTGCTGTTTGGCCGAAAGTACCCGGCTGATGGCGGAGCAAACGACAGTCTCCTCGACCAGTTCGCTGTTTTCGACCCCCCGAATACAGAGCGTGTAGAGATTATCCTGACGGGCAAAGGCAGTCATATCGCCCCCACTTGTCGATTTCACAACCACAATCCGACCATTAAAAACACCCTGACGGTTGGCCTTGTCGATAAAGTAATCGGGAAGGCCGCGTAGCAGAACCCCCGTACCAAACTGCAGCACTCGCTCAGGAAGTTGGTCATCGTTGGAGGAAGGTAGGGTCAGCGCAAGCTGAGACTGGACAGTAGGGAGCGATTGAACCGATAGGGATTGCATGAGACGTCCTGGGTCTGAAAGCGATTTAACTAATGCTGAAAATTGTCTTTTTTATGGAAATTGCCGTAGCCATTGAAACGGGTAACTCGCGGGCTGATGAAGTAAGATTAAGTAGGGTATTTTTTATATTTAAACTTTTAAAGATATTTATTCACGCAAACGTTGTCGGGAACGTTGCCAATCGGTGGATTTGTTGGCTAATGGCTCCGAAATGGCGAGTTGCCGGGTACGTTGATCCTTGGGAGCTGCCTCGGTCAAGTGGCGGTGTATTTTTGTACTTTACTACTATTTTGCTTTGGATACCATCACGATAAAGGATATTGCCCGTGCCCTGAACCTTTCGACATCGACGGTTTCGCGGGCGTTGCGGGATAGTTACGAAATCAATCCGGAAACCAAGCGGTTAGTGATTGAGTATGCCGAGCGACTGAATTACCGACCTAACCCCATTGCGCTGAGTTTACGGGAAAATAGAAGCCGGGTCATTGGGGTCGTTGTGCCGCAGATTGCCAATAACTTTTTCTCGCAGGTAATCAATGGAATCGAAGCGATAGCCTACAACCGGGGGTACCACGTTATCATTTTTCAGAGTCATGAATCGTTCGAGCGGGAGGTGTTGACAGTGCAGCAGGCCGTAGCCCGAAAGGCTGATGGCCTCCTGATTTCGCTGTCGAGCAGCACGTCGGATGTGACGCACATTCGGGAGCTTCAGGAAAAAAAACTCCCCATTGTTCTCTTCGACCGGGTTGCCAAAGAACTTGACTCGATCAGTGTAACGGCCGATAATTTTGAAGCCGCCTTTGCGGCTACCGAACACCTGATTCAGACCGGGCGCCGACGAATTGCCCACATCACCATTCCTCCTTACATCTCCATCACCCAGGAACGGCTGGCCGGATACCGGGCCGCTTTGGAAAAATACGGGATTCCTTACGACGAAAATCTCTTGCGATACGCCGGTTTTGGGCAGAATGAAGTCGAGCCGATTATTGATGACCTGTTGGGCCAGTCGCCCGACGCATTTTTTGCTGCCAGCGACCGACTCGCTCTGGGCACATTAGCGGCCCTGAAAAAACGGGGCATTGCCATCCCCGGTCAGGTGTCATTGATTGGCTTTACCAACACGCCCGTGGCCGATTTGCTGGCCCCACCGATGAGTACCGTCGAACAGCCTGCGTTAGAAATTGGGCAGGTAGCTGCCGAACAATTGATCAATCTGATCGAGGGCAAATACAAAGGACTTCAACCGGAGCGCATCAAGATTCCCACCCGCATGGTCGTACGCGAGTCGTCAGTTGTGGACGTTGATGCGAAAAGCAACGTTAATTGACAATCAGGACGGCATAGTCTTCGATATGGCGTGTTATGAACGAATAGGAAACCCATTCGATATGGGTCAACCCGACGAGCTGTGCAAATTCGTAATCACCATGTCGATAAGCGGTATCTATAGTTTCCGGGTGTAGCAAGTTTTGCAGAATATCTACTTGGGGTGGATCAACCAGCAGACTAAGCGAGGCCGTATCGACCTGGTCGATAATTTTTAAGGTCTCTCCATCGTCAGACAAAATACTATACTTGCCAACCTGGATTTGGTTCTGGTAGATATGGAAGCCCCAGCAAAGGAAATCGCTCGTTCTGTCGAAATGAAGTAACAAGCCTTTGTTATGCGTTGTAACAGACGGAGTAGGTTTGCATTCGTGAGCTTCTGTAACAAATGTGGTCCAGCCATTGACGGGCTCAAACACATAGCCTTTTACTTGAGCTTTCTTTAAAAGGTCAATTGCATCCTGTTGATTATCCGATTTTAAATGGTAAGCAGCGCTGAAATCACTCATAATAGGTTAAGTCAAATGGCTCCATTTGCCCTGTAAGTTGTCGCTGGTGAATGAAATGAACAAACAGTTGATTCGCAGGCAGTGACGGAATCCAGAACTGGAATTTTTAAAAGGCAGCTATTAAGAAAGTACACATAGATTTCCCATTGCTTTTCCCATCCAACGCCAACGGGTGTTGATAGTGGGCGTTGGGAGCTTTTACACACGTGGTCGGTTAGGTCGCAAATTTTCCTTCTGGACGTAATCCCTGTAGATGGGGAAATAGAGATACTGCTTTTTCAAAATGGTTCTTTGTTTAATTTATTTTGAAAATACTCAGTCTTATCTTTTACAATTTGAAAAAACTGCTTAGGCCAAGGTGCACCTAATTCAAGCGGAAATTTAGTTTCTTCACCAGCTTCACGTAAAGCTTTATAAATGGTTACATTTTTTATGTATTTTTTTATTTCTGCGGTGAATAGTTCATCTGGTTCAGCTAAATAAAGATAATTATCAATAATATCTAGAACTTCTTGGTGGTTTTTAAGAATACTGTTTCTTTCAACACTATTTGCTATTTTGTATTGAACAGTGTTTTGATCCTGTTTCTTAGATAGAATTGTCTCCCAAATTGCATTATCTTTTTCAAGTCTTACAAGAATTGGCCAATAGAAAAATTTAAGTTTCTCTTCAATGTTTTGGATTCTTCTTTTTCTGCCGTCGTTATAGATTTCATAAATAGATTTCCCTAAAAATCCAATCAAGGCAATAACTGCTGGAATGATAAGGCCCTGAATAGATGAACTTTCTTTGTCATCATGTGTTGGATTTGCAAAAACTTGAGAACTCGCAATTAGTAAAAGGATTATAGCTAATTTAGTTACCTGTTTCATTTTATTATTGCTTTCTATTTCTTTAATTGGCTGGAAGGCTGAAGTTAAAACCTAAAACTTTGTCTTGTTATGAGTTTGGTATGTCAATGAAAAACTCGGAATACAAGCCCTACCCGACCGAGGTATTCATATCACACAAAACCCAGAGATGGAAGCCTACAATCTGACCTCTGGGGCGCTCCTCGTGCCGACCGAAAGCTGACGAACGAGTTAGAACAGCTTTCCTGTTGAACCGTGCAGCTTGTCACACGAAAGATTGCAAATACGCACTTGTTTATGACTGTTTGGGCCACCCAACGCCACAAAGGACTGATGGTTGATGGGGTAATTGCCTGGCCACGAGGTTTTTACAATCTTTATACCCTTTGTTTGTTGGGCTGAACGCTCTCCTCTGGGACGTGGTTCCTGTCGGCGGTAATCCAGCACACGCGGAGCGAAACCGCTCCAAACATTACTTTATTTTGAAAAGACTATCAATTAAGTCTTTTAATTTGTCCATAAGTAGTTTTATGAAAAATCCTGCTACGAGGGAGAAAAATATAATATCTGAATTATTGGTGTTTAAATCTACTTTGCCGACGGTTTTTGATTGCATACCAAAATATACTAAAAGCCCAGCCAGTAGGCCAAATATTGGTCTACACAAAAAGAAAGTAGCCATTCTTTTGCTGAATTTATCTTTGGGCTCCTCTTTGGGATATTTATCTCCATTATTACTTTCCCATCCATTAGCCGAACGGTCAAGTGCTGATAAAAAAGCTGCAAATGCACTTCCTAAAACCCCCGAGATAATGCAAACCCAAAAAGGGCGGAATGATTCATATAGGCTTAATAAAATACAACCAGTGATAATTATAGCTATAAGCGAAATAAAAACAAACCGAGACCACCAGACTAACTTAGGTAATTCTTCATTCTGGAAAGTAGTTGCCGCTTCTTTCTTTTTTATCTCTTCTTTTTCTCTTTTTTCTTGCTCTGCCAAAAGAGTATAAAATTTCTTTATATCCTCATTATCAATAGAAATTTCGGTTTTGTTCATCTTGTAGATAGAGTTTACAAGTTGCAGAAAAAATATACATAACCACATAGATTTCGGGTCGTCAAGCCGCAACTACCCAGAATGTTCGCATTGTCGGGTATAACCCGCCTTGCTTGTCGAGGTAGCCTAATTGGGACGTTCAATTTGTCGCAGACCAGCCGGAGATGGCGACCCCAAAGCGGCCCGATTCAGGCGCTTTTCCTGCCAACCGGAACTCCGAAATGGAAGCCCAAACCTGCCAAGCGGGGCGTTCGACTTGTCACAAGAGACCCGTCCCGCAAGCACTTTATGGACCACCACCCAACCGTTAGTTTTGTCCGCGTGCTAAAACCAAGATTCAGGTTTTGCCTTGCTGACTAAAAAACAGATCTTTCAAGGACACAGGGACTGACCTATCCACCCAACCGGGAGTCAGGCTCATTGGTGCGATGCAGACCCCTGTGGCCCTTGAATTGACAGAACCCGGCAACATATAGGAATTCAGGTCTCAGCCCTATTATCACGGTTATGTTGGAGACGTTCTGCGTACTGGTTTTGATCAACGTAAAACTAACAAAAAATGAATCCCTACAACTATTTTATCGGCAGCGACTTAGGCAAAACAACCCTGGCGGTTTGTGTGCTCAACACTCAGGAAAAAATAGTGCTCGAACTAATCATACCCAACACCAAAGTAGGGATGGAGACCCTACTTAAGAGACTGGAAAAACTGCCGGACTTCACCCATGGCACAACGCTGCATTGCATGGAACATACCGGCATCTACTGCCAACCACTGGTAGGGTTCTTTTACCCTAAAGGCGCTAAACTGTGGTTAGATTCGGCAGTCAGGATTAAACATAGCCTGGGTATCAAGCGGGGTAAGACAGACAAGGCCGATGCTCGGGCCATTGCCAGATATTGTATCAGAAATCACGGTGACTGTCAGTTATTTGCTTTAGCTGACGAAGTGCTTTGCCGTGTGCGCCAGTTAGCTCAACAGCGAGATCGGTTAATGGAAATGGCTAAAGAGCTAGCTGATCTAAGTACTGACTACAAAGCCATGAATTTAGCGGCAGAATTGCTCCTGCATCAGCAAACCAGCCAGCCCGTTGTGGCAATTCTGCACAAGCAAATCGCGCTGATTGAGCGGCAGATTCAGCATGAAATCAAGGCTGCTCCAGCACTCCAAACCAACTTTGATCTACTGACCAGCATTCCTGGAGTAGGTAAGCGAACAGCCATTTTTATGCTGGTGCTTACCGGCAACTTTAGCCGCTTTACTGACCCTAAAAAGCTGGCCAGTTATTCAGGCATAGCTCCCTTCGCCTATGAATCGGGGACGTCGGTCCGGGGCCGAACGAAGGTAAATCGAATGGCCAACATGAAATTGAAGTGTCTGTTGCATCTGGCCTCATTGGGTGCCATTAAAAGGGAAGTAGAACTACGAGCTTATTATGAACGAAAAGTAGCTGAAGGCAAGAATAAAATGAGCGTATTGCATGCAGTCAGGAACAAAATTGTGCATCGGATGGTCGCTGTTATTGAGCGTCAAACCGCTTATGAACCTGTTTGGGATAGAATTGCATAATTTTTAGTTGGCAGGTCTTGTTTGAATCATAGGAATCGCCCGAAAGGGCTGATGGCCCCGCGAGTTACTTGCCTGAACGCACGTACGCTTGGCCTTTACACCCTTTCTTGGATGTAGTGCTAAATTGTAACTATCTGATTATCAGCCATTATATATTATGGTGATTTAGCAGTTTTCGTGCATGTATTCGCCCGCGAATTCAGCGGAGGTTGGGCTGACCCGCTTTCCTGCGGGACGCGCTTCCTGTCGACCGAAAGCGACCCCACGCGGAGCGCAATTTTCAGGTCTGCGTCAATAAGTTTCTTTTAATCAACATTACTGGCAAGATATTGAATAGAACGAGATAGATTAGAAAGTTAACTAATTTCCCTACTCCGTTTGACTCGGTAAATATTTCAATGCTTACAAATGACAGAATGACATTTATAATTACAGAGATGGTCATAATGATGACAATCAATACAAAATCACCGTAGCTCCCTTTGAACTTCAGCTTATAAGTGACATAAGCAACTATACCAATTTGAGCGCAGAAAGCTAATTTTAACAGAATTGGTAGTAAATCATCTTGGCCAATAAACCGTCTGGAATAAAATGATGCCTCAAACCAGATAAAGAATGCCAGAAATGCACATAAACACCCAATTACGATAATTTGAACCACTTTGTATGCTGACATTCAATTTTGCAATTTACCCAAATTCCTTGCCTGTCGGGGCGTTTGCCTTGTCGCACGAATGTTGCCTTACAAACTAAAACCTGCCCCGTCGGGACGCGCTGCTTGTCGCCAGAAACGCCGAAATGGAAGCCTGAACCTGCCAAACGGGGCGTTCAAATTGTCGCCCGAAAGCTGGAAATGTAAGCACTTTATGGACCCGCACCCAACGTCCGCGGGGGCTGATGGCGGGGTGCGAAAGTCGCCTGAACAACAGCACTTTGCGCCTTTACACCCCCGCTCTCGTTGGGCTGCCTCTGGCCTTCGGGACGTGCGGCCTGTCGAACGAAAAGGCGGCAGCGCAGAGCGGAACTCAGCCTTTCAAAAACTCCGTATTTACGGTTAGAGAGGTCTTTTTCTTATTTCTCTTGTTGTCTTCCTCCAATGCCTTTTTAACTAACTCCGCTCCTCTCTCTCCAGCTTTCCGTTGTTCTAATTCTTTTGGTGTCATAACTGTTTCAGGCTTCATAGCTTCTTTATGTGCTTTAAGAGCTTTTTGCCAATTATCGCTTCCTTGCTGGTTATTTTCAAAATTCTCCATAATAATTTCCGGTAAGTGATTCACATTCATTCCTTTAAAACTCTGCGCTTGACTCACGCAAGCGTACCGACTGTCAGTCGAGCGATGGACGTTGAAGACCTCAACTTGACTCACTCCGGCGTGCGGTTTGTCGACCGCAACTGCCCTCACGCACCGCCCGACGGCTCCGGGACGTGCAGCCTGTCGCGCGAAACCTGACCCACGCACAAGCCAAATGCCTGAACGGGCCACCCAACATATTATTGTACGCCGGAACACTTAATAGCAAAGCGTTGATTATAAGTCGATTGCTATTAAGTGACCTTGCGTAAGTCGGTAAATAAACGCTAAGAGACTCCTGACAAAGCAAGGTACTTTTGGCACAGTGTCCAAGCCTTGGTCGGCGAAATTAGTAAACGGTAGCGATTACTTCAGCGTCAGTACATTGGCCGATACATTGGCGTCGGTTTCTACGGTTTTCTTCGCTTTTGAGGTGGGGGTGTTGAGCAGTTTGATGTCTTTTGTACGGTCGCCGGATAGATGCATCAATAAGTCGGTGCCGTCGGTATAGTGGATGTTGTCGAGGGTGAGGTTGCGGCTGTTCTGAACCTGCATCAGGGTTTTGGCGGGTGAGATCAGGGCCACGTTTTTCAGGCGAATATTTTCTGCTTCGATGCAGACCAAACCCTTACGGCTTTGCAATACTGCGTTCTCGATCAGAATATCCTTGACCGCCATTTCGGGTAAGCCGCGCACCAGGATACCCGTTTCGGCACCCTTGCACATTACATTCCGAATCTGGAATGAGCGAAACTGAGGGGTGCCTTCCGACAGCGGTTGAGCCGGAATCGGGGGCAATTCATTACTCTCACCCTGTTGCGGAACGGGATCTTTGGCGGCATAATACATGTCGAACAAAATGGCTTCACCGGCAATGTTGGTCATATCGACACCATCCACAAAGATGTTTTCGACCACACCGCCCCGGCCACGAGCGGTTTTGAAACGAAGCCCCACATCCGTCCCCATGAAGGTACAGTTCGCTACGTATAGGTTCCGCACTCCGCCCGACATTTCACTACCGATCACAAACCCACCGTGTGCATGATAAACCCGGCAGTTGCGCACCATGATATTTTCGGTCGGAACCCCCCGTTTGCGGCCCTGCTCGTCACGGCCCGATTTGATACAAATGCCATCGTCGCCCACATCGAATGTGCAACCTTCCACCAGGCCGTTTCGGCACGATTCCAGATCAAGACCATCGCCGTTCTGGGCGTACCAGGGGTTTTTAGCCGTTACATTCCGCAAGGTAATGTGCTCGCAGAGTAGCGGGTGCAGGCACCAGGCGGGGGAGTTCTGAAACGTGACCCCCTCCAGCAGAATGCGTTTGCAGCGGGTCAGGCTGAGCATATTGGGGCGCAGAAAATCCTTGATCCCCTCGTAGTAGCTCATTGGCTGCCCCGACTTCACGGCCGACATAGTGGCCCCTTTGAACGACTGCTCGGAGGGGTACCACATGTCTTTCTTCTCGTTGACCACGCCACCCGATGCAACCAGCTTCTTCCATTGATCGTCGGTCAGTTTGCTCCGCTTCACCATCCGCCATACATCGCCCGAACCGTCCAGAATGCCTTTGCCGGTAATGGCAATATTCTCAAGGTCAGTCCCCGAAATGGGAGCCTGATTCCGAACGGCCTCTTCGCCTTCCCAGGTTGTATTGACCAGGGGATAGGCACTACGCTGGTCGGTAAATTGCAGCAACGCGCCTTCGGCCAGATGCAGATTGACATTGCTTTTTAAGGTGATCGGACCTGTCAGCCACAATCCACGCGGAATCAGCACAACGCCACCTCCGGCCCGATTACATTCCTCAATGGCCCTGGTAATGGCGGCTGTATTGAGTGTCAGGCCGTCGGCTACCGCACCGAATTTGTTGATAGGCAGCGTGTCATTTCGAAAGCCTGGGGTTAATACCGTTGGCAGGTCGTATCCAGCGGTTGAGGTATACAGCTTGGTGGATTGATGAGTAAGCGAGCCACGGAAGGCGGTTGCCAGTACAACCAGGGCTAATCCAGCGAACGGTTTCATGAGTGTCAGGGTAAATGCAGTGGCTTTTTACCCCAATACTATTGGATGTAAAGAAGCCTGGAGACCAATCGGATGAGTAAAGTGACCCAAAAATTAAGCGGCATTCAAGAAACAATTGCCCTTTTTTTACGCAATCGTTGCCGGGAACGTTGTCAGGTTTGGCTGTGTCCATCAACTGAGCTATTTCAATAAAAGCATCCATGTATTTTGAACGGTATCTGGAAAGCCCAGTCAGTATTGTTGCCTGGCAAGCAGTTGCCATTTAACGGCCTGTAGCGTCCTCCAATTCTCTATCCTGAAAAGCTACAAAAAAACCTTGCTGAATTACCAATAGATCGCAATCTTTATGTAGTTTTGACGCAAAGCTACTTGCATGACGATGTATCGAGTTCGCTGCCTGAGTATTGTTCTGGTATTCACGGCTGGTTTCGGCCTGAAAGCCCAACAGGCGCATGTCAATCTGGACTGGAATCCGCAGAAGAATACGCAACATCTGCTTCCTTTTGGAGCCAGTGTTATCTCGCCCGAAGTACACGACGACCGCACGGTTACGTTCCGGCTTAAAGCGCCCGAAGCCAGGCAGGTCATGCTGACGGGTGGCCCCATATTACTGGCACTATCGGCTAAAAATCCCATTCCGTTCAAAAAAGATAACGACAGCCTCTGGACACTGACCGTTGGGCCCATAAAGCCGGACATTTACGTCTATAAATTCGTGATCGATGGCGTAACGGTGCCGGACCCGAACAATACCCTGACAGGCTTCAACGATCAGCCGGGCTATAGCAATCTGGTGGTTCCGGGCGATGGCCCCGCTTATTACGATGCCAAACCCGTACCGCATGGAGCCGTAACCCGGCATGTTTATCATTCGGGGGTTCTGAATGGCGAACGGGAGATGTATGTCTATACACCACCCGGTTATTCGCCCAAAAAGAAATACCCGGTGTTGTATCTGGTAGGAGGGAGTGGCGAACTGGCGTCCGGCTGGGCGTTGGATGGGCGGGCTAATTTCATTGCCGATAATCTGCTGGCCGAGGGCAAAATGGTGCCGATGATTATTGCTATGCCGAACAATCAGGTGGTTCACCGCAGCGACCCAAACCACACGGCCAAAACTTTTCCGCTATTTGAAGAAGAACTGAAAACGCAGATTATTCCCTTCGTTGATAAGACATACAGCACCGTGGCAACCCGGAAGGGCCGAGCCCTGGCGGGCTTGTCGATGGGCGGGCGGCACACGCAGTTTGTCGGGTTAAAAAATCTGGATCTGTTCAGTTCATTTGGCATCCTGAGCGCGGGTGATGTGGATAGTGAAACCACCAGTGCTGCGTTTCTAAACGACCCAACGGCCAATCAGAAAGTCGATTATCTGCTGGTAGGGCAGGGGACTAACGAAGCCAATGCGCCCATTGGAAAACGGGCCATCGCCCTGCACGATGCCCTTCAGCATCACAACATCAAACACGAGTATTATGTAGGTGGCGATGGGGCCCATGACTGGGCTACCTGGCGGCATCTGCTGTATTATAAACTTCTGCCCAATCTCTGGCGGAGTAAGTAAGCCTTCCAAACCAACCTATATTTTCTTAATTCCCAATCCGATTATGCGTTTCTCAAAACAACTCCTGTATACAGCCGTATGGACGGTTTTTATGGCTCCACTGGCAATGGCGCAGGCGCCACAGCGAACCCCTACGCCCAACGATACCCTGAAATCACCCAACGTACTGGCCGATAAGCGGGTACTGATTCAGATTTATGCGCCTAAAGCCAGTGACGTGACCGTAGGGGGCGACTTTCTGTCGACTCCGCAGCCGCTAAGCCTGAAGAAGAACGATCAGGGCGTATGGTCGGTGTTGATTGGGCCGCTAAAACCCGACTATTATTCGTATACGTTGATGGTCGATGGGGTGCGGACAATGGACCCTAAGAATCCGGTGATCAAGCAGGGAATCAGTAGCCTGGAAAATATGATGGCCGTGCCGGGGCCGGAAACCGCTTTTGAAGACAACAAAGCCGTTCCACATGGCGAAGTACGGGAAGTCTGGTACTCATCGAACACCCTGAACATGATGCGTCGGATGCATGTGTACACCCCACCGGGCTACGAAAAAGGCAATACCAAATACCCCGTTTTCTACCTGCTGCATGGCGGTGGCGATGACGATTCTGGCTGGAACACCATCGGTCGGTCGGGTTTCATTCTGGACAATCTGATCGCAGCCGGGAAGGCCAAACCTATGATTGTGGTTATGCCAAACGGAAGTATGCCGCTGCCGCCCATGAATGGCATGCCCAATGCCCAGATGATGAACCAGCTACGTGACCTGTTTTCGAGCGAACTGCTGAAAGAGGTTATGCCACATGTGGAGAAAAATTACCGCACCCTGACGAATGCGGAAAATCGGGCCATTGCCGGGTTGTCGATGGGTGGTTTCCAGACGCTGGACGTGACCCTTACTCATCCCGAATTATTCAACTACGTAGGGGTATTCAGCTCCGGTTTTTTTGGCGCAACGGCCGATGAAGCAGATACCAAATATGCGAAAGTGCTCAATGACCCCAATTTCAACAAGGGTAAAAAGTTGTTCTGGGTGAGCATCGGCAAAGACGACTTTGTAATGGACGCCAATAAAAAGACGCTGGCTTTGCTGGATAAACACAATATCAAATACCAGTACAAAGAATCGTCGGGCGGCCACACCTGGATCAACTGGCGGCAATACCTGAATGAGTACACCCCAATGCTGTTTAAATAAGTAGCAGAAACTATTCAATCACCGCGAGGACGCAAAGGCGCGAAGAATTATCAGACTTTAATTCTTCGCGCCTTTGCGTCCTCGCGGTAAGTAAATTCGGCTCCCACCCTTCATGAAACGACGAACTTTTTTAAAGAATAGCTCTACGGCTGGTCTGGCGGCACTGGTTACGCCCGCAGGTATCATTGAATTCAATCGAAAGCCAAAGACCCTGGATACGGAAGCGGCTGAATCGTTTGTCGAGGCCTTTGTTAATCCGGCCATGTCAGCGCGGGCGCAGGTCTGGTGGCATTGGATGAACGGCAACGTAACGGCCGATGGCATCACCCGCGACCTGGAAGCCATGCAGCAGATCGGACTGGGTGGATTTCAGAATTTCGATGCCGGAACGGGGATACCGAAAGGCCCTGTTGTGTACCTGAGCCCCGAATGGCTCAGCCTGAAACAGCACGCTATGAAAGAAGCTGACCGACTGGGCCTGGAGTTTACCATGCACAATTGCCCCGGCTGGTCGTCGAGTGGCGGTCCGTGGATTACGCCCGAACTGGCCATGCAGGAGGTAACCTGGAGCGAAACCTACCTGACGGGCGGGCAGTCGGTCACGTTATCGCTGCCCAAGCCGCCAGCAAAACTCAATTACTACCGCGACATAGCCGTACTGGCCTTCCCATCGCTTCCCGGCGACGCATCTTTAGCATCACTGATGGCTAAAATAACGGCTAACAGTAGCACTGAACCTATGTCGGCCGAGCGGTTGGCTGGTGCTGAAGGAGCCACTGTGCAACCGAATGCCGAAGGCCAGCCCGCTACCGTTCTGCTTGAATTCAAGGAGCCTTACGAAGCCCGGTCAATTGCCTTTGTGAGCAAACCTATCGGAAAAGTACCCTCGGGGGGCGGTGGTTTTGGGGGCGGGCCTCAACTCACCTTGGAAGCCTCAGACGATGGTGCACAGTTTCGTAAGGTAGCGTCAGGAAGTGCCGGACGTTCAGCGGAAGAAGCGTTGACACTCATTGAATTCGCTCCGATAAAAGCACGCTTTTTTCGACTCACAGCGCCCGGTGCACGGCATTTTTCACAGCTTCGCTTTTCGGGAACGGCCCGGTTAGCCGATTGGCGGAAGAAAACGGATATGGCCTTTGGGGCAATGGGCGTAACGGATGATGCGGAAGGAGCGGGCAAAGCGGCTATCAGGCTCTCGTCGATTGTCGATCTGACGACGTTCATGGATAAAGATGGTTCGTTACGCTGGAATGCCCCATCCGGCAACTGGACTGTTTTACGGGTTGGTTATACACCCAAAGGTGAACTCAATCGTTCGGCTCCCGATACGGGTATCGGCCTCGAATGCGACAAATACAACCCGGCTGCCATCGATTTCCATTTCAACAGGATGATGGAAAACCTGCTGCCAACGCTGAAACCATTAGCCCGTAAAGGTAAGGTTGGCTTGCTGATCGACAGCTACGAAGTGGGTATGCAAAACTGGACGGCTCAGCTTCCACAGGAGTTTCAGAAACGAGTGGGCGATTCGTTGCTGGCATATTTGCCTACCCTGACGGGCCGCATCGTGGAAAATATAGACCTCACTGAGCGTTTCCTGTGGGATTTTCGTCGCGTTCTGGCCGATCTGATGGCCGATCATTATTACGCCCGATTTACAGAACTGTGCCACCAGCAGGGGATGATTGCCTACGCCGAACCCTACGACCGAGGACCGATGGAAGAAATGCAGATTGGCTCACGAGTCGATGTAAACATGGGCGAATTCTGGCATGGGTTGTCGTCGTTGTTTCAGAACAACTGGACCATGCGCCGGACGACCAAACTGGCTGCGTCGATTGCGCATATCAACGGGAAACAGGCGGGTGGCGGTACCCCCGCTAATCCACAGATCGTTGGGGCCGAAGCTTTTACCGGCGAACCCGAATCGGCCCGTTGGCAGGAGTATCCGTTCGGTATGAAAGCACTGGGTGATCGGATGTTTACGCAGGGGTTGAACCGGATTATTTTTCACCGATACGCGCACCAGCCTCACCCAACGGCCGTACCAGGCATGACCATGGGACCCTGGGGCATTCACTTCGACCGGACGACTACCTGGTGGAAGCAGGGCCGGGCCTGGCTCGATTATCTGGCCCGTTGTCAGAGCCTGTTGCAGCAGGGCCTATTCGTAGCCGACCTGGCTTATTTTACGGGTGAAACAGGAAATCAGTACACAAAAGTTGAACCGTATGAGTTAACGCCAACACCGCCACAGGGATACGACTACGACCTGATCAATGGAGAAACTCTGCTCAAGCGCGCACGGGTTCAGGATGGTAAACTCATTTTGTCTGATGGCATGAGCTACCGGGTTCTGGTCCTTCAGGATCATAAGGCGTTGAGTTTGCCACTGCTCCGAAAACTGCGGGGCTTCGTACAAGAAGGGTTGGTGGTTGTGGGCGAAAAGCCAGAAACAACGCTTGGCCTGCACCGGCACTCGGAAGGCTACACGGAGTTTAAGCAGCTATTGACCGACCTCTGGGGCTCCATCAACGGCACGACGATTACGGAAAATAAACTGGACAAAGGGCGTGTATTCTGGGGGCAACCCATTCGGACTGTACTCAATACGTTGGCCATTAAACCAGATGTGGAAGTATCTTCCCGTTCGGGCGATGCGCCCATTTCGTGGATACACCGACGTATTGGCGATACCCAGGTGTACTTCGTTGCTAATCAGCGCCGGACGGTCGAAGAAACGGTCTGCACATTTCGGGTAGCCGGGAAACAGCCGGAATTATGGGATGCTTCGACGGGGAAAATGACGCCGATACCGATCTACGAAACCGGAGCCGGATATACCCGCGTACCTTTGCAGTTCGATCCGTCGGGCGCTGAATTTGTTGTGTTCCGTACGTCCGCTAAAAAAGCCATACAGTCAATCGGTAAGGGGGCCGAAATAGTACTGAGTGCTAAACCTTTTCCCGCGCCAGTCCGCAAACTGTATAGAGACGTTGTCGACAATTTTACGATTAGCCTGTGGGCCAAACCAGAACTCAATATCATGCTAGCTCCCGGTGGTTTGCTGGAAAACGTGAAAGGCCCCTGGACCGACTATTATGCCATTTACCCACCTTCGGGAACGGAACTGTACGGAGCTGGTCAGGCTACCTGCGGACTAACCATCGGGCGAAATGGCGTGGCGATTTGGGAGCGAACGGAGGGTATGCCCACCTTTCGGATGTCGGCTCAAACGCCCATTTCAGGCTGGACTCACGTGGCGGTGGTATACAAAGAAGGCGTTCCGGCGATTTATGTAAATGGAAAGCTCATTCAGCAGGGAAAAGCGGGAGCGAACAAGGTACACCCCGGTATCGGTCAGGCGTATCTGAGCGATGGGGCTTCGTTCTACAATGGCGACATGACCGAACCGCAACTGCTTGCCGAAGCGACATCGGAAGACCGGATCAAGCAGCTAGCGGCTCAGGAACGCCCCACATCGGCGGCTAATCCGGCCGTTGAAATCGCTGCTCATGGCAAGCCCGGCCTGATTTTCTGGCAGAATGGGCAGTATACAATGCGAGATACGGCGGGTCGTCAGGCACCAATGACCGTTTCCGGGATCAATCCGCCTATGGAAATTTCGGGTAGCTGGCAGGTGCGTTTTCCGGCCAATATGGGCGCTCCCGAGCAGATCACGTTGGCCCACCTGATTCCGTTGAATACGCATGAGCAGGCTGGAGTGAAGCATTTTTCGGGTACGGCGACCTACATCAAAACGATTCAGATCCCAGCGTCCATGTTACCCGGTTCGTCGGGACGGCGGTTGTTTCTGGATTTGGGCAGGGTAGAGGTACTGGCTACTGTTTCTGTCAACGGTAAAGATCTTGGCACGCTCTGGAAGCGCCCGTATCGGCTAGACATCACCGATGCGGTTAAAGCAGGCAACAATACGCTGGAAATTGGCGTAACGAATTTATGGCCGAACCGGCTAATTGGTGATGAATACCTGCCTGATCCTGACAAGTTTACACCGGGTGGTGGGGCCAGTGGGTTTGCCAGCCTGAGCAGCGGAGCTATTGTCGAACTACCGGCCTGGTACAAAGAAGGTAAGCCCAAACCTGTCGACGGACGAGTTACGTTCACAACCTGGAAACACTACAGTAAAGATTCGCCATTGCTGGATTCCGGCCTGATCGGACCTGTCGTTTTGCGGACTGTAGCGCTGAAATTACTGAGTTAACTTTAAAATAATTCAAACCGCGAGGGCGCGAAGACGCAAAGAATAGGCAATAGAATACAATTCTTTGCGTCTTCGCGCCCTCGCGGTTTGATCAAAATTTAGAAAACTAACCTACATCTATGAAAACAAGAAGCGTTAGCCTCTACCTACTGGGTCTGTTATCGGCCTCGGCAGCGTTTGGCCAGAACTGGACCGAAACGAAGGTGGGCAACTGGACGAAAGTGACTAATAAAGGCGGCAAAACCATCGGATACGCTCCCGCATCGGGTGTGAAACTGCTGACCGATAAAGGGTTTGCCTTCAAAGACCTGAACAGAAACGGCAGGCTGGATAAGTACGAAGACTGGCGCTTGCCAGTAGAGGAACGGGCGAAAGATTTGGCCTCGAAAATGACTATCGACCAGATTGCCGGACTAATGCTGTACAGCCGTCACCAGCCTATTCCGGCGGCTGCGGGTGGACCATTTGCAGGAACCTATGGGGGCAAAGTATTTGCCCAAAGTGGGGTCAAAGCTTCGGATCTGTCGGACCAGCAGAAAGAGTTTCTGACCCGGGATAACCTGCGGCATGTGCTTATTACGTCCATACAAAGCCCTGAAATCGCTGCCGAGTGGAACAACAACGCTCAGGCATTAGTCGAAGGGGTGGGTATGGGTATACCCATCAACAGCAGCTCGGACCCTCGGCATGGTACCCGTGCCGATGCCGAATACAATGCCGGAGCCGGTGGTGCTATTTCGATGTGGCCCGGTTCGCTGGGGCTGGCTGCGACCTTCAATCCCGATGCCGTAAAACGGTTTGGACAGATTGCCGCTGCGGAATATCGGGCACTGGGTATCGCTACGGCCTTGTCGCCCCAGGTCGATCTGGCTACCGATCCGCGCTGGAACAGGGTGAGTGGCACATTTGGAGAAGACCCGCAATTGGCTACCGATATGGCCCGCGCCTACATTGATGGCTTCCAGACGTCATACGGAGCCAACGAAATCACGGGAGGCTGGGGCTATCATAGCGTCAATGCGATGGTAAAACACTGGCCGGGTGGTGGTTCGGGCGAAGGCGGCCGTGACGCGCATTACGGTTACGGTAAATACGCGGTGTATCCCAGCAAAAATTTCGACACGGCTTTGCTTCCGTTTTTGAACGGAGCTTTCAAACTGAACGGAAAAACGGGGACGGCAGCGGCTGTGATGCCCTATTATACCATCTCGTACGGCCAGGACAAAAAATATGGTGAGAACGTGGGGAACAGCTACAGCAAATACATCATTCACGATCTGCTGCGGACCAAATACAAGTACGATGGCGTAGTCTGCACCGACTGGGGAATTACAGGGAATGAAACGGCTGTCGATGTATTTCTGACAGGTAAATCGTGGGGTGTTGACAAGCTGACCGTGGCCGAACGACACTATAAAATCCTGATGAACGGCGTAGACCAGTTTGGGGGCAACAACGAATCCGGCCCGGTAATCGAAGCGTATAAAATGGGCGTGAAAGACCACGGTGAAGCGGCCATGCGGACCCGGTTCGAGCAGTCGGCGGTACGGTTACTCAAAAATAGTTTTCGGCTTGGGCTGTTCGAGAACCCGTATCTGGACCCACAGGTATCGCAGAAATCGGTGGGAACGCCCGAGTACATGAAGGCGGGGTATCAGACCCAACTGGAATCGGTAGTCATGCTCAAAAACAAGGCTAAAGCGTTACCGCTTGCGAAAGGCAAAACGGTTTACATTCCCAAACAATTTACACCCGCTGGCCGGAATTTCCTCGGTATGGAAACGCCCGAAAAACTGGCGTATCCGGTCAATCTGAACATCGTTAAGAAATACGTCAATGTGACGGATAACCCGGCCGAAGCCGATTATGCGCTGGTATTTATCCAAAGCCCGAATTCGGGTGGCGGCTACAGTAGTGCAGATGCCAAAGCTGGGGGTACGGGTTATGTTCCGGTTAGTTTGCAATATGGCGATTATACCGCACAGGGAACCCGTGACCCAAGCCTTGCCGGGGGCGACCCACTGGAGAAATTCACGAACCGGACCTACAATGGCAAAACAGCAAAGACCATCAACACGACGGATCTGAAGATGGTAACGGAAACCTACGCCAAAATGAATGGCAAGCCGGTGATTGTCGCCCTGAATATGGCAAACCCGACGGTGGTGAGTGAGTTTGAAGGACTGTCGAATGCGATACTGGTTCATTTCGGAGTGCAGGACCAGGCCTTGCTGGATATTCTGACCGGAGCCCATGAACCCTCGGCGCTGTTGCCCATGCAAATGCCTGCCGACATGAAAACGGTGGAAGCACAAGCTGAAGACGTTCCCCGCGACATGACCTGCTACAAAGATTCGGAAGGGAATACCTACGATTTTGGCTACGGCCTGAACTGGAAAGGCGTCATTCGGGATGCCCGCACCGCAAAATATAAGCAGTCGGTTTTGAGTGCGAAGTAGAACAATAAACAGTAAAAAAAGCAACCATGAATCCAACCCGTCGTCAGTTTTTAGGGCAGCTTGGGGCCTTATCCGCATTGCCCTTCATGCCCAATTTAGACCTGGAAGCTCCCAACGATTTATTTTTCAAGATTTCACTGGCGCAGTGGTCGCTACACCGGGCTTTGGCCAAAAAAGAGACGACTACGCTCGATTTTCCGACCCGTGCCCGACGCGATTTTGGTATTACCGCTGTCGAGTACGTCGATCAGTTTGTGAAAAACGAACCGGCTTATCTGAAAGAACTCCTCAAACGGAGTCAGAGCGAAGGCGTTGTGAATCACCTCATCATGATCGACACGGCAGGGAGCCTGGTCGATGCAAACGCAGCCAAACGGACCGATTCCATAAACCGACATTATGCCTGGGCGGAAGCCGCTAAGTTTCTGGGCTGTAAAACCATTCGGGTTAATCTGCAAAATAAAGATGCCATCGATGAGGTTCGGAAACGCGCTATTGACAGCATGGGGAAACTGGCCGACCGGATCAAACCCCTGGGACTGAATGTAGTAGCCGAAAACCATGGCGGTTACTCATCCGACGGCAGTTGGATGGCCTCGGTGGCGAAAGGGGTTAACAAGACCAATTGCGGATTATTACCCGATTTTGGTAATTTCTGTCAGTCGCATGATTGGGGAAGCACCGAAAAAGACTGCGACCGCCCATACGACCGCTATAAAGGGATTGCCGAAATGCTTCCGTATGCCAAAGGTGGGGTTAGCGCCAAAAGCTACAGGTTCGATGCAAAAGGTCACGAAACAAAAATCGATTATGGGCGAATGCTGAAACTGGTAAAAGCGGCTGGATTTACAGGCTACATCGGCGTTGAGTTCGAAGGAGAGGGGATGGCTGAAGAGGAAGGTATTCGTCGGACTAAAGCCCTTTTGGAAGCTGAAGGCCGAAAGTTAAGCTAACCAATTGGGAGATTAATGAACGGTTAACGGCCAAACATCTGGATTATCGGATCGGTTAAGAGACTAACCAATTGGTAACGTCATGAAAACGATCCGATCTATTCTTATTACTTTATACGTAGCTGCGGCCGTTAGCGCCTGTACTCCTCAACTGGTTTTCAGCGATTCGTCGATTGTGCCATCGGCGTCGGGAAAAGTCGGTGTTCGGAAAGATAAGAACAAAAACTACGTCGTCAATGTAAACGTACGGAATCTGGCCGAGCCGAAAAAGCTCAGTCCACCGTCAAATACCTACGTAGTCTGGATGGAGTCGGGTAACGATCCCGTCAATAAACTGGGTCAGATAATGCCTTCCGGGCGCGCGCTCGAAGGTCGGTTGAAAGCTACCTCCATTGCTAAACCCGCCACCATCTTTGTTACAGCCGAAGACAACGCAGAGGTGATGAGTCCAAGCGGCCCTACGATATTGACTACCCGGAAGTGAGCGTGTTATTTTGGTAAAGTAATCGGGCGAGTTAGCTCGATTTTTGTCATCCCGATGCAGGAGGGATGACAAAAATCGCCAAATTCAACCAATGTTACTAGAGGGATGATAGGCTATCAAGCCACTCGTTCGTACTCCACAAAGTCGAATGCTACGGCATGTCGTTCGTCGGCGGGGTGATGGTGACGGCTGACTTCATGCCATTCGGTTTTCTCGAACGCAGGAAAGTAAGCGTCGCCTTCAAAAGTGCCCTGGACTTCGGTCAGGTATAACGTAGTGGCAACAGGAAGGGCCATTTTGTAAATTTCAGATCCGCCTATCACAAAGATTTCGGTCTGATTAATAGCCTTTGCCTGGGCAAGGGCTTCATCCAGTGTATGCACAACCGTTACGCCGGGAGCTGTAAAGTCGGGATTTCGGGTAAGTACAATATTGGTGCGATTGGGTAATGGCTTTCCTAACGAGTCCAGCGATTTGCGCCCCATAATAATCGGATGATGACTGGTTTTACGCTTGAAAAACGCAAAATCATCGGGCAAATGCCACGGCAGTTCATTATTTCGGCCAATAACGCCATTTTCCGCCACTGCGGAGATAAGACTAATCTTCATAAAGAGTGAAAGAGTGAAAGAGTGAAAGAGTGAGAGCGCCTGTAAACGTTTCGCTCTTTCACTCTTTCGCTCTTTCACATTTTTTTTCGTCGTTCCATTAACTCCCGCCAGGTGGTTACGATGATGCCCTCTTTTTCTATATAGGCTTTGAGAGCAGGGTCCATCATGCCCAGCATGTCGCCCTTTCGCGATTGCCCTGAGCTACTGATCAGATCAAACGTTGGCGTAGGCGCGGTGCAGTGCATGATGATGTACGTCAAACCGGGCTGTACGGACTGTAACAGTTCGATGAATTTTTGAGTTTTGAATTTTTGTAAATCTGAGTCTTTCGCTCCGGCAGGCAGGTTCAGACTGGTAATACTTCCGTCCAGATCATCGAGTACCGGCAGGCCCGCGTCCCAAAGTTGTTTGCCTAACTGACGAGCCATTTGCTGCATAGGCGCTGCCAATCGATTGGTTTTGCTAATCAGTGCTGCGTGGCCGCCAGGGAAAAGAATCGGGATTTTTTCGTCGATGGCTACTTTCACATAGCGCCCAATAAATTTAGGCTCGAACAGCGTGCCCATGTGCGAATCCATATGGGTAGGCTGAAAACCGAACGAACGATAACGCGCCAGTTGTGCCCGAACTTCGGCTTCTACTTCGTCGGGCGTGGCATGGGCCACCACATCGGCAACTTCGGGCCAGAAACTGCCTTGTCCATCATAAAGGCCCGGAGCTTTGTCGCGTCCAACGATCGGATACCAGCGGTAATTTTTCCATTCGGAGGTAAGCGTCAGGTGTACGCCCGCATCAATCGTGGGATGCTCTTTCATGTAGGCAAAAAAATGAGGAACCCAACCGCAGGGCATCATAATACTGGTCGAATTGGCGATGCCTTTTTCCATCGCATTGATCGTCCCGATGTTCGAGTCATAACTCATGCCTGCATCATCGACGTGGAGAATAACGACCTTTTTACCCTTCGGAAATCCCAGCTTTTCGGCATAGGTTTCGGTTTGGGCCTGAGCGTAACCAGATAATTTGGTGAGCGTGACGAAAAAGTAGGCTAAAAGTAAAGAACGGGGTTTCATACTAATTATAGACGGTTTTTGCTTGGAATAGTACTGTAGAAAAGATCATTCAGGCCATAGCTTACCTGCCTGATAGGGCTTAAAAGTTTGTCTGATATAAGGTTGTTGGTTCACTGGGAACTGTTGTACCACAAAAGTCTCAAAATTGTTAAACAGGGCATTGGCTACACGGGAATAGGTTTTGTCAGCCTGACGATTTAGAGCCGCTTCTTCCTATACATCTTGCGTTGCGTAGTAGTAAGCTTCTCGGTTGGTTCATACGATAAAATCGCTTCCTACGAGTTCGCCGGCGGATCACGCGTTATAGCTTCGTCAAAATTAAACGCTCCGTGAAAAATGATGTGCTACCAGACCATCTTTAATTTGGCCAGCGCCGAAGCCGCCCGAGTGTCCTGCCGCCGTATAGGTATGGTGTCAACGAGTTCACGCGCAGGCGGTAAGAGGGTAGCTGATTGTAAGGATGTTCGGGCTTGTCAAACCGTTTAGGCTGCTGAAAACCAGGATCGAAATGCTGAGGTCTTTTCTAAAATGAGCTGGACGTTTTCTTGAACGGTTTAATTCAGAAAAAGGGCTGACACAAGTCTTTTTCTTCCAGAAGAGGTAGGGTCAATGAATTGGGTTACGCGCTTCAACGTAGCCAGATCGAATCTGGCTACGTTGGGAAATTTTTTCTTAACCTTGGGTGATAGTTGTGCATAATTCCGATAAACCATAAAAAGCGTAAGTGTATGATGTCAACACAAAGCCTGTCAATGGACGCAGCTCTGCTAACCGACCGGGAGCGAACGCTGGAACGAATCTATGCGAAAACGTATCCGATGGTGCGGCATTATGTGAAGGAAAATAGGGGTACGGACGAGGATGCCAAGGATATCTTTCAGGAAGCACTCATCGCCTATTACGAGAAGGCAATTGACGGCCAACTGACCCTAACGTCATCGGTAAGCACCTATCTGATGGGTATTTGCAAGAATCTCTGGCGGCAGGAGTTGAGCAAGCGAGCCTGCAAAACAGGGTTATCGCACGCGCCAGTTGATGAAATTGGTGAAGAGATAATGGTAGATGATGAGCAATCGCCCGCTACACTAATGACGTTCGTCGAGCAACTGGGCGAGACTTGTAAATCCATTCTGGTTAGCTTCTATTACTTCGGTCAGCGGTTAGAGCAGATCGCTGAGCAGCACGGTTACCGAAGCGTACGCTCCGCGACAGTGCAAAAATTTAAGTGTCTGGAGCGGCTGCGCAAAGCTGTAAGCCACCTGTCCATCGACCAGTTTAAACGATAAAAACTATGCGTCCTCTGTTAAACGAAGTGCAACTGCTGGAGGACTACCTCAAAGGCACTTTACCCGAAGACCAGCAGCTCGACGTAGAAGTTCGCTTGCTGTGGGATCAGGACGTACAACAAAAGCTGGCCAGCCAGCAACGGGCGTATAGGGCACTGCGTCTGTTTGGTCGTCGGCAACTCCGCGCTGAGTTAGAAGCCATCCACATCCGCCTGTTCGGATAACCCCCCAAGTTATCATCCAACCGTTTTGATATCCCATAGTGGCTTTTTACGAGCCAACTGGCTTCGTATTGCCCTGATTAGCCCCTCTTTTTCACGAATCCATTTTCATCCCCTAGTTAGTTTCTATCTTATGAATTACCCTGAGTTTAGCCGTAGCGAGTTCCGCCGATTCGCCGTACATCATCAACACCTGAACGGCCTTACAGTTGATCGGTATCTACACCAGGTCGACAACATGACCCGGTCGGTCATTGAAGAACGCCCGATGAATTTCCGGGAGGTCGATGTTTTCTCGCGCCTGATGGCGGATCGGATTGTGTTTATGGGTGCGGCCGTCGACGACAACATAGCGAACGTCATCATCGCGCAGTTGCTGTTCCTCGAGTCGGCCGATGCCAAAAAAGACATTCTGATGTACATCAACAGTCCTGGGGGTTCGGTTTATGCCGGGTTAGGCATTTATGACACCATGCAGTACATCCGGCCCGACGTGGCGACCATTTGTACCGGCATTGCCTTATCCTTCGGGGCGGTCTTGCTGTGCGCTGGTGCGCCCGGTAAACGATCGGCTCTCCCACACGCCCGCGTCATGATTCACCAGCCACATGGTGGCGCGCAGGGCCAATCGGTGGACATCGAAATCACCGCCCGCGAAATAGTCAAGCTTCGGACTGAACTCTACGAAATCATGGCCCTTCATAGCGGCCAGTCAGCCGAAGAACTCGAACGCCGGGCCGACCGTGACTATTGGATGAAAGCCGAAGAAGCCAGAGAATATGGCTTTATCGATGAGGTGTTAGTGCGCTAATGTAGCCTAGTGATTAGCATCTACTTCCGGATGGTGTAACGACAACTACTTAGCCTAATGGCTACCCGAACAGGCAGTCCTGGCTACAACCTAATGAGCCGTCAGCCTAAGCCCAGGACTGGCGGCTCGTTTTATTTGGGACAAGCCGAAACGAGACTCGCAATCGTATCGTGTACATTTTTAGTCGACAAACGTAGCCGAGTAAACATAAGATTCCTGATCATGGACTATAAGGGTGCCTGACCTTGAGTGTGTCGACATAGCTTCAAGAGCGATCAGGGTTGAGGTAAATCCAGGTGCTATCGCCTGTCTGGTACTGTCGGATTTGTTCTATTCTCGCCAATCAGGGCCCAGTAAATTTGTCAGTCAATCGTCAAAAACAACCACATGCGTAGTAGTCATCAACGAATTGTCGGATTCATTTTTTTTCTAAGCGCTCTGGTTGCCTGTCGGTGCGAAGCGCAAATTAATCCGAAAGCAGAGAAAGGGCAGGTAAACGTCGGCAACGTAACGATTGCTTACGAAAGTCAGGGATCGTACAAGGCCCCGGTCATTTTACTAATTGCCGGTACAAACATGCAGCTCACTGGCTGGCCAGCTGGGTTTTGTCAGCAGTTAGTCAGCCGGGGCTATCGGGTCATTCGGCTCGATAATCGGGACGTGGGCCTTTCCTCCAAGTTTGACCAGGCGGGCCTACCTGATTGGGCGGCCATAGGCAAAGCGTTAGCCGAACAGAAAACACCTCCTTTACCCTATACACTCGATGATATGGCCGCTGATGCTGTGGGTCTGCTGGATGCACTGGACATTAAAAAAGCGCATATTGTTGGCGTGTCCATGGGTGGCATGATTGCCCAGCGGGTTGCCTACACGTATCCTGAGCACACGCTGTCGCTGACCAGTATTATGGCCGGTGGGGGTAAGCCTACTTTCCCTTTGGTGGCAAAGCC
Organism: Spirosoma panaciterrae DSM 21099; assembly: GCF_000374025.1. Taxonomy (GTDB): domain Bacteria; phylum Bacteroidota; class Bacteroidia; order Cytophagales; family Spirosomataceae; genus Spirosoma; species Spirosoma panaciterrae. The sequence goes on along the minus strand of NZ_KB893195.1, from coordinate 175,178 downwards.
AGAACTTGCCGGGCAGATTCCCCCACCGGGAGCTGCCTCCGATACGGCGGCTTACATCAAGCGTGAAGTGCAATCCATGAAAATCCTGGCGGGGCCCGTATATCCGTTAACGGAATTGCAGGCGCAGAGCCGGGTTCAGCAGGCGGTTCAGCGAGCCTATTATCCGGAAGGTTTACACCGACAAGGAGCGGCCTCGCTGGTGGGCTTCCTGTCGGGCCGGCAGGAGCAGCTTAAAACAATTAAGGTACCCACGTTGGTGATTCATGGGAGTGAAGACCCCATCGTCGTCGTGGAGGCTGGTCGCGATGTGGCCGCCAGCGTACCGGGAGCCGTCTTTCAGTTGATAAACGGCATGGGGCACGACCTGCCGGAAACACTAACGAGCCAGTTAGCCAGCCTCATCATTGACAATGCCAGAAAGGGCAAGCGATAGCCGACAGGGAAAGGCCAACGTTAAGTCAAATACTGAATCTGGTACGTCAGTAGAACCAGGCCGTTTTCATAAGGCTTACTGTCTGTTCGGATAAGTCCGACTTTAGTCTGGCTTGATCCGAACAGACGGATGCCTTCGCCCAATACGACGGGATTCAGCTTGACGACTAATTCATCAATTAAGTGGGCGTCCAGCAATTGACCTGCCAACTCACCCCCGCCACAAAGCCAGATGGGATTGCCCGGCTGAGTTTTTAAACGCCGAACGAAGTTGGGAGCTTCTTCTGTGACCAATTGGATCAAAGGTCCATCTTCAAATCGTATGGATGAGGAGAAAATATAATTTTTTAGCTGAGGATTAATCTGCGTGTATGCGGGTTCTCCGGGCTGCATACCCAGAGCAAATCCCCACTCGTAGGTTTTGCGACCCATCAAAACAGCGTCATACGTATTTATACGTTTCAGAAAATCGCTGACAAAATCGCCTTCTGTCTGGAAGCCTTCGATAGACCCATTGCTATGGGCAATAAAGTTATCGAACGAGGCTGCTACATCATAAATCAGTTTACGCATGGTTGTAGGTTGAGTATGTCAAAAGTTAATGTATACGCCTTTTGCTAATCGGCTTTAAACAGATGGTAAATCTATAAACAGGTGTACGGCTCAGTGGTTTTCCGGACGGAGACAAGCGGCCACTACGAGTAGAACGGTCAGGAACGATGCTCCCGTACGGATCGTATGGAATTGAGTCCAGGGAAGCTCAAAAGCCCGGCGGTGATTCAACACGTCTGACACGGACGCAGCCTGTACATCAAAAGCGTCCAGGGTTTCATTGAGCGGAACATTGCCGCCCATTGTGACCCCGATTACCCCAATCATATAGACGCCAGAAGCCGCCAGCAATAACCAAAATCGGGTTGACACGGGTTTTGTAGGCGAATAGTCCAGATAGGTGCTAAAAGGAAGCAATAGAGCCGCTCCCAAAAAAGCAGCAAAAAATACGGGGTTTTGAATGGCCCGGTTGATGGATTGCATGGCCATGATATAGCTTGTATCGGGCAAGCGTTTTAAGCCGGGCATTACGGCCCAGGAGAAGGCATAGAAAAGCCCACCCATCAGCGCGGTTGCCGTAGCGGTTGAGCCAAGTATAATCGTGTGCATGAGTAGCAGGTTATTTCTAGTCTGCCCACGGCTTGTCAAGCCATGGGCAGAACGGTAGGTTTTCTAGAGGGTATTAATTTCTGATGAGTGAATAGAACTGCCTTCTTCGCTGACTATCGGTTCAGTCCACATTCCCAGAGCAATCGCCTTCTGAACAAAAGCGGAAAAGTCGGTAGGCTTGCGGCCTAATGCCTGCTCGATACCACTAGCCAACAGACTGTTGCGACCATCCATCACTTCCGTAAATAAATAGGTCGTCAGGGCAATGGCTTCTTGCGGAACACCATACTCGGCCAGCATAGCGTTATACACCTCAATGGGTACCTGCTCATAGTGAATGGATCGACCCGTAGCACGGGCAATTTCGTCAATAGCCTGGGCAAACGTCAACAGGCGAGGCCCCGTCAACTCATAGATCTTCCCCGTATGTCCTGATTGGGTCAGGGCGGCAACGGCGACATCGGCAATATCATCGATATCAATGAACGGTTCACCAATATCGGCTACCGGCAGGGCCACATAGCCGGCCTGTATGGGCTCCAGCAAATAGCCTTCACTGAAGTTTTGACAAAACCAGCTAGACCGTAAAATCGTCCATTCGACTCCGGATTGCATAACCACCTGCTCGCATTCCTGCGCTTCAGGTTCACCCCGTCCTGATAAGAGTACAAGTTGCTGTACGCCATGGTTAACGGCAATCCGGGTAAAGTCACGGATGGCCTCAACCGCTCCGGGAACCGCCAAATCTGGCTGGTAGGCGATGTATACGGCTTTTATGTCCTGTAATACGGGTATCCATGTGGATTGATCCAGCCAATCGAAGGGTATCTCGGCAGACCGAGACCCTACACGAACAGCTAAGCCCCGGTTCGTTAATTGCTGAACGATCCGGCTACCCGTTTTTCCGGTACCGCCTAAAACCAGTGTCTTTATTTTGTCCTGCGCCATCCTTTTGCTTTTTAGATTGTGAATTTGTTTTCGGGCAAAAGTAGCTGGCCGCCAAACCGCAGGATAGAACAAAACCGACAGGCTGTGATTTAGCTGATTAGGGAAGGGATTTCATTGAGCGTATGATAGGCCTGTTGCTGATACTGTGACGGCGTAAAGCCGGTAAATTCTCTGAAAGAACGAATAAAATGGGATTGGTCCGCATAACCGTTTTCGTAAGCAATATCCGAAAGCTTCGTCAGGCTCCCTTCGTTTAACTGGGTAAGCGAAGCCTGGAATCGACACAGACGGGCAAATAATTGGGGCGGAATCCCCACCTGATGCGCGAATTTTCGCTCCAGGCTTCGCTCGGTGATTCGGAATGAACGCTGTAAATCGGGCAGAAAAATAGTTCCTTTTGAGGCAATGAGTTGGGTCAGCACATGGGTAGTCAGCTCGTCGATCGGATGGTTCATTCGCCTGATCTGTCTGATAAGAAAACCAGAAAGAAGCTCAATCTGGCCTGAAACCGACGGGGTATGTACTAATTGATCAATCAAGCCGGGCGATATGAGTTTTATGTCTAAACACCCATCCGTTAGTTCACGGGCATTCAGCCCGAAGAGAGACGGCAGCGAATGAGGCTGCAGGCAAACGCCCACCGTCTTGAACCGGCCAAGCATATAAATAGCCGTACGCTTTATGGTTTGCCCATAGGCGAACAATTCAGGCATGGGTGTGCCGTCCTGATCATAGAAACGCCCTTCATCGGCCCGCTGAAACAGAAGGCCCGGACAACCATCTACCAGTGGACCGAAACTTTGGGGAGTCCGGTTGGCCATAGGGCTTTCCATCGTCCAGAAACAGCGAACGTACGCACTGAGATAGGCGGGGGGCTGATAGTGACAATACTGCATAGTTGAGGGATTGGTTTGCCCCGGTTTACAAGTTAAATATTCACCCCAACAGCCTACGAATCAAGAAAAGCTTGACAGGCGGTTTTACGCTGGTTATGAATAGAGCTTATGGATGGCTATAACCGAACAGGTATCGGGCAGGCCGGTGGCTTTCTGAACAGAACTGTCGGTTTTGTTCTATTTGCCCACTAACAGCCGCACTACTTTTGCGAGCTGTAAACACTCAACGTATGGACAACTCAGCTAGACAGTGGCTTTGCCTTATTGGCCTTCTAACGATAACGAGTTTAAAGCTCAATGGGCAAACTCTGGAAAAAATGAAACGAATTGAAGTTGAGGCTGATCCCATTGCTTTCATCTTCAGTGGCTATTCCATTCATGTCGGCTATATGGTCAATCACTGGCGATTCGATGTCGGTACTTTTGGTATTAAGCAGCCTTCGTTTGCTATTACGAATCAAAACTTCTCTGTGTTTAGTTCGGGGGTTGGCCTGAAAGCAGACTACCTCCTGAAGCCGGAACGAGGATTGTTTTTTGGCGTTCAATCCGACTACGGAACTGATAAAATCAGCCTTAAGTCGGCCACTGAGTCGACCTTATTGAGTGGTTTTGTGGTGGGTATTCGTACCGGCTATCGATTTATGTTTGGCCAATCGACTGCTCATTACCGAGGCTTATACGTAGTTCCGTGGGTTGCTTTACTGTATACACCAGGTGCTTCCTCGCTTGTGCAACAAAATCAGGTTTATAGCCAGTCCAAGTGGTCTGTTTTCCCTACCCTTCATCTGGGGTATCGTTTTGGTTCCGCTAAGCGGTAGGATATTATACATTTTACACGTTCCCGAAACGGGTACGATTAACGATAGGCAATCCGTATGAATGAACCTAAAACAGAGCAAAACAAGGCAAAGATGCAATTTGTAATGAGTGAGCTGGCAAAAGGCAATCGGCTCCCATTTGGCGAGTTGATGGCTGATGATTTTTGCTGGAAAATGATGGGTACAACAGCCTGGTCTGGGGAGTATCGAGGCAAAGAGATCGTTCGAAATCATTTAATGAAACCGCTCTTCGAAAAATTTGCCGATGCGTATACAAATACAGCAAACCGATTTATTGCGGAAGGGGATTTTGTGGTTGTCGAATGCCAGGGCAAAGTCAACACAAAGTCGGGTAAACCCTATAACAATTTCTACTGCTGTGTTTGCAGGTTTGCCGATGGAAAATTAGTTGAATTAGTCGAGTACCTGGACACTCAGTTAGTCGTCGAAGTTTTAGGGAATCCCTAGGCCAATCGTTTAACTCAGTACCTATTTCACAAACGTACGTTGAGCAAGAGTAATTTCATTGACACAACCTGAGAGTTCATGTAGGGCTGGCAGTGAACGAAACCAGATGATTTTCGTGATAAAGAGAGTAAAAGAAATTTTTGACATGTTAGCCAACGATAAAGTCGTACTTCAACCCCTTACAGTAGAGGATGCTAATTTTTTCTATCAACTGTATGCGCATCCGGCATTGACTGTAAACGTTGACGAAAGCCCGTTTTTACCGGATGAAACCCCAACAGAATTTACGGAGCGAATTACGTCTCTCTGCGACTATATTTTTACCATACGATCAACCGAAAAGCCAAACGTATGTATTGGTGACTGCGCCTTACACCATTGGGACCAACAAAATAAGGAAATTGCTATAGGTGGGTCGCTGGCTCCGGAATATTGGGGAAAGGGGTATATGCAGGCGGCATTTAACTTGTTGATAGAAATTGCGACGCAGGAATTAGGGGTAAAAGCGCTAGTTGGGCATACAAAAACAAGAAATACCAACGCCATACGGCTTGTTGAAAAAATGGGTTTTGTAAAACATCAATTTGATGCGCAAAACACAACAATGAGAAAAGAAATTTAGCGATCAATAACCAGAGTAGGAGTCAATTTTTAGCTTAAAACAAATTAGACCATGGACTATCATGCATTTGCAGACGAGTGGATTGCCTCCTGGAATGCCCACGATCTGACGGCTATATTAGCGCACTATGCGGATGATATAGAGATTTTTACACCAATGATCAAGCTGGCTGCGGGTGGTAATCAGGAGTCATTGGTTGGCAAAGAAGCCGTTGGCGCTTACTGGCAGAAAGCGCTGAATAACATTCCTGATCTACATTTTAAGCTGCTGGAGGTGACTATAGGGATAAACTCGGTTGCCCTTTATTATGAATCGGTGATGAACAAAAAAGCCATCGAAGTCATGTTTTTCAATGATCAGGGAAAAGTAAGCCGAATGTATGCCCATTACACGTAGACTGATGCGAGGATTCGATTTTAACTATTGGTCACTCATGAAAGATGATGATTCTTCAATTAGTTTTTGCTGACGCAAATATTCATTGGGTGTCAGTCCGGAAAATTCTCTGAAGTCCCGCGAGAAATGAGATTGATCCGCGTAATTGAGCAGATAACTCAATTCAGTTAATCGGGTAGGGTTCCGATCTTTAAGATGTTTTAAGGCACGTTCGAACCGATTGATCCGTAAAAACAGTTTTGGACTTACCCCGATAGACTGTTTAAATCGGCGTTCCAAACTCCTTTCCGATAGGGAGTAATACCGAAGCAGTTCCTGCACACGGGTGTCAACGTTGCCGTTTTTAACCTGACTAATGCCTTTGTAAAATGGCATATGGCTGTCCGTGTGCTGATTAAGTTTTTTCAGAAAGAAATTGATCAGGATATTGACTCTTTCCTGGTGATTTTCTGCATAGAGCAGCCGATCCTGTAGTTCGTTCGGGGCAAAGTCTTGCAGGTTATGGTAAGCGTCAGCAAGCTCGACGGCATCTACCCTGAAAATGGTTTTTATGGCATGCGGCTGAAAACTAACTCCGGTAACACTGAATGAAGCGGTGACGTGGTGGATAAATACTTTACTGTTGACGCCCCTAAGAAAGGTAGTTGGTAACGCACTGCCGTCTCCCTTGGCGATAGCCGTATTACCACTCAGATGTTGAAAGACAAGCCTGGGGCAAGGGTCCGCCAAAATTTTAATCAGTTTAGGGGGCTGGTGAGTACCATCATAATCCATTGTCCAGAAGTACCGGATGTACTCGCTCAATACCTCAGGTGGTCGAATGATCTGATAGTGCATAGCAGTAACTTGAAACTTGTTTCCTATAATAATCAGCCGATGCCCATTTATGCGAACACCGGCTGATTAATAACCCTTTACCTTCTAACGTGACAGTAAACTTGTGCGTTCACCCGAGCCAATTCGTCCATTTATTTTCCACCGAACAAAAAGCCTATTGAAAGCCCTATCGTGTTATTTCGGATACTTCCGGCGCTCGAATTGGCCATGTTGTAAAGACCAGGCGCGTAGTGAATCGCAAGCAAAGGTCCCGATGCTAATTCATAACCCGCCGATAGGTACAGGCCGACATCAAGCCGTTTCGATTGGTCTGCACCAGACCCAAACTCAAGCGATTCACTGGTGGTCTGCCCACCCGCGTTGTCCGTTATTTTTCCATTTAATGCATAGCCGACGTAAGGACCAGCGCCCACAACAACCCGACCAGTGCCAGCGCTAAATCCGTACGTTAACTGAAGTGGCAATTCAAGGTAGTTGAAGGCTAGGGTTGTTTCGGTGGCACTCAAACCCGTGTTGGCTTCGTTTAGCTTTGTCCCCTTTGTCGAATAGACCAGTTGAGCCTGTATAGATAAGCGGTCGGCTACAGGGGCATCGAGCATGATACCGGCCCGAAAGCCTATCTTAGCATTTCCGTTGGTGGAATAGGCATTCACGGTATATTTTTGATTAGCCAGTTGCCCACTACCGATTACACCAAGGCGGACCTGCGCAGTTGCCGTAAAACTTAATAACAGAAGGCCAGCGGCCCCCAAAGAAAATACGTTCATAATAAGCAATTAATAGTAACAGAAAGAAAATTTAATAGAGAGCAGTTCACGGCTCTTTTTTGGAGGGGCAAACCTAGCTGGTCATCATTTGTCGAAATAGAATAAATCCGACAGACGAAGCTGGACCTGTGTGAAGGCAAAATTTTTGTAGATTCCTCTACCCTTGAAATTTGCTGAATCAGACAGGCCTGCTACCTTCCTATGTAGACTTTCTTTCTGGGCACTTTTAGATGCTTTTTATAAGATTTGAGTTGCTATTTTAATTTTACCAAAAATGCATCCGCTTCACCAACCTTTTCAACGTCTTAGTGAAAGTCAAAGTCGGTCGGCTTTTATTGGGGAAATGCCTCAATTAACACAGCCTATTCAAATTATTGATTATCAGTCCAATTGGTCAGATTTATTTCATCAGGAAGCTAAATGTATCCGCCAGATTCTAGGCTCTACCATTTTGGCCCTCGATCATATCGGCTCAACGGCAGTACCTGGCCTGGCCGCTAAACCTATTATTGACATTGATTTAAGTGTGGCCGATTCGGCCGACGAACGGAGTTATCTTCCCCTTCTGGAAGCGGCCGGTTATCAATTAATCATTCGTGAGCCAGACTGGCAACAACATCGAATGCTGAAAGGCCCGGGTACTGATATTAATCTTCATGTATGGACACTTGGTAGTATAGAAGCGCAACGACATTTGCTATTTCGTGATTGGTTACGGGCCAACGCTGACGATCGACTGCGCTATAGCCAACTCAAAAAAATGCTGGCCAATCAGGATTTTAAGTATATGTCTGAGTACAACGATGCCAAATCGGCACTCATTCACGAAATCTATGATCGGGCTTTTGCTGCTATATCCAGCTAAAAACCAGCTGACTGTACGCAAATGCAAACCATTTTCTACTAGAAGTTAACCGACGTTTTTCTGAGCGGTTCTGGCCGTTTTTCATCACGGCAACTGCAATACGCCAAGAGTCGTTCATTTTTGCCATACACAGCTACTTTCGCCCTATAAGCCAATAACTTTCCCCAGAAGTTATTAGCCATTTTAAAGCCCAGTAGTTTTCAGTTTAGGTGGCTGACCCTGCCAATCATCGCTATACAGAAGCAGCGTGCCGATTGTATTTGGCTCTATATTCCAGGGGCGATAGGCTGGTTATTTTTCTGAACACCTCCCGAAAGGCTTTGTCGTCGGAATAGCCAACTTCGTCCATCACGTCGACAATTGATTTGCGACCTTTTTCCAACGACTTTTTAGCGACTTCGATTTTTACCCGCTGCAAATATTCGACGGGAGTATTACCGGTGGCTTTGATAAAACGCCGGTCAAAATTGCGTCGACTGATGGCCAGGTCAGCGGCTAATGCCTCAAAGGAAATCTTTCCGCTTAAATGTTCTTCAATGTACGTCTGGGCCTGTTCAATCAGGGGATCGCCATGGTTTTTCTGGGTTTGAAAAATAAAGAAAGGCGATTGCGAGCTGCGCTCCATATCGATCTGAAATAGTTTGGAACAGTAGATAGCGGTCTGCCGATCAAAATATTTTTCGACTAAAAACAGGATCAGGTTCAAAAACGAGTACGCTCCCCCATTGGTATAGATGCCTTTCTCGGCCGTAATGAGTTTATCGGCCTGCAACTTAATCTTAGGGTATAGCTGCCTGAAACTGGCTTCCGCGCTCCAGTGGGTCGAACATAGTCTGCCGTCCATCAGGCCGGTAGCAGCCAGCAAAAAAGCTCCCGTGCACATACTCGCAATTTCGGCCCCGCCCAGATACTGCTCCCTGATCCAGCCAATCATTGCTTCGTTCTCCCGGATCAATTGCGCTGAATAAGGCGCCGATGGAATAATCAGCAGGTCCGTCTTCTGTATCGTCTGGATATGGATCGGATGCACCGTAACAAACCCGGCATCCAGTTTCAGTTCCGATTCGGTGCTGGCCAGGGTGATCTCCAGCCTGGGTTTGTTGCCCTGCCGCTGCCAGTACGCGTCTGCGCTGGTCAGAATTTCATGCGAACCAGTTATGCTGCTGAGGTTGGCGTTGCCTTTGGGAACCAGTATGGTGACGTGTTTCATGACCCGTTTTTTGGATCAAAATTACGGCTGATTTTTGTCTAGATCAACCCGGAAGAATGTCTAGTTTACACCCTGTCAGGCCGAAATCAAGACACTACTTTTGCCTCGTTCCTAGCGAGTAGGATTCAGTAAACCAACAAAAAACGATGCTATTAACAAACAAAGTAGCGGTTATCTACGGGGCTAGCGGTGCGGTCGGAAGTACCGTCGCCATGACCTTCGCCCGGGAGGGGGCCACGCTTTTCCTGGCCGGACATTCACGGACAGGGGTGGACGAATTGGCCGCGAAAATTAATGCCGCGGGGGGATCTGCCCAAGCAGCACAGGTCGATGCATTGGACGAAAGAGCCGTTGAGAGGCACCTGAACGGGGTGATCGAACAGGCGGGTAAGCTCGACATTTCATTCAACGCGGTTGGGCTGCGAAACACCACCTTACAGGGCGTTCCACTCACCGACCTGGCGCTCGATCAGTTTATGGCACCCATTCAGACCCACGTTCAAGCCAATTTTATCACCGCACGACTGGCCGGACGGCTAATGGCGGCCACCGGATCGGGCGTAATTATGACCGTTACCTCGACGCCCTCCCGGGTTGCCAATCCCCTGATGGGTGGGGTCGCCGTAGCGATGGCTGCCCAGGAAGCACTGATTCGGGATATGTCGGTTGAACTGGGCCCGAAAGGCGTTCGCGTGCTGGGGATTCGGACACACGGAATGCCCGACAGCGGCACTATAAACGAAGTTTTCGGTCTTCACGCCAGGGCGTACAACATGACCCGCGAGCAATTTCAGCAGCTAGTTGCCGAGCGAACACATCGAAAGCGCCTGCCCTCGCTTCAGGAGATGGCCGATGTGGCGTCATTCATGGCGTCTGATAACGCAAGCGCCATGATGGGCACCGTGATAAACATGAGCCTGGGCGCCATTGCCGACTAATCCGTTCCCTTATGTACTGAGCAGCGGTCCGAAAAATCGGACATGTCTACCTCATTGACAATCAGAAAACATGACCAAAAAAGTTATTTTAATCACCGGTACCAACAGTGGATTTGGCTGGCTCACGGCCAGGAGTTGTGCCGCATCGGGGCATCGTGTCTACGCGACCATGCGTGACGTAAACGGTCGAAACGCCGATAAGGCGCAGGCACTAATGCAACAGGCGGGTATAACCGTACTGGATGTCGACGTTACCAGTAGCGCGCTAGTAACCAAGGCAGTAACTACTATTCTGGATAGAGAGGGCCGTATCGATGTGCTGATCAATAATGCCGGACTGTATGCTACCGGCATCACGGAAACATTCACCGACGATGACCTCGACAACGTCATGGACGTAGACGTGAAAGGACCCTGGCGACTTATCCGAGCCGTTTTGCCACCTATGCGTCAGCAGAAAGAAGGATTAATCATCAATATATCCAGTGTGGCGGGCCGCTTTTCGGTTCCGTTTCAGACCGTGTACAACAGCGCCAAATTTGCCGTTGAAGGACTGACCGAAGGGTTGCATTATGAAGTAAGACCCCTGGGCGTGGATGTGGTCATGGTGCAGCCGGGGGCCTTCCCAACGGAGATTTTCGGCAAAATTGTCAGTGGGTCAGACACAACCGTTATTGCTAGCTATGGTGAGCTGGCGCATGTCCCCGGTCAGATGGGAGCCGGGGTCGCCCAACTGTTCGACACCCTGAAGCCAGACCCGCAACAGGTTGCCGATGCGATCATTAGCCTGATAGACACCCCCGCCGGTCAACGACCTTTACGGACCGTGGTTGACCCCGTCGCTGGTAGCTTCACCGTAAAGGCGAATGATTCCGTGAAGGAGCAGTACGAGCAGTTCCTGACCACTTTTGGCATGCAGGCCATGCTGAGCTGAGACGACCACCGATCTCAACAACACAACTTCAGCCTCCAATACAATCTAACAATAAAGCACATGACCCCAAGCAAAACAACGCTGACAACCGAGGAGGTTGCGGCACGGTTTGACGAGCTCGCTCAGCAAGAAAAGTGGTTCGACATTCACGACGAGCTTTTTGCCGATACGGTGAGAAGCATTGAACCACCAAACTCCCCCTATTTTAAGAATGCAGAAGGTAAACTCGCCGTTCGGCAGAAGGGAGAAAACTGGGTTAAAAAGGTACTGGATTTTCACGGCGCTTACACGACCCACCCCGTCATCGGTGGCAATCATTTTGCAGTTGGCAGGAGCTTTGATATTACCGTAGAGGGGTTTGGCCGGATAAAGATTGAGGAACTCATGGTCTACGAAGTAAAAGCCGGACAGATCGTAGTTGAACAGTTTTTCTATTAGAAAATGCCCTGGTAAATACCCGTCTTGAAAGCGATTCGCATCATGGCTAACTGAGCGACCCAGGGCGAACACAAACGAATCCATCACCCCGTGCTGAGTGAAGCACGCAACCTAATTTATGCAACGTCTAAACAGTAAAAAAGCAGTCGTTATTGGCGGTAGCCGGGGTACTGGTCGCGCCATTGTTGAAGCCCTTCTGCAGGAGGGTGCCGATGTACGGGTAGTGGCGAGAAACCCCAACTCGCTCGCCGAGCTTGTTCGCCAATGGCCCAGTGTGCGTACGCTACAGGCCGATATGACGGACACCGCCACCATTGAAACCGTATTTCAGGAATCTCCCGACTTGGTGATTCTCGCGGGTGGAGCCATGCCCCCTTCTCAACCGGTCGTTGACCTGGACTGGGAAACCTTCAGTACGAACTGGAATACCGATGTGAAAGCGGCCTATCTGCTGACCCAATATGCTCTCAAAAGGCCAGCCAAAGCGGGCACTCTGATCGTCTTCCTATCCAGTGGGGCGGCCATCGGTGGCTCACCGATTTCGGGCGGCTATGCGGGTTCCAAGCGGATGCAGATGTTTCTGGCCAACTACGCTCAGCTAGCCTCGAACCGAGGGGGACTTGGCTTACGCTTCCTGACGCTAGTCCCCTGGCGACTCATGAAAGATACCGGCGTTGGTGATGTTGTCGTGCCTAAATACGCAGCGTTTACGGGCGTTTCGGAAGACGTTTTCGTAGCTGGAATGACCCAGGCGCAAACCAAAGAAGACGTTGCCGACGCCGTTGTGGCCTTCGCTAACCAATGGCCCACGCCTGACGAAGGCAACGTATTTGTGGTGTCGAGCGATGGCCTAGCGACCGAATCAGCCATGCTTAAAGGCGCGCCCTTCTGGGCAAAACGCTGATCAATAAACTACCTTCGCATGAACGATAAACTGAGATCTGACGACCGACCAATTGTTGTTCTGGGAGCTTCTGGCCGGGTGGGGAGTGTTGTGGCTCACCAGCTACTCAAAGCCAATGTCGGCGTAAGGGCGGTAGCCCGGCATGCCGATAAACTGAAGGAACTGTCCGAGCAGGGGGCTGAACTATGGCCGGGCTCCCTGCTCGATCAGGCGTTTCTGAACCGTGCGTTTGCCGGTGCCAAAGCCGCCTTTGTGCTGACGCCCGGCGATACGCTCTCGCCCAATCTGCATGACGAACAGCGTCAGTACAACGAGCATATCGTGGAAGCCATCCGAGCGGCTGGTCTTACGCATGTCGTGTTTCTAAGCAGTTGGGGAGCTGAACTGTCGGATAGGAAAGGCACCATTTACGGCTGTTATCTGATGGAGACCCTGCTGAACAGCCTTCCCAGCCTCAACGTAGTGCATTTGCGAGCCGTGTGGTTCATGGACAATTTCATTTACGGTATCGGGCTTATAAAAATGGCAGGTATCAACGGCCTTTCGATTGACCCGGACTTTGCCTTTCCCTGTATCGATAGCCGGGATATCGGGATGGTAGCGGCAGCGTATCTGAAGCGATTAGACTTTTCGGGGAAGGTTATCCATTATCTTCAGGGGCCGCGTGACTACACAATGAACGAGGTGACCGCCATCCTGGGGGCGTCTATCGGTACCCCTTCGTTGCGCTACCTGAAATTCCCGAAAGCCGTCATGATCAAAGGGCTGAAAAGCTCGGGAACCATATCGGCCAATGTGGCGCAGTTGCTGGCCGAAACCAACGAGCGTATTAATTCTTCCAGCGTTCATGGCGAGCCCCGCACAGCGCACAACACAACCCCAACGACGCTGGATAAATTTGCCCGAGAAAAATTTGCACCTGCGTATAGTAAGGCTCCGGCAGCGACGGTACTCCAGAAACTTCAGGGTGCTTTTCTGCGGATTTATCTATCTATTTCATAAGATTGCTCTGTTTCATAAGATTGCTCTATTGTTGACATGATGACTTACCACCTGGCTGAGATTAACATTGCCAAAATGAAGGGAGTATCAATAGACGACCCCGTTATGGCCGAGTTTGCCGACAATCTGGACCGGGTGAACGCCCTGGCTGAAAACAGCGCGGGTTTTGTGTGGCGGCTCAAAGATGAATCGAACAATGCGACCAGCATCAGCCCGTTCGACGATGAGCAGGTCATCATCAACCTATCCGTCTGGGAGAACCTGGAAAGCCTCAAAGCGTTTACGTACAAAACGTTTCATACTGATTTTTTGAAACGTCGAGCCGAGTGGTTTCACCGGTTCGGCACGGTGTATATGGCCTTGTGGTGGGTACCCGCCGGGCATCTGCCTACCGTGCAGGAAGCCGTTGATAAATTGGCGTATCTTCAGGAAAATGGCACTACCGAACTGGCTTTTGACTTCAAAAAGACCTATGCCCCACCCGGGCAATAGCCTCTCGTAATCTTTGTCGCAGCTCGTTTTTTACGTTCGCGTTTGCGCTGTATATCACTTACTTTTTACAACAACCCAGGCTTACAATTTATTCCCCCGCAAAAACTCCTCGGTGGTCATCCGTCGCTTGCCTTCGGCCTGGAGCGATTCGATCTGTAGCCAGCCATCGCCAGCCCGAACCAGAATTGTTTTTTTGTTATCGGAATAGGCTTGACCAGGTTCGGCGGCAAAAGGCGATTCGTTGGCAACCGAGACCTCATACAGTTTGAACACTTTGCCGTTGATGAGGGTCCAGGCAGCCGGATAAGGAGATAATCCCCGCACGAAATTACGAATCGCAAGAACCGACTGATTCCAATTGATTTCTGTGGTTTCGCGACTGAGTTTGGGAGCAGGTTTTAGTTCGTCGGCTGTGGGTTGGGGAATGCGTGGATAGTCTCCGGCTTCAATGGCCCGGACTGTTTTTACGACCAGATTGGCCCCTCGTTCCATGAGTCGGTCATGTAAAGTTCCGGCTGTGTCGCTGGGGTAGATGGGTTCTTGATCCTGAAAAATCATTTGGCCGGTATCAATTTCTTTCTCGATGAAGAAAGTCGTAACGCCTGTTTCGGTTTCGCCATTGATAACGGCCCAGTTGATCGGAGCGGCTCCCCGGTACTGCGGCAACAATGAGCCATGCAGGTTAAACGTTCCTATAGTAGGCATCGCCCAGACTACCTCAGGAAGCATCCGAAAGGCAACTACCACCTGCAAATCGGCCTGGTAGCTCGCCAGTTGTTCCAGAAAAGCGGGGTCGCGTAGCTTTTCGGGTTGCAGAATCGGTAAATTAGCGGCTTCGGCAGCTTTTTTTACGGGCGACGAAGTCAGTTGCAGACCACGACCCGATGGGCGGTCGGGTGCCGTAACAACGGCAACGACCTGGAAACCCGCCCCGAGTAATCGTTGTAGGCTGGCAACAGCAAAATCGGGCGTACCCATGAATATGATGCGAAGGGGTGTCGACATGAATCAGTAAATCAGTTTTTAACAGGTCAATTGCCTATGTGTTGATATAGCGCGGAACTCTTTCTATTTTTGTCTCATCAATGCGCTGCTCCAATCGCATGACAGTAGAAACGTGATTAGCCGCTTACTGGCACAGCCTATGCGACGAACCATTTTTTATATTCCTGAATCGCTTGCTTCGGGTATCCGACGGCGACTCTGACGTGTCTGCAAAGAAAACCAATTTGGTTGCAGAACGGTCGGTGTACCGTTCTTTTTGTTTTAAGGAGCAGGCTAAACCAATGTGAATAACGAGTAAGTATTAATGGATTATGGGAAAGATTTCATACTACACCGAGGAAGGACTCAACCGGCTTAAGGCGGAATTGAATGAGTTGAAAACCAAAGGTCGGGCGGCCATTGCCCGTCAGATTGCCGAAGCCCGGGATAAAGGCGATCTTAGCGAAAACGCTGAGTATGATGCCGCTAAAGATGCGCAGGGCCTTCACGAACTGAAAATATCGAAGCTCGAAGAAGTACTCTCCAACGCGCGGGTTCTGGACGAGTCGACCATCGACACCTCGCTGGTTTCGGTACTGTCGAAGGTGAAGATCAAGAACAAGAAAAACGGCGCGGTAGTAACCTATACCCTGGTCTCGGAAGAAGAAGCTGATTTGAAAGCGGGTCGTATCTCCGTGAGTTCGCCAATCGGCAAAGGACTGCTGGGCAAGCGCGTTGGCGATGTCGCTGAAATCAAGGTACCTGCGGGTATTATGGAGTTTGAAGTAATCGAGATTGGACGATAAAAAGTAGTTAGGAGCGAGGAGTGGGTAGTAGGTAGTAGGAGTTGCTGACGCATGTCTTCTCTCTTAATACGCACTCCTCGCTCCTGATACTCACTAAGCCTATGCCTTCTATCTTCTCCCGAATTGTGGCTGGGGAAATTCCAGCGCATAAAATTGCCGAAACGGACGACTATCTGGCTTTTCTGGACGTAATGCCTACCACTATGGGGCACACGCTCGTAATTCCGAAAAAAGAAGTCGATTATCTGTTCGATCTGGACGACGAGTTATACATCGGTCTTATGGCTTTTGCCAAAAAGATTGCTCCGGCTATCGAGAAAGCGATCCCCTGTAAGCGCATTGGTGTAGCGGTGGTGGGTCTTGAGGTACCCCATGCCCACGTTCACCTGATCCCACTCAATTCCATGGCCGATATGAATTTTCACAATAAGCTGAAGCCTTCTCAGGAAGAACTAGCCGCTACAGCGGAAAAAATTCGGACGTTTTTGTAATCGATTGACATTTAGGGATTGTCCAGTGCAGTGGCGGGTCTACAAAGCCCGCCTTATTTTATTTGTACGATTTGATAAGGCATTCTTTGTGCGATCAGGTTAAGGTGAGCGTATAAATGATCAATTGTCGGCGGATACAAGTAAGAGCACCGTTGCGACCGCAATCAGGGCCAGCCAGGAAAGCCAGAACCGCCGACTATCACGTTTCCGTTCATCGGTCGTCATATCCCATCGTCGTTTTGGAGAACGCTGAAGAGCTTTGCTGAAGTAATAAAAAGAACCCGCCAGCCCGCCGAGGCCGAGGTAAAAGGTCAATAAGGCGCCAAAACCATAACCGGCACAAAGAATATTGCAGGCCAGACCCGCCAGTACGTACGATACGGCAAGCCCCGCTACCCCCAGAAGTATGTATATGATGCGTGGAGGAGTACTTTTGTCTGCTGTTGTTACCCTGGCTTTGCCAATGGGGCGACCAACTTGATGGAGGTTGTCGGGTCGGGAGATGCTATCATTCATAACCGTAATGCTTCGGCTGCCCAGCGCACTACTCGTTGATTCTGCATACTGGACTCGTTGATTCCAGATACCTCCCAATAGACTGAACAGGAAAAAATTGGCTAGAAATGCAGTAAAAACCCAACGACGTACCATCCAGTAGCTGGTGATGACTTCGGAGGTTGTCATACGAATCTGAATCGATAAGGCCAGGCCAATGACGACTGCTAAGCTGAAGTAAAGCCAGGGTAAGGGTAGCCCATTAAACAGACTTGCTCCGGTAAGTATAGCGTTGAAACCATTGGTTAGTTCGCCAAGGATAATCAGCCCAATCGCCAATACTGAATGACGACTGGCCCAAACGGAAAGAGTTTTCATAAGGCAAGGGGGTTACTGCCTGTAACTACCTACGCCTGAAAGTGTTATCGAAATAGATTTTCTATTAAAAATAAGGCCTGCCAGACATTTTCTGGCAGGCCTTATTTTTAATAGAAAATTCGACTTGATTTTATGCAAGCGCTTTCTCCAGCGTTTTTTCAACGCCTACGGTGAGCATCGAACTAAGCTCTTCGGCAACCGCTTCAACAAAACCAGGTAGCGTGCTAAGATCAGTTAGCCAGAGGGTTTGATCCGAAAGAACACTTTTCACAAACGCCTGTACGGTCGATTTATCTTTGGGTTTAACGGTTTTCCAGTCACCGTAGAAATAGCCCGCTTTATCGTCGCGGATTGGGTAGGTAAGAATACCGCCATTTACCGCGATTTCACCGAAGAACTGCCCTTTTTCTTCGCGAATGGCTTTCATGAAAAGCAGATAAGCCGCAAACCCTAAAGCCGTCATTTTCGGGACCGCCTTGAACTGGTCGAAGTAACGCTGGATCGTGGCAACATTACGAGCCTGCATTTTAGCGGTTTCCTGCAATGAAATATTCAATAGCAAATGGTCCAGATGGGGATTCCGGAATCGGTCGAGAACATCGTGAGCGAACTGGCGAACGGCTTCTTTATCCATGCCCGATACCCCGTAGTCGGGTACCGTAGGGACAATCTCGTTCAGCATCAGCGACTCAACGAACTGGCTCATGAGCGGATGCCGCATCTCGTCGGCAACAGTTTCCAGACCGAGCAGATACCCCAGGGGCATGGTGAGCGTGTGCGTACCGTTTAGTACCCGAAGTTTACGCTCCCGGTAAAAATTAATATCTTCATCAATAATGATTTGTGGGGTATGGCCATCGGCAAAGGCGAGTGTCTCCTTGACCCGGTCGTCGCCCTCAATGGCCCACAGATGGTATGGCTCGGTAAAGGTGAGCAGGCTGTCTTCATAACCCGCTTCCTGTTGAAGAGCCTGTTGAGCTTCTTCAGTCGGGCGAGTTACAATCCGGTCGACCAGCGAGTTGCAAAAGCGAACGTGGAATTTGAGCCATTTGGTAAACAGCTTGCCCAATTCGTTGAACTGCGCCAGTTTTTCAACCGCTTCCCGAAGTTTGAGCCCGTTGTCGGTAACAAGCTCGGTCGGAATGACAATTAATCCTTTGGCTTTGGAACCCCCTACACTACGGAACCGCTCATACAAAAAGGCCGTCAGTTTGGCTGGAAACGACTGAGGGGGGTGTTGGAAAATGCTTTCCTCGACGTAATTCAGGCCCACTTCGGTCGTATTGGAAATAACGATCTGAAGTTTTGGATTACGGGCCAGCATCAGTACGTCTTTCCACTGAGTTTGAGCGGCCAGTACCCGGCTTATGGCCGAAACAATGGTCGTTTCCGAAACGTCCTGCCCTTGTTGGACTCCACGGACAGCGACTGTGTATAAATTATCCTGCTCCGCAAATTCATCCGTCTGGCTATCCGTCGATTTGACAACGACGATTGAGCCACCAAAACGGCCATGGGCATTCGCTTTATTTACTAGATAATCCGGCAACCCCCGGAGAAGAACGCCGGTACCGAACTGGAGAATTTTTTCGGGATAAACAGGAGCAGGATGCGTCGAACGCGTTAGCTTAGGCATGGTTGGAGGGGCGGCAATCGGCTCTTCAGTCATCAGTTAAGTAGTCGTTACTGTTATCAAAAATCGGTTTTTCTAGCTGGTGTCGTCATCATTCAGCAATATTACGAACTACTTCAATAACCCGTACTTTCATTTTAGTAAATGTGCTGATGGCTGTACAATGTTGATAAAATAGAATAACCGATCGGAAAAATACTCGTTTACCTACC
Source organism: Spirosoma panaciterrae DSM 21099 (assembly GCF_000374025.1). Taxonomy (GTDB): domain Bacteria; phylum Bacteroidota; class Bacteroidia; order Cytophagales; family Spirosomataceae; genus Spirosoma; species Spirosoma panaciterrae. The sequence continues at coordinate 156,051 of NZ_KB893195.1, read as the reverse complement.
GTTTTAATTTACCTGAACTATCACCACTGGCTAATGTTTCTATTTCGGCTACAGTCGCCAGATTCACATCGCCCGAAATGGTGTGTTTCAAAGCAGAGGCTGCCGCACCGAACTCAACGGCTCGCTGTAGATCATTGAAGGTTAGTAAACCATAAATCAGCCCGGCTATGTAGGCATCACCTGTGCCAATACGATCCGTAATGGGGCGTATGTCGTATGTTCTTGATTTATAGACCGACTGCCCGTCGAACAGTTTGCCCGAAAACTGATTATGCGAAGCACTGAGCGAATTCCGCTTGGTATCGGTAATATACCGCACATTCGGGAAGCGCTTGAACATAGCACGGCCGGCTTCCTGAAAGGTGCTGCCTACTACATCATATAACTCCGAGAAAAGCCCTTTGCTCCCGAGTACAAGTGTGCAGCCTTCAGTGAGGGCAGGCATGATTTCCTGAGGACGGCGACCGTATTGCCAGAGATTACTCCGGTACACAATATCGGCCGACACGGGTACGCCCAGTCGATTGGCGGTCTGAATGCCTTTGAGCAGGCAGTCGGCCGCGCCTTGCGATAAGGCCGGGGTAATGCCTGTCCAGTGAAACCAGCTGGCCCCCTGCATAATAGGCTCCCAGTCTATGTCGTCGGGCTTTATTCGGGCAAAGGCCGAATCGACCCGATCGTAGATGATCTGACTGGCTCGGCTACCAGCGCCTGTTTCCAGAAAATAAAGCCCTAAGCGCCCATCACCGTATTGGATGTACTGCGTGTCGACGTCGTACCGGCGCAGATACCCGGCGGCCGCTCTACCCAGTGCATGGTCCGGAAATCGGGTAACATGGTTCGCCTGTAAGCCCAGTTGGGCCAGTGATACGGCTACATTGGCTTCGGTACCGCCGAAATGCATCTCAAGGGAATGGGTTTGGGCAAACCGCTCAACACCCGGCGGACTGAGCCGGAGCATAACTTCTCCAAAAGTGACTATTTTCATTCGTTTTTATAATCTAGTGCCTGCCAGCCAATGGGTACTACTTTCTAAATCTTCGGCCTTTAAGGGCTCCAATTTCGGCAATATTAAATGAATAAGTACAAGGGCAATCAGATATGAGCAACTGGCAATAATAAACATGGGTAAATAGCCGAAGGAGGTAATGATTCGCCCCGCCAGCAAACTCAGCAGGATACCGCCTACCGCGCCAAACATACCGCCGATGCCGGTAACGGAAGCCACCACATTTTTGGGAAACAGATCCGAAGCAAAAGTGTACATATTGGCTGCCCATCCCTGGTGGGCGGCTGTCGCCAGCGCTAACAGGCCAATGGCTACGGTAAGGCTACTGGTTTGGGCGGCAAAGAAAATCGGTATGACACACACGGCACAAATCAGCAGGGTAGTTTTACGAGCCTGATTGGCGGTCCAGCCCCAGCTCATGAATTGGGTACTTAACCAGCCGAAGAATATGCTGCCTGCATCCGAAACGATGTAAATGATGAGGAAAGGTACGCCAAACGTTTTGAGTTCGAGTTTTTCGTCAAAAGCATCGTTGGAGTTGAAAAAGTCAGGGAGCCACGAAATATAAAACCACCAGATCGGGTCGGCCATGAATTTGCCGACCGCAAAAGCCCAGGTCTGTTTATACCCCAGCAATTGCCCCCACGAAACATTTACGGGAATTCTTTTCTCATTATCACTGCGGATATAGGCAAGCTCTTCTGCCGAAAGGCTGGCCTGTCGTTCGGGTTTGGTGTAGGTAAACCACCAGATAATCAGCAGTAAAAAACCCAGCATTCCAGTAATCAGAAATGAACTACGCCAGCCAAACTCAAGAATCAGATAAGGCGCCATAAAGGCCGTCAGGATAATGCCCACGTTGGTGCCGGCATTGAACAACCCACTGGCAAAAGAGCGCTCACTTTTGGGGAACCATTCGGATACGGTTTTAATGGCCGACGGGAAATTGGCCGATTCGCCCAACCCCAGAAATGCCCGCGCCCATCGAAGCCCCGACATATTATGCACAAATCCGGTCATCACAGCGGCAATACTCCACACGAGGATGCCTAGTGAAAAGCCGCGCTTGGTGCCAAATCGATCAATCAGCCAACCCACCAGCAGAAAGCCAATCGCATACGCAAATTTGAAGGCTGCATCGACATCGCCGTACAGCACTTTAAAGCGGTCGGTTGCTTCTTTGGTCAGAACCGTGCTGGGAGCCACATCGAGCATTTCCTTTCGGAATAATTCGTCGGTCATCGTAAATGATAAGACCTGGCGATCTACGTAATTTATGGTTGTTGCCAGAAACAACAACGCGACAATACGCCAGCGAAAGCGGCCCGAAGGGGTTGGAATTTGCACAACAATAGAAATAGGTTGGGGAGAAAAGAAAATTAAAATGCTTATTTACCCGAAAAAAGTGGTTCACGGTTTATCGTATCCAGTTTGTGGGCGAAACGTCAAACGGCACCCAGCGAAATTGTAAACCGAATACAATAAACGGTCAATAACAAACAACCCTTGATGATTAATAACTGTTTTTATGCTTGAACAAACCTGGCGATGGTTCGGTCCGAACGATCCGGTATCGCTTAATGACGTCCGACAGGCAGGCGCTACGGGTATTGTAACCGCTCTGCATCATATTCCGAACGGCGAAGTGTGGACCGTTGAGGAAATTCAGACCCGTAAAACCCTCATCGAAACCAATCACCTGACCTGGTCGGTGGTCGAAAGTATTCCGGTGCATGAAGGAATCAAGACCCGAACCGGCGATTTTCGGCGGTATATCGAAAATTACAAAGAATCGATTGTCAATCTGGCTGAAGTAGGGGTCGATACGGTCTGTTACAACTTCATGCCGGTGCTCGACTGGACGCGTACGGACCTTGATTATGCAATGCCCGATGGCTCGACAGGTCTGCGGTTCGATGCTACAGAGTTTGCAGCTTTTGAGTTGTATATTCTCCAGCGTCCGGGTGCCGAATATCTGTATAATGATGAGCAGAAACGACTGGCCAAAGCCAAGCTCGAGAGCATGAATGATGCCCAGGTCAAACGGCTGACCCGCACCATCATAGCCGGATTGCCGGGATCGGAAGAAAGTTACACCGTTGAGAAATTTCGGGATGCGCTGGCCGCGTATAAGGACATCAGTGATCGTGAACTCCGGCAGAATCTGTATGCTTTCCTGCGGGAAATTGTCCCTGTTGCCGAATCGGTAGGGGTCCGGCTGGCTATTCACCCCGACGATCCTCCGTATCCGATTCTGGGTCTTCCACGTGTAGTAAGTACCGAAGCCGATGCCCGTGCCTTGCTGGCGGCTGCCGATTCGCCATCGAATGGGTTATGTTTCTGTACCGGCTCCTATGGGGTCCGGGCCGACAACGATCTGGCGGGCATGGCTGAACGACTGGCACCGAATATCCATTTTATTCACCTCCGCAGCACCCAGCGTGATGCCGACGGTAGCTTTCAGGAAGCCAACCACCTGGAAGGCGATGTGCCGATGCCAGCCGTTATGCGGGCGCTACTTACCGAACAAAAACGCCGACAGGACGAAGGACGATCGGATATCCGAATGCCGTTCCGCCCCGACCACGGCCACCGGATGCTCGACGACCTGACCTCTGGCAAGCGTACCAATCCCGGCTACACCGCCATCGGCCGATTGCGGGGCTTGGCCGAGCTGCGTGGCCTGATGCTGGGGTTGCTGAGTTAGTAATCTGCTGTCGATAGTTCGTGGTTGCGAAGGCCGTCACTGACGGTGAGCAACTGGTGACTATCGACAGTTTTTCGTATCTTAGTGCTGTAAAATCGTTTGCTGATGGAAACTGCCAATAAGTCCAAACGTCCTCCTCTTACTGCTGAACAGAAACAGCGCCGGGTCGAACGCGCCCGTTTGCTGAAATCGCTCGTCTACGAAATGTGGAACGGCAAGCCGGTGTATTACGCTGGTTACGAAGACGTCCTGAAAGGGATAAAAACAGTAGAGCAGGTTATGAGTTCAAGTATTTTACAGAGTCGTTTAGTCGTTCGACTGTCTGCTTATTTATTATCTACATTAAATTTAGATGTCTACGATGTATTAGGAAATGAGCTAGGAATTCAGTTCGATAAAGGCGACTGGCGAGCTTGTGATGTAGCCATTTTTGAGCTGAGTACGTTGGAAGGACAGGATGAAACAAAATATGCATGGGTGCCCCCAAAAGTTGCCATTGAAGTAGATACCAAAGCGAACCTGAACCAATTTGGCTCTGAATTTGACTACTACGAGCAGAAAACAACGAAGCTCCTACAGTTTGGCGTCGAAAAAGTGATCTGGCTATTCACCAAATCGCATAAGGTATTGATTGCCGAACCGGGTAAAGACTGGATCATTCGCGACTGGAGCCAGATGGTTGAGGTGTTGCCCGGATGCCAGTTTATACCCGATGAACTGGTTGCAAAAAAGAAATAAGTAGCCCTCCAGAGTTGAGTCAAACCACGAGAACGCAAAGGACATGGGTAACCCTTGTCCTTTGCGTTCTCGTGGTTCAGTTTGAGTTGGAGCAGCTCTACTGTTTATATACTTTCCCGTCTTTCATGACAAACTTGACGGCCTGAAGGGTCTTGATGTTCTGAATGGGGCTTTCGTCGACGGCGATAATATCCGCAAATTTTCCCGTTTCAATCGACCCGATCTGGGCGTCCATACCGAGGAGTTTGGCATTAGTCATCAGGGCCGACTTAATGGCTTCGATGGAGGGCATTCCGGCTTCAACCATGTACTCAAACTCTTTGGCATTGTAGCCGTGAATAAACACACCTGCGTCGGTTCCAAACGCAATCTTTACCCCGGCTTTGTACGCTTTGGCAAACGTGGCCTGAATTTTTGGCCCAATGGCTAAGGCTTTGGGCGTAACCAGCGCGGTATAATACCCAAAATGTTTGGCTGAGTCGGCTACCGTTTTTCCGGCAATGATGGTAGGTACGTAGTGAGTGCCGTGTTTTTTGAACAGTTCGATGGTTTCATCGTCCATGTAGGTACCATGCTCGATGGTCTGGACACCCGCCCGAATGGCCCGTTTCATGCCTTCTGCACCATGCGCATGGGCAGCTACCGAAAAGCCGTAATCTTTGGCCGCATCGACAATCGCTTTGGCTTCCTCTTCCGTAAACTGGGGGCCGGAGCCATCTTTGGCATTGCTCAGAACCCCACCCGTAGCCGTAATTTTGATCAGGTCAGAGCCATCTTTATACCGTTGCCGAACGGCTTTGCGGGCATCATCCGGGCCATTGATAACCCCATCTTCCGGGCCGGGATCTCCCATCAGATCTTTGCGGTAGCCATTCGTAGGATCGGCATGACCGCCCGTTGTGGCAATGGATTTTCCCGCTGTTAATACGCGTGGCCCTTCTACCAGTCCCGCATTGATGGCATTCCGGAGCGATACATTGATGCCCGAGCCACCCAGGTCCCGAACGGTTGTGAAACCAGCCAGAAGCGTTGTTTTCGCAAAGCGGGCTGCCCGGAACGCCACATCGGCCGGATTGCTTGTGAAACCATCGATCGCTCCTCCACGGCGGGTCTGGCTCTCAAGGTGAACGTGCATGTCGATCAGGCCGGGTAATACGGTTTTCGATTTAAGGTCAACAACCTGATCCTGGCCCGAAGCTGCGGTATAGCCTTTCTGTACGGCCGTAATTTTGTTGCCTTCGACAACGATGGTCATTTGCGGCTGGACACTATTGCCCACTCCGTCGAACAGACTGCCACAGTGAATAAGTGTACGTTGAGCAAAAAGAGGAAACGCCAGTAGCGAAAGACCGGCCAGTAGGTAGAATTTTTTCATTGACTAAAGTGGTTGGGTACGAAAAAGGCCGTAACGAACTCGTTACGGCCTGAAAATACGGAAAAGACGCTAAAAAAGCCTATAAACGGCTTACCTCAACAACTGCTTTTTGATTGGGTTCTGGCATAAACGAAGTGGGATACGGTGTTACACCCTTTAGAATCACTTTGTAAGCCTGATTAGCCAACGTGATCTGGGTTGAATCCAGGCGTTTGTTCCTGTCATAATACCCTAGCGTCAATCGGACTGCGCTGGAATCGACGGACTTTGATACCAGCAGTTTGACCGTAACTGATCCTGCTGTTAAGCAGGAAAAGGACGTTGAGTTCGGACAGCGACTATCCCAGATGGAATCCATGCGGACCAGGACGTCGGAGCTTAACCGGGCCGATTGATGAAGCCTTACCGATACCTGATTGTCCGGTATTGCGTCATTGGATCGACAGGCCGAAAAGACAACGGTTCCAATAAGCAGGATTTGCAGGAGGTGTTTCATAGAGACCAATTTACTATACTGATCACGTGCGGCCAGAGCGGCTATAACTTCGTAACCTGTACAACCGCCGTTTGAGGTTGATTGCCTGACTGTGTGCCTGGATAGGGATTTACTTCACGCAGAATGACTTTATAGGTCTGACTGCTGAGCGTTACATTCGTTGAATCGGGGCGTTTGTTTGTACTGCCGGGATCAGCACCTAACGACAGCCGCACCGTGGTCGAATCCTGATTGGCCGATAGCAGCATCTTCACCTTCGCCTGACCTGCCCAGATGCAGGTGGCATTGGCTGGGCAGCGACTGTCCTGAATAGAATCGACCCGAACGGTTACGTCAGCGCCGATCCGGGCTGATTGATGAAGCCCTAGCGATACCTGATCAGTAGGGTCAGTGTTGGCATGTTGGCAAGCGGCAAAAACAAATGTTCCAACGAAGAGTAAACCAGAAAGCGTTTTCTTGAACTGTAGCATACTATATTCCTTTTTTTAGCAGGACTCATTAACTAAAAAAAGGGTTGTAATGGCGGCTATCTTTTTACGATAACGCCATCAGCTACAAAGGTCAGCGCTTTTTCGGGCTGGGTAATTTTCTCGATTTCTTCTTTCGATTTGCCCGCATCCTGCGCATAGTGACGTAGGTCGGCTACGGGTGTCGTGGTGGTTTCGGCCAGCCCTTCTACCACTACGGTCTTCCCTTCAATATCTTTCGGAACAAAGAAACCGTAATCTTTAAAGGTGACGCGCATGGTTTGGCCATCCGTGGTTTTGACCTTCATCCAACAACCTTTTACTTTACAGACCGACTCAACCGTGCCTTCTATTTTAGCGGGCATTTGGGCCTTGTCGCCCATTTTACTGGCTAACTGAGTGGCAGGGATAGCTCCTGTCTCTGTAATTTTTTTACCGTGAAAGCTGGTTTGGGCGAAGGCACCCACCGAAGCGGTAAGTAAGAATGCTGTAAGCAGGAAGTGTTTCATTACTTTGCTATTTTTATGAACGAGTGTTAGTCAAAAGTACAACTTTTTACGGATAGGAAAACGCTATGCAAGCGACTGAATGGACCATTTCACAACACTTAACCGCCGATCGTCAGGCATTTGTCGATGTAGCGAATCGGTTATCGGACGAGGAATTTCAGCGCCATACGGGAGACAAATGGTCGGTAGCGGATGTGATACAGCATCTGTACCTATCGGCCCGGCCGGTTGCCAAATTAATGACGGGGCCCCGTGAGGTATTGACACAGTGGGGAAAAGCCGATCATCATCCCAAAACATACGACCAACTGGCAGCGGAATATAGCGCTGTGCTTGCCACTGGGATGAAAGCCCCGACGCCCTTCGTTCCTCGTCCTGAGGATATGAATGCTGATAAACAAGTTGTCATTGATCGGTTTACAGAGGTGTATCGGGCTGTAAACGATGCACTGGCTGGTTGGACAGAACAGGAATTGGATGAATACTGTATGCCCCACCCGGCTTTAGGAAAACTGACTGTACGAGAGATGCTTTACTTTATCAGTATTCACACACAGCATCACCTGAACCGATTATAAACTATTCCTTAAACTGTCAGCAGCGAATCACAGAAAAGCGTAATTCGCTGCTGACGGCACTAAACTAATTCGTCAACTGCTCTAGCAAAGCGGCTACCTGATCTGCCGAAGTAGCCGGGAAATTGGCAATCCTTATCTGACTTTCCTTGAACTTGCCATAGCCGCTGCCAACTACCATATTGGCGGCTTTGGCGCCTGCAATCACCTCGGCCGATGGTTTTTGCGTAGTGGCTACAACCACGGTTTGAGAACGGTGGCGTTCCTGCTTCACAAAAGCCTCAAAGGCATCGGAGTTGTCAATGAATTTATAAATCATTTTTGCCTTCTCTTCGGTCTGCTTCCGAATGGTATCGATACCAATCCGGTTGAAGTCTTCAGCGATCTTGCCCAACAGATAAATAAACAGGACGTTCGGCGTGGCCGGTGTTTCAAACGTTTTGTAATGCTTCCACAGGGTTGGGAGGGTGTGATGCGCTCCAATGGTGAGTGAGTCGTTTTTCTGCAACCGTTCGGCTTTGGTCAGACAGGCTTCACTGGCAATCCAGACACCCAGACCGGCGGGCATACCAAAGGCTTTTTGCACTGAGAAAAAGGCCGAATCGATTATACTAAAGTCCAGATCGGGGTAGGGCGCCGACGAAACCATATCGACGCAGAATAGCTTTTTGGGGTATTTTCGCTTCAGCTTATGAATTTCGGACGTTTTCATCTGCACGCCCGACGAGGTTTCATTATGCGCCAGACAGACAACTTCGGCATACTCGGGTACCTGAATTTCGGCAGCGTCGAAGCCTTCGCCAAACGGCTTTTCAAAAACTAGCGCGTGTTTGTGGAGGGCATTGGCGTAGTCATAAAACTTCTGTGAGAACGAGCCATTAACGAGGTGAAAACTCTCAAACTCCACACAGTTTAGCAGCATGCGTTCCCACACTTCGGAAGCCGAACCCGTAAAGAAAATACCATGCGTAGCCGGAATAGTCAGCAACGTCCGAAGCTGCTCGTCTGCGAACTTATAGAGGTCCCGAAACCGTTGACTGCGGTGCGAAATCGAGCCGATCTGCTCATCCATAGCCGTTTGTAAATGCTTGTAAAACGTTGGATAGAGTTCGGCGGGGCCGGGCGTAAAGTACGTTTGAGGCATAATCATTGAATTAGGGATTGAGTGGGCAGCCGCAGGGAAACCGAACCAACTGGCCCATTAACCGATTGACTTTTTGCCGCATAGCGGCTGATTTGGGGATGAAAACAACATGGCCGGCCCCAGGTACTTCCGTAGCCGCTACTGGCCGACCCATCTGTTGGTAAAACACATCTACGCACGATTTAGGCAGCAAATCTATGCAAAGATTAATACCTGCGAAGTCATTGGCCTGATAGAATTCTTTAAAAAATCGCCATTGCTCGGTGGTCAGGCAAGTGGTCAGTTGTCTGGCCTCCCAGATGCTGGAGGTGTCGGGATGGTTTAGCAGGGCAGGCCAGCCCGCTTGTATGAAGGGCTTTATCTGTGACTCATGCAAGCGTCCGAAATAATGCCCGATTGTTTTCTTGTTATGAAAACGCTGAAGAGCATAGAGCATATTGGTCCGGTTGTACAACGGACAGAGGCCTTCGGGCAGACCAACCGAATTGCCGCCAATCAGACAGAAAGGCCAGTCTAAAATCGCTTCGCCGGGTTGTTGCCTGATTCGGTCGATATACGCTTTAAACGAGGCTGAATAATAATACGGTTGCTGACTGTAGCGATATTGATACACGCTGAACGCTTCTACAAGGCCAATCAGAACCCATACAGCGAGGAAAGCCGGGCGAACACGACCGCTCCAGTGCAGGGCAAAAATGACCAGAATGACCGGATAGGTAATGGTAACCCGCGAAGGCATCCGGTTAAACCGATCCCAGGGGAAAATCTGGAGCGTAGGAATTCGAATCGGGTGATATAACGCGTGTATCAAACCAAAAACCAGAAGGGGAACATACGCCCAGCGAATGGGCTTGCGGGTTGTCCAGAAGCCAAGTAGGCCCAGAAACAGTAGAAACCAACCAGCTCCCCCAGCCCCATAGCCTTCGGGCATGTCGTGCAGGTAGTGGCCCAAAGGGTCGATGACCGGATCAAAACCTGGTAAATAGGGGGTTAGTAACCGAAGCGGATGAACCCAGCCATGTCCGTTGGCAAAACGGTCTTTAAACACAAACGATTGGGTCTGTTGAACGATTTGGACCAGTAGGGGGAGATACAGGAACCCAACCACTGCAACAGTCAGCAGCAACCCAATCGGAATCAGGGGCTTTTGTAGGTCAACCCGCCAGGTGTCTACCAGATCGCTCACCTGCTCACCCGGTTTTTTCGGGCTTCGGACCAATCGCCAGCCTAGTAGCCCAGTTACAAACAGCGACGTGATTGTAAATGAACTCAAGGCATACCCTGCCATATAGGTCATATCATGGCCCAGGCATAGAGTTAGCAGAAGGATTTTTAGCAGAAGGAACCGGAGGCTTACGCGTTCCTGCAACACAACCCGTCGGGTTAGCAGAAAATCGGTCAGGATGCTAAGCACTGTCCAGTGAATAACCGCATGGGTGAAGTGGCCCGGATATTTGTTGAGCGCGTAAAAATTGAAGAAGCAGATAAACAGACCTGCCAGAGTGGCCCGGAAATTACCATAATCGGTCCGAAGCAAGACATACGGCCCAAAGCTGAGCAGAAACAGGCTGATCAGATAATAGATGTTCAGCCAGGGGCCATTGCCCAGCAACTGATACCAGCCGGCATACCAGTAATCCTGCTCAAACGCCCAGCTCTGAAAAACATGGTTGGTGCCGTATGGGTAAAAGGTTTTGTCGTTCAATAGGTTCAGGTGAGGGAATGGGTTGAACGACAGGTTTTTAGCGAAATAATAGCCAATGTAGTCCCACTGGTCGGTATCGCCGGGGACTATACTCGCCAGAGGGCCGCTGAAATTTCGGATAAAAAAAACGCCGTATAGCAGTATCAGACCGGCGAAGCCTATAGCTACTCTATCGGGCGATGTCCATTGCGCATAACGTGATTCGAATGAGGAAGGTTGGTAGTAGATATTTGGCATAAAAGAGGAAAAAGGAGGAAAATGGAAGGGAGTAAAGGAAAAAAGGAGGAGGGTAGCTTAACATTCGTACCTTCCTCCTTTTTCCTTTACTCCCTTCCTAATACAGAAGCCTAAACTTGATTGTGTTGTCGATTTTTTTGAGTTCATCGACAACTTCCTGACCGTACTCTTTGGCAACGTCCGTTATCACATAGCCAATATGCTCGTTGGTTTTGAGGTATTGGCCATGAATATTGATGTGATACTGGGCAAAAATCGAATTCATCTTCGCCAGAATCCCCGGTACGTTAGCATGAATGTGCAATAATCGGTGCGACCCTTTGAGCAAGGGCAACTGAAGTTCCGGGAAATTGACGCTGCCATACGTACTGCCATTGTTCATATACTCGAGTAGTTTTCCCGGTACAAAGCTGCCAATGTTTGCCTGGGCTTCTTCGGTGCTACCACCAATGTGTGGGGTCAGGATTACATTCGGTAAGTTGCGGAGGGCGCTGACAAACTCTTCATTGTTTGTTTTGGGTTCGTGCGGGAACACATCGACTCCTGCACCCGCCACTTTACCTCGTTCGATGGCATCGACCAGAGCCGGAACATCCACAATATGACCACGCGACAGGTTCAGGAAGATAACCCCAGCTTTCATGAGCGAGAACTCCCGATAACTGATCAGGTTCTTGTTTTCTTTGCGCCCGTCGGTATGCAGGCTGATGATGTCGGCAATGGCCAGCAGTTCGTCCAGCGATTTACACTTACGGGCATTACCCAGCGCCAGTTTGTCCACGATGTCGTAGAAATAGACTTCCATACCCAGCGCTTCGGCCACAACCGATAGTTGCGTACCGATGTTGCCGTAGCCAACCAGTCCCAGTTTTTTGCCCCGTACTTCAAAGCTGTTCTTGGCCGACTTATCCCAGCCTCCCTGGTGCATCAAATTGCTTTTCGGAACAATACTCCGAATCAGCATGATGATTTCACCGATAGCCAGTTCGACTACGGACCGTGTGTTGCTGTAAGGGGCATTGAACACGGCAATCCCTTTGCGGGTGCAGGCGTCCAGGTCAATCTGATTGGTACCGATACAGAACGCGCCGACCGTCATCAACTTATTCGCGTTTTCGAGTACGCGGGCCGTTACGTTGGTTTTGGAACGGATACCCAGTATCGATACGTCGCGGATGGCTTCGATGAGTTCTTCTTCATCCAGCGCCCCTTTTCGGATTTCGACGTTGAAGCCTTCCTGTTCGAAGAGCTGAACCGCTACGGGGTGGACGTTCTCCAGGAGCAGTACTTTGATCCGGCTTTTGGGATAGGACTGGCTACGATTCAGGTTGTTATGGTATAAAAATTCGTCGAGCGATGGGGCAATATGGTCCGCCTTTTCAACCACTCGTGGCCGCATTACGTTTTCGGTAAAGGCATAAAAACGATTGGCCAGCCCCGATGCCCGGATTTCATAATCGGTATAACCATCCCCAATCACATAGACTTCGCCATCCAGATTCAGGTTCCGTATTACCTGCGATTTACCCCCATTGGCCGACAGGGGGTTTTCTGGATCGAAACCAATAACGGCACCGCTTTCATCGAACACGAACGTATTGGCAAACACATTGTCGGCCAGAATACCCAGTGATGTAACAATCGGGACGATGAACTCTTTAAATCCGTTCGAGACAACGTAAATGTTCTCGGCATTTTCGGTCAGAAAATCCTTGTTTCGCTGAAACGAGTCAGAAATTTTGCCCATCAGATTGTCGATGAGCGCCGGAAGATGGTCGCGGTGCGCTTTGAGCAGACTTAGCCGTAGATTAAGTGATTCGGTAAACGAAATCTCGCCCGACATGCCCCGGTCGGTAATGGCTTTAATTTCGTTGAGTACATCCTCGCGGTCGGGTCGGCCGATGAGTGAGATTTCACCCAGCACGTCGAGGGCCTCTACCTTGGTGAAGGTGCTGTCGAAATCAATGATGTAATACGTCTGTTCCAGTGGTTTGGTGAGCATGATTTGCGTTGGTTCAATATCCGCGTTGGGTAGCGGGTAACTATCTAAAATTTATACTATATTTCTGTATGGCATCGATAGCTTCCAGCATATCTGTTAATAAGATGTAAGCTGATCGCTTAGACATAGTATAGTTGATGAGTCATTCGTAAAAAATCCAGTGCCCGCTTTTCCGACCAGTAGGTGCCCTGGAGGCTGCTTTGTTTGTCGGGGAAACCGCAGTGGCCGCCCTGCTCTGGAAACTCCATCCAGACGTTGGGTAGTTCCCGCGCCAGCGATTCCGGGAAACATTCGGGCGAAAGAAACGGGTCGTTCTTTGCATTAACAATCAGCGTCGGAATGGCAATGGCCGGAATATACTGGAGCGAACTGCTTTGCGTATAATAGTCCAGCGCATCCCGAAAGCCATTCATAGGTGCTGTAAAGGTATTGTCGAACTCCCGAACGCTACGCACTTTGCGAATGGCTTCGGTCGGAAAAACGCCCGGCATCACATCGGCTTTCTGCAAAACCTTACGTTTAAGCGTCCGATTGAATCGGTAATTATATACCCGGCTATCCCATTGCTCCAGCCGTCGTGCCGAACCCATCAGATCGAGAGGCACCGAAAAGACCACCGCTTTTTTTATGGCCGGATCGATTGCCGTGCCTTTTTCACCAAGGTATTTTAAGGTAACATTTCCGCCTGCACTGAACCCCATCAAATACACTGTTGAATAGCCTTTGCTGAGCGCATACGTTACAACAAAGTCCAGGTCCCCCGTTTCACCAACGTGGTAGAAGCGCTGCTGGCGGTTCATTTCTCCACTGCACGAGCGATAGTGCCAGGCCAGACAATCGAATCCATGATGGGTCAGATGCTTTACCATACCCGCCAGATACGGACTCGTCGAACTGCCTTCCAGGCCGTGGGAGAGAATGACAAGGGGCCTGGGGCCTGGGGCAGAGGAGGGGTTGTGGGGATTGGCATTCATGCTGAGCCCCGTGCCCTCTGCCCTTTGCCCTTTGCCCCAATCCAGGTCCAGAAAATCATCGTCGGGCGTTTCGATTCGTTCGCGGACGTAAGGAACCGATACCTTGCGAAACAGCGAGGGAATAATGGTTTGTAGGTGGCCGTTCCACAAACGGGCGGGCGGCTCATAGCTGGATGAGGCAATCAGCGGCATTGCACACGCGGGCGATTGAAGCCGCAAAGGTAAGGGTTCTAAGGCTTAGAACCCTGCTAAATTCAAAAAAATAGGGCGATTGGTTCACTTTCTTTTACAATTTGCCGGATTCTATTGCCAATTCGCTATTGATAGTAACTAGACAATGAAAGAATGTGAACGTGTCAAAATAAAAAGGCTGGTCGTAGTGCGGCCAGCCTTTCCTATTGAATACAACCTGAATTGAAAAAAGCAATGGTGGATGCCGTGTCAGCGGCAAGTGAGTCAAAATTGGTAAATAAAAAGATTTAATACAACTATTTCGATAAAGAAAAAATTATTTTAGTACGAATCATTCTATTCCATGCTCTATATTGCATAACGATCATATATCTAACACCTTCCTGTGAATAAACGGTTTAGTTGGTGGCTGCCAGGGCTAGCTGTGTTTTTGATGACCTGCCGTTCAAAAGCACCCGAACCGGCCCAAATTGTTAACACAAAAGTGGTATTGCCGTCGCAGGCAGCCCTGGTATCGGTACAACCAACCGGATCGACAACTGCCGAAGTGATCGTGAAGCTGACCTCAGCCATTAAACCAACCGACTGGCGGCTGACAGCCCAGGCGGCATCCGGTACAGGGGTAACATTAACCTCAGGCGATGAGCAAGTGTATGATCCGTTTACGCTGTTAGTATTCCGCCTGTCGGGAGTAGTTGCGGGAGAAACCTATACGCTACGGCTTGGTTATCGCTATAACCAGAAAGATACCCTTACCCTTGAGCGGACCTATAAACATACGGCCTATAACCCCTGGAAGCGACTGGCTCAGTTGCCGTTCAATAGTGGGGATTTTACCGGGTCGATTGTCAGCTTCGTTTCGGATCTGGATCGGTCGGGCAGCACCGTACAGGTCACGCGGTATGTGGATGCCGAAACCTGGCAGCGTGCCTTGTTTAATTATGAGCTAAATACCTGGTACGATTATACTCCGCCTTATCTGACACTGCGACGGGGGCTGGTCGAGTACGTGCTCTATTATCACAATACGGATCGGGCCTATTTTTACGGTATGGGCTACCAGACCGACGATCTGTTTCCTGATAAATACATTTATTCACGGGATTTATACGCCATTTTTCCGGCCGGAGCCAGTCGGGTATTTCCATATTATCAGGGCGAAGATGGCGAAGTGGTATATTTTACCACCACCGAATGGGCGTTTTTTCTGACCAATAATGGCTCACCGGCCATGCGTGGTATTTATGCCCAGTTCGAGCAGGAAGCCCGTGCTCCCCTGCCCGAAAAACCAGGGATTATGGCGACGTTTAGCCTGGGCGAAACGGGCTATGTGGTCAATCAGGTGTTGGGAAGCCAACCTCATGTATTCGCCTACGATTCGCAGAAGGACACCTGGACTCGGAAAGCGGATTTCCCGGGTACACAGCGATCGAGGGGCATTGCGTTTTCGGTGAATGGAAAAGGATACTTTGGCTTAGGCACTGCTACCGATCAGCGTGGTCTGCGTGACATCTGGCAGTATGATCCCGCTACAGACAAATGGCAATATCTGACGGACTATCCGGGGCAGGGTAATCGCTATCTGGTGGTGTGGAGCGGGCCTAAGCGGGCGTATTTAGGTTGGGGATACGAAAGCCAGACGGAGGTCGGGGCGCCGGGTCATAGGCTGGTGGGCTGTACCGACTTCTGGGGGTTCGCTCCCTAATTCGCTGATCGTGAAAAGCGTAGGATGCCCTGGTAGTATTGACCTGTTTGTTATTGATATATGCGAAACCTGTTACTAGCTGGTGTTTTTATATTCCTGATCGCCTGTGTGGATGAGGTGCAATTACCGATTCGTCAGGTAGAACCCCGCCTGGTGGTGGATGGATTCATTACGGATGAAGCGCCACCCTATCCGATCAAACTGACTTTTTCAGGAACCTATTCGTCGGGTAACCTTTTTCCGGAAGAACTGATAATCAATGGGGCCGTCGTTACGATTACGGATAATGGCGAGCGAACTGTAACGCTGGAACAGGACCCGCTGCTGCCTTCGTATTACTGGGTGCGCGATCCGGCTTTTCGAGGTCAGCCAGGTCATCGGTATACGTTGAAGATTGTCCTACCCGACGGCCGTATCTATGTTTCCTCACCGGAGCTGCTGGCACCTGTAGCGCCTATCGAACGGGTTTATGCTGAGTATCGGCAGTCGGATGGGTATTCGGGTCAGCCTGACCTGTACAATGTTCTGATCGATACCCAGGACCCGGCCATACTGGGAAATTATTATCGGTGGTCGACTTATAGTTATGTACCACGCTGGACGAGCTACGACCCCAAACACCCCCCTGTTGGTGCTCTGACACTCTGTAGCACTTGTTCCTGCTGGGTGCCTTACTTTAGTCAGTTGACCAGTGTATTATCCGATGCGCTGATCAATGGCAACCGCATCAGCCACCGCTCGGTGTTCAATTCGCCAGTCTATGCCGTCGGCAGGCAATATGTTGAGGTCAGGCAATATTCCCTGAGCCGGGCAGCTTATCAATACTGGACCCATTTTGAAGAGCAGCGTAGTCGTACAGGTTCCTTGTTCGACCCTCAACCGGCTTCTATTGAAGGTAATGTGCATCTACAGGCCGATACGACCGTACTGGCATTGGGGTATTTTGGGGCTTCGGCCATTAGTAAACAACGGCTGGTTATTCCAGGCGATACGATTGGCTATGATAAGTTCCTCAATCGCCTGAACAAATCCTTTATTCCACCCGGCGACTGCGGAGGAAATTTTCCGCAGTATCAACTAGACGCACCAGCAGGATGGTAAACCAGACAAAACGCAGGGCTGTGTTTTCAGGATGTAGACTTCCTGCTGCAACGGCTGAAAGAAAAGTTGCCCGCTGGGGACTACTGGTCTTGCTTGGCTTCTATACCTGTGTTGTGCAGGCTCAGATTCGATTTCGTGTTTATGGGCAAGTCAACGATGGGGTAACGGGTAAGCCGATAGCCAACGCATCGGTTTATGATAAAAAGCAGGGGGCAGGCACCACTACCGACAGTACAGGCGCTTTTAGTATGCAGGTGTTGCCCGGTGCCTATAATCTGACTTTTTCGGCGGTTGGATATTATTCGCGGAGCCGGTTTCTGGAGGTTGGACGGAATACGATACGGATGGAAGTGGCCCTAAACCCGGATACGCGCCAACTCGACGAAGTGAATGTAACCGGCCGGACGCCCGATGCCAATGTATCGGCTACGCAGATGAGTGTGGTGCGGCTCGACATGAAAAACCTGCGTAACATTCCGGTGGTATTTGGCGAGGTCGATATTATGAAAGCGTTGACCTTGCAACCCGGCGTCAGTACAGTAGGAGAGGGCGCAGGTGGTTTCAATGTGCGTGGAGGACGCACCGACCAGAATCTGGTACTGCTGGATGGAGCGCCCTTGTTCAACACCAGCCATATGCTGGGGCTGCTGAGCAACCTCAATGCCGATGCCATACAAGACGTAACGCTTTACAAAGGTGGCATTCCGGCTGCTTATGGCGGCCGATTGTCGTCTTTATTGCTGATGAATACCAAAGCGGGCGAAACGGAACGGATCAGTGTAAATGGGGGTATTGGTTTATTGACCAGTCGATTGCTGGTGCAGGGGCCCGCCACCCGGAATAAAAAACTAACGTTTCTGGCGGGCGGACGAATCGCCTATCCGTCATTTATACTTGGGCTATTCCCGGCTCCAACCAATAAAGACCGGGCATTTTTCTACGATCTGAATGGCCGACTGACGTACCGCATTAACGAAAACAGCCAGGTGTCAGCGACGGTCTATCGAAGCTATGATACCTTCAAATTTCCGCAGGACACCCTTTACACTACCCAATCGACCCTTTTTACGGCTCGCTGGAGTCAGCGATTGAACCCTAAACTTTCATTTAACCTGAATGCTACCCAAAGTGAGTATCAGTTCTTTCTGGACGGGCTGACATTCGCCAACACCTACCGCTATCAGTCGACCATTCGCCAACGGGACGCCCGTTTTGATGGACTATGGACACCTACGGCAGCTCACCGGGTTGAGTTTGGCGGCTCGTTGACGGGCTACCAGTTGTTGCCGGGAGCTATCAGCCCAACGGGCGCTAATTCAAACATCATCCGCTTAACCTTGCCGACCGAACAGGCTCGCGAATGGGCAGGGTATGTGTCGGAAGAGTGGACGCCTACCCGCGTGCTGTCAGTGCAGGCGGGTATCCGGTATGCACAGTTTACCAATGTAGGGCCGGGAGTGGCCTATACCTATACCGAAGGGCAGCCCCGAACCCGCGAGAGTATAACCGATACCTTACACTTTGGGCGCGGGCAGCCGCTGGCGCAATACAGGGGCTGGGAACCCCGACTGACGATCCGGGCGAATCTGGATCAGAATAGCTCGCTGAAAATCAGCTACAACCGGACTCGGCAGTACCTGCACCTGATTTCAAATACAACCGCCATTTCGCCTGTCGATTTCTGGAAAGTGAGCGATGCGCTGGTGCCTCCGCAAGTTGCCGATCAGTTTGCACTGGGCTACTTTCGTAACTTTTCGGATAATGCGCTTGAAACCTCCATTGAGGTGTATCATAAAACCCTTGAAAACCTGGTCGAGTACCGCAACGGGGCGACTTTACTCCTCAATCCGGCGCTGGATGCCGACTTATTACGAGCGCAGGGGCGAGCCTATGGCGTGGAAGTCAGCATTCAGAAAACGCGTGGTCTGCTGACTGGCTTAGTTGCGTACACCTACTCGCGTACACTGGCTCGGGTGCCAAGCCCTTATGCCAGTGTGCAGATCAATGGCGGAGACTGGTATCCATCTACCTTCGACCGGCCGCATAACCTGACCATCGCTACCCAGTGGAAATGGAGCCGGGGCTGGACGTTCGGGACCAACTTCGTCTATACCAGTGGGCGGCCCACTACCTATCCGGATGGCACATACCGACTCAATGGTACCAAGGTACTGGATTATTCGCAGCGAAACATTGACCGGATTCCCGATTACCATCGACTGGATGTATCCTTTACAAAAGACGGCCGACGAACGCCGGGGCAGCGTCGATACAGCAACTGGGCCTTTTCGTTTTATAATGTCTATGCTCGTAAAAATCCTTATTCGATTTATTTTCAGCGCGTAAACACCACAACGAAAAGCTATCAGCTATCCGTTTTCGGGACGATCGTTCCGTCGATAAGCTGGAATTTTAACTGGTAATAGCGGGTTGTGGTTGTATAGAATCAGCCGATAAATCGTTACCTTTGGTAAACACCCGCCAAGGCCATGTCTGAACTACTGCTGCAAATTTTAGATACCCCTCAGGCTCCGCTTATTTTGCAAAAAGTGCAGGCCATTCTGGATGAAGAGCGCCATAAACGACGTGCCTTTTACGAATGGCTGGATGAAGATAAAAAAGCCGAGTTTATCAATGGGGAAGTTGTGGTGCATTCGCCAGCCCTGGACCGCCACAACTCGGCAATGCTACTATTGGCTCGACTATTAAGCATCTATGTGGACGACCACCAACTGGGATATGTCCGGGCTGAAAAAGCACTGGTTGAGCTAACCCGCAATAGTTATGAGCCAGATATTTGTTATTTTGGGTCAGCCAAAGCTGCGCAGATTATGCCCGATCAACTCTACTATCCCGCTCCTGATCTGGTGGTAGAAGTGTTATCAAAGAGTACCGAAAAAATTGACCGCGAGATCAAATTTGCTGATTATGCGGCTCACGGCATTGCTGAGTACTGGATTGTCGACCCGTTACGTCGAACCATTGAGCAATATGGTATTGATGACGATACGCTGGAATATGCTCTTGCTGGTACGTTTGGCCTGAAAGATACAATCAGTAGTTATGCGGTTGCGGGCTTTGCCATTCCGGTTCGGGCTGTGTTTGACGAAGCGGCAAATATCCTTGCTTTGCGAAATTTGCTTACTTCCTGAGTAACACGAAACAGTCAGGGGTTGGTAAGTACCGTTGGCGGCACAAAATGCTTTTGATTTAGTTGCAGATTTTCGGCCGTCCATTCTACGTCACCCATAAAAGCTGATCCCCGCACCGGGCAGTTGGCCACCTGGCAGTACTGGCAACAGTCCTGCATACACGGATCGGTGTGTACAAAAATTTCTACCTCAGCCTCAAAACCCTCCTTCAGCGTATCCTCAAAATGGTGTACTTCATCGTGTACCCTGGTCAGCTCCCAGTAGTACGGAAGGGTGAGATGGCAGTCGATATGGAGATCGGCTCCGTATTTCTGTACGCGTAAGTTATGGACATCGATCCAGTGGCGATCCCGGTTGGTATTGAGCAACTCAACGACCCGGTTCATGGTCGGGATGTCGGTTTCGTCCATAAGCCGGGCTACCGACTGGCGGGTAATCTGGAACCCGTTGTAGATGATGACCAGTGATATACCTAACGACAGTGTACTATCGATCCAGTGCTGGCCCGTCAGCGCCACCAGGGCTACGCCAACCATGACCACAATACTGCTGAATGTATCCGTGAGCAGATGTTTACCATCGGCGGTGAGCGCTGCCGAATCGGTTTGCCGACCCGATCGGATGAGCATCCAGCCAACAAACGCATTGGCAGCCGCCGTAATACCAACCAGAGCAAAGCCCCAGTCGAGGTTGGTTAGTACTTTGGGTTCAAAAAAACTCAGAATGGCCTGCCAGACTATGACAATCCCGGCCGACAGGATCATGGCTCCCTCGAAACCAGACGACAAAAACTCGATTTTTCCGTGGCCGTACGGGTGGTTCAGATCGCGGGGTTGCCCGGCCAGATAGATGCTGTAGAAGGCGAACCCGCTGGCAATCACGTTCACAATCGATTCGACAGCATCCGACAGAATGGCTGTCGAATAGGTCAGGAAGTAAGCCGTGAACTTAATAATCAGCAGGGTAATACTCAGCCCCAGCGATATGCCCATCCAGCGGTATTTCGTTTGTTGACTGGCACTCATGAGGCCATTTTTAGCTTGTTAGAAACAACAAAGATAACGATTCTGACGCGGATTGCCGGGTATTTTGTTAGAGAGAGCAAGCATTGGTTATGTACGATAAAGACGCTTAAGGCGTCATAAACTGCCAGTTGATGGTAGTATAATGAAAGTCAGGCGTATTGGGTCGGGTCCAGCTACCAACGAGTTTACCCTGTTGGTCGCGCTTCACGGTTAGCGGTGTCCAGGTGAATACGCCCCGGTTGTAGTCGTAGGTTTCGCCATCGTCGTCATAAAGTGGCCAGCTTGTTTCTTTCGTTCCGTAATGGCGTACTGTGAGGGGAATGGCCTCCTGCCTGTCGGGAGTATGCAGCCGGGGTGGAAGCATGGGAATGATTCCACCATCTTTCACAAACAAGGGTATACGGGAAAGGCCGGGGCTGATCTCGATAAGTTGCCCCTCGCCCGCCAATTTTCCGGTATAGAAATCGTACCATTTGCCCGCAGGCAACCAGACCGCCCGTTTGGTTTGACCGGCAAACATGGGAGCTACCAATACATAATCGCCAAGCATAAACTGGTCGTTCAGGTCTTTGGTAGCCGCCAGGGCGTAGGGGTTATCGGTTGAATTCAATCGACCCTCCGTCGTTTGCGAAACGGTCGAAAACCCATCTACCAGATGCACGGCGCGGATGGGCGGTTTGCCGTCAAAATGGTATTGCGCGAAGGTCGTGTACAGGTAGGGGAGTAGCTGCATACGCAACTGCATAACGTCTTTCACATCCTGTGCTACATCGGTAAATGACCAGGGTTTAGTGCCATCGGCCCAGGCATTGAGCATCGCCATTGGCGAAAAACAGACCGACTGCATCCGCCGGAGCCATTCCTCCGAGGTTTTGGACGAGCGGGCTTCGGGGGTCCACAATACGCCAATAAAACTGCTGGTACACAGGGCCGTAATGAAATCGTGGTGGTCGTAGTAGTCGTTGTAAATGACGTAGGGTAAAGCCGAAGCTCCGGCATTAGACCCTCGAACCAGCCCGTAAGTCCGCTGATTGCGTTCCCGAAACCAGGCATCGGTCATCGTCTGAAATTGCAATCCATAGATCTGCCGCATCTGCTCGGCTGGAATACCCGACGGAAACGTAGCCACATCGGGCCAGAGCCAGTTGTCGTATCCATCCACTTCATCGACCTTATAGCCCGAAATCCCCATCGACAGGTGTTGCTGAGTGAATAATTGCTTGTACAATGCCTGTGGCTGTGGCAGGCTAAAATCGGGTACGCGCCCAACCCAAACCATATGCGAGCCTGTGTAGGGTAAAACGTCTTTATAAATTGGAGAGTGTGATGAAACATAGGGGTTGATCCATAAATTGGCCCGTATGTTCTTTTGCCGGAGGGTTTCCAGAAATTGCTGGGGCTTTGGAAACCGGGTACTGTCCCAGACAAAACTATTCGGATAGGAGCGCGATTGCCAGCCTGGTTCCAGCCCGACAAAGCTCAGCGGATAACCTCTGGCTTCAAAATCGGCCACTTCGGCCAGAATTTCCTTATCCGAAAACAGCGTTGGCGTTCGATGCGTGAAACCCAGCCCCCATTTGGGTGGTAAAACCCCTCCACCATTGTGGAGATTATACCGTTGAACAACCTCCATAGGCGACTTCCCCGCAAACACATAGATTTCGGTGCCGGAAGCCGGAACCAGGATTTCGACCGCATCGGAATAAGGCTGGGCGCTCCAGTCACGTTGGGTGTTCCGGTCTTTTTCGGGCGGCCTATTCGGGCTATCGGTTCGGACGGCTGTGCCAGCATACACGGTAATGTATCGCGCTGAGTTGATAAGCACACCGTATCCCAGGCTGGACACATAAAAAGGGACCGGGGCATGGGTTCGTCCGTTGTCTTTTCCATTGTAATGATCAACGTGCAGGGTTTTGATTTGGCCTCGCTGCTGAACGGTTTTGAAGTTGAGTCCTAAGCCAAACAATTGCTCCTCCTTCTGTAACGGGAAGCGTAGGTAGGTCTTTCCATCGACTAACTGATAGATACTTCCAGCCAGCGCATTGGGGAATGGAGGTTCGCCCAACGATTTTAGGCGGTCAATACGGGGCGTAATACCTGCTACGGCCAGTGGCGTAATTCGGTCCGACTGCCCCACTACGGCTTTCCAGACGCCTGGGGCTACAGATTGCCATTGAAAGTTGGCCGATTGGGCTGTAGCGAATGATCCTACACCCAGTCTGATAAGGAGCAAAAAAGTAAAATATCGCCTGGTGAGCATGGTAGTCGTTCAGATGGCTTTGGTATCGATAAGCGGGTTAGGGTATGTAGCTACTCGAATCAAGCATTGTTTCCGGGCTGTCCGGGATACAATTGTGGATGAGCGGTCTTCAACCCAAAAAATAATGGCTGGTGGCTTATAAAAAAGTCTTTGTGTTGGTTTTACGTAATGAGTCTTTATGTACTTTTGACGTAAAGGTTTCGCTGTGCGATCCTGAGTACCCGTTCCTAACGATTTATAGTCCATTTCTTATGAAAAAAATTGCCCTGTTCGTTCTTGCACTTTTTACAGTAAGTTGCGCTTTGGCGCAAACGACTCCGCCAAAGCGACCTTTGCCAATCATCGATGTCCATGTGCACGCCATGAAAGTAAGCCCTGGGTTTGCTGTTGAAATGTGCCCCTGGTTTCTGCGTGATATGCCCGGAGGTGACCCGACCCAAAATTTACAGATGCGTGCTTTTCTGAATACCGACTGCGTTGATCCACTGCAACCGGCTAAGTCGGACGAGGAAATGCAGAAGGCGGTACTGGCTACGATGGAGCGGCTCAATATGACTATTGTTGCTTACGGTGATCCGCAGATTTTACGAAAATGGAAAAAAGCGGCCCCTGACCGGGTCATTCCGGGCATTGGGGTTAGCTCGCCCAATGAGATGAGTGTGCAGGCGTTCACCGATTCGCTGTCGTCCGGTTTTTATAAAGTGATGGGCGAAGTAGCTCCTCAGTATCAGGG
This sequence comes from Spirosoma panaciterrae DSM 21099, assembly GCF_000374025.1. GTDB lineage: Bacteria > Bacteroidota > Bacteroidia > Cytophagales > Spirosomataceae > Spirosoma > Spirosoma panaciterrae. The sequence goes on along the minus strand of NZ_KB893195.1, from coordinate 131,945 downwards.
ACTTTCGCCAAGTGATATGTCGCTGGATGGGTATTTTGCGGCCGCCGAAAAACTGAACATTCCCGTAGGGATTCACATGGGTACAGGCGGAAACGGGATGGCTAACCTGACGCAGGCAAAATACCGTGCATCGCTGGGACGACCGTTCCTACTCGAAGATGTACTGGCCCGGCATCCCAAATTGAAAATATGGGTGATGCACGCAGGTTACCCGATGCTTGATGAAATGATTGCCTTGATGGGGGCCAATGCCTATGTGTATGTCGATCTGGCGGGGTTTATCTGGAGCTATCCGCAGGCTGAAATTCATGCCTACCTGAAGCGGCTGGTACAGGCTGGTTTTGGCAAGCGGATTCTGTACGGCACTGATTTTATGATGTGGCCCAAGCTGTTCGAAGCGTCGATCAGCGTGATTGAAAATGCCGACTACCTATCCTTCGATCAAAAGCGCGATATTCTGTTCAATAACGCTGTTCGCTTTTTTCGGCTAGACGCCAACAAATTTAAGTAGCCTGCAACCACTGCTGAGCCACACGCATAGTGAGGTTGAGAAAGGGCTGTGGCCATTCGTTGCCGCTGGTATCTTATCCAGTAACAACGAATGGCCACAGCCCTTTGCTTTTCAGAGAGTTTACTTCACGGGTTTTGCGCCCAGCCAATTGTCCCGAAATGTCTGCATGGCCGGGGTAAGTGAGAGGCTACTTTTTTCGTATAGCAGAACGGCGATAGCGGGATTTTCGGCCAGGACAACCGATGTTGTTTTCGGCTCGCCCCGGTGTAAATACGCAAGTTGGATGGTGTCGCCGGGTTTGTGCTGATCAAGAACCGTAGACAGGTCAGTGACTTTGCTAACTGCCTGACCAGCTACGCTCGTGATCATATCGTCAATATCCAGTCCTGCTTTGTAGAGCGGGGTATCCCGAATGGTACTGCTCAGAAGGGTAAGCCCTTTGTCTGTTTCAGCATAACGAACGTTACCAAGCCAGGCTTTACCTTCCTGCGCTTTTTTTAGGGCCAGCCCTGCTTTCGTCAACAGCGAAGCGTAATCAATAGCTTCGTGGCCGTAGATGTATTTACTGAAAAATTGGCTGGCGAAATCGGGCGATGTGAGTTTGCCCAGCTCAGCTTGCAGGCCATCAACGGTATAGGGTTGTTCCGGTTTGCCGAATCGTTGCCAGACTGCCTGCATGTACGCATCGAGAGACAGATTCCGCTGCCGTAATTCCAGATCCAACGCCAGGGCCACGGCTGCTCCATACGTGTAATAGGACGTAAACATGTTGCCGTAATTCGTACGGTCAACAGACACCCCTGCATCAACAAAAACAGCGTGGCAACTGGCATCGATGGGCGAGAAATACGTACCGCCGGGTGTCAGTTGCTTTCCCGATACGATGCTGGTGAGGGTGTACAGGTAAGTATCAACGGGAGTAAAGCCTGCCCGAACCAACAGCAATTCACCATAATATTGAGTAAATCCCTCTGCGAACCAAAGCTCATAGCTCATGTTGCTTTTCTCGAAATTGAACGGTTCGAGGGTTTTCGGTCGAATACGCTCTACATTCCAGCAGTGAAAAAATTCGTGTGCGAATACGCCCAACACGCGTTCAGGACCTGTGAACGCAATGGGTACGGCAATCATGGTCGAATTCCGATGTTCCATACCATCGCCCCGCACGTAGGGGTTCAGGCTGGCCAGAAAGGTATACGTTCCGTAATCATACCGGGGGAATTCGCCATACACTGCCTTCGCCTGATCGACAATCCGGCTGATCTTTTTGGCGAAACCATCGGCGGTTGAATCGGGTACAGCCGCTTCCAGCGCTACCCGGAACGTAATTGATTTCCCATCGGTGTTGGTTCGTTGCCACTCCTTAACGGCCAGTTTCCCGATCTTTATGGGAGAGTCCATAAAATACTGTAACCCCGGAGCGGTGTAGGTATATCGGTCGGACGTAGGCACCAGTTGCGTAGCCACTACCCCCATGTTGTCGGCGGGAAGGTTGAATTTTACCTCAATAGGCCGCTGATCAAACCCTTTGATCCACATGAAGGTAGCGGGCATATTCAGGTGAATACTTTGCGGATCAATGCCCAGATAGGTGCCATCGGGATAATTACCAAACAGGGTATAGCTCAACTTCACCATCCCTTTGTGATTGGGTACGCTATACACATCGCCGTCGATCCGCGTGACGGTCAAAGGCTGATTCTGCTCATCAGTAGCCCGTACATTGTACACATTTTTACCAAATTCGTGGGTGGCATAGCGCCCCGGCGACGAACGGCTCATGCGGAAAATAGCCGCCTGTTTGGGTAACTGGTTAACCGTCAGGGTGATTTCGGCTTCGTGGTGAACGGCATTGGGAAACGAAACATCGTACCGGATCGATTGAGCAACGCCCAGGTGGGCGAGCAGTAGAAAAACGAAAGGGGCAATTTTCATGGGTGGCAAGAGCGCATAGTGAATTATCGGGCAGCCTGGGTGGACGGGGCTTTACGGGGAAGTTTCTGGTCCCGCATGGCGGCATTATAAACAAAACCAGCCACCACGGTAGCCGCCTGTTTCAGGTCGTCGGGTTGCAGGTGGTCGTACGTGTCCATGTTGGTATGGTGCGTGCGGGTGCTGTATTCAATCGGGTCCTGAATGAACTGGAATCCCGGCAGACCAACCCGGTCGAACGAAAGATGGTCGGTACCACCTGTGTTTCTGGGCGTAAGGGTGGTAGCGCCTAAATCGTTGAATGGTTTGAGCCACTGGGCAAAAATCGGCCCTACTTCCTGATTGCCCTGTAAATACACCCCCCGGATTTTGCCCGTTCCGTTGTCGACGTTAAAATAGGCTGCTATATTATCACCTTCTTTGGTAAGCTTGGTGGTTCCCGATTCGACCAGGTGATTGGCTACGTAATTTTTAGAGCCATGTAGTCCCTGTTCTTCACCACTCCACAGTGCCAGCCGAATCGTACGGCGAGGTTTGATGCCAATTGTTTTCAGAATCCGAACAGCCTCCATCATCACCGAGCTTCCGGCGGCATTGTCAGTAGCGCCGGTAGCTGCATGCCAGGAGTCGAAATGAGCGCCCAGCATCACCACTTCGTCTTTCAGTTTAGGGTCGGTGCCCGGAATTTCGGCCAGTATGTTATAGCCTTTGGTATCGTCGGTGTAAAATTTGGTTTTTACGTCGATGTCCAGTTTAACCGGAACGTTTGCCTTCATGAGTCGGCAGAGTGTCAGGTAATCCTCTACCGAGATCGTTAGATCGGCCAGGTCGTCGGGCGTTGATCCTAGCGCAGCATTGGCATAGTCGCCACTGACGAACAGGGTTCCGTCAATGCTATTCTGGGTGGTGTTGAGTATGCCTAGCGCTCCTTCCTGCTTGGCCAGCTTCCGCATTTTCTGATTAAATGCGTTTTGAGTACGCATGGCCAGCATCCGGCTTCGGAAGGTTGTGTCGCCACCGGCTCGTGGACTGGGAGCCGCTTCACTCGCCATTTTTTGCAATTCTTCGTCGGTGAAGCGAGTGGCATCGGCTTTGAAGGTGGGTGGAATCTTGTACGACTGATCAATCAGGATAACCTTATTCCTGAGTTTGCTGCGGTAACTTTCCAGGGCCGTTGTATCGGTGGCACTGATGTATAAAATATCGGCGGCCTGTAGCTTGTTGGTGCTGCCGCTCCAGGCTCTGGGTACAGCAATGATCGATTTGTAATACGGAGCGGTCATGGCCAGGTAGCAATGCTCTACAGCCCATCCTTTTCCCCATTCGCCCCAGGGTTCCAGACGGGGGTTTTGGATGCCCCAACTGGCCAATTTCGTTTTGGCCCAATTGGCGGCTTTCATGAAGCCAGGCCCCTGTAAGCGTGGCCCGTTGACATCCGTCAGGTAAAAAGCCGTTTCCATAACCTGCGAGTGTTGTAGTCCTTCCTCGCGAATTTTCTGAATGGTAGCCATATCCAGTTTCTCGTCCTGCCCATAGGATAGGAGTGATGTGCCAAGAAATAAACTGGCTAACAGAAGTTTGTTGTGCATGTGATCGTGTAAATTGAGTAGCAGCCCGAAGATACCGATTTTAGAAAAGCCCCCCGTGATTCACGTATAATCTTTCATCTGAAAATCCTGGGTTAAGCATCTAAAGGTGGGTTCGGATGAGTCTGCAGAAAATGGGATTGGTTTGCCAAAAGACCCGGAAAAGAAAAGCCGGCTCGTTACGAATGGCCGAAAGGAGTTAACTTAGCGACTTTTTACTACCTAATTCGATTATCAGCAGGCTGGTAACCTCTGAAACAGAGCCATACCACCGCCGTCTTCATCTTTATGGAAACAACTGAAAACCCCTGGCAGACACTCAATTCAGCGGTCAAATACGAAAATCCCTGGTTAACGATCCGCCATGAAGAGGTGGTCACTCCTGCCGGAACGCCCGGCATTTATGGCGTGGTCAGCTTTAAAAATAAAGCCATTGGGGTAGTACCCATCGACAGCGAAGGAAATACCTATCTGGTTGGGCAATACCGTTATCCACTGAATGAGTACTCCTGGGAGATCCCAGAGGGCGGCTGTCCACTCGGCACCGATCCACTCGATTCGGCTAAACGCGAATTGAAAGAAGAAACCGGCCTGGAAGCGGCAAAATGGACCAAAATTGCCCGTATTCATACCTCAAATTCGGCTACCGACGAAGAAGGGTTTCTCTACATTGCTGAAGAACTGGTGCAGGGCGAACACGCGCCGGAAGAGACGGAAGACCTGCGCGTCTGGAAGTTGCCGCTGGCCGAAGCCGTCAATATGGTCATGACCAGTCAGATTACGGATTCGCTCAGTGTGAGTGGACTGATGATTGTAGCCCGATTGCGGGGAATTTAAACACAGTTTACCGTTTATGGTTTACAGTTTACAGTGATTTGAGGTGCCTGTAAGCGCACGTCGAACCACTGCAAGTGATAAACCGTAAACTCCTGGCTTTAAACTTGATTTTCTGTGTTCTTACCTATTCTCTTTGGCTTTTTACTGGGCGTTGCCCTTTGCCTCACCTTTGGAACCGTCTTTTTTGCGCTGATTCAGAATAGCGTCGATAACGGATTTCGATCGGGACTTAAGATGGTATTCGGGGTAATTGTGGGCGATATCATATTTGTCATTGCGGCCCTGATCGGTACATCCTTTATACCGAAAGTTCAGGGTTTTGAAAACATCATGGCGATCGTTGGGGTCGTCTTTTTAGTTGCTCTGGGTCTGGTCAATATCCTGAAAGGAACGCCACGACTGGCTTACCCCAAAACCCGACTCGGAAATTTCGTTTATTACTTCACAACGGGTTTTTTTCTGAACGCTCTCAACCCGGTCAACTTTGTCGCGTGGGTCGCTATCGTGGCTTATATTCGGTCGCACCTGCATTATACCGACCCCCAGCAGTATGCCTTTATGATTGCGGCTTTAGTTGGCGTATTTACCACCGAATCGGCCCTGGCTTATTATGCCAACCGACTGAAACGGTTGTTTACGCCCCGTGTCGTTAAGATTTTTAACCGTACCACCGGCGTTGTTTTCCTGATCGGGGCTGCCAACATTGCCTATACGCGCCTGCTGGAGCCCCTATCGAAGGCGATGAATTGGTAGGAAGTTAAAGAGCGAAAGATAGAAAGAGTGAAAGAGCGAATGGCTGTCGCAAGCTTTTATCGCTCTTTCACTCTTTCTATCTTTCGCTCTTTAAAAAGTTTTCCCACTCCTGAATCAGCCCTTTTTTCAGGACGCGCGGAAATTTGTGCTGGCCGCCCATTTTACCACGCGATTTCATCCAGTCATAGAAGGTTTTGGCCGGAAGCACAGTCACCGAAATATCTTTCAGAGCATGCTGGCGTTCAACGGCGTAATCGTCGTTGAGTTCTTTGAGCCGGTCGTCGATGCGGTCGCGGAGGAGGCTGGCGTCCACCTTGTCGTCGGTTCCGATATACCAGTCGTGCGCAAAGAGGGTACCGTGTGCTACACCCGCTACCGTAAACTCCCGCACTGAAATCCCCAGTTCCTGCGACACCAGTTCAATCGCCTTATTCATATTGTCGACGGAAAGGTGTTCGCCACACAAACTCAGGAAGTGCTTGGTACGGCCTGTAATGACAATTTCAGCCTGCTTCTTATTGACAAACCGGATGGTATCGCCAATCAGATAGCGCCAGGCACCCGCACAGGTTGAGAGAAGCAGGGCATATTCTTTCCCTTCCTCCACCTCATCAATCATGAGCGTTTGCGGATTCTCGGTCAGTTCACCATCGGGGGAGAAGTTCTTTTCGTTGAAGGGGATAAATTCAAAAAACAGCCCGTTATTCAGTACCAGTTGCATGCCTTCGGCATTGGGATGCGTCTGAAACGCAATGAAGCCTTCGGAGGCCAGATAGGTTTCGATGTAGGTGATGGGGTGCGCGAGCAGCTTTTCAAATCCGGCTTTGTAAGGCTCAAAGGACACGCCACCATGACCAAATACCATTAAGTTGGGCCAGATGTCGTGGATGGTTTTGACATTGTACCGCGCAATGATTTTCTCCATCAGCAACTGAATCCAGGCCGGAACGCCCACCACATAACCAATATCCCAATCGGCAGCCTGCTCTGTAATTTCGTCCAGTTTCAGGGCCCAGTCGCGTTCCTGGGCTATATCTTTACCTGGTTTATAAAATCGCTGAAACCAGAATGGAATCTGGCTGGCTGTAATGCCACTCAGATCGCCCTCAAAATGCCCCTGACGCGCATTCAGATTCGTACTGCCACCCAGCATCAGATAACCTTTTTCGTAGAGCGTAGCCGGAAGGTTCTGGTATTTTCCCAATGTCAGGATTTGCCGGATACTGGCCCGTTGAATGGCCCTTGACATGGCTTTCGTTACCGGAATGTATTTCGTAGACGCTTCGGATGTACCTGAGCTTAAAGCGAAATATTTAACCCGGCCGGGCCAGGCTATATTTCGTTCACCAGCCAAGGTTCGGTGCCACCAGCCATCGAACATCTTGTTGTAGTCGTGAATGGGGACGTTTTTCTTGAATTTCTCATAGAACTCATGGTGGCCGCCGAATTCGACTGCCCGGAGTAGTTCGTCAAAATGATAGGTTGTGCCAAATTCTGTAAACTGTGCTTTCTGAATGAGTTTACGAAAGGCTTTTCGTTGCTGACCGAACGGATTGGTTTTCCGTAGTCGAACGGCATTGGTCAGTCGAATACCGCTTTTGAGCAAACTTCCTAAAAGAGCCATATTTTGTTGATGTATGATGTATAATATATGATGTATAATATATAATATATGATGTAGGGTATATACACGCCAGACTCCAGCTTCCCCTATATCATATATCATACTTCATACATCATATAATATTACAGTTTCCAGTTTTTTAATTCGTCCATCATGCTATAGGCTGTCAGGTCGTAATGACAGGGGACAACAGAGGTATAATTATTGGCCAGGGCGTATTCGTCGGTGTCTTCGGCGTGCGTGTCGAAGTTGACGAAGTCGCCCGCCAGCCAGAAATACCGACGTCCGTGCGGATCGCGTCGTTCATCGAATACCTCCTGCCATTTTGCATTGGCCTGCCGACAGATCTGAATCCCTTTCAGGGGCTCAGGTCCACGGGCCGGAAAGTTGACATTCAGCGCCGTACCACGTTGAATGCCCTGTTGCAGTACATTCCGGGCAATGGCCAGGATGTGCTCGTGTGTATGCGAAAAATCGGGCTGCCGCGTAAAGTCGCTCAGCGAAAAGCCGATGGCCGGGATACCTTCGATAGCCGCTTCGATGGCTGCCGACATGGTGCCCGAATACAAAATGCTGATCGACGAATTGCTACCGTGATTGATACCACTGACCACCAGGTCGGGGGAGCGATCTTTCAGCACATGATGTTTGGCCAGTTTTACACAGTCGGCGGGGGTGCCTGAACATTCATAAGCCGGTACATCACCGAAAATATCGGATGGATACAGGCGTATAGGATTGGCTATAGTGATCGCATGCCCCATACCCGACTGCGGACTGTTGGGCGCTACAACAACGACCGAGCCAAGTTGTTTCATCAGGTCTACCAGGGTGCGAATGCCATGGGAAGTGATCCCATCATCATTGGTTACTAAAATCAGTGGTTTTTGTTCAGACATACACGTCAAAAGTCGATAGGTATACCCGGTTTATGCGCCATCAAGCCTTATCGGCTAAGGACTATAGACCGACGACTATCGACTATTGAAATGCAATACTACGGAAATCGGCCCAACCTTCGGGCTCAAAAACCAGTGAATGCTGCGTTAAATAATCATGTATCGTCTTGAATTCAGCGAATAACTCGAAATTAGTACCTGATTTATTATCGCCGGATTTATGCTTTCATCAAGGCACCGAATTTTTATGGAAGTGGCTCGGCTGCTGAGTTTTACCAAAGCCAGCCAGACGTTGTTTCTGAGCCAGTCGGCCATTAGCAAGCACATCAAGTCACTGGAATATTTTTACAAGACCGGACTGTTTGAACGGCATGGTACCAGCATCAGCCTGACCCCGGCTGGGCAAACGCTCTATGCCAAACTCCTGGAAGCCGGGCAGTTGCAGGAAGAACTGCATCAGGAACTTCAGCAGATCAATGAACAGTTTCTGCCGCCTACCAAACTGGCCGTTGGGTCCAGCACCACCATAAGTTTATACGTGTTGCCCCCTGTGCTGTCGGCCTATTTAAAACGCTATACAACGATTCAGATCAATGTGCTGAACCGTAACTCGAACAACATCCAGAACGCCCTGCTGGCACACGACATCGATGTCGGTATTGTGGAGGTCATGACCCGAATCAACACCCTGACCTACACACCCTTTATGACCGACGATGTACTGGCCGTATGTTCGGCCCGGAGCCCGTTGCGAGATCGAACGCTTACGGTTACCGATTTACCCACGATTCCATTGGCCTTACGTGAGAATGGCTCGGGGACATTGGCGGTCGTTGAGGATGCACTTAGCAAAAAGGGTATTAATGTAGCCTCACTGCGTGTACTGATTCGGTTAGGCGGCACCGAAGCTCTAAAGAACTTTGTTCTGGCCGATACCTGTCTGGCGTTTTTACCAAAGCGAGCGATCCTGAAAGAATTGGCAGCAGGGGAACTGGTTGAAGTACCCATTCAGGAGTTGACGCTTCAACGGACTTTCTATTTTATCCAGCGCAAAGGCACCGAAAATAATCGGCTCGTCAGCGGATTTATTCAGTTTGCGCTCAGGTATTATTCCAAACGGGAATAACTCATCTCAAAATGGTATTTGCTTCATGGATGGTTAACCGGGATTTTTCGGAAAAAATACAACCATGAACGTAGCAGTTACTTCATCTTTGCTGGGCAATTTGCATTGTTCACAATGTGGCAAAACACATGATCCGTTTACCCGTCAGACGCTTTCCCATTGTTGTCAGGCTCCTTTGCTGTGTGAGTATGTGCTGGATGTAGGCAGTGTATTGCCCGGCGATCTAGCCTCCAGGCCTAAGTCGCTCTGGCGCTATGAAGAGCTTCTGCCGGTTATTCAGCCCGAAAATCAGGTGAGCCTGGGTGAAGGCTTCACTCCGATACTACCACTAAGTCGGCTGGCAGGTCAATATAATCTGCAACACCTGGTTTTGAAGGATGAAGGGCTAAACCCGACGGGTTCTTTCAAAGCACGGGGATTAAGCATGGCGATCTCAAAAGCCAAAGAAAACGGTGAGCAGGCCTGTATCATTCCAACGGCGGGTAACGCTGGGGTGGCGATGGCGGCCTACTGTGCACGAGCGGGTATGGAAGCCGTGGTGGTGATGCCCCGCCATACCCCCGATGCGTTTAAAGAGGTCTGCCGGGCTTATAATGCCCAATTGGTTGAGGTGGACGGATTGATCAACGACTGCGCAACTAAGGTGCAGCAATTGAATCAGAACGGTACGTATTTCGATGTATCGACGCTAAAAGAGCCTTATCGGCTGGAAGGCAAGAAGACCATGGGGTTTGAAATTGCGGAACAGATGGCCTGGCAACTACCCGACGTGATTGTTTACCCAACAGGCGGAGGAACCGGCCTGATCGGGATATGGAAAGCATTTGACGAAATGGAATCGCTGGGCTGGTTGCCCAGCAAAGTGACCCTTCCTCGTATGGTAGCGGTGCAGGCTGAACAGTGCTGCCCCATCGTGACGACCTGGCAGGGCAAACAACTCAACAGCAAACAATACGTTGGTCAGCCGACGCTGGCTAATGGGCTGGCTGTTCCCCGGCCTATTGGTGAGCCGCTTATTCTGCGTACATTGCTGGAGTCGGGTGGCACAGCGATTGCCGTTTCGGACGATGAAATGCTAGAGGGCGTACGCGAACTCAGTCGATACGAAGGGCTTTTTGTCGCGCCGGAAGGGGGCGCCGTATGGGCTGCCACAAAGAAACTTCTCCAGCAAGGCTGGATTCAGCCTCACGAGCGGGTACTACTTCTGAATACGGGCTCAGGACAAAGCTATCTGGATAATCTGAAAGGGAGGTTGACCGATTGAATGCAAAGCGGTTGATTGACGGGACCGGATTTCCTACGCCAATCAACCGCTTACTTCGCGAATCGAATCACAAATTCACGGCTAACGTTTGCCCTTTGCGGCTTTTGAAACCCTGCAATGGGGAGTAGCTTTCGGTTGCTTTGCCATAATACCCCGTACCGTCGTATTCACGGAGTTGCGGATCGTTTTTGCACGCATCGGTACAGGTACCCTGGTGTTCAATGCCGCAGGCTTCGCACATCGTAAAATGATTGTTGCAGGCAGGACTGGCGCAGTTGACCATGCGGCTGGTAGGCGTGCCACACCGCTGACAGGTCGATATAACAGCCGGATTGACATGGTTGACGGGGACCGTAACCCGGTTGTCGAACACATAACATTCGCCGTCAAAATCTTCGCCACCCGCTTCCATTCCGTATTTGATAATACCCCCATGGAGTTGATACACATTTTCGAAGCCCTGGGCCAGCAGGTAGGCCGATGCTTTTTCGCATTTGATCCCCCCCGTACAGTAGGTGACAATCTTTTTGCCGGAGCCTTTCAAATGTTCGATTTCAGCGATGTGCTCAGGAAGTTCACGCAGATTTTCCATGTCGAACGTGATGGCTCCTTTGAACTTGCCTACCGAGTGTTCATAATTGGACCGCATATCGACCAGCACCACATCGGGGTCATTTTTCAAATTCAGAAACTCATCGGGCTCAACGTAAACGCCCGTTTGCCGAAGTGGATCGACGGGAAGGTCGGAGTGAACGATTTCGGGTTTCACCCGCACGTGTAATTTTTGAAACGTGTGGCCATCCGATTCATCGACTTTGAATTCTATACCGGCAAAACGAGGGTCGTTGCGAAGTGTATCCATATACGCTTCGCAATCGGCGGTAAGGCCCGACACCGTTCCGTTAAGTCCTTCAGGCGCAACGATGATCCTGCCCAGCAAGTTGAGATTGAGGCACAGCATATGGTGCTCCTCCCGATATTGCTCCGGGTTCGCAATGGGCGAATAGATGTAATACAAAAGCACTTGATACGGTTTCATAGGCAAAAAGTGAAAGAGTGAATGACCAGGCTGGCGCACCAGTGAAGGATCGGATTCGCAACGGCAAATCAGGCTCCTGATTATAGCTCTTTTCAGATACAAAATTAAACTCAAAACACGAAAGTTCGTTATAGAAGGAATAAAGGTGGAAGGAGAAAGGGGTGAAAGCATGCAGTGGTGATCTTCCTTTCGCCTTTATTGGCTACTCCCTTATCCGCTTGCTTATGCACATCGCGATTACTGGAAATATCGGCGCCGGAAAAACCACACTGGCCGAAATGCTCGCAGCTCAGTTTGGCTGGGAAGTTCTCTACGAAGCGGTTGAGGGGAATCCGTATCTGGCCGATTTTTATGCAGACATGCCGCGCTGGTCGTTCAATCTGCAAATCTTTTTTCTGAACAGCCGCTTTGCCCAAATGAAACGCATTCTGGACCTTCAGCAGGCTACAGAAGCCATTTCGGGGCGGCCAGGTGTGATGATTCAGGATCGGACCATTTACGAGGATGCGGCCATATTCGCCCGTAACCTGTACCAGCGTGGCGATATGACCCAGCGTGATTATCTGACGTATCGACAAGTGTTCGACAACATGACCAGTCTGGTTCGGCCGCCCGACCTGATGATCTACCTGCGAGCCAGTTTGCTCCGGCTTCGCCAGCGCATTCGAAAGCGGGGCCGGGATTTTGAGCAGGCCATCAGCGATGAATACCTCGATAGCCTGAATCAACTCTACGAAGAGTTTGCTTCAGGCTATCGGTTAGGACCTTTGCTGGTACTTGATGTCGATAAACTGGATTATGTAGCTCGTTCGTCCGATTTCGATGAGGTGGTTAACCTCATCAATACGTCGCTCGCTTCATCCGGCTTATAAGGCATTGATGATTCGGGCGTAAATATTGTTGGCTGGGTTACCGTCATAGGTTTGTGTGGCATCATTTTTCACGTTTACGGTGATGTTGGACACACTGCCTAAGTTGGCGGTTGTGCGGGTAGCGGTAAAACCCAGTACCGCCGTGGCATTGGCGGCAATACTCTGTCCGGTATTCATCGTCAGCGTAAGTTGCTGAGTGTCTTTGGAGTCGGTAATATGCCATCTGGCATTTTCAACAGCAACGGGGTTATTGTTCCCCTCGATTAAATTGATGCTGGTCAGTGCCGAATTGAACGAAATCGAATAGCCAACGGGAACCGTAATCGTAATGACAACGCTACCACTAGTGGTTGGCAAGCCAGCCGTTTCAAATAGGTTCACGACAAAATCGCGCGCATTGTCCGGGCTGCTGGAACCAAAGTTTCCCTGAGGCAGCACCAGGTTTAGACTGAGGTCGGGCGTCTGGATAGTGCCTAAGGTGGCGAAATCGCTGCGGAATTTTTTGAAATTGTTTTGCGAAAGGTCTTTGGCACCTGTTCCATCGTTGTAGAATACCTGGCTTCCATTATCCATCAGAAACTGAATGGAACTGGTGGCATCGAGTGTAGCTGGCAGGTCGACAATCGATTCGATGCTGCTGCCCCCGCTAACACCACTCAGACCGCTCAGATCGGCCGATCGCTGCCGAGCCGGATCGGCTGGATTCCCTGTCCAGGTAAAGAGTTTGAAGGCATTGGGATCAGACCCGGCACTGCCCGATGGGCCTGCCACGATCAGATACTGCCCATTGCCATTCCCTTTGATTTCCCGAATACCGCGTCCGCCAAGGTCAAGTAAGATCGGTGCCCCGAAGGTAGCCGGACCCGATGCTGGGTTGGCTGAAACCAGCGATGCAAAGTTGGTGACGGGAACAATCAGGGCTTTGGTTCGATTCGATGCCGGAGAGATGGGGGCTCTGAAGGCCAGATAGCCCGTTGTACCATCGGGCGCAACGGTAAGCCCTTCAATCCCGAACCCAGCGCCACCAGCGGCTTCGGGGTCAACCCCATCGGCCGAACTGGCTTGTAGACCAAAATAATTGGCCCCTAACCCATGCTGGTTGTTTACATCCCAATTGACCAGGTCTGTTTTGAGACCATCGTAGCGACCCACATAACTCAGGGTTGTACTGGCTCCGCTGCCCGTTAGGTCGGTAGCGAACAGCCGATTGCGATTGGGTCTGGCAGCTCCACTCGATGCGTTGGTGTGTGACCCCAGCCAATAAATGCGATTGCCTATGCGAACGGAGGCTTCAATGTTCACCTGACGAGGTATGCCCCCCGAAATGTCCGTCAGCCCCAGCGAGGATGTATAATCGAACCCGTTGATCGGTAAACCTGAATTGGCCCGGTTATACAGGCGAAGTACCTGATTATCGTCGTCACCGACCAGCATATAGTCTGCGTCTAAGGCCTGAGCTGTGGATGCGTCGCTGGCACCCGTATGAAATCGGCTGGTAGTCGTTGAAGCCGCTGAGGCTGCATAACTGAGGGTGTAGGAAGTGATGTTGCTGCCGTCCGATACGGTGGCAAGGAGAGTCGTATAGCCAACTCCGGTAGGCGTAATTTTTAGATTTCGGCTGGCTCCACTTCCGGTTATAGCCAGATTGGTGTTGGGTACAACACTGGCATTGCTGCTAGTGGCAGTTAGCGTCAGACTACCAACGGGTGTGTCGGTATCGGCCAGCGTGAAATCAATCCCCAGTGTACGAGCCGGATCGGTAGGATCGTTGATGACGCCACTGATGACTGACCCATTGAGGTAGCTAGTCGTCGTGCCGGCTAGGCTGATGGTAGGGGGAGTGCCAACGGCTACATCGTTATCCGTGATGGTAACCGAAACCGGATTGATCGCAATACCATTATAAGCGGGGTCGGTGCTGGTAGCGCTATGCGTAATGGTTGCCGAATGAACCCCTTCCACCAGGTTATCGTCTACGGCCGAAACGGTCACGGTCTGAGCCTGACTATAATTGGCAGGAGTAAAGGTTAGCGTTGGCACATCAGTAGTCAGTTGAGAGCCCGACGTAATCGTCACAACCACATTGGCGGTTGGCTGGCTGGCCAGCGATACCGTATACGTGTCGGTGGCACCACCTTCGGTAACGGCGGTTGTAGGCCCCGATATACGCACCAATACACGATTGAGGGGTGTGAAATACCCGCCTGGGCTACCTATATTGCCATCGGCAGATGTGTAGGAGTTCTGCGCATCATTGACAGTCGATAGCACCCAGCCCGCAATGCTATTCGTGCCGAGATTGGCCTGTGCTGTCCAGGCACTGACCCCATTGGTAAATACGGTGCTGCCTCCCGCACTGCTGCTTGGATAAGTGAGCCGATCGACCAATGTGTTCGACGCATCATAAATATTGATTTCATCGCCATTGCCCAGGTTTTGATTATTGCTGCCGACCACTTTTACGGTAGTGGGCAAATACCAGGCTGTTCGGAAGGTGGCAGCAGGCGCTTCGGCAATAACAACCGATTCGCCGGGTTGTACGATGCCAAAAGCGCCAATGGAAAACGAGCCAGCCACACGGGTATTGTCGTCGAAACTCCAGCCTGTCAGGTCAATTGGGGCGTTGCCGACGTTTGTTAATTCAATAAATTCATTGGCCGTTCCTGAACCGTTATAGGCAAATTCAGTAATTCGGATTTGTCCAGAGGGAGCTGCATTGACGGAAACCGAAAAGGTTGCACTACTCGTATTGCTGGCGGGGTCGGTGGCGACAACCGTCACCGATTGTACGCCTGTAGCTGTAGGGGTTCCGTTGATGATGCGGGTTGTGTTATCGGCTGATAACCCATTGTTTAACCCGGTTATCGTATAGGTGATCGATTGGTTTTCCAGGTCAGTAAAAGCGGGTACCGTAAAGCTGAACGGCGTATTGACAGTAGCGATCTGATCGGCAATAGTCGGGGCTACCGGGGGCTGATTGGCATTGATCGTGATCGTGAAGTTGCCTGACGCGGAGAGGGAAGCGGGGTCGGTGGCGACAACCGTAACCGTCGAAACACCTGTGGCGGTGGGCGTACCGCTGATCACCCGGCTAGTGTTATCGGCCGAGAGCCCGGCCGGTAGGCCCGTAATAACGTACGTTAGCGCTTGGTTTTCCGGGTCAGTAAATGCCGGTACTGTAAAACTAAAAGGAACCGCTGTTATGCCGCTTTGGTTCGTAAAGGTTGGAAGGGTAGGGGGTTGATTGCCTGAGCCAATGAGTGTTACGATGGCATCGGCCGAGTTGTTGGTTTCGTTGCTTTCGGTAATACTGTTGGAGGGGTCAACGAGCGCGGTGCCACTCATCAGGTTACCACTCACGGTTGGCGTAATATTTACGGTAAGTGTTGTACTGCTTCCGGCTGCCAGCGAGCCACCCGAAAAGGTGACAATACCTGCCGACTGATTCGCTGTAAATCCGCTGGCACCAACTGATGCGTTATAGGTGGCGCTGGTCGATGTAGGCAAGCCAAACTGAACCGTAATGCCCGAGGCATCCGCACTTCCCTGGTTTCTGACAACGAGCGAATAGTTGAAAGGCTGATTCAGGGTAGCCGCAGTGGGTGCTGTGAGGGCGATAGTCAGGTCGGGCTGGGGAGTGACCGGAGCCAGCGCAACTCCCCGAAAGCTCGTATTAACCGGAGCGGTGGCAATCGCTGTCACTGTAGAGCCCGCGCCATTATCAGTAACGGTAATTAACCGATTTTCAGTAGCTTCGGTCGTAGTGGCAAAGATGATTGGATTACTGCCTGAGAAATCGACGGTTAGGCCAAAGGCACCCACGGTTGAAGCGGCCCCCGTACCAAATGTATATGCCAGCGACCAGGTACTGCCATCAAATGTCCATTTCTGAATACCCCCTCCGCTGCTAACGGCCCGGCCGTCGGCAATGTAGCAGATCGTTCTGGTAGAGTTAAAGAAAAAACCGGCTGCCTGCGAGCTGGCTCCAGTATTGATGATATTGGTTATAGACTGCCCGGATGTGGTAGGTAAACCAGTGCCTACCTGATAAATACCTAAGGCGGTGGAAGCACCCGCACCGGATTGAGTCGAGAAATAAAGATTACCATTAAATACGGCTACCGAACGCGTATTGGCTTTCGTATTTTGGACCGTGACGGCTGTACCTGTGCCAAAATAATCCGTGCCATCATTTCCACCGGCCGACCAGTAATTCGACAATCCGTCGGATGCTGCTCCCCGGATGTTATTGCCAGAGTGGAATGTATTGCTGGTTGCCGCGCGACTGAACGTACCTGCAGCACTGACCAGACCAATGCCACGATTGAGGGTAGTCGATGAGGCATTGGCTAGCTGGGCTGTATTGGGCAGGCTTTGAGCATACCCTCCAAAAACCAGCGAACTTCCATTGCCCGAACGAGTGAGCAGACCTTCTGAACCCGCGCTGCCACTGATCACTAAAGGATTTCCTCCAGATGATGGAATGGTCACGGTTGTACTCGCCACTCCTGAGGGCGAAAACTCCCGAAGAACGATCGGATTGCCCGTATTGACAAGAGCACCACTTCCGTTGCCAGCCTGTAGCACTACCACGTTGCCGGGGGTATACTGGGCCATAGCAGGGTAGCTAGCCAGCAGAAGCTGGGCCAGGCATAAGGTGATGAACAGTACGTTGCTAATCGGTACACGGTTTTTCATAGTTGATTGGTTTAACGGATGGGATAGCTTTGAATGAGAATGTTTTTTAGGATAAAAGTCGAAAATTGGTTACAAAAACAATAGCTTTTTGCCGAAAGAATGTTATTTTTTTGTTAAATCTACAAGCGGCTCTTCCTGCAATAGTTACAGAAATATACATATGGGCTGCAGGTAGTTGCAAAGTTTGGCTTAGTAATTGCAAAGTGCCTCTGCCTGAATAGGCAGGCTATTGAACAATTGATCGGATAGGGTAAGCAGTTTTGGTATTGAAGCGGTTTAACCGTACAAAATACTGATCACAAGTACATTCAATATCAAAAGGAAAACGGTTGCCATAAAATCTGATTCCCACACTGGGGTTTGGCGTAATTCTTGTAACGGTGATTGATAGGTAAAATCCACTAAGTAATGCGATGGGCAATGGACAAGCTAAAAGGGTTGTTCGGCCATACGCTTGGAATTTACCAGGGGTTCGGACCCTATCTGTTGAAAACCGAATTAACTTACTCAACCGGTTTGCCTATCGAATGATTGTTTACATTCATCAACCAGCCAGTAATCCCGCTGAGTTACATTCCTGGCCTCCCTTACGGGTATACTCAAGCGATAGCGGAGCCAAATGGCGTGCTGTGGCCGACTTAATGTATTTGCAGGGTGAAGCCAATTATACATGGCTCCACTGGGCCAGCGGTCCACCCGTACTGGTTCCGTATACGCTTAAACGCATAGAAGCTAAACTGCCCTCGGCCTGGTTTACGCGCACGCATCGCCATTATGTAGTTAGCCAACGGTTTATGGAGCGGATTGAGCTTGGTAATTCCTGTGCCACCCTGCATCTGGCAAACGGCACGGCATTGCCAATTTCTCGGCGTCGATGGTCACTTCTCCGTCGGGAGTGGTCGGGCATAGCACAAACGGAAATGACGGAACCAGAATCCCATACTGTTCGCCCGGTAGTTTCGCCCAGACTGACTATGTACCCTCCTGAAAAAAATGTTCTGGCCTCTATTATGCTGCGCGATTAATTCAGGGGTAGAAGCAGCCGATATACTTTAAATTGGGTTGTATCTTCTTCGATGATTGGTCGGGGCTGACTCTGCACCGGACGATTGGCTGTATTAAACTCACTTTTGATACTATTAGCCCTAAAAAAGCCTGACAGCAAGTGCTGAATCAGGCTTTTTGTTGTTACGTCTTGTCAGAGTTGATGCTACGAATTGTAAAAGAAAATTGTTTGCGTACGTACAAAAACACCCGACTCAATAGTGGTCGGGCGTTTTTTGCAACTAATTGATGAGTTTATAGCCTATGTACGTTGGTTCGTAGCGTTTGGATTGACGTTAACTAAAAAAAAATAAAAAAGTTTAGCTTGATAACGTCATGATGCCCAAAATTGACAAAACTATTTGGCATCACGGCAGTTATCTCCATAAACAACCTTTAAATATCATGGATAGAAAAGTAACCACTCTGGTTGGTCTTGCCGTAGGAGCATCGTTGCTGGCTGGTTTCGGTATTTATAAATTGATTAGTAATCGACGCAACAAGGCCCATAAAACATTAGTGATTGAGGGAGGGACCAGTCGAAATGGCCTGGCCGATGGATTTATCGGAAATGGATTTGTGAAAAGTACTGGTCTTTACAAAGGGATTGACCTGGCTAACGGACTGATCGGAGGAGGCTTGTACAAATTACGAGGTGCGCATATCGGCGGCTAATACGCTCCTTATGGGTAAATCGAAGTAGCTGGGATTCGTTAATGCTCAACCCTTCGGTATTATGAACTACCAAAGAAAAAGCGTTAAGTAGCACTTTTTTACAGTTCAGCGGCTGTTTTTACCAGTTCATTCATCCTGGTATTTGGCTGGTGTAGGGGGCGTTTACCTTTGTTCATGAAACAACGACAAAGAATTTAAACACCCCCTTACTAATGGACACGCTACTTCTTCCTCACTTTACCTCCAAACGCTCGATCCCTGTTCAGACCATTGAATACCTGGAAGCGATGGGCAATTATACCATGGTTCACCTGATGGGGCAAAAACCTATGCTGGTAGCCATTACGCTAAAACGGTTTGAGGAACGTCTGCCATCTTTCCTCAGAATTCATAAAGGGATGCTGGTCAATCCATCTCACATTGTTACATACCGAATTCGCTACGAATCGAATCCATTTGTAGAACTTTCCCGTGAACGGCAACTAACCGTATCCCGTCGGCAAATTCGTCGACTAAGACCAACATTAGCTGCTTCAACTGTGGCTAAGTCGTAGCCAAGGAAGAGTCATTTAGGACTAAGCGTCCTGTGAACAGTGAGGTTAGTTTTTACTGGTTAGTACAGCGAGACGCAAACGGTTAACAGCTCGTATTAAAAATGATTTTTATTAGCTGTGACTTTTGGAGGATTTGTTCGTCTCCATAGCTCACTTTCTCCAGTACTAACCCATAAGCATAAAGCCTGGCTTCGGTAGCTGGGCTTTATTGTTTAGTGCGCACTAGTCTGTATGCGTTTCTAAATGTCTGGGCATGTCGTAGATCTGACACTGTAATGAGCTGGAAGATCATGGCTTAAGCTAAACCCGGTAGATAATCAGCTATACTCCCCAAACGAATTGGATTATCAGCTTTGCGGGCTTGAAGTCGTCGCATCAGCAGGAACAGATAGATAGAGAAACAGGCCATACTAAGTAGTGTGGCCTGTTTAATTGCAAGGTGTAAAGTAGACACTTAAAGACAGTTAAAGACCATATATGTAAACTGCCTGCTATACTACTTACTTATTGGTAAACAATATTAATACCATAAGTATATAAGAAACAAAATTATTTTCCTTTGTTTAAAGGATATTTTAAAAAGCTAAACAACATACAAGCTTTTTAATGTGTCTTAATCAGAGATAAGGAGCTACTTTGAAAATAGATATACTAGTAATTTGTAAAATTTTCAATAAAGTAACTCATGGATTGGGGCTCAATTCCCTGAAAGTCCCTAGATAATATACCCTTCTTCGATCGCCTGTATCATGGGATAACCGGGCAAGATGGGTGTAGTGTCGGCTTGTAGGCTCTACTCCGTAAAATTTCGTTTGCTGATCGAATTTGATGTTGGAAAATCGGAAGGAATAGGAATATCAACGTTGCCGGTAGCGGCCCACTGAGCACCTCGTTGTAAAGCGGTGATAAACCCGACGCATTCAACCGAATAATCGACATGGCCTAATGGGGTGTGGAAAATACGACCTTTCCCATAGTTGATGGTCATCAGCATAGGTTCGTTGCGATCGGTGCCTCTGTTCTCCTTGGAGGAAAAAGCAGTGGCGAGTACGGTCATATTCTCGGCAGGGCCACGCAACCGATCGTACATCTCATCTTTGGTATGCATCCAGGTCAGGGGCATCCCTTTCGTAATTGGATGATTTGGATCGCGGACGGTTATCAGAAACTCTTGTTGAGCCCCATGTGAGCCTGCCCGACCTGGCTGAGGGTCTTTAATCAGCTTTCCATCGTTGTCATAGTATACATACGGGCCATCTTTCTCTGTACGGTCTCCCCAGCCTCCCAGGCCAATCATTTTATTATAGGCAGGCCACAGCGGAAAGGAATTATCGGCCGCATGAACCACTACCAGACCGCCCCCCTTTTTGATAAATTTTTCGAAATCGGCCTGCGTTTCGTCAGACCAGGGAGCGGCATTCCAACCAAAATTGCAGACAACGAGATCGTACTTCGAGAAGTCGGGGTGAAAGCTGGAATCGGCTTTGGCTTTGGATAAAGCTTTTGTAGTCTGAACTCCCGGGATCTTGTATTTATCGATCAAATCAGCTCCGTTCCAGGTATAATAGGTTCGCTTCACGTCGACAGAAAACTTGCCTGTTTCTTCGAAGTAGCGTTTTATCATAAACGTAATTTTAGGCCATTGTTCATGGTTGTTCTGCCCGTCAACAATTAAGGTTCGAATGATTTTCGTTTTACTTTTTTGAGGTGACTGAGCAGTTGCCAGGCTATTGATGGCTAACAGGACTATCAGGACGTACAGGGTTTTCATAAGCATTTATTTGGCGATACGGGTCGTATAGGATTGAACGAGGAATAGCTGATTTAAAAAAACGAGGAATGGGCTGAATCTACTTTAATAGCTAGCGCCTATTAGAGTAAGTGAATACCATTGGACCCTGAATATATCGGATCAAGGTCAAAACATGAGTCATACCGAATTTTGAGTGATGGCAAAAGCGACCATCAACGCATTGGCGATGGCTAAACGAAGTCTGTAGATCGGCACCGCAATATTACGGTGCCGATTGCCTGTTCGGGGGCCAATTTGCTCCGGGTGCCCCACCAACTCATCTGCACCACACTGGGTACCTCACCTAGCGCCGACACGAGTACGCCCGTCCACTGAAAGCCTGGTACGCAGATGCGAGCCGAAGGGGGCTTAAAAAAGCCTTTCTTGATCTTGGTCAGCCGCTTGCCTTTACTGCTTTCAACCGAACAGAGGCCTTCCACAAACCAACCGCTTCGGCGATCCGATCTCGGGCTTCTCCAACCGGCTATCATCCCATAACAGCAGCGGGCGTTTGCCCACCTCCCTTAGTTGATCAATGCGTTGTTTTGCCCTGGCAAAGAAGAACTCGTCCACTAAGGAGGCCGACCATTTTGGGTATCGTAAGAGGTTGCTGATGCGTTTAGTGCCCGCTGGGGCATGCGCATGGCCAGCAATGTATCCACCTAACTCACTAAGCAGCAAGCCCATCTTGGTGTTACGAAATAGGAGGATGGTTTTAAATAGGGTTGAGAAGGTAGCTACCAGCCGTTTATCAATCTGCTCCAGAAGTTTGTCTTCCAGGGGGCGGAGATAGTGCTGGACCTTGGCCTCTAAAAAGGCGGCACTAGTTGATTTTAGAGCGTGAAAAGCCGTATTATGCTGACATGTCCTGGACATAAAAAGGCCTCTCATCTGGTTTTGGCGTTGTGGTGATGCTCAAAACTAAGAAAGGAGGTTCTTTTTTAACATCCCGACAAAATTCGGGATGAATCATGTTTCCTTCCTACCCGATCAACGTTCAGAAAACGCCCGTTCAAAATCAGTACAAGACACTTGACGAGTCTGAATAATATACGCTATATTGCTCATGGAAGTATTACACTAGAGCACTTCCATCAAAAAAATGTCACTATTAACATGACATAGTCAGAAGATACACTCGGGCGCTGGAGCAACATGTATAATTGAACTACTTGACCGCAACGCCGGCTCGAATCTCATCAGATTCATCAACGCAAGTGACACTTAAGTTTATCGTAAAAGAAAGTCAGGAATAGAAATATGCAATATGAAGCCGTATTTAGGTAATTTTACCACCTGCCCAATCCAATCAGTAACATATGTTACATTTGAAAAATTTTTCCTTCTTTAGCATATTCCCGTTTTATACCTTCTAATAACGCATCAGTTTCCAGAAAATCCGTTTTCGCAGAAGCTATTTTTAGACATACATAGTGCACTATGTTAATAATGTTCCCTCCTGTCAAATTGTACTTGGCAGCTTTATTAAAAAAAGTATCACTATCACGTAGTGCTATTTGTGTAGGGAATGCATTCTTCCAAATCTGTAATCGTTCAATCTCGTCGGGTGGTGGGAATTTTATGATCGTATTAAATCGGCGCAGAAAAGCTTCGTCCATGTTGCTCTTCATGTTAGAAGCAAGTATGATCAAACCATTATACTCTTCAATACGTTGCAATAGATAAGAAACCTCTTGGTTGGCATACTTATCATGAGCATCACGAACATCAGTACGTTTACCGAAAAGAGCATCTGCTTCATCAAAAAATAAAATCCATTTTTTGTTTTCAGCGCGGGCAAATAGGTTGGCTAAGTTTTTCTCAGTTTCACCAATATACTTGGAAACTACCATCGACAGGTCCACTTTATACACTTCCCGCTCAAACTGTTCGCCATTCTTTTTTGCATGTCTGCCCAATAAAGAAGCCGTTAAGGTTTTTCCTGTACCAGGAGGTCCGTAAAAGAGTACCCGGTAACCCGGTTTCATCCGTTTATGCATTCCCCAGGCATTTCGCAAATTCTCTTCCTGCTCCACCCAGGTCTGAATCTCGTCAAGCTGCTGTTTTACATTTCCCGGCAGAATCAGATCATCCCAAGTCAAATTTGTGTCAATTCGCTGAGCAGGAAACTGGGTACTAAACTGTGGCGATGGCTCGTAACCGAGTGTAAACAAGCTGACCTGCTCCGTGGCCATCAACAATCTTCCACTGATGGCCGGATCACCAGCGGGTGCATCATCCAGCCAAACAATCCGATCTCGAACCATAAAATGATCGCCCGAAAGAATTTTTTGTACGTCAAACCGCTGTTGCATTTCGTTGCCTGCTGCAATAAACAAAGCGGTTTCGCCAGTAGGTAAAATACCCCGATGGTTTGTGCCTTTTACGCCACCAAATTCAGGAAATTCACCTCCGTTAGGAAAATATTCTGCAATGAGCCGCCAATAAAAACCAGGGTCTATATGCGGAAGAAGCGCAGTCATCAGTACAATTAACTCATTTCTCTCTAGCTTTTGTTTTAGCAAAAATTTCGCAAATTCGGACCCATCGTTAGGCACAGAGAATTCGGGAAGAGGCTCGTGGTTTACATGTGGACGAATACTGTAATTGAGCCGTAGCTGAACCACTTTATGAAAGTATTCGACGGCCTTCTCCAGAGCCGAGGTTCCAGGTTTATGGCTAGCAGGGGAATAGGGAGTTGGATTCATAGCTACTGAGGATGACGATTCTGGGAGGGGTGAAGGAGTACTATCTGGTACTGATCTTTTTCGCTTAGGGCCAACATCATCAGTTGTCACTTGTGGCTCTTCGCTAGTGCTTTCATTGTCCGACTCTACTGGCTCATCCTCGGGCTCACTTTCGACGGCTTTTCGCCTGCGTATAGATTGGTTTAACCACTTGAATAGGCTCATATAGATATGAATTTTGAAGTCTATTTTATTGACTAAGGAGCCAAATTCCGCAAGTTTCGCAGATCGTTGATCATACCGACATAGAGTGCTTCCCTATCGGCACTAATAGTGGGCGTAGCATGCACTAATTCCTGAAGCAGCGCCGTAATCATGTGATTAAGATCCAACTGCAATAGTTCATCATTAACTGCAATACCAGATCCAGGACCACGTTCCCAGAAACTGCTCGCATCGGAAGGTAAAATCAGGAAAGGACTACCAAAAACATCCTCCATCTTCTTAAGTCGCTCTTCAATA
Organism: Spirosoma panaciterrae DSM 21099; assembly: GCF_000374025.1. Classification (GTDB taxonomy): domain Bacteria; phylum Bacteroidota; class Bacteroidia; order Cytophagales; family Spirosomataceae; genus Spirosoma; species Spirosoma panaciterrae. The sequence continues at coordinate 107,530 of NZ_KB893195.1, read as the reverse complement.
GCCTTAAGCTTCTGAATATCGTCCTGAGTTGGTTTGCGTGGAGGTCGCGTCAGGTTAAACCACCAGCCAATAAAATTCATTCGTACCTCGGGCCCATCGCCCTCATATCGACCAGTTTGGTTTGCTTTCTCCACGCCCACAATTGTTTGTGATAAGTCGAAGGGAATCAATTCAAACCACATTTCCAGATGAGCCAGTGCCTGCGCTACTCTATCTTTTTGAGTAGGATCACTAACCAAATTGGTATCTTTTATTTTCTGTCCAATCTGTTGTTCAGAGCGTTCACCGATGTTTTGAGGATCTTCGACCCAGGCAGCATATACATGGAACGAAGCCGCATTCAATAAAGCCTCGTTATGATCGAGTCGGGTAAATAGGCGTGTAAAATTATAGGCTTTATCGCGTGATCCCGGAACTACCACATGATGCACTTCATGCAGAATAACCAGTTTGGGGTCGTCTTTCTTAGGTTTCTCTTTAGGTGGTTCATCTTTTTTGGGTTTACACTCATTTTTGGGCTTGCACTCGGTATCGCCCACCACCGACGGGCAGAAAACAATAATGCCGCCTGTCTGATAAGCGATTCGGCTACGACACCCACCGTCGCAGCAAGTGCCACATTCATAGAGGTTCGGATCGTTTTGAATCTTGCCAAGATGAGCTTTAATAGCTTCATAAATTTCCCGCACTTTTTGGGCTTTAGCCTTTACCGTACCAGGATCATTGAAGCGAAAAATCTGATTGAACAGGTCAACATGCTCTTCGTCAGGAGGAAGTTGTTTTAACGCTTTATCAATGATCGTAATCGCATCGCCAGCAGCTTTATTTATGCCTTTGGTTGTCTCATCTGAACATTTCTCACGGGTTGGCTTCCCTTTGCATTCCTTATCCTGACACGCCTGGGCCTCATCTTCTGTCTTAAAATCATCACCGGCTTTATCGGGATCTAGTTCCACTCCATCATTACGCAAACTTCGATCGAGCAGCCCGATTGTTTTCTTTCCTACCCGCCCATCCAATTCGCTACTCGACATACCTGCCGCTTTCTGAAATTGTCGTACAGCCTGTGTTGTTTCATCCCCATAGTTGCTATCGGCTCCATGTTTCGGCAACGTAAATCCTAAGCGAATCAGGGCTTTCTGAAGTCTGGTAACATGATCACCTTTATGGGGCGTTTTTACAACAAGATTACCATCGAAGCACTGCTCAAGAATAGGATCGCCAGCGAGTGCTGCTGAGGTCAGATCATGTTTATCGCTCGGTTCGGCCTGGCCCACAGCTTCCAATGCTGGTAGCCGTTGGATAACCAGTCCGGCATCCTGTTGTTTCCTGGTATCGTGTTTACCCGTATCTCGTTCAGTTTGAAGCCCACTTACCGACTGACCAAATGCTCGTGCCATAGGCGCAAAGAACCCTCCCTGGCCGTTTCGGGAGAAAAACGGCTGCGTCTGCGGGGCAACAATTTGACTTGGGCGACGAGTGCGGGCTAGCATGAGTAAGGTTTTCTCCTAAGAGATGTCAAAGCTTATAAATCTTTTTTAAGTTTCTATCAAAGAATTCATTATCAGAGTTAAATAGAATTCCGTCTCCAGAGCGCATTAACATTGATTCAATCGTATCTAACATTTCCCAACCGTCATTTGTAATCTCAGCTTGATTGATTTTTAAAGTGTATACAAATTTTGTTTCTCCAATTATTTGTAGGATCATCTCCTTCGTCTTTTTTTTGCTAGGTAATGACAAAATAAAAACTATCTCATCTATCTCTTTCTGACTCTCCTTATCATTCGTTGAGGTAGAAATAGTTACCGGGCTTTTAATGGAATCATAAATTATATCAATTTTCCAATCAGTAGCATTTTCTTGATGTATAAGAAAAAGTGGTTCTTTCTCAAAAAAGAATCCATCTTTAACAAAGGCTATAATTTCTTCTGGAGGAAGTCGATTTTCATTTTGACAAAATATTCTTAAAAAATAATCCATTGTTTTAACTCTAAAAAATAAATAACTATGTTAAAGTGTTTAAAAAGTCCTTGATGTTGGATTTTCAGGAGTACTTCCTTTAGTATAAGTTATACGCTTAGAGGGGGAAGTTTTGTCTACGAATGTGACAGTGTCGTTATTCTCCATTGCTTTAATTTCATCCGCAATTTTTATACGCTCTCTAGCTTCTGGAATCCCACTCTCCAGCATTTTCCCAACTTCAAAATAACTTCTACCTCCCTGTGGATTTAGCTTGGGGTCTATTCCGTCTGGATACCTACCCCCTAACTCAACATTTTCAACAATTCTAATTCCTTCTCTGGCTAATTCATTCTTAGCCGCAACTTGCTCAGGTCCGCCAGGTCTGCCAGGTCTGCCTCCCTCAGATGCCGGATCAAAGTATCTACGCATCCATTCGTCAGGAGGGAGAATATCTTTAGGTCCGGCTCCCTGTTGAAACTTTTCATAAGCATATCGCTGATACCGCCATTCGGCGGCATCAGGCGAATTAATAGGAGGTTTATTTCCTTGAGGAGGTTCTGGTGGCCATTTTATGTCCTTAGGGGGGCGAACTCCACCTTCCTGTGCCAATTTAGCATTGGCAAGTTCCTGTTCCAGTTGCTTAATCTGCGTATCTCTCACCGACTTCTGTTCAGGAGATAAGTCAGAATATCCTTCCTCCATGGCTTTTATCCGATCACTAAGTGCAGGATTATCTTTGATCTGTGCCTCATATTTTAATCGAATCCTTTCACAAGGAGAAGCGCATACCCATATCTCTCCTCTCTCTGTAACTTTTATTGAGCGTTGGCCATCTCTTGAACCTAATTCACCTTCCAATTTAGGCGCTTCTCCTGCTCCTTTTCCCTCACTTGAAGTTCCTTCTTTTGCTTCAACCGGATCGGTCGGCTTTGGCTCTACATCAGCTTTTATATTGGGATCCGTAGAAAAAAAGCCTTTTATTCGGCCTGCAAGTGCAGATATGGCTGACGAAATTAGCCAAAGAATCAGTTCTAATACTAAAACAACACCAATCGCAATTAAGCTACTCGCAATTTGAAAATAATCCTGTTGCTTCTGTTTTTGAGTTTGTCTGGCTGTAAATAGTTCGAGTATTAGTTTGCTTATTGTTAGCCCTTCTGCCAAAAGGAAGGAGACTAAAAGAGCTTTCCCGATCATTCCAGCCGCTGCTAATCCGGCGGCTGCGCCAGCTAGACCTCCGGCTCCAGCACCAGCCGCTGCGCCTGCCGGTGCCGCAATACCTACACTGGCAAGTCCAGAAATAATGCCACCAATTATTGTTCCGGCAAGTGATCCTCCAACAGCTCCAAGAATGATTAGCAATATGGTAACATAGCCCATCAACAGCATTGCGACATTATTAAGACGTCGCCATAGGGCCAGTGGAAAATCTAATAAGGTTAAGAAATTTGACCATATATCATGTAAACATCCCGATGTATCGTCAAAAATGTTACGTGGCATAAAAAGATTATCAGCCGCGTTTGCCCATTCTTTAGTCCATAGTTCGGAAAATTCATGGCCTATAGCTCGTATTGTTGCCGGTGGCCAAAACATATTGACCAAAGTCTCCCAAAGCATTTCGCGTATATTGAGACTTCGCCAAAGTTGAGTTATATTCTTATCAAGACCCCTTCCTATTTCATCAAAAGTGCCTACAGTACGTGTGTTGTCTGGGTTACTTGTGGGCGCTCGTTGAATAAAATTAACTGATGACGGCTGTACCTTTTTTTGATTGGCTTCCTGTAGTTTATCCTGTCCAACTTCTTTTGATTTTCCTGGAGCTTCCAGATCCAAAGTTGTTGCAATAGGCTCTATAACTGGCATTAAAACAGATCTGGGATCTTCGATTGCTTGTTGTAGAAGAGTATAAAACTCTTTGGTTGTCCGTACAATATTTATAACTCGACCTATAGCATAAGAAAGTACCTGATTAACAAAATTTTCAATAGCAGCTAAAATCGTTCTAATAAAAGAGGTCAGTCGCTGCCAAAGATCAGTCCAAAACGTACGGATAGATATCCAAAGAGAGCGTATAGTATTGTAAAGACTCCGTGCCTCATTTTGGAGCGACTCTGGCAGAAACCCAAAAGCTCTGTTATTAATAAGTGAATCGACCGAATCAAATAAAGATGACACAAATCCCGATACGGTTGACCACATTCCCGCGCCTATATTCAGAACTTGGTCAGTGATAGCTTTTACGGTTTGCCAGACTTGAGTCGCTCCTCCGGTTAGTACATTCCAAATTGTCCCAAGTAAATTGGCATCCATAGTCATGAATGCATTAAACAGGGTGCTCATTGGCGAAGTGATCAGGGTCGCAACTTCACCAACTGTACTCTTTATTTGGTCAAATCCAGACGTGGCAAATTCTTTTATATAAATCCATTTTTCATTAAGCCAATCCTTGCCCGATGTAATTAATCCTTTTATGCGATCAACTACCCAGTCAAAGCCTTCTACTGCTTTATCCTTTACCCAGCCAGCTCCATTTTTTACCTGTTCGCGTACCCAGGCGGCTCCGTCTCCAACTTGTTCACCTACCCACTCCGCTCCATCTTTTACGGATGATACAGCGTCTGAACCCTTGTCTGCCACCCAATCAGCAGCATCCCCCAACCAACTACGTTGAATAGTATCGGAATAAGTTGACCTCATATTCGTAGAAGAAACGGTAGGCTTAACTGGTTCTGTTAGTCTTCGGCGTACACTTTTCCCCTGCTGAACGGTATGGGTCAACTCGTGGGCCAGTAAATGCTGCCCACACCCTGAACCGAGATCATACTTGCCCGAATTGAAGTAAATATCATTTCCGTGCGTGAATGCCTGTGCGTTTAACTCCTGACTCATCTGCACCGCCGAACTGCCCGTATGCACCCGTACCCCCGAAAAATCAGCCCCCATCGAACGCTCCATCTGCTGGCGGGCAGCCTCCGGTAAGGCCGAACCGCCACCTTTGCTGGCCACTAACCGACTTTCGAGCGAAGACGAAACGGTGGGTTCGGCTGAGCCTGTTTGCTCACGCTGAAGGAGTTGTTCTTCACTCTCACAATCAGCGCATTTGCGTTGAAGCTGGTCTTCAGGCGTACCTGTCTCAAAAATGGGTTTGGTTTGCAGGTGTGGTTTTTCGTCTTTCTTCTCTTCTTTTTTGTGGAGTTTCTCCTCGGCTTCACAGTCGGCACACTTGGCCTGAATCAAGGGCGGTTGTGTGTTAATCGATGCGTCATTAGCTGATGGAGCGGCAGGAGCAAATGGAGTCGGAGATTGGGCGAGCCGCTGCACAACATGGTCGGCCATCCGATCGGCTTCTCGTTCGTAGGGGTCGTTGGGTTGGCCGACAGTAAGTTTAGCCTGGATAAACGGCGAGCCGCCCATAAACGTACCGCTCCCAGCCTTGCCAAAGAAGGGCTGGGCGGGTTTGCGTTGCAGCGTGGAGGCTGTACTCGTTTTAGGTGCCGTTTTCATGGTAAACGTCTTGTCACCGAAAATCGGACGGTGTCGGTTCCCGATAGGCTGGTTATGCTATAAATCTTACTATCTCGAGACACTCCATCGCTGATAGATCGTACACTAATTATCCATTCTGTCTGTGTTCCATTGCTAGAGATATTGGTAATTTTCATCCATACCTCCGCCACTACAATAATATTCCGAGCAGATCCAAATCAGTTTCCTGCAGTTTCATTTTATCGGGGTTACCTATGGTTCGACCAGCCAGTTGATGAACACTCGTCGAATGACCAGATGCCTCTACCATGGGCGCAAAGAATATTTCCTGTCCATTTGGAGAGAAGAACGGCTGCGAAAAATCTATATGGATCGGGCGACGGATGAGAGTTTGCATCAATCAGAGAATTTTCACTATGCATCAGAATTATTTGCTTCAATTAGTTTATCAAAAACCATTAAGCTTTCTTTAACTTCTGCTTTTAATGTAGCTGTTCCAATGTCTTGAAAATGAGCAATAGTTCCTCCATAGGAAGGCGCACTATGCCCGCAAAAAGCTTCAAACACAACATTATTTTTCAAATCAAGAATTGAATAACTTAACCTTGAATCGCCTGGCTGATCTGGTTCTCCAAATAACTTTCTCAATGCATGCAAAAACCTATCTTCATCATATGCTTCTGCTTTTTCAAGAGACGGATTAATACCTAATCGAGTACTAATTCTGAATCCAATAGCTTCTCCATTCGGTAACCTTTTAAATCGTTCCTTCATCTCTATTTTCTATTTATCAGGCAAATCCCAAGATTAAAGGTACTAGTCGTGCGAGCAATAGCGCAATAGCCCCAAGTAATGTTTCATCACCAGGAACAGGATCGAAAATAGCGATTATGGCCAGAATGAAAACCCCTAGTGCAAGCAGAGCCACGACTAAAGCCAACACAATTCTTAACACAATTTCTATGATGGAGATAAGCATATCCAGAACCCATCCTAAAAATTCCCCAAGTGCCTGAATCATATCTGACATTACCTGCCCTGCCGCTTGTAATAATGCCATCATCATTTCACCTACTATCTGCATAGCAGCTGCTGCCACCATTACTGGAATCAGTTCTCTAGACATAGCCCGTATGCGTCGTTCCAATTCTTCCATTAATTGAACAAACGTTACAACAGGTGCTCCTATACATAGGGCTGCTAAAGCTTCCTGAACTAATCCTCGAAGCATGTTTCGTAACGCAATTCGCATGTCATTCAAAAGAATAGACTTCAGCCTTCTCAAGGCACCTACTATAATTCCATGTGCATATGGGTTTATATGAGTCAGTGCAAGGTTTATTAGCTGATCTATTGTAACTCCGGGAGGTAGATAGGAGTTGATAAGCTGAAGCTGTGACCCCAAAAGCCCGCCTGCATATTGCTGGCCGGTGCCAAATGCTCTATTTACTGTAATTGAGCCTATTAAGCTATCTAATGGCTCTTCTATTGTTCGCTTTAGTAGATCATCAATAAGATTCTGAGCCGGCAATAATACACTGTCAATATAGGCATCGGTTTCATTTTGAGAAACTCCACATACATAGGTGTCAGTACCTGTACCCGTGCACCAATATCCCACCGCCCCAGGCTCAACCAATTTAGCCTTCAAGGTCCTAGTAGGATCTCCATCAAATCGACCAATTACGGTATCGTTTTGCAAAATAGAATTGATCTTATAAAACGAAGGGGGCCTATTAGATGAAGCACCTATCCTGGCCGCAAAATTTCTATCGTCCTGTCCGGCTCCCTGTAATCCACATTCTCCAATGGACGAAAATCTTTCCATAGATTGACGACCTCTACGTATATAATGCTCTGCTTCTTCTTTGGCCTGACCATTTCTGGCTCCGAGGAATGGTTTTATTTCGGCAATTTCTACATTCATGCCTAGTATAAAGAGATCGGCAAACCCAAGTTCAGTTCCAGTATTTTGACAACCTGCTTCAGACATATTGGCTTTCGTGCCTCTTGATATAGGTAATTCACCAAGAACAGTGGGCAGAAGAAAATTTTGTATTTGGGCATGCGCCGTTTTACCCGCTCCTCGAGCCCCATTATTATCTTCATCTACCGAATTAGCCGGTCCACAGCCTCCTGCTCCACGTGTAGGAACTCGTCGAATAGCTTCAGTTCCTCCCCCCTGCTGCACTGTATGGGTCAACTCATGGGCTAGTAAGTGTTGCCCACCTGTCGAAGCGGGATTGTATTTCCCCGAATTGAAATAAATATCACTACCATGCGTGAAGGCATGGGCACTTAATTCTTGGCTCATCTGCACCGCCGAACTGCCCGTATGCACCCGTACCCCCGAAAAATCAGCCCCCATCGAACGCTCCATCTGCTGGCGGGCAGCCTCCGGTAAGGCCGAACCGCTACCTTTGCTGGCCACTAACCGACTTTCGAGCGAAGACGAAACGGTGGGTTCGGCTGAGCCTGTTTCCTCACGCTGAAGGAGTTGGTCTTCACCCTCACAATCAGCACACTTGCGTTGAAGCTGCTCGTCGGTCGTACCCGTCTCAAAAATAGGTTTGGTTTGCAGGTGTGGTTTTTCGTCTTTCTTCTCTTCTTTTTTGTGGAGTTTTTCCTCGGCTTCACAGTCCGCACATTTGGCCTGAATCAACGGTGGCTGTGAACTGGTCGATGCGTCATTAGCTGATGGAGCAGCAGGAGCGAATGGGGCTGGAGTTTGGGCCAATCGTTGAACGACATGGTCGGCCATCCGATCGGCTTCCCGTTCGTAGGGGTCGTTGGGCTGGCCAACGGTGAGTTTAGCCTGAATAAACGGCGAACCGCCCATAAACGTACCACTGCCAGCCTTGCCAAAGAAAGGTTGGGCGGGTTTGCGTTGCAGCGTGGAGGCTGTACTCGTTTTGGGGGCTGCTTTCATTAGTTCATAAGTAGTTTAGCGCCATTCTACACGTAGTAGTTCAGGCATCCAGGGGAGCATTATATGATTGAAGCCCCAGGTGTAGGGCAGTCGATCTAGCAAAATATCAAGCGTGTTCGTCTCCATATGCAGCCACCATACTCCCTGTAGTCGGCGGAGTTTTCCAGGGCGTCGTAAGAAACCTTCGCGCAGGGCTTCGGGCGATGCACTCCCTAACGCTCCCCAGTGTTCAATAGTCGCATACAGCAGTTCGTTTATTTCGTCTATCTCGGATTGATCAAGGCCAAGCGTGTGGTCCAGGGGTTGGTTCAGCGGCCAGCCACATAATAGTTTCGGCAATAACAGGTCATATTCCAGGGTGCTCGTTTCACCAGTAGCCGCATAATGGAGCATCAGCATTGCCTTCTGTTGGACGATTTCATCTTTAAAATCCTTCCCTTCCAGATAATCGACCTGCTGAAATAAGGAGCTGATAAATGGATAGAGCAATACAATACCTGCATTATTGAGAAAAACACCTTCGAGCAGTTCAGCAGAATTATCCAACTGATTAATTAGTTGCTCCTTATCTGCCGACTTAAAAGAAGTAATTAGGTTAGTAAAAGACTCACTTGGTTCGGATTGGTTAGTTGACTCAGCTGAGCTTGGGCGTGTTTCCCGATTAGAAGCATCCGGCGCCACACCAGTCTGCTTATAGTCTTTCTGAGCAATTACCTTAACCCGATCCGTGTCACTCGAAGATTCCGTAGTAGGCGAATCGGTTAGTAGACTATTATTGGGTGTTTCCAGCGGATGATTAGATTGCGTATTTGGTTGGCTGGAAGTTGGGGTATTCTGTCCACTCCTATCAGGTTTATCGGTCAATGGCTCACCCGGTGGTGCATCTGACTGACGTATTGACGATAAGACTTTTGATAAGGTCGGGAATTGACGTTTCTTTCGTTTAACGGAATTGGTTAGTCTGGGTAAGGTGCCAAAGAAGGCTTGCCAGGTGTGCTGCAACAAGTCAACATCGGTTGGCTGGCTCGCTCTGAGAATCGTTTCCGTCAGTATGAAGTGCCAGAAGTATAGTTCCAGTTTTCGGGGCGAAACCCCTTGCTTCAGCTCAGCCAAAAAAGGAACGCTGGAAGCTTGTAAGGCCAATTCATGAGCCAGGACTCGATTTGTACGAACATGCTCAACAACACGAATCAATTCGCTTAGCCCAGTCAATACTAGTTGTTGCGGTTGCGCTGTTGCACACTCAATAATTTGCTTTAAAAACAAGGCCGAATGTTGCTGAATAAGTCGTTGCAGTGCTTCCGGATGCAATTTCAGGCATTGCTGTAACTCCCGAATAGCCCCTTGTCGGCTGGATAAAATGGCCAGTACATCCATCTGCCAACCAGTAGGTAAATTCCTTGAACTCCAGCCTAGCCGACCAGTTTGCAGGAAGTGTAGCCAATGAGTAAATACGGATTCAGGCAGCGATTGGACGCGATCAGCAGGAGCCGTTGCGAGCCATTCCTGAATCGATTTGCGCAAGGCATCACGTAACGCATCTGTCAGTAGATTCTCCCATTGTCGGGTATCGAATGAAATCGCTCCAAGGTCAACCTCTAACCGATCAATTTGAATCGATTTTTCGACGCTAAACTCGTCAAGAATCGGTTCTATTGTCGGCTCAATAGCTCGACGACAGAATTGGCTGACCTGCTGCTGAATCTCAAACGCATCTGAATCCGGTGCCAGACGAAGATCCACTGTGAGTGTACGAATGTGATGATTCATGACCTGGCTATAGTTTTAACTCGGCTAACTATCTATACTCGTGGTAGATCACTTAAGCTTTTTATCAATGCATAAGAAGCTTCGGCAGGACACGGAATCGTTTGAGGCTGCTCTTCGGTACAGGAATACAACTTATAACGACGGAAGGCCTTCAGCCATGCATAGTAGGCCTTTTCAAATGAGCACATCGCCTGCGGAGTAGCCCAATAAATTTTCAGGCCTATATGCGCTGGACTTTGTCGACGAAGCACTTTTTCAAAAGCCTCACGAATCGATTGTTCACTAAACCGTTGTGTCCAGTTAGGCAAAACGATTGTCGCCCAAAATGAGTAAGGGTCAGCGCAGGGAATATAAGGCCTTATGACCGGTCGGCTGCACGGATCGTTGGGCTCTGGCTCATCGGTCCAACAGACCACACAATCGTCCGATACCTTAAGTGACGCAACTGGTGCGTGAGGAATCAACAGCAAATGTTCAAGCAGATGCATACCATCGTCGTTCAAACAGCTCTGCGTTCGCTGAATAGCCTGGTGAGTAGCGATTCGTGTTGCATACGTAACCGGATGCTTTGCTTTCCTGCCTAACTCCTTATTGACAATCCGAATTTCATACCGACCATCCTCCGTGGGAAAGCAGGCATAGTTGTCAATCGATTGAAGCAGGGTATGTTTCGGATTTATGGGATGCTTTGGTTCGTAATTACGATCGGGGTCCAACACATCATCCAGTGCGTTTTGGGCAAGTGCTTCTGTCTCATAGGTATGGAAGCTTTGCCAGACAATTCGTCCAGAGCCTGACTTTGTTTCTGTTGGTTTTCCAGGGGTAAGGGTAAACTGATACATCCAGCGAGTTGGCTGCTTTGCCTGACGTACAAATGACTCAAGTTTATTATCCTTAGCCAGTTCGTGTAATTGATTGATAGCCTGCTGACAGGCTTCCTGTGTCTCAAAAAGAAACGGATGGCGAACCGTATAGTATTCGCTGGGCGAAACAACGGAAAATGAGTAGTTATTTCCATCTGGTTCCAGCACAAAAGCCTGTGCATCGTGCGAACCTCCAATCATTTCCTGAAGAGCCACCCATGCCTCCTGCTCACTACCGAAATCCTTCCATTTTTTTTTCTGATAATCATAGGTACCGAGGCTCTCCAGCACTATTTCCCGAATCAGCAGCCGTAACTGGTATTTCCTGGGTACTTTTTCTCCTGTTGTTTTCTGCGCCCTTAATGCTTCTATGATCAGGGGAGCCATGTAATTATCTCGATTTTTCAGGACCGGCAGAAACTGAAGGAAAGCGCTCATAGCTTCGTCGGCCGAGGAGTAAAAAGAAACGCTACGCCATAGTACTGCTTTCTCCTGTTGGTCATATAGCTGGAATTTGAATTGGCTCCCATCGGCATATTGTCGAATGGGATAGCTTACAACAAGCGTAACCAGTTTATCTAATTCAGCAAAGATGTCTGATCGGCCCAACGCTCCCGACTTGGGTATCACAGCTATAGGAATCGGGCTACCCGGCGGTAAGGGATTTTCGATTTCGTAGTCATACACCTCGTCGATACTGATGACCTGATTGGGCATTGCCGTCAGAGAATTACCATACAAGCGAACGAAGCCATCGGTTGCGTCATAGCGGGCATAATTAGCTTTGTCGGATGCCAGGGTAAGCAACGCCAGGTAGTTCTGTTGACAGGCTTCATCAGCCGCTTCGGAAGTCGGGAACCGGGCATAGCTGATAAACAGAATCTGGTGGTCTTCCTGACGGCGAATCACGTAATGATAAACCTTCGTTGACCGGTACGTACGCTCAAGCACATGGTCGCCACTGAGGCAGATTTGCAACCACTGAAGCGGAGCCTTCGGCCAATTCCAGCGATCGAACAGATACTTTCGCTTTTGAGTGGCTTCATGTTTCCGAGCATCCTTTACCTCATCTTCGTCTGGATCTTCGTCTGTATACTCGATCTTTTGCGGATGATAAGCCAGCGGCTTGTCATTTCGAACGACGCGATAGAGCCACTCTTCCGGATGCGAAGTCAACACGACGTCGGCATAAGGCTTTGCGAACAGCAGGTCTTTATAATCCAGAAAATGTTGCTGCTGGTCAATATCAGGTACGTTCGGTGTATGCAGTTGGGCGACTTGTTTGCCATCTGACTGCTTTACTACTAATTCGTCTGTACCTTCTAGCCTGACTAACTGTAGCTTCCCTAAAGCCAGCACAAACTGATGATAGGCTTCCTGGACTTGGGATTCGCTTGTCAATTCATCGGTGCTTTCATACCACGATACGCCATCGGGCAAGTAATAGTGGAATCGCCAAAAATCATTCAGAAAAACTCGTTCCAGCCGGTATTGCTGCTGCTGAATGGGAGTGCTTACATTGTGAATAAGTGTAGCAGGATCAGGAACTGGTTTGGATTGCCTGGTATAAACAATCGTTGCTCGTACTTCCTTGTCAACAATTAATTCCAGTTGGTCCGTAAATAAACGTTCATTAGCTGCAAAATGGAGTGTATGGTAGAAATCGCTCCTAGCCTCCTGTTCCGTCGCATAGTTACGGACTGATTGAAACGAAATCGCGTCAATGGGATGCCAGCGGTAGGTGTAGCCGACAGGTGCTTTAAGCGTATAGAGTTGAATAGGGGCAACATACCGCTTAAACCAATTTACAGTCTCCTGAAGAAACTTGTCCCGTTCGGCTTCATCATCGAATTCACCCGGATAATCAGCCAACAATCGTTTGTCATTATCCTGCAGAATAAACGAGTATTGAGACGATTCAGGATCGCCCTGGTGAATGTAGACTTCAGACCGTTTAGTTCCTTTCGGCAGTTTAGCCTGTTTTAGTGTCCAGATATAATCGTCAATAGCGTCGGTTAACTGACTATAGTAATTATAGCTTTGCAGATAAACTACTTCCCCCTTCTCGGTCTGACGAGCCATTTTGAATGAATAGGGTTCCTCGACAGTGATAGGTTCGAAGGTTCGTTGCGCAGCAGTTACGATTTGGTTGATAAGTCCATTGGCATCGCCTTGCAGACGTGGCGATGTAGCAACTAACCGATCCTGCCTGTTCCGAAACTCAAGCAGGAACTCATTCCCGCCCAGGTCAATTACAGTGAATCGATCAGGTTTTTTTAGCAATTGGGCAAGCCGTCGGTAATCAGCCTTTAAGGCATCTTTATCCCGGAAAATAGCCTGGCTTTCCAGTACGGGATTTCCTTCCAGGCTCAATCGCCAGCGAAATCCCTCCTGCTGAATTGGAAACAACTCCTGAAAAACATCGGGAAACTGGCCTGCTTCCAGAACAGACGCAAGTGCCCCAATAGCTTCTTTATCTGAAACATAGGCTTGCTTATCGGCAGTATTATTAACGGACCACTGCCATACTAGCGGAGGCAAGTCGGGAGTAAAAGGTCGTTTATTCAGATACAGCCGTGAGGTGTCATTACCTACCGAGTCTGGATGTACGTCGAGATCAAGTCTATCCTGTAGCGACTCGATAAATTCACTAATAGCCTGCTCTATATCCGGGCTATATAATGAGGTTTTTTGATCAAAAAGGTTTTGCTGGGCATCGTACAACTGCAGAGCATAGGCCGGAATAATATTCTCGGAAGTAGGTTCAGGACTGTATAGCCGCTGCACCGCCCTGAGATGGGCATCACGCTCCGTTGGTGTATCAAAGGAACGAGTACTGATTAGCACATCGTTTTCATCGGTAATTACCTGAAACAGATACTTGTCTTTATCCTTATTTTGAACAGGTTGATAAGCGGTTAATTGCGCTAATGCTTTTTGCAACAGCGTAAATCCCTGTTGAGCGTCGTTTTCTGTCTCATATGGGTCAGGACTTTTAAGGATATTTTTTCCCTGGTCATCCTGAAGCTCAATCGTATAGGCATCGGGCCGTTGAACCACTTCGAAGTGGCCAAGTGAATGCGCCATTAAATTTGGAACACCTGCCTGCGTCAGTACCCGTTTTTCCAGGCCAGAACGATTGTTGGTGTTCCAGAAACCGCGTAGGTAATTGTACGCTTTACCCCGGTTTCGGCTTAACTCGTCGTATTGGCTCAGAAACAGACCTTTGGTTTCATTTACCTGTTTTTGAGATTGTGCTACCTGTTGGTATGCGAGTAAACTGAAATCTGTAAAGGATTCAGCAAAGCGAGCCAGCAAATGATCCAAAAATGCACTTCGGCGAGTCAGATATCGGGTTTCATTTTCCAATAAATCCTGCAAGTACGCAACATAGTCGACAGGATTATAGAGCAATTCAAACGTATACGTATTCTGGTCATAGTGGTTAATGGAACGGCTATTTTGCGGCTGACTACCGAATACATCAACAGCTTCTGCATCCGAACGCGCCTTTTGGTAGGTCGGGTAGGTTTGGGTACTGATCAACACCAATCCGTTCAGAGACTCTGGCGTCATGATGAAAAACCATCCTGACTTATCTTCATAATAATCAATCCGAAATCGTCCTTGCCGGAGATCATTCTGCACCTGCTGGACAGCAAAATCCCGATGAAGGGTTCGGGAGTAGACCAGCAGATTAGCTGATGCCTGTTTCCAGAATAATTGCTGACGTAGCCAATCCTGATTTTGCAGGGCTGTAGTTAACTCATTGGTTTTCCGAATCGGCCAAACGAAAGGCGTCCCGATCCCGCGATTTAAAGGTTGGTTTGTCTGGAAACGGATCAATTCCTGCCAGTGTGGTACCGCATCTATCGGTTTTCCGAACAGAACATGTTGTTGATTAAGTTGCCGCTGACTGTCAGGTCTTAACGAAAATAGCTCACGTAGCTGCGTAAGTTGACTTAAATAACCCGCCAATAGCTGGTCATAAAAGAACAGATACCCCTTTAATTGATTGGCCTGAACCTGCCGTATAACCCCAACCGACGCTGGAAGTTCTTCATTCCCAATGCCATATACACTCGGGAAATCGTTCTGAATAGAATAGTAATCGCCTAAATCCTGCCGAAACTGCCCAGTCGGTACGGCATAGTCGAGTGCATCACCCGTTAATAATGCTTCCCCTTTTTTCTTCTTTCCGTCGATATCGGGAATCTGAAACGCTTGCTTGATTCCCTCTTTATAGAATTGGACAGTTAATGCAGCCAGTTTGGCTACCTTTTCTTCACTCAGTTTAATAACCCAGGGATCTGTGTTACCACCATCACTTGCCTCGAGTTCACGCACAGATACTACCCCTTTCACACCTTGGGCAACTGTATATAAATCAGAAACGTGGATTTCGCGCCGACGTTTGAGTTTTTCCAGCTCACGGGTATCAATAAATCCTTTACTCTCAGTCGTATAAGGTCGTCCAGCAAATGCCTCTTCAATAGGTACAGGTGCCTTCTGAGGTAACTTCTGTTCTAGGAGTGCCGAGAGCGTGTAATAAGGAACAGTTGGTGAAAAGTATGCTTTCAGCTCCTCTACAAGACGAGCATAAACCTCGTCAAGGTTAGCCGATTTCTCAACTTCCAGCTCAATGGTTACCGTTATTTCAGTGGGTTTTAATAAAGTAATCGATCCAGGCTGTACGTCTTCTCCCAGATTACGATACTGAGCCATTCTACGCAGAACGCTATGGGTCAAGGTATTATCGTCGGGGGCATTATCAGGTTCCTTTTCAAGTATAATCCTGTATAGGCCATTTAGTACTACAGTCTGTTTGTCTTTATCTACTAGCAGACAATCATTCAGACTAATTGGCTCCCGATTCATTTCGAGCCAGGCATTCCGAATACCAGGCAATTCCATCAATAACTTGCGATAGTCGGTTATTGTAAGCGGATTAACCGTTAGTATCTCAGCAGGCGTGAAGAAATTATCATCCCGACTGCTGGGTTCAGTAGCTGTTTGCTGAGTTAGTAAGTCTTCGATAGGCAATCGGGCTCGGTAGCCCAAATCCATAAGTGCATAAATCAGGACTTCGAGCGTAGTGATACCTGGATCATGGGTATTATGGTCCGTCCAGATTTTACCCGACAGATCTTGAATATGCTTCAGGCCTATTTGCCGTAGTTCCGCAAAATTGAAATGATCGTTACCATTCTTATGAAACGACGGATCGTTTTTCAGGATAAATGATGGGGCGGTTTCGGGCGTCGAACTAGGCATGGCGGGTATGGTTAAGCAAGCGTTATGAACAGAGCGGCTGGTTGGGATCTTTTGTGACTAAAATCACACCCGCTGTTAAGATGGATCGTGCCGTTAAAGGCTTTATCTCCTTACCAGAAGCCTTATTTTTCTTACCAGAAGTACTAATTTCCTGATGAGTTAAGCTCAGGTTCGTAATGTAATCAACATACGATAGCTTCTCAACAAACTGTACCAAATCAGAATAGCGTACTGAAAGGCCAAAAGCCAGCCGGGTCGTATCGCCCGTTACCCAGGGCGAAAAGAAGAGTCGAATATCCTCATTCAGTTTTTTTTCATAAAATGTTCGATCAAGGCCGTCGCAGAAGCGAACGCTGATTTCGACATCTACCTTCTCATACCGGGGATTCATCGCTTTTAGCCGTACAAAAGGCGATGCTTTCTGTTTCAGGAGCGATTCGATCTCATTGAGAACACCCACGGGTACGCGCGGCTCATACCGCTCATTCGTTTGGAGCTGCCCTACATGTGGAATCACTGCCACCAACACAAAACCCGGAGCGATTTCCAGATCTTGGCAGAATGGCCCTGTTTGGCATGTTTTGTCTGATGCGTTCTTAGTTGGCGTTTGGGCATTCGACGTCGAGCACTCAATTTGTAGACTGGCCGGTAGCCCCAACGTATGTGTAATACATTTAGCCCGAAATAATGTAGGAAAAGCTTCAAGGGCTAACCGTTCGTAATCAAACAAACTGATAGCCCGGCCTTTGTGCCGAAGCTGCTCTCCAATTCGACGATATAGATTATTAGTTTGCTCAGCAGGTTTACCTCCAAACGAGGCATAGGGCTGTTGAATAGTACTGATGCTGGAATCAGCTTCAAGCAGTTTGGAAATACTCTCAGCGGGTAAGGCTTCACTCAGGCGGTTGGTATCGTTGGCAGGTGTAGGAACAAATGTTGCTCTTACTGCCTGGGTATGAATCCCAATGGTATTGGCGATAGCGCGTGCGTTACAGCGCACTGATGCCCGCAACCAGTAGCGATTGGGTGGCAGGATTGTCGCTTTCGGATCGGGAAACTCATCTGAAATAACCGGAGGAATGTCGTACGGAACGGCAATTTTTATGATTCCTGATCGAGTCAATCCATCCGTACCATCGGCAAGTATATTCGTTAGTGGATTTAAGGTTTTCCATTCATTATGCAGTAAATAACTCCAGTGTACCTCTACCTTGTCAAGCTCAGAGTCAGCTGTGTTTTCGGCTAGTTGAAATAGCAGATTTAGGGTTCCATTTGGTCGCAAATCGCTCAGGCCAATATACAACGTACCTTCGTCTGTGAAAGTAGGGAGAAGCGTTGGCGACAAACAGACGCATTTACCATCTTTATTACTATGGAGCGATTCGTTTTTATATGTCCTTTCAAACGGATACAAATGCACCAAGTCAATATCGCAGACTGATGCTACTGCTCTATAATCAACAGAAATTTCTTTAATAACTGGCGTATAAGGCTCTTGGGGAATAAGAACTTTTATTTTTTCAGGATTTCTTCGCCATTCATTTATTCCTCCCAAGAATTTAAATAATTCTTTTTTGGCTTTATTTAAATCACTTATAGCATCTTTAGTGGCATCAATTTCTCTTTTTGTAATAAGAGTTTTCTCAGAAGTATTATTTTCTTTTATTCTAATTAAGTCGGCATCATCTGGAGTAGGGTCATCCGGAATATCGATAGGGTTTAATGCGTCAATCGTTTCGTCGATTGCGTCAGAAGCACCTTTGCTTTTTTTTCTGGCTAGCTGAATTGCCGCTTCAAATTTTTTAACCTCTTCTGCTGGATTAGTAAAGCCAAATACATCACCTTCCGTTGTTCGAAGATAAGTAGCATTAATAATAAATTCGGTTGGGTATTTCCCCAAAGCCATCATCTGGCGGGCTAGAACAATAGGGTAATCCTTATGCAGAAAATCCTGATTTTCTAGCGTAAAGCGGAGGAAACCAAAGCGAGTATCAACGGTTAACTCAGTAAATGGTTTTTTAAACTCGTCAACTGAAGGAACAATGAGTTCAGGATCAATATCCGTTCGCTGAATTAGAATATGTTGTGCTTCCTTATCAGGCTTGTCGGGGTCAGGCTTATCGGAAATAACCGGCGAACAGGAGCGTTCTTTAGCAGGATCGCTTTTAAATAATTCTCGCGGATGAAGGCCTTCATGCCATATTTTATCAGTCAGAGCACCTATTCGCAGGCCAAAGTTTCTCTCAAACGTTTTTTTTACAGGGTCTATTTCCGAATACCCATAAGCTGCATAATATTTATCAAGATTGTCCGGCTTATCTTTCCAGCGAATATTAACCGATACATCCTGCCAGTTCTTGAGTAATACTTCCTGGCTACCAATGTAAAAATTGGGGCCTGTCAAAAGCTTGCCTTCTTCTATTTCCTCTCTATTTATAATCGAAAAATCAGGAATATTTGGTCGAGTCCCAAACGGATAAATGGGGTTGTTAACGTCCTGTAAATTTTCGTCATTCTGAACAATCAGGTTTTTAACGCCACACACTTCCACGTTTATTTGTGTATCGGTTATTCGTAGTTCCCGTAGGTAATAATACAGACTAACGCTACCCGTTGAAGGTGGATCTATTTGTAGCCCACACTTCGATTGAACATTACCTGCCTTTTCGTCAATAAAAAATTCTGGATTCAATAATACCCGAACCGAAGGAAGGTCAGGGCGGTAGTCGTTTTCTTTTACTTTCCAGGCTTCTTTGTCGAGGAACACAACTGGTGGAAGATCATCGTCAAGAGTAGCCTTAATGGTAATTGTTAGGTTATCTGTATCTAGCCCATCAATCTGAATTTCCGGCTTTATCGAAGGGGCAATCCATTTTTCTTTCCCGCTGAAACTAATCCCCATTGAATCGGCAATTAATTTCGACAACTTCTCAAGGACTCTCTCTTTACCAGGCCCTTCTAGACTATTAATTCTGTTCTTATCATGTATTCCCTGAATAGTAATTGTAATCGTGCGCTTACCTTCGTTCAGCAACAATACCGGCGAGGCAAAAATCCACCCTAAACGGGCCGGAGGATAAGGCTCGCCTATTTCTTTGCCAGGAAATTGACGTGGGCTTTCTTTCCGTCCCAGCGTAGGCCATTGTACCACTTTGGGGTCAGGGAATGCAACACCTTGCCCATCCATCGAGTCAGCTACAGGGGCTACATAGAGCCCCTCAACAAATGGTTTACCACCTACCTGAACGGGGTTTAGGTACAAGGTTTTTAACTCCTTAACCTGCGCTTTGTCGACAATAATTTCGTTGTCTGTTTCAAACCGAACATCGGCGTTATTATTGTCTTTACTAGTAGCCAAAAGGGGCGTTCCTTGCTTAACTAAGTAAGGATCCTTAACGGTTTGGGCTGTTTCCAGAAGCAGGTGAACGGAGTCAGGTATAGCCGGTAGCGGCTTAATCCGTAATACTTTCTGGTAAAAAAACTCAAGGTGCTGCTGACTGATGCGGTTAAGGTCGCCCTGGAACAGGTTGAATAATTCCAGAAAGGCAAACAGGAGGCCAAGATGTGGGGCATGGGTTTGCCGATGTTCTTCCAGTAAGGGATTCAGACTTTCATCAAACGCATCGGGCATGAGTTCAACTAATTGCCGACTGACTCGTAAGAAGGCGCTGAATACATCATCTAAGAGATTTAGTAGAGTACTAATGCTTTCGCCGTCCTTGCCAGCGTTATAAAAAGATTCATCGGTCGTATACAGGTCGATTAAATCAAGGTCCCAAACGGCAATATCAATCAACGGATTAAAATCGTATTGTCCTGTATAATACCAGCGATTGGCTCCGTTCAACAAGGCGATGTACGCTTTAAAATGATCGCGCAGTTGATTGACGATCAACGCATCCAATTTCGATGTTACTGAAATTTCCTGCTGCCGAAGTTGGCCCTGCCAGGTCAATAAAAGTTTTATAATCTCTGCATGTCCATACGAAATCCACAGCTGCAAGCCTTCCAGAGAGGGATCACGGCGAGCTTCGTCAAGACGTTGGTGATAGTCTTTCTCAATACCATCCAGATCCGTCTGACTTATGCTAGCCAGTAGAAAAGGCTGGCTACCTTCAAAAAATTTGATCCAACTGCGCGTAAGCACAAGCCGTTCGGTCGTTTCAGGATCTGTACCGGTCGTATAGTAGGCAATGCGTTTCGATAGTCGCAGGATAAACCCCAGCAGTTCGGGCAGACTCCGGTCGTCGATCCGAATACGGGTTGGATCAACCGCCGGTAAAAACCGTTCAGGTTGACTAACTCCCGAATCGGTGAGCAGCGGATGAGTTGCCAAAGGGTTGCAGGAGATAGGAAGCATATCGAACGTTGGCTAGATGAATCGTTCAGGGAAGAAGTTAGACGCCTTCCTGAAGATAGAACGGGTAAACAAAATTGTATCGAGAGTTGGTCTCGACAATCGTGTAATCAACGGAAATTAAGAGCTTTCCTTCCAGCAAATCTGCTGAGTCAGGGCTAGTGATGGTTACTTTATCTAGCCGAATACGAGGCTCATGAAACAAGATGGCTCGTTCAACCAGGTCGCGTATAAAACCGATCAATGACGCACTCAGGGATTCAAACTGATAATCCGACAAATTACAACCGTAGGTGGGCTGCATGACCCGTTCGCCTAAGCTAGTCGAAAGTAAAATATGTAGGCTCTGATCAATATCTTCTTCAGCCTGTACTAATTGTACGGTGCGACTGTCTTCATCAAAAGCAGGCGGAAAACTCCAACCGATACCTAGAAACGATGTGTTATTGTCCATTGTAGTATTCAGTTGGGTAACTTATCCACCAATGTCTACTGTTGGTAATCCCATCACAACAACGCCACCGTGGGCTGTCAGATCACCTAATCGGGCAGCTGGACGACCACCAATAAGGACTGTTGCTGACCCTTTAACGATACTGTCGGGCGGACCAACGCAAGTAAGCAGGTCGCCAACTACAGCCGCAGGCTGGCCACCAATCAGCACAGTTGGAACACCGGGCCCCACAACCGGGCCACCTACATGAGGAACAGGCCCATTCGTGAGAGGACAGGTATGCATATCGGATAATCGAGCGGCAAAAGGCATATATCGGTTAGGTTAGTTAATGCGGATTAGTGAACCGGAAAGCTCGGTAATACCCGGCGATGACAGCTTAGCCGTTGCGCCCTGAAGCGAGATCGGCCCCTTCGCTTCAACCGATACATTGGCCCCACTTACGCTTAATCCTGCCTGCGCGGTTATGGTCAGCGTCGTTTTCGCCTGTAACGTCAGCGCCGAATTACTACTAATTTCAATACCAGATGGCCCCATTGTTATTTTATTCTGGTTTTGATCCTGAATCTTAATCGACTGACTTTGTTCATCCAGAATAAGACTATTTCCGGCTGGCGTATCGATAGTGATCGTTTTGGTATCATCGTTAAAATGTACCCGGAGCTTGCTTCGGGTTGTCAGTCCTTTTTCATGATTGACATCCTTCGCCTGAATTGGCGCCGGATTAGCGCGGCTATGAAGCATTCCCAGCACTACAGCATCGCGCGGATCATCATTGACAAAGCCTACCAGCACTTCATCGCCAATTTCAGGCCGGAAAAAGAAACCGCGTTGCTTACCCGCATCCAGGCTGGCCACGCGTGCCCAGGTCCCTTGTGCGTTATTGTCCAGTACAGGTAACCGAACCAGAATCCGATCCTGGCCTTCAGGGTCATTTTCAAGCTTAACGACCTTTCCAATCTGCAATCCCTGAATAGGTGGAATAAGCCCACTGGCAGGCGGATCGGCTATATCGGGTTGCCGGGCGAACAAATCAGAGGGGAGTCCAAACTGAATGTGGGTTTCCCACCGGCCAACGCCAATCTCATGACGCACAGCACTGACAAACAATTTCCCATTAAAGCGATTGCCTACTCCCTGAATTTCGAGCACTTGTCCTGGTTTGATTGCTCCCACGCCCCGACAACGGGCACGGCCTCGAATTTTTGCCAGTCGACTTCGCAGCATTTGTCCGTTTGTCCATTCCTGAAGCTCTTCTGTGGCTACGATTCCAGCATGACGCAAACTACTTTGTGCCCCTAAAGCCCTCGCCAATTCCTGCCCGGATATATTCCCGGCTTCACTGAGCGATGACGAACTCGAACTGGCGTTGAAAAGTTGCTGGTCCGAATAATTCCAGGCCTGGGCATTCGCTTGTTGCCATTGCTGACGGGCATCAAGTTCGGCTTCAAATTCCAGTAACGTATCGCCATACAGCAGCTGAAGAACTGGATTACCGGTTGTAGCTGGCGTTGTAACGCTGACTTTACCATCATCAACTATTACCAGTCGACCATTTGCTTCTGCTCGCATCAACAGAAAATCCCAGTCAGTAACATGATACTGTACCAACTCAGGATGCGTATACGACGTGGCCTTGAAGTCGGTTTGTAAACCAGAATAGGGCCGAATCAGATCGTTCCAGACATCGCTGTCTTTCTTTCGTTCATAGTACCGGCTATTACGCCCCAAGGTCATTCGAACGGCAGCATCCCGGCACTCAACGGTAAGTTCCGACTGCCCGTTACTTCGTACCTTAACTGCTTGCTTCACAATCACTCCCTGAAACACCGTTACATTATTCTGGTCGTGCCCTATTTTAATATGAATAGGTTTGCCCGGGACAAACGCATCGGTATTACTAATGGCAAACTGGGCAGTTGCTGCTTCGCCGTCTCTGATCACTAACCGAGCAGTAGGTATTCGATTGACTTCTTTGTTAATATCGATCGATAAAACTGCATACGAAGGATCAATCGGTTGATTACCCGTGAGAATATCAAACGTGACCACATCATGTGGGGCGGTTTCGGGGATCGTGCGCGGGGCTTTGCTCATACCACGATTTCGTTTGGATCGAAGGGTGGAAACAACAACGTTTGACCTGGTTTCAGTTGGCGAAAAGTAGTCAGTCGATTGGCTTTGGCGATCTGCAGCACATACTGGCTATCTTCATAAATCCGATAGGTCATCAGATCAAGCCGGTCGCCTTTCGTTACCTGCCGACGATGCGTCAGATCGGGCGATTGTTTGTTTTCGGTGCGAACTCGGTATTCAGGCGATTTATACTCGGTAAAGACGGCCGAAAGTTTAGCCCGCAGCGGTGTACCATTTGGCTGGAAGAGTGTATAGTTGATGTCCAGGTTTTTCAGTACACAAAAGAAGGTAGTATCCTTTCCCCAAATGATCTGGAGGAAATTGGGTCTGTGCTTTTTGCCATCCATCCGATAGACAACCGTCAGAAAGGACTGAATTTGCTCCCGAACATTACCCGACTGAGCATACCCTTCCACCGTATTGGTACCATCGAAGAAAAAATCCAATTTTAGCTCTTCAGGCAATGTGGCTACATAATTCGGATTTGTACCCTGATTACCACTACCTACTCTCGATTCGTTTTCGACCTTGTAACTCTGCGAATAGGTTTCCGGATTAATGGGCAAGGCAAAAGGTCGCTCAGTCGCTTTCTTCTGCATATCCCGATCCTCATATGCCTGAATCATGACTTTTTCGAGTGTACCGTTGTCTGCCATGTTGCTTTACCGTTCTTGTTTTTCCCGTAAAATTTCCATCACCTTCTCAACCACCAAATTCACCAACGATTCCGTATTGGCTCCGTTAGTGGCTGCTGCGGCAGAGCCCGAAGCTGCGCTGTCAGGTGGTGGCTGGGCTTCTTCGAGCGTGGCTTTAATGATTAGCTCCCGGATTTCGATAGGCATAGCTAGGCAGCTTTAAATTCAAACCGATTATAACTCAGTTCGAGCGTTTCAATCAGGACTTCACCCCGTTCGGCATTTAACTCGCCCATTTTCCAGCTTTTAGGCCAGGCATGAATCACCTTCCATAAACACAACGTTTGCGGACGTTCGTCGCCTTCACCCAACAGAGCTACTTCTAAATTGATAGGCTGCACCTCAAGTTGTTCAAAGGCTTTCAGACACCATTTCGTTAGTTCTGAGCTAGCTTCGGGGGTGAGTAGGCCACGTTTCAGCACCAGATCACTGTATTTCCGACGACCAGGCAGTGTATGTTCAAAGCCATTCACTCCGCCTTCCTTCACGGTTTCGGTTTCGATTTGTGCCTCTAATCCTGTAACCGATTGAAAGCGGGCGTCAATACTTTTGATATCCTTTACACCCAATCCCTCAAAGGTTACGGCGAAATAAAAATTAACGTGTTGGTAACTAGGCTGTGCTGCCATTGCTATTCGCTAAATAAATTAAGCACCCTGGGTAGCTAAGGCCAGCCCTTCGTGAACCAGTTCGATGGTCTCGATGGCAATTTCATTGGCATCTGCCTTCATATCCGACGACTGGATTTTAGACGGCCACGCGTTCCGAACAGTCCAGACCAGAATAGGCTGATGTTCTTCGTTCAACAACTTAATTGTGACTGTACTACGGTATTTATTGCCATCGTTTTTCTCCTGGAAGAAAACGGTTTTCTTCCATTCGTTGAAGAATTTAATGTCGCCCTGAAACGTACCGCGTTTGAGGGTAATGTTGCTGAATTTACGTAGACCCGGCTGTTTCATTTTGGTCAGCAGAATATCGGTGCCTTCCCGGTATTCAATCACTTCCGACTCAAAGTCCAGGCCGCTTACTTCGGTGAATCCCATGCGGGTTTCGTTGCCCCAGTCCACTTCAAAGTGAAACTTAGGCAGTGGGTATCCTGTACGTGCCATGTATGGTTAAAGATTAAGAATCTGATGAATGAGGTTTAGTTTTTTCGGGCCTCCTGAGCTGCTTTGATGGCGTTATCCAAGCCTGTTTTGCGCGATTGTGCCAGGTCTCTCGCTTTCTTGGCATCCTCTAACTTTGTTCGGGTAGAAGCTACCTCTTTGGACGCTTTTTCGTACTGTGCCTTTGTGTTTTTGTAATAGGCATCTCCATTCAATGGCATAGTTATTGTACGATACACCGGTCTATCATATAGTTCGCAAACAAGGTTATCTCCATCATCAGGTCGCCAGTTGAAATATTTTTTGAGTTCATCCAGCTTGCCTACTAATCCATTTTCGCCTTCATTATTAGACTTATTTAGTCCATAATCCCAGTCGTTTCGGCAAATGCTGGATCGTAACATGATTACTATCCGTAGCGCATCAAGCATAGGTTTGATGGCTTCTTCAAGGGCAATCATCGCAGCAGTTGTTTTCTTTTTCAGGTCTTCTTTTGCCTGCCAGATATTACCATTTTGTAAAACGGTATTGATATCGTTACTCAGAGCCGTAATTAGTTCCTGAAGCTCTTCAGTATGATAGTGTGTTTCCCATAATAATCCGATCAGATTTTTTGTTGATCTGGTCAACCAGCGAATATTCTGGCAAAGCTCTTCGGCTTGGTCATAAAACAGATTAATTTCGGAGGCAATATCTTCAGCCAATCGATCTGTTTTCTGAAGGGCATCCCAATATAATTTAAGCCGTTGTTCCCACTCCGTATTATTTTTAAACTGGGTATCTAACTCCGAAAATGCGGCCTTTTTAATGGATAAATCATTCGCTGCATCCTGAGCCTGTTTGATCCAAAGCTCAACATAATCTTCAGCGGGTTGCGAATTTGTCTGTTGTGGACTATCGCAACAGATTAAGGTTCGGTTTGGCATATGTGTAAGAAGGTTAAAATTTTTAATGCGATCAGTCTTATTTTTTGTCTATGATAGCATGCCGTCTATTAACTCCGTCAGTCTTCTGCCTGCGTAGCTGCCGTCTGTTTAACCTGCTTAGTACTCCGGTCCGGCTTGCGGTCGAGAGGTTGTTTAGGTTGATTTGGCGTGCAGATAAAGTTCTTAAGCTTGGTCAATCCATCGGCCAGTACAGCGGCATCGAAATACGTAATCTGAGCCGTGGCTTGTTGCCGTATAGCGTCGGTCAATTTAGTCTGCGTATCTTTTGCGTGATCAGTACTGTTCTTGATATTGTCAGCAACATCGGCCGTCAGTAGTTTCACATTACCTCCTAAACGACTAACAAAATCCGTCAATCCTTTAATATTTAAAAAGGTCTGTTTGCCGATGGTGATCACTACTTCTTCCTGTACATCATCGATACGACTATTGCAATCGTCGGCTTTGTCAACAACATCGTCGATCCGTTTCTTAATGTCCGGGAAAGCCCGATGGAGAGCCTGCCGGGCATCTGTATTGCCAGCGTCCTCGTACGCACTCTGTAAGGCCTGGGCAGCAGTTTTTACTTCGTCCAGTTTTTTATTCGCATCTTTAACTGCCTTTAAGACCTCATCAAACTTTTTCTTCAGACCATCCTCATCCTTACTTAAGGCGTCGATGGCTGTTTTGATACTATCAGCACCACTACCCACCTGTGTTGCTACACAATTATCGAGTTGTCGATAAACGGAAAGGTTATCGTCAGCTTTAGTAACAAAACAAAGCCGGGAGTTCGTGTTTTTCACACTGGCATCGTAAGCGCTTTTAGCTGCTGGTTTACCACCATTAATGGATGACTGCCATTCGATACAGAGTTTATTGATAAAATCCTGCGTATGCGTATTCGCATTCCCTTTATAAGGATTATTGATCGGGTCTTTATATTTCTTTGCCATGAGAATGAAGAGTAAGAAATGACAGATAGAATAGAACGCTTAGGCCGCTGACACTTCCGGCATTTTGTGGCTAAACTTCAGGATAATAAATTCAGCCGGACGCACAACGGCCATACCGATTTCAACATTCATACGGCCTTCCAGAATGTCGATTGCCGACATGGTTTCGTTTAGCCCTACTCGGACGTAAAATGCTTGCTGAGCAGTGGTTCCCATCAGGGCACCTGCTTTCCATTGCTGAACCAGAAAATTCTCGATCATCGAACGCACCCGCACCCAGGTATTTGTATCGTTTGGCTCAAATACAAATTGAAATGCCGCGTTTTTGGCCGACTCTTCAACCATAATAAAAAAGCGCCGAACCGGTACGTACCGCCATTCATTGTCATTACCCGCCAAGGTTCTGGCTCCCCAGATTAATGCCGGTCCTCGCCCTCGAAAACTGCGGATTACGTTTACGGATTTACCAGCCACTGGATCAACATTGAGACCATCCTGGCGTTTGTCTGTAATGTCAATGACAGGGCCAATTACAAAATCTATGTTCACGTTGGCGGGCGCTTTCCAGACTCCACGCGAATTATCAACACTAGCATATATACCAACAACTGCACCCGAAGGAGGCATCTCAACGGGCATTTGTTGAATAGCTGACTTAACTCGGAAATACAGGGCATTATTGCTTGACTTCAATTCTGCTAATGCACCAACACCCGTCACATCAACAGTAGCTTCATCATAGGCAAAATCTAAGGACGTGTTGAGATTTGGGAAGTAAGCGGCACCGTACTTTAACGTATCGATTTCACCTAGACCAGCATTTCTTAAGGCTTGAATATTTGTATCTATATATTCTGTAAGATTTGCCGTATCGGAGACTACTTTGTACACGTCCATTACCGTGAAACGATCCTTTAACCCCGCACACTTGTCCAGCGCCTGCTTATATACATCATAATAGTCAACAGTTGAGGGTAGGTTTTGGGCGTCAGGGAACACGATTAGTGTAATTTCATCCTGTTGATCGGAAGCTTCTAACCCATCTAGAAGTGCTGTTTTTTCAATGGCTCCATTAGTATAATCACCCACTGATATAATGTAACAGTCGCCCCCTCCATTACCGTAAAATAACTGCAACGAGTAATACATGTTGTAAGGCCGTCGCTCCTGAGCTGCTAGTTTCGGAATAATATCGGTTGAACCATCCGATTTAGTTCGGACTTCTACTTTTATTCCGGTTTCAGGGGCTGCGTAACCAAATAAATTTTCGTATTCAAGCAGCGACGTAATGTGAATAGGTCGCAATAGGAGCGACTCATCAAGGGAATTTGTTATTTTCTCCGTATACCCGATAAAGACAGGGATCGCCGTTTCGACGGCAGCAATGGAGGGAGGAAACTTGGGAATCTCCTCAATATACACTCCAGGGTGTTGGTAGTTCATAAAGGAAAGGATATTTAGTCTGAGTTTCTAAAGAAAGATTATCGGTTTTGACTGATCGTAGAGCGCAATTTTATGAATGGGTGTATCAACGTAGGTGTAAAAACGGGGCGAGCCTGTTTGTTTGATTAATACGGGTGATGGATTAGGAAGAGGAACATCCAGGTTTTGCGTTGTTGTTTGTTTAAAGCGTAATGAGTAGGGCTTTTTTGTTTCCACATACTGTTTGTCAGCAGAAAGCGTTAGTAGGTTGCCCAGGGGAGGCTCTAGCGTAAGTCCTTTCTGAGTTTTGGCAGAATACCGCCAATAAGTTAAGCGGCTCTGCAACCAGATCTCAAAAATCAATTGCGGGTCTTCGGTAGTTGATGCATTGTATTTTAGCGCGCCATTCTGAAGCAACGAAAAATCACCCAGATCGTCCTGATGGTGCAATCGAATCAAGGCAAATGCTGTCGGATTATACGAGTCGCTCAGGTAAACGAGTTGGTTCATCAGCAAACCGTCAGGCCCGTTAATAGTCAGTTGATATGCGCCATCGGGAAGCTTAATTGTGGTTTTATTAATCCGGGAAAAATCTAACCAGGCCCGTTCTTTAGCCTCCTGCACCACCTTACCGACAACCTCACCCGTCGGTCGACTTAGTTGTGCGTCAATAGATTGTTTTTGGGTGCCAGATAGATTTACATAAAATCGTTTAGGCAACAATCGACGATCTGATTCATTCAAAAAGCCCTGCGTTGGCGTCACTATCTGCCAATCAGCAGGATCGTCTACCTTAGTTGTCTGCAGTGCCTGTTTTACTACCCGAGCTCCATTTTCCATAAAAGCTGCCAATTCGCCGGTTTCATAGGAATTTTGATCGGTAAAATCAGCAACTGGCACTGATAAATTCGGAAAAACGTTACGCGTATCAGCACTATCAAGCACATAAATAGCGGGCGCAAAAGTCTGCAGTCGAGTATTGGTAAAGTTTCGGAAGAGAGGGTTTTTAGGTAGTATGATAAACTCAAATACCAGATCGTTGGGCAGTACAGTTTTGGGGCGAAACGAGATTGTCTGATCGGTTTCTGATAGATATTTATGTACTTCAATGCCGATAACGCACCCTGTATACGTTGCACTGAATTTTAGCTTATATTGCTGAAGTAATTGCTGCGTTGTTTCAGTTGGTTCAATAGTTAAGTCGTTCAGCAGGTTATAATTCCCAGATAATATCTGCGTTCGCAGATAGGCACGCCTTGCTTGAGGAGACAGCACAAAAAAATTACTGCCATCACCTTTTATTAGATAGTACTCGTGAAGCAGACGTACTTCTATCAAACGTTTATAGAGAATCGTTGGCATGTTATTAAACAGGGCATAGAAAAAAAGTCCCTTATTATAAAGGCTGAACAGTACTCCGAATTTCTTCGATAACCGGCACTTCCTGACGAACGTCAGGCTCACGAATCTGCACTAATCGAGCTTTATACATTACAAAAGGAACCTGCCGACCTCCCAGTGACGCCCATAGGTGATTAATCTGCTCAAACGTAAGTGTATATAGGTCAAGAACTAATCGGAGTTTAGATGCTTCTTCATAAAAAGCGGGGTTAAATATTTTGTCGTTTTTAGCGAGAAAAGCTGATGAATTCTGAATGGTAAAATGATTACGCATTTGGAAGAAACTAATCACATAAGAGAGTCGCTTCAGTGCGCCTATATAGGTATCGGTTCCTGGATAGTAGGCCGTAAATAATAAATATAAATTTAATGAAACCGGATTAGGCCTGTGCTCAAACCCTGATAGAGTTCGATGAATTGGATTTATATTCTTTAAAGCTTTTTCCTCTTCAATATTAACTAGGGTAATAACTACTTTGCTTTTCATAGCTGCTCCATCTGTCGTCTGGAGAAATGCGATATTATCCAATACAACCCCATCATCATCTGGTAAGGTATCTCTATCTATAATAATAGTTTTGAGGTAGGTCTCCAGTTCGCTTTGAAGCAATTGTAGGGCAAAATCTATCATTGGGCAGAATCGAACAAAATAGGCTTTATGGCTTACCGTCTATGAACAGTATATTGCAGATCAAAGATCTGAACTATTTTATTCTATAAAATCCCGTATAAATACCCTTTTTATTGAGTGTTTATACGTAAATCTCTCTAATATCCTGTCTTACGCTGAAATAGGTTGTCAGATTTTCACCAAAAATCGACAATCATGCAAGCCCACATTCGCGGTCTCGCGGAGTCGCTTCCTGTACAGTGAACAACTCCGCGAGACCGCCGTTTTTCGCATCCTCTTTGGCTGTGAAGAAGGCAGCCAGGTGATGAAGGATTAGACATTCATAGTGGCCATACTTTGCGTAGCAGGGTCCAACTCTATCGCCAGAAGAGAAGACGGGTATGCTATTTTTTTTCGCCATGAAGCAAGCGCAAAAACGCGATATGGCCGCCTTAAAACAGTGTAATGAGGAGTTGGAGCAGACTCTACAGCAAGCCAATTTGCTGATCCTAGCGCTCAACACGATGATTGAGACCGCTGAAAAAGACGGGGGCGCCCGTGCGCTTAAACGTGCCGATCAGAAAAAGGTCTAGCACCAAACGGTCCTAATCCTTCGTGAAAACGAAATAGCAAAGGTGAGTGTCGGAAGCCTTTGTCGACTGTTTGGTGTGAGCCGACAAGCGTTTCATGCTAGAAAACAACGCGCTCAGCGATCGGTGAGCCATACGATGCTAGTAATGGACTTGGTCACAGCGCTCAGGCGAGATGTGCCTAGCCTGGGAACCCGGAAATTACATCTGTAGGTACGCTGTGACCCCTTGCTCAATGAGCTATTGATTGTGTCAAGGTAATAGTCAATTGCTTCTTTACAACCAATCTCTCGTTTGAGGTCGACTTTTGAGATAGTTGGTTCTGGCTGTTCTAACGGTTCTATATAGGCACTGTTTTTTAAGTCGTCCTGAAGGAGTGCAATTACCTCATTAGCATCTTTCAAACGGGCTTCAATTGAATCGCCTTTTATAACGACTCGTTTGCGTACGAGTTTCTCTCTTTGCTTTGACCAGATACTATAATCGACAACCCATTGCTTTGATAAATCATTGTCGGTTGGCTTCGATAAAAAGGGTTCTTTGTAGGGGTAATTTTTCGGCATTTTAGGACGTACTAAACCCTGTTTGATAGGCAGGAGTTTCTGCCATTTCTTTGCCATTAGAACTCCTGCTACAACAAAAAACGCCCAAATCAAGCTGATTTGAGCGTTTTTCAGAGTGACCACGGGGAGACTCGAACTCCCATGCCGTGAAGCACCACCCCCTCAAGATGGCGTGTCTACCAGTTTCACCACGTGGCCGATTCGGTTATCGAGGTGCAAATATAGCGGTTTAGGATTTTTCTGCAAAAGACGCTTCGAAAACTTTTGCTTTTTTCATGAAGACAGGGGGAAAGCTGGTGGAAATTTCGTACTTTTATCTTTCTAAATTAACAGATTAAAGCCCATATCGTATGGCACTTGAATTAGTCGGAAAGCTTATAAAAGTATTGCCCGAAGTAACGGGTCAGGGTCGAAACGGGGCCTGGAATAAACAAGAATTTGTTATTGAAACACTGGATAGTCAATACCCTAAGAAAGTATGTATGACCGCCTGGGGGGACAAAGCGAATGACCTGAAGCAGTTTGCCGAAGGGGATACGCTGAAGGCTACGTTTAGTGCCGAATCGCGCGAATACAACGATCGTTGGTATACTGAACTGCGTGCGTTTCGGATCGAACTGACGGATGGCGACAATGCACCGGCTACACCCTCAAGGCCCGCTACAATGCAGCAGCCACAATCCCGGTCAACACAGCCAGCTCAATCCTCGGCTGTGTCGTTCAATGCTGCCTTCGAAGAAGAAAGCAACGATTTACCATTTTAAACGGAGTAAAGGGAGGAGGGGGAAGAAAGGGAGAATGGTGATACCATTCTCCCTTTCTTCCCCCTCCTCCCTTTACTCCGCTTTTAGTGATTCGGCTGGGATTCGAACCCAGGACCCATACATTAAAAGTGTATTGCTCTACCAGCTGAGCTACCAAATCAGTTGAACAGATTACGCTTTTGAGAGCGCCTTTGTTCGTAATCGCGGTGCAAAATTATGGCCTTATTTCGTTCATTGCAAGCTATTCGTCTTAAAATAAGTCTATTTTTTTGTTTGATGTCAGTTACTGCGCTGGCACAGACGGCCTTAACCGATTCTCTTCGGCGGGCAGATTCCCTGTTTGCCAGGGGAAATTATGTCCATGCTGCGTATTTATTTGAGATGGCTCTGGCCGAAGGGCATACCGCTACTGACCCCATGCTTTTAAAACTTGCCAGCATTTATGAGCAGCAAAATGACATTCCCCGATTGCTGTATTATCTGGATGTCTATTTCGATCGCCACCCCGACGATGCGGTTCTGCGCCGAATGAATGAAATTGCCCGGGCCAATAACCTTAGTGGCTACGAGACCGACGATCTGAATTATTTTTACCTGTTTTACCGCAAATACGGTATTTATTTTTTACTCTTTTTGCTAATTCCCGCAGGCTACGTTTTTAGTGTGCTTATTCTGAAGGTTATCCGCAAAGAAGAAATTCCAAACCGACAGAAGTGGATTGTATTTCTATACCTGTTTCTGTTGCTCATCTTTACCAATCTGCCCGAAGGGGTTCAGTCGGGTATTACCAGTCATGATCGGGTATTGCTTCGCACAGACCCCTCAGCGGCTGCGCCCGTAGTGGAGGTAATTGGCCGTGGGCATAAGCTCAACATTCTGGGCAAAAAAGACATCTACCTGCGCATCCTCTGGCACAACGAACTCTACTTCATCCGACGCGACAATGTTTGGATAATTTAATGATAGAATGATTGAATTGTTGAACAATTCAATCATTCTATCATTAAATTATCCAAACATTCATTTTCTTAGTGGCGAGTCTTTTTCTTTGGCCAGTGTGTTGTAAACAAGTTTGTCGGCGAGGCTGGGGAGCCACTTGTTGATGAATACGGTCAGTTTGCCCTGGGTAGTCAGGATGAGTTCACGCTTGCGGGACTTCACAGCCTTCAGAATATGGTCGGCACATTCTTCGGCACTCATCATGTTGTTTTCGTCGCGCATGGTTTCACCTTTCGCATTTCCATGAGCATCCAGGGCTGAGTAGCGAATATTCGAAGCTGTAAAGCCCGGACAGGCCGTCAGTACATGAACACCCGTATGCAGTAGTTCGGTACGGACAGCTTCCAGAAAACCATTCATGGCAAACTTAGAGGCTGAATAGCCTGATCGGACAGGCAGCCCCCGATACCCGGCAATCGAGGAAATACCTAC
Organism: Spirosoma panaciterrae DSM 21099; assembly: GCF_000374025.1. Lineage (GTDB taxonomy): Bacteria > Bacteroidota > Bacteroidia > Cytophagales > Spirosomataceae > Spirosoma > Spirosoma panaciterrae. The sequence goes on along the minus strand of NZ_KB893195.1, from coordinate 73,826 downwards.
GATAGACCCTTTTGATTCGATAAGGAACGGCAGGGCGTGTCGGGTAGCATAAACGGTTCCCATGAAGTTGATGTCCATCACTTTCTGAATGACCGATGGATCGGTATCAATCAGCATGGAACGCATGGAGATCCCCGCATTATTGATCAGAATATCCAGGTGACCGTATTGGGCAATGGTTTGTTCAATAAGTCGTTTAACATCCGTTTCCACACTTACGTCGGCTGTTATGGCAAATACATCGATACCTGCCTGCTTTAGTTCGCTCGTTACGGTTTGTAGCGCGTCGGCTTTTCGTCCGCAGATGACTATGTGGGCTCCTTCGCGCCCAAACGCAAAAGCCAGTGCCCGACCAATACCCGACGAAGCCCCGGTAATCAATACAACTTTATTTTTCATAGAGGAGACAAAGATAGGGCAATTCATCGATAGTCTGCGGAGAGAAATCGTATTGATGAGCTGCCCGTTGACTGGGTTTAGCGAATCAATGTAACGGTCCCTTTCAAGGTTCGCTGGGTGGTGAGTAGCAGGTAGTAATAGGTTCCGGTAGGGGCGTTGGTTCCGTACCACCGGAATTTCGGGTCGGTCGACGAAAAAATGGTTGCCCCCCAGCGATTGGTAATGTCGACACGCCTGAACTGCTCAGAACAGGAGTTTTCGGGCAGGTCTTTGACGGCAAAATAGTCGTTAATACCGTCGCCATTGGGTGTGAAAACATTGGGGACTTTGATATCGGCGGCAAAGGTTGGATTGATAACGTGAAACGTAACGGTCGTGGTGGCGGTATGATTAGGCTGACAGGATCGGTCATCGACTACAAAATCGACCACAAACGTTGCTTCGGTTTTTCCTGCCATCAGCTCGCAGGTGGGTTTCCAGTCAAAGGCTGACTGAAGCATAGGGAGCCCGGCTTTGTTGGTGAAACTCATTCCCATTTCTTTTACATCAAAACCGCGCCCTGTTCCCGTAAGCTGAATCGTATCCCGATCGGGGTCATTGCCCAGAACATTGAAGGTTGTACGACCTGTCGAATCGTTGGGGCTGACTGTAAGCTCAACTACAGGTTGGGAGAGGGTTGTTTGTACACTCGGCGGCTGACTCGGTTTTCCCACTGCCGACAGGTTGACGGAGACCGTATCACGTAAGTTCTGGTTACAGCGGGTGTCTGTGACAATGAAATCAACGATGTAGTTGGATTGGGTAGCCTGCGTACAGGTGGGTTTCCAGGTGAAGAGCTGGGAAACTTTACCAACTCCCGATGCCGACGCGAAGGTCATTCCTGCCTGGGCCAGCGTAAATCCCCGACCAACAGCCTGAATGGTAATATTGTCGTTATCTATGTCATTCCCGAAGGCGGTGAATGTCAACGAAGTGCCCACGTTGATTTTGGCCAGGTTGTTGAGCAGATTGGTACTGGCGGCTGGTTTATGATTCAAGGATGGCGTTATGGATAGCCGGATACTGATGGTATCACTTAACCCTTGTGGGCAGCCATCGTCGGTGGCCCGAATCATCAGCGTAACGGGTTTGCCATCGGCCCCAACACATCGACCAAAGCAGAATTTCGCCTGAAGGGTATCTTTATTGCTCCGGGTAAATAAATCGCCGGGAGCAATGGTCAGGCCGGGCAACGATCCGCTCATATTGACAATGGTGATGCGTTGATTGGGGTCGATGTCAGTAACATAAAGATTCAGGCAGTTGGTATCTTTTTCGGCAATGGTCAGCACAGTGCCTTCTTTGTAAAAAGTCTTCTGCCCATCGGGCCGGAAAAGGAGTTGGGGCGGATTGTTGCGGGGGCAATCGAGCACCAGTACCTGAAAATCACGCCGGACTACCCCGATTCGTTTACCAGCCCGGAACTCGGCTACTTCGACTGAAAATACAAATAAACCCGCCCGGTCGGGGGTGACACTCAGTAAACCTGTGCTTGCATTGACGCGAAGGGGTACAGAGCCCGGAATTTCATTGGCCACTGAGATACCGCTACTCCATTGTATGGTTGGATAAGGGCCCGAGTAAAAGGTGGGCTGGCCAAAACTAGGAATGCTGGGAATGGGTACTGCCGCCGTGCTGAAACCATTATAGGGTGTAACCAATGTATACGTCAGGCTGTCGCCATCGGCATCTTTGGCACTGAAATCGAGCGTGAAGGGTTGGCCAACGCAGGCGTAATCGCCTTTGGGAATCGTAAAATTTGGCGATGAGTTTTTGGTGGATAAGGCGGGAAATTCCAGATAGAAGGCCGAGCCTGCCCCACCCGGATTTATGATGTTATTGATGACGCCATTTCGGCAGCAGCGTTCCCAGGAGATGTAGTAACCGCCCGGGTCGTTGAAGATATTGGGGTCGAACGTTACGTCGTTACTGTATTTGATCAATAACGTACTCAGACTGGAAGTTGCACAGGCCGGTCTTGTGTATACAACAGGTTGCTCACTGACGTAAAAAAGGGAAATATCACCCATAAGCTGGTTGGTCCGTTTGGAGAAAACACCAACGCGTATGTAGCTATCTCTGGCGCCCTGACTACCATTGACAAGGTCGAAATACAGATTCAGATTGACGCGGTGGGTATAGGCCGACTGTGTGCCCAGATACCGTAGTTCCAACTCTCCTCCGACAATGTGTGTTGCCGAGCTAAAGTGACTGATAACCAGTAATAAAGTGGTCAGTAGAAAAGGTAGTCGTACAAGACGGTATAAGTTGAGCATACGTTAGAAATTGTTCGGAATGGAGAGCGTCCGAAAATGGATGCTTAAATTAGCGACTTTTTAGGACTTATGCGTAGAAGGATTCATAAAACCCCCGAACGGTTGGCAAGCGTCCGCATTGATGCCGTAGCAGCCGAAGGGAAGTGTATTGTACGTACCGACGAGGGCGTCATTTTCGTGGATAACCCAACCGGAGGCCCCGGTGTAGCGCCCGGCGATGTGGTCGATCTGCGCATTACAAATCGGAAAAAACAGTATCGCGAAGCGGTAGCGGAACACATTCATGCGTGGTCGTCGGTGCGTACTGAGCCGTTCTGTGAGCATTTTGGAACCTGTGGCGGCTGCAAATGGCAACATATTCAATACAGCGAACAACTGGGCTTTAAACACCAGCAGGTGGTCGATCATCTGACCCGTATCGGCAAGGTAGCGTTGCCCGAAATTCGGCCTATTCTGCCGGCTCATCCTACCCAGTACTACCGGAACAAACTGGAGTTTACCTGTGCCGAAGGGCGTTGGCTGACCACGCGCGAAGTGGCTACCGACCAACCGATGGATCAGCGGGCGGTCGGTTTTCACGTTCCCGGACGGTTCGATAAAGTGCTTCCGATTCATCATTGTTACCTTCAGCCCGATCCGTCCAATGCCATTCGACAGGCCGTGAACGACTATGTATTTGCGCATGGCCTGACGTTGTATAATCTGAAAGCGCACACGGGTTTTCTGCGGACGCTCATCATTCGTACTGCCGCTACTACGCAGCAGGTTATGGTAACGTTGCAGGTGGCCCAGGATAACACCGAGTTACTCAATGGGTTGTTAAGGTATCTGCAAGTTCAATTCCCGGAGATTACGTCGTTGAATTACATCCTGAATACGAAGAAAAACGATAGCTATCAGGATCAGGAGGTAATTAACTGGGCCGGAAAACCCTACATTGAGGAACAAATGGATGAAGCCGATGGCGCCCCATTAACATTCCGGATAGGCCCTAAATCATTTTACCAGACCAACGCCCAGCAAGCCCATAATCTGTACAAGATTACCCGTGAATGGGCCGGGCTTACCGGACGCGAGCGTGTGTACGACTTATATACCGGAACGGGAACCATCGCCCTGTTTGTAGCCCGTCGGTCCAGACAGGTGATTGGGGTCGAGTATGTCGAAGCTTCGGTAGCCGATGCGCGGATCAACGCCGAAGTAAATGGCATTACCAATACCACGTTTGTCGCTGGCGACATGCGGGACATTCTGACCGATGGCTTTTTTGACCAGCATGGTCGTCCGGAAGTGGTCATCACCGATCCACCCCGTGCAGGAATGGATGAGGCCGTGACGCGGCAACTGCTCAAAGCAGCTCCTGAACGGATTGTGTATGTAAGTTGCAATACCGCTACCCAGGCCCGTGATTTGGGCATTCTGGACGAAGGCTACCGGGTGGCCGATGTGCAGCCGGTAGATATGTTTCCGCATACGCACCATGTCGAAAATGTGGCGCTGTTGGTAAAGCGGTAAAGGACAAGGGCATGGAGTAGGGAAGGGGAGACAGCGTGAAACCAGGGGTGAAAGAAATGGCCCCTGATTTCACTAAAAGGCCAGATAGGGAGCAATCTTATCGATGGTTTTAGGGTCCAGAACCCGGATGGGCTTCAAAGATTCGGCGGACGTATAGGCTCCGTGTTGTTCACGATAATTGACAATGATCTGCGCCTGTCGACGGGATAGAAACGGATGCCGGTCCAGTTCGTCAACAGTCGCCGTATTGATGGAGATTTTACGTACGCCCGACTGGATTTTACCGAATTTTAGCAACTCGTCCAACGCCAGCGAGTCTAGTCCGTAAATGTCACGGTATTGTTCTGTTGAGATAAAGCCACCAAGGGCATCCCGAAATTTTACGATACGTCCGGCGAGGGTGGCCCCAATCCCTTTCAGGGCGATCAGTTGCGAGGTGTCAGCCGTATTGATATCAAAAGACTGCAATACGGGCTTGGCCGGGCGCTCAACGAAAGTAGGCCGATTGGTAAAAGCCGGACGGTCGCTTGTTATGGATGCGTCATCGGAGTTGGCTTTCGTAGAGCTAAACCGTTGACTGGGTGAGGTTTCCTTTAGGGTGATGTAAGGTTCTAACTGGTCGTATAGTTCAGGTGGGAAATCATAGATACGCAGCAAGTCTTCTTTCTTTCGAAACTGCCCACCCTTGCTTCGAAACTTGTCGATTCGTTCGGCCAGCCAACGGGGCAGACCGAGCTGCTGCCATTGCCCAATAGTAGCCGTGTTTGGATCAAACGGGAATAGTTTGGGTTCGTTAAAGTGTTCGCTGGTCGTTTTTTCTTTCTCCGATCGACGGCCATATTTAGGTTGTTTCGCTTCTTCTGCCTGCATAATCGCTACCAGGCTGTCGAGTTTCCGCTGATCGGTTGAGGTCGTGTCGATGGGTTTTCGATCAGCAAAAAAACGATATACGAACGGGATCAGTAGAAACAGGATGCATAGAAAAAGTAGGACGATAAATCCCCGTGCCTCTTTATGAGATAGACCAAAGTAGTCGCGGACAAGCGCATGGAGCCGATTAAGCATGAATAACGATTCGTTGCGGTGGTATGTAACTACTGCAAACTAAATCGTAAGTTTATGCTACGCAACTTTTTCGAGTATTTAGTTGATAAAACGCCCGTTCTGCCTGGTATCCCGGGATTGCCACCGACGATATACGTACACACAAAGCCATGCTGCCAATACACCAATGCCTGCGCCGGTCAATACATCCAGCGGGTAGTGGGCAGCTACGTAAATACGACTGTACGACACAACAATGGCCCATGAATACCCCACAATCAACCAGGGGTATTGTTTCCCGAACAAGAGCCAGAGGCAGGTCGCCAGCGCGAAGGTATTAGCCGCATGGGACGACGCAAAGCCATACGGCCCTCCACATTCCATAACGGGGTGAATCAGCTTCTGAAGCGTAACGACGTGGCAGGGACGTAGTCGATGCGTGAGCGGTTTTAGCACCGACGAAGCCGTCTGGTCGCTGATGGCAACGGCTGCAATGAGCGTAATCAGGATACCAATAGCTTGTTTACCATAGCGATAAATGAGCCAGCCGATAAGGAGTGCGTAGAGCGGAAACCAACTGTTGCGCTCCGTTACCCAAATCATGATCGGGTCGAGCCAGGAGGCATACTGGCCGTTGAGCCAAAGAAATAGATCGGTATCGAGTTGATTAAGCGTTTGTAGCACGGTCAATGACCACTTTGTGGTAAATATCCTGCATGGGAATGCTGAAGTCGCCAAGGCGCACGGCCATATCCAGCGAATTATAATCCTCGTTGAGCCAGTGACGACTATCCTGCTGTTTGGTGTATACCGACACGAAGTGTAGAGTCTGATCGATGTAGACAATATACTGTACCGATTCGAGCTGTTTGTAACACCGTAACTTGGTCGATAAATCCTGACGATAGGTTGAATCGGAATGCACTTCGACCAGCACATGCGGATTTGTAATACCTGCTTCTTGCCCTTGCCGAAGAATAAGCTGACTTTCACCCTTCATAACCAGCACATCGGGTTTCACCGCCAGTTCACAATCTGAAACGAAGACTAGTTTATTGCTTCCCATTACCCGGACATCGGGCATATCGTAAAAAATCGTTCGTAATACGCTGATAATATTGGCAACTATTGTTTCGTGTCTGTCGCTGGCCATGCCGATTCGGGCTCTGATCTGTCCATTAATGTATTCGATGTCATAATCAAGAGGAAGCGATTCGTCACGTAACTCGTCCAGTAAGGTCCAATACTCATCCAGCGTGGCCGAAATGAAAATTTCGGGCTCCTGCTTAAGTCGTTCGTTGATTTGCGTTACAAGCGAGGCAGTGGCAACCATGCGCGTAGTTTTTTGATAAAGATACGAAATTTGCCGGAATGGTACAATTGGAGGTTTGAGGTTCGTGCCAGATGTGACAAACCTCAAACGCTAACTCGCAAACTACAACACCAAAAACTGCTTCAGATAATTCCGGGCGGTCAGGATGGCGGTTTTTACATCTTCGGGACTACCTTCAAACGCTTTGTCTTCGACTTCGATGCACACAGGACCCCGGTAACGGACATCGGTGAGTGCCGCAAAGAAATGGCGCCAGCGTACGTCGCCCAGTCCCGGCAGTTTAGGCGAATGGTACTCAAGCGGATTTGCCATAATGCCCACGCGATTCAACTTGTCGGGATACAGCTTCACGTCTTTCAGGTGAATATGATGCAGCCGGTCCCGATAGTCGTAAATAGGGCGAACTTCGTCCATCATTTGCCAGATCAGGTGGCTCGGGTCGTAGTTCAGGCCCAGCGCCCGTGAGGGAATAATCTCGAACATACGATCCCAGATGGCGGGGGCTGTTGCCAGGTTTTTACCGCCCGGCCATTCATCGTCGGTAAACCACATGGGGCAGTTTTCAATGCCAATTTTCACGTTACAGGCTTCGGCCTCTTTTACAATGGCTGGCCAGTGTTCGGCGTAGAGCTTCAGGTTTTCGGTGATACTCAACGAAGGATTTCGACCGATGAAGGTATTTACGACCGGAACGCCCAGCTTGGCAGCCGCCCGAATTAGTTTCTTAATATGTTCCCGGTAATACTCCGCCTGTTCGGGGTTTGGGTCAAGGGGGTTTGGATAGTACCCCAGCCCCGAAATCGAAACCTTATAGAGCCGCGTCAGGGTGCGTATCTGATCAATATCGAGGTTGTCGACATCGATGTGCGTAACGCCCGCGTATCGGCGTGTATCGGCGTTGCTACCAGGCCAGCACATAACCTCCACGCAGGAAAACTGATGCTCCGACGCAAATTTTAGTACACTATTCAGATCATAATCGGCCATTATGGCCGAAACAAAACCAAGGTGAAGCATAGACAGGTTTATAGATTAGGGAATAGGGCGGGTTTTACCCACCATTATGAAACGTGAGTAGCGGTTTTCACTACTTTATTAATAGCCTTTCGATTCTGCTATGGGGCCTGTTGGTACATCAGCCGATACGACGCCAAATCGGCGATACGCTTCTTCCATGATGGCGGCTGTGGCCGATGCTCCCAGCCGGGCAACTCCCATCTCTTTGACTGTCAACAGGCCATCCAGTGTGCGTACGCCACCGGCTGCTTTTACCCGAACGTCGGGGCCAACATGGTCGAGCATGAGTTGGAGGTCGTGTTCGGTAGCGCCTTCGTAGCTGTATTTGCCGTCGGGGCCTTTCACAAAACCATACCCGGTCGATGTTTTGACAAACTCAGCGCCGACCTCCGTGCAAATTTCACAGAGTTTGATTTTGTACGAGTCGTCGGGAAGATAATCATTTTCGAAAATGACTTTCAGAATAGCGCCATGTGCCTGACAGGCTTTATGAACCACCCAGATTTCGTCGCTTACGTACTGCCAGTCTTCACCCAGTACTTTACCAATGTTGACAACCATATCGATCTCAACGGCCCCATCCTGGCAAGCTTGTTCAGTTTCGGCTACTTTGATGCTGGTAGCGCTGTTGCCGTGTGGAAATCCGATCACTGTACCCACCAGCACATCGGAGCTAGCCAGTAATTCGGCCGCCATACGTACTGCATACGGTTTAATGCAAACCGAAGCCACATCGTATTTGAGGGCCAGTTCGCAGCCTTCGCGGAGTTCGGCATCGGTCAGGGTAGGGTGAAGGAGCGAGTGGTCGATCATTTTGGCCAGCTCGCGGATTAGGGTAGGGTTCATAGCCATATCGGAAAATGGTCGGCTAAGATACGGTATTGGCTGGAAAAGTAATGGGAAAACGAGCGATAGCATCGACTGGCCCAGGTCGGAAGTGTGGACGCTTCGGGACCTTTGGCAGTATGGAAACTACAGATTATAAAATTCGTCGTTTCGGTTATATCTTGTCACGTCAAGGCTTCTTACTAGATCATTAGGGTGTATACTAATAGTTATGCATGATTAACCGAAAATACATAATCCCGAGAGCAGTGAGTTGATTGTTTTTTTGTCATTGATATGTCTTTAAGCGGTGAACTAATGCCTATTTGGCTGGTAGTTCACCTATTGGCGCTCGTAACACCAATCGAAATGACCCTGTTCTGATGGTAGGAAGATTTATAAAAGTAGGCGCTCGAGTACTTTTAGCTTTATCAGTAGCGTACCTGGCCTATAGCTGTTACAGTGATGAACAGGATATTCAAATTGATCCAGTGACTCAGTCTAAGCAATGGACGTACGACATTACAACGATTCCATTAGGCGAACGTATGTATTCGGTGTTAATTGATGGAGAGCTTAATGGTGATGCTGCCATTGAACATCAAACCCAGCGGACGACTTCGCATTTGGACAAACCTGACACGACATTTGTTAACTCAGGAACTATAGCACTACCCAAAGGGAAATTCTCGATGTATTATAATAGAGATGATTCAGGCCCCGAAAAATTTGTTTACTATCCCTCAAAAGCCACCAAGGGTTGGGTACGTGTGCAAATAAGTCCAGGTCAATGGAATTGGAGAGATTCATCCAGATCGTCTATTCATTATCAATCTCATCGAATCGATCCTATCTCAATCAAGAAGAAGTCGAAGCTATTTAATAGGTTCGTATTTCACCCATAGAACTGGTTTAAACGTTTATTTCGATGTGTCTTTGCCGGGTGGACATAGAAACGCTACTAACTTGCTGGCTTATCGAATGGAACCGACGTTATACAGATTAGCTTTACCAGATAATGAGCCGTAACTGATGATCTGGTCTATTGTTTTCCTGTCTCTTTTCGGTCGTATCGTTGAAGATCCTCACAAAATTGCAGGGTTAGGGCGGTATATACTCGGGGCGACTTCGCCTGACTCGCTCCGACAAAACGATTTTCGGGAGATCGAACCAGTACTGGTAAAGGGTACGCTGGCCCTGACCTGCAATCAGGTGCGTTTGTTTATCGCTCGTTCGGCAGATGTAGATGGCTTGTCGGTTACGAATGTATCCCTGGTGTTTTACGAGGGCAAACTGTTCCAGATTTCCTGCGATGCCAGCGATGAGCTACGAAAGACATTTCGACAGCAATACGGGCAGGGGGTTCATGCGGCAGTCCGTAGGCTGAATTTGTGCGGCATTCAGGCGAACAAATTGCTGACCATTGAGGGCGAAATCTGGCAGAAGGGGGATATAGGAGCGCGTCTTGTACAAGCCAGAGGGTATGACAGCAACTGCCAGACGATAACTTCCCAACGACTGGTTATTACCGATCAGCGTGTTTCGGCCCTTTGCTCGGCCTGTGATCTGTCGGCAATAGATCCGTTTCTGGAAGCGTTTGATCAACTAAACAGTAGCCGTAGATAAACTACGTATCTGAGCGCTTATTCCGCCTGTTTACCCCGAGCCATTATCGGAGGAGTGCCACTTTCAGAGCGGAGTCGGGCGATCCGAATACCCGATAAACCTCGATGCCATAGTACATAATCACTGAGCGAGTACGGTGTAATAACCACCGCGCCCTGTTCAGATGAAGCGTGCATCAGGTGTAATTGTCCATTAGGTTGCCGAACCGCAATCCCCACATGCTTCATGTCCAGACCGGGCCGGGCCGCCATCAGCATCACAATATCTCCTTCACGAATAGACGCTTCAGCCTGTTTGACGGCCTTTTTGGGGATAAAAGAAAAGGTTTGCTGGCTAATAGCCGCTTCCGTTTGGGCTACTTGTTTAAGAATAGCTGGATCAGTTAAACGCGGGTACTTATACGTTGCCGTCGTCATGTATGAAACGGGTTTGGCAACAGACATACTACCCGGTAGGTCACGGGTTACGTCGGTTACCAGCCCTTTGCGCTCATTATCGCGGAGCCAGTCGGAGAAATAGTGGAGTCGGCTGGCGTAGCCATCAATCCGGCCATCCCGGTATCGGAGTTTCGTCAGATAGGTTCGAAAGGATTGCTCAAAAACAGCCTGATTCGGTTTCGCCCCCATATCCTGCCACGCCAGCGAGAGGGCCAGCACAGTTTCCAGATAGGTAGTACAATCGAACTCCCGCAGGTTCACCACCAATTGTTCGGTCGGATTGGTATCGAGCGTATGCGGTACATACGGACAGTTGATAAACTGTTTACCAATCGACAGAATCGTTTCAGGCGTGGTTTTACCACCGACGATGGTCAGCGACTGCTGATTCGACGATAGCGTAATTTCCTGAGCCTGTGTACTAAATGGTATAAGTAAGAAAAAGAATGCGGTAAACAGTTTCATCATGGTGGTTTGGGGCTCGGTTTCTCATGTACTGACGAAGCAAACCCTAAAAAGTACCCAAAAGTTACGATTTTATTTCCAGTACGCGTACACTCCGTGGTGGAAGTACCAGGGGTACACCTGCCGAACCGACAACGTCAAGTTCGGTATCGGTCAGGAAAATATCCACAAACTGATACGTATTGGCCATGTTTAGTGCCATAGTATCAAAGGCCGCTTTGGGAATCTGAACCACGGTGTCGTAGGTGTTGTACGCCGAGAAGTTGCAGACAATCAGGAGTTTCTGGCGGTCGGTGTAGCGGAGGTAGCTGTAAATCTGATGGGCGTCGTAGCCAGGACTTTGCCCATTATCGTTTACGTATTGAAGGTCGTAAAAATAGCCGTTTTGAATGGCGTCGGAGCCTATAACCAGATAATTTAACTGCTGATAAAAAGCCCGCAAATTTCGCTGATCGTCGGAGAGTCGGCCACCATCATAGTTGCCCCCATTGAGCCAGCCCTGCCAACGCGGCATTCCCCAATAATCGAAAATGGTAGTCCGGCCATCATCGCCACTGAATCCTTCGGACCCTTCGGCCTTGACACCCACTTCCTGCCCGAAATAAATCAACACAGGGCCTGTGTGCATGGTAGCTGTCAGCGTCATGGCCGGAACGGCCGCCCAGGGGTCGTTGGCAAAAAAACGGGAAGCAATGCGTTGCTCGTCGTGAGTTTCCAGAAACCGAAGCATGTGCTGGGCAAAATCGCCGGACTCCTGCTGCCATACCCGCGTAAGGTCGTAACAGGAACCATGCCCTTCCATGAGCCGCCGAACGGAATCGTAAAGCCCCACTTTATCGTAGAGATAATCGAAACCTCCCACGAAAATAAAGGGTCGATACAAACCCGGATCGTAAATCTCAGCGATAAAAATCATGTGCGGGTAACGCCGTTTTACCCGGCTGATGGCCCACTGCCAGAACTCTACGGGGACCAGATGCGCCATATCACACCGGAAACCATCTATCCCCTTCGCCGACCAGAAGAGCAGAATGTCCAGCATCTGATACCAGGTGGCAGGAATCGGGTCGAAGTGGCGGCTTCCGTCAAAAACATTGATGCCATAATTGAGCTTGACGGTTTCGTACCAGTCGTTGATATCGGGGGTGGCCGTGATCGAGCCGCTGCCTGTTACTTTGGCCGGAAACTCCTGTAGGGTAGTCGTAGCTCCTTCGGGCGACTGAAACGTTTGGCCGGGTAAATAATAGAAATTGTTGCTGGTCGAAAACCCAACGGTCTTATCGTCTTTCTGCCCCAGATCAACTACCCCCGCAGGCTTAGCATCCGACTGGTATTGACGCGCTACGTGATTGGGTACGAAATCGATAATGACTTTCAGGTTATGGGCGTGCGTCCGTTGAACAAGGGCGTCAAACTCGGCCATTCGGTCGGGAACACTGACCGCCAGATCAGGATCGACATCGTAATAATCTTTGACCGCATAGGGAGAACCCGCCCGCCCTTTTACCACCACCGGGTCGTCGGGGCGGATTCCATAGGCTGAGTAGTCGGTTTGGGTAGCGTGTTCAATAACACCCGTAAACCAGATGTGTGTTGCGCCAAATTGTTTGATGGCTTGCAGGGCGGTAGCATTGATGTCGTTAAATTTCCCTACGCCGTTTTCCTGTAGGGTTCCATGCCAGTGGTTGGTTGTGTTCTGATTGCCAAACAGGCGGGTGAAAATCTGGTAAATGATCAGTTTGTCCATCACCGGAACAGCAGATGCGGTGTACATATTTTAAAGAGCGAAAGGGTGAAAGAGTGAAAGAGTGGTAGCGAAGCGGAGCGAATCTGCGGATGGCGTTCGCTCTTTCACTCTTTCACCCTTTCGCTCTTTAATTTTTCAACACAAAACTAGGGTCTTTTTCGGCTAAAATATTGGGCTAATTTTGCGTTCTTGTTGCATTATTCTCATGGCTACCTATGATCTCTATGAAACGATTCACGTTTACCAGCTTGCTGATCCTGCTAACCGTATACCAAACGGCTCGGGCCCAGAGTGCGACTATCCAGCGCGTCAATCCAACCAATTGGTGGGTGGGGATGAAAAATCCGTCCCTGCAACTGTTGATTTACGGCCCCAATGCCGGAACGCTGGCCTACTCGCTGAACTACCCGGGTGTAAAACTGGTCAAAACCCATACGGTCGAAAATCCGAACTACGCCTTTCTTGATTTGACTATTGCACCCACCGCTAAACCGGGCGTTCTTAAACTGGTTGGTAAACGTGGCAGTCAGACCCTTACCCAGCCGTTTGAGCTGAAAGCGCGGGATAGCAGCCCCAAAGGTCAGGGCGTTTCGGCAGCCGATTTTATTTATCTGGCCATGCCCGACCGCTTTGCCAATGGTGACGAGAGCAACGATAAGTTTGCCGATATGGCCGATCCCAATGCCGACCGTTCCAACCCATTCTATCGGCACGGTGGTGATCTGGCGGGGGCTGCTCAGCGACTCGATTACCTGAAAGACCTGGGCGTTACGGCCTTGTGGTTTACGCCCGTTCTGGAAAACAACCAACCCCTGACCAACGAAGGCGGAGCGATGCGGTCAGCTTATCACGGATACGGCTTTACCGACCATTACAACGTCGATAAACGGCTGGGTGGCAACGAAGCGTACAAGTCATTTGTCAAAAAAGCCCACGCTATGGGTCTGAAGGTGGTGCAGGATGCGGTCTATAATCACTGCGGCATCAATCACTGGCTTTTGAAAGATATGCCCAGCAAAGACTGGTTACACCAATGGCCTACCTACACCAATACCTCCTACAAATACCAGCCCATCACCGATCCACATGGGGCCGAACGCGACCGCAAGGTTACGCTCGACGGCTGGTTTGTCCCCTTCCTGCCCGATCTGAATCAAAGCAATCCGTTCGTGGCTAATTTCCTGATTCAGCACGCTATCTGGACGGTCGAAAATTTTGGCGTCGATGCGTGGCGGGTCGATACGTATATGTACAACGATCAACCCTTCATGAATCGCTGCAACCAGGCGCTGATGGATCAGTATCCGAAGATTCACATATTTGGCGAATCGTGGGTGAACAACGTAGTCGATCAGGCCTATTACACACGCAACAAAATCGACTTTCCGTTTAAATCGAATCAGCCGGGTGGACTCGACTTTGTGCTCTATGCATCCATGCTCGATGCTCTGAAACAGAAATTTAGCTGGGACGATGGCGTCAATCGGTTTTATCAGGCGCTGGCACAGGACGCCGTTTATGCTGATCCGAATAAGCTGGTCACCTTTCTGGACAACCACGATACCGACCGCTATCTGTCGGTTATTGGCGAAGATTTCGACAAGTATAAAATTGGCCTGACCTGGCTGTTGACAACACGCGGCATTCCGTCGATGTATTACGGAACCGAGATTTTGATGAAGAATTTCAAAGATCCGTCGGATGCCGAAGTACGCCGTGATTTTCCGGGTGGGTTTCCGGGCGATAAACAAAACAAATTTGAAGCCGCTGGTCGAACGGATCGTGAAAACGAAGCCTTTCAGTTTGTGCGCAAACTGGCTACGTACCGACGCGATAACCCGGTAATGCATACCGGAAAACTCATGCAGTTTTTACCGCAGGATGGCACATACGTGTATTTTCGTTACGATGGCAGCAAGACCGTAATGGTAGCTACCAATACCAACGAAAAAGAAATTACGCTCGATACGGCCCGGTTTGCCGAGCGCATGAGCGGCTTCACAAAGGCCCGAAATGTACTGACCGACCAACCCGTAACGGATCTGAAACTGCTGAAACTACCCGCCAAGTCGGCACTGGTACTGGAGTTGATGAAGTAATCAGTTTCCTGATCGGCTGATTATACACTGAATTGCCCAAACTTTCTACCGTACAGGGAGTTGTGCAACTTGAAACGTGGATTTTCGCTATGAACTCGTCAAATGGATCGGATGGTTTAGCAGCCGAGCGCCTACAGTCGTCAGAGGCTGTACAGTTGGCGCTGGCGGCCTACGACGCTTCGCTGAATGGGATCATTTCGATGCAGGCTATTCGCAATCGGGAGGGAAAAGTGGTCGATTTTCTGATGCTGACAGCCAATCGTGCCGTGGAGCGTATTTTGACGATGGCGCCCGACCGAATCGTAGGTACGCGATTGTTGGAGACGTTTCCGGGCAACGTTGAGTCGGGGATGTTTTCGTTGTATGAACGGGTGGTCGAAACCGGAGAGGCCGAGCAAATTGTCGAGCATTATACCGACGTATATGGCTTACAGGGCTGGTTTGAGGTGTCGGCGGTACGCGCAGCGCCCGAACAGGTAGTGGTCACGTTCATCAACATAACCGACAGCAAGCAGGCTGAACAGAAAATAAAACAGCAGGCGGATCTGTTACAGGCCGTACTCGATCATACGCAGGCGGCCATTTCGCTGCACGAAGCCATTCGTGACGAAACCGGGACCATCATTGACTTTCATACAATCCTGGCCAATCAACAGGCGATTCGGATGTGGGGCGATCTGGCCGAACCCATCCTGACGAAACGGTTTTTTGAGGTGGCTTCGCCTGAACAGCAGCAAATTGACTTTGCAAAGTACGTGCGCGTGGTTGAAACGGGTGAACCTGATCTGAGCGAATTTAGTATTGGCGATCAATGGTGGTTGCGCCTGACGACCCGGTCGGGCGATGGAGTCGTGATTTCGAATGTCGATATTACGGAGAACCAACGCTACCGGCTCCAGGTGGAAGCGACGAATCTGGAACTGAAGCGGTCAAACGAAAACCTGCAATCGTTCGCGTACATCGCCAGTCATGATTTACAGGAACCGTTACGAAAAATTCAGTCGTTTGGCGATATCCTTCGGAGCCAGTATGCCAGCCAGTTGGATCAGGAAGGCATTGAAATTGTCGAACGTATGCAGGCTGCGGCCGAACGAATGTCGTTACTGATCCGGGATTTGCTGGACTATTCCCGAATTGCGACCCACCGCGAAACTTTTCGGTCGTTCTCACTGGCAAAACTTATTGAAGACATTATAGAAGACCTCTGGTACCCAATTGAACAAACCAATGCAACGATTCGGTTGGGAGCCCATGAGGACTTACCCGACATAACGGGCGACCGATTACAACTCCGCCAGCTTTTTCAGAATTTGCTTTCCAATGCGCTTAAATTTTGCCAAAAAGATGGGAACGGCTTGCCCATCGCTCCAATTGTGCATATTTCAGCCCAGCAAATTCCCGGTTCGGCAGTGCCAGTAGCCATCCAGCCTGTTTTATCCACCAAACGAGCCTATTGGGCTATTGCGATTACGGATAATGGGATCGGATTCGATTCGAAATATGCCGAGCAGATTTTTCAGGTTTTTCAGCGGCTTCATGCCCGGCATGAGTTTACAGGCACTGGCATTGGACTGGCCATTGTCAAAAAAGTGGTTGAACAGCATGATGGGGCTGTGCAGGTTCAGAGCCGGATCGGCGAAGGAACCACGTTTACAGTGTATCTGCCGGTTTAGCTTTTCGACGGAGTGAACAGCACTTTAGGGTTGATACGCAATGCGGTTCATTCTGTCGAAAAGTAATTCCAACGGTTTGAATCCGTTTGGAATCCTATTGAAAACCGCCAATCGCATGAAACCATTTTTCCTCCTTTTATCCGTAATTCTCTGCATCGCTGGTTGCCAGAAAGACGGCGTCAGCCCAACGGATGATGGCACGTTGCCGGGCCAGTTTCGAGTTGAAATTGACCCAGTCCGCTGTGCAATGCCTACCTCCCAACGGTTGTTGATCGAGCAGACGGGTTCGTCCAGCTACCGCTTCACCTACGATCGTTTTGGTGTGGGAACCTATCAGCTCGCTGGGGTGAAAGCCACAAAGAGTAGTTCAACGGCCTATGATCTGTCGGTTGATGGGCAATCGATTGGGCAGTATGCCATTGATGAAATTAGTACCCTACGGGGCGCCCGAAAAGGGTGGGTACTGATGGTGCGGCATCGGTTGGGCGAAGCCGATGGGCTTGAATTTATGGGCATGAAAGAGTAAACGAAAACGGACTGTTCAACTTCCCGAAAGCGCAAACCAGTCGGGAAGTTGAATGAATCGGCAAACTAGGCTGTCACTCCTTCGGCCTCATACGCTTTGTACCAGTTCACATGTCGGGTTAGGTACATAATGACCCCTAGAATGAGTAACAAGCCAAAGCTGCCTAGCAAGAGTGAGTAATCTTCCAACTGAAGCAGTGAGTAGAAGAACCCGTAGAGTAGGGCAAGAATCACGCTAAACAGGGCCGTAAGTCGCAGATTCTGGAATACATAGCGGACATAAAACGTGATCAGCGCCAGGATAAGCCCACTGCCGATCAGGTAAGCGCCATCGAACGACAGGTGCTCTGAAATGGAGAGTAGCAGCAGATAAAACAGGCAGATCGCAAATCCGACCAGTAGGTATTGAATCGGGTGAATGCGTCGGCGGTCGAGAATTTCAACGAAGAAGAACGATACAAACGTCAGAATCACGAACAGAATACCGTATTTGGCCGACCGCATCGTTTTCTGGTATTCATCGACAGGGAGCAGCAACTTAACCCCAAAGGAGGGTAATTCGTCATAGCCCGAAATTGATTTCGCCAGGAAATTACCAACGCCCTGCTGTGGGAAATTTCGGTTGAATTGCAGGACTTTCCATGAAGCCTGAAATCCCTTTTCGCTTATACGTCGCTGATCGGGCAGAAACGACCCCGTAAAGCTTGGCGTTGACCAGGGGGATTGCAGAGTCACATGCGTTTCTTTGCCAAATGGTAAAAAGCTCAATTGCGTACTGCCATTCAGATTGATAGCTGTTTCAAACTGAAGGTTTGTGGTATCGGGCCGGAGCGGGATAGATGCACTGACACCCGATGGCATCAGGTCGTTGCTGGGAATACCCGGCTCGGCCGAAAGTGGGGCCTTATTGATCCGGAAGGTAATGGCATCCCGAATGCCTTTCATGTCGCTGATACCCAAGGATAAAAACGCCTTATCCCATTGCATGGCCTCGGGCGGAATACCCAGCGATGCAACAGATGGTTTATGAAAACTACCCCGGATGGTCAGCCGGGTATTGTACAGCATGACCACAAAGATGCCCCGGTTGCGTTGTTCGGGTTGTACGTTGCCATTAATCTGTAAGTCGTCGGGTAGAAAATGGGCGAAAAGGGTTTGGCGCTGTTCAACGCCTTTGTCGTCCTTGCTGATTACCTCGTAGGGAACCGACAAGACCGGACCCCCAATCACCTGCTGACCACCCCACTTGGCACTAACCTCGGTTATGGCTTCGTCGCGGGTAGATTCCCGTTCGCGAATTAGCCCCTGGAGCATTTCGGTTGGAATTAGCAATACTAGGATAAGGACACCAATCACGGCTATTTTCAGCATCGTTGAGGTACGAATCCAATAGTTTACTCGATCAAATAAGGATACAGGCTGATCCGGAGTCGATAATGGTTCCATGATTTAAGTTTTTAAAAGTACTTTGTAATGCAAAGTAAATGATACACAGATCGTTTTTCCAATTTTTCAGCCAAGTTTTTTTGTTCGGGCTGTATGCTACCAGCGAATCCGTTACTTTTGCCGTTTGTCAACCTGAATTACTATGTCTATCAAAGCCTTTCTGTTCGATCTCGATGGGGTTATTGTCGATACCGCTATTTACCATTACCAGGCCTGGAAGCGACTCGCCAATGAACTTGGCTTCGATATTTCGGAAGCGTTTAACGAGCGTCTGAAAGGAGTGAGCCGAATGGAATCACTGGATTTGATTCTGGAGCATGGAGGCCTTACGCTGCCCGATGAGAAAAAGGTCGAACTCGCGGCTCAGAAAAATGCCTGGTATCTGGAACTGGTCAGTCGGATGACACCCGAAGATATTCTGCCCGGTGTGGCCAGCTTTTTCGCACAGGTGCGTAAAGCCGGACTTAAAACCGCACTGGGATCGGTTAGCAAAAATGCAGGCACGATTCTGGACCGGATTGGGATGAGCGAAGCGTTCGATGCCGTCATCGACGGGAATAAAATCAGCAAAGGCAAACCGGACCCTGAAGTGTTTACCAAAGGGGCTGCCGAACTGGGTTTTAGCCCGACCGAGTGTGTTGTATTTGAAGATGCTGTTGCGGGTGTAGAAGCAGGTAAGCGGGGCGGTATGTTTGTTGTCGGGCTAGGATCGCCCGAAATTCTGGCGCAGGCTGATCTGGTTGCTCCCTCGCTCGAAGCCTTAACGGTTGAGGAAGTATTGGCGAAAGCGAGCTAACCGGAACAACTTAAAACGCCAGCCAGCCCGATAGTTTGATGGCGAAAGGCGTTACCGGAATACCCGTACGGCCTATGTTGTCGCGGTAGGTGAGCCGGTGAACAGCGTCGATGCGCAGTACCTTGAAGATGTTGTCGATGCCATAGCCGACTTCCACATAGGGAGTTCCTGTGAGCGAGCTAAACCCTTCGACAGCCTGACCGGTAGCGTTGGTTGCCGGAATCATAGCCAGATTCTGGGTCGAAACGCTCCCGGCCAGCACTTTGGCCGTCACTAATTCCCGCCATTTGAGCCGGCGCAGTAAAGGCAAACGATTGAACAGCAGGCCGTTGAAGTTGTGCTCGAACTGGATCGTAGCCCAGCGGTCACAGACAAACTCAAAATAGTTCATCAGGTTATAGGCATTGCCTACGTAGAACGACGACTCATTGCCCAGTGGCATGTAGAGCAACGGATAGGGTACTGTAGAGGGAATAATACCTGTCCCGATCGTATAATAGGTTCGGCCGAGTACACCCATTCGGAAGGAGTGCTTCAGGGTAAGCGCCAGGCGATGGTAGGCGAAATCGCCGTCGAGTACATTCCGAAGGCCCAATGTGTAGCGTAGCGTCAGAATCGGTTTGCGAATGGCTCCGGTGCTGACACGGACGTTGTCATTCTGAAGAATGAGTTCGTCGGGGGCGAAGCGGGTTTCTGAAATCAGCTCGGTCGTTTCATACGTACTTCGGATAGACTGGTCATCGTCGTGCTGCTGGGGGGTAAAGGCAAACGGGAACAAGGGCTCAAAACTACGATTGCGCAGGGCCAGCGTTTGTGTGAATCCCCGGCCCATCTCGCGTCGGAAATAAACCAGATTTTCTTCCTGGAAATAAGGCCGTCGGAGGGTGCCGAATCGGGAGTAAGCGGCAAAGAGCGAGTTATTTCCAATATTATCGGCCGAAACGCCCAGTCGCTCCAGATCATACGAACGCTTCACCCCAATAACCGTCCAGGGTTTCCGACTCAGAATGTATTCGATGTTGGCACTGTACTTCAGTTGCTCATCGCGGGTACCATAGGCCACATAGCCACTCAGCAGCCATTTTTTACTAAATCCGGTAGTTGTTCGTAAGCCCAGTCGAATTCGGCTCCCCTCCACATCATTGCTGGCGTAGGAGTACAGAATTGGGCCCAGTTCAAGGTTCGATTTGCCAAGAGGTTTATACCCGATTACGCCCAGTTTGATGATCTCACCACCTACTTTCATCAGGGGTACATTGCGCACTGAATCGACTACGTTCATGGCGCGTAGTTCATTGGGTGAGAGCGAGCTTGGCCGTACACTTTGCCAGAAAGCCGGGTCGGCTTCTTTGTAATCGTCGGCCAGTTCGATAGCCGGATTGTAGAATGAAATATCCTTCGGATGGTTCTCGATGATATGCTGCGCCGACGTGAAAAAGCGGACCAACGCGCCCGGCGACCGGGGCGTAGGCTCATCGCTGTCGATGGTCACCTGGGTCTGGATTGGAAACCGTAAGCCTGAAGGGGTCGTTTCCCAAACCTGTTCAATGTGAAGTGCATCGACAAAGTTGATATTCGCGCGTTTATCTACCTGAGCGTCGATCTGGGCCAGCGCGTAGTGGGTTGTATCGATCCAGATGGTGCCGTTGAAGGCCAGATCGCTCAGCCGTTTGGGGGTAAATTCAATGGCATAACAAATGGCGTTATTGAGCTGAACCGTATCTTTCAGGCGGAACGTATACATCGTTTCCCACTGAGCCCCAATCGGCGAAGGGATGTCTTTTCGGAGTACAATGAGCGCGTTCCGGTAAAAATTGTATTGCTGGAACGAGGCACCTGTGAGTTGTGCAATCAACCCACCATCCGATACGCCTACCCCGGTAACGTGCGATTTCAACAGGTATTCTTTCGTTTTTTCGGGATTTGTGCGGGCGTAAAAGTTCGAGAGCGTTTCGGAGATGAACACGGGCACGGCTGGCTGACCATTTTCGTCGGTGATGGCTGGAAGCTTTCCGAGGAGCTTGCCAATTGGCCCTGGCCCTTTCTTGTTCTTTCGCGTCTGGGCGAAGTTGTTGATATATGCCTCGATTTTAGTATAACTATCGTACTGATACGCCTGCAACTGGGCCGGATTGTACTGGTCGCTCCGACGTACGGCTTCACGCATTACCCGATAGGCCGGGTCGCCCCCTTTGGCATATACTTTTACTTCCTGTAAGCTGGTAGCCGCAGCCGCTAAACGGGCGTCGATTACTTGCGTGGTCTGTATCAGAACGGGGTAGGTCGCTGTTCGATACCCCAAACTAAGCACCTGTAATGAGTCTGCTAACGCACTGATCCGTAGGGTATAACGGCCGTTGACATCAGAGGTTGTACCTGCTGTTTTTCCTTTCAACGCAATGCTGGCGAAGGGAATGCCTTCGCCCGTAGCCGCATCGGTCACCTGACCGCTGATGGTATAGACCCTGGGCTGCGCTATGATCTGGATAGACCATCCCATCAGCAAAAGAGCACTAGCCATTAAGGTGCGTAGTCGTGAATTCATCCAAACAGTATGTATGCGAACTGTTGCCGTATACGTAAGCGAAAATTAGTCAATAGAGTTTACTATAAACTAAAAAAAACGCTTTCAAAATCAGCTTGCTCCGTAAAACCTTCGGGATATTCTAAAAAAGGTTGTTATTGTACTATTTCGCTGATTGAGCTAGCTGCCAGTCTGTGTATCAGTACGTAAGCTGGTACATTTCCGTTGCACCCGGAGATACCAAAAAACAATAGGAACATAGCCTGGCTACATTCCTATTGGTAAGCGAATGGGGATGTTCTGACGGGCTATTGCACAGATGGATACGCCTGTTGAGCGGCTACGATACGCCATTTTTTATCCTGTTCCCGCAGTATATGGGTATATACCGAAGGGGTTGGGGCTCCGGTCAACGTACCCCGGACAACAATGAGTCGATCATCAAGCGCTTCAGCATTCGTAACTTTGGTTTGGATCGCTTCGGGGGCTGTGCGTTTGAGAAGGTTTTGTTGGACATCCGACCCGTGAAGAAGCGTTCCGGCTTCGGTTAGTAAAGCGGTTTTTGGGTTCATCACAGCAGCCAGAGCAGCCGTATCTCCTTTGCTGTACGCATTGGCGTAAGCGGTTTCAACCGCATTGGCAATGGAGTCAACTTTAGCCTGTGGCATCGACTCCGGACGGGGTTTGTTGCCTCGCACCCAGTTTTTACCCGCATTGGCCAGTTTATTGAAAACGGGTACATCGAACCCGATACCAGCCGCAAAAACGATGGCGACGAGTGCGGGCAGGATGAGTTCTTTCTGGAGGCTCCCCGTCCGGCGATTTCGGCTGTACCCCACCAGCGACGACCAGTTATTGACAATATGAAAGACGGCGGCTGTGAAGAACAGTATGCCGAACCACGCATGGGTATGATCGACAATGTGCGAACCCTGACCGAAGTAAATCAGGAGACCCGTAACGGCCAGTACCAGAAAAATGGCAGCAACAAACAGACTGACTAAATTTTTAGATTTCATAAAACAAGATTAGGTGGGAATAGAGCCGAGTGTACGCATCGGCTGCCATTCAGAACAAAGTTTGTAAAAGTGAAATACAAAGGTAATTTGAATGTGTGTAAAGAATGACCTGTAAACCAGACAGAGTTAACTTTTGGTTTATCAGACCCCACAAAAGAAACTCCTCCCGCAAGGCAGGAGGAGTTGTCTTAACCTAATCTAATCTGATGAAGTGTAATTGTCGTTGAGTTAGAGCCAGGACAAAAGAACGCACCGCCTTCTGGTGCCCGGCTATTCGCATACCTTACGATCGGGGGCGACCTCCGCGTCCACTGCCACCGCTCCGGTTCCCTCCATTGCCCGACGGCGACGATTGCTGTTGGCCTTCAGTGTTGTCATTGCCACCCTCGTTTCCTTTCAGGTCATCGTTTTCAATGGATTTCCGGCGTTTCTGTGGTTGATCGAAGCTCATTTTGCCAAGCTTGTAGCTGAACGTCAACCGAACCCCGGCGTTGTAGAAGCTCGTTTGCGAACTCTGGGTCAGAATGGGTGACGACAGCTCGGCACGCTGGATAAACGGATGGTTGAAAATGTTTTCAGCCGCTAAGCCTAAGCTGGCTTTCTTGTTGTTAAATTCTTTCCGTAGTCCCAGACTGTAGAAATACATGGGACTCTGGTAGCCCTGCAACTGGACCTGCTTGCCGCGTCCGCCACCGAAGAGCTGGAAGCCCCAGCCATTGGCGAGTGAGAGGCTGCTCATGATTCGGCCACCAATGACCCACCCTGAGTTAGTAGCCGAATAAATTGGGTTGGCGTTGTTGTTGGTCAGGTTTACGTGATACAAGTCGATACCACCGCCGAGCTGTAGTTTTTTGAACAGCATCCCGTTCCCAAACAGGTTCAGACCAGCCGCATCTTCGTGACCAACGTTCTGGTAGCTGGTGCGGATTACCTGTTGCAGCACGGGGTTGGTCGGGTCGCCAATCGACTGCTGGGATACATCCCGAACGGCCGTGATTTCGTTGTTGGTCCGGCGGGCAAAGAGCGACGCGTTCAGGTACAAACCTTTGATATTGGCGCTGGTGCTGAACTCTACGTTATCGGTAAGTTCGGGCGATAGATAAGGGTTACCAATCGTGATGTTGGTAGGGTTCGCTGCGTTGATGTTCGGATTCAGGAACTGAATACCGGGGCGCTGAATCCGGCGGTTGTAGGCCAGTTTGATGATTTTACCCCCCTTCAGGCTTTTCGAGATATTCACACTCGGCACAATATTGCCATAGTTCGGGATGGTAGCTGCCGGAGTCACTGTTTCGTTGCTGAACCGGGCGTTGATGAAGGTATATTCATACCGGGCCCCCGCCTTAATGGTAAACTTGCTCTTGGTGGTCAGCGTATACGACAGATAGGTAGCGGCTATGTTCTGATCGTAGAACAGGGCATTGGCCGGGCGCGAGGTGTCGAGTTGATAACCACCTGTTTCGCCCGTAGCGAAATAGTATTGATAATCGCTGTTGGCCTGCCGGAAAATGCCTTTACCACCGAATTCGAGCAATTGATTGGTTTTGATCGGTGTCTGGTAATCGAGCTGAAGCGTTGACTCTTGGTTGTAGCTGGTGTTGTCGTTCTTCTGACGACCCGTCACGGTATGGAAGTCGGTACCACCAAGCAGGTCGGCCACGAAATCATTGGTTCGGTTGTTTCGGCTGTAAAGTGCCAATACACTAAATTCCTGCTGGGGCTTGTAAATTTTGGTGTACGTTACATTGGCATCGACCGTTCCCGATAAGTCCGTTGTTTTTACATTCCGATTCGTGACGATGGGGAAATAGCTACTTGGAGCCGTTGTTTGAGTCAGCAGGTTGGTTTGGTTGGTAATCCCATTGCGGGCACCGTAGCGGATGCTGGCCGTGAGCGAGGTATTTTTGTCGATGTCGTAATCCCAGCCCAGTTGGAAGTTGCCATTTAGCCGCTGGTTCAGGGTGTTGGCGCTCTGGAGCGTCCGGGTCGGAGCTGAGTAGGTATTGGTGGCAGCGTCGTAAGACCGGGTCGTCTGGTCGTTCAGAAACGATCCCTTGATGTTGTATTCCGCCCGGCCGAAGCCACCTAGCGAAAAGCCCATTTTACCCGTCCGGTAGTTGCCATGCAAACCAAGCATACTGCCTCGGTTGCCGGCACCGCCGTTCGCATCGAGCGTCATGCCCTGAAGGGTATTTTTCTTGGTGATGATGTTGATAATCCCCGCCGAGCCTTCCGCATCGTACTTGGCCGATGGCGAAGTAATTACTTCAACGGTCTTGATCTGGTCGGCCGGAATCTGTTTCAAGGCATCGGCAACGCTGCTGGCAACTATGGTGCTGGGTTTGTTATTGATTAAGACCCGAACGTTGCTGCTCCCTCGTAACTGGACATTGCCGTCCAGATCGACCGATAGCATCGGTACTTTACGCATAATGTCGGTGGCGTCGCCCCCTTTGGCCGCAAGATCCTTATCGGCGTTGTAGACCAGCCGGTCTACTTTCTCCTCGACCATCGCGGCCTGACCCACTACGTTTACTTCGGCCAGCGTTTTGACATCTGCCGAAAGTTTAACGGTGCCTACACTGATAGAGCCGCCTTTGGCAATGGTCAGTATGGCACTGCGTTTGTCTTTATAACCGATGAACGAATAGAGCAGTCGGTATTTGCCCGGTGCTATCCGGTTTAGGGTAAACTGCCCTTTGGCATCGGCCGTTGTTCCATCAATGGGTTTATTGGTCGATGTGCTCAGCAGGGCAACGGTGGCAAATTCAACGGGCTGATTGGTGCTTGAGTCCATCAGAACACCCGTAATTTTTCCATTACCACGGGCAATGGGATCTGCTTCCGAAGGCGTAGCGCCGGTTTGAGAAGGAATACCTTCGGGCGAAATGGTCGATGGAGCCGAATCGGGGGGCGCTGTAAAACTGTCGGGCGTTGTTGATTTAGGCGTTGCTCCGAATGGATCGGGGGGCGTAGCCGCAGGAACAGTTAAGCTGCCGGGCTGCGTGCTTTGGGGCGTAGTAGGGTTGGTACTGCCTGGTGTGGTCGGCACCTGCCCAAACGCAAGGGTAGCACTAGCGATGAGTATAGAAAAAATCAGCGTTTTCATAACGGTTAAAATTGACGCGTCAAATGTCCAATGAACGGACTTACCTGGAAAATCAATTTGGCGGAATGCCCGTTTTTGGCTGTCGAAGAGGATAAATAGCCGGGTGAAGAATATGAATGCACCTACATTTATCAAAACCTGTTTTCCCAGAAAACGTTTGTAAAACAGATTGTAAACGATTTTGGAGTAGCAGCCGTTGATGCGCCAGGATACGAATCGGAGAGGTTCGGATGGGGCATTATTTCTTAAAAATCGCGATTTGCCGAACCTGATTTTCAGTCAGTCGATGTGGGAGGAAATGATCGAACGGTCGACAAAAAGGCGATGGGAAAGGTGATGGCTTGGGTCTAAACCAGTACATTTGTCGGTAAAGTAGTAACTTGCTTAACGCGCTATCGACGTTTTATGACGCGGCTTCTGTTGATTTTAGCCTTATTCTGCCCTGTTTTTTACCTGTTTACCTATAATTCTGGTTACGGCTACGATGCCTATGAGTACCTGGTAATTGCGCGTTCGCTCAGTGAAGGCTATCAATTATACGACTTCATTCCATCAAAATCGTATCTGCTGTATTCATCCACGAGCGTATTGCTGAATCTGTTGGGCGGTTATAACCACATTACCGTTTCAGCTCTCATTACGCTGCTGGCCGTTGGGGTACTGATTTCGGCCTGGCGAGCCGGACGACTATTTGGGGAACGGGTCGCCTTATTGACCGTGGTACTGACTGCGATTGGCTGCTTCTTTATGGAGATGAACTTTCTGGAGCCAGAAAGTTGGGTGGCTATCTGCGGTTTGAATGCTTTTACGGTAGCTGTGGGAAACAACGGTAAACCGAACTGGCGCTGGCTGGCTGCTGGCTTTTTGCTGGGGATCGGCATGTGCTTTAAGAGTGTAGCTGCGTTCTATGTGGTCGGGTTTGGCGCTTACATCCTGCTCTTGTGTCTGACAGGACGGATTGCTTTCTGGCCAATGGTCGTTCGGGGTATGCTCGTTTTACTGGGGTTTGCTTTGCCACTACTCTTCTCTCTTTTCTACTTTTATACAACCAATCGGCTGGATGCGCATCTGGAGTGGACCTACATTTATCCGTTCAGTGGTTACCCGGCGCATACCTTATTTCTGATCAAATTTTTTATTAAGCTGAGCTGGCTGATACTGCTCTTGCTGATATCGGCTGTATTGGTTGTACAGCGTCCTTACCGGATTATTTATCAGAAAACCCCTGCCATCTGGCTGGTACTACTCCTGGCTGCTTTTGCCTGTGTACCCATGCTGAAAACGCAGGCTAGTCATTATTTCTTTCAGGCGGCTGTGTTCTTTTCGCTGCACCTGGGTTTTCTGGCCGATCAATGGCTGGAGTTGTACGAAGCCCGTCATCGCAATATACCGTACCGACTACTGTTGGTTGGGGCCGGTGGGGTAGGTGTCCTACTACTCGTGAGCCTGCTGCTTTATCGGCCTGAGGCCCTCAAACGGTTTACGTCCATCGCCGATTATGCGGGTGAAGAACAGGCAGGTGCATTTATTCGGGAACAGGCGGGTAACGGTCATGTGTTACTCTTCGACAATGCCATGAGCTTGTACTATCTGTCGGACCGGGAGCCGAATGTGCCCTTTATCTTTACCGAAATGCAGACGACCCATTATATTGAATCGCATCCGGATACATATGGGAAAGCGCTGGCCGATACTAGCCTGAAACTGGTTATTTTCGGCAATCGGTCCAGCTTGATCGATGATAGTACGGCCATCAATAAACCTACGAATGCGTATGCGATCCGACAATTGCAGGCGGGTTTACAACAGCATTTCGTGAAGGTGAAAGACCCTCGATTTCCACTGACCTACTGGGTGCGGAAGTAAACCCTGCACAGTTGGCTTCTTTTCGATTATCTTTGTTTTATGTTGCTATCTGTTCTGATTCCTGCTTACAACGAGTTTAAAAATATAGATACACTCATTGAGAAAGTTCAGGCTGTTCCGTTAACGAAAGAAATTATTATTGTCGACGACGGCTCTACCGATGGTACGCGCGATCGGCTGAACACCTATCGCTCTGTGCCGAACATGACGATCGTTTTTCATGAGCAAAATCAGGGAAAAGGGGCAGCGATTCGTACGGCCATCCAGCATATGACGGGCGACATTGCTATCGTACAGGATGCCGATCTGGAATACGAACCACAGGATTATGTTGCGTTGGTTCAGCCCATTCTCGATGGTAAAGAGCAGGTTGTGTATGGGTCGCGATTTCTGAAGCCTGAAAATCGCCATTCGTACATGAGTTTTTATATTGGCGGTCAAGTTGTGACCATGCTGGCAAATATCCTGTACAACCAGCGGTTAACCGACGAACCCACCTGCTATAAAGTGTTCAAGGCCGATTTTCTGCGCTCAATTCCGCTCGACTGTACGCGTTTTGAATTTTGCCCCGAAGTAACGGCTAAAGTGGCCAAACGGGGTATAAAAATCAAAGAGTTGCCGATTAGTTATTACCCCCGCTCCATTGCCGAGGGCAAAAAAATCTCCTGGTTCGATGGCATCGAAGCCATCTGGGTACTGTTTAAATATCGGTTTGTAAACTAGCCACCATAGTCAGGAGTGGTCAGGGATGGTCAAAAATTATCAATCGATACCAGTCCCTGACCACTCCTGACTATTCTTGCCCCCGTTCTTTTACTACAGTCAGAAATGTTTTTGGCACGGGCGCATCGAAGCGCATGGCCTGGCCCGTGATGGGGTGGGTAAAGGCCAGAGTTTCGGCATGTAACCCCAGTCGCCCGATAGGGTCAGTCTTGGCACCGTACTTGGCATCACCCACAATGGGATGGCCAATGTCATTCATGTGGACCCGTATCTGGTTTTTACGGCCTGTTTCCAGTTCGAGTTCAACCAATGCATAGCCATTGGCAGCTTTGGCAACCCGGTAGTTGGTAACCGATAGTTGGCCGTTGTCGGGGTTCTGGCTGGAGTATACAATCAGGGCTTTACTCTCGCGCAGGTACGACGTAATGGTGCCTTCGGATGGTTTAGGGACGCCCTCGACCAGCGCAACGTAGGTTCGCTGTTTGGTGGTGTCATTCCAGGACTCCTGCATCAACTGCTGGACTTTCTCACTGCGGGCAAACATCATCACGCCCGACGTTTCGCGGTCGAGCCGATGGATGATGAATATTTTATTTTTGGGGCTTTCTTTCTTGACGTAATCGCTCAGAATACCATAAGCTGTACGATCCCGTTCTTTGGCTGTAGCCATCGACAGCAGCCCGGCCTGTTTGTTGATCACGATGATGTCCGGATCTTCATACAACAGGGTCAGGCCCCGGTATTGTGATGTTTCGGGAGCCCGATTGGCTGCCACCGTCACGATCTGTTCAGGCTGAAGGGGATGGTTAAACTGCGTATAGACTTTGCCGTCAATCAGAATCTGTTTGTTCCGAAGCAGCGATTTGATGTTGTTTCGATTTTTGTGCGGCAGTCTGGCAATTAGAAACGCCATTAATTCAGCTGGTTCTGTTACTGTCAACTGCAGATCGGCACGTTTGCCCCCCGGCCGACGGGGTTGTTCGGTATTCTCCATGCCACAAAGGTACGCTTTCGTAGTCGAACTAGTAAAGCCCTGGACCGATGCACTTTATTGTTTCAGGCCACCAGCCCCGCAGGTACTGGCAGTGGGCGAACAACTAGACCGAATGCGAGCCATCTACACCGTTACATATCTTCCTTCAGGAACTGTTGACTTCTGGCTGGAATAAAAGACCTTGTCTGCCTAAAGTCGTCCATCTTGGGAGCGTAGGCAAAGGACTTCTGGGGTTTGTTGATGGATGCCTTGATTAAAATGGCCGTACTCCCTATTGTCTGCGCATTATTTCTGCCTGGATAGCCTTCCTGGTCTGTGAATTTTTGTAACCAACAAAAAGAGCAACCCCCAGCAGACTAATGGTCAGGAGAAATTTACCACTTGTGGCGGACCACACAGCCACACCAACCAGCATACCAATGATAAATGCTGATGCGGTTGTTCCTGATTTCATTTCTTTTTCTTCTAACACTAATTCGTCAAGTGTCATTTTTGAATAATCTTTGTTCGAAAACATAGTATCAGATACGTTGAAACAATGATAGGATTTAAGGTTTATGCTTTTTTAGAAAAAATTGAGAACTGTCCGATTTGCCCTGTTCAAAAATGAATAAATTCTACATCCGATTGGGTATCCTTTTTATGGACATTATGATTTTTTTAGTTCGTCATTAACTTTTTTTAGAAGCCTTATAGTAGCTCTTTTGGTGAGAATAAAAATATGTATAGTCTCTTTTTTATAGACAGCGTTTGTTAAAAGCAAATTTCTTAACTTTTTTAGCTTTAATGCCTTAATCTTTTCCGTCGAAGAAATTAGGTTTAACGAGTCAACCACTACCGGAAAGTGGTTGCTCATCTCTGGGATTAATTGGGTCATCGTATGCGTCTCGTCGACGTTACACCACTCTGAACAGTTAGGTATTGTTGATGTATAATAGGCTAAGAACAGGGTTTTTAACGAGTCATTTTTAATCAAATTTGTATGGGCTGTTTGTCTGATTTCCTCATATGCCATTTGGTTTGGCTTAAAAACCAGATAGCTGGCTGCGTTGTCAATGTGGAAATTTATACTATCTTTTATTTCTGAATCAGATTTAAAATAGGTCAGTTTATTGATGCTGCTGACTAATTTGTTACCGTGGTTTATTATATAGGCCAATTGTAGAGTGTCCTGTACTAGGTTTTCTCTGAGAACAGTTAAATGTTTTTTTATAGTTTCTTCATCTTTTCGGTTGTCGCGCCACTCATCAAAGAAAAAAGAAATTGAAATGCCAATGAAAATAACCAGAATCTCAGAAATATATTTTTCAAGAATAGCTATAACAGGATGCTGCACTTTTTTTTCTTCCATATGTATGAAATTTGCGTTTGACCAATATGCTAAACAGACGGCCTTAGTTTCCTGAGCACGAGTAGTTGATAGCCTTTAAATACTCGCTATTTGGGCCCCATTCGCCTAACTTATTGAGACGTAGCTGTATAGCTTTTCGCCAGGGAAGCTGGAATATAAGGAAAAAGCCTGATTGTAACGGCGTGTGACCTGTCTCCATATTTTTGGCCTATTCATATTTCGTTGGGGCCTTACCCAACCTCCAAATGAGGGCCGATGGTAGTAAGAGTCGAATGACGGCTGTCCGGCCAAAGAGCTATCTACTGACTACCAACTTTGAGAAATAAAAAAAGCCCGCTAAAACACGGGCCATACAGAATCCATTTGGGATGGTTCACTTTCCCAGCCATTCTTTAAATTCGGTCATTCGGTCGCCACTGACGAATACTTCCTGTCGGGATTTAGGTTGTAAATCGAGTTTGAGTTTACCCGCCGAAAAGGTATGAATAGTCTGGATAGCAGGTAACGACACCAGAAACTGACGACTGATGCGGAAAAACTGACGAGGATTGAGCAATTGCGTGAGTTTATCCAGACTGTAATCGACGGGTAAGTTCAGCCCATCTTTCGTCACCAGAAAAACCACTTTCTCTTCCAGAAAAAAGTAGGCGATTTCGGAGGTTTCGATGCTACGGATCTTGGTGCCTACCGTAATCATGAAGCGATCTTTGTAGTCCGTCTGTCGTGATTTGCCGATCAGATTGAGGAGCGTTTCAATGTCGGGCGCCGAGCCTGTCTGGCCAAACTGCTTTTTTAAGGCTTTAAATTTCTCAATGGCGGCTACCAGTTCATCGTAATTGATGGGTTTGAGCAGATAGTCGATGCTGTTGACCTTAAACGCCTGAATCATGTATTCGTCGTAGGCTGTCGTGAAAATAACAGGTGTGGTCAGCGACGTTTGTTCGAAAATGCGGAACCCCAGGTCATCTTCGAGGTGAATATCCATAAAGACCAGTTCGACGGACGGGTGTGACTCATTAAACCAGTCGACCGCTTCGGCTACAGAGGGTAGTTTGGCCAATACGTGTATAGTTGGATCGTATTTCTGAAGCAGACTTTCGAGCCGTTTAGCGGTCAGGCTCTCGTCTTCAATAATGACTACGTTCATATGGAGAAAAAAGAGCGTAAGAGCAAAAGAGTGTTAGATTGTAAGAGTGAGTGAAAAATTGTCGCAGCAATGCTCTTTCACCCGTTCACGCGTACGCTCTTTCGCTCTTTCTCTACCTCGCTCACTAAAACTTTTTCACTAACCAATAGCGGTATTCTTACCACAAAATCGCCATCACGCTCGCCCACCCAAACCGACTGGTCGGTCAGCAGGGCATAACGAGTAATGATATTCTCTAGCCCAACGCCTGTCGAATTCTCTGATTTTGGCCGGGGTTGTAAATTATTGCTAACTACCAGATAATCGCCTTCGAGCAGGATGTGAACCCGAAGCGGCTCTTTGGTCGACATTCGGTTGTGTTTTACCGCATTTTCGACGAGCAGTTGCAGGGTCAGCGGAGCTATGCTGTAGCGGCTCTGCGCCCATTCGGGCACGTCGATGAATACGTCGAATTTATTTTCGAAGCGGATATTCAGCAGAAACCGATACGCCTGAATGAATTCCAGCTCGGTTTTCAGCAGCACCCGTTCGTTATCCTTCTGTTCCAGAATGTACCGATACGCCCGCGACAACTGGTCGATAAATTTCTCCGACAGTTCAGCGTCGGCGTGTACCAGCGACGACAGGATACTCAGGCTATTGAACAAAAAGTGGGGGTTGACCTGGCTTTTCAGGGCAGCAAACTGAGCCTGTACATTCTCCTTTTCCAGGCGCTCAGCCCGAAGCTGTACATCCTCCAGCCGCCGGAAGGCCCGTCGATTGGCCGACAGATAAAAGGCTGACAGCATGGCCATCACCATCAGCGAGTTGTTGGTACGCTGGCGTCGCTCGCGGATTCGTTGCCGTTCTTCGGGTGAACGTGGGGGCGTTGGCAGACGTTGCTGACGCGGGTCAGGATCACGCGATACACCGAACCGCTGTTCCATAACCTCATCCAGATTATGCCACAATACCGCAAAAGCACTGTTGAAGCCGACGGCTAAGGCGCTGGCAATGAGTAGCGTAGCGATCTGGGCTGGAATCTTGAATTCGATCAGAAACCCCTCCCCAAAATTCTTGAAAAAACGTTGCTGTAACCACTCCGTTACCGTAATCCAGGCATAGAAGAACAGAACGGACACCAGGAATTCAAGCGCCCAGAACGGTATTTGACGGGCCGAAAAGATCCAGCTAAAGCTTGCTCCATTGGCATACATGCGGATAGGCCAGTAGATAACGAACACGCTAAAGGCGAGTTGCCACTTTTGCGAATTCGTCAGACGGTAGGTCATAGCTCGGTTGGTTTATAAACAAAGCTACTCATTCTGATCAGCCAACAAAAAACAAACCAGCGGAATGCCGATTTCGGGTGTTTAAGTGCCCCGATTGAGTCGGCGAGTAGAGCGTAATTTATTAAAATGTTGTTAATCCACGCCTGACGAATAGTACGATTGGGGTAAAAACGAGTATAACAGAGTCGACTCTTCAGTAGGTTGCCCGTCCGCCAGATAAATCGTAAATGAATCCGGTAGTAAAACTGGCTTCTTCCGAGACAATCCAGGCTGCCAGTGCCGCCACTTCGTCTACCGTTCCCAGCCGTTTCATGGGGATTTTAGCAGTCATGTAGGCAAGTTGTTCAGGAGCTGTATCGTTGTTCAGAGCCGTTTTAATAACGGCCGGAGCAATTCCGTTGACCGTAATGCCTGTTTCGGCATACTCTTTTCCAATG
The DNA here is from genome assembly GCF_000374025.1 of Spirosoma panaciterrae DSM 21099. Taxonomy (GTDB): domain Bacteria; phylum Bacteroidota; class Bacteroidia; order Cytophagales; family Spirosomataceae; genus Spirosoma; species Spirosoma panaciterrae. The sequence goes on along the minus strand of NZ_KB893195.1, from coordinate 40,123 downwards.
CCTTTGACCAGCCCGATAACCCCCGCTTTCATTGATGAGTAGCCCGTCATGAATGGATTGCCTTCTTTCCCCGCAATAGAAGCCAGATGCAGAATGCGGCCATAGTTGGCTTTTTCCATCGCTTTCAGAGCGTATTTGGTCATCAGAAAAGCACCTCGTAGGTTGGTATGGTACACGCGATCGTAATCGGCTACTGAGAAATCCGTAATCCGGGTGTTGGTAGGTCCGACAATACCGGCCGAATTGACCATGATGTCTAATCGGCCAAACGCATCTTCGACTGTCTGAACCGCTTTCTCAACCGAACTCTCATGCGACACATCGACCACATGGCCCGAAACCGTATGGCCCTGCCTGGTAAATTCGGCGACGGTGCGTTCGAGGGTTACGTGATTAATGTCGAACAGAGCGATAGTGGCTCCTTCTGAAGCCAGTCGTTTGGCAATGCCCTTGCCAATGCCATCGGCTCCTCCTGTTACAATGGCCACCTGTTTTGCAAACCGGGTTGACATATTCTATGCGTGGTTTAGGATATGATGATTCGTGATCGACCAGAAGCTTAGCTGAAAATGAACTTACTGGCTTAGTTATTGAACCGACTGAATTCAACGGATTGTTTTGGTCGGATACCCTTCAGATGTACCGAAGCCATCTCATAGTCGGATGCTCCGATTTGTAGCGACCATACCAACGGCATAGCGGATACAGAAAAAGTACGATAGTCATCCAGACCAGATAGACGTATTCCAATGAAATACCCGCATTAGCCGGGCGTCCGAAATTCATCGGGCCCGACGGCAGATCGGCCAGTGAGTAGCCTTGCCATAAGGCCATCCCAATCATGGACAGATGGACCAGATACCAGTGCAGGATGTAGTAAAACATCGGAACCTTACCGTATACGGTCATCCAGCGGGTAAATGCATTCTCGATGCCGTCGATACTGGCGAAAAAGACCAGCATCAGACCCAGCGTGACCAGGTCATACAGCAGCGAAGGCGGGTACTTGGTCACGTTGATGAATGAAAAGAAGGTAAACAGGGCATTTTTCTGGGACGACCAGGGAGCTGGGTCCCCATACATGTTTAGAAAACGGAGTACTATAAACAGCGCCAGCGCCCCGAGACCGATGCGTAAAAAACGTCGTTTGCGTTCCTGAATCGGCTCTTGCAGCCATTGGCCGCAGGCAAAACCGACTAGCATGATGCCCAGCCAGGGAATAACCGGATAAGCGACCAGCAAGGCAAAAGTCGGGCTGATGGAAAAAAAATCCGTTCGAAACAGCAGCGCCCAGACTAAACGAGCCGCCGGATCGGTAAAGGTGGGAACCAGTTGCAGGATATTGTGCCCAACGATAATCACAAGACCGATGATACCAACCGTTCGGGCCGACAGCCTGGCCAGAAAAGAGAGGATAACCAGCCCGAAGCCGATGGCGTAAATTACCTGGAGCATCAGCGACTGGAAAGGCAGATCGAACCAGAAGGCAAAGTTGATGACCGTTAGTTCCAGAAAAAGCAGTACAAACCCTCGGCTACGCAGAAACCGAAGCGCGTTGGTCTGCTCATGGCTAGTCTGCTTGCGCAGGGATAAATAAGCTGAAGTGCCCGACAGAAACACGAAGGTAGGCGCGCAAAGATGGGTGACCCAGCGCGTCAGGAAAATGGCGGGCGTCGTTGTGGTCAGGTCGGTTGGGTTCTGGGTTAAGGCTGGTGTGTGGAGCAGATCACGGACATGGTCCAGCGCCATAATGACCATCACTAAACCCCGCGTTACATCAATGGCAGCGACTCGTTTCATTCGGGAGGCAGTTAAGTTGCTCAGCTAGTCGAAATCTGAAACACTACTTTTTATAGCGGCACCGGCTATTATCGGACTTGACAAAATAAGATTTATAGTTGACCGCTTTGGGATCGGTGCAGCCTTTTAAATCCAGCACTTCGACGTTGCGGAAGTCGATGGCGTGGCTTTCGGCCTGTAAAGCAATGAACCCTTCGCCAAGAGCGGTATTGGCCAGACTGGTCCAGTGGTTTGCTGATTGGCTATCGAATCGGCCCGCTTCCCAGTTATGATCTTTGCTCACAAACCCGCCACCAACCTGGGGCCGTTCGTAGGTAAGTACCGTATCGCCTTCGATAATATGATGAATGATCGAGTCGCCTAATACAATGGCTTCGGCCGTTATCCATCGATCTCCATCGTAGGTTTTTGAGTCAGAATCCGTACAGTGCTCCGGCCGAAGTTTGCCGCTCATGTATACCTGCGTACCGGGCGTACAAAGGTTACCTGTATGACGTGGCCCATCGCCCAGCCCACCGAGCAACTGCATTTCGAGCGATACCGGGAACGTCTGGTTGAGCGATAGACTCTGAGCCGATTGCGAATGGAGCATGATGCCGCTGTTTCGTACATTCCAGGGGTCGCCACCCGGCGTTTGTTTGCCCAGAAACCGATACGAAAAACGAACCCGGTAGTAGGCGTAAGGTTTGTTGTAGTAGATATGTCCGTATTTGCCGTCGAAGGTTTTATACTGATCGTACATGACCCGTAGCATCCCGTTTTCGACGCGGAAGGTATTTTTATAATTGTCGTTCAGGGGCTGTCCGGCAATCTTGATGTCCCAGCCCGTGAGATCTTTGCCATTGAAAATCCGAACCCATTCTTCCCGATTGGCTGCAGACTGCGCCAGTGAGGAAAGTGTGATAAACAGACCTGTTACTATGAGTACAACTTGTTTCATAAGTAGGGGTTTTAACCGTTCAGATAGCCAACTATTTTAACACCTCCACTGTATTTAGCTCGGGTCCACCGCCGTGATTGGCCGATCCGGCTACAATGTAGATGTTCTCTTTATATACAACAGCCTGCGTACCATGACGCCCCTGGTTAAGTCGGGGGCCGGATGTCCAGGTGTTGGTTTTAGGGTCGAGGGCTTCGGCTTCGTTGTGCGCTTTCAATTGGACTGTTTCGCCCCCAATGATCCAGACCTTACCGCCCTGGGTGACGGCAGTGCCACCCGCGCGTTGGGTCGGAATGTTCGAGCTGGAAGGTAGCGTGCTCCATCGTCCGGTTTTAAAATCGTAGACATCCACTTCAGCGATGGTCGTTTCCAGTACTTTATTGATCCGGGCGGTTGAATTGCGCCCTCCTGCCAGATAAAGTCTGTCGTCGACAACGGCTGCGCTGATGTGGTCGCGAGTGCGGGGCGCATCGGTCAGTTTTTTCCAGGTATTGGTTTTGGGGTCGTATTCGTCCAGCCAGGCTACATGCCCATCATAGTGCCCATCAATGATGCCGCAGGCCATGTAAATTTTGTTTTTATAAACCACTACCCCCGCCGAGCCCCGTAACCGATCTTTGGGGATTTCGGGCCCTACCCGCCATTTGCCTTGCTTAGGGCTATATATGTAGATGTTGGGAAGAGGGGTCTCGTGTGGGTATTGCCCCTGAAAAGCCCCCATCACATAAAGCTCGCCGTTGTAGGTAATGGCCTGAAAGTGATTCATTTCAACGGGGGGCGTCGGTAGGGTTTGCCAAACCAGTGTTTTTAGGTTCAGGGCTTCCAGTGGTTTAATGCCTCGCCCGCCAACGGCGTATAAGCTATCACCAATGAGGGTAGCTGCATTTTCATGACGGGCCGAACAACTGTTCTGAGTGGTAACAGGCTGCCAGCTTTGTGCCTGTACCAGACTGCTCAACAATAAACCTACACTACCCGCAAACACGATCTTCATAGAAGAGGGGAAAAATAAGTGGACCTGATGGATTGATATGCTGTTTTAAAAGGCTAAACCACCAATTTTCTCCTATTCCGGGCCCTATGAAGTACCGTTTATCAACCACAACGGCAGGGAGGATACAACGATATTGAACTGAAAGCACTGTATTCTCCCTGCCGCTGTGGTTATTGGCAGTTAGTTAATCAGGCAATACGCAGCCATCTTCTGACGTGCAGGCGGCTTCACTGGCGGCTACTTCGGTGAGTTTGGGATGTTGTTGCTCCCACTCAGCCCAGGCCGTTTCCAGGGCACCCAAAAAGGTTTCAGGGGCCTGTGCACCCGAAACGGCATATTTCCGATTCAAAACAAAGAATGGAACCCCTCGTATGCCCAGTTGCTGGGCTTCGTACAGGTCGTGATTTACTTCATCATGAAAGGCATTGGAAGTCAGCATCTGGCTAATCGCCGAGGCATCCAGACCAATGTCGGTACCGAGTTCGATCAGGGTGGTAGGATCCGATGTATTTTTCCCTTCGGTAAAATAAGCCCGGAACAACCGCTCTTCGGCTGCGTCGCCCAGTCCCTTTGTTTTCGCTAACTGGACGAGTCGGTGAGCATCCCAGGAATTGGCAACAATGGCCTTATCGAAATGATACTCCAGCCCTACTTCGCGGGCCATATCGGTTACCCGGTCGTTCATTTGCTCGGCCTGCTGAAGGCTCCAGCCTTTTATATCGGCCAGGTATTGGTTTACATTTTTAGAGGGGTCGGTTTTCAGGCCGGGATTAAGCTGAAAACTTTTCCAGACAACGTTGACATCCGTATTATGAGCAAATTGGGCTAAACCAGCTTCAAACTTCCGCTTGCCGATGTAGCAAAACGGACACATGACATCACTCCAAATTTCAATTTCCATATCGTGGGATATTCTGGTACGGTCACAGAACACCAGAATCCCCGAATTCCTTCCTGAACCAGGTTGATTTCTGTGGAAGGCCGACAAGCGGTTACACAGGAACAAGGGTCGAATTCTTGATTTCCGACATCACAAAGAAGCTGCTGATGTGCAGGGTGCCGGGGATGACCGATAATTTTTCCTGATAAAAATGGTTATACGTGTCCATATCCTGGCTGATGATCTTGATCAGGTAGTCGAATGTACCCGATACCCGATTGCATTCGAGGACTTCGGGTAGTTCGCGTACATCGACTTCAAACGCGGTAAATGCATCGCGGGTCTGTCGGTCGAGGGTTACCTGGCAATAGACCATAAGCGAATTACCCAGTTTTTTTTTGTCTACCAGGGTCACATAACGCTCAATAACGCCCTCACGCTCGAGCCGTTTGATGCGTTCATGGACGGGCGTTTTAGACAGATTGATCTTCCGGCCAATATCCTGAATGGTCAGATGGGCGTCCTGTTGCAGTAAGTCCAGGATTTTTCGGTCAGTAGCGTCAACGAGAGCCATAAGCGGAATTTTTACGGCAACAGTTCCTGATTTATTTTCTTTATAGGAAATATTCCTATAAACACATAAAGGTAATGCCTGTTTTCCTGAAAAAATAAAAACCACTAGAAAACGTTTATAGCTCCTTTACCTTTGTGGTATCGACGTACAACAAACATTCATTTAAGCCGCTATGGTCATTGGTGTTCCTAAAGAAATCAAAAACAACGAGAATCGCGTTGCGCTTACACCGGCTGGTGTTACCGAACTCCGTAAACATGGACATACTGTGTATGTGCAGGTGAATGCGGGCGAGGGAAGTGGTTTTGAAGATGAGGAATATATAGCGGCTGGTGCAGTGATGTTGCCGACCATCGAAGAGGTGTACGGTATTGCGGAGATGATCATGAAGGTTAAGGAGCCAATCGCTCCTGAGTACGACCTGATTAAAGAAAATCAACTGCTGTTCACGTATTTCCACTTTGCTTCGTCGGAAGAGCTGACCCAGGCCATGCTGGCGAAAGGTGCCGTTTGCCTGGCTTACGAAACCGTCGAACGCCCTGACCGGAGCCTTCCGTTGCTGGTGCCCATGTCGGAAGTAGCGGGTCGTATGGCCATTCAGGAGGGAGCCAAGTACCTCGAAAAACCAATGAAAGGCCGGGGCATTCTGCTCGGTGGTGTACCGGGTGTAAAACCCGCCAATGTCCTGATACTGGGCGGTGGTATCGTTGGTACACAGGCAGCTAAGATGGCCGCCGGTCTGGGAGCGCACGTAACCATTATGGATGTTAGTCTGCCCCGGTTGCGGTATCTGTCGGATATTATGCCCCCAAATGTGCAGACCATGATGTCGAACGAATACAACATTCGGGAGATGATCAAAGTCTGTGATCTGATTGTTGGGGCCGTATTGATTCCGGGCGCAAAAGCGCCACACCTGATTACCCGCGAAATGCTGAAGCAAATGCGGCCGGGTACGGTACTGGTCGATGTAGCGGTTGATCAGGGCGGTTGTATCGAGACCTGCCACCCCACAACGCACGAAAATCCGACCTACGTGATCGACGGTGTAGTGCATTATTGCGTGGCCAATATGCCGGGTGCTGTTCCGTATACCAGCACGGTTGCGTTGACCAATGCAACCTTGCCGTATGCCATTCAACTGGCCAACAAGGGCTGGCAGCAAGCCTGCCGCGACAATGCTGACCTCAAACTGGGATTGAACGTTGTAGAAGGCAAAGTGGTCTACAAAGGAGTAGCCGAAGCGTTTGGATTGCCTCTGACCGATGTAAGCTCGGTACTGATTACAGAAGAAGAACTAACGCATTAAGATATTACTAATTCATCGACAGACGCAGGCCGCACTCTTCGGGGTGTGGCCTTTTTTTGTAATTTGCCAGGACGCTATTTCTGAAAACAGTCGAATTTAAGCAACTGAGCAAACGCTATATGGAAACTCAACCGAAAGGCTCCGTCCCTACTTTATATGAGTGGGTAGGCGGTATGGAAAACTTTGAAGTCTGGACCAATCTCTTTTATCAGCGTGTTCGACAGGATTCGATCCTTGAGCCGGTATTCCGACACATGGCGCCCGAACATTCCCAGCATGTAGCCCATTTTATCGCCGAAGTGTTTCGTGGCCCTGCCCGGTATAGCGCCGAAGGAGGAAGCCACTTCCAGATGATTCGCAAACATTTGGGGCGACACCTGACTGAACTCCAGCGTCGGCGCTGGATTGAACTGATCCTGGATACGGCCGATTCCATTGGCATGCCCGATGATCCAGAGTTCCGTTCGGCCTTGGTTGGTTACCTGGAGTGGGGCTCCCGGTTAGCCGTCATCAATTCAAACGCTGATTCGATACAAGAGGAATTGGACGCGCCTATGCCAACCTGGGGATGGGGTGAAACAGGCGGTCCTTATGTTCCCTAATGTTTAACGAGTCACGCTATTATTTTGAGCCCGTATCGGGTAGGCATGAGCCGACGTAACGAGCATAAGCGCGGCTGGTATAAATCGTATAGGCATTCAGCCGGAATGTAGTGTCTGCTTTTGGCATGGCCGACGTCTGAGCTAAATGCTGAGGATCAGTGGTTGGAATGATGGCTATATCGGCAGGACGGTAGGCATTGCCTGTGGGCCATATCCCATAGTGTCGATGAAAAAAAGGCATTACATAATCGAACGCAAACACACTGGACCGGGGGGGGAGCTGAGCGGCTATGCACTTAATAGCTGCCAAATCAGCCGACTGGATGAGGGTTGGATTTTTGTCTTTTGCGGGTCGATAGCGAATCAGGCTTACCCAATCTTTCAGAGGAGGGATATCAGGACGCGCTATGTATACAATAGGAATTTGGAAGAGCCACAATCCCACCAGGGCTATTGTTGTCCCTGAAGTGGCCCGGACCGGCAGTCGGTCATTAAAAATGAGCGAGCAGGCGATCAGGAAAGCAGCCACAAACGACCAAACCAGTATAAACCGGGGAGGCCAGGTCAGCGATACCAGATAAAATAGAGGCTGGCCGTAATACAACACACTTTGTACGAAGTTCAGCGCTGTTAATGCGATCAGACCAACTCCGGCTATCGTCAGCCAACTCCAGACTACTCTGGCGCTTTGTTGCCGTGCCAGTAAAGCCAGAAATCCCACGGCTGGCAGTAGCAATACAATAACGGCCCCCAGTAAGAACAGCATTTCTTTCCAGAACGCCTTTGTCGTAACGTTTTGAGTCAATAAAGCCAGGGCCTGTTGAAGGCGTGGTTCTGGTTTGGCTGCGTGATTTTTCCAGGATAGCCAAAACATACCGAGCAGAAAAATGGCTATCCAGGTACCGACAATGCGCCAGAATGCGCCCTGACTTAACAGCTGTAGCAACGGTCGGTCAGATTCCTTCCGGAAGGTTAGGGCCAGCCAACCCAGGTGGATCAATGCGGCTACTACGGCTCCATCTTCTTTTATCAATACTAAAAGTAGACCCGTACTGATAACCCAGTACGGCCGGGAGGCCGACCGACTCGTCAGGGCCAGAATAAAGAACAGAGCAAAGGGTAAGTAGGTCAGTTCGGTATGCCAGCCAATATTAGGATGGTCGTTGAGCCAGAAGGCTACCGGGCCGAGCAGAATCACGAGAAGCAATCCCTGCCGGGCCCAGGCCGGAACCTGCCGTTCCTGTAAGCGCTTGTATACCAGTGTGTAACTGATGGTCAGGAGTAACGCCTGTATGGCAAATAAACCATAGGCGCCCCACAGGTAGCAAAGAGGTCCCCAAAAGAGTACTGTATAATAGTTGTGGATACGATGGTGAAATCCCCAGATGTTGTCGTACATGAAGGGTCGCCCGTCCATATAACTACACGACATCTGGATAAAGGCATACATGTCGTTGAAGGTATAGCCGAGGGTCTGAAATCGAACCAGTTTGAACGCGAAAAAGAGTAAACCTGCGGTACATGCAAGGAGGAATAGCCTGTTGGTTTTAGGCATCATGAATTAGGACTATATGGTAAAAAAGCGACTCAGTATGAGTGACTGAAAAATAAAATAACTTTATTTGTGCTTAGGAATGCACATGATTTTTGTCTTTTAACGCTAACCCCCTATAATTAGCCGCTTCCTGACGTAATAGTATGAGTGAATTCAGGCATGTTGAAGATCTTCCGGTAAATAGTACTCTATCAGACTTACAAGGTTCTAAGCGGGAACATTGGATTAAGCGAAACAGCTATTATTATCGCATTTTAGTAAATTTTCTGAGATATAACATCCCCGCCAACCAATCAATCCTGGAAATAGGCTGTGGAACGGGCTATGTATTGAATCAGTTGCAGCCCGCTCATGGAGTAGGGATTGATAGCTCTGCAGAACTCATTCACTACGGTCAGCAAAAGTACCCAAATCTGGATTTACGCGCCATCGATGCCAAGCAATTGGATCTGGATGGTTTGGTATTTGACTTTATCGTTATCTCCGATACCATCGGTTATTTTGATGACGTTCAGCAGGTTTTTAATCAACTGCATCACGTTTGTCATGCCGATACGCGCATCATCATTACCTATCGAAATCAACTCTGGACGCCCGTACTGTCGGTGGCTGAAGCCATTGGGCTTAAAATGCCGGAACATCGTCAAAACTGGCTCGACCGGGGCGATATCGAAAATCTGCTCGATGTCACTGGGTTTGATGTGGTTCGGGAAGGACGTAAGTTTTTGATGCCCCGATACATCCCCCTGCTTTCCGGGCTGCTCAACAAGTATATTGCGAATCTTCCTCTTTTCAATCGGCTCGGCTTGTGCACGTTTATGGTGGCCCGCTCGATGCAGGCCCACAAATCGGCTAATTTGCCATCGGTAAGTGTCATTGTGCCAGCCCGTAACGAAAAAGGAAATATTGAAACCATTGTACAGCGACTGCCCGCTATGGGAAGCCATACGGAGTTGATTTTTGTGGAAGGTAACTCAACAGACGATACCTGGTCCGAAATTCAGCGGATAACCGCCAAATACAGCGCTGAGTATGACATCAAGTGCGTGCAGCAGGAGGGTAAAGGCAAAGGCGATGCGGTTCGGAAAGGATTTGGCATGGCTACGGGCGACATCCTGATGATCCTGGATGCCGATATGACTGTACCTCCCGAAGATCTTCCCAAGTTTTACGAAGCCATCGCCAACGGTAAGGGCGAGTACATCAACGGTACCCGTCTGGTGTATCCAATGGAGAAAGAAGCCATGCGTACGCTGAACCTGATTGGCAACAAATTCTTTTCCATTGCCTTCTCCTGGCTACTCAACCAGCGTATCAAAGATACCCTCTGTGGTACCAAAGTACTTACGCGGGCTAACTATAAGCGATTAAGTGCTAACCGGGCCTATTTTGGTGATTTTGACCCCTTTGGCGACTTTGACCTTATTTTTGGATCGGCCAAGCTAAACCTCAAGTTTGTCGAAATTCCGATTCGATACCGAGCCCGTACCTACGGCGAAACCAATATTTCGCGGTTTAAGCATGGCTGGCTTCTGCTGAAGATGACTTTCTTCGCCCTAAACAAAATCAAATTCGTTTAAGGACCTGAACGCAGTCGAGTCAGCCTGTTTATAGATTTTGTTGGACGAGTACGGCCCATTCTTCATCCAGCGTACCTGAGAAAAACGAAGCCCCCGCCCGTCGATACCAGTAATTGGCATTAAAGCGGTCGCCCTCTTTTCGGTGAAGATACGCATGCAGTCGGTCGTACGATTGGGTGCCTTCACGGCTCTGGGCTATCGAATGGGCTTGCTCCCAATCGCCTTTGGCATCGTACCAGAGCCCTTGTAAAACCGGGTGCAACTGGGTTGGAGGTTGTGGTTCGGTAAGCGTCGCTGTAAATTGATCGAACGTCATTTTGGGTTGGCGTTAGGGGTAAGTACTGCGTTAATGTAAGGTTCGTAGGCCGGGGTCACATAAAGCGTATACGTACTGAGCCGGATGGGTTTGTAAGGGCGTTTCATGACCCTTGGCAAACGCTCGCTCAGTTTTTGAAAATCATTGGTCGGAATAACCGCAAGATCCGCATTTTCCCACTGGTTTTCAGTAGGCCAGATGTTGTAATGTTTGTGAAATAGGGGAACCAGATAATCAAAGACAAATACGTTGGAGTGGGGGGGGAGCGTTTGGGCCAGCTTCTCGATAACAGCCACCTCGGTTTCTGGGAGCAAAGGCTCTTTTTGCGGGTCGAAACGGTGCGTAAAACGGTCGTAGAATATAGGCAACAACCGGAAATCGGGCCGGGCATATTGTACGATTGGCAGTTGAACAAAGAACAGCAGAAGGCCAATTCGTATGGGCTGCCAGCGCAGTATGGGCACTTGGTCGGGTTTGTACAGTACCCAGAAACCAATTGTATAAACAGTCGAAAAGGCATAAACCAGCACGAAGCGGGGCGGCCAGGTCAGCGACACCAGATCGAAGAGGGCGTTGGTTCCGTAATACGTGGCCCCCTGCACCCAGTTCGATAGCAGAATAGCCAGCAAGGCTGCACTATATACCAGCAAAATACTACCAGCCTGATGCCAGCCCAGTCGATATAAACCGTATTTCAGTAAGCCAATTGGGGGCGCCAGAAGCAATAGGGTCTGGATAAGCAACAGCAGATTGGTATTAATAAACGCACGGGAACTTAAGCCAGTGCGTATGGCATTGAGGGCCTGTTGCAGACGAGGTTCAGGCTCTGCCGCATGGTTTTTAAACGATAAAAAGGCCATACCAGCTATAAACAGCATGGCCCATGCGCCAAGAACCAGCCAAAACCAGCGCTTCTGCAGAATACCAAATACTGACTGCTGTCGGTTCGTGACCAGATACTGAAGGCACAGGAATGCCAGGTGAATGGATCCGGCCAATAAAGCCCCGTCCTCTTTTACCAGAACGAGAAGTAAGGCCGTTACCAGGAACCAGCCTGTGTGTGCGTGAAGTAAAGCTAAAAGGAAAAGAATCGACAGCGGGAAGTACGTTAATTCGGGATGCCAGCCAATATTGGGGTGTTCATAGAACCAGAACCAGACCGGCCCCAGCAGGAGTACGGCCAGTATCAGCCACATAGCCCAGTTGGCCAACCGAATAGCCAGGTGCCGCAGGAGTAACAGGTAACTGAGTAGTGTGAGACCAAACTGAACGAAAAAAGCGCCATAAGCCCCCCAGATATAGATGAGAGGCCCCCAGAGGAGCATACTGTAGTTATTATGAATCCGATCATCGTAGCCCCAGATATTTTCGTACAAAACAGGGCGTCCATTCATCCAGCTATACGACTCCTGGAGGAAAATGTACATATCGTTGTACGTATAATACAACGCCTGAAATCGAACGACTTTGAAGCAGAAAAAGAAGAGTAAAACAAGGCTACTGAGGGCTACGGGGCCAATCCAGTTTGGTCTCATACAGTACGGAAACGAGCTTCCATCGCATGGGGCACGACTCGTTGTAAAAGGCAAAAATAGAGAATTATAGCGCTAATTGACCTGCACACCTGATAGCCGGATGATAGGAGGGGAATCAAACGGTGGCATTTGACGAGCTGATTTATTGCCAGTCGTCGCGCAGAATACCGTTCAGTTTTTCGTACGGAACAGTCACCTCAATAGGTCCGACAGCGTAGGCCGCAATTTCGTATGGATTGTAATAGAAAACCATCCCTTCCCGGCTGGTACCCACATTGGCAGGTAAGAAAAAGCGACCATCGCGCAAAAAATAGCCCTGTTCTTCCAGATTAGTCTGTGGCAACAGGTGTTGCTGCTGCCGAAAGGCTGATTCCAGAACCCCAAGCAGGGCAGAAGTGTCGGCAATCATATCGTTTAACGTAAGCACCCGCCCCGTTTCCCGGTCAAATGTATAAAAGGAAAGATTCGAGTTTGGGTGGGCTCCGCCTGTGTATGCCCTTGTTTCGACCCTGACCGTTAAGGATTTGGGTCCCACATGCATTGTGTCGGCGCTGGTTTCCAATTCCCAGCACCCGCCCAGGCTTCCCATATCCTTCCGCATCACTTCATAGTCTTTGGCAAAAAGTGATGCGGCTTTAGCCAGGTTATTACGTACGTCGGGGTGGCTGGCGATGGTGGCACTATCGAGCCAATTGACCACACTGTTGACCGCTAGCAGTCGTAAACTGTCGTTGATTTTACGAGCCCCTTCGGTATCATCTTTCAACTGGATGTACGACACCGATACATCTACACCCGTGTTGGTTGTGGTATCGCAGGGGGTAGGGCTTCCCAGTGTATACTGCTGACGATCTAATACCGGAGGGTCGTTCTGAGAGGTATGGCAAGCGGCAAACGTGCTGGCTAAACCTGCCAGTAAAACGATATGTATATACTTCATGAAGCGTCAATGGCTAATCGAGGAAGCAGCTATGAATCTGTACCTGGTTTATCGAAAAGCCATTCACGTTCAGGTAGCTGCTATTACAAACTTAATAAATCTTTAAACCGAATAGCCTGTCGACGGCTAATTTCGATTTTATCGCCCCCGCGTAACGTGACCAGCAATCCGCCACTAAACCAGGGTTCGATTTTCTCAATCCACTGGAGATTGATAATGTGTTTACGATTGGCCCGGAAAAACGTAGTAGGGTTGAGCCGGTCTTCGAGCGCATTTAAGGATTTGAGAACCAGGGGTTTCTGGTCGTCGAAATAAAGACGGACGTAGTTGCCCATCGATTCGAATAGCCGTACTTTACCCAGTTTGACAAACCAGCATTTCTCGCCATCTTTTACAAAGACCTGGTCATTTTCGCCCAGAATTTTTGTAGATGCCCCGGCCGATTGGCCCGTTGCCTCAGGTATGTGCTGTTCTTCCTCTACCCGATGGATGGCTTCCGACAGCCGGGACAGTTCGACAGGTTTGAGTAGATAGTCGAGGGCATTGAATTCGAACGCTTTAATGGCGTATTCATCATAGGCCGTCGTGAAAATCACTTCGGGAGTTTTGCCTTCTATGGATTGCAGTAGCTCAAAGCCATTTTTTCCGGGCATCTGAATATCCAGAAACAGAAGTTCTGGTTCCAGCTCTTCGATCATGGGTAAGGCTTCATCCGCGTTGGCAGCCTCACCGATAATCTGAATTTTAGGGAAGTTTTCGAGAAGCCTGCGGAGTTCGTTGCGGGCTAAACGCTCGTCGTCAATAATAAGGGTCTTCATAGTTTCGAGGGTAGGAGTTAGGAGCGAGGAGTGAGGAGTGAGAATGCTGGCGCAAGAAAATTGCTGCCGGATGGATTCTCACTCCTCGCTCTTAACTCCTCGCTCCCAAGGACTGTTTTTCACGTCGGAACATACCCTCCGACTGGGCAGGGATGGTAATTTCGGCACACACGATGGGCCCGTCGCCACGGGTATCGTTTTCCTGATAGATCTTGAATTTTGCTTCGGGTCCGTATAGTAAATCAAGTCGCTGGGCCGTATTGGCCAGTCCGAAACCACCCGACGCTTCTTTATCACCCAAAATGCCGGTGTTTCGAATGGTAATGTGCAACTTGTCGCTTTCAAGGCCCGACCGAATGTCGATGAATCCACCGCCAACGGCTTTTGAAACCCCATGCTTGATCGCGTTTTCGACCAGCGTTTGAAGCATCATGGGGGGAACCTGCCAGAAGAGCGTCCGGTTGTCGAGTTCAATATAGGAGGTAAGCCGATCTTCGTAGCGAACTTTTTCGAGCGATAAATAATCCTCTACCGTTTTGATCTCTTCGCGTAATTCGACGGTCTTTCGTCGGTCGGCAAGCAATGAGTTGCGCAGTAAATTGGACAACTGGGTAATACCCTGCTGGGCTTTGGTTGGGTTTTCAAACACCAGCGCCCGGATGCTGTTCAGGGCATTGAACACAAAGTGCGGGTTCAACTGCGAGCGCAGCACTTTAGCTTCAGTTTCGCGCACGCTGGTTTTCAGTAAAAGCTTCTCAATTTCGTCGTTCCGATTTTGCTCAACATAGTGAAAAGCCGTGTAGGTAAGCACCCAGGTCAGCATCGTTTTTCCCCACGTCATAATGTAACCGATAACTAGCCAGGGTTCATCGACTAGGTGCTGAGGAACGATGAGTCGATCCATTGGCAGATTGACCATCGTCATAATTAGGGCGAGCACAAAAACAGACAAGAGAACACGCGGAGCTAACTGAAAGAAAGGCAGCCGTACCCAATTCCAGTGTCGGATCATCAGCCGGTATAGGTGAGTAAGCGTAATGCCCAGGAAAATATTAGCAATTGCCAGATATAGTGCATCCGGGTCGAAACCGTCTTGCAGCAGATAAGCCGTATACTCCACTGTCATCAGGAGAGACCAGCCAAATAGCTGACAATACCAATATATTTTCTGCTTCGACATGCTCACTTCATTTTTCCGCTGATCACTGGACTATAAACGAATATACGCGTTTCGGAACAGAATTGGTTTCCGGCAATTATTAATGGAAATATACGTGGATTATCGGCCAATGACGATTGCTGACTGGTAAGGCCAAAGTTCGGCAACGTTTACTGCGTGAGGGCCAGCGACAGCAAATGAGCTGTATCGTTGGCTTGTGTAATAGTAAACGTAGTCGACTCGTAATCGTAGAGGAGTTTGTACAGACAGACGTTGCTATGTTCAAACTGATCCATGTGGGCCAGTGGCTGGCTGGTGAGCCAGCTAAGCAGAATACGCATAGCCCGACCATGCATAGCTACCAGAACGGTTTCTTCATCGGGATGGGAAAGAATAACGTCGATGGCTTCTTTTTGACGAGCCGCTACCTGATCGGGGCTTTCACCACCCTCGGTTGGCTGGTCGGTATGGCCCGATTCCCAGGCTTCGATGAGCGCCCGATAGTACTCATTGTCCAGATTGCCAGGCGCTTTGCCCTCCATAACGCCCCAGCTAATTTCATTAAGTCCGGTAAGTTTTTCGTACGGAATTCCCAGCTCAATAAAGGGTTCGGCTGTTTGGTAGGTGCGCTTCAGGCCGGAAATATAAATTTTGTTGAATGGCACATGCTGGTAAGCCAGAAAAAAAGCCATTGCCTGGGCCCGACCCATTTCGTTAAGGTCCGAATCGACGCCACTTCCCTGAACTATACCCCGTCGGTTGAAGTCTGTCTCGCCGTGGCGAATCAGATAAATTGTTTTTTGTGTCAAGCTGCCCCTTTGCCTATCGGCAATTTTTGTCAAATTTGAGCCGCAAAATTACGAAAAAACAGGTTATAAATTGTTTCAGGTTTTAAGTTTCGGGTTACCATTGCTGGGTGAATCTGAAACCTCAAACCTGAATTTTGAAACAAACGAATATGAAAGCTGGCTTCGACCTGAATGCGCTCGATTTTATTCATAACGATTCAATTGCCAAACACCTCGGCATAGAGTTTCTGGAAGCGGGGGAGGGCTACCTGACTGCCCGTATGCCCGTCGATAAACGGACCCATCAACCGTTTGGTATTCTTCATGGGGGAGCTTCTGTGGTACTGGCCGAGACATTAGGTAGCGTGGCCTCCTATATGCTCCTGACCGATCCGACAAAACAGCGGGCCGTTGGTCTGGAAATTAATGCCAACCATATCCGCTCGGTACGTGAGGGGTGGGTCTATGGGCGCTGCACACCCATTCATACCGGGCGTACTACCCACGTTTGGGATATTCGTATAACCGACGAACAGGAAAAACTTGTCTGTATAAGCCGATTGACGGTAGCTGTGATTGGAGTATAGGCTTCTCGTTCAGCGTTCAGCCTGCTTCGCTTCAGTAGCTCATAACAGGTGAGCTTGTAGAATTGGCTAAGTACTTCCTGGGGTCTTATTCGTCTGTATCTGTGAGGATTAAGCATGCTTCGTCATGAGGATTAGCTATTACCCGTACAGGCTCTGGAGTCATACCAAATTTAGATTTTAGCCGAAAAAATAATGACTACGCTTACTCAACATGAAAAAACGTTTCGAATCAAAAGCCGCTGGCTATGGCTGCACCGATTCCTGTTTGGGCTGATGGTGTCTATCCTGTATATACCTTATCGACTCGCAACGGATGGTCAGCTCTACCCTGATCTGAGTCAGGCACCGATTTTTTGTATGATGCTGGGGTTTATCTGGATACTTTGGCTGTCTGAAGCCTGGAAACAAACCACAAGAATAAAGTTGGGCGCCTGTCGGTTTACGGTCAAAAAATGGATGCAATCGGCCCGGGATTTTGCCTATGATTCAATCGAAGGATATCATGAATACGAAGATTGGGATAGGAGGGGCTCGTTTATGGCGTTGACGGTTTACCTCCACGACGATTATTTTACCATCCGGTCGATTGACTTTGAGGGTTATGACGTACTGAAAGACCGACTTACTGACCAGCGTTTGGTAGTGACCCGGCAGAAGGTAATCACGAGGGCAGAACGGAGTCGATTGCGGTGGCTTATTGGTAGTCTGGGTTTGCTGATTGTTGCCAATATCGTGTACGCTTACGTGGCCCATAATCCCAATGGAAATCAGCCCGCTCAGCTTGTCGCCTTGACGAGTACGTTGGAACGTATCAGGCCAGATACCGACCGGGTGGGGAGGCTGAAAGGATTGACTGTTCAGCTAAGCCCCTGGCCCGGTTTTGAGTTTTACATCAGTCGGAAAGCCTATCCAGAAGATATACAGACGCTGGAACCAGCAATCGAAACTGACCGAACCGTTCGGATGTGGATTCGGGACAGTGATTATCAGAAGAAGTTGTTAAAGACTGAACCCTTGACGTTTGGCGATAAGCACGATGATTTTAAGCAAATCCCGGTCTTTGGAATCGATCAGATCAATGGCCTCCGTTTGCGGGCAACTGTACCCGTCCTGGAGCCCGTCCATACCAGGCCCGTGCAGCGAACGATTTTCTTAAGCTTTCTGCTGCTTTTTTGCTGGGCTGGCTGGGTCTATGTCGATCGGCAGAAAGTATTAAACAGGTCGTGATACGCCACTCCGCTTAGTTTCCGTACCTTCGCGGTCCCAAAGGGGTACAACAAAGCTCATCAACTACACAATCCGTATGCAGCAAAAAATTCGTCGCGAAGATGCGCTCGATTACCACGCCAAAGGGCGCCCTGGTAAACTGGAAGTGATTCCGAGTAAAGAATATAACACCCAGCGCGACCTCTCGCTGGCTTATTCGCCGGGCGTAGCCGAACCTTGTCTGGCTATTGAAGCCAACCCCGACGACGCCTTTAAATACACGACCAAAGGCAATCTGGTAGCTGTTATCAGCAACGGAACAGCTGTGTTAGGCTTAGGCGATATCGGTGCGGCAGCCAGCAAGCCCGTTATGGAAGGCAAAGGGCTGCTGTTTAAGATTTACGCCGATATCGACGTGTTCGACATTGAACTGAATACGAAGAACATCGACGAATTTGTGCGTACGGTTAAAATTCTGGAGCCTACTTTTGGCGGGGTCAATCTGGAAGACATCAAAGCGCCGGAGTGTTTCGAGATCGAAGAGCGGCTGAAGCGCGAGATGAATATCCCCGTCATGCACGACGACCAGCATGGTACAGCTATTGTGAGTGGAGCCGCGTTGCTCAATGCGCTGGAACTCGTTCGTAAGTCGATCGATACCGCTAAATTCGTTATTCTGGGAGCGGGCGCAGCCGCTATATCCTGCGCCCGGCAATACATCGCACTAGGGGCCAGGCACGAGAATATGGTTATGTTCGATGTGAACGGGCCACTAACAACCGACCGCACCGACCTGAGCGACATCATGCGTCCGTTTGCTACATCCCGCCCTATTCAATCGCTCGCTGATGCATTTGCCGGGGCTGATGTGTTTGTTGGCTTATCGAAAGGGAACATTGTCAGTCAGGAGCTGATTCGCACTATGGCGCAGGACGCTATTGTGTTTGCTATGGCCAATCCAAATCCTGAAATCAGCTATGATGATGCCATGGCTGCCCGACCCGATATCATTATGGCTACTGGGCGTTCGGATTATCCCAATCAGGTGAATAATGTACTTGGGTTTCCTTACATATTCCGGGGGGCGCTGGATGTACGGGCCACGGAAATCAACGAAGCAATGAAGCTGGCTGCCACCTATGCTCTGGCCGAACTGGCAAAAAAGCCCGTTCCTGACCTGGTCAACCTGGCTTACGGTGAGTCGAATCTGATTTTTGGCCGGAATTACATCCTGCCCAAACCCGTCGACCCCCGGTTGCTGACAACGGTAGCACCGGCAGTAGCCAAAGCGGCTATGGAATCGGGTGTGGCTCGTTTGCCAATTACCGACTGGGAAGGGTATGAGCAGCAACTGGCCCGCCGATTGGGACAGGACAACCAGATTTCCAGAGTGATTCTGAGTAAAGCCAAAGCCAATCCGAAGCGGGTCGTATTTGCCGATGCCGAGAACCTGAAAGTATTAAAGGCTGCTCAGCAGGTGCGGGACGAAGGCATTGCCCATCCTATACTACTGGGTGAAAAGGACAAGATTGAAAAGCTCATTCGTGAAAATAGCCTGGATCTGGGCGGAACCCCCATTCTCGATCCCCGATCGCCTGAGCAGGAAGCACTCATTCAGCGATTCGGTGATCTGTTCTTTGAAAAACGCAAACGCAAAGGGGTGAACCCTACCGAAGCGCGAAAAACGATGAATGTTCGCAACTACTTCGGAGCCATGATGGTCGAAACGGGCGAAGCCGATGCCCTGATTTCGGGCTTAACCCGCTCGTACCCGGATACGATTCGTCCGGCTTTACAGATCATTGGCAAAGAGTCGGGTGTACAGAAAGTGGCGGGTATGTATATCCTGCTGACCAAACGCGGTCCTCTGTTTTTCTCAGATACAACGGTTAATTTTAACCCAACGGCTGAGGAAATTGTCGAAATTACCGAACTAACAGCCCGAACAGTAGAGCGATTCAATATTAAACCACGTATAGCCTTAGTTACGTATTCCAATTTTGGCAGTGCTAAAGGCGAAGATGCTGAGAAGATGAACAGGGCGGTCGAGATTTTGCAGAAAAAGCACCCGGATTTAATCGTTGATGGCGAAATTCAGGCCCACTTAGCCTTTAATACAGAGTTGATGCAGCAGAATCACCCGTTCAGCAAGCTGGCAGCCGAAGGGGCCAACACGCTTATTTTTCCGAACCTGTCGGCCGCCAACATCGCCTATAACCTGATGAGCGAAGCGGCTGGGTTCGATGCTATTGGGCCTATTCTGTTGGGTATTCGTAAACCCGTCTATGTATTGCAGTTGGGCTCTTCTGAACGCGAAATTGTCAATATGGTCGCCATCGCCGTAGTTGAGGCACAGGGAAAGTAAAGTACTAGAAGCGAGGAACGGGGAGGGAGCAGTGAGAATGCTGGTGCACCTAAAAAATATGCATCAGCATTCTCACTGCTCCCTCCCCGCTCCTAATACTCATAATTATGTCACGTATATTAACCGGTATTCAATCCAGCGGACGACCGCATTTAGGCAATATTCTGGGGGCCATCAAACCAGCCATCGAGTTGTCAAAACACCCTGACAATGAGTCGTTTTTGTTTATAGCGGACCTGCATTCGCTGACAACGATCAAAGATGGCGATCAGCGCCGGGAGTTTACCCGGGCTGTGGCCGCTACCTGGCTGGCGTTTGGGCTGGATACCGAAAAAAACACCTTTTGGCGTCAATCGAGGGTAGCTGAGCATACGGAATTGGCCTGGCATCTGAGCTGTTTTACCCCGTTTCCAATGCTCAATAATGCCACCTCGTTTAAGGAGAAGTCGGACCGGGCGTTATCGGGGGTGAATGCGGGGTTGTTTGTTTACCCAGTATTGCAGGCTGCGGATATTTTGCTGTATGATGCGGAAATTATTCCGGTCGGGAAAGACCAGCGCCAGCATATTGAAATGACCCGCGATATTGCCAGTGCATTCAATCATCAGTATGGCGAAGAAGTGTTCGTGCTGCCCGAGGCTCGTATCGACGATAGACTAATGACGATACCCGGTATTGATGGGGCTAAAATGAGTAAATCCTATAACAACTACATCGATATTTTCCTGCCTGAAAATGAGTTGTGGAAGGTAATTAAGAAGATCAAGTCGGATTCGACACCTTTGGAAGATCCCAAAAATCCGGATACAGATATTACTTTTCAACTGTATTCACTGCTCGCTTCCGATGCGCAGATTGCCGAAATGCGCAATCTGTATGAAGGCGGCAATTACGGATATGGAATGGCTAAAAAGGCCTTTTATGAATTGATCCTGAGTCAGTTCGCTACCGAGCGGGAGCGGTTTAATTACTACATGACCAACAACGATGCGCTGGAAGCTGAACTAAAAGCGGGTGAAGAAAAAGCGCGTTTAGTGGCTCGTCGGACCATTGAACGGGCACGTGAAAAATTGGGATTTAGTTGAAAAGTAGCAAAAAGCTACCGTTAACTCATATGATTTGGAGTTAGGCTTTCGGTTTAGTTAGATTCAATCGACTAATTAAACAAATGGTTAATTAAGCACCCTCCATACTATGCCTGTTCAACGTAACTCTGTCAAACTAAATCAACGCGAAACGCAGTTTTTGCAATTAGCCTGCTCGGAACTCACCTATGTTCAGATTGCAGACCAAATGTGTGTCAGCCCTCGCACGGTAGATGGGTACCGCGAATCACTCTTTGATCGGCTGCAGGTAAAAAGCCGGGTTGGCCTGGCCTTATGGGCTGTACGCACAGGTGTGGTGGCATTATAAGTAAAAGATGGTAATGTACTTAAGCTATTCCTGAACAGCGCTCCTCAACGGGTGTCAGCGCAGGAATAGCTTTGCTGTGTAGTGCGTGGAAGTACCGCCGAAGCTAGCTTTGTTTCGATGCTAAGGCTTCTAATTGGTCAACTGCCTGTTTATAGAGTTGAGTCATGGTCTGGATGGCTTTTTGCTGTCGATCCAGATGAATGCTATACTTTTCCATGAATTCGCATTGGGCAGCCAGGTTGCAGATGCGTGGAAGTGATTGCTCGTAGAATAATTTGAGCTGCAGATGCATTCTCTGGAAGCGAGCCAGGTGCTCTAGAAGGTGTGCGATCCGTTTACGTAATGCATACACCGTCATGACTTCATGCCGTTTAAATACTTCGTATTCGATTTGATGTACTGTTGTTAACATCGAATCGGTTTAGACTTTTCTTTCGATTTCCTTTTTCTCCTTCGTCGGAAGTACAAAAAGGAAATCGATTGAGCCTCATCTGTAAAATATAGAACAGGTTCATAAATAGTATAAGCAGGTCAATTTGATTTTGTTTATCTTGTATCGCATAAATGATTTAATATGTTCAACAAAAATAGGTTTTAGTATATTTTTTATAGGTTTTAGTGATAAAATTTGAGCTTAGAAAATAGAATTAGACTACTAAATATAAAGACTTGTATGCGGTAGTTACATGCATTTCAAACCATTTTGTTAGTAGCTAGTTACCCTATGGGCCTGTCTGATATATAGTATACTGAACTTAATTAGACAGGGATATTGGTAACTAATCGATACTCTTTTGTAGATTGGTTAGCCATTTCTCTAAATTAGTAACAGCTTGCTGATAAGGCATTAATCGGTATTCAGACGTTTGACATGCTGCTATACATCCTTGTTCGTACCACAGATCAGCAAGTAAAAGACTTTTGCTGCCAATTTGATGACCTGGAAGAATCCTGGGATTTTCTGCGGGGTATTCACAAAAAAGGAGATACGTTTCTCAAGGCCGAATTGATCCATCACCAGGATCGGTATGGCCTACCCCTGGACACACTAAACCAGGGGCAACCGGTTAATCCGTTTCGGGAACTCCGGCAGCAGTGGGAGCAATGGCTCATTCCTGCAACAGCCTGTAAGCCGTCAGGTGCTGGCAGTAGAAACTATTTGAACCAGCGGCTCATTGCCCTTCACCAGTCATTTATTGTCAATATTGAACAAACCTTGAGCCAGATGCTTTTCTTGTGGGACAGCGCTCATTGCTGTCTGCCAGAAGGACCTCGTAAAACAAGGCTTATCCAGCAATATCAGACGACGATTGATCGCTGTAGTCGTTCATTAATTCATCACAGTGCTTCGATTGAACGATTAGTAGCGGCTAAAAGCCCCCAGCGGGAGTAGCTGACGATTTCTGTTTACTAGTTTATCGAATAGACAACCTATTTACTGTCAGTAAGCTATTTGGGTACTGGTGTTGGATGGCCGCCAATGCTATATTAGTCAGTATATAGTGCTTCGACACCGTCATTTCCCACTAAGGAAGAGGAGCTTTGTTGCGCTTAAAGGAGGGCAGGAGCCGTTGAGCCTGGGTAGAAACAAATCAACTCTGCTTTTTTTATTCGGTAGTTTATCGACTCATTTCGTTTCTATGCATGCCCTTGTCGTTTGTCATCTCTTTTCGCACGAGCGACCGAGCGTGTGTTTGCCTTTTCCTGATGCCACCATGGTTCCTAACTCGTCATTAAATTGGTCTTTTTCATGAAAACGCATGTACAAACTCAGGCCAATCTGGATATACTGTACTGGCAGCAGTTGCAAGGGGGTAGTGAACTGGGCTTAAAAAAACTGATAGAGCGCTATTTTAATGCCCTACAGAATTATGGCTACAAATTCGTACGGGATGAAGATTTCGTAAAAGACTGTGTGCAGGAAGTGTTTATTGAAATCTGGAGCCGTCGGACGCGTATCAGCACACCAGAAAGTGTTCGGGCTTATCTGCTGGGTTCAGTGCGTAAACGGGTGTTACGGGAGGGGTTTCGGCAGCGGATCAATCGGGATGATGAATCTACGGACTTCGAAAATGATCTGACGTTTGTCGAATTCTCTCCCGAATGGTCAGTGATTGAACAGGAAAGCCTGGCCGAGACCACCCAGCGCATTTCGGATGCCCTGAATCAATTGCCAAAACGGCAGCGCGAAGTCATTTATCTGCGTTACTATCAAAATTTGGATCGGGACGAGATTGCCGAAATTATGGGCGTCAATCCACAGTCGGTGTCGAACTTATTGCAGGCTGCTTTTAAGACCTTTCGGGAAAACTGGGCGGGAGCTGTGCTGCTGGCGATCTGGCTGGGCGACGTAGTATTCTGAAAAAGGCATCGAATAGCGAGTATCCCAACGGCTTTGTTGCCATCTGTTTACAGCAAGCCGTCGAACCAAAGGATGTGAATGTGATTAAAATCGGTTTCTGATCCGTTACAGCGGCTCAATTCCACTCCATAGTTTCTCATGAAAAACGCCCATTATCGAGACTATAGCGTTGATGACCTTACTCAGGACGAACTGTTCCGGGATTGGGTGATCAATCGTAACAGCCTGAGTGAAGTGTTTTGGCTGGAATGGCTGACCGAAAATGCCGACTGTGCCGATAAAGTACAGTTGGCCAGGGCATTTTTGCTGGCGCTTGAAGAAAAAGACACGGGCCTGTCGCCCGTTGAGTTGGAAGATATATTCACCAAAATTGTCCAGGCTAGCGGGCCCACGATCGTTCCCTTTTGGCAAAGACCTGCTTTTCGGGTAGCGGCTACAGTTCTGCTCATACTATGCGCGGGTTATCTGGCCTTTACCTACGTGCGAAAGGCAGATACTGAACAGGTTACCCATCAGGTGCCTGCTTCTCTGGAAGACTTTAGCCCGGCGCTGACGAGTGACTATATCGAAATCAATAACCAAAATACCCAGCCCCGAACGTTCCTGTTGCAGGATAGTAGCCGCATTGTCTTATACCCAAATGGGAAACTGCGGTATCCTAAGCAGTTCGATAAGGCTAAGCGTGAAGTGTACCTGACAGGACAGGCCTTCTTTTCGGTCAAACGAAATCCGCAGCAACCGTTCTGGGTCTATACTGATCAGATTTCGACTCAGGTTTTAGGAACCAGTTTTCTGGTAACAGCCGATGCCCGCCACGCGAAAGTAGCCGTTCGCTCGGGGCGCGTTTCGGTTTATATGCGCACAGATGTACAGCGCGAACAGCCATCGGGCAAGCATGAATCAGCGGGTGTTGTGTTGACGCCCAACCAGCAAGCGGTGTTCTCGATGACCGAAAAACGGCTGGTGAAATCGGTGGTTGAACAGCCCATTGCGATCCAGAAAGTACCCGTAAACAACTATATTTTTGACGAAGCTCCGATTACGGATGTGTTCACCCTGCTCGAGAAAACGTACGGATTACCCGTGGTGTATGATGCATCGAGTTTGGAAAATTGCTACCTGACGGCCAACCTGACGGGCGAATCACTCTTCGATAAACTAAATATTATTTGCAAAATTACCCGCTCGTCGTACGAGCTGGTCGACGGTCAGATTGTTATTTATAGCAAAGGATGCGAAAAATAAGTAATTGATAATGAACTGATTAATTAGTAGTGATAAATTTTTTCTAAAAATAATCACAAAAAAACAGTATCTATTCTTCGTTGCTGCTATCCATGAGCAAACCCCTTATATCTCATGGATCGATGTTATAGAACTTTACTTCCCTTTCAGGAGCTTATGAAACTCTCGGTTATTCAGTTGCTGATAACCATCCTGTTCATGGGTGCAACCTATGCACACAATGCCCGTGGGCAGGAAGTTCTCAACCAGCGCATCACGCTTAAAACCGAAAAAACAAATCTGAAGAAAGCATTGGTAACGCTCGAGCGATCGACCGAGGTGCTCTTTGTTTACAATCCCAGAGAAATCCCCGTGAATCAGAAAGTTACGCTGGAATCTCGTTATGCCACTCTGAAGGAGGCTCTCAATGAACTGTTAACGCCCTTGCACATCCGGTACGAAGTAGCTGGAAAACAGATTATTCTGTTTAAAAATGACAATCAGAGTGCCAGTCCGGCTTTGAATACATTGAACCCTGTCGAATTACTGGCCGATCTGACGGTTACGGGTACGGTGACCGACGAAAAAGGGGAAGGATTGCCGGGGGTGAGCGTGCTGGTAAAGGGTACGCAGCGCGGAACATCGACGAATACAGAGGGAAAGTATCAGATTGTCGTACCGGACGAATCGGCGGTGCTGGTGTTCAGTTTTGTCGGGTTTCAGACGCAGGAACTCACAGTAGAAAAACGCAGTCGGATCGATATTACGCTTAAAACCGACAATAAAAATCTGGACGAAGTGGTGGTGGTGGGCTACGGTACCGTCAAAAAAAGTGATCTGACCGGGGCTGTTGCGAAAGTCGGTGAAGCCAACATCAAAGCTACGCCAATCCCTTCGCTGGATCGGGCCATGCAGGGCCGGGCGGCTGGCGTACAGGTTATTACGAATTCGGCCCGGCCGGGGGGCAGTGCTACCATTCGTATCCGGGGATCTGGCTCGGTCAACGCCAGTAATGACCCGCTCTACGTCATCGATGGATTTCCAACAGGCAACCTGAATTCCATTAACACCGACGACATTGAAAGTATTGAGGTCTTAAAGGATGCTTCTGCCACTGCTATTTACGGGTCGCGGGGTTCGAATGGGGTTGTGCTGGTTACGACCAAGCGGGGTAAAGCCGGTAAAACCGTCATCAGCTACGATGGCTATTACGGGGTTCAATCGGTACGTCATACGATTCCGTTGCTGAATGCGCAGCAGTTTGCCGATTTTGTCAACGAAGCGCGGGTAAATGGAGGAGCCAAACCGTATTTCGATGGCTCCACGGCTGACCAGCCCCTGCCATCTACGCTGGGTGCAGGAACAGACTGGCAATCGCTTATTTTTCGGAATGCGCCCATTCAGAGTCACCAGTTGTCGGCGTCGGGTGGGTCCGACAAATCCCGGTATGCCGTTTCGTTTGGCTATTACGACCAGCAGGGGATTATCCTGAACTCGAATTTTAAACGGTATACGCTACGCGCCAATCTCGACAATAACCTGACCTCGCGCTTAAAAGCGGGACTGACCATGCAGGGCGCTTTTACGACGGGCAACAATGCTCGCACCGAAGTCGATGGAAACAATGGCGGGGGCGTTACCAGTGCTGCGCTGAGTTATGCCCCCAATTTTCCGGTTTATAACGCCGACGGAAGCTACTACAAAAATACCGGGGCACTGAATGGCTATGGCGTTGATAATCCGCTGGCCATCGCCAACGAGATTACCAATACAGCCACTACGATCCGATTACTGGCCAATTCATTTCTGGATTACACCCTTATCGACGGCCTGAATATTCGAGCCAGCTTCGGTGCCGATCTTCAAAATACGAAAACCAATTATTACGCGACCCGACTTACCACCGATGGGGCCACCCTGGGTGGACGTGCTTCGGTAGGCAACAGCCAGAATATTGGCTGGCTGAACGAGAATACGCTGAACTACACCCGGCAATTGGCTCCTCGTCATAGCCTGAATGCGTTGTTGGGGTATACCATTCAGGGGCTTGCCAACGAAACCGTAGCGGCCAACGCCAATACTTTTTCCGATGACTTTGCGGAGTTCAATAACCTGGGGGCGGGCTCGTCGCTGGTAGCACCGAATTCCGGGTCCAGCGACTGGCGGCTGATTTCCTACATTGCCCGGGTGAACTATGGTTTCGACGACCGATTTCTGCTGACGCTCACAGGTCGGCGGGATGGGTCCAGTCGGTTCGGGCCAAACCAAAAATTCGGTTTTTTCCCGTCAGGAGCCCTGGCCTGGAAACTGGCTAATGAGAAATGGATGAAAAATCTGACAGCTATTTCCGATGCGAAACTACGACTGAGCTATGGCTTATCGGGCAATCAGGAAATCGGCAATTATCAGTACTTAGCCAATATCAGCTCTTACCCGTACATTCTGGGGGGGGCGCTCAATACGGGTGCTACCACAGCGGGTGTTGCCAATCCAGACCTTCGTTGGGAGAAAAATGCGCAGTTCGACGCGGGTATAGATTTTGGATTGCTCAACAACCGGATTCAGGTAACGGCCGATTATTACATTAAGAACACCTCCGATCTGCTATTTAGAGTTGGAATTCCGACCTCGTCGGGTTTTTCGACAACCCTTAAAAATATCGGAAGTGTCCAGAATAAAGGGTTTGAACTCTCGCTGAACACCATCAATATAGACCGGGGTGGTTTTCGCTGGACGTCGGAGTTCAACATCACCTTTAACCAGAACAAAATCCTGACGCTCGACGGGCGGCAGCAGTTTACCACCGGAACCGATGCTCAGATTTTTAATACGACAGTTAATCCGATCCTGCTGAAAGTGGGGAGCCCACTGGGCAATTTCTACGGACGCGTGACGGATGGTATTTTCCAGAATCAGGCCGAAATCGATGCATCGGCTCAGAAAGGCAGCGCCAAACCCGGCGACATCCGGTACAAAGACCTGAATGGTGATGGCGTTATCAACGACAATGATCGCGACATTATTGGCAATTCGAATCCGAAGTCGTTTGGTGGCTTTAATAACACCTTTTCGTACAAAGGTTTCGACCTGAATGTTTTCATTCAGGGTACGTATGGCAATCAGATTCTCAATTACGGTAGTTTCGACTTGCTCAACCTCACGGGGGGGAATAATCAATCGGCTCGTGTACTGGATCGCTGGACGCCCACAAATCCCAGCAACGAAATTCCCAGGGCTAACAGCGCCGGTGGCTCGCGGATTCTATCGAGCTTTCAGGTGGAAGATGGTTCCTACTTACGCGTCAAAAATATCTCGCTGGGCTATACAATCCCTAAAACGCTGCTGACCCGCCTGTCGATGACCTCGGCCCGGATTTATGTGACCGCGCAAAACTGGTTCACCATCACGAAATACACGGGCTACGACCCCGAAGTGAACCGTTATGGGAGTTCGTCGCTCAGCCAGGGGCTGGATTATGGTGCGTACCCGGCAGCCAAAACCGTATTGGTCGGCTTAAATCTGAAATTTTAACCCACTCACCTAGAGCCATGAAATTCAAACACATAGCCCCGGTCGTGGCGCTTTTTCTGACGGCCTGCGAAAATCAACTGGACCTCTCGCCCGTCACCAATCTGACCAACGTCACGTATTACAAGACTGCCGAAGATGCGAAAGCAGCCGTAGGGGCCTGCTACGCCCAAATTGGGGGTACCGATCCGTTCCTGGACCTGGTTACAACTGATGACGCCATCCCTTTTCTGACCGGATCGGCCGACCGCCCTTTACTCTGGCGGTATAACATTACCCCTTCCAACACATTTGTATCGCAATTTGCAGGGGCTTATAGCGGTATCAACCGATCCAATACTGTCATTAGCCGATTGCCCGCCATTTCGATGGACGAGTCCTTGAAAAGCCGGTACATCGCCGAAGCGAAATTCCTTCGGGCGCTGCATTATTTCAATCTGGTTCGGCTGTATGGCGATGTGCCCATTGTAACTACCGAAACCACGTCGTTGGACGGACTGGGCGTTACGCGGCAGCCGGTCGACAAGGTCTATGAACTGATTGAAGCCGATTTGAAAGATGCGGAAACGGTACTGCCTAAAAGCTATCCGGCCAGCGAATCGGGCCGGGCTACCCTGGGCGCTGCCAAAGGTATTCTGGCAAAAGTGTATCTGACCCGTGCCGGTACTACAGCAGGCTCACCGTATTGGGCGCAGGCAGCCGCGAAAGCCAAAGAAGTAATGGACCTTGGGGTGCATGATCTGTATGCCAACTTTGCCGATGCTTTTGCGCTGACCGCACGGGGTGGGAAAGAGAATATTTTTGAGATTCAGTACCTGACCGATGTAAAAGGGCATGGCGACGGGCGCGGCTACGGAGTTCGCTCAGCGCCCATTTATCCGGGTACGGGTTCAGGAATCGCCCGACCTACGGCCCAACTGTATAACCTGTATTCGGCGAAGGATACCCGGAAAGCGGTTACCTTCCTGACCTCATACGTGTACAACGGGGTAACGACCAATCTATCGATCTCAGACCCTGATTTCACCAAGGCTATATCGTTTCAGAAACTGTGGGATAAAACCTCCAAAGTGGCTGGGGGAGAGGGTACCAGCAAACCTATTCTCCGCTATTCCGATGTGCTGCTCATGTTTGCAGAAGCTACGAACGAGGCCAATAAGAACCCTACGGCCGATGCGTATGCTGCTTTGAACAAGGTAAGAACGCGGGCAGGCCTTGAGCCATTGGCAACCCTGACGTACCAGCAGTTCAAGGAAGCTGTCTGGCTGGAACGTCGACTGGAACTGGTTTTTGAGAACAATCGTCGCTTCGATCTAATCCGGACCGGACGTCTACTCGATGCTGTAAAAGCCGAGACGAGTTTCGTCCGAAATCCGACCATTCAGCCCTACCATGTGTTGATGCCTATTCCGCAAAACGACATGGATGCGAATCCAAACCTGACACAAAACCCTGGTTATTAAGATAAAAGGTCAGTCAATTATCATATGCTGTGCGTCGTTGGGTTGTTAGCGAAGGCATTTCTGAACAACTACTGATGGCAAATGACGATGAACTGACGCCAAGCAACTGACTAAAAACTATGGCAAACCGTAGAGACTTTCTCAAACAGACTCCCAGCCTGATTGGCCTTCTGGCCAGCCTGCCTGCTCTGGCACAATCGGCTACAGACAACCTGGCTAGTAAAAAATCGATCATTCTCCGTTCGTCCTGGCAAACGGTCAACATTGGCGACATTGGTCATACGCCCGGCGTATTGGCCCTATTGGAAAAATACCTGCCCGATGTGGAAGTACGTTTATGGCCATCCAGCGTGGATAATGGCGTAGATGAATTGTTGCGTCGACGATTTCCGAAAGTACCTATTATCAAAACGCCGGACGAGATCGCGCTGGCAATGAAAGAATGTGTGTTTCTGCTGCATGGCTCCGGCCCTTCGCTGGTGGCTCGCAACGACGTGAAGCGATGGGATAAAGAAACGGGCAAACCTTTTGGCATTTACGGGATCACATTTCCTGGGGTATATAGCAACGACCCCAAAGCTGCCGTGACGCCCAACCCAATCGATATTGAGTTGCTAAGTAAGGCCCGGTTTGCTCTTTTTCGTGATTCGATTTCGCTGGAGTTTGCCCAAAAGAACGGAGTAACCAGCCCGGTCATGGAGTTTTGCCCGGACGGAGCATTTGGCGTGGATCTGCGCAATGATCAGGCGGCCACGGCATTTTTGAAAGCGCATGGGCTGGAAGAGGGGAAATTCATGTGCGTCATTCCGCGCACCCGCTTCACACCCTACTGGGAAATTCCGGCCAAAAAAACGCCCTTCGACGAAAAGCGGGATGCCCGAAATAAGGAGATGCGTGAACACGACAACGCTCCACTCCGGGAAGCCATCATCGCCGTTGTTCGTCAGACACCGATGAAAATTCTGATTTGCCCGGAAGATGAAACGCAGGTGAAACTAGGTAAGGAAATTCTGCTGGACAAACTCCCCGACGATGTGAAAGCGAAAGTGGTCTGGCGTGATCATTACTGGCTCACCGACGAAGCCGTGAGTACTTACATTCGCTCGGCGGGGTTGTTCGGTCTCGAAATGCACTCCCCCATTATGTGTATTGGCAATGGTATTCCGGCCATCGTGGGGCGTTTCTTCGAACAAACCAGCAAAGGGTTTATGTGGCGGGATATTGGTCTGGGCGACTGGCTCTTCGATATGGATAACGAACAGGATATTGCGCGCTATGCACCAACCGTACTGGCGATGGCCAAAGACCCCAAAGCGGCTAAAGCGAAAGCGGCTAAAGCCCGCAAATTTGTGGAGCAACGCCAGCGCGAAACGATGGGCTTAGTCAAAAAGAACGTAACTGCCGTTTGAGTCGATGCAAGACCGTAGAGCTTTTCTGAATCAGTTTTCGGCAGTGGTTGGATTACTGGCGAGTGTTCCGGCATTGGCACAAGCAGCGACCGTCGGGGCACTCGCGAAAAAATCAATTATTCTTCGCTCGTCCTGGCAAACCGAAAATATCGGCGACATTGGTCATACGCCTGGTGTATTGGCCCTGTTGGAAAAATACCTGCCCGATGTGGAAGTGCGCTTGTGGCCGTCCAATGTAGCGAATGGGGTAGAAGAGATGTTGCGAAAACGCTTTCCTGCCGTCCCCATCATCCAAACGCCTGAAGAAATTAGCCTCGCTTTTTCGGACTGTGTGTTTTTGCTGCATGGATCGGGCCCTTCTCTTGTGGCCCGAAAGGATGTGGAACGCTGGGCTAAAGAAACGGGTAAGCCATACGGGATTTACGGGATTACCTTCCCCGGCGTGTATGGGTTTGCTGAGGAGCGACAGCAGGTAAACCCAGTTGATATTGCGTTGTTGAGCAACGCTACATTTGCGTATTTCCGGGATTCGGTCTCGCTGGCTTTTGCCAAACAAAAAGGGGTTCATTGCCCCATTATGGAGTTTTGCCCCGACGGCGCATTTGCGGTTGATTTAAAAAATGACGAAGCGGCTATCGCGTTTCTAAACGAACATGGTTTGGAAAAGGGCAAGTTTTTGTGCGCCATTCCGCAGTATCGATTCTCGCCCTGGTGGGAGCTTCCCAGCAAAAAGCAGGTACCCAATGAGATCCGGCGAGCCTATAACGACAAAATGAAAGAGCAGGACAATGCACCCATCCGCGAAGCGATTATTGCTGTTGTTCGGCAGACACCCCTGAAAATTTTACTCGTTCCCGAAAACGAAACCCAGGTTCGCATTGGGAAGGAGATGCTCTACGATCCGCTTCCCGACGATGTAAAAGCGAAAGTGGTCTGGCGAGATCATTACTGGCTCACCGACGAAGCGGTGAGCACCTACATCCGCTCGGCGGGGTTATTCGGTCTTGAAATGCATTCGCCCATTATGTGTATTGCCAATAATATCCCAGCTATCGTTTGCCGATTTGATGAGCAAACGAGTAAAGGCTTTATGTGGCGGGATATTGGTCTGGACGACTGGCTCTTCGACATGGACAACCCCAAGGAGGTAGCCGGGATCGTACCTGCTGTTCTGGCTATGGCGAAAGATCCGAAAGACGCCCAGAGGAAAGTGGCCAAAGCGCGCCAATACGTTGAACAGCGCCAGCGTGAAACGATGGGCGTGTTGAAGAAAAATGTACAGTCAGCCTGAAAGTATATTTGGGGGTATCTGGCGGGTCTGTTGATGAGACTGGAAATGAAGCTAGTTCGTACATGGCTTCCGAAATTTCGAAGGTTCTCTCCAAATTCAGAAACTTACAAAGGCTAAAAGTTAAGCCCGCCATAAATACTTTCGACGTGATCAATAAAACGGATTTTATACCTGTGAGATTGATACTACATCGTTCAGGCAAATACGAATGCAAACAAAAAACCGCCAACATTGCTGAAGGCGGTTTTTTGTTTGTAACTATCTGATTTTGACAGAGCCAGTGGAGGGATTCGAACCCCCGACGCGCTTGCGCATCCTGATTACAAATCGGTTTTCATAGGAAAAGGGGACAAAACAGGTCAAAATAAAATAGCCCTATACGATGATTATAGGCTTATTTTTGTAAAATGTTTTCGTCCTATTACTGGTAATTACGGAAGTGTGTATGCAAATTTGTATGCAAATGAGTCGCATGCCTGACACTGAGAAAGGCATGCCTGACTACTGGCATTCAGCAGCATGAGCGCAACGGCAAACTTCTATTTCGATACTAGGCGACAAAAGCAGGACGGTACCTATCCCGTCAAGCTACGCATTACCTATCAGCGCCAACAGCGGTATTACCCGACAGAGATTAACCTGACCTTGGAGCAGTGGAAGAAGGTAAGCTCATTGAAACCTCGTGAGGATTTTATAAAGGATACCAAGGCAATGCTTGGCGCTATTAGCCGCCGTGCTGAACGAGTCATTTCGGCCTTGCCGGTCTTTAGTTTTGAGGAGTTTGAGAAACGCTATTCAACGAGTGCCAATGATCAACCCGATAACGTCGTACTAGTATTTGAACAGTACTTAGAAGCCTTGCTGGAAGAGGGGAGGGCAGGAACGGCTAACAGCTATAAAGATGGGCTAACGGCGGTAAAAGCCTACCATAACAGTAAGAAGCCTTTACCATTTTCGGCGATAACACCTGCTTGGCTGAAAGGCTTTGAGCAGTGGATGACAGGGAAGGGGAGAGCACTAACGACCGTGGGGATTTATCTGCGT
Organism: Spirosoma panaciterrae DSM 21099; assembly: GCF_000374025.1. Classification (GTDB taxonomy): domain Bacteria; phylum Bacteroidota; class Bacteroidia; order Cytophagales; family Spirosomataceae; genus Spirosoma; species Spirosoma panaciterrae. The sequence goes on along the minus strand of NZ_KB893195.1, from coordinate 6,441 downwards.
AGCCTCAGAACGATTTATAATAGGGCAATAGAGGATGGCATCATAGACCGGGAGGCATATCCCTTCTCAAAGCGACGCTACCAGATCCCTGCGGGTCGAAATGTCAAGAAAGCACTGACGCTTTCGGACATCGAAAAGATTTATACTTATCCAGCAGAAGAGGGGAGTAGCGAGGAGCGGTATCGGGACCTATGGCTATTTTCATACCTCTGCAATGGTATGAACCCGAAGGATATTGGTCGGTTAACCTATTCCCAAATTGACGGCAACTATATCAGGTTTGTACGAGCTAAGACCCAACGTACTAAGCGGGATGCCTTGCCGATCAGTATTCCCTTAACGGATGAGGTACGAGCTATTATTGATCGATGGGGGCAGCGGCCTATCAAGCCAAATCAATATATCTTTTCAATTTTATCACCAGGACTGACTCCTCAGCAAGAAATCGGCAAAATCCGACAATTCGTTAAGATGACGAACATCTATGTTCGACAGATTGCCAAAGCAGTCGGTGTGGAGAAGGATGTAACGACTTACACGGCTCGCCATTCTTTTGCGACTATTCTGAAGCGTTCAGGTGCTCCAACCGAATTTATTAGTGAAAGCTTAGGCCATCAGAGTGTAGCTACTACCAAGAACTATCTAGACAGCTTTGAGGACGATGTCAAGCGGCAATATGCCAGCGTGTTAACTGGTTTCAAAAAGTCCAATTAGCTATGCAGAACAGCGATTTTGATGCTTATTTAAAGCTAATGCGGGCTTATATCAAGACATTACGACTAGTGTTTAATGGTCGCGCTGATTGGAGTGTATTAGAGAGTTTGCCTCAGAATTATCACCTAATGGCTAGCGAGGTAAGATTACTTATCGACAGGCAATATAAGACGTTGCCTGATTCAGAATGGCGGGAAAAGATTATTTATTACAAGCAGGTGCAGAATCAGTTTGATGCTGATTATATGCAAATAGGAGATACGTATTGTAAAGCATTGTGGGAAAAGCAGCGAGCCAACGAAAAGCAAGAAGCTATTTTGCAGGAAGAAGTACTAGCTAAGATAGATAGCAACCAACTGGAAGAGGCTCGTGAATATTATCAGAAAAACTTTCTCAAACTAAAATTCCAAGAAAAGCTATTTCGGCAGAACCAGTCCTATATGGATGCACTTGTCCATACGCGTCAACATATTGATAATTGGATCAAAACTACTTTAGGCTCAGATATCGAAGAGGATGAGCAGCTTGATAATTCTCTAAATAACTATGATGTCCCAAGATTGCGAATTACCACTGAAGCCTGCGATGATCTTTGCAAGGCATTTGAAAATTTTATAGAAGACGAAAGCCAACGTAAGGATTTTTTGAAATTACTTAAGGGTGAACAGGCTTCCAGGCCTATAATAATTAAACATATGCAAGGGAGTATAGCTTATGTCTTTCGACAAGCAAAAGAGGCTGATTATATAACTGAGGAAAAAACCAAAATTAGAGACTGGCTGGTCTATTGGATTCGAGCATATGACGGAATGTCAATAAATAAATTAAAGCCTTCCACTATATATGATGCTTTATCGAAAGATAAAAAGCCAGCGAAATCACATCGTATACTATATAATCCTTAAAAAACGTACCTCAAAGTGTACCTTAGGTATTGAGTTGCGGTATGTTTCGCCTATTTTTTTGCCATCGGCTTCGATAACCCAGCCGATGTATGACAATCGATTTTGAAAAACTCCAAAGTCAGGTATCCGAAACGCACCGTCTGGTGCAAACGCTTCTGGATAGACTAAATCAGCCTATTACTTCCTCGATACCTACTGATGAACTACTGACAGTTGGTCAGGCTGCTGAATTGCTTAATGTAACCAACGCTACTATTTACGGATATATTTTTGAGCGAAAGATACCCTTTTGCAAACCTAGTGGAGGAGGAAGGATCTACTTCATCAAGTCTGAATTAGTCGCTTGGATTAAGCAAGGACGTCAATCAACAGCCCAAGAACTAGATGAAGAATCGCGTATCCAAGTCGCAGTTCGTCTTGATCGCCGCAAACAATCAAAGCAACGTTTAGGAGGGCGTAAAGCCCAATGAACGCCCTTCAGCACCTTTGTCGAATAGCCGACGAAGCAAAAATTGCTAAATATCCCAATATTCCAGCGAGTCGCATTCCCAGAAGTAAATACACCGATAGAACTGCCAATGGCCTGACAACTTGTGTCATGGCCTGGCTACAGCTTAATGGTCACTTCTGTGCTAGAATCAACACTGGCGGAATTTACGATGAGAATTTAGGTAAGTATCGACCTTCTGGATCTACACGGGGCACCCCAGACGTTTTATGCTGTATTCGTGGACGTTTTGTTGGTCTTGAAATCAAATCTGGTTCCGATAAACTAAGTGAAGCGCAAAAAGCTATCGCTCGCCAGATAGAAGCATCTCTTGGCTTTTTTCTTGAAGTCCGGTCATTTGAAGGATTCTACCGCTGGTACGAAGAATTTACCCGGCCACCTTTTCTCTAATCAAAGCAGGCCATCGGCCAGCTTGGCGACAGCCTGTAAAATTGTAACTGCCATGCAAGTTAATCAAACGATGTCAGTACTTGATGATCGGCAACTCTTGATGGATGACACCCAGTGGAATGAACTTCGACAGCAGCTTAATGACCCTGATACAAAGCGACTATCGGTGCATAAAATTGAGACCTTACCGACTGTTGTCAAATCCCAAGTGATTGATTATCACCTCAAGCGGAAACGACCGCTCATCGCCAGTTTTGTCGTCGATGAGCTCCGGAATGAATTGGGCCGAGCAGGCTACCAGGAAGGTTTTTGTAATGATTTTTTTGACTACTGGATTCTGCCTGAACACCAAAAGTCATTTCGGAAGAAAGAAAGCCCAGGAGGGCTGAGTAAGCTTATTGGTTTACCAAGCTCAGTCGATTTGGGAAGTTCGTTTGTTGAGCAGTTCAACAACTATGCAACTACAATACTGGATGACACTTCCCCTTCGCTGACAAAAGATCGGGAATTGTCGAGTCCTGTATCGAATAGTACGCCTAACATATCTGATCAGCAAGCATCAGTGCCATTGAGCGCGGAAGAACGGTCAGCCCCATTGGGCAATGCTGAGTATTATACCTTTTACCGAGAGTTACTAAGCAAGGCCGAAATCAAACTGGATGATGTAATTGAGGAGCCTTTGCCTTGCCTGGAGATTGTTACTGGGGAGCAGGAAACTACCTTCGCTTCCTTAGGTAACTTCTCGCTCATTGTTGGTAAAGCAAAAAGCCGTAAGACTTTCCTGGTTAGTGCCTTGGTCGCTGCTTTAATCTCCAACGATACGGTTATGCAGAAGATTCGTGGACGTTTACCTCCTAATCAGCGATCCCTTCTATATTTTGACACTGAGCAGCATCCTGGACATGTAAAGCGAATTCTTCGACGGATTGCCACACTGGCTGGCCAGCAGACGTTACCTACCCTTCGGATTTTCCACTTAAAAAAGTATCCTCCCAGTCAACGGCTAAATGCAATCCAGGTGGCGATTTATGATACCACCAATCTGGGAGCGATTATCATTGATGGAATTAGAGATCTAACGTTTGATATCAATGATGGTAGGGAAGCCACCGATCGGGCTACTGATTTACTTCGATGGACCGAAGAGACCGGTGCACATCTAATTACCATTATTCACGAAAACAAATCGAGCAATAACGCCCGGGGACATCTAGGCAGTGAGCTAGTCAATAAAGCTGAAACTGTAGTGTCAGTAAGTCGTGATCCAGCCGATAAAGAGTCATCCATTGTAACGGCTGAATATTGCCGGGATAAAGAGTTTGAGCCTTTTGCCTTTTCCATCGATGAAGACGGACTGCCTTATTTAGTAGACGTTAATCAAGGGAAGTCAACTAGAGGAGCTGGTGCAGAGAAAAGTAGTATATCGCCCGAAGTGGTGGAAAGCCTTGTTCGCCGAGCATTTGCCGAAAATAAGTCATTACGTTTTTCTGAGTTACGAACCAATTTAATGGAGGCATCCGAGTATGTCGGTTCGCCCCTAGGAAAGACAAAAGTCGAGCAGTTGATTCATCGATTACAAGTTGATGGCTATCTAACGAAGTTTAAGCCGACTAAAGAGCGGTATGAAGTTTACCAACTTAACCCAGAAAAAATTACGATTCAATCGTCCTAATTAACTGTCCTGAATACCCCCCTATATAGGGGGGGTATTAGGACAGTTAGGACAGTTGATTTTTAGGACGCTTAGGATGGTTGGTTAGGACGGTTAGGACGATTGATTTTTAGGACGCTTAGGACAATCAGTTAGGACAGTTAGGACGATTGATGAACAGATAGTATGACGAGCCCTTCCTTACGATATCGACTCCCTCAGAAAGCCATTAAAGGCGATTGTCCCAATTGTAGTCCTAAGTATCGTCGAACCTTGAGTCGTTACATCGATACGCGAAGTGATGAGCCACTGCCTGAACCATATGGACGTTGCGATCGGGAAGTGAATTGTGGCTATCACTTGAGTCCTTATGCAAAAAGCCCATCTGGCCTAAGTTATGCTGACGAAGTGTATCAATGTTGGAAAGAAGAAACGCAAAGGCAGCCTGCTTATCACTCAATGTATCTTCAGTCCGTCAGCCAGAACCCACCCGTTAGTCAGCCCGAAAAGCCAGTTTACTCCATTCCAGAGGATGTATTTCAGCAGTCCATAGGCCATTATGAACGTAATCAGTTTGCCAGACTGTTAAGTCGACATTTTGGTGCCCAAGCCGCAAATCAAGCCTTGGCTCAGTTTCAGATTGGTACGTCTAGTCGTTGGCCTGGGGCTTGTGTTTTTTGGTATATCGATGAGAAGAACCGTAAACGAGGGGGGCAGATAAAGTTATTTGACGATAACTGGCATACGGTTAAATATGTTAATGCCGCAGGGAAAAAGTGTAGTAAGACCGATTGGGTACATACCTCCTTAGCCTATCGGTTAGCCCAGAAAAATCAACCCTACCCTGCCTGGTTAACGGCATACATTGAGCAGAAAGAGTTCTCGCCCTGTCTTTTTGGTCTTCCTCAATTAGTGACAGTACCAAAGGGTAAACCCGTTGCGCTAGTGGAGGCTCCTAAAACAGCCGTGATATGTAGTCTCTATTTTGACCAGTTTGTTTGGCTGGCGGTAGGGGCTCTGTCTTACCTCAATGCCGAACGGTTAGCACCGCTGGTAGGCCGATCCATTACTGCCTTCCCCGACGCTGCTCTGCTAGGAAAAGACTCCAATTATGGAAAAGCCTATCTGAACTGGAGTCGGAAAGCCGAACAGCTCCGTAAGGCTGAAGTAGATCATCCGGCTTTTCAGATCGATGTTTCCAATTTTTTAGAAGAGAGAGTTACTGACCTGGGCCGTCAGGAAGGGATTGACTTTGCTGACTGCCTGTTAGCTGACTGGCAGGGCTATCCACCGGATTGGGATAAGCCAATCGAACCGAATGCTATACCCAGTTTGCAAATCACCACCCTTGAAAAATATTTAAATTATGACAGAACTTGAGCAATTACAACAAGAATTGAGGCACTGGCAAAGGCTACAACATCAGACGGAGGAGGAGTATCAGAGTATCCGGCGTACAGCCAGTGAGACGGCTGATTTGAATAAACAACTGTCCGATCTGAATAAGCAAGTGGTTAATCAAAATATGCGGCTGATTGCCATTATGCAGGGGTGTCTGGAGCACTATGATCTGCTGCCTCTCGCTCCTCGGCTGAACTAATGATTAAAGCCAGAATAAAAGATCAGTATGGTCATATCCGGTAAATAATCATTTCTGGCTTCACCAAGAAGCCAATAACTTACTTCATTTAATTAGACGAGGTTTACTTATGGCTGTTTACGATTATTTACAACCCCTCACGCAGGTAGCCGACCTGCCGCAGTTTCAGAAACCGACCTGGTTTCGAAAACGCAATGGCGAGAGCACCTTCTTTGGTGATACCATCAAAACGGCCGTTCCGGTACTAACCACGATTGCGGGCACGGCCCTGGGTGGCCCGCTGGGTTCAGCCGCTGGCCAGGCCCTGGGTCAGGGCATTGTGGCAGGTATGAACCGACGCGATGCGGCCGAAGCCCGACTACAAGGGGCCACCGACGCCCTCAATACGATCGAAGATGACCTGGCTCCTGAGATGGCACGAGCGGGTCTACTCAGTAACCTCTCCAGCCTGGTCAACATCGTTCCGGGAAGAGAGGGGTTGTCTACCGATCGACTCAACAAGCTGCAATCGGTTAATCCGACTCCCGACAATGGAGCACTAAACACTGGTATACTCGACATGAGCAGTCTTCAGGATGGGAAAAATCAGCTTATCAATGGCCTGAGTACAGCTAGCTCCCCGACGGCCGCTAAACTTGAGCTCCTCAAGCCAACAGGCGATATGCTGCCAACG
>NZ_KB893194.1 GCF_000374025.1 Spirosoma panaciterrae DSM 21099 | reverse complement strand
CGGCGATCAAGCCTACAACGGCGTGTTTGCTCAAGAGCTTGACCGTTGGAGTATCGATTTTGAGAAAGCGTCGCGGCCTGAATCAGCCCAAGGTTTTGTACCGGTGGCCAAACGATGGGTAGTGGAACGAAGCATTGCCTGGACGAACTATTTTCGGAGAATCGTCAAAGACTATGAGCATACAGCATCTTCTTCGGTCAGTTGGCTGTATCTGGCCAATAGCCAGATCATGTTACAACGAATCGAGACTTATTGCCAAAGATGATTTCCCAACATACTCTTAACAAACCATGAAGATTCTATTTGACATTGAGCCCAATTAGAATATAGGCTCCCACCCGAATATGTAGCTTGGTTTGAAAGAAATTGGCTATTCTTTATTTTAAGGGAACAAACAGTAGAATCATAAGTAGTACTATAAATCGCGCCACCATAACCGCCAACCGCCGAATTATTTGAAAAGACGCAATCCTCTATGAGCGATATGATGATTCCTTTAGTGTACTGTGCTGTTAAATAAGCTCCTCCAGAATAATTTTGGTTTTGTGAAAATAAGCATTTTTTAATCGTTACATTAGATTGGCCAGAATCAGCAAGTAGGACTGATAAGCCACCTCCAGTACCGAAATCCTCAGAAATGTTCTCAATGATTTTACAATTTTCAATGAGCAAATGAGATTTTTTTTTGAAGAAAACTGTGCTTATACCAACCCCGTTTTGTTTGATTATATAATAGAATTTATCGCCAGGTAGTCTATGCCCATCACGTATAGTTAAGCCATTCAGGCATGTTTGTCCACCAAAAAGTCCTATCCAAAGTACGCTCTGACTATTATCTTGTGCATACCCTTCTTGGCCAATGTCACCCGAAAATATCGTTTCATTACTTCCATTAATTCGTTGCTCTAATGAAGCCTCTGTACCCGCAAATCCACCGTAAACCGATAAGCCTGATGCAATGCTGAATGAGGCCGTTCGGTCGGTTGTGGTAGTAGGTTTGTAGGTTCCTGCAGCGATCCAGAACTGGGTTCCAGAATCGGCGGTGGCGACCCGGTTGGGTAATTGAAGGCCAGAAAGGGCGTTGGTCCAGGAGCTTCCGGAATTGTTTCCTGCACCGGCAGGTGTTACATAAACAATGGATTGGGAATAGGCAGAAAGGACGAGGAAAAAGCCGCAAAATAGCAGGGGAAATTGTTTCATGAAGGGATCGTTTGGGCGATAGATTAGCGACTGTAAGTAGGGCAAAAATCATGCCCTCCGATATATAATTGCTATATCAGTTACATAATGCGGCTAGAAAATAGGCATCTGCGCATGGGTCACTGTTAATTAGCTGATCGTTGCCGTATCTTTACCGAATGCAACCACCAATTGATACCGCTATTTTGCATGCCAAACTGAAATCGGCCCGGCCGCGCTTCGATGATATATTTATGGATCTGGCCGTAAATCTGGCCAAACGGTCGCACTGTATCAAAGCGCAGGTAGGGGCCGTATTGACCCGCGATACCCGAATTATTTCGATTGGGTACAATGGCCCCCCGGCCGGAACTCATAACTGCGACGAGGAGTTTCCTGACGTTGGATGCCCCCGCGATTCGAAAGGGTCATGTTCGCTGGCGCTTCATGCCGAGCAGAATGCCATTTTATACGCGGCCAAAAACGGGTCCGAAATTGAAGGGGCAACCATCTATGTCACGTTGTCACCCTGCATTGCCTGTGCCCGGATTATTTACAGCATGAAAATTGCGCGGGTCGTTTACCTGAATTCGTATGCAGCCTATAAAGGCATTGGGACCGATGAAGGGGTTGAGTTCCTGCGCCGTTTTGGCGTGACCGTTGAGCGATATGTGGTAGAGGAACCGACTACCCAATCCTCGGATGTGCCATGAATATACTGGCACATGCATACCTTTCGGGACGGCATCCAGAAATAATCATCGGGAATTTTAGTGGCGATTTTATTAAAGGCGATCCCGAAAGTCCGCGCCATCGTCTAACACCGGGCGAAATAGCTGGGGTACGGCTACATCGGGCCATCGATACCTTAACCGATGAGCATCCGGCTGTAGCGGCCATTCGGGATTTGCTGCATCCGCGCTGCCATAAATATGCAGGGGCGGCTGTCGATATTTTTTTCGACCATTTTCTGGCCGCAAATTTTCAGACGCTAACGGGCGAACCATTGTCGGATTTTGTGGCCTTTTTCTACCAGACTCTCCAAACACATACGAATCGGTTGCCCGCTCCGGTCGTTCGGATGGCTGAGTACATGATTCGGCAGGACTGGCTGACGAGCTACCAATATCTGGACGGTATCGATCGGTCGTTAAAGGGAGTTGCCCGTAGAACCGCCTACCCGTCGGGACTGGATACGGCCATAGAGGATTTGGAGCGTTTCTATACCGAAATTGGCGAACAATTTGCTAACTTTTGGCCCGATTTTGTTACCACAATTCAGAATATACGAACCACGTTGCTCGCTAATCTATGAACATGAAACCTAATTATTTGTTTGTCACTTGCTCAGGGGCTGTGCTGGCCGCCCTGCTGATCTGTCTGATGGTTGTTCAGGTTGGCTGGAAAAACGCAGAACCCTGGCAACCTGTACAGTTGCTGGAACCGGCAGATTTGGCCGCTACGATTAACACCCCAGAGGCCAAACAGCCCTTGATCATCAGTATTGGGCCAGCGGCTACGATCAAAACATCGGTTGGCGTAGGGCCCGCCAGTGAAGCGGAGAATCTGGCGAAACTGGAAAAGTTACTCAGCAAAGAGCCGAAGACGCGGGCCATAGTGATTTATTGTGGGTGCTGCCCGTTTAAAAACTGCCCGAATGTTCGCCCGGCCTTTACGAAACTTAATGAAATGGGTTTCAAGAATCATAAACTGCTTAATATTGCCAAAAACCTTAAAACAGACTGGATCGACAAAGGGTATCCGGTAATTGAATAGGTTGATAGCTCAGCGTTGCCGACTCTACAAGCCGACGCAGAAGGGATCTTTACGATCCCTCTTTTTTTTATAGTTAAGTATAATGTACTGAATTACAGTTGATTTTTTGGGGTTACGCGTTAAATGGCTCGCTTTCGCCAGACCCAGTAAAAGGGAAGTCCGGTGGCAATCAGACCAAGCCCTGTGAAGGCTTCGCGAGGTTGATTGATCAGGGTCATGATGACCAGCAACACACAGCATCCGCAAAAGAAGGCCGGAATAATTGGAAAGACCCGATAAGGGCGTTCTAATTGGGGTTGTTGGCTTCGAAGAATCAGCACCCCCAGTGCGGTGGCTCCGTAAAAAATAAACGAGGCAAAAACGAGCATATCCGTCAGTTGGTCAAAGCTCCCCGACCAAACCATAATCAGCGCCCATAGCGATTGAAGCAGGATTGCTACCGAAGGGGTTTTATAACGGGGGTGAATGGTAGCGGCTGCTTTAAAAAACAGGCCATCGCGCGCCATTGCATAAAAAACGCGGGCGGGCATCAGGATGGATGCATTTGTCGAGTTTGAGGTGGTGATCAGGATTAGAATCGAAATAAAGATAGCTCCAGTTGGCCCAGCCGCTTCCCGTACGACTTCGACAGCCGCAATTTTGCCGGGCGTATTGGCTAAGCCAGCCAGGGTTTCGATCGGTAATACATACACATACACGACATTTAGCAGCACATAAATGGCAACAACGATGCTGGTACCAACGCTGAGGGCAATGGGTAGATTTCGCTGTGGATGTTTGATTTCCTCACCGATGTAGCCGATCTGGTTCCAGCCTTCGTACCCCCAGAAAGCACCGAGCGAAGCAACCACCAGCGAACCGAGCAGACTACCATATGCCGAAGTGTTGGGACGAGGTAAGGCATGCGTCAGGTTGAGGAGGCTACCCGTGTTTGCCCGGAAGCCCAAAACGGCAATGATGGCAACGGCTATAAAAATGAGGTAGATAAGTATACGGCTAAGGCCCTCGGCAACCGTGATTCCCCGATAATTGACAAGGCTTAGAAAGAGAATGAGCAGGGTGGCTACCGATTTGACCGCAACCTCTACAAACGCGTCAGGAACGTTGGTCAGCGAAATGAGCGACTGACCGAATATGTGTGCCAGCGCGGCAATCGTAGCCGTTCGCATGACGGTAAAAGCCCCCCAGCCGTACAGAAAGGCAAATAACTTCCCGTATACATGTTTGAAATACACATACTCACCACCCGATTGCGGAAACATACCGGCCATTTCGGCGTATGTGAGTGCCCCGGCCAGGCTAACCAAACCCGCAGCAATCCAACAACCTACGACCAGGATCGGCGAGCCTAATTCAGCCGCCATGGGGGCTACTTTTTTGAAAACGCCAGAGCCGATAATGCCGCTTACTACCAGTAAAATGGCCGATCGCGTGTCGAGGGTGCGTGCGAGGTGTTGCATAGAGTTTGGGTTGGGTTAGTCAGGCTCCAGGTTTTGCTTTAGCCTGTAAATAATCCAGCAGGATCGGCAAAAAATCAGTCATACTCTTATAGGTAATCAGGGCTGGCGGGGCAGTGCTGAATACCTGAGCCATGCGGGCAGCCCGGTCGGGGTGGGCAGCTTCGTGGGCCAGGGTGTTTTGGTAGGTATGAATGGTGAACAGAATAGCATCGGATGCAGGGAGCCGGGTGAGGGTTTGCCGTTCAACGCGGACATAAAGTTGGTCACCGATGGTGTCGACCGTGAGTTGGGGGAGGCAATCGTTCAACTGTTGTTTGAGGGCGGGTAAATGCCGGGTGCTCATATCTAACTGATTGCTGACTTTCACGCTCCAGTTGGCTCGCCAGAAGGATTTACCGATGGGCAATCGTTGCATAAAGTGTTCGGCCGAACGCATCATGGGTTCAACAATAGCGTTGATCGGTTCGTGGATTTGCCAGAACGGCAGCCCAAGTTTTTCGTCCAGACTCCAGTCGTTGGCAAAGCAGAGCAGACCCGCCACCAATTGCCCCTCGTTGCCTGTTACGAGCACCAAGTCCTCCTGTACCTGACGGCCAACCCAGTCGAGGGGTGCATAGGGGAGAGAAGCCCGATCCCCAAACCTAAACGTTGATTCTTCGGCAAGTAAGTGGTTTTTCCACCGCCACTGAGTGCCCTGTTTGGTTAGTGAAAAGTGTTCAGGATACGTATCCACCAACTTGTGGAGTATCTGGTCAAGCGCTTCCCACTGAACCAATTCGTAGCCGGGCAGTGACTGAAAATAATAGCTGGGTAACTGAGCCAGAAGCTGCCGTTTCAAGCCGATTTCCGAAGTGTACTGCGAATCTACTTCCAGCAATCGGTCAGTTTTAGCTAGGGGAGTTGTTCCCATCTTGTCGTTAAATCGCTGACCAAAAGGGAAGTAAGGAAGCATGGTCATTCCGATTTAGGTTTACCGTTTTGTCAGGCCAAGGCCATTGCCACCGGTTGGCCGCATGTAGCCGTCTTCAACCACAAAGCCACCCCCAACAACATCTTCAGCCAGATCGAAACTGCCATCGAGGTCGATATAACGGGTGTGCGAACAGGCAAATGCTGCGTGTAAAGCCGCAGAGATACTCACTCGGCTTTCGTCGTTACACCCCCAAAAAAGAGAAATTCCGGCAGGTTCGGCTATAGTGGCCATCTTTAAAGCCGAACGAATGCCTCCACACTTCATTAATTTGATATTGTAAATGCCAAAGGGTTGCGGTCGATTCGTTAACGTCAGAGCAGCCTCCGGGCCTTTTAGCGATTCGTCGGCGGCTAAGGTCTGGCGTATAGATGGTGACAGAGCCAGCAACTCGTGTTCCTGACCAACCGGCAAGGGTTGTTCAATGAGTTCGACATCCAATTCGGCTGTTGCCCGACAAAATTTCTGTAAATCGGCCAGGCTATACCCCTGATTGGCGTCTACACGAATCTTGACCGAATGGCGGTGCCATTCCCGAAGCTTTAGCATCCGTTCGATGTCTTCATCGACGTCAAGGCCCGTTTTTACTTTCAGCACCCGAAACCCTTGTCGGAAATAGTCGTCGGCTTCGGCCAGCGTATCGGCAACGTTCATGATACCGATAGTTACTGAGGTGGGCAAAGCATGGATTTTCTGACCATAAAAAGCTACAATCGGAATGCCCAGGTACTGACCGAATGCATCGTGAAGGGCAATGTCCAGGGCGGCCCATGTGCCGGGAGCATTCGGAAATTGCTCATGAACCTGTTCGATCAGGGAGACAAACAGGCGGATGTCTTTGCCAATCAATCCCAAAGCCCATTCGCTCTGTAAGTTTTGCAACGCCTGCTCCGGCGATTCACCAACCACATCGGGCGATGGATTAGCCGCACCAATGCCGATGAGGCCATTGTCGAGTTCGATTTCCAGAAACACATTTTCCACATCGGATGTGATCTGGTAGGCAATGGTGTAGGGTTTGGTCAGTGCCAGGTTTTTTAGGTAAGCCCGAACAGATCGAATACGCATATCATCAAAAAATATCCCATTCCTGACTTAGAAGGGGCGGCCTCAACCAGTTGCCGGACCGACGGTTTAGTTGGATACGATTATTTACAAGGATTTTAATACGGGGATGATGGCATCGACGCCATCCTGCAACGGCAGTAAAATCGGTATGCCCAGTCGTTCGCGATACGCTTTCTGAAACTGGTAAGCCTCATCGGTTGTGCAGTCTTCTGTATTCAGGGCCACGGCAATTACCGTCGAACCATAGGCACGAATGAGAGCAATTTCCGATTCGATGGAAGGAATTTCACCCCAGGCCGGGTCGTGGTCATAGTACGTACGTTTTGGGGCATGCACAAGGACCACATACCGCGCATTGCCCGACACCAGAAACTCCGAACCACAGGGGCCGCTCGGGTTTCGGAGGGCTGCCTGCCCTTCGATCAGCAGCACATCGGCTCCGGTCTCGCGCCAGCACGATACCAACGCATGTTCCAGCTCACCCGACACAAAATCATTCAGTGTGGAATCGAAAACAAAGCCGTAGTTACCGCCCTGTAGCCAACCCGTCTGCCCTGTATAAATCATTTGAGCGTTTAAACCATACCGTCCACAGGCTTCTCGGATGAGTCGGGCGGTGGTTCGCTTACCGAGGGCACAGTCGGTGCCCATAACGGCTATGATGGGCGATGTAATTTGCCGTACCGCTCCGGTCCAGAAATGGAGTTCGGTTCGGGGTTTAGGCCGACGAACATCAATCAGTTCAACGCCCTGTTGCTTCGCCAGGGCAACGAGTTCGGGTTTGTCGTTCAGAAACTCATGCAATCCATTGACTATCGAGAGGCCTCGTTCCAGGCAACGCGTAATGTCGTCGAGCATGGACGTTGGTAATATACCGCCATTGGTAGCAATGGCAACGATGGCGTAGGTTAACGGCGCAAGCTGAGTTAAAGCCTCATCGACGGAGGCAAATACGGGTAGGTTGCGCGGTTGGCCGTCCAGTACCATCCCAGCATCCTGTCCAGCCGTTGGGGCATCGACCACACCAACGACGGTGTACCGTTCGGTTCCGCGAATTAAACCATGAGCCGTTTTGGCATTAGGGGTACTCAGTAATCCATCCGTGAGCAGTATAGCTCGATTGTTCATAAAGAAATTAACAAACTTTTAGAAACCTAATCGTATCCGTTGCCAAATATATTGCACGCGTGCGATTATATTGGCCTACTTCTTCGTCAAATAGCTTATGCGTTCATTCTACCGTTTCTGCCTACTTCCTCTGATTGCCTTAGTATCCGGTTCGGGTCTGGCTCAAAAAACGACCTCACTACCCACCAGCCGATTGAAAACGCTTGACTCTACCTTAACCCTACTCCACGATCAGGCCCAATTCAATGGGGTGGTGATGGTGGCCGAACAGGGGAAAGTCCGCTTCAGAAAAGTGCTTGGCGTGGCAAACAGCGAAACGTCTGAACCACTTACGACCAGTTCCGCTTTCAACCTGGCTTCAGTTTCAAAGCAATTTATAGCCATGATGGTCATGCAGTTGCAGGAACGGGGTCAACTTACGTATGATGAAAGTGTTCAGACGTATCTACCCGATTTTCCGTATTCGGGGATTTCGGTTCGCGATTTGCTGAACCATACTTCCGGGCTGCCCGAATACTTCGATCTGGCGCAAAAATACCTCGGCCCGCTCGATACGCTGACCAACGACAGACTGATTCAGTTGCTGCATCAATACCAGCCCCCACTGGTGTTTCAGCCCGGCGACCGTTGGGAATACTGCAACACGGGCTATGTACTGCTGGGGTCGATTGTGGCTAAAGTGAGTGGCATGCCCATCGAAACCTTTTTCGACCAGAATATTGTCCGGCCGCTCAAGCTCAAAAACACGTACATCTACTACCACAAGAGCAGCACCATTCCCCGCCATCGGGTTTACGGCTTTCGGCGGGAAAACGGCCGGAACGTACCGGACGATCTGATCCGGCTGGATGGCGTTGTGGGCGATGGGAATGTATATGCATCGGCCGAGGATTTGCTGGTCTGGAGCCAGGCGCTTTCCAGTGAAAAGCTGGTTAAAGCGGCTACCTTACAGGAGGCCTTTACCCCCGTCAAGCTGAATGATGGAACTGCCTATCCATACGGTTTTGGCTGGATGATTGAAGACAATGGAAACGTACTGATGCATACGGGGAGCTGGGTCGGCTTTCGAACACTAATTCTGCGTTACGTTACCAGTAAACAAACGGTAGTTGTTCTGACCAATGGGGGCAATGCTGCCGGGCGCATAGTCAGGGAGATTCTGGAAGGTAAACCGATCAAACTGCCCCAAACCCATCTGATTACGAACGTCCGATTAGTTGATGGAACAGGTACCCCTGCCCGCGTGGCGTCTGTTCGGATGCGGGCTGATCGCATCTGGGAAGTAGGCGAGTTGAGCGCGTTTCCGAACGAAACCGTTACGGACGGGCAAGGCAGGGTATTGGCCCCCGGCTTTATCGATAG
This sequence comes from Spirosoma panaciterrae DSM 21099, assembly GCF_000374025.1. Lineage (GTDB taxonomy): Bacteria > Bacteroidota > Bacteroidia > Cytophagales > Spirosomataceae > Spirosoma > Spirosoma panaciterrae. The sequence continues at coordinate 81,117 of NZ_KB893194.1, read as the reverse complement.
TCATAGCCATCATGATATCAGCACCAAACCAGATGCCATTCCGGCCTTAAATCAGGGGATTACCACCATCGTAATCGGACAGGATGGGGGCGGCTACCGAATGGATACCTTACAGGCCCGAATGAAACGCCAGCCCGCTGCGATCAATGTGGCCAGTTACACGGGTCATGCCCTGATACGGCAGCACGTTATGGGCGTCAATGGCCTCTACAGAACGGCTAAAGCCGATGAAGTTGACCGGATGAAAGCCCTGTTACAAACCGAGATGAGCCAGGGTTCGCTGGGATTATCGACGGGGCTCGAATACGAAGCCGCGTTTTTCTCGAATCGGGACGAAGTGATTCAACTGGCGCAGGTTGCGGCTGATTCCGGAGGGCGGTATATCAGTCACATACGGAGTGAAGATGCGATGATGGACGATGCCGTAGACGAAATAATCGAGATTGGCCGCGCCACGAAAATGCCGGTTCAGATTTCGCACCTGAAAATTGCACTCCGTAACCACTGGGGGCAATCGACGCGCATCCTGGCTCAGCTCGAACGGGCGCGGGCGGAAGGGGTCAACATTACCGCCGATTGTTACCCATACGACTACTGGATGTCGACCTTACGGGTACTTTTCCCCAAGCGCGATTATACCAACCTGACCAGTGCGGAGTTTGCCGTTAATCAACTGTTCGATCCGGCGCAGTCGGTGCTGGTCCGGTTTGCCGCCAATCCAGCCTATGCCGGAAAAACCGTTGGGGAAGTGGCCCAGCTACGGCAGCAAAGCCCAGCCCAAACCCTGATGGGGTTAGTGGCTGAAGCAGCCGCTTATTCGGAGAAGAATCCTGACGCTGGCGGGATTGAAGGCATTATGGGCAAGTCGATGGACGATGTGGATGTGAAACGCTTTTTGGCCTGGCCACATACCAATATCTGTTCAGACGGCGCCAACGACGGGCATCCACGCGGCTATGGGGCTTTTACGCGGGTGCTGGGCCGTTACGTTCGCGAACAAAAGCTACTACCCCTCGAAACGGCCATTCAGAAAATGACCAGCCTGACTGCCGAACATCTTGGGATCAAAAACCGGGGTGTGGTGGCCCCTGGCTATTATGCCGATCTGGTTTTGCTGAATCCAGATACGGTGCAGGATAACGCCCGAATTGGCGATAACAAAGCGCTGTCGACGGGTATAGAAGCGGTTTGGGTAGCTGGCCAACTGGTTTACAAAGATCAGAAAAGCACCGGGGTTTATCCGGGGGTATTGATTCGTCGGTGAGCGGTTTGGAAAAGGGCTTGCCTGGTTATCAATGCAGACCAGGCTGTTTGCACGCATCGACCAATTATTCGGTGGGTCAAGCATATCGGTTACCGAGCTAAACCCGTATTTTTGTCGGCTGGCCTGCTGCCTGTGGGACGAATGAACCGCGAACCCTAACGTTTAGAACCGATTGATTGCTGCCGTAGATACCCTGTTAAAAGACATCCGCAACAAGCGAATTGCCCCGGTTTATCTCATACATGGGGATGAACCGTATTATATTGACCGAATTGCCGACGAACTGGAAAAAGTGGCCGTTCCGGTTGCCGAACGAGGATTTAATCAGTTTGTGCTCTTTGGTAAAGATACCGATGTAGGCGCTGTCCTGAATTATGCCCGACGGTACCCGTTTATGGCCGAACGCCAGTTAGTACTCGTCAAAGAGGCCCAGCAACTGACTGGGCTGGGGGATAAATCGGCACAGACACTACTCGAAGATTATGCCCTCAATCCATTGTCGAGTACCATTCTGATGCTCTGTTATGTAAAAGAAGATGGTAAGCCCGGCCTCGATGAGCGAAAGTCGTGGGTAAAAGCGTTTGGGTCGAAAGGGAAACTGCTGGGGGTTAAGAAGTTATACGACAATAAAGTGCCCGATTGGGTCGGCGAATATTGCCGCGAACAGGGCACAAAGGTTAGCCCCAAAGCCTGCCAGTTGCTGGCCGACCATATTGGCAATGACCTGAAACGGCTGGCGGGAGAAATCGATAAGATGTTGATCAACCTCCACGTAGGCGAAGAAATTTCGGCCGCAACGGTCGAACGTCTGGTGGGAATCAGTAAGGAATACAACGTCTTTGAGCTTCAGAAAGCCCTTGCTCAGCGTGATGTGGTAAAGGCTAATCAGATCGTCGATTATTTCGGCCAGAATCCTAAAGACAATCCCCTGGTGGTAATTCTGGCACAGTTGTTCGGCTATTTTAGTAAAGTGCTGGTGGTACAGGCCTCGAAAGATCAGACCGATAAGGGGTTGGCATCGTTGCTAGGCGTGAATCCATTCTTCGTAAAAGATTACCAGACAGCGGCTCGTTCGTTTCCATTGACCAAGGTGGCGTCTATTATCCACGCTATTCGCCGGGCTGATGGGCAAAGCAAGGGGATTGACGCACCCACCATGAGCGAACGGGATATACTTCGGGAGTTGGTGTTCGATATTCTGCATTAGGTGTATAGAAAGCGGTTGATACCCCGCAATTTCTGATCAACGGAATGGATGCTTAACCGCGCTACTCCAGTGCGCGATGAATCCGTTCCCTTTACTGGACAAAGCCGCCCCGATTTTCGGAGTGGCTTTTTGAGTTTATGAATTGGTGGTCGGTCAGAAAGAAAATAGACTGGTTACGATTAAAATATCGCTATTTCTGAGCCCAAATTTTTTATTTGCAACAACGTTGCATAAATTGCGGCCTAGTTCGGTAACCAGCTTATCAGGATTGTAGGATGCAACGTTATTGGGGAATAAGTTTGTTGGTTGGGTTGCTCATGGGGATAAACGGATTCGTTTGGTCCCAGACCATCGCTTGTTCTGGAAGTGTACAGGGGAGGATTCTTTCGAATGACCCTGGGGAGCCGCTGCCTGGTGCCACCGTCTATGTACGTGAACTGGCGACTGGAGCTGTAGCCGACTCGGCTGGCTATTTTCGACTGGAAAAGTTATGTGCGGGTCGTTACACATTCGTTTATCAATACGTTGGGTACAAGCCGTTCTCCGTTCCGGTAACAATTCCTGGCGATTCGGCTTTGGTTCTCAAGCCTGTTCAGTTAGTGCCCGATAGTCAAACGTTGCAGGAGGTTGTGGTGGCCGAACATCGTTCGGAGGCCCAGCAGTTGTTACAAGTGCAGAATAGCCTGTCGGGTGAAGCACTTGACCAAACACGAGGGCAGTCGCTGGGAGAGAGCCTGAAGGCCATAACCGGATTATATTCCATTCAAACGGGGCCGAGCATTTCCAAGCCGGTGATTCATGGCTTATACAGCAACCGAATTATCATTCTGAACAACGGCATTCGGCAGGAGGATCAGCAGTGGGGTACCGAACATGCTCCCCAGGTAGATCAATTCCTGGCTTCTCGGCTCACGGTGATCAAAGGGGCGGCCAGTATTCGCTACGGTTCCGATGCGATTGGCGGAGTCATTCTGGTAGAGCCGAAATCAATGCCTACTCAACCCGGAATAGGGGGTGAGGTCAACGTAGTTGGCGCTTCCAATGGTGGATTAGGGGTGGCATCGGGCATGATCGAAGGCGCTTTTGCTAACAAACTGGCGGGATTAAGCTGGCGGCTACAGGGTACGCTCAAACGATCGGGCTATGTACGAACCCCCAACTATTACCTGCAAAATACCAGCTATCACGAAACCAACTTTTCGGGCGATCTGCATTACGACCATAAGCGATGGGGAGCAGAACTATTTTATAGTCAGTTCGATACTAAAATAGGGTTGTTTACGGGGGCACAGGTGAGTAGCCTTGCCGATCTGTATGCCGCCATCGAACGGCCAGAACCGTTGGTACAACCGGGTTTTTCGTATAAACTAGGCCGACCCTATCAGGATGTGCAGCATGATTTACTCAAAATCAGGGCCTACTGGCATACAGGGCGAGGGGGCGAACTCACAGCTACCTATGCCTGGCAACAGAACCAGCGTCGGGAGTATGATTTTATATCGTTCAGCGGAGCCCTCAACCCCGAACTGTACCTGAAATTGATATCGCAAACGGTCGATCTGGTGTGGGAGCACGCACCCATTCGGAGCAAAGCAGGGGGGCAGTGGTCGGGTAGTGTAGGTTTTAACGGGCTGACACAGGGCAACATACGCCAGTATCTGTTCTTGATTCCAAATTTTCGGAATTACGGAGCCGGACTGTTTGCCATCGAACGGTATGCTGTAAATCGCTGGACACTGGAAGCCGGATTGCGGTACGATTATCGGTGGTTGCGGGCTTATTTTCTGGACGAGGTAACCAAACAAACCTACTTCAAAACGCATAGCTGGCAGAATGCTAATGGGTCGCTGGGGGTAGCCTACCAGCTAAGCCCCGATCTGACGCTGACGACTACGGTAAGCACAGCCTGGCGGGCCCCCAATGTAGCCGATTTGTATTCCAACGGCCTGCACCAGAGCGCAGTAGCTTATGAACGGGGAAATCCGAACTTACAGCCAGAGCAGGCCCTGAATGGAAATCTGGTATTAGCCTACGCAGGAAAACGATTGAGTGGCGAAATCGGTGTGTACAACAACCTGATTAATAATTACATCTACTTAAAACCCGATTCGGTACCGGTCATTCGGCAGCGTGGCGCGTTTCCTGCTTACACCTACACCCAGGTACGGGCTACTTTCCGGGGAATAGATGCCACCCTGACCTATAAACTGACGGATCACCTGGCGCTTACCACCAAAAACGCACTGCTGTTTGCGTTTAATCAGACCGACCATGCTTACCTGGTATTTATTCCCCCTAACCGATCCGACAATAGCCTGCGGTACGACTGGGCCAAGTGGGGGAAATTGTCGAATCTGTACCTGTCAATGAGTGGGTTATATGTGGCCCGACAGAATCGGGCACCTGCGGTGACGACTCGTCAGGAAAATGGGCAAATCATTTTTACGGGTGATTTTGCGGCTCCGCCACCCGCCTATTTTCTGCTCGGTGCCGAGCTGGGATGTACGGTACAGGTAGGCTCGCAGCCTATGCATATGAGCTTGAGCGGAACGAATCTGGCTAACACAGTTTACCGGGATTACCTGAACCGTTTCCGCTATTTCGCCGACGAGCCCGGCCGATCCTTTATGCTCAGAATCAAGCTCCCTTTTTCGGTCGGTAAGGGGGTCTAACCAGTGAATACAACCTGTTTTTATCTCTAATATCTCCTGATTATGAAACGAATTAATGCCCTAGCTGTCAGCGTTTTCGCTACGCTATTGCTTACTGTTGCGTGTAACAATGGCGAGCAGAATGTGACTCCAACCGACGACAATGAAGCGATTACCACCGCTACACTCACCTTGACAAACAAAGCCAATCAAAGTGAGGTCGTTACAGCCACTATTGAAAATCTGAACACCACCGCAGACTTTAGCAAGGCGACACTAAACCTGAAAGCAAACACGACCTACACAGGGGTCATCACCTTACTGGATAAAACCAAGACCCCAACCCTGGATGCTACAGCCGAAATTAAGGAAAAGGCCAACGAGCATTTATTCGTCTATACGCCAACACCCTCCACTCTGCTCACCGTTACCCTAACGGATAAAGATACGAACCCGGCACCAGGGCCTTACCCCATTGGCCTGACCACAGAGATCAAAACCGGAGCAGCAGGCACCGGCAAACTTAAAGTTGTATTACGTCATCAGCCCAACGCAAAAAATGGGCAGGCAACACCCGGAACGTCCGATCTGGATACGGATTTTACGGTCGTTGTGCAGTAAACGAAAACCGCTCCCGTTCCTACATAAATGGGTTGAAGCGGGAGCGGTTTTAAAGTGGAATCACAGGTTATTGGAATAATGCATTGGAAAAACAATCCGAAAGACCGTACCAACCGAAGGTCTGGTTTCAATGTCCATCGTTGCATGTGTTAGTTCGCAGAGACGCTTAACAATCATCAGTCCAATACCTTCGCCTTTCGATTGGGCATAGGAAGTTGATTGTGCCTGTTTGGTTTCGCGAAACGTGCCATCCGATGACGGACGCTGAAAAACAGCCGTAGAGTCGGCGGTGGGCAGCAGATACTGTCCCAGCTCCTGAACTACATCAGGGGGCAGGCCCGGTCCAGTGTCCTGTACACTGATGATCCAGCGGAAGTTGTCTTCCCGGCTCCAGCTAAGGGTTATCAAGCCCGATGGTGTATGGCGAAGGGCATTGATGAGCAGGTTATAAACCATACGCTGAACTTTTATTTTATCGCCTTCCACCAACAGCGTGTCAGGCCCTGCCCATTCCAGATTGACATGTTGCTGCTGTACAACGGGCTGTATACTCTGCGCAATCTGACGCAGCAATTCACCCGCATCGAATGATTCGAGCTGTAGCGTCTCCTGGCCAGCTTCCAGACGGGCCAGATCCATTAGCTCCGTCAGTAAAGTTGCGGCATTGTCCAGGTTTCGTTGCCACATACTTCGCCATTGAGCTTGTTCCTCTTTCGTTCCGGGCTGATCGAGGAGCCAGGCTGCATTACGAATCAGACCATAATAACTACGAAGGTCATGGGTGGCAGTTCGTAACAATTCCCCTCTCTGCTGACTCAATTCATTGAGTGATGCTAACGCCTGTTGAAGCTTAGCGGCTCGCTGGGCCGCTTCCTGCTTTTGTAATTCATCAAACTGGACGGTACTTCCCTGAATCACTTCCAGCATGAGTGTATTGATATGCCCGAAGGCCTGTGCCAGGTCGATGGGAGAGAGCGTTGAATGAGTCGAAGCGAATGATTCCAGCTCATGGCCCAAAAGTTGGTGCAGATGCGCCAGTTCTTGTAGAAGTTCGGTAAGGGTATACCCTTTTTGCCACCGATGCAATCCATGCTCTTTAGCTTTCTCAAAGGGAGATGATACTTCAGGCCGCCCCAGTAGTCGGCAATCCAGCGCATCAAGAATCAGGGGGATCTGATCGTTGAACTCGTCGCGGGCCAGCGTGGCTGCCGTAGGTAGTGCCAGACGATCGTTTTCAATGCGCATCCTCCAGGTATTAAAGATAACTTCCCGTTTGGCGAGTAGGTAAGCTGCTATCGGAGCTAGCGGAGACGGTTGAGAAAGGTCTGTTCCCAGGGCTTTGATTGACTGCGTCATACAGAATAAAATCGGTTACAGGTTAATTCTTCGCAAGCGATGCGTTATACGCTGTAATACCAAAACCGATAGTCAAAAAGAAAGTTTAATCGCACTGGCAGCGCAAGTAGGTAAGTGGAGATGATGACCAATTAGGTCACTGTATACAGTAACTCATGGGTAGATGTCAGGATATGAGTAAACGAACCTTGATAGTATACGTTTAGAAAACGGTCAATTAGAAAACTTACCTAGCCCATCGATTCGTTCAAGGCGTCGCTTCGTTCGCGTGATTTCCTGGGTTTCGTCAACTTGCCCACCGTTAGGCCCTGGATTACGATGGAAAAAACCACAATGAAATAGGTTATGGCCAGAAATAAATTTTTGTTGAGTTCTTCATCGATCGAAAGGGCCAGCGCAACCGATACTCCGCCCCGCAAACCTCCCCAAACCAGAATGGTGAGCGTCTGTCGGTCAAATTTTGTTTTGAACGGAATAAACAGGGTAGGTATCCATATCGAAAGAAACCGGGCTACCAGCACAATGGCGATACTGATCAGTCCAATTAGCCAATACCGGGTGATATGAGGAATCAGCAACAACTCAAAGCCTATGATCAGAAAAAGGATGGCATTCAGGATTTCATCGATGAGTTCCCAGAACTTATCCAGGTAATCGCGGGTGATCACCGAAATTCGGGTCGCTTTCCCATAATTACCGACAATCAAGCCAGCGGCAACCATCGTCAGTGGTCCCGAAATGTGCATAGCCTGGGCGATCAGGTATCCTCCCATAACAACAGCCAGCGTAATCAGTGTAGACACATTCGTACTATCGATTCGCTGCATTGCCCGTGAGCCAACAAACCCCAATAGCAGGCCCATGCCAAAGCCTCCAAGCGCTTCTTTAATGAGCAGCCAGGTGATATGCGTGAATGATAAATCAATAGCAGAGCCTTTGGCTAACTCCAACAGAACGACAAATACAACGACTGCCACCCCATCGTTAAACAAAGACTCCCCGGCTACTTTAGTTTCCAGAGCTTTGTTAACCCCTGCCTTTTTTAGAATCCCCAGCACGGCAATAGGATCGGTTGGCGAAATTAAAGCACCAAAAACCAGGCATTGGATGAGAGGAATATTGAGTCGAAAGAGTGGAAGCGTATTATAGACCAGTAGACCGACGATGAATGTAGAGATGAGCACACTGATTGTTGAGAAAACGATAATTGGTGCACGCTGTTCTCGTAAATCTTTCAGGCGAACATGGATCGCTCCGGCAAAAAGCAGGAAATTAAGCATTGCTCCCATCAGTATCTGGGTAAAGTCGAGATTCGCGATAAACCGGGAGAAGCTTTCAAAAAGTTTGGGGAATAAATTACCAGTAATAACTAAACCTATCGAGACAAGCATAGCCATCAGCATAATGCCGATGGTCGACGGTAATTTTAGAAAGCGCTCGTTTACATAAGCGAAAATAGCGGCAAGGACAATGAGTATTGAAAATGAATAGTATAATTCCATAGGGTGATTATAGAGGCTTCTACGCGCTATAGCCTGTTCCGGCTTGTAGGTAGCCAGGAGGAAAAATAGCCACTTGCTAGTGACAAATGGCTATCTGCATGAATCCATCATGGATTATCGACTTTTATGCATGATAAACCTTGTCGACTTTCCTTGTTTCCAGCAATAGGAAAAGGCAATACAAAGTTCGATACACATCGGTGGCTAAACCAATTAGAAAAACCTTAGAATTGATTAGAAATCCATTAGTGCCTGAATAAGCTAGGGATAACTAGTTTTTTGATCTTGTTAAAAAGCCCTTAAAAAGGTGGATTAATAAGGGATAAATAATCGACGACGGCTGTGAATAGCCTATGGACAAATGGTTCCTGAATAGACGTCTTCATCCGTAAACAAAGGCTAATGCTTTTTTTTTAATTAGGCCGGAGAGGGAACTGGGGTGGTATTTTAACGCAAAAGACCCGCATCTTTCGGGCGGGTCCAGTGGCAAAGCAGAGCTTGGTATTGTAGCGGGGAGCAGGATCGAACTGCCGACCTTAGGGTTATGAATCCTACGCTCTAACCATCTGAGCTACCCCGCCGGATTTGATGCCACAAAAGTAGGGAAAAATTGACTTAATGCAAAAAAGGACGTTGACTTTCGCAAAAAAAATCGTTTACCTTTGCCAACGACCCCTTTTCTATGGTAAAAAATTATGGAGAAATATAAATTCGTCGCCGAGTATGAACTCCGGGCCTCCCCAAAAATGCTGTTCCCTTACATAAGCACAGCGTCTGGCCTGTCGCAGTGGTTTGCTACCAAAGTCAATACCATGCCTGAACAACGGTTCGATTTCCAATGGGATAACGAAAGCCATATAGCCAGACAGGTATCGATGCGGCAGAATAAGGGGGTACGCTTCGAGTTTCTGGATACAGACGACGAGGGCTCCGATAATAATTACGTAGACTTCCGGGTCGATCAGAGCGAACTGACCCAATCGACATTTCTACGCATTACCGACTATTCCAATACAACCGATGAGGAGGAACTGAAAGACCTTTGGGATGGGCTGTTAGAAAAACTGCGGGAAATTGTTGGGAGTTAAATTATGTTAATGATTAATGGAAAATGAACAATATATAGGGTGTTTTACGTCTAGTAATTGAATCATTGCCATTTTTCATTAGGGAACACCCGTGGCGTGGTGCATTTTAGAGAATGAAAAAGGTTGATAAATTAATACTCGGCTCATTTTGGGGGCCGTTTTTTTTGACCCTGGCCGTCGTCATCTTCATCTTCCTGATGCGGCTGTTGATGTTTTATATCGATGACTTCGTTTCAAAGGACCTCGATCTGGCTACCTTTGTCCGACTTCTCTTCTATTTTGCTTTGCTGACAATCCCTACAGCATTGCCCCTGGCCGTATTGCTTTCCTCGTTGATGACCTTTGGTAATTTAGGGGAGTTCTTTGAACTGACAGCCCTGAAAAGTGCCGGTATTTCGCTGACAAGGGCCATGCGTCCTTTGCTGATCGTTGCCATTGGGATTAGTATTTTTTCATTCTGGTTCAATAATTCGGTATCGCCCTGGGCAAACCTGAAAGGCTATAGTTTGCTGTACGATATTAAAACGGCGAAGGCTGCCCTGAATCTGAAAGAGGGAATATTTTACAATGATCTTCCCGGATACAGCATCAAAGTTGATCATAAAATCAAAGGAGCTAAGGAAAGCCAGAATGGGGATTTGTTGAAGGGATTAGTCATTTACAAACATCCCATGAGTGGGCTTGAATCGGGGAACCGTGAGATAATACTGGCTGATTCGGGGCGTATGTATACGGATAAGGATCGGACATACCTCGTCTTTGAACTGTTCAATGGCAACGATTATCAGGAATATTCGGATAATAGCACGGTAAGTTACGCCAGTGGAGGGTCGCTGGTTCGAGGAGGGCAATTTATGCGGAATGGCTTTAAGGATTATCGGCTGGTAATTAGTCTGGAGTCATTCGGAATTAAGCGGACCGACGAAAATCAGTTTGAGTATCATGAATACATGAAAAACCTCAAAGAACTGTCGGATCTGACCGATTCGCTGCGGAAAGATTATACAAGCACCAGCCTGAACGTTGCCAGCACATCCCGGCAGTATTATAGCTACCAGTTCAAGTCGGATGGGACGGTCCACAAAAAGAAGGTTATGGATGGGAAGTGGGTCGACTCGCTCCTGAGAAAGTACCAGATTGCCAGACCCGAATTAGCCCAGCTAGCGCTCAACTCGGCCCAGAATATTCTGTCCTATGCCACGTCTAACGTAACCTACCTGACTGAAAAAGAGAAGAATGTCTGGAAATACCAATTGGAATCCCATCACAAATTCACGCAGTCGATTTCGATCTTCGTGATGTTTCTCATTGGCGCTTCAATGGGAGCCATCATTAAAAAAGGTGGCTTCGGGGTTCCGGTCCTGATCGCCATTGTCTTTTTTATTTTCCTGTATGTGCTAACCATTGCGGGCGATAAATATGCCAAAGATGGGCTGCTCTGGGTGCCTTTAGGAGCCTGGATGGCTAACATAGTCCTGTTTCCAATCGGGTTATTGCTCATGCAGCGCGCCCGCCATGATTCCCGTTTGTTCGATAAAGACGTCTACGTAATTGCCTGGGAGCGGTTAAAACGCAAATGGGAGGCCTTTCGAAATCGACAAACCGTAGCCGTGAGTAATTAGGCCTAAATAGGATTATTCTGTACGCATTCCATAAACAATTGATTGACGGCAACGGATTATAGAATTTTTTTGCTATCTTTGCCCCCGAATTCATAATTTTTTCATCATTTAGCTGTCTGAAGATGTATCTAACGACCGAAAAAAAGCAGGAGATTTTCTCCACCTCGGGCTATGCCAAAAGTGCAACGGACACCGGGTCGGCCGAATCCCAGATCGCGCTGTTCACGTATCGGATCAGTCATTTAACTGAGCACCTGAAAGTTCACAAGCACGATTATGGCACCCAACTGGGTCTTTTAAAATTAGTAGGTAAGCGTCGGCGGTTGCTGAACTACCTCATGAAAAAAGACATCATGCGCTACCGGGCCATTCTGGCAGCGCTGGGATTACGGAAGTAATCGGGCTCTAGTTAAAAAAGGGAATCTGCTTATAGTAGATTCCCTCATTTTTGTTGTTTCTACACCAATAGGGTGAAATTTTTTGCGATTAAATAAAATAAATTCGGGATTACGGCTAACTAGTCGAATCCCACGCGGTTTAAAGCTGTAGAGGACGTATTCAAAATCTGTTGTATGTTTCAAATTACCACGCAATCCGTTGCGCTGCCCGACGGGCGGGAAATTACCATCGAAACCGGCAAAATGGCTCGTCAGGCCGACGGAGCGGTGGTTGTCAGGCTGGGCGACACCATGCTGTTAGCCACAGTTGTATCGAGTAAAGAAGCCAAAGAAGGCGTTGATTTTCTCCCCTTATCTGTTGATTATCAAGAGAAATTTGCTTCGGCTGGACGGATTCCAGGAAGCTTTCAACGTCGTGAGGGCCGATTAAGCGATTACGAAATTCTGATTAGTCGTTTAGTCGATCGGGCTCTGCGGCCTATCTTCCCAGATAATTACCATGCCGATACCCAGGTAATGATTACCCTGATTTCGGCCGATCCTGAAGTGCAACCGGATGCGTTGGCAGCCCTGGCGGCTTCCTCTGCGCTGGCGGTATCCGACATTCCATTCAATGGACCCATTTCTGAAGTTCGGGTGGCAAAAATTGATGGAACGTATCAGATCAACCCCAAAACGGCCGATCTGAATCGGGCTACGATCGATCTTATTGTCGCTGCTACGGAGAAAGATATTTGTATGGTAGAAGGCGAAATGAGCGAGTGCTCAGAAGCCGAGGTTGTGGAAGCGTTGAAAGCAGCCCACGAAGCCATCAAAGTGCAGTGCCAGGCACAGAAAGAGCTGGAAGCGAAAGTGGGTAAAACCGTTAAGCGGGAATATAACCACGAAACGCATGACGAAGAACTTCGGGCAGCTGTACGGACCGCAACGTATGATAAAATCTATGCCGTAGCCCGTCAGCAGAATCCAAGCAAAAAAGGACGTTCCGAAGCCTTCAAAGCCATTCGTGATGAATACATTGCTTCGTTTCCGGAAGGCTCGGAAGTGAATGTTAGTCTCATCAAAACCTACATCCATGATCTGGAATGGGAAGCCTCCCGTCGCTTGGTTCTGGATGAGCGGGTGCGTCTGGATGGTCGCAAATTAGACGAAATCCGTCCGATCTCGGCGGAAGCGGGGCTGTTACCAGGGCCCCACGGTTCTGCACTCTTCACCCGTGGCGAAACTCAGTCGCTCACTACGGCTACGCTGGGTACCAAAACCGATGAGCAGATCGTTGATCAGCCTTTGTTTCAAGGGTATGAGAAATTCCTGTTGCATTACAACTTCCCTGGATTCTCAACGGGCGAAGTGAAGCCGAACCGGGGTGCTGGCCGACGCGAGATCGGACACGGAAACCTGGCTCATCGTTCCCTGAAAAAAGTTTTACCTCCTGAAGAGGAAAATCCATACACCATCCGGATCGTATCAGATATTCTGGAGTCGAATGGATCGTCGTCGATGGCGACGGTTTGTGCCGGTACGATGGCCTTAATGGATGCTGGTGTTAAAATCAAAGCGCCCGTAGCCGGTATTGCCATGGGGTTGATTTCTGACGGAGAGAAATACGCGGTATTGTCCGATATTCTGGGGGATGAAGATCACCTGGGCGACATGGACTTTAAAGTAACCGGAACAGAAAAAGGTATCGTGGCTTGCCAGATGGACCTGAAAGTGGATGGCCTTTCTTACGAAGTATTGGCTCAGGCACTGGAACAGGCTCGGGCTGGGCGACTGCATATTCTGGGTGAAATGAAGAAAGGCATTGCCGAGGTTCGTCCCGATCTCAAACCACATGCACCACGCGCTGTTGTCATCAAGATCGATACCAATCAGATTGGTGCGGTGATCGGGCCCGGCGGTAAAGTGGTTCAGGATATCCAGAAAGATTCGGGGGCCATTGTCAATATCGATGAACATGACAATGCGGGTTGGGTCAGCATCTTTGCGACGAACAAAGAAAGCATGGACAAAGCCGTGTCGAGGGTGAAAGGGATTGTAGCTGTACCGGAAGTAGGCGAAACCTATGTAGGCAAAGTGAAAACCATTCAGCCGTTCGGTGCCTTTATTGAATTTATGCCAGGCAAAGATGGCTTATTGCATATTTCCGAGATTAAGTGGGAGCGACTGGAGTCTATGGACGGTGTTTTGCAGGTTGGCGAGGAAGTAACGGTCAAATTGATTGACATTGATAAAAAAACGGGGAAATATCGTTTGTCGCGCAAAGTTTTACTGCCTAAGCCAGAGAACAAAAATGCGTAAGTCATTGTTACTTTTTTGTGTAATTCAACGTCAAAATAAAGCGTTATATAGTCGCTCTGCCGGGGAAAACAGAATATGAGACAGCTAAAAATTTCAAAACAGATTACCAACCGTGAAAGTCAGTCGCTAGACAAGTACTTGCAGGAGATTGGTAAGGTAGATCTACTCACACCAGACGAGGAAGTAACGCTGGCCCAAAAAATTCGGGAAGGAGACCAACTCTCTCTCGAACGATTGACGAAGGCGAACTTACGCTTTGTGGTATCCGTAGCGAAACAGTACCAGAATCAGGGGCTTTCGCTGGGTGATTTGATTAACGAAGGTAACCTGGGTCTGATTAAAGCCGCCCAGCGTTTCGATGAAACCCGTGGATTTAAATTTATTTCGTACGCCGTTTGGTGGATTCGTCAGTCAATTCTGCAGGCATTAGCCGAACAGTCACGGATTGTACGTCTGCCGCTAAATCGGGTTGGTTCGCTGAACAAGATTTCGAAGACGTTCTCCGATCTGGAGCAGAAGTTTGAGCGCGAGCCTTCGCCCGAAGAACTGGCTGCTGTTCTGGAAATATCGGCCGCTGAAGTGGTTGACACCCTGAAAATTTCGGGTCGCCATGTATCAATGGATGCACCATTTGTACAGGGCGAAGAAAACAGCCTGCTCGATGTACTCGAAAACGATGGTGAAGACAAACCAGATTCGGGCCTGATCAACGATTCACTTCGGAAAGAGGTACAACGGGCGCTTTCGACATTGACTCAACGCGAGGCAGATGTGATCACGTTGTATTTCGGGCTGAACGGCGAGCATGCCATGACCCTCGAAGAAATTGGTGAGAAATTTAACCTGACCCGTGAACGGGTTCGGCAAATAAAAGAAAAAGCCATTCGTCGGTTACGCCATACCTCACGGTCGAAGGCGTTGAAAACCTACCTGGGCTAAACTTCCTGTTTGCTTTGCAAAACGGCCTCTGCGAAAGCGGAGGTCGTTTTGTTTTAAGGGATTTATGCTGGTGGTGACAACGGTGACTGCTATTAAGAAATATCTACCTTAATTCGGCCAGCGAGTGCATCGCTTAGAAATCTCTTTACTTCGTTGTGCATCTGGATGAAATACGTTTTCATATTTTGGCTAGCTGTTTATGTTGACAGTTAGTTTAATTTGAAAAAAATAGCCAGCTTTTCAAGGCTGGCTAATCTATTTTAATAGAGATAGTTTATTAATTTTTTAGAATCCAGGATTCCGTACCGGCCAGGGAGTCGATAGCAGCCATTTTGGCAACGGCTTCCGAGCGAATGGCCGAGCCAGCCGCTGCTACTTTGTACCGTTCCTTTTCGCCAGCTTCCGGCATGATGATAAAGGCATCCTCGTACCCCGCTTTGCGTAGTTGCCGACGTAAGCGAAGGGCATTTTGCTTACTGAGGAAAACACCCGCAATGACTGTAAAATGAGGGCCAGTACGGAGTGGTTTTACAGTTGGTGATGCAACAGATACGTCGCGTTTTTCGATGGTTTTGGGCTCTGGTGTAGTAGCTATCGCTTTTGCTTTATTTTCGACTGGCGCTGTCACAGGCTTCGTCGATACTTCTTTTGCCGGAACGGGTGTCGGTTCTGCAGGTGCCGGTTCAACAGAAGGGGCATCTGCAGGCATTGCTGCTGTTGGGGCAGGGGCTATTTTCTTGACGGGGACAGCTTTGTGAGCTTCTGTTGTCCTGGCAGGTTTATCAACTAACCAGGCCGTGAACCGCAATAGGTTGGCTGGATCAAGGCTACTTTGAAAGGGTTGGCCTGGCTCAATCACCGAAAAATAACTGAATACCCCCAATGATCCCACCAGTAAGGCAATAGCGGCTACACGCCAGTAAGGACGGGATGGCCGATAGGGTGTCAACGTAACGTCTTCCTCTACTTTTACGGGGCCAAGGGCTGTCGTCACAGGAATAGCCTCGATCGGTAGCTCAGGCTGGCCCTGTTTCGAAACCGCCTGTACGGATACAGGGCTTAGGCCGTAGGATTCACCAAAAAAATTGTGACGCAAGCTGGGACCAAATTGCAGGCGACCTTCGTCATTATACGTGAATGTACCAATGCCTTCTAACTCAAACCGACCTGTCGATTCGACCTGTTGCCGAAGTTCGGCCACAAATGAGCTGATGTGCCGTTGAGCACCCTCACGGGTTACAGGCTCATGCAGCATGATGTAATTGGCCAGAATGCCATCGTCCAGGCGTAGCGCTTCGTTGAACGCCACTCGTTTGCGGGGGGGCAGATACAAGCCGTTAGCCTCCGTAAAACTTGCCGACTGGTAATGCGTCAGAAAAGCGCCTAGTTCAGGAACAACTACGCAATCGTACTGATACAGCAACTTTTTCAGATAGTCGTTGACGGAAGCCATAGTTGTTGGTTAGAGGTCAGATTAGAATGAATAGCTGATTCCTCCGAGAAAGTTAAGCCCTTGCGTTTGATAATACAAATACCGTTGGTAATTCTGACCGAAGATGTTATTTAACGCAACGAACGCGGCCACCTGCTTCCCTAGGAAATAGTCAATTTTCAGGTTCGCATCGTAAATGGGTTTTAAGGTATAGGCGACGCCAGATACCATATTTTTATTCTGGATGCCCTCATAAAAGTACAAATCGGCCGTGACAAATAATTTTTTATTCAGGGTATACGAGTTGGTCCAGGTGGCTGTAGTACGCGGGCGACCCCAGGCGGCTTCGAGCCGATCAAGACCATAGTTGAAAAAATCAGCTTTCAGTGTAGAGCGGAACTTATCTTTCAAAGCATACCCCAATTGCCCCGAAATCGTAAGCACATTGGTGATGCCTCCATCGTAAAGAACGAAGAATTTGGTGGTGTCGGGAGCAGTATTGTTAAAGGCCGAGAAGTTCCGGTAACGGGCATATGACACTTTTCCTTCATAGGAGAAACCTCCTCCCAGCGTTCCTTTCGACCCACCGTAAATATCCAGCGACTTAACAGTGTTAGCCAATAGGACTTGTGGAGCAAGCCACTTATTCTCAGTTAGTAACGAACGAAGGGTGTTTCGGTTGATATCGCCATCGACCCCCCCGAAAATGTGGATATTGCCTACGGGAGTAATATCGATATTGGCAACCGGGAAAGCGCGGGTATCGTTTATGTTCTGCCGTTGATCGGTCTGGTTAACGGCATTGATCCCCACGGTAAGCGTAAGCAAATCGGAAGTGTACTTAAAGGTGGGCTTTACCCGAAACAGATTTCGGTTATCGACAATATTTCCATCCGACCGCTGGGTTAAGTACGCATCAGCAGACACCAGGGCAAATACATTATCGCTGATGCCCAGCGAAGCATTCAGGTTCGTTCCCCAATCGGTTTCGGATGCGTTGAATCGGTCGCGCAGTGAAGTGATACCCGTACGCAGGGAGTAGTCGATGGCGTTATCGGAGTTGGCATTTTCGATACCCAGCTTAAAGTTGATCGTATTGAGCCGCTGCTTGATCTGATCGGGATTGAAGTTTGACTGAGTGGCGAATTCACGGCTATATCCGTAGAAATTATACGCATTCCGGTCGAAGCCGAGGTCGGCCTGTAGTTTAAAGGCATCGGCCAAATACTTACCCGTGACCCGTACACGCGTATCGCTTTGGGAGGAATTTTTCCCATCGACAGGCCCTAGCCCAGACGACAAGTGCCGGATAGAGCCTTCCAATGCCAGATTCGACAGATTATTGATGCCTACGAATCCTTCGCCCAGAAACGAGCTATAATTCCCGGCCCCTAGCTTTACATAGTTGCTATAAGCGGGCGTATCGTCTTCCTGACCCGTTGCCGGAGGTAGAATAGTCGGATTGATTCGCGGGTCGCCAATAATTAGCTTTCTATCTTCAAATTCATAGGTCAGTTTCCGTTGTTCGGCTGAGGGTTTTATCGATGGAATCTTGTTAAAAACCCGATTGGCAGGGGGAAGCTCAATTTTACGGCTCTTCTCTACCGTGATTTCCTGACTATCGATTTCGCCCTCTTTGGTCGGGCGGGTTGGCTTAGGCTGCTGGGCAAAAAGTGCAGTCGAAAGACAGGTTAGGGCAAGTATGATTCGTGTTTGCATAAGATTAAAGCGCGAAAGAGTGAAAGAGTGAGAGAGCGAAGCAAGAAACCTATGGGATTAGTTTGCTCATTCACTCTCTCACTCTTTCACTCTTTATTTTTCTAAGGTCGCCAGTTTTTGTTTGGCTTCGGTAATGATGGCTTGATCGGATGAATTTTCGATGATTGAATTCAAAACAGCTTTGGCCTGGGCTACCTCGTCGAGCGCCACATTGTTGTCGGCTATCAGAATGAAGGCTTTCCCTTTCCAGTATTCGAAATCGCCGAATTGCTCATTAAACTTCAATAGGGTGGCCGTTGATTCTTTGTATTTTTTCTGTTTGTTCAGAATCAGCCCCAGATAATACTGCGCTTCAGCGCCATTAACATCCTTTGCCAGGGCAATGGTTTTTTCAAAATCAGCCTGTGCGGTTTTATAATCCCCTTTTCCAAAGGCCACTTTACCCAGCATCAGTTGCGCCCGGTTTTGTGCGCCCGGCACCACGTTGCCAGCCGTAAGTACCTCACGGGCGATGATGGCGGCTGAATCGGGTTTGGGATAAACAAAATACGTATCCATCATACCCAGTTGGGCGGCAACCTGGTCGGCTTTTCCATTGGCTCGGGCCATAATGATCTGGTAATTTCGAATGGCGCGGGGATAATTTTTCTGTTTGGCTTCCAGGTCGGCCGCTCGGGTGGCTGCCCGAACAAGGTAATCGGAGCGATTGTCGGTGATGATCAGGTTATAATACCGGAGTGCATTGTTCGCATCATCCGTCTGTCGGTACGATTCGGCCAGGTAATACCGGGCTTCATTGGTGCTGGGGCTGGCCGGGTATTCCTGCATGAACGAAAGAAGGGACTGGATGGCCTGCTGGTATTTTCCACTGGCATAAATATCCTTGGCATTTTCGAATTGCACCCGTTCAACATCGCTGCTGCCCGGATTTCCTTTTTTATACTGACCCAACACCTGGGAGAATTCTTCTGGCCGACCCGCATCGTTCAGGGTATTCTGGATACCCAGTAAAGCACTTTGTGCCTGTTCTGAATTCCCATAATTGTCCAGAATCCGCTTGTAATCGGCAATGGCTGGATCATATTGCTGAATGTTCCCGTAGGCGATGGCTCGTTTTAGCAAAGCTGCCGGAATAAGCGAGCTGTTGGGCTTATCCTGAATTAATTTGGTATAGCCTTGTATGGCAACCTGGTAGGCGCCCCGTTCGAAATCAACATTGGCTTTTTGCAATAAGGACTCATCGACAAATCGTGAATTCGGAAACTGGCGTTGTACCTGATCGAACTGCGCTTTGGCTTCGGCATCGCGACCCACATAGCTGAGGATAACCGCTTTCTGGTAGGCTGCATAGTCTTTATCGGGTGCATTTTGCGCGATAGCCTGTTCATAATAGCGCATCGCACTTTCGTATTGTTTACCCGCAAAATACGTATCAGCCAGTCGGATGGTGGCATCCTGTACCTGTTCGCGGTTGTCGGCATCGCTTCCACGACTCACAAAATCCCGGAAGTAGGGCAGGGCCCGGGTATAATCTTTTTTATTGTAGTACGCATACCCCAATCCATACAGACTTTTGGTCGCATACGATCCCGAGCCAGCTTTTGCAATGCTGGCATACAGCGGAATGGCGGTATCGTATTGCTTTCCTGCGGAGTAGGATTCGGCTTTCCAGAATTGAGCGGCCTGTTGTAGTTCAGTATCGACCGGGTATTTCAGCGACTTATCCAGATTCGCAACCGCCTGTGGATACCGTTCGGCATTAAAATCATTTACGCCCTGGTTATAGGTCAGCCGCTGATAGGTTGCGTTGATCTTCGGTGTTCGGCGTTTCAGGCCTTCGATATAAGCGATGGCTGCCGGGTAGTTGTTCGAAGCAGAATAGGCTTCTCCGGTCAGTTCGTTGGCTTCATTCTCAAATTTACTACCGGGGTATTGCTTCAGGAAAGCTGTCAGTTCCTTTACCGCGTCGGCACCGTTGTTTTGGTCCAGTTGCAACTTGGCGTGTGTAAACCGGGCTTCTTCCTGAATATCTTTGTTGAACGACAATCGCCCAGCCTGATCGAATGCACTCAGGGCATACGTGGGGTTCTGGGTCTGTAAATAGCTCACCCCGAGGGTGTAAGCGGCATATTGTGCAGTCGTGTCCTTCCCACTGGCCAGGGGTTTCAATTGCGTGATGGCATCGGCATACGCGCCCGTACGGAACAGGGATTGACCATACCGGAACTTGACCGCTGCTGGCGCTTTGGCCCCAACAGCACTAATGTACTGTTTGTAGTAGGGAATGGCGCGGGCAAACTGATTTTGCTGGTAAAACACTTCAGCGGTAAACAGGGCCACTTCACTGAGCAGAGAATTATTGGATCGCTTGAGCAAGGGCTCGGTATAAGCTAGCAGATCATCATAGCGACGTTGTTTGTACAGGGATTGCGCAATCCAGTTCGGTACCTCATTCTGATACGTGGGATTTCGCTCGATCCGGCGAAAATCGGATACGGCTTCGTTGTAATTGCGATTGCGGAAATTAATTACCCCAGCGTAATACGAAGCGGCTGGAGCGTTGGCAAAGCTGGGGTCGAGCTTGACCTCATTGAGCAACGGCAGCGCATGTTGTAAATCTTGCGTGTTGTAATAAGAGAGGGCAAGCTGGTATTTATAAGCTGTTTGCTGGGTAGTACTGCCGCCCTGGGCTACCGCTTTTTCCAGAAAACTGATGGCTTTGGCATAATCCTGACGATTAAAGTAATAGGTCCCCAGATCGCCATAGAGCTGCCCGGCTTTGGGATGTTCGCTATGATTTTTGACGAAACGGTCTACCAGCAGTTCCGCCCCCGGCTCATCGATGTACAAACTGGTTAGGGCCACGTAATACTCGGCTTCCACGGCGTTTTGATCGCCAGTGTTGAGCAGCGTTTGCGAGCCGTCGCTCCGTCGGGGTTCCAGGTATTGACGGAATTCGTAGCGGGAAGCGGCATAATTGGCTTTCTCAAAAAGCTCAAGCCCGTTCCGAAAATGATAATCAGGTTCGGCATAGCTTTGGGTTCGCTGGGCCAGCACCATATGTGTACTAAATAACCCAACGATCAGTAGGAAAAGCAAGCGATGACTGATTTGGGAGGTTGTGTAGGGCATAAATAAAATGTAAAGTTCAGATTCCAGGTTTCGGGGGTCTGCTTGGCGCATGCATCGAACGATCCGGCAGCGGCAACTTGACCCTTTGTACCTGAAACAATAATTCGGAAACTATTTATTGTCTGAATTGCGTCGTAGTTTCGCTGATAAATTGACAAATATCAGGTCTATTCTGGACAAAAAACGAAGGTATCTCTCTTTCCGTATGAAAAAAAACGCCCGGCTTCTGTATTTACTTACTATCTGGACATTTTTTATCCCTCGATCATCAACAGCCACGACATTCGTATCCGATGAAAATCCCCCTGCCGTAACGCCGAGTGTAACCTACGTGCTCTCCATGCCCGAACCGCAAACGCATTATTTCGACGTTGAAATGCAACTGAAAAATGTAGCGGCTGCCACCAATGCTAAGAAAAACGGTTATCTCGACATCAAAATGCCAGTCTGGACACCGGGTTCGTACCTGATCCGGGAATATGCCAAAAACGTTGAAGCCTTTACAGCCTTGGCTGGTGGAAAAGCCGTGCCGAGCGAAAAAATCCGTAAAAATGCCTGGCGGGTATACACCAGCGACGATAACCTGACCATTCGCTACCGGGTATATGCCAACGAACTAACGGTGCGGACGAATTTTGTCGATGCCGATCATGGATACGTCACACCAGCCGGGATGTTCATGTACCACGATGCCCTGAAGACGATTCCACTTCGGGTGGTTGTGCAGCCGTACAAAAACTGGACAATGGTCTCGACGGGGCTTGAACCTGTTTCGGGCGAGAAGTTTACGTTTGAGGCCCCCGACTTCGATCGGTTGGTCGATTCGCCTATTGAAATTGGCAATCAGAAAATATTTACCTTCACCGCTTCAGGCATTCCGCATACGGTGGCGATGTTTGGCGATGTCGAATACGACGAAAAACGACTCGCGGCCGATTATAAGCGGGTTTGTGAGGCAGCCGCTACGGTAGTTGGTGAGCATCCGTGCACGCATTACACCTTTATCGTTCATCATATTCCGCCGGGAGGAGGAGGGCTCGAACACCTTAACTCGACCACGCTCGAAACAACCCGGAATGCGTATGCCACGGAATCGAACTACAAAGGCTTTTTGACGCTGGTAGCCCACGAATATTTCCACCTCTGGAATGTTAAACGCATTCGCCCGATTGCTCTGGGACCCTTCGATTACGAAAACGAAAATTATACGCACATGCTCTGGCTTTCAGAGGGTTGTACATCGTTTTATGAAGACAATATTTTACGTCGGGCAGGGTTTCACACCCCAGAAGCGTATCTGTCCATTGTGTCGAATGATATAACGGTGATTGAAAATCAGCCGGGGGTACGGGTGCAGTCGGTAGCTGAGTCGAGTTGGGATGCGTGGATCAAAGGGTATCGGCCCAACGAAAACTCGACCAATACGACTATATCCTATTACAGTAAAGGCAGTGTGCTGGGAACGATCCTGAATCTGGCGATTCTGGCAGGTAGTAATGGCGAACGAAGCATGGACGACCTGATGCGGTTCCTGTACAATGAGTACTATAAAAAGCAAAAGCGGGGTTTCACCGATGCTGAATTCCGCCAGGCGGCCGAGCAAATAGCGGGTCGTAAACTCGATGATTTCTTTACTACAGCTGTCAATACGGCCGAGCCTATTAATTATAATGCTTATTTTGAGCCAGTGGGCTTGCAGTTAGTGAACGTAGCGGCCCGAACGCAGGACGGCTTCCTGGGAGCAGGGGTCAGCCCGGCCAATGGCAAATCGACCATCACAAGCGTTCGTCGCGGTTCGGCAGCGTATACGGGCGGACTCAATGTTGGCGATGAGGTAATCTCGATCGACAGTGTTCGGGTGGGGGATGACCTGCTTCGGCACATCAGTGGCCGTCGGGTTGGCGAAACCATCAAGGTACTTGTAAACCGGGCGGGGCTTCTGCGCGAAATCCCAATCACCCTGTCACAAAATCCGCTGGTTAGCTATCGCCTGGAACCCTTAGCCAATCAAACGCCCGCCCAAAAGGCTCTTTACAACAAGTGGTTGTTTATTAAGTAGCATTGCATTGAACCGCACGGACGCGAAGACGCAAGGGATAAAATTCAATGCGCCTTCGCGTCCGTGCAGTTTTAATCAATTTGGCTAAAGCTTCTGGAATGATCCATGCTTTTCAGCTTTAGTTTTTTCAGCCTGATTTTCACATTTACGTAATCAATCGTTAAACCGATCAGTAACGTAAAGGAAGCGATGAACAGGGTTTTCATTTTGAATGTTGAAAAAAGAACTCCTGCCAAAATACCGCCTAGAAAAAAAGCCGTTATGATCGTTAATTTTAATTTTATGGCCGCCTTTAATTTGGCCTGTTGGCCCTTTGCTTTAAAGAAAAAGAGCTGAGAAACTTCTATCCCTAAGTCCGTAAATAATCCTGTTAAATGAGTCGTTCGTACGGCCGAGCTTGAAATAGTAGTAACCAGTGAATTTTGAAGCCCCATGGCAAACAGCATCGAGCAGGCAATCAAATTTGGATTGGCGAGGATATAGTCAAAGCTCAGCAACGCAATACTTGTCAGTATAACCGTTTCGGATAAGACGGGAATAATAAAAATATATTTATCCATCAACTTCTCAGTGATCTGGATAATCAGGTTTGAACAGAAAGAGCCTAAAAAGAAGAAAAATATATAGAGAAAATAATAGAAGGATTGGTGTAGATTTATTTTTAAAGCTTCTTCTACCATAAGCGCAAAATGCCCCGTCACATTGGTGGTTAATTTCTGAACGGCCAGAAAACCAACTACATTGACAATACCAGCCACAAAGGAGAGCAGAGAGGCTATTCCTAAATTCTGTCTCAAACTCCTGCTTTTCCCTTTATGCCTGAACATTTTTTTATTTACGGCGGGTTATATTGGGCATCTAACGTCGAGGTATTAGCGATGGTTAGGATTAGAATTCCGGCGGCCCGGAATCAAAGCCCGATAAAATTACAAAAGATGGTGATAATAAGCTAATGCTCAATAGAAATCCTTCTGCCTGAACCGAAGCTGATTAAAATTACAAATGTTGAGGTTTATTTCGTCCGACCAACTATTGTAAATACCATGTTGGGGGCTGGTGTTTTTTTGATTAAATGAATCGCTTCATATGGCTTTAACAGAATTGATCTTCTATTTATTTGGTAATTACAGAGGTTATTTGTCCTGTATGTTTAGTGGTTTTAGATTCAATAAGTATAATTAGACACTCTTTTTTTGAGAAAACTCTGTGATTTTTTCCTTTGTTTACAACAAACAAGTGTTTTTTAAAAATCAGGTCTGGCTGATTTTTAATTTTCATTAGAAGTGTCCCTTTTACAACGTAGAATAATTTATCTTCGTTTTCGTGATTATGCCAGGGGACTTCCTGCTATTTATTTTTTCGACTTTACTATATTGGTCATTTACTTCACCTATAATCCTTGGTGAAAAATAATTGCTAAGACTTGAAAACGCATCTTTCAAATTCATCTTTTAAATAGTTTGCTTTTTACAATTTTACCCTCTCTTATTGCCCGATAATAAAGTATTATTCCGATAAGCAATAAAAAAATTGGTGTAAAAATTGAGCCTTCAATTCCAAATGCACCCCCTGTTAATAGTTCTGGCCCCGTAAATTTTGATTGAATGATACTGCCAAAATCATTTGCTCCAGTGAGATTAGAGCCATAAAAAGGCTGAGCAAAATTCCAGCCTATATGGAAGAAATAAGGTAGCCAAATTCTTTTGGTATAAATAAACATCATGGCCATAGTAAACCCCCAAATCAAATATAAAGGAAGACTAAGTAAACTAGAAACGGGATTGGAAATGTGCTGTAATTCTACCAACATGGCAATGACAATGGCTATGTTAGTACCTAACCAATTTTCCAATACTCTTAGGATTAATCCCCTATGAAATAAGTCTTCAACTATCGCAGCAAATAGTAATACAGTAAACATTCTTGCTGAGTAGTGAGCAGTTGTAATACTAAAAGTCTGATAGTGGCCTAATACGTATAAAATGAAAATAGATAATGAAATTGTCGAAAAACCAAAAATAAAACCTCCAAACATTTCCCTGGGTAAATAGTTTAAGGATAGTTCGGTGATTTTTCTTTTATCATATAACCGGAATAAATAGTAATAACTAACCAATAATAGTATTGAAGAAATAAAAATAATAATCGGGTCAGCAATACTTTTTTCTGAAATAATGCTATAAAAAAACGGTTTTAATACAAAGTTTTGAATTACTACGAATAGAGAAAAAGGAACTGCAATGCCTACAATAATTTTTGTTATTGGAAAATGCAGAACTTTTTTAATTGATGCATTCATTGTTTCTTTTGATTTGTTGTAAGTAAAATTTCATGCAAAGAAAATTCCTTATTATCTTTACAGCAAGTATGTACAATAAAGTATCTTACATACTAAGAAGGTACTATTATTGATTATCAATAGTTTAAACTTAGGAATGAATGAAAAATAAAAATAAAAAGGCGCATTGTGCAGTTGATTATGCTTTCCAACGAATAGGTGGAAAGTATAAAGGCCGAATTTTATGGGTATTGAGAGATGGTTTTTTGAGATATGGGGAATTAAAAAGAGCAGTGGTAGGTATAACACCAAAAATGCTTACCCAAACGCTAAAAGAATTGGAAGCCGATGAACTAATTGTTAGAAAAGTTTATTTGGAAGTTCCACCGAAGGTTGAATATTCACTTACCGATACAGGAAAAGAGTTAATTCCGTTTATTAGTCAAATGAGAAGTTGGGGTGAAAAGCAAATGGCAACAAATTGAAACTTACAATTCTCAGGGTGTTGCGATATGCTTGTCACTAACGGTTTGCGTATTGGCGATGGTGGGGCATTAGAAAAACGTAAGCCCAACATTTGCACTAATGCCCAATAGAATTACAAATGTTGAGTTTACAAATGTCAGCCCCACTATTGCCAATACGATGTTGGCAGCTGGTTTTATTCACTTACCGCTTCTTGAAATGTATGCCTGTCAAAACCAAAATTCACCAAATTGTCAAGTGTTGTCCTCGCTCTATTCAAAAGCCAATCAAAGCCTACAATTTTTAAAATTCCTTGGGTTGATTCATTTTCTTGCTTTAGTCTCTGAGTTTGCATTTCGTCTAATTCAGCCTCTCTACCAATGACTACTAAACAGTAAGGTCTATAAATACCAGGGAACTTCTTGGATGCATAAAGGTTGTTGTTAATAGCCCAATCTCTAAAATCCATAGCTTGTCTCTTAGCATGAGTAGTTTTTGCCGATAGCTCTCCCGCCTTCGTCATTATTGGGAAATCTGCTTGCTCAATTTCAACTACTGTATATGTATTGTCCATAGAACGAATGAGAAAGTCAGGTATTAAATCTTCGCCAAATTTAGGTTTAGACCAAATTTGGGCATGAAATGGTTCTAGTATATAAGGATTTGCTTTTAAGAAGTTCTGATATTCAATTTCAGGTCTACCTGTATTATTCACCAAATGCAAAAAGGCTTGTAAACCTGTCGAGCTGAAATTGAACCATCTTGCTATCAAAGCTGCAAAAACATGTTCTGCAGCATTTTCATTAATCGCAAAACCTAAATTATTTGTGATTCCGATTGGGAATTTCTCCTCCGTTTCAACTGACTTTACAACATCTATCAAAGTTTCCTTTGCAGTCTTGGTCCATTCCTCAGTTTTATATTTATCGCTTGATAAGTCGAGTTCAATAACGCTCTTAAGATTAAAACGGGAATACATAAAGTCACTAAGTGCTTTACTAGAAATATGGCTTAATAAGCGAGTAGCATTGCTAATGGAACGAAATGAATTTGTTTTAATTGCTGCCTTTCCTAAACGTGCAATTCCTTTTGTCCCCCAGTGCAAAGCACCTAGTGCAGCAATATTTTGGAAGTCGTCTTTGTATGTTATGCCTCCAAATTCTGACATAGCAAGTTGGAGACAAAGGTCAAGGGCTCTGTCGTCATTTTGGGCAAACAACTTTGAAATTAGTTCGCTAACATCTTCTAAACTTCCTTGTGTCTCCGCTAATTCTATTTGCTTTTCAAATGGTATCTCTGCTTCCATTTTAGTGTGTCTTTAAACTTGCTGCCAACTCTTAAATAGACGCAATAAAAGATGTGATCATTGCGTCAACATAACATGTACGTCTGTATTGACGCAATGATATTGGTGGAAGAAAATAGAAAATGCGAAACTGGGGTTAGGCTTTTTTCAGTAACTCATCGGCTAATTGAGTCAGGCCGATAGTAGCGGGTTCGGGGATGAAGGTGACATTGGCGCGTTTGTGCATATCGGGGATGTTGGGGTCTACAACATAGATGGGCACGCCATCGCGAACGGCATAGACGAGACCAGCCGCCGGATATACATTCAGCGATGTGCCAACCACAATAAACAGGTCAGCTTCGTAGGTGATGTCCAGGGCAACATCCATCATCGGTACGGCTTCGCCAAACCAAACAATATGTGGACGAAGTTGCGAACCTTTTTCGCAGAGGTCGCCCTCCTTTATTTCCCAGCCCTCAATGTCATAAATTAGTGATTCATCGACGGTTGAGCGCGATTTGAACAACTCCCCATGCAGGTGAACCACCTTCGAAGAACCCGCTTTCTCGTGGAGATTATCGACGTTCTGCGTAATCACTGTTACGTCATATTTTTCTTCCAGTTTCACCAGGGCATAGTGGCCCGCGTTGGGTTGTACACTCAGGGCCTGTTTCCGGCGCTGGTTATAAAAATCCTGGACCAGTGCCGGATTTCGTTTCCAGGCTTCGGGCGTGGCTACATCTTCGATCCGGTGATTTTCCCAGAGACCATCGGAGGCCCGGAAGGTAGGTATACCGCTCTCGGCACTGATCCCCGCGCCAGAGAGCACAACAATTTTTTTCATAGGTTTTGTTGGTTTGGGTCATTCAACCACAATCTCATCGGTCGCAAACTTCGTTTTTTGACCTGCCCTGGGATGATCGGGTGGGCAAACGCCTGCGTTTTTGGCACGGATGCGAACGTACCGGGCACGGGCTGTTTTGAAATCGGCTACAATGGGCAGAATGTCCCAGGGGCCGGTTAGCTCATACTTGACAGGTTGCGAAATGGCGTCTTTATACTCAGTTCCGTCTTTCGATAACGCAATGTCGACCGACGTGGGCGGAAACGTTTGTTGGAGAATAATTTTCAGGAAGTTCAGGGATACTTTCGTTACACTGGTTACATCGCCAAGGTCGAGGACCACCTCCATTTCGTCGTTGAAGTTTACCCATTGGCGCTTATCGCGTGGGCTTTCTCCCCGGACTCCATCAGTGAGTTTGGTCATTGCGGGGTCGGCTGCCGGATCGGGTGCAATCGTGTACTTGTAAGATTTATTCTTGCCTTTGTGCAGGGTAAAGGTCTGTGTCAGACGGCCTCCAGTGGGAGTCATCGCTTTTACCGTGGCGGTTTTGGTTAGGGTAAAGGGGCCAATGTATTCGGTACTTTTCTCGTTGGGGTCTTTGCCGTTCGTCGTATAAAAAATCTGGCTATCTGTATCCAGCTTGCTCAGTTTCACCTGAAGTTGTCCCTGGTCGTTGGGTTGTGTACTGGCCGAAATGTCGAATAGCCGTTTGGCATAATTGACCGGGATAGCCGCCAATTTGGGCAGGTGATTTTTTAATCGCTGGGCAAAATCCTCAAAATTGTGTGGACCAGCCTGCATCCAGCCTATTTCGGCCAGGGCAATGGCTCTTGGATAGGTCATGTACTCAACCGTTTCGGGCGTAGGCATCATTTCGGTCCAGATATTGCCCTGAACGCCCATCACGTACTTCTGTTCATCAGACGACAGTTCGGTGGGCATGGGCTCATAGGCATATACCTGATCCAGCGGAAGGTAACCGCCAATGGCTAGGGGCTCTGTAGCGGGGTTACCCTGATAATAGTCCAGGTAGCAGGTGTTGGTGGGCGTCATGACCACGTTGTGCTTTTGTTTGGCGGCTTCAATACCACCCGTTGTACCACGCCAGCTCATAACGGTCGCATTGGGGGCCAGACCACCTTCCAGAATTTCGTCCCAGCCAATGATCGATCTGCCTTTGGTATTCAGGAACTTCTCAATGCGTCGGATGAAATAGCTTTGTAGCTCGTGCTCGTCTTTAAGGCCATTCTTCTTGATCAACTCCTGACAAAGCGCACTGGCTTTCCAGGCCGTTTTCGGGCACTCGTCGCCCCCAATATGAATGTATTTGCCCGGAAATAAGGTGATTACTTCGCTCAGGACATCCTGCAGAAAAGTAAAGGTTTTCTCCGAAGGGCAATAAACATCCTCCGAAATACCCCACTGCGTACGCACCTTGTACCCTTTGGCCGGGTCACAACCAAGTTCGGGGTAGGCAGCCAGCGCGGCCTGAGCATGCCCCGGCATTTCGATCTCGGGAATCACCGTTACAAATCGACTCTGCGCATACCGAACCACATCCCGGATCTCGTCCTGTGTGTAAAAACCGCCAACGGGCTTGCCGTCGAACTGCTGTGGGTAATTCTGGTAGTTTTGACCCACGACCGTTTCGGCCCGTTTACTCCCGATCTGGGTCAGTTTGGGGTATTTTTTGATTTCGATACGCCAGCCCTGGTCGTCGGTCAGGTGCCAGTGAAACGTATTCTGCTTGTGCATCGCCATCAGGTCGATAAACTTCTTGACGAAGGGGACAGGCATGAAGTTCCGGCCAACGTCGAGCATCAGGCCCCGATAGCCAAACCGGGGTTTGTCAGTGATGGCACAGGCAGGCATTGCTACATTCGACTGACCTGCTGGCAGCAGTTGACGCATGGTTTGAGCCGCATAGAATAGTCCTTTGGGGGTAGCCGCTTCGGCCAGTACTTTGCCGGGAGTTACGGTTAGTTTATACCCCTCGTCGCCCAGATTCAACTTTTTATTTAACGTCAGGAAAATGTTGGCCCCTTTGGCTACTACCTGGCTGGTAGGCGCCACCGGAAGAGAAAGACCAGTAGCGGTTTTAAGCTGCCCGGCAACGGTTTGCGCCACCGCACGTACACTGGCATCGGCAGCAGGGGTAATAACGATTCGGGTCGTATTGGTCAGGGTAAACTGGCCATTTTGCCCCGAAAAGCGAGCTGGGAATGGGATCAGATTATATTGATTGTCAGTTTGAGAGAAAGCAGCGGTGGACAGTACTAGAAAAAAAAGCAGGAAATGTCTCATGCGTTCGGTATTGCGTCGATTGTTTGTCTGCAAAATAGCGATGATTTCCCAATGGTACATCAAACTCAAAAGCCATCCGATTGGGGAAGGCTTTTGATGAGTTGGGTTCGTCGATGATCGGGTTACAATCGAGCGAGCGTATTATACCTTATTTCTTCGACGCTACTTTCTTGGTTGCCGTGGTTTTTTTCGGGGCTGCTTTTGTTTTCGAAGCTGCCTTGGTGGCCGATGCCGAAGCGGCTTTTTTGGCGGGCGCCTTCGAGGCTGCTGGATCATCACCCGCCAGTGTCAGGCAGTCTTCAAGGGTGAGGGTAGCGGGGTCAACGTCTTTGGGGATACGTACGTTCCGCTTACCAACTGCCAGATAAGGCCCATATTGCCCATTTACTACTTTGATTTCCGGGCGTTCGGCAAACTCCTTAATGTATTTGTTGGCTTCCTGCTGCCGTTTGGCTTCGATAAGTTCAATAGCACGTTCGAGCGTCAACCCGGCAATTGACTCATTTCGGGGAAGGGAAATGTACTTCTCGTCGTACTTCACATACGGTCCAAAACGACCTTTGCCGGTGGTAACGGGTTTACCGGCATAATCCCCCAGCGATTCGCTGATCGATTCGGCCCGCTTTTGTTGTATAAGCTGAATAGCCCGTTCAGCATCAATCGAGTACGGATCATCTTCCTTCGTGAGCGATACGTATTTGTCGTCGTGCTTCACGTAAGGGCCGAACTTACCGATGCCGATGGTCATGGCCTTATCTTCGAAGAAACCGACTTCGCGCGGCAGAGCGAACAGATCCAGGGCGTCCTGCAACGAGATGGTTTCGATCAGTTGGCCATCGCGCAGGTTGGCAAACCGGGGTTTGTCTTCATCACTGGCATCACCAATCTGCACGTAAGCCCCGTATTTGCCCAGTCGGGCCGAAACAGGTTTGCCCGAAGCCGGATCAAGACCCAGTTCACGGGCTCCGGTCTTGAACGAACCAACCGAGGCTCCCTGAATTTCTTCAATATTCTTGTGAAAATCGCCGTAGAAACCTTCCAGCATTTTCTGCCAGTTGATCTTGCCATCGGCTATTTCATCAAACTCTTTTTCGACCGTTGCCGTAAACTGGTAGTTGACGATGTCGGGAAAATATTCAACCAGAAAATCATTCACCACAATACCCGTATTGGTTGGAAAGAGCTTCGCTTTTTCGGAGCCAAAGGTTTCTTTGCCACTGGTTTCGGTAATGTGATTCTGCTGGAGCGTGAATTCCTGATATTTCCGTTCCTGGCCGGGTTTATCCTGTTTGATCACGTAGCCCCGGTTGATGATCGTCGAAATCGTTGGCGCGTACGTTGATGGACGGCCAATGCCCATTTCTTCCAGCTTTTTCACCAGCGAAGCTTCAGCGTAGCGAGGCTGGGGGCGGGTAAACTTCTCCGTCGCTTTCATCTGGCCAAGGTTTAGCACCTGACCAATGGTAAGTGGGGGCAACATACCTTTGGCCTCCTCATCGTCCTCGTCGTCTTTCGATTCCAGATAAACGCGTAAAAAACCATCGAACTTAATGACTTCTCCCTGCGCTACCAGTTCATTCGGAAAGGTTGGGTTCTGTGCCGGAGTCTTCGGATTAAATTTAACCTGTTTAGTCGGGTTGTAATCTTCGCCAAATACATCAAAACTCAAATCCTGCTCAAGCTGGGTGCCGTTGGCAAACCTGATACCGATGGTTACAATCGTTCGTTCGAGTTGCGCATCAGCCATTTGCGAGGCAATGGCGCGTTTCCAGATTAACTCGTAAAGTCGTTTCTGATCCCGGTCGGCCCCGGCATTCCGGTCGTTGAAATTAGTCGGTCGGATGGCTTCGTGGGCCTCCTGAGCCGACTCATTTTTGGTCTTAAACTGCCGGGTCTGTACGTATTTAGGGCCAAATTCGGTTTCAATCTCCGCTTTGGCTTTATCGATGGCTTCCTGAGAGAGATTGGTCGAGTCGGTTCGCATGTACGAAATCTTACCGGCTTCGTACAGGTTCTGCGCCAGCCGCATCGTCCGATCTACTGAATAACTGAGCTTACGGGAAGCTTCCTGCTGGAGCGTAGACGTCGTAAACGGTGGAGCGGGGGATTTTTTGGCGGGTTTTACTTCTAGGTTCTTGATCGTGAACGTAGCCCCGATACAGGCTTCCAGAAACGTACGGGCTTCACCCGAGGTTTGGAAATTCCTGGGCAATTCAGCGTTCAGAACTTTAGAGCCATCGACAATAAACTGGGCGGTTACTTTAAACGATGATTTGGCCGAGTGTTTGTCGATCTCCCGTTCGCGTTCGACCACTAGTCGCAGGGCAACTGATTGTACGCGACCTGCCGATAGCCCTGTGCTGCCGCCTTTAATTTTTCGCCACAATACCGGCGATAGTTCGTAGCCGACCAGCCGATCCAGCACCCGACGTGCCTGTTGGGCATTGACCAGATCGACATCGATGGTACGGGGAGTTTGAATGGCATTCAGGATCGCGTTTTTGGTTATTTCGCGAAACACAATGCGCTTGGTATTGTCGCGCAGGCCAAGGGCTTCTTTCAGGTGCCACGAAATCGCTTCTCCTTCGCGGTCATCGTCCGTTGCCAGCCAGACTTCTTCCGCCGACTTGGCCAGCGATTTGAGTTCACTGACTAATTTCTTTTTATCGGGAGAAATTTCATACGAGGGTTGAAAGCCATTGGCAACATCGACGGCCAGCCCATCTTTAGGCAGATCGCGTACGTGGCCAAAGCTGGACTTTACCAAAAAGTCCTTACCCAGATAGCCTTCAATGGTTTTCGCCTTCGCTGGCGACTCCACTATGACTAAGTTTTTCGACATATCGGTTTTCAGGTTGATGCGATTTCCGCTCTTGTTTTGACGTAAAGCATCTATATAACGTTTTGATCGGTTTCCGGTTTTGAGCCGCTTTAGTACACCGACCGGCCCAAATATAGACGCAAAAGCACTGACTTGTACAAATTGTCAAGTTTAGTAGTACGAAACAAAAGAGGGAGATTAGTAGCCCAGTGGGCTATTCCGGTTATAGAGATAGAACAT
Source organism: Spirosoma panaciterrae DSM 21099 (assembly GCF_000374025.1). Lineage (GTDB taxonomy): Bacteria > Bacteroidota > Bacteroidia > Cytophagales > Spirosomataceae > Spirosoma > Spirosoma panaciterrae. Next base: position 47,586 of record NZ_KB893194.1, on the reverse strand, counting down.
AAACTACCCCTGTTCCGTTCGAAAGTTGACAAAGAAATGCCTCAAAATGAGTTGTAAAAGGGTATTTCAGCGGATGGCATAAACAACCGCATCCAATTCGGTATGATCGCCCATCGGCGGCCTCCTGCACGGATGAAGTTTTTTAAACATAGGCTCGTCACGACTACCTGCCGATTGAAGAAGGGACTGACCTGTACATCAGGCTGGAAGCTTCTCGTAGCGAATAGACGGACTCCACTCCTGTATAGGCGCTCTCTCACAGACAGGAATGTGTATAAACTCCTATGCAAAAACGAACTTGGATACGTACGAGGTATCCGTGTACTATCTGGGTAATTTAAGGATGAACTCAGAGCCTTCACCAACCTGAGTCTTAACCTGCATATCCCCGTTATGGCCTTTGGTAATGATGTCATAACTCAATGAAAGTCCCAGACCCGTACCTTGGCCAGTTGGTTTTGTGGTAAAAAATGGCTGGTAAATTTTGTGTAGAATGTCGTCGGGTATGCCCGTACCATTATCACAAATCGAAATCGTCACGTTGCCCTGGTCAGCTTTTGTTCGTACCTGAATAAGAGGCTTATAGTCCCTGCTCGCCTGCTTTTGTTTCGCCTGTACGGCATAAAAGGCATTATTGTAAACATTGAGTAAAACCCGTCCTATGTCCTGCGAAACCAGATTGACCATCCCGATAGAAGCATCCAGATCAAGTTGTAGATCCGCATTGAAAGACTTGTGTTTGGCACGAAGGCCATGATAGGCAATGCGCAGAAATTCTTCGACCAGATCGTTTAAATTAGTGGGTTGCTTTTGCCCACTCGTGCTGCGACTGTGAGCCAGCATGCCTTTTACGATGGAATCGGCCCGTTTGCCATGATGCGTGATCTTTTGTAGATTTTGGGTCAGATCGCCCATAATTTCCTCGGCATTGGCTTTTTCAGATTCGGGCAGATACTGGAAAAGGCCTTCTTTCAATTCATCGACCAATTCGACTGAAACCTCCGAAAAGTTATTGACAAAATTAAGCGGGTTCTGAATCTCGTGGGCGATGCCAGCTGTTAGCTCGCCCAGAGAGGCTAGCTTTTCCTGCTGAATGAGTTGATCCTGCGTTGCTTTTAGCTCGTTAAGCGACTGTTTGAGGGCCGACGTTCTGGCTTCTACCTCGCGTTCGAGTTGTTCGTTCTGGGCGGCAATGAGTCGATTTCGTTCAATTTCGCGCTCTTTTTCCAGTTGTTCCTTTTCAATGGCCTGCTGGATAACCTGTTGCCGGACCAGGTTGTACCGATTCATAAGGGCTCCTGTAAAGACAATAATCATCCAGGCGAAGCAGGCACTTTCAACATACTCTACATTTTCATATATGATGCGTGGAAGATCGACCCGAAAGTAGAGGCCCAGGGTTGCGGTTGTCAATGTGAAAAGCCAGAGGATGAAAAGTGGGGTCAGGGCCAGTAACAGGTAGCGGGCCTCAAACAGCCCCTGCTTCATCCGTTTGAACGCCATGAACATACAGAGCCCGTAAATCAGCCGGATCAGTACTTCAATCAGTAGAGCCCATTCATCTAGGGGAACGATAGGTATACTATAGCCGACTATCTGCACCAAATTAGCGACTACTGTTAACAGCAGCGTGGTTGAAATGAGCCTGTCCAACCGGATCAGCGAGGACGGTGACTGAAGTAGATTCCGAATCGATTGTACGAAAAAGATAAAAAAGACAATAAAGAATAAATTGGCGACCAGCTTAAAGGCATAAGGGTACTCTTCGAAGAAAGCCAGCTGAATGCGGTAATAATTGCGATCGAGTACAAAGAAAAACAGGCAGATACCGAAGTACAGATAGACGCGATCCGAGATCGAATAATAGATGAACAGATTGTAGCAGGAGGCCAGAATCAATATGCCGATAATAATGCCTTCGATGAGGTAATTTTTCCAGCCTTTTTCGATCACTATATTTTTAAAAACGGCTTCAATACGGCCTTGTTCCGTTTGCAACTGGGGCGACAGATAGGTGAGGGGGGAATGCCAGCGGGCATTTTGAGCCCGTTCGTACACGACCGTCTCCTGACCGGGGCCCAGTGTGAAGAAAAGCCGGGCGCGCTCAGGAGCGCCTTTATGAACCGGAAGCTGGCTGAATGGAACCAGATCGCCGGTCTGCTGGTGCTGCCAGTGGCCGGTACTGTCTAATCTAAACAGGTCAACATAGTCGCTGTTAAAGTCGCAGTAATATAGTCTTAATTCGTGTGGCAGGCTGTTTTTGATACGCATGCGCATCCAGTACGTATGGGAGTGACGCGTGCGGGAGAAAAACTTGTCGGATCGGAAAGCAGGGTGATTGAGAACGTCTTTGAAGGTAAGTTCGCCCTTCGCGTCTTCAAGAATCTGGAAATGGGTCGTGTCGGGTCTGAAAAACGCCGAATCCGTTTTGATTTCGAATACGGGTGGCAGGTTACTTTGTCCCCGTACAGAGGCAATTACCCCAAACAACCCGTAAAGAAGAAAGAGAAAAGTTTTCACCAGCGACAATCGTTCGTAGTTGCGCAATACCACTTTGGGTATCCAAAATACGTGATTTGCTGTGACATACTATCAATTACTTTATGATCTGGGTAGTCAGATGGAGGATTTCCCCGATAATAAATTCAGATCGGGCTGGGCATATTTGTAGACCTTGAAGTATAAGGTTGTTTTGGTCTGATAGACCCCCTCGATCTTTGAGATTTCATTGATAAATTCGACCAGGTCGTGATTCGTTGGGCACATCACATCTACTTCCAGGTCATAATCGCCCGATGTGCTGGCCAGAAAACTGACTTCAGGCATCTGGGCAATTCGTTCAGCAACAGGCTCTTTTAACGTAGCGGGCCGTACAAAGACAGCAATGTGAGCGTAGGCCCGGAAGCCGACTTTGTCGGGATCTACGCGGCCAATGATGCTGATAACCCCGTCTTCGATCAGGCGATTCAGCCGGGTTCGTGCTGTCCCGACCGACACAGCCAACTGGTCTGCAATGTCGGTAAACGACATACGCCCATCTTTCTGCAGGCAGGAGAGGATGGCGAAATCCAGATCGTCCAATACAAAACTATTCTTTTCCATTCCTTTTACGACAAGTTATGGTTGTAAAAATATTGTTAAAAATTGACTTGTATTTAACTTTTTTTTAGTTTGCATACTCTGTTTCTATAAAAAATGTAGAACACTGGCAGATATATGAAGTATAATCCCGTTCAGAATTACATCAATGGGGCCTTTGTCGATGCGGCTACCGATCGGACACTGGAAGTGATTTCACCAGTAGATGGCACCCGGCTATCAACGGTTCCTATGTCGGAAGCGGGCGATCTGGACAGGGCTGTACGGGCGGCTCAGGCGGCCTTCCCGGCCTGGAGCCGGACCACGCTAAAAGAACGGGTTCAGGTATTTTTTCGCTATAAAGCGCTGCTGGAGAAAAATCTGACCGAACTGGCTCTGCTTGTGCAGGAAGAAAATGGGAAAACGTATGAAGAAGCCGTCGCCGAAATTGAAAAAGGGGCTGAACTATCGGAATTTGCCTGTTCGCTGCCGCAGATCGTAACAGGGGAGATTCTGGAAGTGAGTCGGGGAGTGGAATGCCGAACCGAACGAGTGCCTTTAGGCGTAGTGGCCAGCATTGTACCGTTCAACTTTCCGAGTATGGTGCCCAATTGGACCATACCCAATGCGATTGCACTTGGTAACTGTATGATTATTAAACCGTCGGAGAAAGTTCCTCTGAGCGTAGGCCGATTGGCCGAATTATTACAGGAAGCCGGATTGCCCAACGGGGTGTTCAATATTGTGCATGGCGACAGCGAAGTGGTCAATGCCATTTGCGATCATCCGGACATCGAAGCGGTATCCTTTGTGGGCTCTACAAAGATTGCCAAACTCGTATATCAACGGGCGACGAGCCACTTTAAACGATGTCTGGCATTAGGAGGAGCCAAGAACCACCTGATTGTTCTGCCCGATGCTATACCCGGTATGACTGCCCAGAATATTACTGCGTCTATGGCGGGTTGTGCCGGACAGCGATGCATGGCAGCTTCTGCAATGGTAGCGGTTGGGCCAGTCGATCATATAATCGAGAAATTGTGCGAAGAGGCACAGAAAGTGGTACCCGGAAAAAACCTGGGTGCTGTGATAAACCGCTCATCGAAAGAACGAATTGAACGGTACATCACCGAAGCTGAAGAACAAGGTGCCAAAGTGCTGCTAGATGGACGAAACCCGAGGGTTGAAGGCAAAGAGAAGGGCACCTACGTGGGGCCAACGGTGATCGATTATGTTCGACCCGACATGGCGATCGCCCAGGAAGAATTATTCGGGCCTGTGATCAGCATTATGCGGACAAATACTGTCGATGAGGCCCTGGCAATCGAAAATGCAAATCCGTATGGCAATGCAGCCGCTGTATTCACGCAAAATGGAGGAATGGCCCGCTACGTAATGGACCGGGCGAGTGCGGGTATGGTGGGGGTCAATGTGGGCGTCCCCGTTCCGCGTGAGCCCTTTTCGTTTGGTGGCTGGAACGAGAGTCGGTTTGGAGTAGGTGATATTACGGGTAAAAGCTCCATCGAATTCTGGACGAAACTAAAGAAAACTACCACCAAATGGAACCCTGAAGCGGGTATAAACTGGATGAGTTAATCGATCTAGGCCAACCAATCATAAAAAAAGGTAAATCGTAAACGCTATGCTAGATACCGTCTCACTTACGGAAAAAGAGGAAGTGCTACAGGATAATTTCGATTCAACCGTTTTTGTCTGGAGCAAACAGCAGGGTATTTCACCAATCGCTGTGAAATATGCAAAAGGGGTATATCTGTATGATTACGATGATAAACGGTATATCGACTTTTCGTCTGGTCTGATGAACGTCAATATCGGTCACGGCAATCAGCGGATTACGGAGGCTGTGGTTCGACAAATGCAGGAGGTCAGTTATGTGACGCCCTATTGTGTAACAAAAGTGCGGGGCGAACTGGGAAAGAAACTGGCTGAAATCTGCCCTGGTGATCTCAACAAGGCTTATTTTACCCTCTGCGGGGCCACGTCCATCGAAGCGGCTCTGAAAATGGCCCGGTCCTATACCGGGCGGCATAAAATCATTAGTCGGTATCAGTCCTATCATGGAGCTACGTATGGGGCACTGTCGGTAGGGGGGGACCCTCGTAAACTCCCCGACGATTCGCAGCAGGCTCCCAATTTTGTCCATGTCGATATTCCCTATCGGTACCGCTGGAATCATGATGAAACCAGTCTGCTGACCGATTCGGTAGAGCAGCTCGAACGAATCATTGGATACGAAGGGCCGGGTAACATCGCGGCCATTCTGCTGGAGGGTGAATCGGGCACGTCGGGTTGTCTGCAATATCCAGAAGGGTATCTAAAGGCTGTTCGCACCATCTGTGATAAATACGGGATACTGCTGATTATCGATGAGGTGATGAGCGGATTTGGCCGGACGGGTAAGTGGTTTGGTTTTGAAAATCATGGGATTGTGCCCGATATGGTTACCATGGCAAAGGGGATTACGAGTGGTTATATTCCTTTTGGTTGCCTGATGATGACCGATAAAATTGCGGCAAAATTCAACGATACCGTGCTCGCAACCGGCATGACCTACAATGCCCATCCGGTTGGTTGTGCGGCTGCCCTGGAAACGATTAAAATTTACGAAGACGAGAATCTGATCGAGAATGCAGCCGACATGGGGCAATATGTTGCCCAGCAGGCGGAACGGATGAAACAGAAGCATCCCTGTATTGGCGATTTCAGAACAACGGGTTTGCTGGGCTGTTTTGAAATCGTCAAAAACCGGGCCACGAAACAACCCATGGCTCCGTTTAATGCCAAACCCGAAGAAATGGCCGTGATGGGTAAAGTAGCGGCAAAAATTAAAGAGTTAGGGATGTACACGTTTGTGCGCTGGAGCTACGTGTTCGTGGCACCCCCGCTCTGCGTAACCAGAGAACAGATCGATGAAGGGCTGGCTATGATCAGTGAGGCACTGCAGATTGCCGATGAGCATGTTGAGTAAAACCGGCATCTGGATAAGTCATTCGTAATCATTTGATGGTCGTGGATGGGCATTGTACAGCTTCGCATACAGAATGGCTGTAAAATGACCATAAATGACATTCAATAAGCAGAAACCGAATGGCTGATAAAGAAAATTGGTAAGCCAGGCCCGTTGAAATGTTGGTTTGGTATCTTATTTGCGGGATTTTGGTCTGTAACAGTGAACTGAAAGTGAAATTTCGTAAATAAAAAGAGCCGACTAAGCATGTTAACGTCAAGACGCAAATTTATTGGTGCCCTTTCGGTCGGTACGGCCTCTACCTTTTTGCCAGCCGTAACGCTTGCGTCTCTCAGAGGGAAAGGAAAAAAAGCCGACACCCGAACCCGAATCATACTGGATACCGATACGGCTACAGACGATGCACTGGCCCTGTTGATGGCGGTGAGTTCGCCAAAACTGAGCGTTGAAGCGATTACCATTACGGTGGGCAACGTGGGGTTTGAGCAGCAAACTAAAAATGCACTGTATACGCTCGAAGTAGCCGGTAAGTCAGGACAGATTCCGGTGTATCAGGGCTCAGCCCGCCCCTTGACCCGTGAGGTTCATGGCACGGCAACCTATGTGCATGGGAGCGATGGTATGAGTGATTCGTTTTTTCCGGACCCCAAACAAAAACCGGAAAAAGAACACGCTGTCGATGCCATCATACGGCTCGTCAATGCCAATCCCGGCGAACTGACCCTTGTCGCCATTGGGCCGCTGACCAATGTAGCGTTGGCGTTGCTGAAAGAACCGGCAATGGCAAAAAAAGTCAAAGGGCTGTACTTTATGGGCGGTTTTTACAAGTTTTACGGAAATATCAACCCGGGCGCGACGTATAATGCCTGGGTGGATCCCGAAGCCGCCCGGATTGTGTTTCAATCGGGAATTCCGATTACGACCGTTGGGTTCGATGTCAGTGTGAAAAGTTCGGTCTTTACCGACGAGGATTATGCGCAGGTGGCCACGCTCGGTACGAAGTATTCGGATTTTTTCATGAAGATCAATCGCATTCGTCGGACGTATTGCAAGGAGCATCAGAAAATGAAAGGCTCCAACCATCCCGATGCCATCACCGTGGCAGCCGTCATCGACCCGACGCTGGTAACCCAGTCAGTATCACGCTTTGTGGATGTCGAAACCCGTGGCGAATTGACATTGGGAGCACTGACGATCGATGAATTAGGGGTTTGGAAAAAGGCCCCCAATGCCACTATTTGTGTAGAGGCCGATGAAGCCCGATTTAAGAAATTGGTATTTGATACCTTGAAAATAAGTTAAAGAGTTTGTAGTTTGTGCGGGGCGGCCCGTGCATTTTAGCGCTTCCAGGCAATAAAACTGCAAACGACAGGGGCCGCCCCGTACAAACACGAACTCAATGCAGCAACAAAGCGACGCCCACCTGGGCGAATCATCGGCTCTTTATAGCGAAGATCTGGCTCCTATTCCCGCATCGAAGCGGACCTGGAGTACCTGGAATTATGCGGCTCTGTGGATCAGCATGAGTTTATGCATTCCCACGTATATGATGGCCAGTTCACTCATCGAAGGGGGGATGAACTGGTGGCAGGCCATTCTGACCATTTTTCTGGGGAATACCATCGTATTGGTTCCGATGATTCTGAACGGCCATGCGGGGGCTAAATACGGGATTCCATTCCCGGTATTGGCGCGGGCCAGTTTCGGAACCCGTGGGGCTAATATTCCGGCGTTGCTGCGGGCTATTGTGGCCTGTGGCTGGTTTGGGATTCAAACCTGGCTGGGTGGTTTTTCGGTATACCAGATGCTGCGGTTGTGGATACCCTCTCTGGAAACGTTGCCCCAGATCTTTCCAGCCTCATTCGGTCTGCAAACCGGCCCCGCTATTTGTTTCCTGTTGTTCTGGCTGCTGAATATGTATGTCGTCTATCTGGGCGTCGAAAGCATTAAAAAACTGCTCATTTTCAAAGCGTTCTTTCTGCCGGTTGCGGCCCTTGCGCTACTCTGGTGGGCTATTTCGGCCGGAAACGGACTCGGCCCGATCCTCCAGCAAACGTCCAAATTTGCAGACACGTCCGCATTCTTTGCGTTTTTCTTCCCGGCTCTCACCGGAATGGTGGGCTTCTGGGCAACGCTCTCGCTGAATATTCCTGATTTTACCCGCTACGCTACCAGTCAGAAAGCGCAGGTCCAGGGACAGGCTATCGGACTGCCGCCATCCATGACCCTGTTTTCGTTCATCGGGGTAGTAGTAACGTCGGCTACAACGATTATTTACGGAACCACCATCTGGGACCCCCTGATTCTGGCCGGAAAGTTTGATAACAAACTGCTGGTTAGTGTAGCCATGATTTCGGTGGCCATCTCAACCCTAGCTACCAATATTGCGGCCAACATTGTCAGCCCTGCCAATGATTTTGCGAATCTGGCCCCTTCCAGAATCGACTTTCGAAAAGGTGGGTATATAACTGGGGTTATCGGGGTTCTGATTTTTCCCTGGAAACTGATTGCCGATCCTACAGGGTTTATTTTTACCTGGTTAGTGGGGTATTCGAGTCTGCTTGGCCCGGTTGGGGGAATTATGATTGCCGACTATTTCTTCCTCAGGAAACAAAAGCTGGTGTTGAATGATCTGTACAGTGCCCGTGGGATGTATAGCTTCAAAAACGGGTTTAATACCTCAGCAATTCTGGCTTTGCTGGCCGGAATTATCCCGACTATACCCGGGTTTCTGATTACCATTCACGCTATGCCTGCCGACAGTGTACCCACCTGGATTGCCCAAATTTATAATTACGCGTGGTTTGTGGGCTTTTTCCTGAGTGGTAGTGTCTACCTGGGGTTAATGCGGAGTCGATACGCTGTCAATGAAGCACAATTGTCCGTGAGCTGACCAGCCGGAAAGGGGAGCTATACTAAGCCGTAGATAATCTTTGTTGGACGAGGGTGGTGTGCCAATGAGTCACCATACAGGTTTGTTTGTTGTGACCTTTTGCGGTTACCACGAGCAGTAAATACATGAATACCATGTCAATTCTCATTAAAAACGGCCGGGTAATTACAGCGGCCGACGATTACGTTGCCGATATTTTTATTGAGGGCGAAACGATTTCGGCTATTGGCAAGAATTTGCCCGTTCAGGCCGATACCGTTATCGACGCGTCGGGGAAACTCGTTTTTCCGGGAGGCATAGACCCCCATGTGCATCTGTCGATGCCCTTCATGGGCACGTTTTCGAGCGATACGTATGAAACCGGAACACGGGCAGCCCTGTTCGGAGGGACCACGACGGTTATTGATTTTGTGTTGCAGAAACAGGGGCATTCCCTGAAAGAGGCTCTTGACGACTGGAACTCCCGTGCCCGTGGAACAGCCGTAGGCGATTATAGCTTTCATATGGCTGTCACTGATTTCAACGATGACTCGAAGGCTGAGATAAAAGATATGGTTGATAACGAAGGTATTACCTCGTTTAAAACGTTCATGGCCTATAAAGGAGCCCTGATGATCAACGACAGCCAGATGGTCGGTCTGATGCAGGAGGTGAAAAAGCAGGGGGGGATGGTGACCGTTCATGCGACCAACGGTGATATGATCGACTATCTGATTGCCAAACATCGGTCGGAAGGAAAGCTGTCACCGCTTTACCATTATCGCTCACAGCCTGAAGTGACGGAAGCCGAAGCCAGCTGTCGTTTTACGGACCTGGCCGATTATACAGGTTGCCCCGGCTACATTGTGCATATGACCTGCGAGGGTGCGTTGAATGGGGTTCGCAATGCCACCCGCCGGAACCAGAAAGTGTATGCCGAAACCTGTATTCAATATCTCATACTGGATGCTTCACTCTATGAAAAGGACTTTGAGGGTGCCAAATGGGTAATGAGTCCGCCCTTGCGGGAGAAAAAAGACCAGCAGGCATTGTGGGCCGGAATCAATCAGGGATTAGTCCAGGTGGTTGCAACCGATCACTGTCCGTTTATGTGGGAACAGAAGCTCATGGGTAAGGACGATTTCTCGAAGATTCCGAATGGGCACCCGGCTATCGAGAACCGAATGGAATTGCTGTACAGCGAGGGCGTGGGCAAAGGAAAAATAACTTTGAACAAGTACGTTGAAATCGCCTGTACAAACCCCGCCAAAATATTCGGGATGTTTCCCCGGAAAGGTACTATAGGTATTGGAAGCGATGCCGATCTGGTGATTTTTGACCCAGAAGAGAAGCATACGCTCTCGGCTAAAACGCACCACATGAACGTTGATTATTCCGGCTATGAAGGCTGGGAACTGACCGGCAAGGTAAAAACCGTACTCCTACGGGGCACGGTCGCCATTGATGAGAATACCTGCCTGATCGATAAAGGATTCGGCCATTTTATTAAACGAACTAAAGTTAACGGAACGATTTAAAAGCAGAGGGCAGAGGGGGAAGGGCTTGGGGAATAACCGATAAACCCTATGCCCTTCCCCCAATACCCGCTGCTCCAAGCACAAACCAATTAATCCAATACACGCATGCCACGACCAATAAAATCGGGATTGATCCAGATGAGCCTGCCAATGACCGAAGGCGAAGGCACGATTGACGAAATTAAAGAATCAATGGTGCAGAAGCATATCCCACTCATTGAAGAAGCCGGAAAGAAAGGGGTTCAGATTTTGTGTTTGCAGGAAATTTTCAATACGCCTTATTTCTGTCCGGGTCAAAATGCCGACTGGTACAAATCGGCCGAAACCGTGCCGGGACCCACGACTGACCGAATGGCGGAATATGCTAAAAAGTACAACATGGTAATGATTGTTCCGGTCTACGAAAAGGAACAGGCTGGTGTTTTATACAATACGGCGGCCGTCATCGATGCGGATGGTACGTACCTGGGGAAATACCGCAAAAACCACATTCCCCATACCTCAGGCTTCTGGGAGAAATTTTTCTTTAAACCCGGCAACCTGGGATATCCAGTATTTCAGACACGTTATGCTAAAATCGGGGTGTACATCTGTTACGATCGCCATTTTCCCGACGGTGCCCGTTGCCTGGGCCTGAATGGGGCCGAAATCGTGTACAATCCGTCGGCTACAGTGGCTGGTCTTTCGCAATACCTCTGGAAACTGGAACAACCCGCCCATGCGGCTGCCAATGGCTATTTTATGGGTTGTATCAATCGCGTGGGTGAAGAAAAACCCTGGAACCTGGGCCGATTTTACGGCTCATCCTATTTCGTTGACCCCCGTGGTCAAATCTTCGCCCAGGCATCGGAAGATAAAGACGAACTGCTCATTGCTGAATTCGACCTCGATATGATCGACGAAGTCCGCAGTGTCTGGCAATTCTTCAGAGATCGAAGACCGGAAACCTATAAGGAATTGGTAGAATTGTAAAAGTAATAGGAGTGAGGAGTGAGACTGGCTGACGAATCAACGTAAAAACATGCCAGCAATGCCCACTTCCCGCTCCTGACTCCTCGCTCCTTATCTATGGCCATTCTCAATAACCGACTTACGACTGAACAGTACGAGCATAACTTCAGCGATATTCACCCGCCCTTCGAAACGCGTGAAGCGGCACTGGTGGAAGCCAATCGGTGTTTGTTTTGCTATGATGCCCCCTGCACGAAAAGTTGCCCAACGAGCATCAATATTCCAAAGTTTATCAAGCAAATTACCACCGATAATCTTAAAGGATCGGCCTATACGATTCTGGATGCCAATATTATGGGGGGCGGCTGTTCGAAGGTATGCCCCGTAGAGAAACTGTGCGAGGGAGCCTGCGTGTATAATCTGCTCGATGAGCCCCCCATTCCGATTGCCCGCCTTCAGCGGTATTCGACCGAAAAAGCCATTGCGCAAAAGTGGCCATTGTTTCAGCGTAAGCCATCTACAGGCAAAAAAGTAGCCGTGGTCGGGGCCGGACCGGCAGGCCTGAGTTGTGCTCACGTTTTGAGCCGCGAAGGAGTAGATGTGACGATTTACGAAAAGGAAAGCAAAGGGGGTGGTTTGATGACTTATGGCATAGCTGCCTACAAAGTCACCCCGCAATTCTGTGAGGATGAAGTAAATTTCATTACCTCACTGGGGGGCATTACGATCAACTATGGGCAGGAGTTGGGCCGAAATCTGACCCTGGCAGACCTTCAGGCTACTTACGATGCGGTCTACCTGGGCATTGGGGTGGGTGTGGCACGTCATCTGGCTATTCCGGGCGAAGAACTGGAAGGGGTCGAAGACGCCATCCGGTTCATCTACGACATTCGCGAGAAAGGGTATCCTTCGGTTCCGGTTGGAGATAAAGTGGCCGTAATTGGTTTAGGTATGACCGCCATCGATGCGGCTACCCAGGCCAAACGACTGGGTGCCAAAGAAGTAACGATCGTTTATCGGCGGACACAGGCCGAAATGCCAAGTACCGAAGTCGAGCTGAACCTGGCAAAACTGGACGGCTGCAACATCATCTGGCTGGCATCACCCAAGGAGGTCTTAGGCGAAAATGGCCGGGTGACGCAACTGGTTTGCCAGATTATGGAATTGGGAGTTCCAGATACCAGTGGTCGTCGTAGTCCGGTCGAAACGGGCGAAACCATCACCCTAGATGTTGATATGGTGATCAAAGCTGCCGGGCAAATACCCTATGAAGACCTGGTGAATACCAACCACCTGACAAACTGGTCTGGTAAACTGGCCATCAACGACAACTGTGAGACCAATATTCCCGGAGTTTTTGCCGGGGGCGACTGTGTCAACGGCGGCAAAGAGGTCGTCGATGCGGTACAGGCAGGCAAAGACGGAGCGCTGGCGATCTTACATTTTATAAAGAGCGAAAGAGTGCAAGAATGAAAGAGTGATTCGCTGGTGTGGCACACGCTGGCGTAAGCAACTTTCACTCATTCACTCATTCGCTCTTTCACTCTTTAAATTATGGCTGATTTAAGCACAAACTTTCTCGGTATCCAATCGCCAAATCCGTACTGGCTGGCGAGTGCTCCGCCGACGGATAAAAAATACAATGTCCTACGGGCTTTTGAAGCCGGCTGGGGGGGAGTTGTCTGGAAAACGCTGGGTTCACAGGTCAAAAATGTATCATCACGCTATTCGGCCGTCGATTATAACGGCAGCAGGGTGATGGGGCTGAACAATATCGAACTGATATCGGATCGACCGCTTGCCATCAACCTGCGTGAGATTGCCGAATGCGTTCGGGAGTTTCCCGACCGGGCCATGGTCGTGTCGCTCATGGCGGATAATACCCGCGAAAAATGGCATGAACTGATTGCGCAGGTCGAAGATACAGGCGCTCATGGTCTGGAACTGAACTTCGGTTGTCCACACGGCATGACCGAGCGCGGCATGGGGGCGGCCGTGGGGCAGGACCCTGACATCGCGAAAATGGTGGTGGAATGGGTCATGGAAAAAGCCACGATTCCGGTTATTACGAAACTGACTCCCAATGTACATTCGGTCGTGCCCACCGGACGGGCATCCGTCGAAGGCGGTACAAACGCCCTGTCGCTGATCAATACGATCCAGTCTGTAACGGGAGTCGATTTAGACACGTTTGTACCGAATCCATACGTGGCCGGAAAATCGGTGTATGGTGGGTATTGTGGTCCGGCAGTGAAGCCCATTGCCCTAAAAATGCTGACGACCATTGCTCAGGACCCCGTTACATCGCGCGTACCAATCTCAGGGATTGGGGGCGTCAGTACCTGGAAAGATGCTGCCGAGTTTATGTTGCTGGGGGCTACTTCAGTGCAGGTATGTACGGCCGTTATGAAGCATGGCTTTCGCATCATCGACGACCTGTGCGATGGACTGAACAACTGGATGGATGAAAAAGGGTTTAAAACCATTTACGACTTTATTGGTAAATCGGTTCCGACCATCACGCACTGGGAAGACCTCGACATCAACTACCATATTGTTGCGAACATCAACCAGGACAAGTGCATCCATTGCGGGTTATGCTACATCGCCTGCGAAGATACCTCGCATCAGGCCATCAACCTGACCTACGGAAAGCCCTATAACACCTATTCGATCATCGAAAATGAGTGCGTTGGTTGTAATTTGTGTAAATTAGTTTGTCCGGTAGATGGCTGCATCACGATGGTCGAACAGCGCAAAGGCGACGAATACCTGAACTGGAAAGAATTCCAACGGCGTGGCCTGCCTCTGAACGATCACTGATATCCATGAATCGACAGCGCTTTTTGAAGAATACCCTACCAGGGATCGGCTAGTGGCTTAATCTGGAATAACTTATAACAAACGCATTGATTTCCTTTATTTTAAATACGAAGGACGTTAGGACATCGTTGCCGCCTGGAACAACGGTGCTTGATTTTGTGCGCTATCATCAATACCTGTCCGGAACAAAGATCGGTTGTCGGGAAGGAGATTGTGGAGCCTGTACCGTATTAGTGGGTGATGTTGCGACCGGGGAATTACGTTACCGGACAGCTACCTCTTGCCTGATGCCGCTGGGAAATGTCCACGGGAAACACATCGTTACGATAGAAGGCATAAACCAGGACGAACTGAATCCGATTCAGCAGGCAATGGTCGAGGAATCGGCAACGCAATGCGGGTTCTGTACACCCGGTTTTGTGATGTCGCTGGCGGGGTTTTGCCTCAGCAAGAATGCCGCTACCATACAGAATGCCCATGCGGCTATCGATGGCAATATCTGTCGTTGTACGGGCTATAAGTCGATTGAGCGGGCGGCTGCACGGGTTGCTCAATTACTGGAATCGCGCACGAACGAAGTACCAACACAGTTTGTGGCTGATCGCGGAATTTTACCGGGCTATTTTTCTACCATTGAGGAGCGACTGCTTGGTTTATCGGCCCACCTGAATGGCGAACTGAGAAATGATTTTCCGCTTGCTGAACGCGTAGGCGGGGGTACGGATGTATATGTGCAGAAGCATGATGCGTTAAAAGAGTCATCCATTCTGTTTTTAGCGGAAAAAGCATCCCTGAAAGGGATTCGTCAGGAAGGGAATACATGTGATATTGGTGCTGCATCAACCGTAACTGACCTGATGGAATCACCCATACTGCAGCGCTATTTCCCCGATTTTAAGGCGTATACAAAACTGATTTCATCAACACCGATTCGTAATCTGGCTACTATCGGGGGGAATCTGATCAATGCCTCCCCAATTGGTGATTTTACGATCGTGTTTCTGGCACTGGATGCCGACATTACCCTCAACGACGGTACACAAAGCCGGAGTTTACCATTGCGAGACCTGTATCTGGGCTATAAAACCCTCGACAGGCAACCTGAGGAAATTCTGGAAAAAATTACCTTCGATTTGCCCAGTCCTTCGAGCCGGTTCAATTTTGAGAAGGTCAGTAAGCGAACCCATCTCGACATTGCCAGCGTCAACTCGGCCATTCAACTGCTAGTCGATGGGAATCTGATAACCTCGGTGAAATTATCGGCGGGTGGCGTTGCCCCAATCCCCAGGCGATTGACCAATACGGAAGCATTTTTAACCGGAAAGCCCCTTACGGAAGCCGTGATTCTTGAAGCCACGCAGGTTGCACAAACCGACATAGCACCCATTAGTGATGCACGCGGGACTGAAGCTTATAAACGGTTATTGCTCAGTCAGTTGATTAAAGCACATTTTATTAAGTTGTTTCCGGAGTTGAAGGTAGAGTCGTTATTGGCTCAATAGAACGCAGATGGGTATGCTCATTCGGATTGACACCGATCTTAACAAATCATACTGATCAGAATCATCTGCGGTCTATATAAACGGGATAGCCTATGAAAAATATAGATTCCAGAACGCATGTACGGGGGGAATCGGTATATCTGGACGATATCCCCCTGATTCGGGGAACGCTGTTCGGTGCTGCGTTTGGCTCGCCGGTCGCGCACGGAAAAATCAAAAACCTGGATTTATCGGCAGCACAAGCTGTACCCGGTGTAGTCAAGCTCTTTACATACAAAGACGTAACAGGCGAAAACCAGATTGGTGGCATCGTGCCTGATGAACCCCTACTGGCCGAACACCACGTTCATTACTGCGGAATGCCGATTGTGTTTGTCGTGGCCGAAAGCGAAGACATTGCCCGTTCAGCCGTAAAAAAAATCACCGTCGACATTGAACCGCTGCCCATCATTACCGACCCGCGCGAAGCGCAGGCGAAAGGGGAACTGATTGTCAGGCCCCGGACCCACAAGTTGGGGGATACTGCAACGGCCTGGGCGCAGTGTTCACATATCTTCGAGGGGCGAACCGAAACCAACGGTCAGGAGCATCTGTATATTGAAACCCAGGGCGCATATGCTGTTCCACAGGAGAACAACGGGATTAAACTCTATTCGTCTACCCAGGGCCCAACGGCTGTGCAACGCGCTGTTTCGCGCTCGTCGGGTCTGGCGATGCACAAGATTGATGTCGATGTAACCCGGCTGGGTGGGGGTTTTGGCGGTAAAGAGGATCAGGCCAATATGTGGGCAGCTTTGTGTGCGTTGGCTGCGCATGTGCTCCGACAACCCGTTAAATATTCCCTGCATCGGATGGAGGATATGGCTATGACGGGCAAGCGACATCCCTATTCGTCGGACTTTAAAATCGGTCTGGACGACCACCTGAAGATCATTGCTTACGAAGCTACATTTTACCAGAATGCCGGTGCGGCCGCCGATCTGTCGCCAGCCGTCTTAGAGCGGACTTTGTTTCACTGTACCAACACCTACTTTATCCCAAACGTAACCGCTACAGCTTATAGCTGCCGAACACACCTTCCGCCCAATACCGCGTTTCGGGGGTTTGGCGGGCCACAGGGCATGTTTGTGATCGAAGCGGCCATTGCTAAAGCTGCGGAAGAATTAGGCATTGAAGCCACGGTGATTCAGGGGGCAAACCTGAATAAAACCGGCGATGAGTTTGCTTATGGACAGAAAGCCGTAAGCGAAGCGCATGCCTGCTGGGACAAAGCGATAGAGCTGTATCGACTGGAGGAAATTCGCGCCCGGATTGATCAATTTAACAGTGTTAACCTATTGACTAAGAAGGCCTTTTCGTTGATGCCTATTTGCTTCGGAATTTCGTTTACAAACACCCGCATGAACCAGGCGAGGGCGCTGGTACACGTGTATACCGACGGTAGTGTGGGCGTGAGTACGGGGGCCGTCGAGATGGGGCAGGGGGTAAATACAAAAATGCTTCAGGTTGCTGCCCAAACACTGGCGATTCGGCCCGAACGGGTGAAATTGCAGACAACGAGTACGTACCGCATTGCGAACACATCGCCCTCGGCAGCCAGCGCCACCGCCGATCTGAATGGGAAAGCGGTAGAACTGGCCTGCACTGAAATTAGAGAACGACTAAAGGTTGTGGCGGCAGGTGAATTACAAACGACTGCCGAAGCCATTACGATACAAGATGAATGGGTGTATGTGAATGGTAACCGAACCGACTGGGACTGGAATCGGCTGGTGATGGAAGCGTTTACGAAACGCGTCAGTCTATCCGAGCACGCCCACTATGCTACGCCCGCTATTCACTATGATGCCAGCCGTGAAAAAGGCCATCCGTTTGCCTATCATGTGTACGGTACGGCCATCGTTGAAGTAACCGTCGACTGCCTTCGCGGAACCTATGAAATGGAGTCGGTGAAGGTGGTGCATGATTTTGGGGTCAGTATGAACCCACTGATCGACCGGGGACAGATTGAGGGGGGCATCGTGCAGGGGCTTGGCTGGATGACCATGGAAGAGGTTGTTTATGATAAAGAGGGGCGATTGCGGTCCAATGCCTTATCGACCTATAAAGTGCCTGACCTGTATTCTGTGCCTAAAGAAATAGCCATTGAGCCGTTGAAAACCGAGCAGGATAACCTGGCCATTTTTCGGTCGAAAGCCGTGGGCGAGCCACCCCTTATGTACGGCATCGGCGCCTATTTTGCCCTTCGGAAAGCTATACGGGCGTTCAACCCGACGGCAATCATTCCTTATGACGCCCCTATGACGCCCGAGAAAGTGTTGATGGCTCTGTATCCACCACGCGCTACACCAGGCTCCGTCCGCTCTGCCCATGAACAAACCGAAGTCACTGCTCGTCTGGCAGTTAATTCTTGAAAGTTGTCAGCAAAAGCAACCCGTGATGCTGTTGTATGTACTGGAGAGTCATGGAAGTAGCCCTGGTCGGCAGGGGTTTCTGATGGCGGTAACCGCATCGGGGAAAATGGCCGGGTCGATTGGGGGAGGGATCATGGAGCACAAGTTTGTGGAAATGGCCAAAGAAAAGCTACAATCGCAAACCGCTGAACCCGCTATCCGCACGCAGTACCACGACAAGAAAGCCGTTCGCAACCAGAGCGGTATGATCTGTTCCGGCGACCAAACCCTACTGCTGTATCCTTTACAGCCCCACGACGAACCGGCTGTTCAGGCGATTGTCGCTGGTCTTGACCAGTGTCAAAACGGCCTATTGACCTTGTCCCCGTCAGGCATTCAGTATACGGCAAACACCTCCCCCGATCGTGACTACCGATTTGTCCGACAATCGGCCGATGTGTGGTGGTATCAGGAGCGGCTGGGCTTTAAAAACGAATTGATCATCGTAGGAGGGGGGCACTGTGGGCTGGCATTATCCGGGCTGATGAGTCAGATGGATTTTTACATCCGTATCTACGATGACCGGCCTGACCTCCACACCCTGCAACTGAACGACCTGGCCCATGAGAAAATCCTTGTGCATACCTATAGTGATCTGGCCAATCTGATTCTACCAGGCAGAAACCAGTTTGTAGTGGTCATGACGTTTGGCTATCGTACCGATGACCTGGCTATCCGGGCCTTGCAGAACAAGACGTTTCGGTATTTTGGGGTGTTGGGTAGCCAGACGAAGATGAATACCCTTTTTGCTGAGTATCGGGCCGAGGGGATCTCCGATACGTTCATAAAACGCATTCACGCACCGATTGGCATCCCCATCCATAGCCAGACACCGGAAGAAATTGCAGTCAGTATTGCGGCCGAAATTATTCGGGTGAAGAATACCCCTGCGCTTGGAAAATCAACAGGTCATTTGGGCCAGCAAGTTGATCATAAACTGCCTGAAGCGTAATGAAATTTATCCGTTGCTTGGTTTTTGCAATCGGATGCGGGCCATAAGTTCGGCCATTGCATTTGCGAATGCGATGGAGCAAGCGCTTGAACTATACTGGATTCAGAATGAACAATTAAACTGCCCATTTTCAGCCTTGTTTGAACCAATAAAAGGGATAAGTCTGATTGAGTCTAAGCGAGTGCCTGTTTTTTTTAGCATGGACGAAGACGAAATCTATTTTTACCCGATCTGGTGCGGAAAATTGGCAGTGGCCCATTTTACCCTACCTCCAGACTATACCTAATGACAAAAGAGAATTATGATTTTTTACAGCTAAAGCAGTATTCGACTCTATATATGACGAGTTGCGTCCACTTTTACGATCCTCATGCATCGTATAGTGCGTTTCGGCCAATCGCTCCTATCCTGAAGAACCTAGCCGATGAAAACCAATCATTTAATGCGCATACCATGGGCGTTCATATCCGGCGAACCGATAATCAGAAGGCTCGGATACAGAGCCCCTTTACCCTGTTTATCGACGCGATGAAGCAGGAAATACAGCGGGAACCCCTGACCAATTTTTATGTGGCTTCGGATAACACAGCCGTTAAGCTCTGCCTGATGAATACGTTTGGCGAACGTATTAAAACGAATTGTGAACCCGTAAACCGGACCACAAGCCAGGGAATGCAGCGGGCTGTTGTTGAGCTTTTCTCCCTCTCGAAGACACAGAAAGTATTCGGATCGTATTGGAGTTCGTTTTCTCAAACTGCCTGTGAAATCAACGGTATCCCGGAAATAACCATTCGTATTTAATGCTAATCAGCCTGGGTCTGGCAACGATGTATCCGATCGATCTGTCCAGTCAAAAAAACAGGCGACCAGATTGATGAACTGGCCGCCTGCGTACAGTATTCGAAATACGGATTAATAACTCTGATTCTGGACTAGATACCCAGGCAGATTAGAGGCTCCATCAATAGCGGTTTGTGGAATCGGAAAAATGCGTTTTAGTTTATCGCTGTTCGTTTTTTCCGTCCAGGTGCCTTCGTATTTGCCAAACCGGATCATATCGGTCCGGCGAACCATTTCCCAGTACAACTCAAAGCCACGCTCCCGGTACAGCAAATCCAGATTCATTGCAGTTAGGGCAGGAGGAGGGGCAGTCACCGTCCGGGCCGCCCGTACCGTATTGACATCGGCTAGGGCGCTGGCTGCATCGTTGCTTTTCCGAAGTTTGGCTTCGGCCCGCATCAGGTAGATATCCGCCAACCGGAGAATGATAATATCGGCCTCCCCAAAATTTCGCCCACTCACCGATTTCTTGCTGAACTCATACTTTTCGACCCGGTAGCCGGTATTGTAGTTGCTGCCCGCTACGGTGAAGTCAATCTGTTCGGTAAAGTCAACGGCCAGTGTTGGCTTGTTGCGGGTATCGTGATACAGTTTCGCCACCTTAAACTTCCCATCCGGGCATTTCAGGAACACCCCATTCCGACGAATCAGACCGTATTGCTGTCCCCGCAGAATCCCCCGATTGATGTTGAAATCGGCTTCAGCTACGCAGGAGTCGGCTGGATTGGAGTAGATCGACAGGTTCTGCTTGTAAAAACGAGGATCGACCGTTGGATCTTTGGGTGCATAAGCATTCACCCAGGTACGGTAATAGTCGGGTGTGATGGCTGGCCCGTCGGTTCCATTGGCATTCGGATAGGCCGGAATGGGAAACTGGTCGCCCGAGAGGGAGAAATACGCCATCCGGTTGGTTCCGTTCAGATCGGCCCGCTGGTCGACGGCAAAGATCAACTCCTTGTTGTCGTGGTTGTCGGAGTTGAAAATGGCGAAGTAATCTTTCGACAGTTGGTACTGGCCCGAATTGATGATCTTATCGCAGTATTCAACCACTTTGTCCATGTCTTCCGGCTTAAACGTAACCTGAGCGCCGTAAATATCCCGATATACCCCCGCATTCAGGTAGAGCCGGGCCAGCAGCCCCCAAACGGCTCCTTTGGTCAGACGACCGGGACCAACCCCGGTTTCCAGGTCAGGTTCTACGGCCAGAAACTCGTTTTTAAGGTATTCGACGGCTTCGGTACCACGCAGAATGGTTGAGGTCGCTCCCAGGTCGTCTTTAACAAACACGATCCCAAACAGATCCAGGGTCAGCAAGCCATAATAGGCCCGCATGCCCCGGGCTTCGGCCAGATAGGTTTTCGTAACCGGATCTTTCAGCGTCGGCAGGGTATTGATGGCCGTAATAGCTCGTGATAGCCCCTGCAAAATGAGTGTCCAGGTGTTCCGCAGGTTTGGGTCGGTACTGGTATAAGTATGCTGGTGCATGGCCAGGTAGATACCATTGTCGCCCCAATCCGTTCCGCCCCGATAGGGGAGGATGGCCTCATCGGTCGAAATCTCCTGAATGGCGAAGTAATTGGTATGCAGAAAGATATCTGGCAATCGGGCATAAACCGGGGCCAGGATGCCATCGGCTGCCTGCCGGTCGGTCAGGCCCGAAACCGATGCCTCGTCGAGAACTTTTTCGGCCAGGTTCGTACAACCATTTATAAAGAGCATACCGGCCAGGGCCAGCATGGATATGAGTTTCTTATTCATTGGAATCGGAATTAAAAAGTAAGGTTCAGGCCAAATACAAACGTTTTGGCTTTGGGGTAGCTGAGGTAATCGATGCCATACGACAGAATCCCGTTGATGGTCCGGTCGGTGTTTACTTCGGGATCGAATCCGTCGTATTTGGTAATCACGAACAGATTTTGCCCCGTTGCCGACAGGCGGATACCCGAAATCCAGCGTTTCATGCCAATGAGTTTTGGGTCGAGATTATACCCCAGGGTGAGGTTGTTCAGCCGGAAGAACGAACCGTTTTTCAGATAGCGGGTCGATACCGGAGCCGAGTTGTTGATCGACTCGTTTGGGTACTGAATGGCTTCTGCCGTGGTGTTCAGCCCTTTCGATAGCCGAAGTTTGTAGAAGTTGGCATTCGCGGTGTTGTCATAGAGCTTGTTACCCGACACTCCGTTGAAATTGATGGCCAGATCGAAACCTTTATAGGCCAGGTTCCCGTTCAGGTTGAATTGTTTCGTCGGGAGCGCGCTTCCGGCAGCAATCCGGTCTTTATCCGTAATGATGCCGTCACCATCTACATCCTGAAATTTACTGATGCCTTTATCGTCCAGACCAATGAAGTTTTTCAGGAAGAACGTGCCAATCGGCTGTCCGTTGATATACCCGTTGATGGTAGCCGAGGTCAGCCCCGAACCCGAAGCCGAGCCGGATGGAATCACCGTATAGGGCGAATTGTTCACCACATTGTCAATGAAGGTGATGTTTCCGCCAATATCGAACCGGAAGCCGTTCAAACTAGCATACCGATAATTTAGGTCCAGTTCAAGCCCCTGATTGGTGATGGTCATGTCGGGTACGTTGGTCCAGAAGGTTCCGGCCGGTTGAACCGGGTCCGAAGGGATTACCTCCAGCAGGATGTTGTTGGATACTTTCCGGAAATAATCAACGGAACCAGTCAGAGCCCCTTTAAACAGCCCAAAGTCAACGCCTAAATCGGTCTGGTTCGATACTTCCCATTGAATATCGGGGTTGGCCAGTCGGGTGTAGGATGTACCGGCCGGGTAAGCCCCTGTAGCCGCCAGTGGGTAGCTGGTCGAGGCTGATACCTGCGAGGTGAACAGCGCCTGGGTAATTTTGGAGGGGATTTCCTGGTTACCCGTACGGCCCCAGCCCGCCCGTAATTTAAGATCGCTGAACGGTCCCGATTTCAGGAAGGATTCTTCCGATAGCCGCCAGCCCAGTGAGAACGAGGGGAAAATACCGTATTTGTTATTGGCCCCGAATTTAGAAGACCCATCGGCCCGTACGGTTGCCGTTGCCAGGTACTTATCCTTATAATGATAATTGGCCCGGCCGAAAAAGGACTGGAGTTCATTTTCCAGCGCAAACCCGGTCGGCTTGTTATTCGCCAGGGTCAGGTCCTGGCCTAAACCTGGGTTATAAATCGGCTCAATGGGCGATATGGGGAACTTATTGATGCTCGATGAGCGCTCCTGCACATAAATTTTCTGGTATGAATGCCCCAGCAGCGCGGTCAGGTTATGATCCTGCCGGGCCAGCGTATAAGTGAAGTAATTCTCGACCAGAATATTGCGGTTGATCCGGTAAATGGTTTCCAGGCGGCCATCCTGCTGAGGAACCAGACTCGGAAGCGACTGTACATCCCGCATCGAACTGGAGTTGTCGACACCCAGGTTGAGCTTGTAGACCAGATCTTTGGTGATCTTGAACGAGGGTGAAATATTGCCGACTACCCGGTTGATGGTGGTCATATCCTTTTCCAGGTTCAGGGTAATCAGCGGATTCGTACCACTCAGGTATTTATAGGGGTCGCCGTTGGTATCGTAGGCCGGTAAGGTCGGATTGGCCGAAATCGCACTACCCAGAATGGTTTCCGTCGGTGGGCGCATGTTGTAGGTATAGGAAGCGGTCAGGTTGACGTCCAGATTCAGCCGATCTTCAAGCAGTTTCTGCGACACGTTGATGCGGCCCGTATACCGGCTCATCCGGCTGTTTTTGATGATGCCCTCCTGATTTTGTACGCCTAGCGACCCATAATAGGTCAGCTTATCGGTCCCACCGCCAAATGAGAGGTTGTGATTCCAGGTTTGCGCAGTCCGGGTCACCTCTTTCTGCCAGTCGGTATTCCCTTTGAAGTCGTCGAGCACACCACCCACTGCCGGAACCTGCCGACGGTATTCATCGGCCGAAAAGACGGCCAGCGGGCGAGTCAGATTGGAAATCCCCAGGCTGCTCGACAGGGTGAAGTTTGAGAATCCCGCCTTCCCTTTTTTGGTGGTGATGAGCACCACCCCGTTGGCCCCCCGAGCCCCATAAATAGCGGTTGCCGACGCATCTTTCAGTACATCGATCGACTCAATGTCCTGCGGGTTCAGGAAGTTCAGCGGATTGGTAGCGCCCCCCGTGCTGGAGTTATCGAGCGCAATCCCATCCAATACAAAAAGTGGAGTGCTGCCCGTGCGAACCCCACCTGGCCCCCGGATCGTAATGTTTTGCTGACCACCCGGTTCGCCACTGGCCGACGTGACATTTACCCCAGCCACTTTGCCCTGCAACAGTTGTTCGGGCGAATTGATGATCCCCTTATTAAATTCGGTACTTTTGATTGATTTGACGGAGCCGGTCATATCTTTTTTGGAAGCACTCCCATAACCTATGACAACCACCTGAGCCAGCTCGGAGGCCGATGCCTTGAGGGTCACGTTGATCGTTGTCTGATTGCCAATGGGAACATCCTGAGATACAAACCCGATAAAGCCGAATACCAGCACCGAATTTCCATCGGGGGCAACAATCCGGTAATTGCCGTTGGCATCGGTTGTGGTGCCCCGGTTCGTTCCTTTGACGACAACACTACAGCCAGCCAGGGCTTCGTTGGTTGTTGCATCGGTGACACGGCCGCTAACCGTAATATCGGCGGCAGGGTTCTGGGTTGTTGGCGTAGCGGTAGAAACTGTACCGGGCCCAGCCATGGCAACAGAGCCGATCGCCAGTAGAAGCAAACAGGCCCATTTGTGGATGAGTGGGGGAGATGAAGGATAAAAATGCTGCATAATGAGTAAAGTGGTGGTAATGTTTGGTAAGTTTTGAAAAATGGGTACTCAATTAAAAAGGGTTTAATAAAGGTTAAAATAAAATTAATATGCAGCGGTATTATTTTGAGAATTATTTGCAGAAAATACTTTCTAATCGTTTGGTAGAACTACTTACTGGATGGAAAGCCGCACGATACAGTACGTATTCCTGGTCAGCGAAAAAAACATTGGCTGCTCGGCCTAACTGGATAGCATGGGTATTCGTTGGTCTGGTATTCGTCTGTACGCCGTCAATGGGGCAGCAAGTGGTCATTCTGGGTGTAGCTCAGGATGGAGGGTATCCCCATATCGGCTGCGCGAAAGCCTGTTGCCGGAAAGCCTGGCAGGATGAAAGCCGTCGGAATCATGTCGTGAGTTTTGCCCTGGTCGATACGTTACAGGCTAGTTGGTGGCTATTTGAAGCTACCCCCGATATTACCCGTCAATTGGAACGCTTCCAGCAACTGACCGGAGGGGCATATCGCTATTTGCCCGATGGTATTTTTTTATCCCACGCACACATCGGCCATTATACAGGGCTGATGTATCTGGGCCGGGAAGCGCTGAATGCCAGCCAGATTCCGGTGTATACGCTCCCGAAATTTGCAGATTTTTTACGGACCAATGGCCCCTGGAGTCAGTTGGTTTTGCTGAACAACATCAGCCTGAAGCCCTTACAGCCAGACCAGCCGCTCCACTTGAATGAAACCGTATCCGTAACCGCTTTTACCGTACCGCACCGGGACGAATTTTCCGAAACAGCGGGTTTCTCGATCCGGGCCGGTACCCGAAAAATTCTGTTTATCCCCGACATCGACAAATGGGCGAAATGGAACAAGTCGATTATTGATGAGGTAAAGCGTGTCGATATGGCCTTGCTCGATGCTACCTTTTCGAGTGCGACCGAGTTGCCCAATCGAAAAATAAGCGAAGTGCCTCATCCCCTCGTCAGCGAAACCGTAAGCCTGTTCAATGCACAGGATCAACAGACCAGACAAAAGGTTTATTTTATACATTTCAATCATACCAATCCCCTGCTTTGGGATGAACAGGCGCAAGCCGATCTGCTCCGAAAAGGATTTCATCTGGCAACCCTCGGTGCTATCCTGTAAGCAGCAACGGGTTACGGTAAACCATATAATTCTGTAATTTTGCCGGATGCAAAAACCGACATTACCTAAAGGAACGCGTGATTTTGGTCCGGAGCAAATGAGCAAACGGCTGTTTATTTTTGACACCATCCGGCAAACTTTCAAACGATTCGGCTTTCTGCCCCTCGAAACCCCAGCCATGGAGAATCTCTCCACGCTCACGGGTAAATACGGTGATGAAGGCGATCAACTGTTATTTAAACTCCTGAACTCCGGTGATTTTGCGGCCAGTCTGACCGATCTGGACCTGGCGTCAGGTTCTAAAAAACTTACCCCAAAAATTGCGGAGAAAGGGTTACGCTACGACCTGACCGTACCCTTTGCCCGCTATGTCGTGATGAATCGGAATGCGCTGACCTTGCCCTTCAAGCGATATCAGATGCAGCCGGTCTGGCGAGCTGATCGGCCACAGAAAGGGCGGTACCGGGAGTTTTATCAGTGCGACGCCGATGTAGTGGGCACCGATTCTCTGATCTGTGAAGCCGAAATTGTGCTGATGATCCACGAAGTGTTCCGAAACCTGGGCATTCAGAAGTTCACCCTTAAACTGAACAATCGAAAAATCCTGGCCGGAATTGCCGAAGCCATTGGCGTACCAGGTCAGGAGGGAACCTTATCGGTAGCCATTGACAAACTGGATAAAATCGGGCAGGAGAAGGTGTTGGATGAACTGCGCGAACGCGGGTTTTCAGAAGACACCCTCACGAACCTGCTGCCTTTATTCGCGTTTGCCGGACAAGACCTTCGACCGATTCTGGATCAGTTGAAAAGCTGGCTGGCCGCTTCCGAAACCGCTCAGAAAGGAATTGCTGAACTTGAAGAAACACTTCAGTTTGTGGCACTTTATGGCCTACAGGACAGCCAGATAGAGCTGGACCCAACATTAGCGCGTGGCCTTTCGTATTATACTGGGGCTATTTTTGAAGTGAAGGCCAACGGGGTGAGCATAGGTAGTGTGAGTGGTGGAGGGCGTTACGACAACCTGACAGGCGCCTTTGGCATGCCGGGTCTGTCGGGGGTAGGCATCTCGTTCGGGGTTGACCGGATTTATGATGTCCTGGAAGAGTTGAACCTGTTTCCGGCCAGTACCGGGCAGGGAACGAACGTATTGATCGTGCCTTTCGATGCCGAAGCCCGGACAGTAGCCCTGCCCTTACTGAGTCAGTTGCGCGCATCGGATATAGCCGCTGAAGTGTATCCTGATCTGGCTAAGATCAAAAAAATGCTCGATTATGCCAATGCCAAAGGGATTCCGTATGTGGTATTGATTGGCTCGGAAGAGGTGCAGACAGGCCTACTGACGCTGAAAAATATGCTCACTGGCGAACAGCACAAAGCAAAAGCGGAAGAAATCCGGGAGTTGACCCGATAAAGGCTCGTAGCTTCGATGCGCTCTGAGGGCCTGCGTGTTTATAAACATTTAAATGGAAGTACGATGAGCAAGTTGGCAACGGCGGTAAAGGCTGTATTTTCGTCGTTTGGGGTATTTCTGGCCCGAAAATACCCGGATCAGGTCAATGGCCTGAAACTGGAAGATGATTTACGGCAGCTTATTCGTCAGCCGAATCCGCTCTGTTTTGATGTTGGGGCCAATCAGGGGCAGACGATTCAGCTATTGCAGCAATGCCTGCTCAACCCGGTAATTCATGCCTTCGAACCCGCTTCGGCCACGTTTAACGGGCTGGCCAGGCAGTCGTTCGGGCCAACGGTTTCCTTGCATCAGCTGGCTTTTGGTGAAGCGGCAGGAAAGGCGGAGTTTCGAAATTATGAACAGTCGGAGCTTAGTTCGTTTCTGGCTGTCAACCCGGATAAAGCCGAAAATATTTTCCATGGCGAGCAGGTAGCTTCCGTTGAGTCGGTAACCGTCGATACGCTTGATCGATTCTGTACCGATCAGGGCATTGAGAAAATCGCCCTGCTCAAGATCGATACGCAGGGATTCGAACTTCCCGTGTTGCGGGGGGCTACGACTCTGCTGACTCAGAAACGAATTGGCGCTATTTTACTGGAATTGAATTTTGCCCCCATCTATGAAGGGCAATCCGATCCGCTTGTTATTCTTCAACTCCTTCGGGACTATGATATGCGGCTGGTCGATTATTACGAAAAAGAACGAATGACGGGCCGGGAGCTATCCTGGACCTCCGCCCTGTTTGTATTGCCCGCTCCAAAGTGAAAAAATGCTGCGCGTTTGATCGAGAAACTCGCCAAACGCTCAGCAACACGTCCTTGAGAAGAGCCGTTTAGGCCGGATTAGGCAAACGCGGTATCAACCGGCGTGGAGGCAGCTTGCCGGGTTAAAAGCGTTTCATAAACCCCATCCCACAGACGTATGCGTTGCTGTAGGGAAGCGATGGTAGCCTGTTCGGCTTCCTGCCAGAATGCATCCTTATCGCCACATAGGTTTGCGGTCATTTGGAGAGCCAGGTGGCTGTGGTGATCCCCATCCACTTCAATATGGCGTTCCAGGTAATAGGTGAACCGGGAAATATTGCCAGGGAAGTTCATGTTCAGATCCTGAATCATTGACAGGAACATCCCAGGTATCAGATCTTCCCGACCAAATGTAAACACCGCCGATTGTAAATGAGCTTTCTGACTGTTGATGATGGCAAATGTATACTTGACAAAATCGCTCGCTGCTTTCGGCGTGTCTGATGCCAACAAAGCCTGTTCCAGCGAACCATTTTGCTGTAGTATGGACAGGAAGTTCCCGATCTGACTACGATCGGCACCAGCTTGTTCCATAGCCTCCAGATACATTTCAAAGTGACTTTTCCGCTCGCCCATCAGATCAATATCCGACTCTTCGCCCGCAACGATTTCATTAATCAGATACCGGGTATTGGCCGAACCCGTTGGGTACCAGGGCACCGACGTACAGGTCAACTGATTCTGTAAGGTTTTAAGCAACGACATGAAGTCCCAGACTGCATATACGTGATACTGCATGAATATGGTTAAATCGTCGATGGTTTTGATGGCGGAGTAAACCTTGTGGTTAATAATTTCCTGCCGGAACGGTTCAATGGCCGTTTTTAATCGGTCGATAGGTTGCATGATGAATGAAGACACTTGTGTAGGGATGAACACCCAATTCTGGATGTCAATCGCTGTTGATTCAATTTACGGTTACAAAAATACATACGACAGCCCGCGAATGTCGGATTTTGTTGACAAAACGCGGGCTGTCGTATGTATTTTTTATACGATCAAGAAGGCTGCCTGGTTAACAAAAGACAGTTCGTTATAAGCGTCAATCCTGCTGATGCGTCGATTGACTGAGCGCAACCAGATCCGGAACCGCCAGTTTTGCGACTTCACCGACTACAATAATGGCCGGGTTGCCTACACCCGATTCGGTGGTTTTCTGCACGATGGTCGACACATGGCCTGTTACCACCTGTTGTTCGGGCAGGGTTCCATTTTGAATAATAGCCACCGGGGTGTCGGACTGCCCGCATTCTGCAAAAACAGCCATGATCTGAGCTAACTTATGCATGCCCATTAACACCACCACGGTAGCTGATGACTGAGCAGCCAACCGCAAATCGGTTGAGAATTGACCCTCTTTTGTTGTACCCGTAACTACCCAGAAACTTTCAGAAAGACCTCGTGTAGTCAGTGGAACCCCGGCCGATGCGGGTACGGCGTAACTGCTGGACAGACCCGGTACCACCTCCGTCGCGATGCCATGCTGCCGGGCAAAGTCGATTTCTTCGTACCCACGCCCGAACACAAACGAGTCGCCCCCTTTGAGTCGAACCACATGGCCATATTGCCGGGCATAATGCACAATCAGCGGGTTAATGTCTTCCTGCATGCAGGAGTAAGCCCCCCGTCGTTTGCCCACATATACCTTGAGCGCGTCAGGACGGCAATGTTCGAGCAAATCCGGGTGAACAAGCGCATCGTACATGACCACATCAGCCTGCTGCAACGCCTTAATCCCTTTCACTGTGATTAAATCCGGGTCGCCGGGACCTGCGCCAACGAGTGTTAATT
This sequence comes from Spirosoma panaciterrae DSM 21099, assembly GCF_000374025.1. Classification (GTDB taxonomy): domain Bacteria; phylum Bacteroidota; class Bacteroidia; order Cytophagales; family Spirosomataceae; genus Spirosoma; species Spirosoma panaciterrae. The sequence continues at coordinate 17,609 of NZ_KB893194.1, read as the reverse complement.
TCATAATTCGAAAGAGTGAACAAGTGAACGAGCGAAAAAAGGTTTGCGTCTGCTTTTCGTTCGTTCACTCGTTGATCATTAACTATCCTGCGCCTGGGTTAATGCCTGCAATTCAGGAGCGCCTTCCAGTTCGATCTGGGTTTCGCGGTACGTCTGAATGGCTTGCAGGAATGCTTCTGCCTGAGCAATGAAGCGATTCGCGAACGCTTCAGAAGGCTCCTGTTTATTGATGCTGAACACCAGCGCTTTGAATTCACCGTCTGCCTGATGGAAATCGGGTTCGCCAACAAACGTTTTATCGAAGTCACTGACAATACCGTGCTGGGTGTTGGTGGCAACATCACGGCTCATCAGGGCGGCTTTAGCGCCGGTAATAAATACGTTATAGCCATGGTAAAGCGCATCGGCCCATCGGTTCTCGGCCAGCGCTTCACGAGCCCAGCCCAGCTTTTCGGACGCTTCGCTAAGGGTTGTAGCCACCAGGTCGATCAGGACACTGGCGCATTCGCCAATCCCTACTTCCGTAACATATTGCTCGGTATGATCCCAGTCGATATAATCACTGTCGACGAGGGTTTTCAGATCCGCCAGCGGTTTTAAGAGCTGGTAAAAATAGTTTTTACCCTGCCGGGCGTAGTAGTCGCTGAAGTATTCGCCTTCAAAGGCATTGGTATCGTAGTCCTGAAGCAGCAAACGCAATGATTGGGGGCCCCGTTTGGCGGGAATTTTGATCACCTTGTCGGCGATCAGCCCTTCGCCTTTCCCGTTGAAACCACCGCCAAGCAGCACCTGCAACGCGGGCAACACGTAAGCTCCATTTTTAAGCGATGAGCCATGGTAACCAATGTTGGCTACCGAGTGTTGACCGCAGCCGTTCATACAACCCGAAATCTTGATTTTGATATCGTTATTGTAGATCAGTTCGGGAAATTCATCCGTCATCATCGTTTCCAGCGCCCGGGTAATCCCATAGCTACTCGAAATAGCCAGGTTACAGGTATCCGTACCGGGGCAGGTCGTAATGTCGGCTGTTGTATCAAAACCGGGTTCTGCCAGTCCCAGGGTGTTCAGCGCTTCGTATACCGCAGGGAGATCTTCCGGTTTGATAAACCGAAGCAGATAGCCCTGGTTTACCGTAACCCGAATGTCATCGGCAGCGTACGTTTTAACCACCTGGGCCAGTGCCCGGGCTGTATCCGAATGCATATCCCCCAGCAACACCCGTAGCTGCACCGCATACCAACCCGCCTGCTTCTGCTCGAATACATTCGTTTTCAACCAACGGGCATACGTATCGTTATGCGGAAGCTGGCTCGGAGCAGGGGCATCAGGACGGGGGAGAGGTTCGGTAGCAAAATGGGCATTGCCTGCCTGCTGATCAACGGCAAACGATTTTACCCGCAGGGCTGGAGTCTCTTCGGCAATACGACGGAGCAATTCGTCCAGACCAATGTCGTTCAGCAGGTATTTCATGCGGGCCTTATGGCGTTTCTGGCGCTCACCGTAACGGTCAAATACCCGAATCACTCCCTCAATAAAGGGAATGGCCTGGTCTTCTTCCAGGAACTCAGAAGCTGTCTGAGCCGGGAAAGGCTGCGCGCCCAATCCGCCCCCCAGCATGACCTTAAAGCCTCGCTTTCCATCCTGAACACGGGCAATCAGGCCCACATCGTGCATATAGCCATAGGCTGAATCCTTTTCACTCGATGATACGGAAATCTTGAACTTCCGGCCCATATCCTGACAGATCGGATTTCGCAGGAAATAGTCGAAAATGGTGTATGCGTAGGGGGTAATGTCAAACGGTTCTTCCGGGTCAATACCGGCTCTGGCTGAGCCGGTTACGTTCCGAACGGTATTGCCACAGGCCTCCTTGAGGGTAATGCCGGCATCCTCCAGGTCGGCCCAGAGCTGGGGCGAATCGGCTAGTTTAACAAAATGGAGTTGAATATCCTGCCGGGTGGTAGCGTGGAGGTTACCCGTCGCATATTTATCCGACAGGTCGGCAATCCGAACCAGCTGATCGGCCGTGATACGGCCATGCGGAAGTTTGATCCGGATCATCTGGACCCCGGGCTGCCGTTGGCCATACACCCCTCGGGTCAGACGGAATTTGCGAAACGCTTCATCCGCTATGTCCCCCTGCTGAAATGAACTGATTTTCTGCTGAAGGTCCAGAATGTCGCGCCGGGCGACGGTACTCACGTTGTCGGAGAATAAGATAGACATAAAGTATATTGTCTATAGGATTAATCAACTAATGTAGTAAAAGGAAACGCCGGTTCCCTCCGGCGCTTGATTCTGTTGTAAAGATAAAACCAATCGGGGTGTATAAAGTTCAGGATTTTCCCAACTTCTGGTTATGGACGATAAGCAATTGTTATGCCAGCATGACCAATGGCTCTCGTGAACGGCAGGCTATACGTTAAAATACCGCATTCCGTTCGCCGGTTGCCTGCCAGTCAGCATCCATTTCCTGAAATCGGGCAGCTACTTTATGGAGAAAGGGTTCATCCAGCAAGGCAGGCACGGTTTCAGGGTCGGCCAGATCCAGCTCACTGACTTTATACGTCTGTTCGTAGGGGCCCGCTTCGATTTTGACAATATATTTGCTGTTCCAGGCGTAAAGCCCGATGCGGAATTGAGGGTGGGGGATGTCCTGAACGAAACGCACGGAGAAAGAATGAATTATACGTGGTAAATGATGAATTTGATTCGGCTGATCGGTTATACAAAGGTAGTTAATAGACCTGCTCAATTGTTTATCTGGGTAGGTATCCTCCCGATTTTATTGGACATGCTTCCGGCTTGTACCGACAATACCGACGAAGCGGCTCAGTTTTTCCTGAAAGGGAACGTTCAGTTGCAGAAGCGCGAGTATCGGGAAGCCATCCGGTATTATTCGGAGGCTATTGCCAAAAAGGCCGATTTTGCCGATGCCTATAACAACCGGGGGCTTGCCCGATTTCGGAACGATGATCGGGAGGGAGCGCTGGCCGATTATAGCCGGGCGCTTGACCTCGATCCCGATTTTGCTACGGCTTATTTTAATCGGGCGGAGGTTCGACTGGAAATAGGGGATGCGACTGGGAGCCTGAATGATCTGGAACACATCGAAAACCAATACCGCGACTCAACCTTTTACCATTCCCGCTTGGGGGATGTGTATACCCAATTGAACCGGATAGGTCCTGCCCAGGCCGCCTATGATCGAGCCCTGCAACTGGCCCCGGCCAATGTGGAGGCCCTGACCAATCGGGGAGCACTGTATTTTAAGCAAAAAGCGTACGGGCCTGCTCAACAGGATATATGTAAGGCGTTGCAACTGAATCCCAAACAGGATGCTGCCCTGAACAACCAAAGTCTGCTTCTGGCGCATGAAGGAAACTATTCCGAAGCCTTATCGTACATCGAGCAGGCGTTGGCTTTGCAGCCTCGTCAGCCTTACTACCTCAACAATAAAGCGTATGTGCTATTGAAACTGAATCGTCCTGCCGAAGCGCTTCCATTCATTGACGAATCCCTCAAACGGGACGATCAGAATGCCTGGGCCCACCTGACGATGGGTTTGTATTGGCTCAGTCAACATCAGCCGGCCAAAGCGATTGCCGAATTTCGTCGGGCCGAATCCCTGGATGCGTCTGTCGAAGCACTTTATTATTACATGGGAAGCTCGGAATGGGCTTTGGGGCACAAAACCGAAGCCTGCACCGCCTGGCAACGAGGGAATGCCGCTGGGGATGAACAGGCTGGGCAGGCCTTCAAGACCCAGTGTCGATAAGCCGGGAGCGATTGGTTCGATCATCAAAGTAGTCGGGAGTCCCAAAGGAGCCCTCGGTGCTAACCAACTGGACATGCTGACTAAAGTCAGGGCGCTCGGTATTGATCACGTCATTGTACGCGTAAATAATGATCGCTAAATTTTATTCCGGTGACCGTATTAAGATAGGCATTGGGGCTCTTGTTGTTAAAATAAAAGTTGGGTCAGTTCAGCCAACTGATCAAATTCTTTTACAGAGCCAAAAACCTGAATGCCGTGCTTGATGAGGGCTAACAGCAGTAAAACCTGCTCCCTAACGATTTCCTTGAAGGCCGTTTGAGGTTTTTTGTATTCACGAAAGGGTTAAAGGTTTACATGAGGCCAGTCTGAAATAGTGGTATCGTTAAAATCGGTGAGCCTTAACAAACGCATCAGTCCTTATCTTTTAGCGCAGGCCAGTTCATATTTGCTTTCTGGATATGGCCAGGGCGATCTTTATTCCATAGGGTTTGTACTTTCTTGTTATAGTTGAAATAGAGCTTTCCATTCTCGATTGTCCAGGCATCCGGTTCTGTTGGCGCTTTATGCCCCTCTGATGTACCATAAGCACAATAACCACCATACTGAGGAGCATATTTTTCAGGATTGGCTTTAAACGTATCCCGGTTCTGGGTACTGGCGAAATACCAGTTGGCCCCCTGATAAGCATATAAAATAGCCGAATCGCCCGGAACAGGCTTCCCTTCGGCAAAATAAGCGACGGGGTCATAGCCTCGTAACGCTTTCCCTCCTGGCGCAAAGACAGGAGATTTCTGCGCCAAAGCAGTTGTAATCGGTAAACAAAAGACAATGGCGAAATACAGAATGAGTCGTTTCATGGATGATAATTGGTTGAAAAATTGGATTGATTAGTTGACAATTGCTGGCGAATGGCAGCCCGAATCAAATCGGGTCGGCGCCAGGGAATAAAATGATTCATGCCGGGAATCAACTGGATAGTTACGGGAGCCTGCTGTAACATCCTTCGGGCAAAAGTGGCATTTCCGGGAGGTACCAGTTCATCCTCCGTTCCCTGAATGACGATTACGGGTATATGAATAGAAGGCCATAACGGCAGCATCCTCTGGAGTTCAACTTTTAGGGCACTAATTTCCCGGTTACTCACATCCAGCTCGGTGGGCAGTAAGTACCGAACCGGAAAAGCTGCTCCGATGGGACGATACCATTCACCTCGCTCCAGATCGGGGTCAATGGACGGAGCCACCAAAATCAGCCCGCCGACCTGTTCCGGATAATCCATCGCCAGCCGAACGGCCACTGGCCCTCCCAGTGAATGGCCAACGATAATGGGTTTATGGGTTGCCTGTTTCTGCCGAAGTAATGGGGCTATAGCGGCTGCCTGGGCTTGCAGCGACGTTACGGGATAGCCTAATCCTGACTTACCAAAACCCGGTCGGTCCACCGAAATCAGTTGGGCATGGTTGTAGAGAGACGAATCCGTAAAAAAGCCGATGAAGGCATCCCAGGACCCCGGCGAGCCATGAATGAAGAGTATCGTTGGTAAGGAATCGGCCCCGATACAGGCATAATGAATGGTTTGTCCATTACGGCTGATGGTGCCAAATGTAGGCTTAACCTTACTAAGCGCAAAATAGTCATCAATAGCCTTGTCAGACATCCGAATCGAAGCACAACGCGGCAGTACAACAACAATCAACACCAGCAGCAGTAGCCCGACGCGCCAGCGAGTACCAGAAGTCCATCCTCGTAGGAACTGTACCATTCGATAGGGGTTATTTCACCAGCATAATGGCCGACGTTAGCAGTTAGCTAGTCTCATCCATCAGCCCAATACCTGTATACTTTGCCAAAGGGCCATGCCGATAAATAGTATGCCGGTCAGCCGATTAATCCAGAAACCTTTCAGGTACTGCACGATTTGCTGGCGTAAGCGGTCGGTTAGCCAAACCACCAGAATCAGTAGGCCAAACGCCCCTGTTGCGGTTCCTAACGCAAACACCCACGGACTGGCGGGCTGGTTGACAGAAACCAGCGTATGAGAGCCGATCGGAACCCGGCTCAGGTAGAGCCAAACGGCGGACCAGAACGGCAACAACTGCGGGTTGGTGCTACCCAGTACCAATCCTTTCCAGAAGGGTAAGGACGCTTTTTGTTCAGACACTTGATTGAACGCTACCGGTTTTTGCCGAAAAGCTGCGAGTCCGGCCCCCAGCAATACCGGGATGGGCGCAATCATCAGCACATCCATCCAGTGCGAATGGGCTGGTATGAGCATTAATCCGCCTGCGGCCAGACTGCTGTAGGCAATTTCGGGCAGACTTCCCCCCAGCGCCAGCCAGATACCGGCCTGCCTGCTCTGGTTAAGCGTTGCCTGCATGACGGCCAGATTGACTGTGCCCGGATGCACAGATCCAAGAAAGCTGATAACACAGACACTACAAAAGAGCAAAAGCATACGGTTGCGGTTAGGTAGTTACAGATTCAATAATCTACTTCGACTGGTGCTGAACCGTTGAATACGCCACGCCAAAATGCATAGGTAAGTCTACGGTCGGGAAGTCGCTTTGAACGGCAATCTGGATCAGCGCCATGTGATGAATGGCATGCTCGATATTGTAGAGCAGTTCTCGTGCTATGGAGGATGGAATCTGAACGGGTTCAGTGCCTTTCACCGACAAGTCGGCCGTTAATACCAGCGGCTGGTTGAGGTCGAGCCGGTGAATCGTTCGGTCGACGGATCCGATCCGGCGAAGAACTTCATCGGTGTCGATTTCCAGGCGCAGATCGCGTTGGCGCCGGTCATAGTTGAGTTGCCCCATCTGGACACTGGTGACGAGCAATTCATAAAATTCGAGAATGTGCCGGACATGTTTGCCGATGGTATTGCCCGAAAGAACCGACAACGGTCGGGCATAATCAGCGTCGGTTAGCTGACCAACTACTTCGGCAAGCTGCATGAGTATATCGGTACTAGCAGATTTAAGTGACATCACATTAATAACCTTAATGGGTGAAGAATCAGGCATTTGTATGGACTTTTTTCTGATCCAGTACTCCCGCCAGAACGGGCATCCACTGCGTGCGGGTGAGCGCCAGAATGGTAGCGCAGCTAACCGCAACCACCAGAGCCAGAAAGAACAAATACCCGCCATCGTCCTGTACCGAAATGCCCAGAATGGTCAGGTGCGATACGATAGCCCCGGCCATGACACCCAGGCCCAAAGCTGCCCCAATCCAGCTTGTTCGTGGTAGCAGGATAAGTACAGAGGCTATGAGTTCAATAATGCCCGAACCGATGCGACCCCAGGGTTCAACGCCCAGTGTCGAGAAAATATAAACCGACTCAGGCTGGGCCAGAAATTTGAAATATAAGGTCTGAAGCAGAATGATGGCGGCCAGTAAGCGAGCGGCCCATAGAATGTAGGTCGTTGTTTTGTTCATGATTGCGGTAGGGCTTATAGAAATAACGTATTTACGACTGGATGAATTTGCCCCAGTTCATGTCTGCTTTTTTATGCAGATTTACCTCGTCTTTATTCCACTTGGGCAGTGTGTTGTTGATAAATGAGTGGTAGAACAGATAAAGCTTGCCGTCTTTGACCTTAAACGTTTCTGGATCGATCTCTACCTTTTCGCCCGTGGCGCCCATGGCGTAGGCGCACCAGCCACCATATTGCGGCTCGTAACGGTCGGGGGCTTCCTGAAACGCTTTCAGATTGGCGGGAGTCGCAAAGCGATACGTAACATTTTTGTACGTAAAGCTGTTGGTGGCTGAGCCTTTCACGGCTTTGTTCTGAGTGAAATAAGCCACGGCATCGTAACCCTGTAAGGCCAGGCCGTTTTCGAGATTGAATTGCTGTTTGCGGGCTGTGGCCGAATTCGATTGGGCTACAGCCGGAGCCCAGTAGGTAATGAATAAACCAATAAGCAGGAGCGAAAGCGTTTTCATCGGATAGCTTGTCTGAATTAGTTACATGTAATTGGCGGGCTAATTTTCTGATCGCTTCAGCCGTACCAACGGTTCGCTAATCCAATTGCCAAATACCATTCCAGATACGTTGTAAAAACGGAAATGGCCTCTACGCGCTGGAAACGGCCAAAATGCATGAGAAACCTGGCCAGAATTCAGATTTGTTCCCAGACTGGATTCCTGATATTTCGTAAGCATCCCGAAATACCCGTAGAAAATTGCGGTGTGGTTTACCCGCAGTAACCTGACCGTTTACCTTGCTAAAAATTCCTTTGCTGACTTTCGCCCTACCGTGGTTACCACTCATCAGCCCGCAAACGGTCACGATTGATCAAGAGACTCCCGCTATTTCGTGAAACCTACACCAGGGGTTTGTGTATCACTTTATGTAATCAACTGAAATTCAGTAATTTGAAAAAATGGTATAAACATTGGATAAGCATGGATTAATCAAGCTGAATACCCATGTGTACTGTCACATATTTACCGGCCGGGCCTACTGGCTACATCCTGACCCATAGCCGCGACGAAAAAGCGATACGTCCTGCTGCCCAGCCTCCCCGAACCGTAACCATCGGCGGGGCAACGATCACGTTTCCAGAGGATCCGCCAGGGCAAGGCACCTGGATAGCGTCGGGTATCCGGGATGATGAGTCTCCGGTGACCGTTTGTTTGCTCAATGGGGCTTTTACAGCCCATCGGCCCGAACCACCCTATCGGCATAGCCGTGGTCTGATTCCATTGCAGGTGTTTACATACCCAACCCTCAATGCGTTTATCAGCACCTATGACCTGGCGGGTCTGGAACCGTTTACGCTGCTGATCGCTGAAGAAGGCAAGTTGACAGAGTTGCGCTGGAATGGTAGTCGGCTTTTTGTGGATGAAAAAGGCCCCGACCAGCCTCACATCTGGTCGTCGGCAACGCTCTATAAACCGGAGATTGTTCGGCAACGCGAGGGCTGGTTTCAGGAATGGTGTCAGCAATACCCGGACTATTCGGTAGAAGCCATCCGGAATTTTCATCAGGTCGGCGGCCATGGCGATGCTGAGAATAGTCTCCGAATGAATCGCCAGAATGTGATGCTGACCGTCAGCCTGACAAGCGTCGTGCCTATCGGCGACGATCTAACTATGATTTACGAAGACTTCACCCAATCGTCTGTTTACCAGACCGCTGTCGGCTATACCTATGCAACCCATTAATACAACCTCTTCGGCAACCCTTTCCGAAAGCTCATTTGTTCAGGCAATACGTTCGATCCCGGTAACGGCCTGGGCATTCCTGACTCGTTTTGGCCGGACATCACTCTTTATGATCCGTCTGCGCCATTGGGAATACTGGCCGTTCGAAGTGGTTTATTTCCCCATTTTTATCTTCCATTTGTGGCAATCGGTCAAGGCTCGGTCGCTGTTTTATTTTTCCGCGTCTAATCCATCTATCGAAACCGGTGGTTTGTTTGGCGAGTCGAAAGCCGATATTCTGGCTGGCATCAGCGATGCGTATAAACCTATTACGCAGGTTGTATCGGCTTCGGCTGATGCCGAAACGGTGTTCAGCCTGATGCAGGCGCGTGGGCTGGTGTTTCCAGTTATTGCCAAACCGAATGTGGGCGAACGGGGCTGGCGGGTCGAAAAAATCGAAAGCCGCGAAGCCCTGAACAGCTACCTCGCTACCACACCGATTGATTTTCTGATTCAGGAGTATGTCGATGAGCCGCTTGAACTGGGCGTGTTTTATTACCGGATGCCGGGGCAATCGGAAGGCGTTGTGTCGTCGGTGGTGCAAAAGGAGTTTCTGACCATACGAGGCAATGGCTACGACTGTATCGAAAATCTGATTCGGCAAAACGAGCGGGCCATTCTGCAACTTCCGGTTCTGACCCGGAAATACGGCCATCAGTTCCATGAAATACCGGCTGTGGGCGAAATCATCACGCTGGAGTCGATTGGAAACCACTGCCGGGGGACTAAATTCCTGAATGCCAACCATCTGATTACGCCGGAACTGACCCGTGTATTTGATCGGATCAGTCAGTCGATCGACGGATTCTATTTTGGTCGTTACGATTTACGGTGTCGGAGTGTAGCCGACCTGTATGCGGGCAACCACATCCGAATTCTGGAGTTGAATGGGGCAGGTGCCGAACCCGCCCATATTTACCAGCCCGGTTTTTCGCTCCGTGAAGGTTATCGGGTGCTGTTTCATCATTGGCGGGTGCTCTACCACATCAGCCGCGAAAACCACCGCCGGGGTGTTCCATACATGACCTTCCGGGAGGCTTTTCGGCTATGGAAACAGACCAACGCATTGAAATCAACCAAGCCCTAGAACGACGCTATACCCATGACCAAACTACCGTTAAATGACAGTTATTTCGTCAAAGAAGTACAGTCTGACGAGTGGCATCAATTTTTTGAGGAACACGTAAGTCAGGTCTTCCCCAACGAACAGTCGATGCCCCTGAATTTTCTGCTGAGTCCGACTGAACAGGCTAAACTAGACGGCTTGCAATCAAATCTGTCGCAGCGTAAAGCGCTTTATTTCCTACTAGTGGATGAAGACAAACCCATTGGCTGGCACTTTGGCTTTCAGCGTAGTGAACTGGAGTATTTTATGGCCAATACGGGTATTCTGCCTCCGTATCAGAACCGGAAAATTTATTCCAGTTTTCTGACTTATGCCATTGAGCGAATTACCGACGAAGGATTCCAGTACATCACCAGCATTCACCAAGCCAACAACAATGCCGTACTGATTCCCAAACTTAAAGCGGGGTTCTTAATTCAGTCGTTTGGCTTTCTGATTCAGACCATGATCCTGGAGTCGAACTATGGCCCAATGATTCAACTCGTCTATCCAACCAAAACGGCTTACCGAAAGCTATTCGAGCCTCAATTTGGGATAAACGCCCTGAACGAGTCGCTTACATCAGCCTGAGCAACTCATAAAAAAGAACGACCTATCAAGCATGTCTGTGTCTTACGCAACCATCGACACCATTCTGGAAAACAGCCCATCGCTAGCGGGGTTAGGTGTCCTTCTAACGGCTGGCCCCACGCAGGAGGCCATCGACCCGGTTCGGTACATCAGCAATCACTCGACCGGCAAAATGGGCTACGCACTAGCCGAGGTGCTGGCCGAACGGGGAGCGCAGGTTACGCTGGTGAGTGGGCCAACCAACCTGACGGTGCTGCATCCATGCATCGAACGAATACGGGTTCGGTCGGCGGCCGATATGTATCACGCCTGTCTGCATTACTTTCCGAAAGCTAGCCTAACCGTGCTGGCGGCTGCCGTTGCCGACTATACACCCAGGGTAGTAGCAGACCAGAAAATCAAGAAGAATGAGAGCACGTTTTATCTGGAGCTTGTCAGGACGGTCGATATTGCCGCCAGCCTGGGAAAGCAGAAACGTACCGGCCAGTATTTGGTTGGATTTGCCCTCGAAACCGACAATGAGTTGGCCAATGCACAGACCAAACTGGTAAACAAAAACCTGGACCTGATTGTGCTGAACTCATTACGTGACGAGGGTGCGGCCTTTGGTCATGATACCAATCAGGTCACACTCATTCATCGAAACGGAGGTATTCATCGTTTCGGCCTCAAATCCAAACGAGCCGTCGCCTGCGACATTGCTGATCACATCGAGCAATTATTCAAGAAAACAGAAACGGCCCTTGCAGCCATAAAGTCCACTGCATTTACACAGGCTTAAGAACAATAAAACTATGAATCGATCCACAGTTCTGGCTAGCCTGACTAGCCTTTTACTCATCATGTCGCCTGCCTTTGCCATACTGCTGACAGGCCCAGCCGGTAGTGATACCAATCCAGAAAAGCCCCCGCGACGGGTCGAAAAGACAGAAGCCGAGTGGAAACTGGCTCTCACCCCTGATCAGTTTATCGTAACCCGCAAACAGGGAACCGAACGCCCATTTAGTAGCCCACTGGCCAGCAACCATGAGCACGGGACTTACCGCTGTGTTTGCTGTCACGAGCCGTTGTTTAGTTCCGATACCAAATTTGAATCAGGAACGGGCTGGCCCAGTTTCTACGCTCCCCTGCATAAAAATGTGGTCAAGGACCTCCACGATACCAGCCACGGCATGATTCGAACCGAAGTACAATGTGCCGTATGCGACGCCCACCTCGGCCATGTGTTCGACGATGGCCCCGCCCCAACTGGCCTACGCTACTGTATGAATGGTCTGGCTCTCGAATTTATCAAAACTAAATAGCCTACTTTAGCATGAAATTCATTCAGATTCTTCTGGCCAGTTTCTGGCTGTTGGCGAGCTGTACGCAGGCTCAATCGGTTGATACTACCCCCGCCCGGCTACCAGCGTTGAAACCCGGCGAGGCCGTTGCCACCTTTGCGGGCGGCTGTTTCTGGGCGCAGGAAGAAGGGTTCGATCAACTGAAGGGTGTCCGGGAAGTCGTTTCCGGTTATTCGGGAGGCCATGTGGCCAACCCCACCTATCCGGAGGTTGGCACCGACGAAACGGGCCATGCTGAGTCGGTCCAAGTGTATTACGATCCGAAGGTGATCAGCTATCGGGAACTGCTCGATGCTTTTTTTGCCGGACACGATCCGACCACCCTCAATCGGCAAGGACCCGACGTTGGCCGCGATTACCGTTCAGTAGCGTTTTACCGGACACCGGCCGAAAAACAGGAAATCATGGCCGCCATTCAGCGAGTCAATGCATCGAAGCATTATGCCAATCCCGTCGTAACGGAGGTGGTACCATTCAACGTGTTCTATCCGGCTGAAAACTACCATCAGAACTACTGCAAGCTGCACCCAAACCAGCCTTATATCCAGCATGTTTCGATACCCAAGATCGAAAAACTACGCCATGCCATGAAGGGAAAACTGAAACAGGAAGATAATCAGTAAATGGATAATGAATAATGGATGAGGGCCATTTCATTATTCATTATCCATCAATTAACTCCTCATTTTTACATGGATACATTAAACCTAGCCGATAAAACGTTGCACTGTCTGGCCCAATTGATTGCCCTGACGGGTATGCAATGCCTACCCCAACAGGCCGACGACAGCCAGACCAACATGGCCTGGAATTACGGACTGCACTGGTTGGAAGGACGGGTATTTGATGCACAGCAACACGAGCGGGCGGCTATTTGGGCTAGCTATGCGATCGCTGACTCCATCTGTCCTGAACCCTATTTTTATCTATCTGGCTACCATAAGAGGCAGCCGATCAACTTTCTGAACGCGCCTTCGCTGTCCGCAGGGGAGTGGCGCACAGGAGCCGACTGGCAAGGAGCCTTACTACCTATTTCGGCCAGTCTTACCCCCGACCGCATCGACGCTTTCTTCCGGGAAAGCTACACCTGGCTTCATAAATTAATAAACGAATAAACAGGTATTTATGAAATCGCCCTTATCAATTAGTCTCCTGCTTACGTTGCTGGTTCTGGGAATCGGTGGATGCGTAAAAGACAAAGACCTGGTTCCACTGGGGAGTTTGGGTACACCTGTCAGTGTGGTCGATCCGGTACAGGTTTTTGATACCACCGGCCAGCGCTTACTGGCTTCGGGCAAATTCCAGAACGGCGTTCATACCGTGAGTGGTCAGGTACGTTTGTATGAGCGCAACGGCAAACAAGTCCTAGTTTTTGAGAATTTCAAGAGCGATACCGGGCCTGATTTACGCATCTATTTAGCCGCTGATACACAAGCCAGCAACTTTACGGAAGTGAGCCTTCTGACAGCCGTCGGTAGCTTTTATGTGGATGTACCGTCAACTATACCCCTTAGCCATCAACGTTTTGTGCTGATCTGGTGCAAGCGATTTGCCGTGCATTTCGGAAATGCTGAACTGAAATAGTCACTACCTTAACCCAAATGGATTGTAGGGCAAACCTGTCCTACAGCCACCCAATATCAGATGAACAACCGCCTGCCTTTTTTCCTAACGGTATTTCTGCCGTTCGCCAGCCAGTTACCGACTCTTGCCCAGGGATGCAGCGATGCTGGCTTTTGTACCATTGGCGCACTCAAACAACACGCTTCTACGGACACCAAAGGTCAGAAAATCACCGTCCTGCTGCCCGTTGGCCTGGGTGATGAATCGGTACTGGTTTTTGCGCCGGGGCTTCAATACGACAACCAGTTGTCGGCCCGATGGGCCGTTCAGGCAAAACTTACGGGCAATTATGCCAGCGGAAACTTAGGCAGTGTCTCTGGCCTGGGCGACGTTTTTCTATCAGCTACGTACACACTGCCTACACAAACCAAATGGGCCACATCGCTGACTCTGGGTACAAAACTACCTTTAAGTAGTAGCAACCTAAAAGTCGGTGATCGTCCGTTACCGATGCAATACCAGAGTAGCCTTGGTACGGCCGATCTGATAACGGGGCTTTCGGTAGGCAATGGCCAATGGCAATTTTCGGTAGGCTGGCAGCAGCCCCTTACCGGAGCCAACAGCAACACATTCCTGCCCAGCTTGAATGGTAAACCCGAAGCGCCCGCTTACCCGCCGTCCAATCAGTTCACGCGCAAAGCCGACGTGCTGGGTCGTACAGCTTATACCTGGAGGATAAGCCCAAAACTTAGCCTGAATGGCGGGTTGCTGGGCATTTATCACCTGGCCGAAGATACCTACATCGATGCTAGTGGCAAGTTGGTAGCTCTCACAGGATCGCAGGGACTAACCCTCAACGCAACACTGGCTGGCTGGTGGAACCTGACCCCAAAAACACGCATCGGATTTACAGCCGGTACGCCCCTGCTTGTTCGGGAAATCCGTCCAGACGGCCTAACCCGAAGCATCGTTTTTGCGCCCGAAATAAGCTGGCTGTTTTAACTCGCCCTCGTTTATGTTCTTTGGTCCAATGTTCGCTCTTTTATCTGGCGGACTCCAAGTTTTCTCGCCAGCGCCTGCTGACACGCTACCTCATCCGGCATCTGCCCACAGGCGGAATGTACCGCTCAGTGAGCAACGCGATATGCTCGATGTGGCCCGCAAGCTAGTGCCATTTCTTCATCTGAAAAACGAAAAAGATACCGTAACGCTGCCGGTGGGCCGAACCTTCGCCTGGGTATTACCCGAAGCGGGCCGGTTATAAGCCGGGTAGCAAAAGTGTTGGTTTGTAATGTCACGTTAGGAAATTGCAAAGCTGCTCGGACATTCGTTACGTGCGCATCGGCTTTAGCTTCAGATGGATCGGGAAAGCCGTCGAAATTGCTCAACACCGTGGGTGCATTGGGCTGTCCGAGTTTATCCTGCCCTAGTCGCACCGCCATCGGAATGGGGAATGGCTTCAGACCAGCTCGCTGGACGTTTTCGTACAGATCTTTGGCAAATGGTTCGGGGGTAATAGGCCCAAACGGATAGGGCTTGCTGGTCGGCGGTTCGGTGGGATCAACGCCACGGATGCCATGCACGCTGTACAACTGTTCGGCCTGATCATAATAGGGGGCAAAATCTGCATAGGTTAGTGGCCAGGCGGGCGAAATGCCGGATTCGTGCTGGGTTTGCTGAAAGTCGGATTCGCGCAGCCGGAAGCTGGCGGCTCCATACATCTTACTGTTTCCACCCACCACGTAATGCGTAAATGGCGCAAAAGGCTGGTTGTCTTTATCAAACCAGACTTCGTTGGTACGGTAGCGACCCTTCACCACCACTTCCGCAACGTCCCAGTTTTCTTTCTCTTTAGGTATAAAGTCGCCCCGTTCCAGAATCAGAATTTTTTTTCCGGATGGAGCGAGTCGCTGAGCGATTGTTCCGCCACCGGAGCCGGTTCCGATGATAACGATGTCGTATGATAACGATGTCGTAGGTACGTGCAGTCATGGTTTGGGCCATTCGTTTTGTTTTCCGATTGTTGGGTGTGCTGGTTTCAGCCGCCCGTCGGTTTTTAGAATGCCAACACCATACCAATTAAGCAGGAGGGTCAAAAATGCCTTTTACGGCTTGTAATAGGCATTTTTACTTAAAGAAAAGCCTTTTCCATTCGACGTTTGATTCCTGATATTTCAGGAGGATTTGGGCATATCGGGAGTTGAAAAGGCGTCTGATTAGCTCATGAAAGGCGCTTGTAAGGAGGGCCTGTAGTAGAACGTTTACTGAGGAGTCATTTAATCCATCGGAAATAGCTTACCTCGTACACCTTGTAAAATGGTCAGTTACTGAACGGTTAGCCAGCGGCATTTTCCAATTTTCGATGGTGAGTTGCGTCCGAGTATGCAACAACTTTTATTAAACTCCTTTGGGCAAGGGAATAACTAGTCGATTCAGGCTATAAATAGCCTTTCGTCTATGCAAGTCGCCACTACTATTGAATTTAGGCAAAAATATTGTTTATTGCGACTTGTAAATAAATATTAATTAATAGAGTACTAATGCGGCTGCATGGCTAGGGGCATTAGCCACTCTTTAAGCACACCGAAGCTAGGCTTAATGAGGATTCTTGCTATTCATAACATTCTTTGGTCGCACTATAAGGCTAGGATTTTTAACGGTATTTATGAGAGTTTACACCTTCAAGGTGTAGATTTTTTTGTTGTTCAAATGGCTTATAGTGAACGGAGCCGTTTGGCCCTTAAAACAGATTCCAGTATTCATCAATACCCTTATAAAGTACTATTTTCTGATGAGGCCGTTGAAGATATAAGTGCTTTAGAGAGGATTGGTAAACTAACAAAGGCTGTTAAAGACTACAAGCCCGATATAATTTATCTCAATGGCTATTACGATATAGCCTACTGGTTTGTTGTATTCTATTGCAGGCTGAATAAGGTAAAATTAATTATTGATTTTGAGAGTAATGAAATTAGCCGGAAGAGGGTTTGGTGGAAAGAGTATCTGAAAATGTTTTTTCTAAGGCAGTGCAATGGTTTAGTTTGCCTTGGTCAGAAAGCGGCCGAGTATGCTGTAAAGCTTAAAGTGCCTCCAGCGAAAATTCTTACAACAAAAAACGTAGGTGTTGATAACGATGCACTCTTGTCTATATTTAAAAAAGAGTCTCATCTAAAAGAAAAAAGAAAAAAAGAATTAAACCTCCCGTTATATAATTTTATTTATGCTGGTCGGTTTGTAGAGCGCAAGAATCTGATACGATTAATTACAGCCTTTCATTATGCTAAATATGACGCCAAAAACGGAAAAGATTGGGGCCTTATCCTAAGTGGAGAAGGTGAACAAAAGGAGGCTTTGGTAAAACTTGTTTCAACATTAACTAATCCATCTGTTTTTTTCTTAGATCCCTGTGAGTGGTATGAAGTACCAATTCGGTATACCCTTGCTGATGTTGCAGTTTTACCAAGCACATTTGAGCCTTTCGGCTTTTTAACAAACGAAGCGATGGTTTATTCAATGCCTGTTCTTGTTTCAAACCGCTGTGGAAGTGCTGCCGATTTAGTTAAGGATGGTTATAATGGATTTCAATTTGACCCTTATAATGAAGATGATTTAAAAGATAAATTAATGGTGTTGATGAGTAGGACTGGTGAATTCGAAACATTGGGGGCGAATGGCAAATTGATTATCGACCAATGGGCTCCCGATATTATTGTTAAGAGCTTGTTGGGGAATTGATAAGGACTGGTAGTCGAGTCAACTTTGTATCGACCAAGAAACAAAGTAATGACTAAGCAGTGGCAACCACTGACCGACTACCAGTGGGCAGCAATTTCGCCTTTTTTTAACCTTCAACGCAAGCGTAAACACCAATTACGTGCCGTCATGGATGCCATCTTCTGGATGTTACGCACCGGCTGTCAATGGCGAAACCTGCCGCCTAGCTTTCCGCACTGGCAAGCCGTATACTATTATTTTGACCAGTGGAAAAAGGCCGACTACTTTGAACACATCAAC
>NZ_KB893193.1 GCF_000374025.1 Spirosoma panaciterrae DSM 21099 | reverse complement strand
GTCGACGGTGATTGTATTGGACAATGCCCGGATTCACACAGCGGGCTACATCCAAGGGATGCGTCCGATTTGGGAAGCCAGAGGTTTGTACCTGTTTTTCTTGCCTGCTTACTGCCCTCATCTTAACCTTGCTGAAACCCTATGGCGTCATCTGAAAGGAGGCTGGCTAAGACCTGAGGATTATTTGACTAGTGATGATTTAGCCTATGCCTTAAATCGCTGTTTGGTGAATGTGGGTAGAAAGCTGATCATCAACTTCAGTGCTTTTAATGCAAACCAATAACCGAGGACTACTTACTATTTTTAATCTTTCTTTAATGTAGATCTTCGAAGCAGAAACGCATGAAACAATGGTATAAACTCGATCGCTATGACATTCTGGTCATGCTGTTGAGTTATCCGGCGATATTCATTGCAAACTACCTGGTTCTTGGGTCTCGCTACTTCAGCGATCCGACGCTATTCATTCCCGTAACAGCGGGTGTAACGGTCCTGTTTGTACTATTTGCCTGGTTCATGGATACCTGGATGAAGTACATGCGCTACTGCTACACCGAACTCGACCAGGCTTTCCGACGCATCATTTATTGCCTGCTGTTCTACGTCATTGTGACGGCTCTGTTCGTTTGCCTGATTTTTCTGCTATACGACTGGTTCAAAGTCCCTGGTTATCGCTACGACCCCATCATTTTTCGCTGGACCTTACTGATCGGGTTTATCTGTAATCTCCTTTCCATTGGCGTCTTTGAGTCCATCTACTCCTACCAGAAATGGAAGGAGAGTGTGAAACGGGAATATGAGTTGAAGGAATTGCACGTACAACGACAACTCGACATCCTGAAGCAGCAGGTCAATCCGCACTTTCTGTTCAACAGCCTCAATTCACTGGTTTCACTGATTGGCGAAGATCCGGTGCAGGCCGAGCGGTTTGCTGAAGAACTTAGCTCGGTATATCGCTACATTCTCCGGGCCAGTGAACAGAATCTGACCGATCTACAGACCGAAATGGTCTTCGTTGATTCGTACTACCACTTGCTGAAAACCCGTCATGGCGCTGGCCTTATTCTGAGCATTGACGTCGACAAACGATATGGGGCTTACCAAATTCCTCCGCTAACGCTCCAACTGCTACTCGAAAATGCCGTCAAGCACAATATCGTTCTGGCCGATCAACCGCTAACCATTCGTATCGAAACCGACAAACACGCCTTTCTGACCGTTCGAAACACCTTACAGAAAAAGCAGGCGCGGGTATTATCCAATGGGGTAGGCTTGAGCAACATTCTGGCAAAATACCAGATGCTGGGGCAACCTTCGCCAACGGTTCAGGAAACAGACGGGCAATTTGTGGTCAGATTACCGCTGATCAACGTCGCTTCATAGGCTGTTTTCGCCAATCCACCTCCCACAACGTCAGTTCAACCACGGCTTTTTCCGTTTCAGCCGTTTCCTTATTCCGGGCCGCAAGACGTGCAAATACCTTTGTTGCCGTTAAACAACAAATCTCCGCACAAGCGGCCTCTTCATGAAACCAACACCAACGTACCAAACCCTGGCCTTACCGGCCCGCACTACCCATACCCCAGCAGTAGTCGCGCTTAAACTACTCCTCTCGTTTTTGATGGCCAGTCTCTTTTTGCTGACTGGCTGTAAAAAAGAAACCGAAGTCAACCCATCTGGCTCGCTCACGGCCAGTGCCGGTCCCGATCAATCGGTACAGGTTGGGCAAACAGTCAATCTGGACGGCTCAGGTTCCAGCGACAGCCAGGGTAAACCCCTGGCATACCAGTGGACGCTGATCCGCAAACCTGCCAAAAGTACCGTAACTCTGAGCGATGCGGCTTCGTTCAAACCCAGCTTCAAACCCGACGAAGTCGGTGAATATGAACTGGAACTGGCCGTAACCAGCGCCAACGGTAAAAGCACGGACAAAGTGCTGATAACGGCTTCGGTAGCCGAACCACTAGCCATTACGGCCAACATAACCGTCAAAACCACCCTGATCGACCGCGTTCTGAATCCCGATCTGCCCGATTATATCGTAACGAAAAGCATTGATGTCAACAACGAACTTACCATCAATCCGGGTGTAGTGATTGCGTTCGAGCGCGATGTACGAATGAACGTCAACGATGGAGGTGGTTTACTGATCGCGAAAGGAACGGCGGAAAACAAAATCAAATTTGTAGGCGTGCAGAAAACCAAAGGCTACTGGATAGGGGTGTCGCTCTACTCGGGCAGCAATGCCAACACCCTGGAGTATGTGGAGATGATGCATGCTGGTAGCCGTACCGTTTATAGCACCACGAAAGCCGCCCTGTTCATGTCGGGAGGCAGCCGCGCTCAGATTGCGCTGAAAAATTGCCTGTTCTCGCAGAACGATGGCTATGGTCTGTATGTGCTGGATGGTGGTATTCTGCGCGAGTTTGCCCAGAACAGCTTTACCAGCAACACGGAAGCGGGTATCCTGCTGAATGCCGAGAACGTAGCTAAACTGGATGCCGCATCCACCTTTACGGGCAGCAACGGTCGCAACATTGTCGAAATTACCCCGTCGGGAATCAAAGGGACAAACGAGGTAGCCTGGAACGGTTTCAACGACAAAACCCCCTATCGGATCAGTGGTGACTTTTCGGTCGATGCAGGCTGGAAACTAGCGCCGGGGGTTACCATCGAAATGAACCGCGCTGCCGTCATTCGGGTCAACACCGCCGGATACCTGTCGGCCAAAGGTACCACAACGAATAAAATCATCTTTACAGGAGCTGACCGGACAACCCCCTACTGGAAAGGGATTATCTGCTACTCGCAGGACAGCAAGAATGAACTGGAAAACGCCGAGGTCAGCAACGCCGGCAGCAGTGTCATCGTATCGGCTAAGAAAGCTAGCATTGCGATTTACGGCACGAAAGCCCTGATGTCGATTAAGAATACGAAAATCAGTGGTAGTGGTGGGTATGGCGTATTTGTCAGCTATGGAGCTTCGGCCAATACCGATCTCAATACGGCCAACACCTTCGAGGCAAACGCCCAGACCAATGTTTTGATCGAGAAATAATTGATGCTCTCTGGTTATTAGGCTTCACCATCATTATTCGTCATTGGGTCATTAAGCAAGGCATGACCCTAATGACCATCAATGACGGCGAAGCCTAATAACCTTGAATGACATTGTCCATTATGACCTTCCAGATTTGGGGTGCGGTTTTTACAGGCATGGTACTCTCGATTATGTTGATGAACATAGTCCAGTGGACTACGTATCGGGATCGAAACTATGGTCTGTATACGTTATACATGCTGGCCTGGCTGTTTTATTTCGGCCTGCGCGTGTATGCCTTCCGCGATTGGTTCTCTCTGGAAACCAACCATTTCGTTCGGGCGGTTGCCCCGATGGGAGCCTATTACATTTATTTCGACTTCATCGACTCTATTCTCGATCTACGGCACCGGCTACCCAATTTTTATCGGCAGTTGCAACGAATTAAAATTGGCATTGTCATTTACATTGGTATTCATCTTTTGCTCTGCTATGGACCATCCTTATGGAACCCAGCCCTCTACGAAGTTACGTTTATCCTGATGCGCTTAGCCATGGCCGTTCTGGGTGTTTATGGTATTCAACAGATGCTATCGTTATGCGATCCGGTATCACGTATGTATGCCATCGGAACCGTTTTTCTGCTGGTCGGCGGGCTCACCTCCATGTTCCTGTCGATCATCCGGCCCAATGAAGACTGGGCCGGGCCGTTCTGGATGGTTTCACTGACCTATATGCAAATCGGTATTATTGCCGAACTGGTCTGTTTCTCGCTGGGGCTCAGTTATCGCCAGCGTCGGGCGGCCGTTCGCAATGCCATGATTGAACAGGAGCTAATGCACGAACGCGAAAAACACCATCGCGACCAACTGGAAGCCGAACTGGTGATGCAACGTCTGGAACAGGAAAAAACAGAAGTCCACATTCGGGCTTTGCAGGCGCAGATCAATCCCCACTTTCTGTTCAACAGCCTCAATTCGCTGAGTGCGCTGATTGATGATGATACGCAGCAAGCCGGAATCTTTCTGGATGAACTCAGCTCGGTATATCGCTATATGCTGCGGGCCAACGACCAGATTTTGATTCCACTAGCCGCTGAGCTGGCGTTTATCCGCTCGTACTGTCATTTGCTGCAAACCCGGCATGGCCAGGCACTTCGGGTAGAATGGGCGGTTTCGCCTTTATTACTAGCGCTTCAGCTACCTCCCCTTACGTTGCAGTTACTGGTCGAAAACGCCGTGAAGCATAATGTGATTTTAGCAGACTACCCGCTAACGATTGCGATTGCGACCAATGAGCAAAATCAGCTACAGGTCCGAAACAATGTACAGCGAAAAACGGTCCGCGTAGCATCCAATGGCGTAGGGCTGGCAAACATATGGTCAAAATATCAGATATTGAATCAACCCATTCCAACCATTCAGGAAGACAGGGGTCTATTCATTGTAACCCTTCCTCTTATTGAAAAAGAGTGTTCAGTATAAATAGACGAATGCATGGTTTTAGTACAGCGTAGGATTATGAAAATTTGTTAAATCGTTAATATTTGGCATTTTAACGACGCATCACACCTAAAGAATAAAAGACGACGTATGAAAAAAACTCCTTCTTTCACTATCGTTGGCGGGGGCATTGCCGGTTTAACCACGGCCATCGCTCTCAATCGAAAAAATATTCCGACCACTATTTTTGAAGCGGCTCCCTGTATGCAGCCATCAGGTGCTGGGCTAGCCCTGGCAGCTAATGCGATCAAGGCATTCCAGCGCCTGGGAATCGCCGATCCGATTATCGCTGCCGGTCGTCAGCTCGATGCGTTTACCATACTGGACGAACAAGGTGATAAAATTACCCGTACCGATAGCCGAAGTATAAGCCAACGCTTTGGTATAAATAATTTTACCATTCATCGGGCTGAACTGCACCGGATTCTCCTGGCTCAACTTCCTCCTGACAGCGTCCGTACAGGCAAGCGAACCATCCATATTCATCGGCAACCGGATGGCATTACGATTTACTTCGACGACGGCACCAGTCATAAAACCGATTATTTGCTCGTAGCGGATGGTATACGTTCTCCTATTCGCCAGCAACTCATACCGGGTTTCTTACCTCGCTATGCGGGTTATACGTGCTGGCGGGCTGTTGTCAATCTGCCGGGCAATACCTTACGGGAAGCAACCGAAACCTGGGGTACCAAAGGTCGGGTTGGGGTAGTTCCGATGGCAAACGACCAGGTGTACTGGTTCGCCTGTGTGAATGCCCCGGCTAAATCGGACGACATGCGCCAGATGACGGTTCAACAACTAGCCGATCGCTTTGCGCATTATCATGCCCCTATTCCGGAGTTGATCGCTCAAACGCCCAACTCGTCTCTAATCTGGAACGACATTGTTGATCTGAAACCCTTAAACAGCTATGTTTTTGATCGTGCGGTTCTGCTCGGTGATGCCGCCCACGCTACAACCCCCAATTTGGGCCAGGGTGCTTGCCAGGCCATTGAGGATGCGATCATATTGGCCGATGAATTAGCGAAAAACCAATCGCCGGAAGCAGCATTTGCCTCCTTCGATCACCGACGCTTACAACGCACGCATTACATTACCAACACCTCCTGGCGTATTGGACAGTTGGCCCAAACCAGCAGTCCCGTTTTGGCATTCCTGCGCAATGGATTGTTTCGGTATTTACCAGATAGTCTAAATCAGCGTCGACTGGAAACGCTGTATGCGGTCGATTTTTAAGCGATACAGGTTCGTTGCTGTAGGGTCAGAAATGTTTGTTTCATCCTTCTGAAACTTGCATTATCTTTACTAAAACGACCGAACTACTTCCCGTTGAACACGATTAACGATAAATGGCTGCGTGTAGTTGGCATTACGCTGATACTGGCATTCAGTATTACCGGCAATGGCTTTCACAGGCAACCGCTGACGGGTGAAATTCTACTTCGCATTTTCATCAGTTTTGTTTCCATTACCATAACCTGGCACGTTATTCGGGCCATTGTATTCTATTTTCGGCAGAAGTACTTTTCCCGGAAAGACATTTGGAAACGGCTTATCCTGACGTTTCTGACCGGAAGTGTGGCGACTACTGTAAGCCTTTGGCTGACAGGCGCTATCCGATACTGGTTTACTCACGGCACCCTGCTGGGCTATCACTCGTATGGGCATCCGGCCAGCATCACGATCAACAAAGCAACCATTGCCCTGAATCTGTATGGGTTCGACTTTGTGCAGGCTGCCATCAACTTTATCTTTTTTCAGACCATCTACGAGACCCTGTTTTTTGCCCGCGACTCAGCCCTCTACCAGAAAAAGCTGAAAGTGGCCGAACAGGAGCAGGAAAAACTACGCACGGCCAGTTTGCAAAGTCAGCTCGATGCACTCAAACAACAGGTCAACCCGCATTTCCTGTTCAACAGCCTGAATGTGCTGGACTCGCTCATTGAAGATGACCCCAAACAGGCACGGGTATTTCTGGAGGAACTCAGTACGGTTTACCGCTATCTCCTCCGCGCCAACGACCAGCATCTGACCGATCTGGGCACTGAGCTGGATTTTATTCAGTCGTATTATCACCTGCTGAGAACCCGCCACGGATCAGGCTTAACCATGAATGTGACCATCGATGACCGCTATCAAACGTATCGGATCCCTCCGCTTACGCTCCAGCTTCTGGTCGAAAATGCCGTCAAACACAACATTGTTCTTCCCGACCAACCGCTTAGTATCGACATTCTGACCGACGGGCAATCGCAGCTACAGGTTCGGAATAATGTGCAGCGGAAAACCATACGGGTAGCTTCCAATGGTGTTGGCCTGACCAACATTCTGACCAAATACCAGATGCTCAACCAGCCTAAACCCACCATCCAGGAAGCCGATGGGCAGTTTGTTGTCACCTTACCGCTGATCGCCCATAGCATTGAGTAGGCTGTACCCTATAAATTTTGTTCCGTACTAACCTGAAAGCCAACCTTCCCGGCCATTTTCGTGTTTATAGTATTGATCATTAATCTATTTATTCCCACCCAACATGGACTTTATCGATTATTACAGCGTTCTGGGCGTACCGAAAACGGCGTCGGACGAAGACATTAAAAAAGCCTACCGAAAACTGGCCCGGAAGCACCACCCCGACCTGAACCCGAACGATGCGGAGGCTAATAAAAAATTTCAACAGATTAACGAAGCCAACGAGGTTCTGAGCGATCCTGAAAAACGGAAGAAATACGATCAGTACGGTAAGGACTGGCAACACGCCGAGCAATTTGAGCAGGCCCGACAGCAACAACAGCAATATCGACAGCAGTATGCCCAGAGCAACACGGGCGATTACG
This sequence comes from Spirosoma panaciterrae DSM 21099, assembly GCF_000374025.1. Lineage (GTDB taxonomy): Bacteria > Bacteroidota > Bacteroidia > Cytophagales > Spirosomataceae > Spirosoma > Spirosoma panaciterrae. The sequence goes on along the minus strand of NZ_KB893193.1, from coordinate 83,290 downwards.
ATTTTTCGGATGGGTTCGGTGGCGCCGGTTTCTCCGATTTCTTCTCGTCTCTGTTCGGTCAGGAAGCCGGAGGGCGGGGTGGTCGCCGTACGCAATTTAAAGGGCAGGATTATCAGGCCGATCTTCACCTGAATTTGCAGGAAGCCTACACGACCCATAAGCAGACCATGACGGTAAATGGCAAAGCGATTCGCATTACAGTTCCGGCCGGTATTGAAGATGGGCAAAAAATCAAACTGGCCGGTTATGGCGCACCGGGTGTGAATGGTGGCCCAGCGGGCGACTTGTATATCACCTTCGTTATCGACGAGGATCCACGCTACAAACGGAAAGGCAACGACCTGTACATCGATGAAGAGATCGACCTGTACACGGCCTTGCTGGGCGGAGAACGCATTGTCGATACAATGGGTGGCAAGGTCAAATTGACCGTGAAGCCCGAAACTCAGACGGATACAAAAGTACGGCTGAAAGGCAAAGGGTTTCCCGTATACAAGCAGGACGGAAATTTCGGCGATCTGTATATTACCTGGCATGTGAAACTGCCCACCAACCTGACCGATCAGCAAAAAGAGCTATTCCGGCAGTTATCAACCCTTTAATACCCTGACGTATGCAAACCCAGCACCTGATATCCGTCATTGAGTTCTGTACTCACCACCACATCGAAATTACGTTTGTCGAAACCCTGGCCGATAATGGCCTGATCGACATAACTACTGTTGAACAGACTACCTATGTGCAACCCGAACAACTGGGCCGACTGGAAAAATTTGTCCGCCTGCATCAGGACTTAGCCATTCATGCCGACGATCTGGATGTGGTGAATGACCTTCTGGAACGTGTAGAGAGCCTTCAGCATGAGCTTAGGCAGGTGCGTAACCGACTGATTTTCTATGAATCAGGTCAGCGATGAAAATTACCTGAACTAGACGTAAAATGGTCAGAAATACGCCTTTCTGGCCATTTTACGTATCTATTTCCGTAACATGAGGTTCTTCTCTTCTATATGAAACAACTAGCCATTCCAGTAAGATTCCTTGTCTTTGTGACGCCACTTCTAGCCATACTCAGCAGTTGCCAGCAACAATCAAAGCATACCGAATCTGCCGCGCCAACCGATTCCTTAGCCGTACAATCAGCGAATAAATCCGATACCTTATGCTTTCAGCAGGTAGTAGGAAGAGACTCGACACGATTGCAACTGGTTCGGAATGGCTCAACCATAACGGGGAAACTAGACGTACTCCCTTTTGAAAAAGACCGTGCTCGCGGCACCATAAAGGGTATACAAACGGGCAGCCAGATTACAGCCGACTGGGAGCGTTCGGGCGAAGGGGTAACGCAGACCTATGCACTAGTGTTTACCTTAACAGGCGATACCATAACCTGGCAAGAGGGAGAACGCATCGAAAAGCAGGGAAAATGGGTTTTGCAAGATCCCAAACAGAGCTACGAATACACGCTGACGAAGGTGGATTGCCCATAAATAGACCTACATGGTTGATTTTAGCTTAACTTGAGGCTAAAATCTATCGACGAGATGTCAGTGGTCAACCGTCTGCTCCTCCTTATTAGTCTATCCTCTATTTTTATGGAAGCCGCCATGGCGCAAACCTCCAAACGCCCTCGCGATTATGGCATCCGGTTTGGTGTATTGCCTACAGGGGCGCTCAATGCCATAACCGACGTGCCTGGTGTGCGAATAGGCCAGGTTACACTGAAACAAGGCCAGAACGTTCGGACGGGTGTGACCGCCATCCTGCCCCACGAGGGCAATCAGTTTCAGCAAAAAAACCCGGCAGCGATCTACATTGGTAATGGCTTTGGGAAATTGACAGGCTACACTCAGGTCGACGAGCTTGGCACCCTCGAAACCCCCATCGTGCTAACCAATACGCTGAGTGTTCCTACAGCCGCCGATGCCCTGATCGACTATACATTATCGCAGCCGGGCAATGAACAGGTTCGCTCGGTCAATTCGGTTGTGGGTGAAACCAACGATGGCTTCTTAAATGATATTCGTGGGCGACACGTTACTAAACAACACGTTCTTGACGCACTAAAACAAGCCCGAACAGGCCCGGTTGAGGAAGGTAATGTTGGAGCCGGAACAGGCACTATTTGCTTTGGCTTCAAAGGAGGGATAGGTACAGCCTCACGTAAACTACCGGCCTCGCTGGGTGGCTATACTGTAGGCGTTTTGGTACAAACGAACTTCGGAGGGGTGTTGCAAATTGCAGGCGTTCCGATCGGGGTTGCTTTAGGCAAGTATTCGTTCAAAGAAAACCTCGATGGTTCATGCATGATGGTGGTACTGACCGATGCACCACTGGATGCCCGTAACCTCAAACGACTCGCCAAACGCGCCTTTATGGGCCTCGCCCAAACAGGGGGCATTGCCTCCAACGGTAGTGGCGACTACGTAATTGCGGTATCGACCGCTTACCGCATCCCCCATGAAACCAGCCACCCGTTCGATGACCTGAAACTGCTTCGAAACGACAACACATCTCCCCTGTTTTTAGCGGCCATTGAAGCAACAGAAGAAGCCATTATTAATTCACTGTTTGCCGCCCAAACGCTTACTGGCGACCAGAATCATCAGGTCGAACAACTTCCTGTCGACAAGGTAGTTGAGATTCTAAAGAAAGCGGGGCAAGCGAAGTAAAGCTCATCCTAATTGCGTTTGTCGCCCGCCAACGGCCAGTCGAACGAATCCATACGCGATCAGTCCTGAAACAACCGCAAACGCAGCCCATTTCAGATTGGTCAATACTGAGCAGAGCGACGCTACGGTTGTTGAAGTTTCAGGATAGCTTTTGAGCAGATAAACGATACAGGCATTTTCCAGTAGGTCGAATGCCCAAACCGCAATTGGAACGAGGTTCACCAGTCGGAATGGCGCGTAGGCTCGATTTCGAAAGATCAGGGAGAGAATCACACCCAACAGAAACGTATAAATAAGCGGATAGGCCAGATCATACGTCAACTCGCCCTGTGCATACAATCCCCGAGCCTCTGGCCCATAGTCAGCCACCATCTGCATAACTCGGGCCGGGTCATATCCGATTACCAGATCAATTGGACCAAGTGGCTTGCCCGCCAGAGCGTTCATCTCGGCTTCGAGCTGTTTGAAAATATAGACCGGGAACGGAATGTAAAGGACAACCCCCAGCAAAAGCCTTTTCCAGGACGCAATTCGGTAAAGGAAAGCGGAAAAAGTAGTAAGCATGGTTATGTAAAGAGGTTAAGAGCAAAAGCAAACCAATCATTCACCTTACTGATAATCAACCTCTTTACACAACAAAAACCATCAAATATCAGGCATCACTCAAACGGTCAGTGCCGATTGGAGGCAACACGCCAGAGTATACCCGCCAGAGTCAAAAAGGCGATTGCTCCCAGAAGTTCATACCCCCCTTCGCCCAATGCTCCGGCCAATGCAGGTTCAACTGTCAGTGATGTCAAGGCATTATAAACAGACTCGTTTACCGACAGCAGTGCAACGACTACACCAGCCAGCGCCCCTCCGGCAACTAGGCCCGTAGCGAACAGATTCCCTTTACCCAGATCAGCATCTTCTTCTACAACGCCTTTGCGCTTGGCATTCCAGTCAACGATGGCTTTTACCATCCCCCCCGCAAAAATAGGCAGTGTAGTGGAAAGCGGCAGATAAAGCCCTACGGCAAAGGCTAAGGCACTAACCCCCACCAATTCGAATACAAAGGCAATGAAGGCCCCCGCCAGTACAAATTGCCAATCCAGATTAAACGAAAGCAGCCCTTTGATGAGCGTAGCCATCAGTGTGCCCTGTGGAGCCGGGAATTTATCCGAACCAATGGCGTGGGTAATGCCCTGTGCTACCAGATCGGGGGTAGGGGTATCCAGTATTTTGACCGTAGCTCCAACCACCAGCGACGAAACGATAACCCCGATAAACAAAGCCATTTGCTGATATTTTGGGGTGGCCCCGACCAGATAGCCAGTTTTCAAATCCTGCGAGGTACCTCCGGCATTGGCTGCCGCCACGCAAATCATACTGCCTACCACCAATACGGCTGGCTCATACAATTTGCCCGTTAATCCAAAGCCGATAAACACCAGCGACGTGCCCATAATGGTGGCAATGGTCATGCCCGACACAGGCGACGAACTTGACCCAATCAGGCCAACGATCCGGCTGGCTACGGTTACAAAGAAGAACCCGAAAACAATGACCAGTAGGGCAATCAGCAATTTAGTCAGGACAGAATCGCCCGGGATTTGCGGCAGAATGACCATCAGGGCAGCCAGCGCGACACTACCGATAACCACAATCCGAACATTCAAATCCTGCTCGGTACGGGCTGTCCGGCTGCTTTCACTCATGTTCTCCTCCTGCTCCATAGCCGTGACCGACGATCGGCTGAAACTTTGCCGGAACGACGAAATAATGGTCGGAATGGTTTTGATCAACGTCATGAAGCCCCCTGCCGTAACGGCACCAGCGCCAATTTGGCGGATGTATGCCCGATAAATGGCTACAGCCGTATCGTTGAAGCTGTGAGTGGCAGGATTCCAGCCACCGGGTCCACCTGCCGTTTGAAGATTGGCCAGATAGCCCAGTTTCTGCAATTGTAAGGCAATGGTATCGCCCGGCACCACCGATGCCAGTAAGGGAATTAGCCCAAGCCACGCCAGAATACCACCTCCAACCAGCACCGCCGAGATCCGAAAGCCAATGATATAGCCTACCCCCAAATACTCTGGGGTGATTTCACCAGCTACCTGTGCCGATGGGAAATAGCGATTGGCCTGTTTTGTAGCCCAAACGGGTACTTCGGCAATCAGGTGAAGTACCTTTTGCAGAAACGCGTAGAGAAGTGCTACCCCCAGCCCCTGGTAGGCTGTTTTGGCAAAGTCGCCCCCTTTTTCGCCTGCGATCAGTACCGAGGCACAGGCTGTTCCTTCAGGATAAGGCAAGGTTCCGTGTTCCTGCACGATCAGGGATCGACGCAGTGGAATCATCATCAGCGTTCCGATCAATCCACCCAAAATAGCCAGGGTCAGAATCGTCCAGTAGTTAAAAAAGTCGGCTCCGCTGCCATTGGTCAGAAACAGGAATCCCGGCATGGTAAACACGACCCCTGAAGCAATACTCTCTCCAGCCGACCCGGTCGTCTGAATGATATTGTTTTCGAGAATAGTGGTGTTCAGGAATTTTCGGCCGAGCGAAATGGATAGTACGGCAATCGGGATAGACGCCGATACCGATAAGCCCGCTTTAAGGGATAAATAAACCGTTGCCGCTCCAAATAGTACACCAAATACAGCTCCGGTAATAAGGGCTTTTAGGGTAAATTCTGCAGGCGATTCACTGGCAGGAACGAAGGGTTTATGAGCAGTGGCGGTTTTGGCCATAGTTGTTGACTTTGTGATACGTAATGGGTAAGCATCACAAAGTACGCTTTTCTACAATCCTACCGAAGCGCCTGCCCGATTTTACTGCAAAACCCGCGTAGTATACCGATCCACAATGTCGCTCGGATGAATCTCCAGCACATTGGCCAGCACCAGCAGCACGAGCGTTCGGGAGGCAATCCGACGCGATATTCCGGCGATAGAGGCAAATAAATCGACCGTGATGCTGTTATGTTCACCAAGGTGTTGCATCAGCATACGCTCCTTTTCGCCATAGCTGAAGCGAATGTTTCGTTCGGCCTGCTCGCCTTTCAAAATCTCGCGCACTTCCCGACTGGCCTGCACCGACTTATCGCCCACGCGCACGTAAGCCTTTTTATCGTCGGGATTGGTCGGGTCGGGAATAATGTAATGGGGGCGTGTGGGGCTGCGCGGCACGCGAATCACAAGCACTTCGCGCTCGTCGTAGAGTTGTACACGCTCGATGGTGTAGGAAATTCGCGGAAAACAAAATTTGTTGATAGCCCGGACGAGTAGGTATTCGTCTTCATCGGCATATTTCAATCCCGGAATCGACTTGTCGTCAGCGACGCCGATGAGCATGATACCGCCATTTGTATTAGCGAAGGCTACCACGCCCCGAATGATTTTCTCGGGATGATTTGTTTTCAGCTTGAACTCTAAATTGCTACCCTCTCCCCGTTTGACCAGGTTCTTGAGTGCCTGATAGTCCATAACCGATGGGTTCATCTGGTGAGCACCGAATTGCGATAAAGATACGGCTTTTCTCTAAACTTGCAAGAATATGGCCGACTTCTCTATCTTTCGTTAAAAACTGTGCCGATCTGTCTCAACTTTTCGGCTCAGCAAACCGTTAGCAAGGCATAAGACGTACGAAAAAGCGGTAGGTCTTTTTGACTAATTCTAATCAGATAACATAAAAATGCTGGTAAACGTTGCGTTGGTTTTAGGGACTTTCCTCTTTATGGAAGGGGTTGCATGGTTTACACATAAATACGTAATGCATGGTTTTCTGTGGAGCTGGCATCGCGACCATCACAATCATCATCCTGGCTTCTTTGAACGAAACGATTTATTCGCGGTAGTGTTTAGCCTTACGGCCATAAGCCTGATCCTGATTGGTGTGGAAGTCCCATCGCTAAGCTTTCTTACCTGGATTGGTGCGGGGGTTACGCTGTATGGCTTTTTCTATTTCGTTTTTCACGATGTTATCGTACATCGGCGGGTAAAAGTGAAGATCAACACCGACGGACGATACATGCAGCGAATCATGCGGGCGCACTACATTCACCATAAAGTGCATACCAAACAGGGAGCCGAAGCCTTTGGGTTTTTATACGCGCCTAAGAAATACGATCGGCCAGTCAAAACCCCGAGTTCGAAGCCAAAACCCACAGCCTAATCAAGTTGATGCATAAAAAAGGCGTAATCCTCATGGAGTGGATTACGCCTTTTTTATGGGGAGCGGCTCGAACAACTCAGTATTCATCTTCATTGAAGAAGAAGTCGTCTTTGGTTGGATAATCTGGCCAGATTTCTTCAATACTTTCGTAAGGCTGACCGTCATCTTCGAGCTCCTGTAAATTTTCAACTACTTCGAGGGGCGCACCAGAGCGAATTGAGTAATCAATCAACTCATCTTTAGTGGCAGGCCAGGGGGCATCTTCCAGGTAAGACGCAAGTTCGAGTGTCCAGTACATAGTGTGTTCGTATTTTTGTCTATTTTTTAGTAAGGGTGCAAAAGTAAAAAAACCGTTAATATGCAAGCTATTTTACGCAAAAATGTTCGTTACCGTTGCCCCATTGGGATTTAGGCGATTAACGCGAAATTATTTCTTTTGTTTCAAGTTCAAAATTTACTCTCTAAGGTTTGCGGTAGCAAGTTCTACTTAATGCGTACCTATCTTGAGCCGCCAATGTTAAAATCGAAATCTATGCTCGTCGAAATCTGCGCCTATTCGCTCACTTCCTGCCTAACGGCTCAACAGGCTGGTGCCGGACGAATCGAACTATGTGGCGGTTTGCCCGAAGGGGGCACGACTCCCAGTGCAGGCCTTATTCAACTGGCGCGAAACAAGTTGCGTATTCCACTGTACGTTATGATTCGGCCACGAGGTGGGGATTTCCTCTATTCAGACCACGAACTGGCCGTTATGAAGGCCGATATAGAACTAGCCAAAGCAGCAGGAGCCGATGGACTTGTTTTTGGCTTACTAAATGCCGATGGTACCGTTGATGAAGAGCGAACACGCCACCTGATTGAATTAGCCCATCCCTTGCCGGTCACCTTCCACCGGGCTTTCGACATGACCCGCGACCCGCTTGAAGCGTTGGAAGCTGTAATCCGAACAGGCGCCGAACGCATTCTTACGTCGGGGCAGCAACCGACCGCAGAGCAAGGTGTAGATTTGCTTCGGCAACTTACTCAACGGGCAGCCGGGCGTATCGAAATTATGGCGGGCGCTGGGGTTAACGCCCGCAATGCAACGCTATTGATCGAAGCTGGCGTTGATGCCTTACATCTGAGTGGCGGTCAGAAAGAAGATAGTGGTATGCTTTATCGACAGCCTGCCGTATCCATGGCCTCGGCTATTCCTGGCGAATACGAGCATATCGAAGCGAATGCTGAGAAAATTCAGGCGGTTATACGTAACGTGGTGGTACGGCATCCCGGCATCTAGTCCGCATAGTCTTGATTAAAATGTAAGTATGCGGACAAGATGCCGTACCACCGCATTACAGGACAATGGCCCGGTTGCCTGAAATAAACACCCGGTCATTGAACACCAGTTTGAGGGCCTGTGAGAGTACTATTTTTTCGACATCCTTGCCTTCCGTCGCCATATCGGCGGCCGTATGCCGATGGTCTACCTCTTTCACGTTCTGAGCAATAATGGGGCCTTCGTCCAGGTCGTTATTGACAAAGTGTGCCGTGGCTCCGATAATCTTGACCCCTCGCTCATAAGCCTGCCGGTACGGGTTGGCCCCAATAAAAGCGGGCAAAAACGAATGGTGTATATTGACAATGCGATTCGGAAAATGACGCACAAATTCGGGTGTTAGTACACGCATGTATTTAGCCAGCACCACATATTCGGGCTCATAGATCGCCATAGTTCGCAGAATAGCCGCTTCATGCTCCTCGCGGGTCTTACCCTCATGCGAAATGTAATGAAAAGGAATGCCAAACTTGCTGACCAGCGGTTGTAGTACATTGTAATTACTGACTACGGCCAGAATATCGGCATCGAGTTCATCGAACGCATAGCGAATCAGCAATTCGCCCAGGCAGTGGTGCTCCTTCGTAACCATAACGACTATGGCTTTCTTCCGTTTCGGATTTAGCCGAAACGAAATTTTTCCGCTATTGGCCGAATCGGGCAGCGTTGTTTGTAGCTCATGTAATAACGCAGCCTTGTCGAATGTGTCGGGCGCGACCCCGGCCTCAAACTCTGTCCGCATAAAAAACTGCCCGGATGGACTCACGTACTCGTCATTGTGAATGATATTGAGATTATGCCGAAACAGTACACCCGTAACATGATAAATCAGCCCTTTACTGTCAGGCCCGTCCATGAGTAATATGTGCTTGTCAGACTGAGTCATACTTCCTTTTGAATAAATTGGCTAAAAGTAGCGATTACCAACCGTTTATTCCTTTATTTTGGGCCATAAGCCTTCATCCTATGGTAAATCGACGTCGTTTTCTGACGCTTAGCTCACTTGCTGGGCTCTTTCCATCCTTCTCGTTTCGCTCGCCACAATCGCCTGTTGATAAAGCAGCCATCACCCATCCATCTACGAATGCTCTACCTGCCAGCATTGGCCCACTGGTCATATCTACCTGGAAGCAGCCTAAAGCGAATGCAGCCGCGCAGGCGGTATTAGACAAAGGCGGACGCGCTCTGGAGGCCGTTGAAGCGGGTGTTCGCGTACCCGAAGCCGACCCAAACGATATGAGTGTGGGGTATGGTGGCCGACCCGACCGCGATGGGCATGTTACGCTGGACGCCTGCATCATGGACGAAAAAGGGAACGCCGGGTCGGTTACGTTCCTGGAGCATATTATGCATCCTATTTCGGTAGCTCGCGCAGTTATGGAAAAAACTCCTCACGTGATGCTTAGTGGCGAGGGAGCCCTCAACTTTGCGCTCTCGCAGGGCTTCAAGAAAGAAAATCTATTGACCCCCAAAGCCGAAAAAGAATGGCGCGAATGGCTTAAAACGGCCAAATACAAACCCATCGCCAACATTGAACGACACGACACCATCGGCATGCTGGCGATCGACGGTCAGGGCAATATTTCGGGGGCCTGTACAACGAGTGGACTGGCCTACAAGATGCGCGGCCGGGTAGGTGATTCGCCTATTATCGGGGCAGGCCTTTTTGTGGACAACGAGATCGGTGGCGCCTGCGCTACTGGGCTAGGCGAATTAGTGATGCGGACCTGTGGCTCATTTCTGGTAGTTGAACTGATGCGCCAGGGCCGTACTCCCCAACAGGCTTGTGAGGAAGCCGCTTTACGGATCGTTAAAAAGCAGGATTATAAAGACATACAGGTTGGTTTTATCGCTGTCAATAGGCAAGGTGAGTATGGGGCTTACAGCATTCAGCCAGGGTTCAATTACACCGTATCGCAACAAAAGAAAACGCAGGTTACCGACGCAAAATCATATTTGAAATAAACAAGTTTTTCTTTTATTGTTTATAGTACTTAATTGCCACCCAAATCGGCATTTATCCGTACTGAACTATTAAAATCGAGAAATACATTGGAATCGGTATTTTCAACATCGAAGCGGAAACTCCTACTCGAAATCGCCTGGGAGGTATGTAATCAGGTAGGAGGAATTTATACAGTTATCCGGTCGAAAGTGCCAGCAATGGTCGAAAAATGGGACGATAACTATGTGGCCCTGGGCCCGTACTTCCCCCAACGATCAGCCGCTGAATTTGAACCCATCACTGACGCTGACGAAACAGAAATTGGGCAAACTGTCCGGAAAATGAGACAGTTGGGCTACGGAGTGGAATACGGTTACTGGCTCGTCACGGGGCGGCCCAGGGTTGTCTTGTTCGATATTAATAGTATTAGCGTTGAACAGCTCAATGAGATCAAAACGCAGTTGTGGCTAAAACACCAGCTTTCCACCCTGAACGTTGAAGACCTTGTTAATCAGACCATTGCCTTTGGTGAGATGGTCCGGCTGTTTATTACCCTACTGGCCGAAGACCATGCCCGTCGGGTAGACTTTGTCGCGCATTTCCACGAATGGATGGCCAGTACCGGCCTGCCTGACCTACGTCGCGATAACGTAAAAGTAGCGACGGTCTTTACCACGCATGCCACCATGCTTGGTCGGTATCTGGCCCAGAATGAATCCGGTTTCTACGGCAAGCTCCCCTTTTTCGACTGGAAACGCGAAGCCCAGCATTACGGCATCGAAACCCAGGCTACCATTGAGCGACTGGCTGCTCTGCAATCGCATGTATTTACGACCGTGAGCGATGTAACGGCCCGCGAGTGTGAGGTTTTCCTGGGAAGAAATCCCGATCTGGTTTTACCCAACGGCCTCAACGTTACCCGGTTTGCTGCCGTCCACGAGTTTCAGAATCTTCATGTCCAGTACAAACAGAAGATTCATGAGTTTGTGATGGGCCATTTTTTCCAGAGTTATTCGTTCGATCTGGAAAAAACACTCTACTTCTTCACATCGGGTCGTTTCGAGTTTTCTAATAAAGGCTATGACCTAACCCTCGAAGCCCTCGCCCGACTGAATTACCGGATGCGCCAGGCCCATATGGACACTACGATTGTGATGTTTATGGTGACCAAACAGCCCTACACATCCATCAACCCCGATGTTCTTCACTCGCGTGCGTTACTGGATGAGATTCAGGATACCTGCGAAAGCATTGAGAAACAGGTTGGCGAACGGCTCTTCCATGCGGCTGCATCCAATACACAAAGTACAACGCTGCCCGATCTGAACAGCTTTGTTGATGAGTACTGGCGGCTTCGTCTCCGTCGAACGGTCCAAAGTTGGAAAACCAAACATCTTCCACCTTTCGTAACCCACAATCTGGTGCAGGAAGATGATATGACCCGATTTATTCGGCAGGCTAATCTGGTCAATAATGAATATGACCGGGTCAAAATCGTTTACCACCCCGACTTTATAGCTTCCACCAATCCATTGTTTGGGCTTGATTATAGCCAGTTTGTGCGGGGGTGCCACCTGGGTATCTTCCCAAGCTATTATGAGCCCTGGGGATATACACCACTGGAATGTGTGGTACGCGGCATTCCAACCGTCACGAGCGACCAGTCCGGCTTTGGCGATTTCATCATGCAAATCATGCGTGATTACGAAAACCGGGGCATTTATGTCATTAACCGCCGGACGCAGTCATTCAACGAAGCGGCTGACCAATTAGCTGATGTGCTATACCGTTTCGTCAAAATGGCCCAACGCGACCGGATTAAGCAACGAAATCTGGTCGAGAGCATTGCCGATGTATTTGACTGGAGCAGCCTCCGTTCGTATTACGACACCGCCCATGATCTGGCCCTAAAACGGAAGAAACCTTAATTTTACAAGTCGTTAGGAGCGAAGAGAGCAGCGATAATGGCTGGGCCAAGTTGGCTGGCGTAAAAAAATGCTGCCGGATGGATTCTAGCTGCTCGCTCCCTGCTCCTAACGACTCAGCTTTATAATGATTAAAATCGGCATTATTAATGTGTCTGACCGGGCTTCTGCGGGCATTTATGAAGATATCCCCGGCAAAGCGGTGGTGAGTCTATTGACCGAATGGCTAACCTGCGCCTGGGAACCCGTTTACCGAATCATTCCTGACGAACAGGATCAGCTCGAAGCCACGATGATCGAGTTGGCCGATGAAGAAGGCTGCTGCCTGGTTGTAACAACGGGTGGTACTGGCCCAGCCCCCCGCGATGTAACGCCCGAGGCCACCGAAGCCGTTTGTCAGAAAATGATGCCGGGTTTTGGTGAACTGATGCGTCAGGAAAGTTTGAAATACGTTCCTACAGCCATTCTATCCCGTCAAACGGCCGGCATTCGAAATCAGACACTGATTCTAAATCTGCCCGGTAAGCCTAAAGCCATTGGCCAATGCCTGTCGGTTGTTTTTCCTGCCATCCCCTACTGCATCGACCTCATAGGCGGCCCTTATCTGACAACGGATGAACGTAAGATGACGGTTTTTCGACCGAAGTGACGTTCCCAAACCTGCAATTCCGTTTAAAGTTACTGTTATAGAGGATCTGCAATTATGCCTCTTTTGTGTTCAGCGGCATGATCCGTAATCTCATCCTAAAAGGAGCCTTTAAAGCGAATATATACCCTGGTTAGGCGAGCTGGTCATCCTATCCACGGATGTACATCCAGCAGGTAACACTAATAATACGGTTCTTCAACCCACCTTTCGTTGCCCAAAAACTAAGATAGAACTCAATCCATTTGTTCGGGTGGGTCACGTCTTTTTATGGCCAAATAGGGTTCGGGATTTGTATCGGGCAGGCAAATCGATGTCCAACAATGTTTTCTTACTACATTTGAAAAACGACTATTAATGAATGATTTTTATGACCACTATCAAAAACTCCACTCAAGTCTTTAAATGCTTTGTTCTGGGCCTGGCGGGCCTGTTCATTACTAGTATTGCCCTGGCCCAAACTACCGGGACGGCCATCACGCTAGGTGGTAAAACCATTCATACGGTAGGGAAACTACCCGCTGTGGGAACGTCGGTCAAAGAGGTCACCTTAACCGGGGTCGACCTGAAGGACAACTCGTTGGCAGATTATAAGGGCAAATATGTGATCATGAATATTTTCCCCAGTGTAAATACCGGTGTGTGCTCCAAATCGGTACGAAAATTCAATGAGGATGCCGCAGGGCTAAAAAACACCACTGTACTCTGCATCTCCAAAGACCTACCTTTTGCACAAAAAGCTTTTTGTGGCGCGGAAGGCATTAAAAATGTGGTTATGCTTTCGGATTTCAGAACAGATTTTGGCCATTCGTATGGCGTGCAAATTGCCGACGGCCCTATGAAAGGTCTGCTAAGTCGTGCGGTCATTGTGGTGAATCCCGAAGGGAAAATCGTCTACGAACAACAGGTGCCGGAAATAGGGCAAGAGCCTGATTACGCTGCCGCACTTGCTGCTATTAAGTAGCCTTTTTAAGAATTTTCTTCGTCAATAGCTGCCTATTCATTAGCGGTTACCAGTAGCCTGAGGGTTACGGCCAGGTAATGACCATTTTGCGGACACAGTGATTGTTTTTATCGACAGTGAACACCTCACCCCGCTTGTTGACGACCATACCATCGACGCTATGCTGCGAACCGGGTGACACGTCGGCATAATCAGCAGAGACCAGATGGTGTGTCAGATCGTAAACGTAGTTGTTGGTGGTGACCAGACAGAGTGACTCACCGCTATGGTCGGCAAATAGCAGTTGTTGGCTATGGGGTCGAAAGCTACATGCGAGGGCCAGAAAACCTTGGCCTGACCTAAGCGGCAGTCTTTATTGTAGCCAGTACCCATCCCTATGTAGGTTGAAACGGTGCCATCGGGCGTGATCTGGCGAATGGCATGGTTGTTATAGTCGGGCAGGTAGAGGTTGCCCGACTCGTCGAGCGTCAGGTTATTGACCGTGCAGAACTGAGCGGCCGTGCTTTTGCCATCCACTAAGTTGCACGCGTAATCGTCGGGGCGGTATTGTCCTGCCAGTGTCGAAACGGTGCCTGTCGCCAGATTCACCTTGCGAATCAGGCGGTTCAGTTCGTCGGCTATATACAGATTCCCGGCTTTATCCATCGCAATGCCCGTGGGTTTGTTGAACTTAGCCTGGGCCAATGGGCCATCCCGGAAGCCGAACGAATAGCCGCCCTTCGGATCAGGTCCACCACTCAGGCGCGTCACCTGCCCGGCGGAGCTGATGCGGAAGATGCCGTTGTCGAAGCCCCGCGCATCGCCACATTCAATAGCATAGATCGTCAGCCCGTCGCGCGGGTCCACGCAAAGATCAGTGATTGAGCCCAGGCCCCTGGCAAAGATTGTTACGTTGCCTGCCGGATCAATTTTGCGAATTACGCTGCCGCCGTAGTAGCTCTGAAGCTGGTCGATAACATAGAGATTGTCGTTTTTATCGATGGTAAGCTGGCAAGGGTAGCTGAACTGAGCCGCCGTGCCTTTGCCGTTGGCATAGCCCTCGCGGGTGTCAGTGCCAGCGAAGGTCGTCAGCGTTACAGAAGGTAGTTTACCATCCTCCGACGGACCATCCGGCGAAACCGGGTCGGCTGCTTGTCTGGAACAGGATAAGGCCATGCCACACAAGGTGAGCAGAATGATTTTTACAACGAGGTTCATAGTCATAGTTGTTGTCATAAGCAAAAAAATGGCGTTTGACGGCAAGAAGCTCGGCTTAGTTGATACGCCTGACGCGAAAAACGCCCTGAATGTCTGAGGTTCCCCGAGTTGGGTTGGCCGGCTGCGTGGTGTCGACCCAGCCAGCAGGCTGCACCGTGAACGTACCGTAGAGGTAGGTTTCATCACGTCCCACAAGCTGGATTGCCCCACCACTCAGAGAAGGCGCTGTTCCGTACCGATGCTGATACAGCCGTTTGCCGGTGGTTAAGCTAAAGATCACCTGGGCGTCAGTCGTCCATCGGAACGTACCGAGTGACCCGCCCGTCCAGCCCAGCGCTACGTAGTCAGAGCCGCTTTTACCTTCGATGACGTTCTGGGTGCTGTTGAGCGAAACGCCACCTGCGAAGGCCCGCCAGGCACCGTTATCGACGCTTACCCAGATACCCTCCCCACTGGTGGGGATTGACCCCGACCCTGCACTTTCACCCACGATATAGATGTTTGACGTGAGCCGGGGGCTTGCGTAGGTCTTCTCCCCGATCGTTACTGGCACATTCAGATCAACGTTGACGATGGCCGGGTTTCGGGCCGGTAGCTGACGTGGTGCCGTGTAGGTAGCCTGGTTCATTGACGCATGCGTAAGGTCTCCCTGGCCAACAAGTGTCCACCGGCTGACATACTTGGCTTCTACCCGCGTTGGAGCCGGTACGACCACATCGCCTGGGGCCGTCGGAGGCAGGTGATACCAAACGCCCAGTTCCACTGATCCACCAGGTACGACGATGGCCTGAGCGGGGTCGAGGTGTATGGCTTGGAACAAACTCCAGTCGCTAAAGTGTGTTGTCTGTACGGTTAGGCCCCTGGTCGTCGTGTCGAGGCCGCTCGTAACGGAAGTGTGCCAGTCGCCTTTTGTGGTCTGGTATGCCACCCGCAGGAATTCGGGGGCCGAACCATGTATGTCGGCCTCTGTGTATTGCCAGCTAATGGTGACGGGTTTAGCAAAGGCGAGACCGTGCGGCAACAACCGAAACGCTGTTCCTGTACTCCCGGGGCAGTAACTTTTGTCGAGCGCCTGCACCGACACGGTTTGGCTGTTCGAGAGTGCTCCGGTGGGTATCTGAATGCGTATTCGTTTGTCAGCCGACTCAAGCGTACCTCCCCCTGGGCCGATGGTAGCAGTGGCGATCGGGCCCGTAGGTGCTGCTACGGGCGTAATAGTCTCCGAGGAATTAGCTTCCGGGTTACTGTCTGAGTCGTCTATGGGTGTAGGAATATCGCTGTTGTGTTGGCAACCCGCCAGGGCAGCCGCCAGCAGCAGCGAAACGAAGGGAATGCCTAACTTCATGGCTCACATGTTGTTTACGGAGCCAAAGTTGACAAACGGCTAGCAGAGGGCTAACCTCAATTCCCACGAAACGGAAAAACAAGACGATGAAGCTACCTGAACGAGCGAATCCAGGTAAAATGGACTTTGAGCTTACCTCAAAACGTCTGGCTAAAGCTGATAAAATGGAACGCCTTTCCATCTCCCTCAGGAAGTTTTTGGTGAGATCGTATCCATTTGTGGCATTATACATTCATAAAGCCAAAGAGGCTATGGCTCCCCCTTCAAGCCATGTATTTTTTACGGTATTCAATCGGTGATAAGTCCGTTACCTTCTTAAAAACCTTCCGAAAGGCATCAATGTCCGTGTAGCCCGTTTCATAGATAATTTCATTGATGGTCTTCAACCCCGCTTCTAACTGCTTTTTGGCAAACTCGACCTTCACCCGTTGCGCATATTCCACGACGGTATTTCTGGTTCGCGCTTTAAACCGCCGTTCAAAGCTTCGCCTGCCAATGCTGAGCTTTTGGCACAGACGATCTACCGTCCAGTTGGTACCAGGCTCGTTTTCAATCAGGTTCTGGGCTTTTAGGATCAGTTCATCGCCATGCTGTTTCTGGCCCATGAAAATCGCATAGGGATTCTGGCTTTTGCGGTCAAGATCAATTTCAAACATCTTAGCAGCCAGAATGGCCATGTCCCGCCCCAACTGTTTTTCGAAAAGATAGAGGATTAAATTCAGGTAAGAAAACCCACCGCCACATGTATAAATGCCGCGCTCGTCGGTGATGATCCCATCGTCGACAACGTTTACACGTGGAAAGAGTTGTTTGAACTCATTAACGGCTGCCCAATGCACAGCGCATTTCCTACCATTCAATAAGCCGGTTGAGGCCAAGAAAAACGAACCAACGCACAGACAAAGTATTTCTGCCCCCTGGTGATACTGATCGATCAGCCAGTCCGCATATGGCTGATTGTGCTCGATAGCCTGTTTAAAATCGCCACAAAGCAGCGGTACCACCACCACATCCGTTTTTCCAGGCTCGTCAATGAGTCGATCGACCTGTAGGATATAGCGCCCGCTGGCTAATTCAGCAGTTGGGGCCAGTCCAACAACGTCGATCTGGTAAACGGGAGCTTTTCCCTGATAACGCATAAAGTCATTAATACGACTGAAGAGTTGATGCGTAGTATCTATACTGGAAAGGGTGGCTTCGTAAAGCGGCAGGATAGAGACGTGCTTCATTGGGGTCAAAGTATGTGGCAAAACTAAACTATTGGCTTGTCGCATTCAACCGGTAAGAATGTCGTTTTTACCCGGCGATTAACCTCTGGTGAGACGATAGCTTTGCGCTTTCACCAAATATCATTAATCCATGAAATCCGTCGAAATCATTATGCTGGCCGTGGCCGATAAGCAACAAGCCAAAGACTTTTATCTAAAACTCGGCTTTGAGTTGGTAATTGAAGCCCCGGACGCGCACGGTCAAACGTGGCTACAAATGGGATTACCCGGTACCAACACAACCATTTCTCTAGCCGATTTTCAGGGTATTATCTATGAAACAGCCGATATTGAAGCCGAGATCAGCGAGCTGAAGGGTAAAGGAATCGATGTTGGTCCGATTAATAAAACCCCTTGGGGCCAATTCGCCTGGCTGAAGGATTTAGATGGTAATCAATTGTGTCTGCATCAACACTAAAGAAGGGCAAGCGCTTACTGGGCATCTTTGAGTATGAGCGAAACGAATATTGCTGGTATGTTTGATCGACAGGCCAACTTTCTGGCAGGGTGGGCTTGCATACCTAAAGCGCATCAGCCAATCGTACTGAATACCTATAAGGAAACTTGATAGCTATCCCACTGATTTCTAATCGTTTAAAAAAGAGAACTTGAAGAGACGGCTTATTTCAAGTATTTAGTCTGGCATTTCATACTTTGGCTAATCTGTATGAGATTATAAAGCAATAGGACACTATTTCGGTGAAACGACCGAATTATTGATACGCCAATCGCTCTTCATCTCATTCTGGGGAGACTTTTCGTAAAAATCCTTTATTTGCATAGGTTAGTCCATTTATAGATGACATTCGACCCCAACAATCCCATCATCCAACTCTGCGCCAGAGGCATGGAGATAGAAGCTGACAGTCCAGAACAGGCCAAACGTCTTTTCTCACAGGCATGGAGTATGGCCACCACCCAGCTAGAAAAGTTTACAGCCGCTCATTATTTGGCCCGACATCAGGACTCTCCGGCTCAGAAATTAGAGTGGGATGTAAAAGCCTTACAATTAGCCCTGCAAATTCAGGATGGTAGCCTGACTTCCAGCTATCCATCCTTGTATTTGAATATAGGAAAAGGATACGAAGACCTGGGTGATTTAGACCAAGCAAAGCACCATTATCAAGTGGCGCTTTCGTATGCAGATCATCTGTCAGCTGAAGGGTATGGAAAGATGATCCGGCAAGGCATCGAAAACGGTTTGCAGCGGTTAAAAAACCAGGGCTAGTTTGTCTGTTTCTTAGTGTACTGGCCTACCCAACGGGAGCAATAAAGCTCCGGTTTATACCAGGAGACGCGTTTCGTCTTATTCGGGAGTGATTAATGAGCCGGATTAGCGTAAGGCTTCGCATGTTGGGTAAATTGTTAACCGCTAACAGCGTGTTATAATAGAATTTATGGTGTCTCTGCTCGAAACCAATCGACTACGTATCCGGGAGTATCGCCCCAGTGATTTACTCTCGATTCATCAGTATGCGAGTCAACCCATCGTGGTTCAATACCAAAATTGGGGGCCAAACAGCCTAGAGGATACCTATGATTTTTTACAGCAAGTCCAGCACAATAGAGGGCTTGCTCCGCGTATGAGCTATGAACTTTGTATTGAACGAAAAGAGGACAAGCAGCTAATCGGTGGCTGTGAATTGGCTATTAGTTTAGAAGATCACTCGATTGCAACAATGGGGTATATCCTTAACCCGCAGTTTTGGAATCAGGGTTATGCCACTGAGATCAGCAGCGAATTACTTCGATTTGGGTTCTCCCAGCTAGGCTTACGGCTGATCCGGGCCACCTGCGATGCTCAAAACAAGGCATCCATACGCGTTCTGGAAAAGAGTGGCTTTCATCTGGAGACTACCCTGGTGGACGATTTTATGCAGAAAGGGACGATGCGAACGACACTTGTATACATTAGCCTGAATAGGCATAAACAGACTGGAAATCTCAATTGAGCTGTCGTTGAAAAGTAGAATTACACAGTCTTCTTTATCGTATTTGGGAGCAATTAACAAGATCAAGCCAATGGTCATTTTAATCGGACAATATGACGCTAGAGTAAGCCAGGCCCCATCCTGGGCTGTATGAATAGGGCACCTCATCTTCAGGCGAACAGAAAATCAGATCGATAAATTAGCTAAGCAGGGTAAACCGGCAAACTCAATGGAGCCATGATGGTTAAAGATCTGTAGCTTACTTTTACGCCTGTATGATTGGTGATCCTGAATCGCTCGATAATGAATCCATTTTCCGTGCCCTGGTCATGGAATCTCCTATTCCTATAGCCTTATTGGTGGGTCGGCAGATGATCATCACCGTTGCCAATGAGCCACAATTGGCCGTATGGGGAAAAGGGGCTAACGTTTTCGGAATGCCCTTAGCCAAAGCCATCCCCGAGATGGAAGGACAGCCATTCCTGGCTATCCTGGATGAAGTGTATACCACTGGCGTCACGTTCGCTACCAACAATACCCCCGCCAATATGGTGATCGATGGGGTGAGTAAGACAGTATACTTTGATTTTTCGTTTAAACCCCTGCGCAATCAGCAAGGTGCTGTTTTTGGCATCATTGCAACCGGCGTCGAGATTACGCAACAGGTAGCTGCCCATCAGGCCCTACTGCTGCGAGAAGATCAATTACGGCAGCAGTCGGCAGAGCTGGATCGACAAGTGGCCGAGCGAACCCAACAATTGGAAGACTCGATTCAGGACTTGAAGCGATCGAACCAGAACCTCCAGCAGTTTGCCTATATCGCTTCTCACGATTTACAGGAACCCCTTCGCAAAGTCCAGCAGTTCGGCGACCTGCTTCAAAATCAATACCGCACTGAGCTGGGAGAAGGCATCAATTACCTGGAGCGTATGCAGCAGGCAGCTCGTCGGATGTCGAGTCTGATTCGAGATTTATTGACTTTTTCGCGCATTTCCACTCAGCGGAATACCAGTCGAAGCGTTTCACTCACCACCATTATGGAGGCCGTATTGCAGAATATGGAGCTGCTCATCCAGGAAACTGGAGCGATTATCCAGGTTAGTGATTTACCTCAGGTAGCGGGTGATGCTTCTCAATTAGAGCAATTGTTCCAAAACCTGGTCAGTAATGCCCTGAAGTTTCACAAGCCCGGGGTTGCTCCTCAGATTCAGATTATATCGAGTCGGGTAGCAGCCAATGATATACCGATCCCATTCAAGCCTCATCCAATGGCTAATGGTTACTATCGGATTGAGGTCATCGACAATGGGATTGGCTTTGAAGAGAAATACCTGGACCGCATTTTTATGGTGTTTCAACGCTTACATGGCCGGAGTGAGTTTGCCGGCACGGGCATAGGCCTGGCCATTTGCGAGAAAGTGGCTTTGAATCATGGGGGCTGGATAAGTGCCCAAAGCCAACCGGATCAGGGATCAACTTTCAGCGTGTATCTGCCTGTATAAACGAGGTTGCCTTGCGAGCAAAAAGAAAGCCAGACGACGCGAAGTCACCTGGCTTTTGTTTCGTTTACTCGAGCAGTTATTAGTTAACATCAGGTGCTTTTCACAGCATCCCCGTCGAGCAACGATTACAGAGATAAAAACGATTTTCCACAGAAATTGTTTTCAGAAGTCGAAAATTGACTCATAATTTTTCAAAATAGTTTGCCCCTTAATCTAGTTAGTCATCTTATCTCTGGCGGGAGCATTTTTGTAAGAAAATGTCGTTCACCGTAGTTTGCTGAGTAATTCGTAGATTGGCTACCTCAAGTAGCCCAGTTTGCCAAGCCACTTCCTGATGACCAACCCACAGGCACTCAGCCGCTTCTACCTTACTCTGGTTCCCTTTTTAGCCGCTATTGTGGCATTAACAATCGGACACAGCAAGCCCCAACTCTATCTACCTATCTGGCTAGTTCATCTCCTCCTAATGGTCGTTGCCGTTTGGCGTTTGGGGAAAAATAGCCTAACCAGCCTCGATCCTCAACAAAGGCAACGAGGTACCATTGCTTTACTAGTGATCATCCCCTGGCTCTTTTTTACCGTGTTTGCGGGCATGGGACCTCCGCCCACTTCCATTCCCGACTGGGTAGCCACCGCTACCGAACAACAGATTCGCTATGCATTGTTAATAGCAGGAGGAATTTCAATCACGGCTGGATTTGCCTTACTAGCTAACCAACTTCGACAACGCGGAGAGAAAACGTACTCCTTACTTGGCCTACTGGCTATGGGTATTGCACTCCCTTTATTTATCCTGAACATGGCGTATTGGGGAAGCTTTTTAGTCGAATCGTTCACTCACTTTTCAGCGGCCTCGATCGCCAGGCGACCCGATTGGTATTTGGCCATGCGAGCCCTGTTTAGCTGGATCAGCGGGATAGAGGTTGCCCTGTTTTATTTGGCTAGTGCTGGTTTTGCGCAATCTCTACAATCGGTTGGCTGGTTCAAGCCCAGGGCTTGCCGACTATATCTGATCGTCAGCCTGGTTGGCGCTTTGCTGAGTGTGTTACCCTCCTTTTCGGTTGAACCACTGGCAATTGCCACCTACTTAGTATCTATTCCTGCTTTTCCCTTTATCATACCCTATTTGATGGGGCTTCATTTATTAAACCTGGCGAATCGTACACGTACTATAGTTACATAAAGCGAATCTATTATACGCTCTTTTGTCTCATAGCAGGGAGGGTAATTCTGAGACGGATCTATACGAGCAGTTAACCTGAAGTTTTTGTACTTTAGCTGACATACAAGAGATACTAAAACAGAAAAGCTCAAGCTTCATGTTATTCACCAAAGTCGATAGCCCTATATTCCTATATGAAAATTATCCTAACCTCAGTGTTCGTAATCACCCTTTCAGGCTTATCAGTATTCGGTCGTTCAACAGCCGTTAGCAGCAAGCCCGATTCAGTTCCCGCTCAACAACGATTTCACCTTAAGCAGGCTTCTACTACTAGCCCCAATCAACAGCCGTGGAATACTGTATTTTTCTATCCAGCCAAGAGTCAATCAGGCAATGAAATCAATCTACCCGTTGGATTTAATCAAACGACCGTACGGCTCAGTTCGGGGGATCGCGTGCTTCAAGTCGATGAGGATTACGTGTTCGTTCCGAACGCCAATCGCATCCGCGTGTTGGATGAGGATGCTCTGACCTCACAGCAGCCTATAAGGATTACTTACCAAAGAGTAGCTAACGCAGTTGATAAACGGTTGATGTTACGCTATAGGCCTTAGCTTATCACAATGTGTATTACTAAGTAGGATGTTTATTTGGGAAAGCTGATCTTCCCCATCGATACCGTCGGAACGCCCTGTCGCTCACCAAATGAGGTGTTGCCCCCAGCCAGACTTTCGTTTGCCAGCACAGCAAAAAGGACAGCTTCTTTCGCATCACCATCTATACCCAGATCGTCGGTACGCCCGAACGTGCAATCAGGCAGCAATTGCCGTAAGGTTTCGGTCAGAACCGGGTTGTGCATTCCCCCCCCACTCATATACACACGATACGTTTCATTAGGAACCATAACCCGCCTGATCGAATCAACAATCGTTTCGGCACTGAATCGCACCAGTGTAGCCATCAGGTCAGCTTCCGACAGATTTGTGGTTTGGCTACGGGTTTGGGCCTCCTCTACGTAGGGAATATTGAACACCTCCGGCCCAGTTGTTTTAGGAAAGGGAGCGCCGAAAAATGGGTTCTTTTTTAAGGCACCGATCAGCGCTGAACTCACCTGGCCCTGCATAGCCAGCCGCCCATCCTCATCATACGGCTTGTGCAGAAATTTGCGGGCATAGGCATCCAAAAGGGTATTGCCCGGACCTGTATCGGTTGTAAAAACAGCATTGGCATCACCATTGGCTGGGAGATAGGTAAAATTAGCGATCCCGCCCATATTTAGCAGGATTCGGTTTTCGCCCGTTTTTGTAAACATGAAGTAGTCGCCATACACGGCCAACGGGGCCCCTTCGCCCCCAAGTGCGATGTGCTTTTGCCGAAAATCGCTGAGGGTAATAATCCCGGTTGTGGCCGCTACATGATCCCCGTCACCGATTTGTAGGGTAGCATTCGGGAACTTATCCCGCCGATGCTGGCTTTTGGGGGCGTGATAGACCGTTTGCCCGTGGCTGGCAACTATGTCGATTTCGGCTGGACGAATAGCCCAGCTTTGCAGGCATTCCAACACCATTTGCCCATGCAGCCGCCCAATGAATGGATTCAGCAAACAGAGCTGTTCAAAGTCAATGACCGATTTTGCAAAAATGGTGCGAATGTCGGTTTTTAGGTCCTCTGGATACGGCACCGTAGCAAAGCGTTCTACAAAAACCGTGGTATCCGAACCACTTCCGGCAATACGACACAGGGCTACATCAAGGCCATCGAGCGATGTGCCTGACATTAGCCCGATAATTCTACGCTCATTTTTTTGAGCAATGGTATATAAGTGCTGGATTTGTGCGTTCATAGTTAGGTAACTATCCACTAATTTTGGTTAATTCGTAAGAACGGCTGTTAATAAATGGAATTCTGGGGTAACGAACAATTTACCTTCTTCGAAAGCATTCTATTTTCGGCATTGGGTAAACCGGTCGATGTTTTGGAAACCCAGTTTCTATCTGGGGGCAATATTAATACCGCAGCCCGTGTATTTTCGACTGAAGGCGTTTTCTTCATTAAATGGAATCAAAGTGACGGGCATCTCGAGCAGGATATGTTCGAAACAGAAGCCCGTGGGCTCGATTTACTTCGGCAAACTCATACATTCCCCATTCCTGAGGTCATTAGTTTCGGCCAGTTTCAGGATAAATCGTATTTGATTCTGGAATACATTGACTTCGGCAAACGCCCCAAAAACTACTGGGAAACTTTAGCGCAACGATTAGCCTCCTTACATGCCCATACGCAGCCGCAATTTGGACTCCATTTCGATAATTACATTGGCTCTTTAACCCAGGCCAATCCGCTAACTCACAACGGCTACGACTTCTTCTTCGAACAGCGGCTACTCCCTCAGGCAGGTCTGGCGCTTTATAAGGAGTTGCTTTCAAAGCAAACCTACGACGCTCTGCTTCGCTTACGCAACCAGTTGCCCAATCTGCTGCCCAACGAGCAGCCTGCCTTGTTGCATGGCGATTTATGGTCGGGCAATGTGCTTGTCAATGAAGATGGCTTCCCCGTTCTGATCGATCCCGCTGTCTATTATGGCTTCCGGGAGGCTGAGCTGGCGTTCACAAAACTCTTTGCCGGATTCGATGAGCGTTTTTACGATGCGTACGACGAAGCATTTCCTCTGGTAAGTGGTTTCAACGAGCGCGTGGCTATCTACAATTTATACCCATTACTCGTTCATGTGAATCTGTTTGGCTCCGGTTACGTTAGTGGCGTAGAACGAATATTGAAACAGTTTTAAAGTCGTTAGTGGCTAGCCATCAGTCAGTAGTGATTCATTAAATTACTATTGACCGATGGCTAGCCACTAACGACTGACAACTTTTATGGACATTACTTCTTTTGAGCAGTTCGACCTGAATCGGCAACTCCTGAATGCGGTGGCAGAACTAGGTTATACAGAGCCCACGCCTATCCAGCAAAAAACGATTCCGCTAAGTCTTGGCAATCATGATGTGTTGGGTATTGCGCAAACAGGTACGGGCAAAACAGCCGCTTATTTGTTGCCCCTGCTGATGAAAATCAAGTACCCGCAGGGATCAAACCCCAGGGCCTTGATTCTGGCTCCCACGCGCGAACTGGTTATCCAGATCAATCAGGCCGTCAGCGAACTGGGAAAATATACAGGGCTGCGCCATCTGGCTCTATACGGTGGACTTGGCCCTAAAACGCAGATTGAAACCCTTCAGCAGGGCGTCGATTTGCTGGTAGCTACGCCCGGTCGGTTTATGGATCTGTATCGGATGGGTGAGATTGTCACGAAAGACATCCGCACCATGGTCCTGGACGAAGCCGACAAAATGATGGATATGGGTTTTATGCCCCAGATTCGGTCGATCCTGGAAGTAATTCCGACCAAACGCCAGAATCTACTGTTTTCAGCCACCTTTGGCGGGCGGGTAGAACGACTCTCGGCGGAGTTTCTGGAGGCCCCTATCAAAGTAGAAGTAACTCCACAGGCATCTACTGCCGATATGGTCAGTCAGGTGCTTTATGAGGTACCAAATTTTCGAACCAAGATCAACCTGCTGGACTACCTGGTTAGTAAGGATGCCTTTCAGCGCGTTATTGTCTTTGCTCGTACCAAAGAGACCGCCGAGAACATCTATAAATTTCTGGCACGCAAAGTGATAGAGTCCGATAAGATTCGGGTTATCCATGCCAACAAAGGCCAGAATGCGCGTATCAATGCGATGGAGGCTTTCAAAGAAGGCAACATCCAGGTATTGGTTGCTACCGATGTGGCTGCCAGAGGGATCGACGTTGCCGAAGTTAGCCATGTTATCAACTTCGATCTGCCGTTAATTTATGAAGATTATGTGCATCGCATCGGTCGTACAGGACGAGCCAACCGATCGGGTGAAGCCATAACGTTTCTGACAATGGCCGAGGAGTATCATGTGCAGAAGATCGAAAAGATTATCCGCATGAGCATTCCACGGAAGCCGCTTCCAGCCGAAGTAGAGGTTACGGAAACGCCTTTCGATGAGCAGCAAGCCATGCTTCGGCAGGTTGATGAACAACGGCGAAAAGAAGATCCTACCTTCCTGGGGGCTTTTCATGAAAAAAAAGCAAAAAATTTACCGGGTGGTAAAACAAAATTGACCAACAAAAACAAGCCGGGTGGTGCCAAGAAAGTGGCCTCTTCGTTGAAAGGACAGGCTTCTGGGACTCCAAGACGTAAAACCGGGACACCGTCAGGCAATAAAACAGGTACAGGCAAAGGCTCAGGATTTCGGGGAGGACGACGTTAATTTGCCCGTAATGTACTAACTTGGTTTCCCGTTTCGTTGTATCGTAACACATACCTGCGTGTAGTACATGCTTCCGATGAGCGTTCGCATAAAGCTGATACAGTGGACTTTACTTGGATTGCCGTTTTTATCGGCAGCCCAACCCAAGCAGTTCATTACATCGGCGCGTTCGGGCGATACGGTTCGGCAGTCCAAATCCGAGCACGATCACTCCGAAACGCTTGCTCACCCTGCCGAATCAACTTTAGATGCATCGGGAGGCCTTGCTGTCAATACCATTCCTTTGTTTGGCGAACGGCCTAAAACGGCCGAACAGATTAGCGAAGAAATTCACTTTTTGAACGACTGCGACCGGAATTTTGCCAGCCGTACCGAAGCCAGTGAATTCTTTGCCAATCGTGGATGGGATTACATCGATAAGCAACAATTAGATACGGCTGCGCACCGCTTCAACCTGGCCTGGTTGCTCAACGATAAAAATGCGGATGCGTACTGGGGCTTAGGGGTAGTCTGTTACCAGAAAAACCAACTGCCAGAAGCCATCCGGCTAATGAAAAAAGGCGTTGCTGTTGACGAAAACAATACGGTACTGATGACCGATCTGGCAACCCTGGAAATAAAACATTACCAGGAGAAACCGAATGAAGAAATGCTGACGGATGCCGAAGCGAATCTTCAACGGGCCATTGGCGTAAACCCAAACGCCCTGTCGTATCAAAAGCTTTCAGTGGTTTACTATCTGAAAGCGAACTATCAGAAAGCCTGGGATTATTTTCATCAGGCCAGTTCCCTCGATTTTTCGGCCATCGACATCAGTTATCTTAACGAGCTTCTGGCCAAGCAACCTGATCCTAAAGGAAAATTTAAGTAGAGACGCGATCCGTCGCGTCTCCTGCCCGGATGGTTTTATTTGCAAACGAGAATGCTGCTGACGCATAGGAGACGCATTATTGCGTCCCTACATTAATTCTCTGTTTCTTCTTCCTGAACTACTTTTTCTTTAGCGCGTTCGTAAGTAACTTTTCCTTTTTCGTCCCACTCGGTGATGGTATAGGATTCAAATTCAGTATCCCACTGGTCGCTGGCATATTGTGTGAGTTTACGACGCATACGACGGCCTCCGGGATTAATAGGGTAATACTCTGTCCAGCGGCCTACTTTTATCCCATTATCGTATTTGCCCTCCTCGGCCAGCAATCCGTTTTCATGAAAGGCCATGTATGTGCCTTTAATTTTCCCATACTCCATCGGGATAATCTCTTTAATCTTATGATGGGTAGAGTCGTAAAAAGTCAGTTTTGATTCGGCCGGAACGCCCTGATGCCAGCGGGATTTATCCAACAACATAAAATGGCTGTCGTATTTCTCCCAGCGGCCATCTTTCATACCCGCATAGTAATAACCTTCTTCGATCAGATCGCCGTTCTGATACCGTTTATAGGGGCCGTGCAATAACAACCCAGCGCCTTCATCGCGTACGATCGAGTTAGTGACACGACCTGACTTCTGATAATATCGATAAATGTCCCGAATGTAGGCTAAAGGTTTGGCCGCATCGTTGTCGCGCAATACATGAAACTCTTCGACGATTGTTCGATCACCACTACCAAACTTGGTATACGCTTTTACCATCGAAAGTCCTTCGTATTCGGTTTTCGACTGCTTATTTTTGGATTTCCGGTCAGCTTTTAGTTTTTTTAATTGCTTAACTTTCAGCCCCAAGTCGGGCATAATCCCTGAGAGATAGGCATCCTTCTGATCTTTAAGATCGTTAACGTAAGCATCTTTTTTTTCTTTCAACGACGACATAGTGGGTAAGCCCAGTGTTGTCATGGATGAAGGTACTGACGAAAAAGGGGCAAAAGGAGATGATGGTGCTCCCGATGACTCAAGTACTGGTTTGGCTGCAGTTGTCAATGACGATGGAGTTGTCTGCGCCCACCCAATCGGCACAATTGTTACCGAAATTACCAAATTGAAGATAATTAGTTTAAATTTATTCGCAATCATGGCAATTTGACCAATTGGAGACCTAAGTTTGTTAGTTTTGCAACGCTTTACCTCATTGCAATATTTTATCAACCTGTCCACCAGACCTTCCGGTGGTTTATCTATAACGTGTACTCGTGGAAAAACAAGCTCGTATTTATGTAGCCGGACATCGGGGGATGGTCGGCTCTGCCATTGTCCGTAAACTTCAACAGGAAGGTTATACCAACATTATCTCCCGTACCTCATCCGAACTTGACCTGCGTAATCAGGCCGCTGTTGCTGATTTCTTTGATCAGGAGCGCCCCGAGTACGTATTTCTGGCTGCAGCTAAGGTGGGTGGTATTATGGCTAATAACACCTATCGTGCCGAATTTCTGTACGATAATTTAATGATTGAATCAAACATTATTCATTCTGCCTATAAAACAGGCGTAAAGAAATTGTTGTTCCTTGGTTCGTCGTGCATTTACCCCAAATTAGCCCCCCAACCGCTAAAAGAGGAGTATTTATTGAGTGGCTATCTCGAAGCGACCAACGAGCCGTATGCCATCGCAAAAATTACAGGGATTAAACTGTGTGAAGCGTATCGTAGTCAATATGGCTGTAATTTTATTTCGGCCATGCCAACCAATTTATACGGCCCGAACGACAACTACGATTTACAAGGCTCGCACGTACTTCCAGCCCTGATCCGGAAATTTCACGAAGCAAAAATCAACAATCTACCTACTGTAGAAGTCTGGGGAACAGGCTCACCCATGCGCGAGTTTCTCCATGCCGATGATCTGGCCGATGCCTGCTTCTACTTGATGCAACATTACAGCGACGAGTTGTTTGTCAATATCGGAACGGGTGAAGATGTGACCATTAAGGAACTGGCGGAGATGGTAAAAGAAACGGTCGGTTTTGACGGTGAGCTTCGCTGGAATACCGATAAGCCCGATGGAACCCCCCGCAAATTGATGGATGTATCTCGGCTCCATGCCATGGGCTGGAAACACAAAACGGAATTAAAACAGGGCCTGGAGTTAACCTATCAGGACTTCCTGGCCAATGAGGTTTTATATGTTGAGTAGAGTTGTAACACCTCGCGTCTCAAGACCGGATGGTATTGTTCGCCAATAAACTGTAGCTGACGCAATGGAGACGCGAGGTATCGCGTCTCTACAGTTTTGCGGCTGGATTTCCAAAAACGGTTGTTCCGGCAGCAACATCCTCAACAACTACGGAACCTGCCCCAATACGGGCATTTTTGCCGATTGTGATACCCGCCACGATGGTTGCGCCGGTACCAATAAAAGCGCCTTCGCCTATAGTTACCCCACTGTTGATCAGGCTTCCAGTCCCAAGCTGAACATAGTCTCCAATTTTAGCCTGGCTCTCAACAACGGCCCCCGACTGAATGATACAGTGCTGACCCACTTCGGCATATGGATTAATAACAACCCGAGCTGCGATGAGATTGCCATGGCCGATACTCGCCAGTGTTGATACAATAGCAGTATCATGAATGGCGTTGACGGGTTGCACCTTGCGTCGTTCATTTAGCATCTTCACCAGCCGCTTTCGCACGCGAACATCGGCAATGGCCACAAACGCTTCGCATTTCTGCCCGATCAGTTTCAGGAATCCATCGTCATCGGTTTCACCCAGCACGGATACATCACCGAACTCCTTACCATGCAGGTTTTTATTGTCGTCAAGTAGGCCGTACACTACTACATTATTCCGTTGAAACAGGTCTAAGGCGGTCACGCCCAGGCTTCCTGCTCCCAAAATCAGCACTGGATTCTCCATTTACTGTGGTTTATTAAGTCAATATGAATAACCGCCCTGATAGAGCAATAATATTGTCAATTTGGTAACAATCCCATAAATCCTGGTTCATATAGGATAGGTACCTTCGTTCATGCAACCAGGTACGCAATTCCGAACGATTGTTCTTTCCGATATTCACCTCGGCACTGCCGGTTCGAAAGCGAAAGAAGCCACTGAGTTTTTGCGCAATTACTCGTGCCAGAAGCTCATTCTCAATGGCGACATCATCGATGGCTGGCAGTTGAAACAGTATGGCACCTGGAAGAAAAAGCACACTGCTTTCTTTAAAACGGTTTTAAAACAAATCGTTCACTACAATACAAAAGTTGTTTATCTACGGGGAAATCACGACGATTTTCTGGATCAGGTGATGCCTTTAAAAGTCGGTAAAAACTTCTCCATCCGCAAAGATTACACCCTGAATTCGGGCGATAAGAAGTTTTATGTGACCCACGGCGATGTTTTCGACTCGATCACGTCGCAGATGAAATGGCTGGCCTATCTGGGCGACTTAGGATATACCTTTCTTCTATGGGTCAACAAGTTTTATAATACCTACCGCACCTGGCGCGGGCTGCCGTATTATTCGCTTTCTCAACAGATTAAATCCCGGATCAAAAAAGCGGTAAGCTACATTTCCGATTATGAACAGAAACTCACCGAGTTAGCCCGCGCCCGCCATTGCGATGGGGTTATCTGCGGCCATATCCACCAACCCGCTATTCGGGAGTTTGACGGCATCATATACATGAACTCAGGCGACTGGGTCGAATCGCTTAGTGCGCTGGTCGAAGACCACGAGGGCCAGTGGAGCCTGCTCTACTACACAGCTGATCTGGGAGAGGATGAGGACCCGATGCTACCCGTAAAGCCTGTCAGTCAGCCATTTCCTCTTCCTGTAAAATCCATGTCGGCCTAATAGCGGACCTGCTCTCCGTTTTGTCAGGCACTCACAGAATCCAAACTATTTACAGATCGTAATTCATACGTCATGCGGGTTTTATTTTTAATACAAGGTGAAGGTCGTGGGCATTTAACACAAGCCCTTTCTCTTAATCAGATGCTGAAACAGGCTGGACATGATGTTGTTGGGGCCATTGTTGGCGTAACGGCCGAACGCGACGTACCCACTTTTTTTAGCTCTGCTTTTACGGCACCTATTACGCCCGTTTTTAGCCCTGGTTTGGTGTATAATACCAGGACGAATGCTCTTGAACCGTTTAAAACCACGCTGAAAGCCATCAGGACTGTTCGCCCATTCTGGCGCAGCCTGAAACAGGTTCGCGACATGATCGAAACGGAGCAGCCCGATGTGGTGGTCAACTTTTATGAAATGCTGGGCGGTATGACCTACGCCTTACTACGCCCGTCGGTACCTATGGTATGCATTGCGCACCAGTACATGGCTTTTCATTCGAATTTTCAATGCCCTAAAGGCCAGTGGTTCTACCGCCAGGCCTTCAAAATAAATACCCGGCTCACTTGTTTCGGGGCCAATGAACTCCTGGCCCTTTCCTTCGATAAACAGCCTGACGAACCACGCCAGCGTGTTCGCGTGGTTCCTCCGTTGCTTCGGCAGGAAGTAACGGAATTGAAACCCTCCGATGGCAATTCACTGTTGGCTTACGTTACCCAACCAGGTCTTAAAGTCGAGTTGTTAAAAGCCCATAAACAGCATCCCGAAATCCATATGGATGGCTTTCATTCGGGCACTACCCTACCCGACCAGAAAGTGGATGATACCCTGACCTTTCATGCCATCGATGGAAAGCGTTTTCTGGAATTTATGGCCCATTGCAAAGCGATTGTGACTACGGCTGGTTTCGAATCGGTTTGCGAAGCGGCTTATCTTGGCAAGCCAGCCCTTCTGATTCCCCAGGCAAATCACTATGAGCAGGCCTGTAATGCGATCGATGGGCAACGGGCGGGGGTTGGTACAGCTTCCAGCCGATTCGATCTGGACAAACTAATCGAGTATTTGCCGAAGCATAATGCGGCCGTCAGTGAACAATTCCGTACCTGGCATGCTCAAGGCTATTTTATGTTCATGGCCGCATTGAATCGCACTCAAATGCCCGCCAGTCGCCCATCGGGTGGGTTTTTCTGGACCCGGATGCGGCACTTGCTCCGGTAAGGTATTGGGCAGCTTTACCCATCACCTTTCGCGAAAGGGTTCTGACCTGTCTGCTTTTTGGTAATAAAAATGCAATGGGTCGGGATACCGATAGATGTATTGTATGGCTTTCAAAAGCTTAGCAGGGCTAATCAGTTTGTAAGGTACTGGTTCGGTAGGCTCGATGAATTGCGGCAATGCATACCCAAAATCGGCGCAGCTTTTCCGATAAATAGCTTCCCGTGTTGGATGAATAGGTGATACGGCATTGAATGTCCCACCTACTCGCTTCTGGATCAGTTCACGTAGAATACCTACTGCATCATCACGGTGTAGATAATTTACTGGTACATGCCCTGTATCGACGGTTCGGCCTGCGACGTATTTACCCGGAATTCGGTCATAGCCCATCAGTCCTCCACAACGTAAGATCGTAACCACCCGTTCTTCGGCTTTATCAAGCGCCTGGATAAGCTGTTCGGCCTGTACTAATCCCGGTGAAGCCGATTGACCGGGTGATGTTACATCCTCTTCAATAACCTCACGATTCAACTCTGGGTATATGGATGTAGAGCTAACGTAAATAATATGTTTTACTGAAGAATCCGTTACGGCATCGACTATGTATTGAATCTGAGCGGGATGAAAATCGTCACCTAATTTTCCTGCTTTGGGTGGTATATTAATCACCAGTGTATCGGTGTCCAGCAGCGCATGTAAGTTACCAACCGGCTCCGGGTTGAGCTGGAGTTCATACGCAGCCATTCTCTTCTCGTCCAATACAGCCGCTTTTTCGGCCGACGTTGTGCTCCCTTTTACAGAAAAGCCCTCACTCAGCAAACGCTCGGCCAGCGGCATTCCAAGCCAGCCAAGACCAATGATTGAAACGTTTCTCACGGACATTTTCAGAAGCCTATACCAAAACTTAATGTCCTCACGTCGGGTCCTTTGTTGGTTTGAAACAGTGGACTCATATCGTATTTAACAAAGAAATCCAGGCTTCGAATCCCTAAATGTGCCATTAGTCCGTACCGAAAATTGTTCAGGTAGAAATCGGAATGACGGCGATCTTTACCTCCATCTGCCTCCTTAATTTTCCGATAGCTATCCAGCCTGTAATTGGCATATCCGCCAAGACCAATATGACAGACTTTCTTGCCACTACTATTATAAAACGTTACGCGGGGCACTACTGGAACACCAATTGTACAAACGGTAAGCTTACTTTTTTGTAAATCCCGACCTGCATCTGGAAATTCTACAGCCGTAGTTCCTTTCTGAGCGATGTAGTTTCCATCGAACATAAAGTTATTCCAGGCCAGTTCTACGCCATAATACAGCTTTAAGGAAGCGTATTTGCCTCGAATGATCGTTGGCATTGCGCCTACAGACAACGCCACGTACCGCGAGCCTATTGGACTCAAATCGGGATAGGTGGGTGACGAGCTTTGCTGAATCAAATTGTTCAAACCGATACTCAAGCCATAATCAAAGCTTCCTTTATCCCGGTCGCGTCGTTCTCGCCGTTCTCGTTCGTAATCACTATCCCGCTTCGATGTTCTTTGGGTCGAATCGGTTTTCCCGTTAATAATTACCGTAACGCCATCGCTTTTTTTGGTAACCACCAGCACGGTATCTTTCAGGTATCGGTCTCCATCCTGCGAAATTCGGGTTTGCCCCCCCGGCACAGAATCCAGTTTCATACCCATTTCCCGCACAATTTTATTCAGATCGTAATTCGACAGGGCCTGAATAGCCGCTTTATCGGGCGCATAAATTACCAGTCGGGTGCGGTTGGCGAATCGGATCACCAGCGAGTCTGTTGGGCTCATTGGTTTCGCCTGTGCCAGCATAGCTATTAGGCATACTGTTACCGTAGCCACTGCACGTAATACTTTGTTCATTGCTTACTGGATTTATCTTTATCGAGGCTGTGTTTTAGGCCGCTATAGGCACGTCCTAATAGGCCCCGATCCTCATTCGTTGTATTCTCGTTATCCCGTCGGGCAAAGAGTTCACCTTCTTTAAAACGTTTTACCTGTTGCCATAGCCCAGTGTTCTTTGTGTCTTTTTCCTGCTTTTCAGTAAGCGCCACTACTGGTTTTTCCTCCGAAGCGGCTTTTACAGCCTGCCGGGCCGCAACCAAGGCTTCAGGCTCTGCAATCGTAACAACCAATACCCGCTCAGCCGCAGGAGTTGGCTTTGCAGCTGGCTTAACCTCTGCTACTTGTTCAGATACCGCTGGCTTATCTGCTGCGGGCGTGCTAACGACATCTTGTCTGGCTGGCCCTTCAACTGATTTATTCTGTGCCAGGACCTGTTCTGGTGCGGCTGAAGGAGCCGACGGTTTAACTGATTTGTAGTTTCCAGCAGGTTGCAATTCTGAAGGATTCGTCTGCTTCGTCTGAACAGCGGGCTTTTCGACGACGGCTACTTGTTCGCCCTGAATGGGTTGGTTTATATCCGTTGCCTTTGTCTCTTTTGAAGTTGATTGGTTTTTTTCTGCTTTTTCGGTTGTTATCGACTTCGAATCACCTTTCTGAGGTTCTGTCCGTTTGTGAGGTGTATTGGTTGCTACCTGATTTTCTCCACCTGTCGATGAGCTACTTGATGGCCAGTAAAGCCATCCAAACAGGCTAACCAAAATCAGGCAGGCAGCAGCCGCCATATATCGTTGTATGGTCGGATTTTGCCAGAAAACGACCCGTGCTTCAGGTACACGCTTACCCATACGTGCCTGTAACCGCTCGAAGCCATCGGCACTCGGCGGCAAAGACATATTGCCCAGTTTTCGGGCAAATAAGTCATCGATTGGCTGCTTTTCCGACTGTTTTTTCATAATATCCATGTTGTCCAGATGATTTACCCTGAACGGCCTCCTGTTCTAACTTCTTTACATTTGCCTGCAACAGCGTTCTTGCGCGACTTAATTGCGATTTCGATGTTCCTTCCGAAATACCGAGCATATCTGCAATTTCGGCGTGACTATAGCCTTCGATGGCATACAGATTGAAGACTGTACGATATCCATCGGGCAATTGATTCACCATCCGTAACAAATCATTCTCATTAACGGCGGTATCTGCCCACGCATAGTCTGGCTCAACAGTTACCTCATCCATGGAGACCTCCTGACGCCACTGTTTATTTTTTCGCAGAAACATCAGCGATTCCGTTACCATCACCCGCCGAATCCACCCTTCAAAGCTCCCATCTTCCCGAAACTGATCAATTTTCTCAAACACACGCATGAATCCGTCAATCATCACTTCTTCGGCATCATCCCGATTGGCACAATAGCGTGTACAAACTGCCAGCATTTTACCGGCATACCGTTCGTATACGACCTTATGAGCGCGGCTTTCTCCCCGCTTCAGGGCAGCAACCAACTGCGCTTCGGTCGTAAAAAACGGTATAAGTCGGAGCATAATCCTTTAGGTTCGTTGAGAAGATGCAAATTACTTAGATGCCGGTTGCATGGCTAGTCGAAAATTTTGAAATATTTTCGCATCATTCGTCTATACACTTTTTGCAAGTTAAGAACCCAGGCATCTGATAATAGAAAAAGGGCCTTTAAAGCCCTTTTATATATTTGATTCCAGCCACATAATACAGCCAGATCACACGCGATATTCGAAAATTAATTGGGGCGATGACAACCATTAGAGGGGCGATGATCGCAGCATATACCCACCCTTCAGGGTCTCCAGCCAGGTAAAACAATAGAAATCCCATCACCAGAGCTACCCCTCCTGAAATGGCGTAGCTAACATACATGGCTCCGATGAAATAACCCGGCTCTACTTCGTACCGCAATCCACAATGCGGACAGTGTTCATACATATCATCGAATCCACGCAGCGAATAGAAGGGTTTTCTAAAGATTTTCCCCTTTCTACACCTGGGACATAGCCCGCTTAATGCGGCCTGCAATTTCGAGACGTCTTCCATGCTCCTGTTTACTATTCCGATACCACAGATAGCCAATAGAGGCTACAATAAGGTAAGGAGCTAATAATAAATATAAAATACCAAAATTCAGGTTCGATGCCACTACGCTCCGGCCATTACTAACCGTACTTTCAACTGTTCCCCGGCACATAGCACACTGCGCCATACTATCAGGGCTTGCCACAAATAAGAGAATGACCACTACCAGCCAAATTTTCCAATTTTTCATAGCTTTTAGCGAGTTAATGAAGATAATATGGCTTAATCATTAGGTACACAATAACCCCTGTTATACTAACGTACAGCCAAATGGGATAGGCATATTTTACCGTTTTTTTATGCTTCAGAATTTGTCCATTCAGGGCAAAATATACAGCCCTTAGCACAAACCAGACCACCACAACTGAAAGTACAATGTGTGAGATCAACAGAAAATAATATACCGGACGAATCCAGCCCTGGCCTCCATAGGGTGTCGAATCATTTGTCAGGTGGTACAACACATAGCTTACCAAAAACAACGATCCAAGGGTAAATGCCGTCAACATGGTACGCTTATGCGCCTGTACATTATTCTGTTTGATGAAATAAAGGCCGAGTAGCAATAGTACCGATGTTATCGAATTGATTATGCCATTGATGTGAGGGAGGTAAGAAGTCCAGTTTCCCAAATCGACTTTCTGCCGAATACCCAGTAGTATAGCCACGGCTACTGGAATGGCTATAGCCAATATATTGATGACTCGATTTGCTTTCTGCTCCCTTACCGGCTGCAATACTTCCATAGCGTTATTCTTTGTTATAAATATCCAGAAGTACTCGAATTTCAAGAATCAGGCGATCGACATCTTCTTTGTTGGTTCCATCATAGAACCCTCTGACAATCCCCTCTTTATCTACCAATACCAACTTTTCGCTATGAATAAAAGTTTCGTCAGGTTTCCCCTCTTTTACCCCCGCATCGACAGTTGGAAGATAGTATCCATGCATCGCTAAATCATATATTTCCGCCTTGTCTCCCGTCAGGAAATACCATTTCCCCGGAATGGCATCGTACTTCTGAGCATAGGCTTTCAACTGGGCTGGCCTATCATGCTCTGGGTCTACTGTATGCGATAAAAAGACGATTGATGGATTCTCCCGAAAAATATCCTGTACACGGGTTAACTGAGATGCTATTCGTGGACAAATTGTACCACACCGTGTAAAGAAAAAGTCGGCTACGTAAATCTTATTTTTGACAATCGACTGGTCTATCGTTTTCCCGTCCTGATCGATCAGGCGAAAGGGAGGGATGTGGTTATAGACGGTATCAGTCATACTACTACCATCAGGTAAAGTGACCTTACCCATTAGGGGCTCTCCCTTTGCCGAGTCAATTTTGGGCAGATACCGCGGCAGAACATAGTGGTTCTGGGTCCCAAACCGAAGGAATAAATACAACAAAGCCGGGACCAGCAGCGTAGCGAGCAGGATCCCGGCTTTTTGATTCGTACTCATAATATCAACCAAATACTGAAATGCCAATCCAGGCTCCTTCAGTCATTAAGGCAACTAATAGCCAAATAACAAAAACGATTGGAATTACGATAGCCCAAATCAGGCTCTTCACTTCATGTTTGAGGTGCATAAACTCGCCAACAATGTAGAAGGCTTTCACCAATGTCATGATAACGAAGAATGATGTACGTAACCCACCAGCCTTCATTAAGTAAGCAAGGGTAAATTCAACAGCCGTTATAGCTGAAAGAATCCAGAATGTACGCCAGATGGCACCTGTATTTGCGGGTGGGATTTCACCAACTTCATGGGTCCCGTGTGAGTGATCAGCCATTTTTTAGAAAAGTGGTTGTTAAACCAGATAGAAGAACGTAAATACAAATACCCAAACCAGATCGACAAAGTGCCAGTAGAGACCAACTTTCTCAACCATTTCGTAATGGCCCCGACGCGCATACAGCCCAGTAGCAGCCCGATAGAAAATCAGAATATTCAGGATAACGCCACTAAATACGTGCGTACCATGGAAACCCGTGATGAAGAAGAATAGGTCAGCAAAAGCGGGAGGGCCGTACTGGTTTTCAACCAGATTAGCTCCGAAAATGGTCCGTTGAATAGTTTGCCCATTAACAATCTCACTGATCGTCGTACCTGTTTCCGTGCCATGAATAAAGTGTGACCACTCCCAGGCCTGGCTACCCAGAAACGTAAAGCCGCCTAAAATGGTCCAGAGCATGTATTTTTCAACATCGGCCTGATCCATCCGGTGACCTGCTTCGACGGCTAATACCATTGTAACACTACTAAAAATCAGGATAAATGTCATGATCCCCACGAAAATCAGCGGAGCATGAACACCATGCAGGAATGGAACCGCAGCATACACCATTTCGGGTGTTGGCCAGTACAGGTTCGAGAATTTAAATACTTCTCCGTAAATAGCCGGGTCCCAGGCTGGATAGCTAAACCGAATCAGACCGTAGGTTACCAGCAAAGCTGAGAACGTAAACGTATCAGAGATCAGGAAGAACCACATCATCAGCTTGCCGTAGCTCACTTTCATTGGTTCAACACCACCCATCCAGGTTTTCTTATCGAAAATAGCGTCCGAGTCGGTTGTTAGGGTATCGTGTGTTACAGTAGCCGCCATGCGTCTAAGAGATTATCAATGAAAATAGACTAAAAAGAAAAACAAATACAACCACAAAATATCTAAGAAATGCCAGTACGTAGCCGCAATTTCTATTTGATTCAGACTCTTGGCGTGAATTCGGAGTCGGAAAGCCGCCACCAAGGCAAAAACCAGTACAATTATACCGGAGATGAGGTGGAAACCATGTAACCCCGTAAAAATGTACATGAATGAACCCGCTGGATTGCCCACGAAGAATACATTCTCGTTTACCAGGTCAACCCATCCCAGGAACTGCATGTACAGGAACACCGCTCCAAGCACAAAAGTAACAGTTATCGCAATTTTCAGATTGCCGAAGTTGTCTTTTTTTGCAGACAAATATGC
Source organism: Spirosoma panaciterrae DSM 21099 (assembly GCF_000374025.1). Classification (GTDB taxonomy): domain Bacteria; phylum Bacteroidota; class Bacteroidia; order Cytophagales; family Spirosomataceae; genus Spirosoma; species Spirosoma panaciterrae. The sequence goes on along the minus strand of NZ_KB893193.1, from coordinate 44,067 downwards.
CCAGTGCATGGTTAAGCTACTCATAACAAGCACAACCGAACTATAATTAAAAATAGGCGGTATGACATATTCCAGCCAATTGCCTTCGGCTCTACGTACCAGATAAGCACTGGTCATAGCTGCAAAGAGCATGATGATACTGACAATGAACAACCATAAAATGAATTTACGGGGATTCATTGAGAGCGTTTCTTCCGGCTCTTCTACTAATGTTATGTTATTTACTAATTCGCTCATGATTTGTTGTTATACTTTATCTAACAGATACACAATCTGTACGATAGGCAGATAAAGCAATGAACCAAACATCATTTGCAAGGCTGCCTTATCCGTACAGGTTCTCATTAAATGGAACGTTTGCGCCAAAAACAAGATTCCGCCAAACATGGCTACTAATGCCGAATTAATCCCCGTCATACCCAGAAAATAAGGTAGCCAGCCAATTGGAACCAGGAACAGCGTATAAATCATTATACGAAAGGCGGTCTCGGTTGTTTTGCCATCCCCGGGCATCATCTGGATACCTGCTTTCTTGTATTGATCGAAAGCCAGCCAGCCGATCGCCCAGAAATGTGGAAATTGCCAGAAAAATTGAATGGCAAACAGAATGCCAGGTGCCCAGCCAAAATGATTTGTTGCCGCTACCCACCCAATCATAGGCGGGAAAGCACCGGGCAATGCTCCTACAAATACGGCAATTTGCCCTTTCCGTTTGAGTGGAGTGTAGACAAACCCATATAGCAATAGGGATAAAACAGCTAATGCGGCTGCCCGTATATTGAAAACTTCTACGAACAAATAGCAGCCAATTGAAAACAGGATCAAAGCAAAGGTTGCAGCCTCCCGTACAGTCAAGCGTCCCGTTGGTAAAGGTCGCACAGCCGTACGCTTCATCAGTTTATCAGAGTCTTTCTCAATAATCTGATTAATAATATTAGCCGCACCCGTAATAGCGATCGAAGCGACAACTAAAACGATGAGCTTTATCCAATTGGTCTGATCGGCCGCTAAGCAATACCCAAACACACCTGAAAAGACAACAGCCAGCGTTAACTTTAACTTGATTAACTCAACATACGCTTTCGCCTTTTCGCCGAACGTGCTTACCGTTATTATTCTTTCCGTATCAAGCATGTGCTACTTCTAAATTTCGCCTAACCTTCTTCGATAGTAGGATATCAGGGGTTAAGGCGAGTATGGCAATAAATTGTAAGCCGACCAAAAGGATAGCCAACAGTAAATGCATTGGTTGCGCAATGGCTGGAACATTCAAATAAGCCATTATAACACCTGTGCCTATTTCCAATATAACACAGGCAAGTAGGCCATTCGATATCCAGTTTAACGTTCTTCGTTTATCTAGTTTTCGTAACTGGTAGATTAAAGTCAAATGTCCCGCTAACACAACCAGGGAAAACGAACGATGAACATAAAAACGCCAGTCAAGACTACTAATCCAGTTTTCGCGTTGTTGATAGCCCAGTTTTTTTACAACCAGATCGAGCGCTTCCCGTACTTCAGTCCCTAGTACAACCTGTCCTATTGTTACTAGAATCAGCGATAGCGCCAGCCAGCGCAAGCCTGATTCTTTTCGCTTAGTCAGGTTTACAGCTAATTGAGCACCTTGTGAGCGTACCCAAACAAATAGCAATGCAAAAACGACTAGTATAGCCAGCAGCATATGAATTGTAATCATATACTGGGCCAATTCTGTCGACACTACCTTAGACCCTAGCCAACCGTTTAAGCCAATGAGAATGAAAGCAGCCAAGCTCCCCCAAACAATGGCTCTATCTTTTCGCCAGAATGAAAATGATGTTATTAAAGTAGCGAAAACTAAAAAACCAGATAATACACCAACCAGTCGGTTCAGATATTCAATCCACGTTTTTACAGGATTGAATTCTATCTCACCTTTTAGTTTGGCTCCGTATATCTCCTGATAATTGGCTGGTAGCTGCGAAAGCTCGGTAGGCGGAATCCAGCGGCCAAAACATTTTGGCCAGTCTGGACAGCCCATTCCAGAGCCCGTCCCTCTGACAATACCACCTGCCAAAACAACTATGTATATGGCAACAATTGTCAATAGAGCCAAGCTCTGGAAGCGCAGTTCCTGTTTATTAGTGAGGCTGTTTGAACTGGTCATTCAGATTTTGTGCCTCAATTTCTTTCTCCAGCCCAATCAGCTCATTTTCATGCGGCAGATTTGACTCAGGAGTTTGCGAGTAAGGCACGTTTTGAGGAATGAAATCATCCTTTGCACCTGGCTTACTATAATCATAGGCCCAACGATAAACGGCAGGAATTTCACCGGGCCAGTTACCATGACCTGGGTTGATTGGTGCCGTCCATTCCAGTGTATTCGATTTCCATGGATTTTGTGGAGCTTTCCGACCTTTAAACATGCTGTACACGAAATTCCAGACGAAAATCCACTGAGCCGTGAAGGTAAAAATAGCAGCAAGGCTAATGAAGCTATTCATATCAGCGAAGATATTCTTCGTGAAGTCATAGCTTGTGAAGGCATAATAGCGACGTGGGAAACCAGATATCCCAATGTAGTGCATGGGGAAGAATACCAGGTAAATACCAATAAAAGTTAGCCAGAAGTGAACATAACCAAGCTTCTCGTTCATCATCCGACCAAACATTTTGGGGAACCAGTGGTAAACCCCGGCCAACAGACCAAACGCTGAGGCAGCACCCATCACGAGGTGGAAGTGAGCAACAACGAAATAGGTATCGTGCAGTTGAATATCCAATGCCGAGTTACCCAGAATAATACCTGTTAATCCACCTGAAATAAAGAAGGATACCAGACCGATCGAGAACAGCATCGCTGGTGTAAACCGGATATTTCCACGCCAGAGAGTTGTAATGTAGTTGAACGCTTTTACCGCTGATGGCACTGCAATAATCAGTGTCAGGAACATGAAGATAGAGCCCAGGAATGGGTTCATACCTGTCACGAACATATGGTGAGCCCATACGATAAATGCCAGGAAGGCAATACCCATCATGGAGGCAATCATGGCCCGGTAGCCGAAGATCGGTTTACGCGAGTTAGTCGCAATGATTTCGGAGGTCATTCCCAATGCTGGCAGTAGTACAATGTATACTTCCGGGTGACCAAGGAACCAGAACAGGTGTTGGAACAAGATTGGGCTACCACCTACGTTTGGTAAGGCTTCTCCTTTAATATAGATTTCGGACAGGTAGAAGCTTGTACCGAAGCTACGGTCGAAAATAAGCAGCAAAGCGGCCGAAAGAAGTACAGGGAACGAAATCAGACCCAGCACAGCCGTCAGGAAAAACGCCCAGATCGTCAGGGGGAGTTTGCTGAACGACATGCCTCTTGTACGCAGGTTGATTACTGTTGTGATGTAGTTAATACCTCCCAGCAACTGCGATACAATGAACAGAGCCATACTGATCAGCCACAGAGTCATTCCCAATTCAGAGCCTTTGTGTGCTTGCGGTAGCGCACTCAATGGTGGATAAATTACCCAGCCACCAGCAGCAGGACCTGTTTCAATGAACAGAGAACCAAGCATAATCATACTGGCCAGAAAGAAGAACCAGTATGACAACATGTTCAGGAAGCCTGATGCCATATCGCGGGCACCTACTTGTAAAGGAATCAGGAAGTTTGAAAATGTTCCGCTCAATCCGGCTGTCAATACAAAGAATACCATGATGGTTCCATGCATCGTTACCAATGCCAGATAAAAATCGGGGTCAAGCTTACCCGTCTCGTTGATCCAGTTGCCAAGAATTGGCCGTAAGAAATCCAGTTTCATATTTGGGAAACCCAACTGAAGCCGGAACATGACTGATAGGCTAATGCCAATAACTGACCAGATAATACCCGAAATCAGGTATTGCTTGGCAATAGTCTTGTGATCTTCTGAAAATATGTACGTGCGCCAAAAACTTTGTGGCTCATGGTGGTCATGCTCTGCTGCATGGGCCACAGTTGCCGAGTTAGCTGCTACAGTCGCCATAGTATTTGGTTTCTTGTAAGTTTAGAAATTAACGGACTGAAGCGCTGGCTACAGTCTCTCCATTTTTAACAATTGATGCCGTTGTTGTATCAGCAGGAGCAGCCGTTTCTGGCGCTGACAGATACTTAGCTGCTTTTGCTTTCAAATTAGCAGGAATACGCGAAGCTAATTCGGGAGTCGAAGTCAACAAAGGTTTCTGCTCTTTGCACCAGGCCTGCCATGAAGCTTCATCTTCAACGATCAAACGAATACGCATTGAGAAGTGGCCCTGACCACATACTTCTGTACAGGCAATCTCATAAGTAAAGTTGGGATTACCTGTGATATTCTTCATTTCATCCGTTGTTTTATCAGCGGTGAATTGAAAACGGGTAGGCATACCAGGCACAGCGTCCATTTTCACACGCAGGTGAGGAATAAATACACTATGCAGTACATCACGAGCCCGAATTTTCAAAAGAATAGGCTTGTTAACCGGAATATGTAGTTCCGAGGTCGATACAAAATCATCAAACGACGATTCGTCAGTATAGTCAATACCTGTTTCGTTATTACTATCGATCAATTTGTAATTGAATGCACCGAGCTTATTATTATCAACCCCTGGGTAGCGGGCAATCCAGTTGAATTGCTTTCCTACTAGTTCAAATACTTGTGCATTTTCAGGCGCTTCAGCCATAATATCACGCCATGCACGCCATCCCGTAAAAACGAGCAATGCCATGACAACGGCAGGAATCACGGTCCAGATTAGCTCTAGTTTGTGGTTTTCTGGATAGTAAGATGCTTTATGACCTGGCCGGTATTGATAACGCCACGCAAAAAAGAATAACAAGGCATTGGTAACAATAAAGGCAATTGTAATAATGCTCATCGAAAGCCAGAACAGAAAATCTGTATGGCGCCCATGAGGACTGGCAGCTTCAGGTAGAAAGAATTGGCGGGCATGCAGAAATGACCATATTGCCGCAATTAGACCCACCACAAAGAAGACGACCATTAAGCCTGCATTCAGGCGGTTACTCATGCCAATTCGGTCTTCATCGACTGGACCACTGGCACTCTGTACTACGGAAGCCATCCGAGAAATGACCATCACTGCCAGTCCCAGGAAGATTACCGATAATATAGCAATTATATAAACCATTGTTCTGTACAGTTATTGATTAAATATCGTGGTGCAGCGTTTCTTCCAGCATCGGGTGATTTTTTGGAATCAGGTTCGCTTTTGATAACTGCGAGTACAGCGACCAAACAAAACCAGATGCAAAAATAAGGATCATACCAAATTCCAATGGTCCGAATCCACCGTGTTCACCCACTGTTCCGGGCATGATATTATTATAAAAGTCAAAGTAGTGACCAACTATAATACACCAGGCCGCCAGTTTCAGAATGATATTTGTCCGTTTGGCATCCCGCGTCATCAAGATTAAGAATGGGAACACAAAACATAATAACAAATTTACGAGGAATGGAGCTTTATAGATTCCCCCGTATCCACTAAAACGTTCGCGGTAATAAATAGTTTCTTCGGGAAGGTTAGCGTAATAGATCAACATGAATTGCGCAAACCATACGTATGTCCAGAAGATCGTAAAGGCAAACATAAACTTACCCAGATCATGCAAATGACTTTCGTTCACCCATTTCAGGTAGCCCTGTTCCCGCAGCGTTACTACCGTTAAGGTAATAATTGCCAGACCTGTTACGTGCCAGCTAGCGAGTGTGTACCAACCGAACATTGTGCTGAACCAGTGCGTATCAATCGACATGACAAAATCCCAGGCTGAAGTTGACGACGTTACGCCAAAAACAAGCAGGAAAGCAGTGCCAAACTTGATACTCTTTTCATAATAGTCGGTGCCTCCATACAAATCCTCCTGTAAAGAGAAATTACGTAACATTCTCCATAAGCCATACCATAAAGCAAAATACAGGATGATACGGGTCAGGTAAAAAGGGGTATTGAGGAAGCCTTTTTTACCATTAATGATCGGATCAAACTCAGGACTGGCTTTATCATACAAACCTGGGTGAGTCCAGTGAAATAAGTCATGGCCTGCAATAAAGAAGACAGCGAGCACAACCACGCCCATAAATGGCAGGTAAGCAGGCATTGCTTCAGGGATCCGCTTAAAAGCAACTGACCATCCAGCTTGCGCTAGATAGTTGTACGACATAAAGAACATGCCAATGACCGAAGCTCCTGTGAAATAAATGGCGTTCAGCCAAACATTCGCCCACAAGCGGTTGGTCCATTTATAGGCATGATGCGCCCCTTCATGCGCTTCATGTCCACCAGCACCATGAGCAGCCACGTGAGTCTCGTGTGAGCCAGCCCCTGATGCCAGAAGATATGCGCCAATTGCTACCAGCGCAACTCCCACTCCAAGGCTAATCATTATTCGACGCTTGGACTCTGCGGTAAATTCAAATTCTTCGTCTAAGGACGGTATTGCGTGAGCCGATGCCATTCTTAACAGTTTTCAGTTTTCAGTTTTCAGTCATCCGGCAGGTTAATCTTTTTCAAGTGCCCCCTAGCCTATGAACTCAAAATTATCCTTGTTGTAATTTGTGTACGTACTGCACAATTTTCCAGCGATCTTCTGGCGTAATTTGTGAACCATGTGGCCACATACGGCCTTTACCGTTTGTGATTACGTGGAAGATGTGTCCATCATTTAGCGTTTTCAGCGCGTCAGAGGAATAGTTAGGCACCCCTTTGTACTCCTTACCTACCAGACCATCGCCTTTACCGGCTTCACCATGGCAATGGCTGCAATACCGAGTGTATAGGGTTTTACCTTCAGCCAACGACTGCTCGGTTTCTGGAATCGGATTGGTCAGCACACGTTCGGCAATTTCGATACTGTCGGCCGGAATATGATAGATCATCAAATCCGTTTTAGCATTTGCTCCCTCTCCAAACGTTGTATGATAGTTTGGCCGGGCTACAGTACCTCGTGCAGGCAAACGCATGTTCAGCCCTTGAGGGTTAATCGTATTTGGACGAATCTGACGGTAGGGCTCATAACCTACCGCATCGTACATCTGAGGTGCATATTCAACCCCGGTATTATCATGACCTCTTTTGCAGGCTGTTCCTGCAAACATCAGCCCGATAATCGCCAGCGCGGTTACACTCGTATGTTTAGTAATCATTCCCATCCTGAATATTAGAACTGCTTAACATTTACTTCAGCAGCGCCTGATTTCTTCAGAATCTGCTCAATATCACCTTCACCAATATTATTCTTGCTAAGATCAATAGCCATAGCAAATTTATTATCGGTCGTTCTGAGATCGTACATCAATGGTTTAACTGTAGGGCCGAGACCATTCGATACGAGGAATGTACCGACCATGCCCAATGCACAGAAAAGTACGGTCAGCTCAAAAATAACAGGTACATATACGATAGGTGAGTATGAATCTTTACCCCCAACGATCATTGGCCAGTCGAAACCTTCCGTATAGAAGGTCAGCGCCAGTGCGGTAAGTGTACCGGATAATCCGAATAAGAAAGCGGCAATACCCAGACGTGTACGTGGATGACCCAGCGCTACGTCTAGTCCGTGGATCGGGAACGGTGAATAGACTTCATGAATCCGAACACCTGCTTTTTTTACTTCTTTAACGGCCTGTAATACCACATCATCATCGTCGAAGATGCCGACCAGGAATTTACCGTTATCGTGTGCGTCTGACATACTTTATTCGGTTTACGGTTTACAGTTTCCGGTAGTATATGTACCGAAAACCGTAAACCGAATAGGTTATTACTCTACGTTTTTGTTAAATGTTGGATTTGCAACGCGCTCACCTTTCGCAACGCCCGATACGGAAACAGGCAGTTTCTCAGAAGACGACTTGATGATGGTTTTTACTTCGGCCATATTCACAACTGGCAAGAATTTCGAGAACAGCAGGAATAGTGTGAAGAACAAACCAAACGAGAAAATGTAGTCGCTGATATCGAATAGGGTCGGGTGGAACATCGCCCAGCTCGATGGGAGATAGTCGCGGTGCAGCGAGGTAACAATAATTACAAACCGCTCAAACCACATACCGATGTTTACAACTACCGACAGAACAAATGTCCAGACAATGCTCCGGCGAATCGCTCGTGACCAAAAGAGCTGTGGAGTAATAACGTTACAGGTCATCATCGCCCAGTAGGCCCACCAGTAAGGACCAGTTGCCCGGTTGATGAACGCATATCCTTCAAATTCAACACCCGAATACCAGGCGATGAAAAATTCCGTCAGGTAGGCTACACCCACAATCGAACCCGTTAAGGTGATAACCTTGTTCATCGACTCGATGTGTTCGACCGTAATGTAATCTTCCAGCTTAAATACAACCCGGATAATAAGCACCAGGTTTTGTACCATTGCGAAACCGGAGAAGATAGCCCCGGCAACGAAGTAAGGAGGGAAGATCGTTGTATGCCAACCTGGAATTACCGAAGTAGCAAAGTCAAAGGATACAATCGTGTGTACCGAAAGTACAAGTGGGGTAGAAAGACCAGCCAGAATCAAACTCATGTATTCATAACGAGCCCAGGTTTTCGCTGAACCATTCCAGCCCATTGCAAAAGCACCGTAGATATACCGCGATACTTTACTTTTTGCCCGGTCACGAATGGTAGCCAAATCAGGAATAAGGCCCATGTACCAGAATACGAGCGATACGGTAAAATAGGTACTGATGGCGAACACGTCCCAAACCAGTGGCGATTTGAAGTTAACCCAGAGTGAACCGAGCGTATTAGGCAGTGGCAAACACCAGTAAGCTACCCAGGGCCGACCTGCGTGCATCATGATGAAGCTAGCTGCACAGATAACGGCGAAAATGGTCATAGCTTCAGCCGCCCGGTTTACAGCCGTCCGCCACTTCTGACGGAACAACAATAAAATAGCCGAAATCAGCGTACCAGCGTGACCGATACCTACCCACCATACGAAGTTGGTAATGTCCCAGGCCCAGCCGACAGTTTTGTTCAGCCCCCAAACACCCAGACCTTCCCACCACGTCCAGAACAGACAGGCCGTTCCGTACGTGAGAACAATTACCGCAATCGTGAAGGCAATGGTCCATTCACGAGTCGGATTGCCCTCAACCTGCTTACTAATATCCTCCGTTACGTCGGCGTAGGTTTTGCCACCGGTAACGAGAGGGGTTCTTACAGCTGATGTAACATGCGACATAATACTTACTGTATTTACGATTTACGATGTACGACCTACGATATCAGACGTTGAACCTGTCCATCGTAAATCGTAATTGAGTTTATGCAGGCGTTTCCTGCTTCGCGTTTTTGTTATCTTTTGGCTCTTCGTCCTTATTCCGAATTTTCGTTAAGTACGAAATTTGCGGCCGCACGTTGATTTCTTCCAATACGTGGAAAGCTCGTCCCTCCTGCTCAGCCATAACCACTTTCGAAACAGTGCTTTCTGGGTTGTTCAAATCGCCGAAGATAATAGCATTCGTTGGGCAAGACTGAGCACAAGCGGTTTGAACTTCATCCGGTGCTAACCGACGACGCTCTTTCTTGGCGGTCAGTTTACCTTCCTGAATCCGTTGTACGCAGAATGAACACTTCTCGATAACTCCCCGCGAACGAACCGTTACGTCTGGGTTAATGACCATTTTACCCAGATCATTATTGAAATGATAATCGAAATTATCATTGTCAAAGTACTTGAACCAGTTGAACCGACGCACTTTATAGGGACAGTTGTTGGCACAGTAACGGGTACCGATACAACGGTTGTAAGTCATCTGGTTCAGGCCTTCCGTGCTATGCGTCGTAGCCAGTACCGGACATACCGTTTCGCAGGGAGCATTGCTGCAATGCTGGCAAAGCATCGGCTGGAACGTTACTTCCGGGTTAGCTGAAGCCACTTCCAGCGCCGTATAGTCTTCAACATCAGCATCGCTGCTATAGTATCGGTCGATCCGCATCCAGTGCATTTCACGACGACGAAGAACTTCCTTACGACCAACTACCTGAATGTTGTTCTCAGCATTACAAGCCACTACGCAAGTGCCGCAACCGATGCATGAGTTCAGGTCGATAACCATACCCCATGAATGGTTTGGCTTGCCGTACCCGTTCCAGAGCGTAATATCGGTTGGGTTAACAGGCCCCTCAGAAGTTTGAACTTTGGGTTCGTAACGGCCTGCTTTAGCATTCTTTTGGTAGGCGGCTAAAACCGTTTCCTGCAATACAGCCTTACGGCCCATTACCGTTTCGTGCGTCTGGGTCTGTGCAATCTCGTGCGAACCGCTGGCTTTATCTACTTTCGCACTGAAAGCGGAATAGGTAGCATAACCACCAGTCAGGCTAACAAATGGGAAAGCGTTTTTACCAACACCGTTTGCTGATTTACCGGCTTTCTCACGACCGTAACCAATCGCAATCGATACGGTATTGTCGGCCTGACCAGGCTGTACCAGTACAGGCAGTTCAACCGACTTGCCATTAACGGTTACGGTTACCATGTCGTTTTGAGCAACGCCCATATCCTTCGCGGTTTTCTGGGAAAGACATGCGTAGTTATCCCAGCAGGCTTTCGAAACCGGATCTGGCAATTCTTGCAACCAGGGGTTATTGGCCATAGCGCCGGACCCTACACCCACTTTCTCGTATAGAGACAACTCCATACCCGTAGTTGGCTTGTATCGTTGTGCAATGGCAGCTGCAGCTTGCGCCACATTTCCACTGAAGGATGTTCCGCCTGCCGAAGCCGCACCAGCATTGGGTTCAAATACACCATCATTCAGGCATTTAACCCAGAAGGCGTCGAATGAACTGAAACCAGATGCCTGCGAATAATGGGTGGTACGCCAGTAGTTTTTCAGGTATGCCTGATAATCGGACGGTTTACCAGCCCATTTCAGCAAACTTGATTGGTATTGACGAGTTTTGAAGATCAGCGTGATGGCTGGCTGCATCAGGCTAAAATAGCCCTGCTTTGGCTCAGCGTCGCCCCAGCATTCCAGATAATGAGGAGCAGGCGTAATGTATTTGGCTAACGAAGCTGTTTCATCGGCCCGATCAGCAAACGAAACGGACAGTTGAACTTTGGGTAACGCTTCGGCCAGTTCAGCACCACGAGGATGATCGTATACAGGATTGGCCGAAATGAAGAATGCTGCACCAACCCGACCACCTTTAACTTCATCGATAAAGGCATTCATTTGCTGGTCATTACCCTGACGGTAGTTTACCGGCGTGTTGATGTCGATCGTTGTGCCATAACTACCCAACAGATTGTTCAGCGCGTTGACAATAGTTTGAACATTTGGGTCGTTCGAACCCGATACAACCAGTGCTTTACCCCGTGAATTTGCCAGATCCGTAGCGGCCTTATCCAGGTGAGCTACATCAACCGAAGGGGTACTCAGCGCACCACCACCTACTTTAGCCGCTACCTTGTTATAAAGTGCAGCCACAACTAATCCTTCCTGCGATGGCTTGATGGCAGTACGGTAGTCAGCATTGGCACCCGTCATCGAAAGCCCTGTCTCGAATTGATAATGGCGAGACATGGTTTTCTTACCACCCGCCATTGCGCCTACCTGACGACCCTTTGCGTAGGCCCCCATGTATTCGATCGGAGCGATCCAGGTTCCCAGGAAATCAGCGCCGATGCTAACGATGGTTTGCGCTTTGCTAAAATCATAGGATGGAATTACTGCCTTACCAAACGAAGCCTGATTCGCCTGTGTGATTCCAAATACCGAATTGGCATCGTACATAATATGACGAGCAGTTGGGAATTTCGCTACAAAATCAGCGATAACGGCTTTGGTAGCTGGACTAAGAATCGTAGACGAAACAATCCGAATGGCCCCACCTTTAGCCGCTACTGAATTCAGCTGGCTAAGGATTTCGCGATCGGCTGTATCCCAATCGATGTCGGCATCGCCACGTTTGGGGCCTTTCAGTTTATCAATATCGTAAAGCGAAAGCACCGAAGCCTGAGCCCGTGCGGTTGTCTTTCCTTTCGATATAGTCGATGATGGGTTCCCTTCTATTTTAATAGGCCGACCTTCACGCGTTTCTACCAGGACAGAAACATAATCGCCACCCTCTACGAAGGTGGATGCGTAATAGTCAGAAATTGAGGGGAAGGTAAATTCCGGTTTGTTGATATACGGGATGGCTTTATGAACCGGCGTTTCACAGGCTGCCAGCGACACAGCAGCCATACCAAATCCCATTACTTTCAGAAAGTCACGGCGTTGGGTGTTTGAGCCACCGAGCAAACCTTCTTCCAGGTCGTTCGACGATTCGCTCAGGTCGGGGTTGGCAAATTCGCTGTTAGCATTCTTAACAAACGTAGCGTCGTTGCGTAACTCCTCGAGCCCTTTCCAATACCGTTTAGATGTATTTTCCATGCGTGTTGTATGCGGTAAGTACCCTATTGGTTGAGCTGGCCTATACGGCCCGGTGGATTAATAGTGACATTTAGAACATTCAAGACCGCCAATGTTAGCTACTTTAAGCGGCTCTTTGCTTTCTTTGCGGTGCAACGCCACAAGCTTGTCGTAGTAGGCGTTGTCTTTTGTGTTCACATCCGTCCGGCGATGGCAGTCAATACACCAGCCCATAGTCAGTGATGAACGGGCTTCAACCACTTCCATTTTCTCGATTTCACCGTGGCAGGTCTGACAGGCTACGTTCCCAACGTTTACGTGTTGTGCGTGGTTGAAGTAAGCCAGATCAGGCAGGTTATGAACCCGAACCCATTCGATGGGCCGATTCTCTTCAATAGCCGTATAAATCTTTTGAATTTCGGGCGACTCTTTTTTGATAACGCCGTGGCAGTTCATACAGATGTTAGCAGCCGGAATGGTAGCGTTCTTCCCTTTTTGTGCACCTGTGTGGCAGTAGTTACAATCAATTTTGTACTGACCAGCATGCAGTTTATGCGAATATGCAATAGGCTGCTTTGGTGCATAACCCTGTTGGATACCTACACCATAAGCACCGTCGATGGTTTCTTTAGCAACAACCAGCAGAAACAACCAAATGACGATGGAACGAAGTGTAGGATTGTTGAATGCATTCGATAAACCCGTCTTCAGTCGCTGACCGAAAGCAGAAGGCACTTCGGCACCTTCGACCGTAGCAGGCGATACGGCTTTCGACAGAATGCTTACAATGGCCAGCAGAACGCCAAGAACCAGCAGCATAACGATCAGCAGTGCCACCAGTACAAACGTGAACAGTTCCGAAGGGCCAGAAGCAGATGCCGTTTGGCCACCACCTGCGGGAGCAGTACTAGTATCTCCTGCACCTGCTGGTGCAGGTTTGTTGGCCTGATCGATGTAGGCCAGAATACCGTCGATGTCTGCATCGGTTAAGTTGGGGAAGCTAGACATCTGCACTTTCCCATTGGCGTTGAACACCTGATTGGCGTACTGGTCGCCCGAAGCGATCAAAGCAGATGAATTCCGAATCCACTTGTGTAACCAATCTTTACCAGGAGTACGTGACTCAACGCCTTTTAAGCCAGGCCCTACCACTTTATCGGCCGTTACAGCGTGGCAGGCAGCACAGTTTTCGGTAAACAGCTTCTTCCCTTTTTCAGCATCTGCACCACCTGCAGTAGCCGCATCCTGGGCTCTCACCTGACTACTGGAAACCAATAGCATGAGCGATAGGATCAGGGCCCCACCAAGTTTGTATAAACGACTCATTTTATGAACTATATTAATTGAGTGAATCAACATAATCACCACCGCTTTTTATTTAGCGCCCAAAAGTACGACACGATTGCTGTATAGGCAAAAGTTGGTGTTTAGTTATTTGGGCACTCTTTTTTATTTATATTCTTTCTAATTAAGAACCTTTTATCAACCCCTACGCCCGTTTAACAAATTCATACTTGTTTTGTCCAAAACAAAAAATACCACCCTGCACGAGTTCAACTGAAGTCGGACAAGATGGTAAATGAGGCACTTTTCTTTCTGAATGTGAAGAGGTTCCGAGCGGATTCGAACCGCTGTACGAGGTTTTGCAGACCACTGCCTAGCCACTCGGCCACGGAACCTTTGTGTCCTTATACATGAAGACCCATGCTTTCGGGAGTGCAAACATACGATTTTATCTTGTTTTAAGAAAATAGATACAAAAAAAATACTCCTGACTATAGCAGACAGGAGTATTTTTTTAAACAAAATTAATCTGAATTAGTTACGACCTTCCATTTGTTCTTTCAAAGCCGCAAGCGCATCAAGATCCCCCAGGGTAGCACCGCGTTCTGGTGCCGATGTTGAACCAGCTTTCGAAGCAGAGGCTTTGGCAGCTTTTGGTTCTTTAACGGGTTCATTTTTCTCCTGCCATGCTTTCGTGTGCGACAGCATGATGCGCTTCTCTTCTTTCGAGAACTCGGTTACTTTGAAATCGAGCGTTTCGCCAACTTCGGCAAACGTTCCATCTTCTTTCGCCAGATTCTTCAACGACGAGAACCCTTCGATACCGTATGGCAGCTCAAGAGTAGCCATTTTGTCGTTTTTGCTCAGGATGGTGCAACGGTGAATTGTACCAACAGCGAATACGGTTTCGAACGTATCCCATGGGTTCTCTTCAAGCTGCTTGTGACCCAGCGCCAGGCGACGGTTATCAACATCCAGTTCCAGTACCACTACTTCGAGTTCGTCACCTACTTTGATGAAGTCTGAAGGATGCTTGATCTTCTTCGTCCACGACAAATCCGATACGTGTACCAGACCGTCGATACCTTCTTCCAGTTCAAGGAATAAACCGAAGTTCGTTAGGTTACGGACCACTCCTTTATGCTTCGTACCAACGGCATATTTCGTACGCAGTTCGGGGCGAGTCCAGGGGTCTTCAGTTAGTTGCTTAATGCCTAACGACATTTTACGATCAGCACGATCGAGCGTCAGTACAACGGCTTCTACTTCGTCGCCCACTTTCAGGAACTCCTGTGGGTTACGCAGGTGCTGCGACCACGACATTTCGGATACGTGGATCAAGCCTTCTACGCCTGGCATAATTTCGAGGAACGCACCGTAATCGGCTACGTTTACGATTTTGCCTTTTACTTTCGAGCCAACCTGAATATCTTCGGCCAATGCATCCCATGGGTGAGCCTGAAGTTGCTTCATACCCAGCGAAATCCGCTTTTTGTCCTCGTCGAAATCCAGAACAACTACGTTCACTTTCTGATCGAGGTGCAGCACTTCGGATGGGTGGCTGATACGGCCCCACGAAATATCCGTGATGTGCAGCAGGCCATCGACGCCACCAAGATCGATGAACACACCGAAGTTGGTCATGTTCTTGATAACGCCTTCGAGTACCTGACCTTTTTCGAGGTTGTTCAGGATTTGAGCGCGTTGTGCTTCGAGGTCTTTCTCGATCAGGACTTTGTGCGAAACGACTACGTTATCGTTGGCATAGTTGATCTTGACGACTTTAACCTCCATTTTCTTGCCCACGAAGATGTCGAAGTCACGAATAGGCTTCACATCGATTTGCGAACCAGGCAAGAACGCTTCTACACTATAAATATCGACAATCAGACCACCTTTGGTCCGGCGTTTTACGAAACCATCGATTACGAGGTCTTCGTCGAGCGCGCGCTGAATTTTCTGCCATGCGGTAATCACTTTCGCTTTTTTGCGCGAGAGTACCAACTGGCCATTCGGGTCTTCCTGATTTTCTACGTAAACTTCAATTTCATCACCCATCTTCAGGTCGGGCATATCCCGGAATTCTGAAGCAGGCACCAAGCCATCCGACTTAAATCCAATGTTGAGTAATACTTCCCGATCCGTTATCCCAACGACGGTTCCCATTACTACTTCTTTTTCTTTAACTTCCGACAGGGTATTGTCGTACAGTTCCATCATCCGGTTGCGCTCGGCATCCGAATAGCCACTCCCAAACCCTTTGTTGTCTGCGCGGTCCCAATCAAATGCCGGCAGTTCGCGTTGCTGCGTTTTGCTCATAAAAAATGTTTTCCTGACCCACTCAGTACATCAGCCCGTAGGTCAATGGCGAGCTGACTTTTGGTTATAAGTTGATTACCTGTAAAAAAGGCCTGCAAAGATAGCAAATGCTTTCAGAAAAAAGTTTCGAAAAGGGCAAAAGTCTTTGAAAAAGAGGGAAAAAGGAATAAAGGGAGGAAGGGGCCGAGAGGGAAAGTCGATGCCAGCGGCATTTCCTGTCTCCCTTTCGTCCCCTTCCTCCCTTTATTCCTTTTGGCTATTATTGGAACGCTTTCTCTTTCTTCGCTAAGAACGGCATCCAGCTTTGTTCGATGGAGCCAGAAAATTCGCGTAAAAAAACCAGAAACGTAGGTTTGAACGGTTTCTGGCGCAGTTTCATGTTAGCTTCATCGGGCGTATAATCACCTTTCCTCGAGTTACAGCGTTTACAGGCCGTAGCGAGGTTGTCCCAACTGGTTTTACCTCCCCTCGATTTAGGCATTACATGATCCAGCGTCAGATCTTCAGTAGTACCGCAGTACTGACAATGATGCCCATCGCGTTTGAAAATATTTTGCCGGGTAAGCATAACGCCTTTGTAAGGCAGATTGACGTATCGATGAAGCCGGATAACGGACGGCATCGGGAACTCGGCGGAGACAGTTCGAAGGGTGAACTGCTCAGATTCGGCAACAAGTTCAGCTTTGTCTAAGAAAACCAGCAAAAATGCCTTGGGAACGGAGCAAATGCTGAGAGCACTGTAATCTTGATTTAAGACTAATACTTTCCTACCCATATCGCGTTTAAATGCCTCTGTACGAAAGCAAGTTACAGAGTTATCTACATAACGACAAGAGTTTAGAAAAATTAAATAACTGGAGCCGGCAAAAAGGCGAAGGGAGACATCGGTTAAGGTCTTTTCCTTTTGCTGGCTCCAGTTATTTTAATACCGCTCCCGCTGCAAATCCCGCGTTACATCGCGCTCTTTGATGCTTTCGCGCTTGTCATAAAGTTTTTTACCCTTAGCTAAAGCTATCTCGATTTTAGCAAACCCGCGCTCACTAGTGAATAATCGGACAGGTACGATCGTCAGCCCTTGATCTTTTAATTTTTCAGTGAGCCGTTTTATTTCCCGTTTTGTCAGCAGAAGTTTACGGTCGCGGAGCGGCTCGTGGTTATAATGAGTTCCTTCGGTATAAACCGAAATACTCATTTGCCGGATAAATAGCTCATCGTTATGAATCAGGCAATACGCATCCTGCAAATTCACTTTGCCCTGCCGAATGGATTTTATTTCGGTGCCAGTCAGAACAATGCCCGCCGTATAGGTTTCTAAAAACGAGTATTCGAACGAGGCCCGACGATTTCGGATATCAACCTGTTTAACAATCGAAGCAGATGCCATTATTGATATAGGATGTAGGAAATATGATGTATGAGCCTTCAACGAAGAGCACTGCATCAAAAATAAATCAAGTTTATCCGATCTGTAATTGACCGGGTAAGACCAACAACGTTGAAACTTTACGAGAGGTTTATAGGACACCAAAAATTTCAGACGGGTATGCAAACAAACCCGACCTACTGATTATCGAGTTCAGTAAGTCGGGTCTGTACCAGCAAAAACACTAAATTTTATTTCTTTGTCTGTCTTGCCTGATATTCTTTATTCAGGCCATCCAGAATAGTTTTTGTCTGATCAGCCTCTGGATTGGCAAACAGGATACCACCACCTTTTGTATACCCGAGAACAAACTCGTATTTGTTCTGAGCATTTATCTTTTTGAGGTAGTTGTATATCTCATCATAAAGCTCTTTGTTTTTGGTTTGCTCTTCAAGCGCCAGATTTTGCGCAGCCCGGTCGCGATAGGCCAGAATATCCTGCTGTTCTTTTTGCAGTGAGGCTTCTGTAGCCCGGCCCTGTTCCTGCGTCATGGTGGCGGCACGTTGCTGAAAGAAAGCCACTTTGTTTTGCAGATTCCGGCCTTTCGACGCAATGTCATTTTCCAGTTGAAAGCGCTTACTTTCCAGCACCTTCTGGGTATCTTTAAAGAAATCGTATTTATTCAACAACGAATCAACATTGACATATACGATGGCTTTGCCTTTGGCTTCGGCCGGTGCAGAAGTAACCGGAGCCGTTTCGGACTGAGGGCCTTTAAAATGTAGGTAGTACAGTACAGCTACGGCAATCGTCAGGACGACGTTTAGAATTAACGAGGCATTCTTCACAGGAAATAATTCAGTTAGTTATCAGTTTATTCTACAAAGGTAGAGGGAATTACGATTTTACTAGCTACGGGTCATGATTTGATTTTGAGCAGCCTGACGAACAAAATAACCTGACAGGCCAGCCAGCCCACCAACTAATCCACCTACAATGGCCGTTACTAATCCGGGAAGAATAGGGCTGCTTGTTTTAAAAAGCAATTCGCCCATGCGCCCAGTAAATATTCCATCGGTACGTACATGGAGCATAACAGCATAAGCCAGCCATATCAATGCAACTCCGTAAAAGCCAGCAAAGAACGCCTGTCCTGCGCTTGGGCTACGCCATAAACAAACCAGAAAGGCAACCACAGCCAAGCTCCACCAGGGTAATACCAGTTGGGCCAGCAAACTCAAAATAGCAATCAGAATAATTTGAATCATGGTAGTAAGGCAGCCATCCTGCCGCATTATCGTAGAATAATTTTTTGCTTAACGCGAGGGCTTTTATCCTGAGCCGTTTGCAGGTAAAGCAATTCATTAAGCTGGCCGGTTCGCCAGGTTTCCAGTAAATCCTGATAATGTGGACTTCCGGGGTTGCCCGACTGACCACCCGGAAAGACACCATAGGCTTTAGGCTGTTCGCCAAGCGCAACGACCATTCGCCAGGAGGGACCTGCCCGCTCGCTGGTTGCATTGACAATACCACCACCTCCGCCAATTTGTACATTTAGCGCACTAAACGCATCGACACCGGGCAGTAGGTGCCGAATCGATGTGCTTTTGTGAGGGCCCCATGCCCACGAAGACCCAAATGAGCCATGCTTTTTAGTCAGTGTATCACAGGCAGCCTGGAAGCTTTGCGTCAGTACATCGGTCATGCGTTCGCGAGCAGGCGTTTTTACATTATCGAACCAACGAGCCTCTGGGTCGCGCTGCATCATGGTCAGTGTTCGGTCGAAAGTAGGGCTACGCATGGGTAAAGAATCACCCATGTCGAACTCATCCGCCCAGATCGCTTCGAGTAACCGCTGCGTCCATTCGGTAAAGACCGTTGCCCCGGTTTCGGCCACATCATTATTCATTTTCCAGGCTTTCAGCGCAGCCAGTGCTTTTTTCTGATCGGCACTCAATCGGCTCGCATCAAGACTGGGCAACATTACGGGTAAAGCGTCGGCGGCTCTTAGATTGAAGTTATCATTCTGCAACATCCGCAGGCTGTCGATCGTGGCATGTTGCATGGCCGTCAGCCGTTGATTGATTCGTCGTCCACGCTCAGCGGGTGCAAATTGCCAGTTGAGATAATACGGATACGTTCGGTCGGTTGAAAACTGGTTGGCCGAACTCACAAATCCCCGTGGCGGATTCTTCACCAACGGGTTTTGATCGGCGGGAATAAAACCATGCCAGTCATCAACAGGGTCGGTGCCATCCAGCAGAAACTTTCCCTGATCCATCCATTTCAGGGGGAAACGTCCATTGGGCGATATGGCAATATCGTTTTGGTTACTGGCAAAGATAAAGTTCTGGGCTGGCGCTACATATTTGGCCAATGCCTGCCGATAATCATCATAATTCTTAGCCCGGTTCAACCCATAAAAACAGGCAATATCGTTCGATGGCTCGTGGGCAATCCAGCGAGCCGCATAACCAATCGGAATATTTTTTCGAAATGCCTTCGCTCCGGGCATATAGACAACCGGACCATGGTGCGTATAAAATACCGTATCGACCACATCGGGCTTGCCTTTTACTTTAATAACTTCGATGCGGGCTCGGGTGGGCTTCCATTTCTTATCGTGCCAGTATTCCCGATGGGTAGCATCCTTAAATTTTACCGTATAGAAATCCAGTACATCAGCCCCTACGTTTGTTACGCCCCAGGCCACATTCTTATTGAAGCCAATGATTACATTCGGGGCACCCGGCAAAGTGGCCCCATATACATTGACCGTCGGTGAAACCAACTGCATCTGATACCAAATGGATGGCAGACTTAATGTCAGGTGAGGGTCGTTGGCCAGAATAGGGTGGCCAGTAGCCGATTTTGATGGACCAACCGCCCAGTTATTCGAACCGATTTCAGGGTTAGGCCTCCGAAAGCCAGCATCAAACCAGGCAATCATATCGTTGATCGTGGTGTCGTTTGGAGGAGGTGGAAGGGGCGATACCGTTTTAAAATTCCATGTTGTGCCGGGAGGAATAATCGGATCTTCGCGGGTCGGGTAATCCGGGAAAAGATCGGCCGTAATTACAGACCCGTATTTCCGCAGTATATTAGTCATTAACAAATCATCGGCCCCACTGGCGAGGGTGCTGGTCATCTGTTTTAGAAGTAGAGCACACTTGAGCGGTGTCCAGGCTTCAGGGGCATAACCCAGAAGCTTATATTCGATTGGGTACTTAGCGGGTGATAGCTGATCAATCCAGGCATTAACCCCGGCCGTATACGCATCCAGTGCAACTTTCGAAGCTGGGTCGGCCTGCATACCTCTAAGGGTTTGCTCAGCCCCATAGCCCATACCCATATGCCGATTGTAGCGGTCCAGTTCAAGTGCCCGGTCACCAACCAGTTCGGATACACGCCCGGCCGCTGCATGCGTCTGAAACTCCATTTGCCAAAGGCGATCCCGAGCGGTTAAGTAGCCCTGAGCAAAAAACAGGTCATGATCGTTCTGGGCAAACACATGGGGAACTCCCTTATCATCGATCAGAACCGTTACAGGAGCCTGTGTTCCTTTTATAGTGATTTCTTCATCGGTGACCTTTGCCGATTCAGCATTTTGCCAAAAGCCAACAAATGGACTCAATAATGGTCCAAAAGCCGGAATACCTCCCCAGGGTCTGTTTAGCCCCCAGATTAGCAGAACCGTCAACAGAGAAACAACAATAGCTTTGGTATAGCGCATAGATAAGTTAAGGAGCGTGGGCTTGTTTTTCTGCAAGTTTACTATTGCACTCAACAAATAAAAAGTATTCTTTTCTTTACCAGATTAAAAGGTTTATATTTGTACACTATAAGGCCTCGAACACCCATTTTAACGACAGTTGTTTCCACTCATCTGGTGACAAAACGTATGGATCAGACCGATACAGCAGTAACGCATCGCTTACCAGAAGACGGCAAAACGGCGTTCGGCAACCTGTTTCGGAATCATCGTCACTATATAAATAGCTTAGCTATAGTGTATATAAACGACCTCTCCCAAGCCAGACATACCTTTTCAGAATCTTATCTTACACACAACGGGCACCCATGTCCGTAATCAGTACTGTATAATCCGTTAAAAACTATTCAGCAAAAGCCATGTATCAGGTAGCAGACACCATCAGCAACGACAGCCGGGAGCTTATAGCTACCGAAGAACCGCTTGCCCTGAGTGAATATAGCTCAGTAGTTCGAGACGGGTTACGTCAACTCTCCGTTCAGCGTCGGTTAGTGTTTACCTTACGTTCTGAACAAGGGCTTACCAATGAAGAAGTAGCCGAAAAGCTCCAGATTCCGGTTAGCCAGGTAAAAACGCAGTATTATAATGCCTGTCGGTTTTTGCGTGACTACCTGCGCCAGCATGCTGGTGTAAAAGCCATGCTGGTTGTTATGACTACTTTCTGCAATTAATTTCTTCTGCTCTGCTTTTTATCTGTCAATCATTGACAGATAAAAATCTAGCTGCCCTGACAATTTCTTTTCTTTGCTGCTTTACTAACCTTGTAGCGCCTGCTGATTGTAGGCGCTTTAGTTATTTACGCTGAGGGCTAACTGAACAAACCAGCTTTTTAGAGGTTCTACCAGCAATTATGACTACACCCATTCCTCTACTCTTCATTGTTTTACTGACGGCCACACGGGCAACTGCTCCTTCCAGTTTTGATATCCAAGGCCACCGGGGCTGTCGGGGGCTGATGCCCGAAAACACGATACCCGCTTTTCTGAAAGCTCTGGACCTGGGGGTTCAAACCCTGGAAATGGATGTGGTCATTAGTAAAGATAAGCAGGTAGTGGTTTCGCATGACCCGTATTTCAACGCGGACTTCAGTCTCACGCCCGATGGCAAGCCCGTTAGCAAACGGAATCAGAAGAGCATCCTGCTTTATCAGCTTAACTACGCCGATATTCAACAGTACGATGTGGGTTCGAATGGCAACCCGGCATTCCCCGAACAGCAAAAACTAAAAACATTCAAACCACTTCTGAGCGAGGTTATTGACGAAGCGGAAGCTTACCGAAAAACAAAAAACCTTCCCGCATTCGCCTACAATATTGAACTCAAAAGCGAACCATCGGAATATAACCTGAGCCAGCCCGAACCAGCCGCCTTTTGTGAACTAGTTCAGGCCGTTCTTAAACAAAGCCTTCCTCCCGAACGAGTAACCATTCAAAGTTTCGACTTTGCTATATTACGTCAGTGGAAACGTGGAGCAGATGCCGGTAAATATCCTAAAGTAAAATTGTCAGCACTGGTTGAAAATCTTCGAAGTCCTGAGAAGAATATTGAGGAGCTGGGTTTCAAACCGGACATCTATAGTCCCTATTTCCGACTTATCAATCAGGACAAAATTTCCCGGCTGCATGATCAGGGCATTCTGGTCATTCCCTGGACGGTTAATCAACGAGCCGATATGGTTCGACTAAAAGAATGGGGGGTTGATGGGCTAATCACGGACTATCCCGATCGGGCCAAAGGATTATAAATCAAGCAGAATAGTTATAAATTTGAAACCCCGGCCTATTCACTAAAGTTGTATTGCTTATTTTAGCCCCATGACTTTGCTAAACACCACGCTTAAATGGCTTCTTCAACGGCGCATTCCGCGTATTGAGGCAATGATGCAGCAGCCCGGCGTGGTGCAGCAACAGGTATTTCGTCAACTCATTCGAGCGGGTCGTCGGACAGAATGGGGAAAAAAACATCAGTACCAATCCATCCAAACCATACAGGATTTTCAGCGGCAGGTGCCAGTTTCCAGTTATGAGGACCTGTTTCCGTATATCGAACGGGTTTTGAAAGGTGAAAATAAAGTACTCTGGCCATCTCCGGTTCGCTGGTTTTCGAAATCGTCAGGCACGACCAATGCCCGCAGCAAGTTCATTCCTGTAACTATGGAGTCGCTGGACGAAAGCCACTTCAAAGGAGGTAAGGATATGATGGCGATGTATATTGCCAACAATCCAGGTAGTCGGGCATTTGAAGGGAAAGGATTATCCATTGGTGGTAGTCTTCATCCAAATCCGTACAGCTCCAACAGTGCCGTAGGCGATGTATCGGCTGTTGTGATGAAAAATCTACCTAGCTGGGCCCAATACATTCGTACGCCATCACTCCCTGTTGCGCTGATGGACGAGTGGGAATCCAAGCTGGAACGGATGGCCGAAATCACAGCCACCGAAAACGTAACCAGTATGCTGGGTGTACCTACCTGGGGAATGGTCCTGATCGATAAAGTGCTGGCCCGAACGGGCAAATCGAATATTCTGGAAGTATGGCCCAACTTTGAAGTGATGATGCACGGGGCTGTTAATTTTCAGCCCTACCGGGAGCTGTTCCAGCAGCAGGTTTTTCCCTCGGCTCAAGTTCGGTATCAGGAAATTTACAATGCCTCCGAAGGTTTTTTCGCCATTCAGGACGACTTAAGCCGGGTGGGCGAAATGCTCCTGATGCTCGACTACGGTATTTTTTACGAGTTTGTTCCAATCCAGGAAGCCGATCAGCCTTTTCCTAAAGCACTGACGATTGAGGAAGTCGAACTGGATAAAAATTATGCGTTGATCGTATCCACCAATGGAGGCCTGTGGCGCTACAAAGTAGGTGATACCGTTCGATTCACGTCGCTTTATCCTCATCGGTTAAAAGTAAGCGGACGTACCAAACATTTTATCAACGCTTTTGGCGAAGAGGTGATTGTCGAAAATGCCGAAACCGCCATAACCAAAGCCTGTGAGGCTACGGGAGCCGTGATCTCCGACTATACAGCTGGGCCCGTATACATGGGCAATGGCAGTAATGGTTGCCACGAATGGGTCATCGAGTTTACTCATGAACCTGATAATCAGCAGAAATTTGAGCAGACACTGGATGAAACCCTGCGGCAGATCAATTCGGACTACGATGCCAAGCGCTACAACGATATGGTACTCAAGCGGCCGCGTATCCATGTAGTACCACCCGGAACCTTTTATGCCTGGATGAAACAACGGGGCAAATTAGGTGGCCAGCATAAAGTGCCCCGTCTGGCAAACTCCCGCGAATACCTGGATGATATTCTGGGTCAGGTACTCGAATGGTAGTACTTTATTCTCCTCATCGGTTAGCCTCTGAAAGCCAGTGAAATTGCCGCTCGGCCAACTGAAAATGGCGATTCTGGCGTTTAAGAGCAACCTTTACTGAATCATTCCGGACTTTCCCCCGCAACAGAATATGATTCGTATCGGGCATGGTATAGTGCATGGTAAACAGGGCTGTGGTATCAAACGAGTTTTTCCTAAACGTAATGGTATGCGTTAGCGAATCAAGTTTATAGCTGAAGTATCCCCGCCGATAGCGCTGCCGAAACAGCGTATCCGAGGTTAGAATACTACCCGATGTAGTAGGCTCAAATACGACATCTTTCCAGCGTAAACTGTCGACAGGACTTCCCTGAAACTGCTCGACCGAGAAAAAGCCAGTTGCCAGTTTATTAGGTGCAGGTCCTTGATTTGAATTCGCAGCGAATTCATAAAAAGGTATAATCAGAAAGAACAGAACAAAAGCGGCTTTTAGCGCTATCCGACTTCGTTTCGACCATGTTCCGGGCAAGGTATACCGAACCGTCGGCTGTGTGGGCCGGTTAAAAACAAAGAAATCGAGCAATCGTTTGGCATCGCCCAGCAACAGAAAATTGCTCAGTAGAAACAGATGAATGGAAAATAGCTTGACAGGAATGTCGTAGCAGAGGTTCATCATCATCACATTGAGAAAAACACTGGCTGCCACAAAAGCGCCTAACGTGCTGGTTCGTCGGAAGAGGAGCAGAAGACCCGCCACTACCTCAACAGCGCCAGAAAAAAACTGATAAGGGGTCGAATAGCCAATAAAATACCACGAAAAACGCATAGGCAATAAATCGCCCAGGGGTGTAGCCAGCGCACTCAATGGGGGAAAAATCATCTGCTGGCCAAATAGCTTGATAATGCCATAGCGTAAGGCCACCATTGCCACATAGTACCGAACAGCCACTAGTAGCCAGTAATAGGCGACCGTATAGTTCGGGCGTTTGTCAAAAATTGTCCAGATGGTTGTTCCCAGCAACGCTACCAGCAAAAAAAAGCCTAGCTGAGCATACCCATAAGAGGTATCACCGCTGCCATTCAGAGGGACCAATACATCTTTAATGTGAAAGAGATAGGTGTTGGCTAAATTGACCAGCCAGTTCTCAACTTCCCCATAATACTCACTGAACCAATTCAGAATCGGAATCCCACCAAGCCACCCCAGGGGCGACATATACAACAACAGATAAATACAGCTAAATCGAAACAGTACTTTACGCCACCAGGCCCACCGATCGGTAGCCAGCAAAGTCGTTGTTGTCATAAATAGATAGGTTTACAAAAGAGGTTGACTGGTTATCAAATATAACAAAAGCGGTTGACCATAAGCGGCTAAGTCCGTCAATCGTGGTTACCTTTGCACTGAACGAAGCCCCTGACTCTACTGTTTTATCCCTAAACGATTCTTAAAAGACGAGTAACCAGGGTAGCCTTTCGTTGCTCATCTGCATTGTGGCTCCATGAAATCTTTCGATATCCCTGAATACTACCGCAGCCGAATTATTACTCCCCTGAAGGAATTCCGTCGGAAGCGTGACAAATTAAAGCGTGACTTCTCCCCTACCCTGCTTGATTTTGGTCCCGTCCGGGTGTTGCTTGCCCGTCATTTCGGGTTCTGTTATGGCGTCGAAAATGCGGTAGAGATAGCGTACAAAGCCATTGCTGAAAACCCAGGCAAACGGATTTTTCTGCTTAGTGAGATGATCCATAACCCCGACGTAAACGGGGATTTACAGAGTCGCGGGGTCCGTTTTCTGATGGATACCAAAGGCCGCCAACTTATCCCTTTCTCGGACTTAAACCCCAACGATGTGGTCATTATTCCGGCGTTTGGAACGACACTGGAGACCCAGCAGCAACTGGCGGCTCTCGGCCTGGATGTAGTCAAGTATGATACGACCTGTCCCTTTGTCGAAAAAGTCTGGAATAAGGCCGGGCAGATTGGCCAGAAGAACTATTCAGTGATTGTTCATGGCAAACCCAGTCACGAAGAAACACGGGCGACCTTTTCTCACAGCAAAGAGACGGCCCCAACGGTTGTGGTGAAAGATATGGCGCAAACCCAACGTCTGGCTAAATACATAACCCACGAATTACCCGTCGAAGCGTTTTACGAAGAATTTGCCGGTCAGTATTCGGTTGGTTTTGACCCTACCCGCGATCTACAACGAATTGGTGTTGTGAACCAGACCACCATGCTGGCATCCGACACGCAGAGCATAGCCGATTATTTGAAACAGGTTATGATTCAGCATTACGATTTGACGGGCGACTCGGTTGATGCACACTTTGCCAATACGCGTGATACGCTGTGTTACGCGACAAACGACAATCAGGATGCTACGTATGCATTATTGACGAGCCCAGCTGATTTTGCAGTGGTTGCGGGCGGATACAACTCATCCAATACATCCCATATTGTCGATCTGTGCGAAGCCAAACTCCCAACCTACTTTATTGAATCGGCACAAAAAATCGTATCCGATACGCTGATTCTTCATTTCGACCATCATACCAAGCAGGAGATAACTACCGAAAACTTTATCCCAGCGCATCGGCCCGTTACGATTCTGCTAACCTGTGGAGCCTCATGCCCGGATGCCGTTGTGGAAGGCATTTTGCTGAAACTTGCTGGCTTTTTCCCTGATAGCAAGTCCGTTGATGACGTTCTGGAAACCATCATGCAATAGCTATCTATTTCTAAACCTGCGGCTATTGTACTTTTATAACCATTTCCCGGCTTTCATTCCGCAGCCGATCCAGGGCTGTAATGGCATACAGATACTTCTTTTTCGGGTCGGCGGTTTTGTCGACAAAGCGGGTGGTTCCTTCGCCAATGCAGTGCGCAACAATATGCCGGGGATCATCCAGACGTAATCGAGGGCGTCGGCCTTCAAATCGGTACACCAGGTAGGCTTCGGCTCCATCACCATCACTGGCTTCGGGCGATTGCTCCCAAAACAACTCTACTCCCTCTGGCGTAACAGCCGCTTTCAGGTCACGGGGCGGCAAGGGGGGAATGCTATCGAGCCACGGCATGGGCGGTACTAATGCCAAATGCCGGTAAAAGTTGGTTTGCAGCGAATCGCGAATGGCCAGCGGATTCAGTTTGAGATTCTTGGCGCTGAACAAAACACTCCCCTGTACGGCTTTCTGCTGTCGATTGTACCGAAACTGATTCGGGAACTCAGTAGCCCGCCACCAGCCCGGATCGCGCTCCGAACCTCGCCCAACCCGATAGGCGCCATGCCCGATGTATAAATGTACCTTGCCTGTATTCCGGCACCACCAGTCAACCAGTGTTTTGTAAGGAACCCGCCCAAATTCTGAACTGAAATACACCTGAGGTACGATGTAGTCGATCAGCCCTTCGCGCACCCACTTGCGTGTATCGGCATACTGGTCATAATAGGCCTGCCCTCCGTTGGTAGCTGACCCTTCGGGATCACTAGCCTGATTTTTCCAGATGCCAAACGGACTCACCCCAAATTTTATCCAGGGTTTGTTCTCCCGAATCGAGTCTCGTAGCTCGACGATTAGTTTATTCACATTATCGCGTCGCCAATCGGCTTTTGTCTGCCCATTATTATTGGCCTGGTAGGTAGCATCATCGCGAATAACTTGTCCGGGTTCGGCATATGGATAAAAGTAATCGTCGAAATGGATACCATCAACATCGTACTCGCGTACCACATTAGCCACAATGCCGGCAATATAGGACCGTACGGCAGGAATACCCAGGTTAAACAGTTTCTTGCCTCCGTAAGATAAGAGCCATTCGGGCTTACGGTACATAATATTGGAAGGGGCAATACTGGCATATTTGCTGAACGAAGCCCGATCAAGATTAAACCAGGCATGAAATTCAAGCCCACGCTGATGCGCCTGCTCAATCATAAATTCCAGGGGATCATAAAACGGGGTGGGGGCCAGCCCCTGCTGCCCCGTTAGCCACTCCGACCAGGGTTCCGAGCTTTTGGCATAAAACGCATCGGCAGCCGAACGCACCTGAACAATCACGGCATTCAGACCCATTTGCTGATACATGTCAAACATTTCAACAATTTCGCGCTGCTGATCTGCCACAGGGAGCCCTTTCTTACTGGGCCAGTCAATATTATCGACCGTTGCGATCCAGACGGCCCGGAATTCCCGTTTGGGCGGGGCTGGGGTTGGGAAGGTTACCTCATCGTATCCGAGGGTGTCGGCGGGAGGGGTTATCACTGCCGTCGTTGGCTTTGGACCCGTCGTTTTGGCAGGTGCCGCTTGCTGAACAGGTGGGCGTTGTGTTGGTTGAGCCACCCGAACGGGTGGTCTTCGGGCCGCTACCGGAACAGGTTTTGCCTGACGGCAACTTATCCAGACGAGAATACCGAGGAATAGGGTTAAAAAAGCAAGCGAACGCATTCGGAACAGTGGATTAACCAACAAAAATAGCCATAGTCAACTATACTCAGGCTCATAGAAAAGCCTTTTTGCTATACATCTGACCCTTTCATTACTACTAACGGTATTTTTTGTAGAAGTCGATATGGGAAAGATTCTTTTTTACGTACTTACCAGAAAATCACCACTTAATAAAAAGGCCATTTGGCAACCAGACCGATTCGCTAAATTTTGTGCCGCTTATCAGAACAATACACTATATTTGTTTCGCTTTTTGGAAAAATTCAGTATGTTTTAAGAATTTTCTATTGTAAAAGAGGTAGCTTTGCACCGTCTTGTCAATAAATTTCAACAGACTACACTACTTATGTCGGCACAGAAATTAGATCAGATAGATCGTCACGTATTAGAAATACTACAAGCAAACGCTAAAATCACAAACGCACAGCTCTCAAAGGAAATTGGCCTTTCGCCCGCCCCTACCCTTGAGCGCGTCAAGAAACTGGAAACTTCAGGAATTATTCAGAGCTACCATGCTCAGTTGAATCGGGACAAGATCGGTCTTGGCGTTACCACCTTCGTTATGGTTACGCTGGTTGGTCATAAAAAAGATACCACCATGTCATTCGTTGATCGGGTCAATCAAATTCCCGAAATCATCGAATGCCACCATATCACTGGATCAGGCGATTTTCTATTGAAAGTTATTGCCAAAGACATTTCATCGTATCAGGCCCTGATGCTCGATGTGATCAATGAAATCGACGAGGTAGCCAGTACGCAGACCATGGTTATTATGTCGACCTTCAAAGAAAGCAAGGTACTGCCTATTCCTTAATGTATGATGTATGATATAGGATGTATGACGTTGGTTCTCATACATCCTATATCATACATCATACATCTTTTACCCTCGTTTCCTGCGCTCTTCTCGTCTAGCCTTTTTGGCATCATCCAGCGCCTTTTTCGCTTCTTTGTACTGACTCGACTTCCGCTCGGCTTTGTCGATTACTTCTTTGAAGTAGGTTTGCGCCAGGTCATAGTTTTTTTCCTCTGTAGCAATTTTGGCCAGCCCCAGCACCGACGACCAGTAATAGCCCGCATTCGTCGCATTTGTCTGCTTGGCAAAATCAATAGCCTGCTGGTAATACTTCTTGGCTTCCGCTGTGTTCTTATAGAACAGATGATTGATATACGCTAAGATGTAAGCCGCTGTTCGTCCACCTACAGCCTCATAACCTGACTGCGACCGACTGATTTTCTCCAACATATCTTTCGAAATACGTTCCGCTTCATTCAAGCGCCCCGTCACAAACGCCGAGCGAGCATAATACCGTTCGAAAAACGGGTTATCAGGATACTGCTCGTTCATATACTTTGCCAACTCGTATGCCTTATCATACTGATTCTCCATGCTGTAAATCTGAACCAGAAAATAGCGGGCCTCAACGCGGGTGTAAAAAGCCGTATTAGCTGTTTTCTCCAGTTCTTTGATACCATTGGCCTTATTGCCTTTCGGGAAAAAGATCAGAATGGGTTTCAGCAACGGGTAGTTTTCGGGAATCCACTGTGCATAGTAATTGTACATTCCATCACCAAAAAGTAGTTCAGGACTGAAATCGGCATTTCCTTTACATTTTTCGAAGTATTTCAGGGCATTTTTCCCGGCAAACGTCGCCTTTGCCCACTTTTTCCGCTCCGAATAAAGCCGGCTTTTGAAGGCATAAGAGGCTGCCAGAAAAAAAGCAGGTTCGAGCTTATTTTCACTCTCATCGTATAGCTTTTCGGCCAATGTGATGGTCGAATCCATGTACATCAGGCAACGATCGTCGTAATCCGTTACATCGGTATTCGGAACAATTTTCCACCATTCGGCCAGGCCCATCAGAAATGTGGGCATTGGGTGATTCGGATAGCGAATGCGCAGCCACTTAAATTCTTTGTCAGCGTCGTAGAACTTATAGTTATACATTTGATTGATGGCCTCTGCCGACTCAATCTGAACGCCGGGGTGCTTTAATAAGCCATCATACTTCTTATCAAAAGCCGACGGGTCATAGAGTTGAGCCTGAACCAGGAGAGCCATGCTCGTCAGCCATACCGTCAACAGGATTTTTTTCATTAGCCTTCTTTATTGTTTCTTATTGATTGCCAGTCATTAACGTTTCTATCCGCTTTTTCTGTTGTAGAGCAGCCTAAAAACCATTGCCTCTTTATCAATTCAACCAATTTGCTCTGTCTATATGAACGCAAACCAACCTCAGTCCGTTTGCGAACCGGGATTTTTACTGTCATTTTTTGTCTGCTACCTACGTATGACCGTATCTTTGCGCCCCTACAGACGCCAATGCAATGACCGTTAACGACAAAACGTTTGTCCCGTTTATCCCAGCCGAATCGATTCAGAACCGGATTCAGGAGTTAGCCAGCCAGATTAATCAGGATTATGCCGACAAAAAACCTCTGTTGGTCGTCATTCTCAACGGCGCGTTTCTGTTTGCCGCCGATCTGATGAAAAACCTGACAATTCCCTGCGAAATCACATTTCTGCGGGTATCATCCTATAAAGGAACGTCATCGACCGGGCAACTGAAAGAAATTCTGGGACTTACCGAACCCATCGCCAGCCGAGACCTTATCGTAGTAGAAGATATTGTGGATACTGGCCGAACCCTGAATGATATTTGTGAACAGCTTCGCGTTTTAGGCCCCTCATCGCTGGCCATTGCCACCCTGCTCTTTAAACCAGAAGCCTTATTGAAGCCGATGAAGCTGGACTATGTAGGTTTCGAAATTGAAAATCGCTTCGTACTCGGGTATGGTCTCGACTACGACGGCCTGGGCCGGAACAGTGCTGACATTTTAGTACTTGAGTAGTGTAGTAACAGGAGCGAGGAGTGCGTATTCGGAGAAAACAATCTGTGCATCAGCAACTCCCAATACGCACTCCTTGCTCCTATTACTTATCGATCCACTTCCCCCATCACCACATCAATGGAGCCGATAATGGCAACCAGATCGGCCAGCATGGCTCCCCGGCTGATTTCGCTGATAACGGAAAGATTATGAAAGCAGCATGACCGGGCTTTGCATCGAACAGGGATGTCTGACTTTCCATCCGTTCGGAAGAAAAAGCCCAGTTCACCTTTGGCACTTTCCCCCCGCACGTAAAAATCCATCGCCTTCGGACGGATTTTCTTCGGAACAACCGCCTGAGGATCATAATCTCGGGTACGCCGATGATCGGATGTCAGTTTATCAAGACACTGCTCCACAATTCGGATCGATTCGTAACATTCCTGTACCCGAACATAATTACGGTCCCAGCAATCACCAACTGTTCCCATTTTTCCTTCGCCAATCGGAATAGCAAAGTCCAGCTCAGGGTATACCGAATAGCCATCTACCCGTCGTAAATCGTACCGCAGCCCTGAACCCCGCAGCATAGGCCCTGTACAGCCATAGTTGATAGCGACCGGCAAGGGTAAAACGCCTACATTGGCCGTCCGTTTTATAAAAATTTCGTTTTCGATAACCAACTGTTGTAGTTCAAGTAGCTTCGGTTTCAGGTAGGTGACAAACTCCCGGCAACGCGCTTCAAACCCGACAGGCAGATCATAAAACAGGCCACCAACCCAAATGTAGTTGTAAAGCATACGGGCGCCACTTACCCACTCCAGCATCCGAAGAATATGCTCCCGGTCGCGCATGAGCCACAGAAAGGGCGTATAGGCCCCAATATCCAGTGCATAAGTCCCGATACCGACCATATGGGCCGCAATCCGATTCAGTTCGGCTACCAGCACCCGTATGTATTCCGTGCGCTTCGGAATATCGTTCTGAATACCCAGCATTCGTTCAACGCCCATCACAAAGGCGTGCTCACAATTCATAGCCGCTAAATAATCAAGTCGGTCAACGAACGGAATAGCCTGGTTGAATGGTAACGATTGAGCATGTTTCTCAAAACAACGGTGCAGGTACCCCAGGTGCGGCACAACCTCCCGGATGATTTCGCCATCGGTTACGACTTCAAGTCGCAGAACGCCATGCGTCGATGGGTGCTGCGGTCCCATGTTGAGTACCATTTCGCCTTCGCCGAGCTTATCTGACCGATAGATATTCGGTTCAGAAGCCCGAAAATGGCCTGGTGCATATTCGTATTGAATTGTTGTTGTTTTCATAGCTGGCTCAACCTGCCCAAAGCGAAGTACGCAAAAGCGGCTTCTCAACTAAATTCAGGCTGTATGTAGTCCATCAAAGGTCGCCAGCCAACGGCCGAAAGTCAAACCGGAACAAAAATTCTGACTTAATTCATTACAAATCATCTGTTTTTCTAAGAAATCTATTGGCAAACTAAAAGTAATTCCGTACCTTTGCGCTCCTTATCGAGAAAACGAACGTTAGCAATGGCAAAGAAAGGCGCCAATAGAATCCAGGTTATTCTGGAATGCACCGAGCAGAAAGACAGCGGTGTACCCGGTATGTCCCGGTACATCACCACGAAAAACCGGAAAAATACGCCGGCTCGTATCGAGCGGAAAAAATATAATCCGTTCCTGAAAAAAGTAACGCTGCATAAAGAAATTAAATAAGTTTTAGTTTTACCATTTCCGATTTAGGATAGCGAGAGAAATCGACGCATCTGTTACCGTACGTACGGTCTGGCCTAAACGAAAGGAGTAAACTGTAAACCATAAAAAACCATGGCAAAAAAGGTAGTTGCAACCCTGAAAACGAAGGATAACGGTAAGGCATTTGCCAAAATTATCAAAGCCGTTAAATCGCCTAAAACCGGCGCCTACACCTTCAAAGAAGAGATGGTTCCTGTCGATGATGTTCAGGCTGCGCTGAAAAGCTAGTTTGATACCTCCAACCGATACAGCGGAACGTTTCCAGAAAAGATGTTCGTCCCACAGCCTCTACCAGGCTCTGTGGGACTTTTTTTGTTAGAGTTTTGTTGAAGAGAGTCGTCGGGCAGTCATTGCGAACCTTTAGGTTACTTTTGTGTCTATATTACCGACTATTACATACGATCGACTGACGACCGCACCGGCGTCCCGGCATCAACTAACGATTATTTTTTATGGCTCTATTCGGCTTATTCTCGAAAGAAAAGAAAGAAACCCTCGACAAAGGCTTAGAAAAAACCAAAGACAGCTTCTTCTCGAAACTTGGGCGGGCTGTTGTCGGCAAATCGACCGTTGATGAAGAAGTACTGGACGAATTGGAAAGTGTTCTGATCTCGTCAGACGTAGGGGTTGAAACCACGGTGAAAATCATCCGTCGGATCGAAGAGCGGGTTGCGCGTGATAAATACATGGGCACCAGTGAGCTTGACCGTATTCTGCGCGAAGAGATTGCCTCTCTACTTTCTGATAACACCACCTCCCGAACGCCGGACCGGGAGGTTCTGGACGATTTTGAGTTGCCTGCCAACAAGAAGCCTTATGTCATTATGGTGGTGGGCGTCAACGGAGTCGGTAAAACAACGACCATCGGCAAACTGGCGGCTCAGTTTCATAAGCGGGGCAAGCAGGTAGTTCTGGGCGCTGGCGATACGTTCCGGGCAGCGGCAGTCGATCAGCTCAAACTTTGGGGCGACCGCGTTGGTGTTCCGGTCATTTCCCACGGGATGAATACGGACCCTTCGGCAGTGGCCTATGATGCGGTGAAAAAAGCAACGGACATGAACGCCGATGTCGTGATTATCGATACCGCTGGGCGGCTGCATACCAAAGTCAACCTGATGAATGAGCTGACAAAAATTAAGCGGGTCATGCAAAAAGTTACCCCCGACGCTCCACATGAGGTACTTCTGGTGCTGGATGGCTCAACGGGTCAGAATGCATTTATTCAGGCTACCGAGTTTACGAAAGCCACCGAAGTAACGGCCCTAGCCATCACCAAGCTAGACGGAACGGCGAAAGGTGGGGTCGTAATTGGCATTTCTGACCAGTTCAAAATCCCGGTTAAATACATTGGCGTCGGTGAAAAGATCGACGACCTGCAAACCTTCAACAAGATGGAGTTTGTGGATTCGTTCTTCAAGAAATGAGTTTGTAAACTCTATTTCCTATGAACTACCTCGCCTTCATTCTTTGCTTCTTGGCTCTTTCTTATTCGACCCTGGCTCAAAAGCAGCAACTTAGGAAATCCACTAGACCCACAACATTTCAGGGAATTTGCGGGGTCGTGCTGGAAAAGAAAGGGAATCATATGCCTGGTCCGGGTAAGTCGGCTTCTCAGGGAACGCCTATTGAACGCGAGGTTCTCATTTTTCCCTTACTCAATATGAACCAGGTGAAAATGGGTGACAATGGATTTATCGATTCAGTCGGGAATGTAAAGCCAATAAAAACGGTTAAATCAGACAAGTCAGGTAAGTTTTGCGCGAATCTGCCTGTTGGTCACTATTCGGTAGTTGTACGCGAGTCGAAAGGACTGTATGCCAACCTATCGGATGCACATAATAATATCTTTCCGGTCAATGTTCGGAAGAATATCCGCTCTGAGGTAAAAATAGAAGTTACGCATCAGGGGGTGTTTTAATGTAACGCGGACATCCTGTCCGCCTTGTTGAAAGATTTAGCGGATATTCTGTCCGCGTTACCAATGAAAACCAAAGGATCACGTACCAATAAAATCAACATCGTCACACTGGGTTGCTCGAAGAATCTGGTCGATTCGGAAGTGCTGTTTACGCAACTGAAGGGCAACGGCATGGACGTAACGCATGAATCGAAGAAAGACGACGCCAATATTGTCGTTATCAACACCTGCGGCTTTATCGACAATGCGAAGGAAGAATCGGTTAACACCATTCTGCGCTATGTCGATGCTAAAGATGCGGGTATGGTCGACAAAGTATATGTAACGGGCTGCCTTTCGCATCGCTATAAAGACGAACTTGAAGTCGAGATTCCCGATGTCGATGCCTGGTTTGGTACCAACGAAATGCCTCGGTTGCTGAAAACCCTCCGCGCCGATTACAAACACGAACTCGTTGGCGAACGACTGCTGACCACACCGGCTCATTTTGCCTACCTCAAAATTGCCGAAGGCTGTGACCGGCCCTGTTCGTTCTGCGCTATCCCGCTCATGCGTGGCGGACACGTATCCCGCTCCATAGATGAACTGGTTACTGAAGCGAAATCACTGGCTCGCCGGGGTACGAAAGAACTGATTCTGATTGCTCAGGATTTGACCTATTACGGGCTGGATCTCTACAAAAAACGTAATCTGGCTGACCTGATCAATCGACTGGCGGATGTGGAAGGCATCGACTGGATACGGCTACAGTATGCTTATCCGTCTGGATTTCCGCTGGAAGTGCTTGATGTGATGCGCGACCGGCCCAATGTGTGCAATTATCTGGATATGCCCCTGCAAACGGGATCAACAGAATTGCTGAAATTAATGCGCCGAGGCATTACCCGCGAAAAAACAGAAGCGCTCATTGAAACCATCCGGGCCAAAGTCCCTGATATTACCCTTCGAACGACCCTCATTGTAGGCCATCCGGGCGAAACCGACGCTATGTTTGCTGAGACCTACGATTTCGTGGAACGTATGCGTTTTGACCGGATGGGTGTGTTTACCTACTCGCACGAAGAAAATACGCATTCATACTCTATGCCCGATGATGTTCCGGCCGATACAAAGCAGGAACGCGCCGACGAGCTGATGGAGCTTCAGCAGGGCATTTCGCAGGAATTGAATCAGCAGAAAGTAGGCAAAACGTACAAGGTATTATTCGACCGGAAAGAGGGTGGCTATTTCATTGGCCGGACCGAAGCCGACTCCCCTGAGGTTGATAATGAAGTGCTTGTACCAGCCAGCCAGTACGTCCGTATCGGCGACTTTGCCCATGTACGCATCGACCGGGCCGAAGATTTTGATTTATATGGTACGGTTATGTAATTAGCACTATGAAATTAACCGTAAGCGAGCTACAGGCCATCCGCAATTATCTTCAGGATAAGCCTGTGTTGCGCGCTTATGTGTTTGGTTCCTATGCCCGAAACGAAGCGAATCCCGAAAGCGATCTTGATTTATTAGTAGAACTAGATTACAGCCGACCTGTAGGTCTACAGTTCGTTGGCATGAAACTTGACCTTGAAGAAAGGCTCAATAAGACGGTCGATCTGGTTTCTAACAATGGCCTATCTCCCCGAATTCGTCCATTTATAGATCAGGACAAGCAACTTATTTATGAAAGGCCGGTTCGGTAACAAGCAGCGTATTGAGCATTCACTCGATGCTATTGCAGAGATCGAAAATTACATAAACAATCAGGAGTTTTCTGAATTTCTGACTAATTCGATGATGCGGTTTGCCTGCATCAAACAACTCGAGATCATTGGTGAGGCTTGCAATCATCTTGATGATACAATCAAAAATGAGTTTCCAGAAGTACAATGGCGTCAGGTGACTGGCCTACGACATATTCTGGTACATGAATATTTTGGCGTCGATGCTTCGCTATTATGGGATATAATTACGGGAGATGTCCCAACGTTGAAAGCTCAATTAACGCATATTCTGACAACTTTATAAGTTTTATATATACCCGAACAAGGCGCTTACTCTATGACCGAACCTTGCGGGGTGTTCTGTTGTTGAGCCGATAAATCCCAACTTCGTTCCGAATGGACTGTCAGTACCTGCCGCTTCGCTCTACCGGCCAGTTTTCGTCACTATTCCTTGACTACATTACCAAAACAGCTAGTTTAGCCCCTTTTTACAATCGTTTTCCTGAGATTACGGCTTTTGGCGATCAATTAGCCGAGAAGTCTTTTGACGAATCGAAACGGCGCATTTTAATGGATGCCTTAGAACGGCAATACAGTTCGATTGCGAATAAACCCGACGTTTCGGTACTGCTTCAGCCAAATACCTACACGGTTACTACGGGTCACCAGCTCAACATCTTCACGGGGCCGTTGTACATCATCTACAAACTGATTACAACAATCAATCTGGCCCGGAAGCTCAAAGAGACGTATCCCGATTACAATTTTGTGCCGGTGTACTGGATGGCAACCGAAGATCATGACTTTGCCGAGATTAATCACTTTTCGATGTTTGGGCGAAGTTATACCTGGCAAACCGAGCAGCGCGGAGCCGTTGGTCGGATGAACCCCAAAGAATTAGCCACGCTCTTTAAGCAGATTCCCGAAAAATTGGCTCTGTTCGAAGAAGCGTATTTAAAGCACGATACGCTCGCCAATGCGGCTCGCTGTTATGTCAATGAACTGTTCGGGGCCGAAGGATTGATCTGTCTGGATGCTGATGACGCTGAACTCAAACGTGTTTTCGCACCCATCATGCGGGACGAACTCCTGCATCAGCACTCCGGCGAACTGGTACAGCAGCGAACCGAGCAGTTGGAAGAATTGGGCTACAAAACCGTCATTGCCCCTCGCGACATCAATCTATTTTACCTGGACGATCAACTTCGCGAACGTATCGAGCGCAAAGACGACGGTACCTACCGGGTTGTGCACACGAAGCTCAACTTTTCGGAAGCCGAACTTCTTACCTTATTAGACGAGCAGCCCGAAAAATTCAGCCCCAATGTGGTGTTACGACCTCTCTATCAGGAAACCATACTGCCCAATCTGGCCTACATTGGCGGCCCTTCCGAAGTGCCCTACTGGTTGCAGCTAAAAGGTGTATTCGATCATTTCAATACGCCTTTCCCGATCCTGATGCCCCGAAATTTTGCCCTGTATGTTCCGGCCGTGGCCAACAAACGCATCTGCAAGTTGGGGCTGACTCCTGAGGAGTTGTTTCAGGATACGCTGAAACTCAAACACGAGTACATCGAACACCACGCCCGGCATACCCTTAAGTTCGACAACGAAAACAAGGTAGTCAATAAGGCGCTGGATGCTATTTTGCACAAAGCGCAAATGGTTGATCCTACACTCGAAAAAGCCGTTCTGGCCGAAACCAAGCGGTTTGCCAATGCCATTGCCCGGCTGGAAAAGAAAATGCGACGCGCTGAAGAACGAAACCAGGAAACGGGTGTTCGGCAACTCCTGGCCGTCAAGAGCGAGCTTTTCCCCAATGGAGGCTTGCAGGAGCGGAGCGAAAACTTCCTGACTTTCTACCTGAACGACAAATCGTTTTTACAAAAGATGCTCACCGTTTTCGATCCTTTCGATTACCGGATGCAGATTTGTATGGAATAGCCCAATGACAAAAGCCGAGTTGCGTCGTCAGTTTCTGGATGAGCGGAAAGGGCTAATGGTGGACGATGTACATGAGCGAAGCCAATCCATCGCCCGGCTTTTTTTCGACTTTCTGGCTCAACTCGATGCAGTCCCATCGGTAATCCACCTCTTTCTGCCGATTCAGCGACAGAAAGAGGTGGATACCTGGCTCATTATTCGCCACATTTGGGAGTTGTACCCAGCGATTCAATTAGCCGTTTCGGTAACCGACATGGCTACCAACCAACTCTCGCATTATCCGTTAGCGCCAGATACCATTTTGCGGGAAAATCGCTGGGGGATTCCAGAACCCGTTGACCCAGACCAGCCGACGCTCAACACCTCGCTGTTCGATCTGGTACTGGTTCCTTTGCTGGCCTTCGATCAGTGCGGTAACCGGATAGGCTACGGAAAAGGATTTTATGACCGTTTTCTGGCTAACTGCCGTCCCGATTGCAGAAAGGTGGGCTTATCCCTGTTTGAGCCAGTTACGCATATAGAAGGCATTGAACCGACAGATGTTCAGCTTGACGCTTGCATTACCCCTTCACAAATCTGTTTTTTTTCGTAATAATTCTCCTGTGCGTCAAAGTTTTGGCGTAATTTTGCACTCCAAAATCGAAATGCGGGTAATCGCCCGCTTTTAGTACTCTATTAAACAATTCAACTGCGGGGTTCTGCCCGCGCTACTAAAATGAAAATCGCAGTCGTTGGAGCTACTGGCTTGGTCGGTAGCGAAATCCTGAAAGTGCTGGAAGAACGCAACTTCCCTGTGTCTGAACTCATTCCCGTTGCCTCCGAGCGTTCGGTTGGTAAACAGGTTGAGTTTAAGGGTAAACCCTACACGGTGGTTAGTTTCGAAGATGCCATCGCTGCCAAACCTGCCATTGCGATTTTCTCGGCAGGTGGTGGTACGTCACTGTCGCTGGCTCCCAAATTTGCGGAAGCCGGTATCGTGGTTGTCGATAACTCGTCGGCCTGGCGGATGGACCCCACCAAAAAACTGGTGGTCCCTGAAGTAAACGCCGATGTGCTGACGCCTGAAGACAAAATCATTGCCAACCCCAACTGCTCGACCATCCAGATGGTGGTAGCCCTGAAGCCGCTGCATGATCGATACAAAATCAAACGAGTAGTGGTTTCGACCTACCAATCCGTAACGGGAACGGGCAAAGCGGCTGTCGATCAGCTTTTTGCCGAACGCAAAGGGGACCATGAAGCTCCTAAAGTATATCCCCATCCGATTGATTTGAATGTACTGCCTCACATTGATGTGTTCCTCGACAATGGCTACACCAAAGAGGAAATGAAGATGGTGAATGAGACTAAGAAAATCATGGGCGATGATTCCATCAAGGTAACGGCCACTACCGTTCGTATCCCAACGATTGGTGGTCACTCGGAAGCGGTCAATATCGAGTTCGAAAATGAGTTTGACGTGAGTGATGTGGTTGCTATTCTGAGCAATACCGAAGGGGTTATCGTTCAGGACGACCCCAAAAACAAAGTATACCCAATGCCGCTGACGGCACATGGTAAAGATGAGGTGTTTGTTGGCCGGATTCGTCGCGACGAAAGTCAGCCCAAAACGCTGAATATGTGGATCGTAGCCGATAATCTCCGTAAAGGAGCGGCTACCAATGCCGTACAGATTGCTGAATACCTGGTAAAACACAACCTGGTCGAAACCGAAGCAACTGTGGCGTAACTGTTTTTTAGTGATTAATGTCTTAAATCCCGTTCGGCTTGTAGCTGGGCGGGATTTTCTGTACTTTCGGATACACCGAATCATTTTTCCGTGAATCCAGATCCAGTTATCCAGCTTCAGAACCTACACAAGTCATATGGTTCGAGTCTCGTTCTCAAAGGCATTGACCTCAGCGTATCGGCTGGGCAGGTTGTGGGCTACATTGGTCCCAACGGGGCCGGAAAGTCAACGACCATCAAAATTCTGATGGGTATGTTGCCCGACTATTCGGGCGAGGCTGTTGTATTGGGAATGGACGTAAAAACGCAATCCATCGACATCAAACGGCGGGTTGGGTACGTACCAGAAAATGCGGCTTTGTACGACACACTAACCCCGCTGGAGTATTTGCAGTTCATCGGGCAGCTTTACGAACTTGACCTGGCCCACATCGACCGCAAAGCCCTCGACCTGCTTCGGCTATTCCAGCTTAGCGACCACGCCAACGCCCGCATGACCACATTTTCGAAAGGGATGCGCCAGAAAGTACTTCTTATTTCGGGGCTACTGCATAACCCGGATGTGATCTTTCTGGACGAACCGCTGTCGGGGCTGGATGCGAATGCCGTGGTGCTGGTCAAAGAGATTATCCGGCAACTGGCGAATGATGGCAAAACGATTTTCTATAGTTCGCACCTGATGGATGTGGTCGAAAAAATTTCGGATCGGATTATCATTATCAATCAGGGCCAGGTCATTGCCGACGGTACGTTTGCTGAACTTCAACACCAACGTCCCGAATCGCTGGAGCAGCTATTTTCTGAATTAACCGGCAACGAAGGTCAAACGAGTGTCGCCGAGGAGTTTATCAACACCCTGAAAAACTAATCGGCATGGTTACCATCATTCTTTGGGTTCTGGACCGTTTAAAATCGCTTTTTCAGGGATTAGGAGCCGACTATAGTCAACTACACGCCATTGTGCAGGTTAAACTCACGATGGATAGCCGTCGGAGCTTCGTCAGCCTGGGTCGTTATGGAAAGCAATCGGGTGAGAGTAGCAATAATTTCATTCGGATACTGGCCATTTATGCTATCATTGGCGGACTAATTAGCTTTGCCATGCTGGGCGTACCGCCCAAAGAGAACCTGTTTCTGCCGCTGACATTACAGTTTAGCTACATCATGGCCCTTTGCGCCATGACCCTGATTTCCGACTTTTCATCCGTCATTCTCGACTCCTCCGATAATCAGATCATTCTGCCCCGGCCCGTCAGCAGCCGAACGCTATGGCTGGCTCGTGTAGTGCACATCACCAGTTATCTGTTTGCGATTACCCTGTCGCTCACAGTAGTCAGTATTTTCATTCTGGCGAGTCGATTTGGGGCTGCTTCGGCGCTGCTGTTCTTATTATTGAGTCTGTTATCGGCCGTATTGATGGTATTTCTGACGAACATTTTCTATCTGGTTCTGATGAAATTTACCAGTGAGGAAAAGCTCCGGGAAGTGATCAATTATTTTCAGATCGTGATGGCGATTCTGTTCTACGGGAGCTATCAGGTTTTGCCCCGGCTCATCGGTTCAGAACGACTGGTCAGTGAGCCACTAGCCCATCAGGGCTGGCATTACCTAGTGCCGCCGATGTGGATGGCTGGCGCTACTGAAACTTTTATTCAACCCGTATTCGATCAAACCCATCTGATTTTTCTGGTGCTGGCACTAATTACCCCTTTTGCTGGCCTATGGTTTATGAATCGGTTTCTAACTACCGATTTTACCCAGAAAATCAGCAGTATCGATCAGGATGGGCGAACCACACCATCAACGCTTACCAGCGCATCGGCCCATCGGCAAAATTGGGTAGAACAGGTAGCCGATTGGTTTACGGGCAACTCACTGGAGCGAGCCGCTTTTGCCTTTACCTGGCGTATAACGAGCCGGGACCGCAAATTCAAGCTCAAAACCTATCCGCAGTTGGGTTTCGGACTGGCGTATGTAATTGCTATATCCTTTCAGGGTGGAGGCTTGGGCTCAGGCAATTTCTTCTATTTGTTTGCCCTTTACTTTGGTGGCATTTACGTGATGGTGGCGCAATACCAACTCCGCGTTTCGGACAACTACCGGGCTTCCTGGATTTACGGCAGTGCTCCCATCCAGGAGCCGGGCAGCATCTTATCGGGATCGTTAAAAGCCATCATTATAAAATTGCTGGTGCCTTTCTACGCCCTGCTATCGTCTTACGTTCTATTCCGGTACGGATTCGACAAGATCAGCGATGTATTATTGGCCTTCAGCAATTCGCTGGTGATGCTCCTGAGCGCAGCTCTACTCTCGACACGCACCATGCCTTTTTCGGTGGAGCAGGATGCTATGAAACAGAATAATACCGCACGCGGATTACTAATCAGCCTCGTGCTGGCTGTGGTGGGCTTTTCTCACTACGGCCTGACGCGTATTCCTTTCGGTGTTTGGGTAGCCTTACCATTGTCTATAGCTCTTTGCTGGTATTTACTTCAGCAGTACAAAAAGACAGCCTGGGAATCGATAGAGATGGCCTAACACAATTACCCCACCCTAAATCCCTCCCCTGATGCCCGGAGAGGGACTTAAACGGGAATTAGTCAAGCCCCTCCCCTGTATCTCAGGGAAGGGGTTGGGGTGGGGTAAACTCCCTACTTTAGCCGTTTAGTTGTCAGGTATTGGTGTCAGTTCACGATCCGAACGCGCACGGGTTCGGGAACAATCTGGGCGCCATCATCCAGCGTTACCAGAAACAAAAACTGAATCTCGGTGTAGTTGGGCAACACAATCGGTGCCGTCGCTACACTGGGGTACTTCTTCTTAAAATCGGCAATTGTAGTCGTAAAGACCGCCGTGGTGCCACTGCCTGCTATCGGGGCTGTGTTCAGTAGAGTCGTGGTATACGTCCCTGAGTTCAGGTTCCCTACCGTGATGCCCGTTCCTCCACCCAACACCTTGGTGATCTCCTTGATGGTGCGACCACTGCTGGCTGGAATCGACAGGGTGAACTGAATAGGACCACCCGCTGCCAAAGAACTAACGATGAAGGGGTTGAACCCATAGGTGGTCGTACCAGGAAAGGTGACCGGAATGGCCGGCCGATTGTCCCGCACCAGATCGCTGTAGACCAGATCGTCTTTGCAGGAGAAGCTGCCACCAGCCACCAGGGCCAGCAACAACAGGTTTAAAAGTATCTTTTTCATGAAAATGCGTATGACAGTTGGGGTAACCATTAATCCACATCCCACCAGACCCGTACGTT
>NZ_KB893192.1 GCF_000374025.1 Spirosoma panaciterrae DSM 21099 | reverse complement strand
CTAGCCGCAGCACATCGGCTTTAAACTCGGCGGTATACTTTCGTTTGGGGCGTTGGGATTGGTTCATGGTACACGAAGTTAAAAAGTTTCGTGTCCGGATTTTTAGGACCATATCACATTGCCTGGACGAACTATTTTCGGAGAATCGTCAAAGACTATGAGCATACAGCATCTTCTTCGGTCAGTTGGCTGTATCTGGCCAATAGCCAGATCATGTTACAACGAATCGAGACTTATTGCCAAAGATGATTTCCCAACATACTCTAAGCATAGATTTTAAAATACGAAAAAAAGGTAGTGAGTTTAGCAGTTAGATTGGTAATTTGTTGGGAGAGATTGATGGAATAGGCTTTGCCAAGTAAGTCATTAACAAACTTTAACAGCTCCGCATGGCACGGCTGGGCCGCTTTTTATGTAATTTTGGTCCGGTCTGGATGACCCTACTTACACAAAAAGTAATTCGTTAATCTTCATTTGTATGCAATCATTTAAACGCCTGAACACCCTGACAGGCTGGTTCGTATTTGTTGTTGCACTGGTTACCTATGCAATGACGGTTGAGCGAACGGCCAGTTTCTGGGACTGTGGCGAATTCATTGCGTGTTCGTTTAAGCTTCAGGTTCCTCACCCACCCGGTGCTCCGTTTTTTCTGTTGTTAGGACGGCTATTCTCTATGCTGTCGTTTGGCAACCTGACCAACGTAGCCTACTGGGTCAATATGGCGTCGGTGCTGGCTAGTGCCTTTACGATCGCTTTCCTGTTCTGGACCATTACGATGCTGGCTCAGAAAGCCTTTGGAAAGGCTGAACGTGACTACACCACAGGCGATACGCTCCTGGTGCTGGGTACGGGCGCGGTTGGGGCGCTGGCGTATACCTTCTCTGATACGT
Organism: Spirosoma panaciterrae DSM 21099; assembly: GCF_000374025.1. Taxonomy (GTDB): domain Bacteria; phylum Bacteroidota; class Bacteroidia; order Cytophagales; family Spirosomataceae; genus Spirosoma; species Spirosoma panaciterrae. Next base: position 90,504 of record NZ_KB893192.1, on the reverse strand, counting down.
TCTGGTTTTCGGCTGTCGAAGCGGAAGTATACGGAATGTCGTCGTTTTTCACGGCTATTGTTGTATGGGCCGCGTTCAAATGGGAGCGTATTGACGATGAAGCAGCCGCAAACCGCTGGCTCATTCTCATTGCCTATCTAACAGGCTTATCGATTGGTGTTCACTTATTGAACCTGGTTACGCTGCCTGCTCTGGCCCTAATTTATTACTTCAAGAAGCAGCCAAAACCAACCTTTTGGGGGGGGGTGATCGCGGCTGGTATTGGTTTGGTCGTGCTGGGTATCATCAATGCGGGTATTATTCCGGGTCTGCCGAGTATGGCGTTTGCTGTAGAGCGGCTGTTTGTCAATTCGTTTGGCCTTCCATTCAACTCAGGGGTGATTTTCTTCACGGTAGTGTTCCTGGGGGCTATTACGTACGGAATCATCTGGTCGGCACGTCAGCGCCGGGTTGTTTTAAATACTTCCTTGTTGGCCCTGGCCTTCGTGCTGATCGGGTATGCCTCGTATATGCAGGTATTGGTACGGGCCGATTTTAACCCGCCAATCAATGAGAACAACCCCGACGATGCGCTCAACTTTCTGTCGTATCTGAAGCGGGAGCAGTACGGGAGCCGGTCGTTGCTGTATGGTCCGGTGTTTACGTCGCGACCAATCGACCAGAAGCGCGGAGCACCCATGTGGAAAAAGGAGACCAATAAGTACGTTATTTTCGATTACCAGCCCGAATACGTATATGCACCCGGCGACGAAATGTTGTTCCCACGGGTGTATAGCAGCCAGCAAAATCACCCGGCCCTCTACCGCCAGATGCTGGGACTAGCCGAAGGCCAGAAGCCTACCATGGGCGACAACCTGAAATTTCTGTTTAGCTATCAGTTGGGCCACATGTGGTGGCGTTATTTGATGTGGAATTTTGCAGGGAGGGAGAGTGACGAAGAAGGGGCTGGGTATCTGCTCCCCTGGTCGTCGGACAATGGTGCGCCTGATCTATTGAAGACCAACAAAGCCCGCGACAATTTCTACATGCTACCATTCGCTTTAGGATTGTTTGGGATTGCGTTTCAGTATTTCCGTCGTCGTCGCGATTTCTTGATTGTCGGGCTGCTGTTCCTGTTTACGGGGATCGCTCTACAGGTTTTCCTGAACTCTCCTCCAACGGAGCCGCGCGAACGTGATTACATCTATGTAGGCTCGTTCTATTTCTTTGCGATCTGGCTGGGGCTGGGGGTAATGGCAATTGCCGAAGGAATACGCAATACGTTAAAGTCCGAAATGGCCCGAAATGGTCTGGTTGTGGGGCTGTGTCTGCTGGTTCCGGTTATGATGGGAGCCAAAAGCTGGGATAACCACAATCGCGATCATCGGTATCAGTCGGTCGATTTCGCTAAAAATCTGCTGAATTCCTGTGCCCCTAATGCCGTTCTGTTTACGGGGGGAGATAACGATACGTTCCCACTCTGGTACGTTCAGGAAGTTGAAGGGTTCCGGCGCGATGTGCGGGTGTGTAACCTGAGTTTGCTGGGAACGGAATGGTATATCCAGCAAATGAAACGCAAAACCTATGAGTCGGATGCGTTACCGATCTCGCTGGAGTTCGACAACTTCAACAAGGGTAAAAATGACATCGTACCCTTTTATGAAATGGCTGGGGTTAAGAATGGTATTGATCTGAAGCAATACATCAACCTGATCAAAACGAACAATCCTGCCATTCAGGTGCCTTTGACCAGTGGCGACATGACCAGCATTCTGCCATCGTCTGTGTTGTTCCTGCCCATCGACAAAGCGGCTGTTGATCAGGCTAATTTTGTTCCGGCCAACCTTCGTCCGTTGATGAAAGATACCTTGCAGTGGACCATCGGCAAGAAGGATCTTTATAAGCCTGATCTGATCATGCTCGATATGATTGCGACCAACAACTGGAAACGGCCTATCTATTTCTCGAGCACCCTGGCCAGCGATAATTATCTGAGCCTGAAAAATTACATGCAGTTGGAGGGCTATGCGTATCGACTGATGCCCGTGGCTATTCCGGGGGCAACCGATGGGTATGTGAACTCCGACATCATGTACAACAACATGTTGAAGAAAACCTTCTGGCGCGATTTCGACAATCCGAATACGTATTACGACGAAACCTATAAAGGGCCACCAGTGATCTCGGCCCGGATTGCGTTCTTCCGGCTGGCTGACCAACTGATGCGGGAAGGCAAAAAAGATAAGGCTCGTGAAGTACTCGACTATTCGTTGCGGGTGATTCCTGATAAGAGTATTCCGTACGACCAGATTTCGTCAAATTATGTGCGATTCCTGTTTGAGGTGGGCGATACCAAGAAAGCCCTTGAAATAGCAGACACAATGGCGGCTCGTGCCGATCAGAATCTGACCTACGATAAGAGTGGAAATGGGAATCGATTTGGTAGCCCTGACTCTGACCTGTATATTCTGCAAACGATTGTCGAAGCCTGTAAAGACGCCAAACAAACGGCTGCGGCTAACAAATACGAGGCAATCTTTCAGAAGCATATCAACGCCTTCGGTTGATCGGTTCCCTGTCGTTTAGTCTGACTCATTGCAACACCCCGAAAGATTCAACCTTTCGGGGTGTTTTGTTCGTAGGCTATTTCAGCAGTTCGCTCCAGAAACCGACCAAAATCGACACAGGCTTTTTCGAACAGGTGGACAACCGATGGCGTAGGTCTGGCAAAAAAACTGGGTTCAAGAATCACTCTGTCCTTTTTTAAGGTTCGTTTCCAAAGGCCAATAACCGAGCCGTTATACACAATGATCGGGCTGAATATACCATTGGCCGAAATGGCCCGTTGCTGTGTATCGGCCGAAAGAACAGCCCGTCGGTCTTTATAGCTGACCGTGTACTCATCGAAAGCGGGAAGTACATACAACGATTCATCGACTGCTTGCGGAATAGGGCGTGATGGATCGAACCAGTAGGTTTGTGAATCGATAGTTTCCGATACAAAGTCGGCTTGAATCGACATCAGCGCACGTCGGGCATCGGTGATCGGTAACCCCGACCACCAGACAAAATCCGACAGGGTGGCGGGCCCGTGACTGGTGAAATACAGGCGGGCCAATTTTGCCAACGCTTCCTCTCGCTGTAAAGGTTGAGAGATGGGCACACGTTCCTGAAGTAGGGCATAGGTTTGCTGGTTGCCTTTGACTGCTCCGTTACAAACGATGCCATCGAGTTCGGCGTGGATCATCAGATGCGACGATCGGTTGTTGTCGGTGGGTATACCTGCCTGTTGGAGTTCAAGCATGAGTTCCGGCCGGGTCAGATGGGTATGACCTGACAAAGCTTTTTCGAGAATGGTATAGCACTTCGTCAGAACATCGGCTGTGATTTCCAGTTCCTTAAGCCTCGATCGTATTGATGTTTTAACGTGAGGAGCAGATACGCCAAGCAACCAGTGAATATGTTCGGCCGCCACGATATGCCAGGTAGGACGTAGGATATGCGTTCGGATCAATTCACCTGAGTCCAGTGCAGCAGTAACCTGCCGTTCGGTTATTCCGGGAAACCGGACGCCTATGGCCCATTTCATCATATAGGCATCCTGCGCCTGCAGGGCACCCACCCAGCTAACCAGTCCGTTTATCGTTTGATGGGTCGATTGAGCAATTTGCTGATTATGTAATCGGTACTGTGCTACGTCGGATAGGTACATGCGGAGCTTGGGCGGAAGGCTTAATGAATGGGATGATTGATTTTTTCTTCGTCCAGATCGATCCGGGCTTCTTCTTTACGAATAACCTCGTCGTCAAATTCCTGAATACTACGCAATCGATGGAGTTCGTCACGTTTTACGTTAATGATATCGGTCATGATTTGATTATACTCGGTCAGGGCTTCACCGTCGTTTTCTACCGATTCCAAATGCCGTTTGGTCTGGTGGAGTTCACTTTCAATACTATTTTTAAGGTTTTCGACTAACTCATTGGTCGTTAGCTGATCGGCGTAATTTTCGCGCAGATGCATTAAGGCTACCTTTAAGACTTTCAGGCGAATTTTTGACTCCTGCATGTCTTCCGACAAACCCTCGTCGGTGTCTCTAAGCTTCACAAGCCGAATAACCCATGGTAAGGTTAAGCCCTGAAAAACGAGCGTAACCAGAATAACGACGAACGTAATGAACAGGATCAGATTCCGGTGCGGAAAAGGGGTATTGTCCGGTAATGTTAACGGTATGGATAGCGCAGAAGCTAAGGACACAACCCCACGCATACCCGCCCAGCCCAGAACGATTGGCCCACGCAGGCCAGGATTCCGTCGGGCTACGGTAATGTATTTGCCAATAAACTGGGTGAAGTAAGAGGAAGCAATCGTGAATACCATTCGTGTAACAATGATGACCCCGGTAATCATCAGGGCGTATAAAATGGCTTCGGTTTTGGAATACCCGTCAAGTCCGTTGATAATGACAGGCAACTCAAGGCCTATGAGAATAAAAACGATGCCGTTCAGCGCAAAAACGACCGTGGCCCACATACCTGTACCCTGAATGCGTGAGCTATGATTCAGGATGACATGGCTTTGATTGGATAGGAAAAGCCCCCCGCTCACAACCGCCATAACCCCCGATACATGAAACTCTTCGGCAACGATATACATGATGTACGGCGCCATGAAGGTCAGCAAAATACTAATTCGGGTAGTTGTCGGTAACCAACGATGTATGGCGTAAAAGACGCAGGCTACCGCCAGCCCGACCGCAATACCCAGTAGGGTTACCAGGACAAAATCGACAGAAGCACTCTGCCAAACGAATGTACCCGATAAAACGGCAGCCAGTGCAAACCGGAATACAACCAGGCTGGCGGCATCATTGACCAGACTTTCGCCTTCCAGGATGCTGATCGTGGCTTTCGATACCTTAATATTCTTTAAAACCGAAGTAGCAGCCACAGCATCGGGAGGAGAGATGATACCGCCTAGCAGAAAGCCCATCGCCAGGGTGAAGCCAGGCATTGTGGCGCTGGAAACATACGCTACCGCAAATGCAGTAACGATGACCAGGCCAAACGCCAGAACAATAATAATCCGTCGCCAGCGCCAGAACTCCTTCCACGATGTGAACCAGGCCGCTTCGTAGAGCAGCGGGGGCAGGAAGATCATAAAAATAAGCTCCGGGTCAATCTCAATTCTTGGTATACCAGGAATCAGGCTGACGATCAGTCCGCTAATGACCAGAAAAATAGGGGTGGGGATGTGTAGTCGCTGGCCAACCATAACCAGCAATGAAACCGCGAGAAGTAGAGATATACAAAGGAATAGTGCCTGATGCATAAGCCAATATGTACATAACGGAGTTTTCTGAAACCGGACGATGAGGCCGGTTCAACTTGATCAGTAAAGAAAGCAAATCCGAATCTGCTTTACAATTAGTTGATCGTTCCCTTAAAAATAAGGTCGATAACGAAACAAGCTGTTATCTATACAGGTACCTTATACCGACGGCAGGTCAATCAGGAGAATAATCTTCAGACCATGAGCAGGAGAACATCCATCACTGTTAGGTGTAAGGCTCCTACGAAGCGCCTTTGATACAAACCAGTCAAAACAGAATATGGGATTCGTATTTGATAGGCGAGTTGCGCACACGAAATTATTACCCGATAATGTATTTATTCTTTAAGCTTTTGCGCTTTTGACTACAATAAAAGTCGTTTAGACTAAACCCGTCAATTCTCTCAATAGGACTTTTGTACCATCAGCTTCATAACTGAAGTCTGGTTGATTTATAGCTGACCAACGTGTGAGTGGCAAATTATGTTTCCCACGGTTGGTATAGGATTTAATTGGATTATAAACGATGAAAATAAATCTCACGATTAATGGGGTAGACAGCACCTTTGAGGCAGATCCAGATATGCCTTTATTATGGCTTATCAGAGACGAGGCCAAACTAAAAGGAACAAAGTTTGGATGCGGAATGGCACTATGCGGTGCCTGTTCGGCCCATGTAGATGGCGAATTGGTCCGTACTTGTTCGTATTCGGCGCAAATGGCACATGGGAAAAAGATAACCACTATTGAAGGATTATCTGGGGGGGCAAATCGCTTACACCCGATCCAACAGGCATGGCTTGATGTCGGGGTGCCACAATGCGGATATTGTCAATCTGGATTTATGATGGCAGCCGCCCATCTTTTGGAAGAAAACAGCAACCCTACCGAAGATGACCTGAAAAATAGTATAACCAATATCTGCCGTTGTGGTACACATCCCCGCATTCTGAAAGCGATTCTTTTAGCTGCCAAACTTCAAAGCAATGGAACAAGTAAATAGTAAGCCCCAAAAGGGATTTTCCAGAAGAAAATTCCTTGCCCGTTCAGGAGCTACAATCGCTGGTTCCATTGCGTTGCTCTACTTTGGACGATCCAAAATACGTACTGGTCTGAGCCAATTGGCCGCCGATGCAAAATTTGATGCTGGCATTGACGATTTTGATCCTACGGTGTGGTTTGAGGTTAATCAGGATAATACGATTACCCTGAGATCCCCCAAAATAGAAATGGGTCAAGGTGTTTTTACAGGGTTTGCCATTTTGGCTGCTGAAGAACTTGATGTAGACGTTACAAAAATCAAGGTTGTCCATGCCTCAACCTCAATGGGGCCCCAAAGTACCGCAGGAACCGGGATGAGTAACAGCACGTCCTCGTTATACACCGCTATTAGAGAGGTAGCGGCTACGTTACGAGAAACCTTGAAGCTGGCAGCGTCAAAATCATGGGGTATACGTGTCACGTCTATTCAAACAGGCGATGGCGTTGCCACTTCAGGTAGTCGCAGTATGCGGTATGCTGAAATTGCTAAGCAAACTAAAATCTGGGAAATCGCAGAAACACCAGCCCTGCGTCAAGCATATTCGTTTAGAATGATCGGTAAAGAGCATAAACGAATTGACTTGGAAGAAAAGATTTCAGGTAAGCCTATTTATGGAATCGATACGGACATATCTGGTATGCTTTACGGTGCCGTACTATATTGCCCATATTTTGGTGGAGAGCTAAAAACAGCGGACACAACACTTGCTGGAAAGAGTACCGATGTTATAAAAATAATTCAGGACAAAAACTGGATTGGTGTCGTAGCTAAAACAAGGTTTGCGGCAGAGAAAGCAATGACCAGCCTCAAGGTTTCCTGGAATTTTGAACCGGGCTACACGACAAAAGATGCCATCGACGCCATTACAGTAGGCAACGGTGTAGCTGTAGTGATGCAGGACGAAGGCAACGCAACGGATGAATTAAGCAGGAATGTACTTACCAGCGAGTATCGGACGCCGATAGGCTTTCATGCTTCTATGGAGCCAAGTATTGTCGTAGCTGATGTTTCAGGTACAAGTCTGAAACTATACACCTCTACACAGAATGTGGCTTTTATGCGGCAGTCTATTGCCGACCAGACCGATTTTAAGGAAGAAAATATCCAAATCATCCCTGCCTTTTTAGGGGGCGGTTTTGGCAGAAGGGGATATAAGCACAATGCCGTTGAGGCTATCAAACTTTCTGAGTCCGTAGGCAAGCCTGTCCATCTACTATATACCCGACAACAAGAGTTTCAAAACGGGTACGTTAGGCCAAACACGCACCATATCCTAAGCGGAAAAGTAGATACCAAAGGTAAAATCCTGGCTATTCAACACGAATTTGCTACAGGTTCTATGGCTTTTTTAGCCTTGCCGATGGCAAAACCCATTATTGGTGCTGACTTTTTAGTGGCCGGGCATGGAGCCCGGATTGCTTATTCCGTTCCAAACAAAAGAACGAAGATATGGAACAGCGATTTGCCTTTTCAAACAGGACTATGGCGGGGCGTGGGTATGTTCGCCAATACGTTTGCTATTGAATGTTTTATCGACGAATTAGCCGTTGAAGCTAAAGCGGATCCTTTACAATTCAGAATCGATCATTGCGGGACTACAGAATTGCTACAACGTCGTAAAAAATTACTGCTAAAACTTGGTGAAAAAGCGGGATGGAAGGCACCGAAGGCAGATACGATTGGTCGAGGCATAGCTGTCTGTGAAGACCGGGGTACCATTTCGGCGGCTATTGTTGAGGTGCAGATTGTCGATAAAAGAATAAAAGTCCTACGAGTAGCGCAAGCCATTGATGCTGGCCTGATTGTAAATCCCAATGGCGTCAGACAACAAATGGAAGGGGCTACGATGATGGCTATCAGTGCTTCTCTTTACGAAGAAGCTACTATCGAAAATAGTCAGTTTGAACAGACCAATTTCCATAACTATCAGGTAGCTATGCTTAAGGATACGCCACATATAGAGACCATCCTTCAGGAGAGTACGGATATGCCCTCCGGTGTAGGTGAGCCTCCATTATCATCCGTTGCACCAGCGATTGCCAATGCCCTGTACAATTTAACATCATTCCGATTACGGACACTTCCTTTACAGGCGGCATTGGATAATTATTATCAACATTCAGAGTAATAATTGGGATCAATACCGCAGGGGCTATGAGATTGATTTACAGGGTGTAGGTTTAATCTCAAAAATAGGGAAAGACCTGAACTGTTTACTTGCCTGCCATATGTCAACAAGGGACAGCAGCTAGAGAGCGAACGTTGAAAATCCTACTCATTAATTAGGGCGAGCCACATAGCCGCCCAGTACCTGCTTCGGAGTATGTTTGGCGTAGTAGCCAGGGGTGCTGGCAGCAATGGCGAGCCGGATTGCCTCAGACTGGCTTATCCCCTGATCAAAGTAGTATTTCGCCTGATCAATTACTTCCTGTATAGTGGGCTTAGTTTGGTACTTCATAAACGAACGAATAAGTCTGAATTCACGCAATTGTAAATGTTACTGAATTAGACTTTTCTGTTTTGTCTATGTCACTCTAGTTCTAATATGTTTTATCGTAAATTTACTAAATGGTGTCTTAAGGGGGGAGTTATACACGTTATTGTCGATGAGTTACCTGCCATTGGCTTTATTGGGAGGGGGTGTAGGTATGGTTTGATACCACAAATTTTATGGCTTCATTAACACGAAACCGTACTGCCTCAACTGCCAAAGTAGCCCAGTTCAGCTATCTTCAGTATCGATGAAACGATAAACTCGTCCTAATGAGACCCGAAAAGGTAGCTAAGTCCTAAACCAGCCTGGGTGCTCTGAAAGACAGGCGATGCGTTACCTGAAATGACGCCCCCATTGTGTAAGAGCCGATCGCGCGTGAAGTTGGCCCAGCCAAGCCGACCGTTAAGCGCCAATTGAGGAGTTAACCGCTTCTCGTATTCCACGGTTAAGTGATAGCCCCAGTTCCATTCCTGCTCGTCACGCCAACTGGTTTGTACATTATAAAGCCCCTGATCGCTGGCCCAACTGTAGTTTCTAGCGGTTATCAGCTTGTCGGAACGGTACCAGTAAGAAAGTCCACCTCCAACGCGTAATGCGGATCGGCTGGATGGTAACAGATCGAATAAAATGCTAAAATCGGTGGTAAGCCGCTGGGTTTGGTCGCTATCGGCATATAGGTCCGAGGCTATGTATTCTCGGCTGTTTCGTTGGAAATAGCCAGCCGAGAGGGCAAGCAACATTCGATCAGATGCCAGATGTCGGGCATATCGGGCCTGATAGTGTAATCCGATCGCATCGATTCCACCCAGTGTCATCATGTCGACACCCACACGAAACGAATGTCTAACCGGCAGATATTGGCCGGAAGCCGTTAAGACAAACCACTGAACGAGAAAGACGAGTATAGCTTTTTTCATGATAAGGCATTCGGTTTAGGATTACCACTAAAACTACGTTTTGTGCCTGAATATAAACCAGGTAGATTATAAATCAAATACCAGTGCACATGTTTTCATTTGTGATAAACGTATTGGGACTTGGGCGGCTACGGCTAACGAATAAAGAAAATAAAAAAGCCCCAGAAGGGGCTAATTTAGTATGGGTCTGCCAACTGGTCTGGGTTAGTGATCAGCCATGGAAAAAGTCTTTCATCTTGTCGAAAAAGCCTTTTTCATTTTTGTTGGGCTTGGGCTGAAAATTGGGCGAATTGCGCAGCTTCTCCAGGATTGCCCGTTCTTCAGACGAAAGCGTTTTGGGCGTCCAGACGTTTACATGAACTAATTCATCACCCCGGCCATAGCCATTCAGTTCTTTAATGCCTTTTCCTTTCAGACGAAGAATTTTGCCACTTTGCGTGCCGGGATCGAGGGTAATACGTGCTTTACCATCAATCGTGGGGACTTCTACACTGGTCCCTATGGCGGCATCGATGAAGCTGACGTACAGGTCGAACACAACGTTATTACCATCGCGCTTCAGGTCGGCATCTTCTTCCTCTTCAATCACGATCAGAAGGTCGCCTGCTACGCCACCGCGGGGGGGGACGTTGCCTTTACCGCCAACCGAAAGCTGGATCCCTTCGGCAACACCTGCCGGAATTTTGATCGGGATAACATCTTCCTGGAGTACGCGTCCTTCGCCGAAACAGGCGTCACAACGGTCGGTGACAATTTTACCTTCGCCATTACAGGTTGGGCAGGTGCTGGTCGATACCATCTGACCAAGCATGGTGTTGACCACTTTGCGGGTTTGGCCTGTGCCCTGGCAGGTCGAGCAGGTCTGCACGGCTGTCCCGTTTTTAGAGCCGTTGCCTCCGCAGGTCGTACAGGTTACATGGCGTTTTACTTTAATTTTCTTTTCAACGCCATTGGCAACCTCCTGTAAGTTCAGCTTCAGCTTGATGCGGAGGTCCGAACCACGCCGAACTCGTTGACGCCCCCCGCCACCATTGGCTCCTCGGAAAAAGCTGCCAAACGGAGAGTCATCGCCGAATACATCGCCAAACTGGCTGAAAATATCTTCCATCGTTGGGCCACCAGCGCCATAGCCACCAGCCGCACCGCCCATACCGGCATGGCCGAACTGGTCATAACGGGCTCGTTTCTGGGGGTCGTTCAGGACGTCATAAGCCTCAGCGGCTTCCTTAAATTTCTCTTCAGCGGTGGGATCATCGGGGTTTTTATCGGGGTGGTATTTGATAGCCATTTTCCGATAAGCCTTCTTGAGGTCTTCCGATGAGACGTTCTTATCAACGCCCAGAATTTCGTAATAATCGCGCTTCGTTGCCATATCTTCAAAGAGCGAAAGAGTGAAAGAGCGAAAGAGTGGCATCTGGATTAATATTCACTCTTTCGCTCTTTCACTCTTTCGCCATTAACTGCCTACTATAACTTTTGCGAACCGGATGACTTTATCATTCAGATAATATCCTTTTTCGATTTCGTCGATCACTTTTCCCTTAAGGTCTTCGCTTGGGGCCGGAAACTGCGTTACGGACTCATGCAGGTCGGCGTTGAACGGCTCACCTTTCGATACCATGGGTTTCAGTCCTTTGCCTTCAAGGGTCTTGAATAACTTGTTGTAAATCAACAAGACGCCTTCTTTTACAGCGGCAACATCGTCGGTTTTATCGATCGATTGCAAAGCCCGTTCAAAATCATCGACAACTGGAATCAAGGCTTGCAATACACCTTCATTGGCGTTGCCGATCAGGTCGAGTTTTTCTTTAGCTGTACGACGACGGAAGTTCTCGAAATCAGCGTATAAACGCAGGTATTTATCTTTGAGTTCGGCAAGTTCGCTGCCAATCCGGTTGGTTTCGGCAACAAAATCTTCGGCTGGAGCCGTCTGTGTGGTTTCTTCGGTATCGCCAACGGTAACCGTTACCTCGTCTTCGTGGTTTGTCAGGTTGTCAGGCTGTGGGGTATCCATAGACGCTTGTTCGTCCAAAATGTCTTTATTTTCCATTGATGAGCTTCTATTTCGCTTCCAGAAATTCATACACAAAGATGGGCAAAAGCTCGGCCAAAACGGTACGTTCTGCCAACTTGACACAATTTCTTAACCAGGATTTTCTGAACTGTCATGATTTTTGACCGGGATTTCTGGAATTTGATAGCGTCGCAGGATTTAAAAAGCATCCATTGTCGTTTTTAAGTCAAAGCCCAACAGCCTAGTTTAAAGACTTCATTACCCAGTTTACACGACAAATGCATTTCCCCGCTCGTACCTATACGCAACGCATCAAAGCGAAAGCTGCTGAATTAGGCTTTGATTTCTGTGGCGTATCTAAAGCGGATTTTTTGGAAGACGAAGCCCCACGGCTGGAAACCTGGCTTAAAAATGGGATGCATGGCCAGATGAATTACATGGCCAATCATTTTGATAAACGGCTCGATCCACGGCTACTGGTCGATGGGGCTAAATCGGTAATCACGGTGCTCCTTAACTATTATCCTGAGCAGCGATTGCCCGAAGGTAACGACGATTTCAAACTGTCGAAATACGCGTATGGCACAGATTATCATTTCGTTATAAAAGACAAGCTGAAAGACTTACTGGCTTTTGTTGATGAGGAAATTGGCGAAATAAATGGCCGCGTTTTTGTCGATTCGGCTCCGGTCATGGACAAGGCATGGGCTAAACGAGCGGGTTTAGGCTGGGTCGGTAAACATACCAATCTGATCAATCGGGAAATAGGCTCATTCTTTTTTATCGGAGAGCTGATTCTCGATCTGGAACTGGAGCCCGATGGTCCGATTACGGATTATTGCGGTACCTGTACCCGTTGCATCGACGCCTGCCCAACGGATGCTATTGTAGGGCCGTATGTGGTGGATGGCAGCAAGTGTATTTCTTACTTTACAATTGAACTGAAAGAGGCTATACCCGAAGAGGTTCGGGGGAAGTTTGACAACTGGATTTTCGGCTGCGACATCTGTCAGGATGTATGTCCCTGGAATCGATTTGCCCGCCCGCATCAAACCCCTGCTTTCGATCTGCATCCTGAGTTGGCCACCTTTACAAAATCCGATTGGGAAGAAATCACGGAAGAGGTGTTCCGGGAAATCTTCCGTCGTTCGGCGGTGAAGCGTACCAAGTTAGAAGGGCTGAAACGGAACATTGCTTTTAATCAGGGGGAATAAAACACAGGTTGGTATGATTCATTAAGAGCCGTGTAAATCATACCAATCCGTGTTCCATTTTGTCAGTATAGAATTGTTCTATAACTGAACCAACCCGCCAGACATCTTCGAAGGTGTTGTACAGAGGGGTAGGGGCCAGACGGATGCAATCGGGCTCGCGCCAGTCGCCAATAATGCCCTGCTCAGTCAGGTAGGTAAACAGTTTTTTGCCCTGTTTACGAACCAGTAGAGAAAGCTGGCAACCCCGTTGATTTGGGTCGTCGGGGGTAATAATCTGAATACCGTCGAAGCGGGTCAAGAGGTATTCGAGATAGCCCGTCAGGTGTTCACTTTTTTGGCGGAGAGCTACCATACCCGCTTCGGCTGTGATCGAAAGGGCAGCTCGGTGTAAGGCAAGCGCCAGAATATTGGGCGTGCTCACCTGCCAGCCATCCGCACCGGGTGCCGGCAGAAAGCCGGGTGTCATTTCGAAGCGCCGATCTTCCCGATAACCCCACCAGCCAGCTAGTCGGGGTAAGTTTTGCTCATGATGTTTTTTATGGATAAACACACCCGATACCGCTCCGGGGCCTCCATTCAGGTATTTGTAAGAACACCAGGTAGCAAAATCAACCCCCCAGTCGTGCAGCCGGAGCGGGATGTTGCCAATGGCATGGGCCAGATCGAAACCAATGGGTATACAGTGCGTTTGGGCGGTTTCGGCCAGGGTGGCCATATTGTATACCTGGCCTGTATAATAATTCAGGCCACTCATCCAGATCAGAGCCAGCGAATCGGCCTGTTCGATGATGGCTTTCTGAATATCGGTCGTGTGGATGAGGTTATCGTCGGGATGTGGCGCAATTTCAATTAAAACATCGGCAACCGAATAGCCCCGGTGTTTAATGTGCGTTTCGAGGGCATACTGGTCGGATGGGAAGTCGCCTTTGATGGTCAGAATTTTGATTTTCTTTCCGGCTGGCCGGTAAAACGAAGCCAGCAATAGATGTAGGTTGACAGTCAGGGCATTCATCGGGCAAACCTCCGACGGGTCAGCACCAACGATGGCTGATAGGGCTTCCTTACAGGTCGTATGGTAGCCGAGCCACGGCTGTTCACCACTTTCTGGTTTATCGAACCAACCTTCAACACCGAGATTTTGCCATGTGTTTAACTCCTGTTCGAGCGCAGCCCTTGCGCTTTTGGGCTGTAATCCCAGTGAGTTGCCACACAGATAGGCTACTGGATTTCCGTTCTGTTGGGGGATATAAAAACGCTCCCGAAAGTGACGCAATGGATCGGTCTGATCGAGGTGTTGGGCAAAAGCGAGCGAGTGGTCGTAGTTCATGGTTTCGGCGATGTTGTGCGAAATTACTTAATCCCTAAATCAGGTGTGTTGTTTTCGTGATTACCCGATCGCAACGCTGGAGACTGGCTATGGGGTATTTGGGTATTTCTGCCCAAAACGTGGCTTTTCGGTGCGTTGGGCCGTACGTCTGCCTGGCTTGAATTTGCCAAATACCCTTCTCGCTATTATGAAAGAGCAACAAATTCGTTTTCGACTACCCTATTTACAAAAGCTGGGCTATGTATGGCTGGTCAGTATAGGCGTCGTAATGAGTGCCTGGGGACAGAATTTTCTGGAGGTGCCAGGAGTGGTAATCGACCATCTGACCAAATCGACCCGTAATTTTATTGGCTCGCCCAGCCTGGTTATTCTCCCCAATGGAAACTACATTGCCTCGCACGATATTTTTGGAAAAGGCCCCACTCCTCAGCATACCCACGTATTTGAATCGATAGACCGAGGGAAAAGCTGGCAAAAAATCGCTGAACTCGATAGCCTGTGGTGGGCAAGCCTGTTTATCAACAAAGGGGCATTGTATCTTTTCGGCACTACAAGAGAATACGGCCGAATGTCGATCCGGCGCTCAATGGACGGGGGGCGAAACTGGAGTCGGGTCGACGAAGGGATTTTGAGAGAAGAGGATGGGTATCATTGCGCGTCGGTGCCGGTTCAGGTGTTTAAGGGCCGTGTCTGGAAAGGTATGGAGCGAAACGTACCCGTAACGAGCTGGGGGAATTTCCAGAGTTTTGTAGCGTCCGCTCCCGTAGAAGCCGACCTGCTCGATCCGAAAAGCTGGACATTTACGCCCCGATTAATTTACAATAAAGCCGCCTGGAAGCCGGGTAACGCCTGGTTAGAGGGCAATGTCGTGATGAACCCCAAAGGCGAAATCTGGAATCTGCTTCGTGTCAATAATCTGGAAGATGATCAGGCCGCTATGTACCGGGTAAGCGATGACGGACAAACAGCCGATTCCAGTACGGTAAAGTTCATTAAACTACCCGGCGCTTGCAAGAAATTCAATATTCGGTTCGACCCCAAAACGAAACGCTATTTTACCTGTACAAACTACGTGTTGCCCATCCACCGAACGTATAAGCGGGAGCGTGCTCGTAATGCGCAGGTACTACTTTCATCGCCCGATCTGGAAACCTGGACCATTCACGGTATCCTCTTGTACCATCCCGATATCGAGAAGTCTGGGTTTCAGTATCTGGACTGGCAGTTTGATGGGAAGGATATGGTCATTGCGTCGCGGACTGCCTTCGAGGATGGCATGGGCGGGGCCGATAACCAGCATAATTCAAACTTTCTGACGTTTCATCGGGTCAAAAATTTCAGAACCTATCGGACTCCTGCCGAGTGGAAACCACTCCTGGAAGGCATTGCGGATTTTACGGTAATGAAATGATGCCTACTGATGCTGTTTCAACAGCCAGTCATAAATGGCTTTGTTTTCGTAGAGGTATTGAATACCATGTCCTTCGGTCTCCAGGCGAGTAAACAGCACGGTTCCATAGCATCGTTCCAGCCGTTTGATCAGCCGTTCGGTTTCGCTGATGGGAATGATGTCGTCGGCCGTACCATGAAATGCCCAGACAGGAACGTGCTTAATCCGGCAAATCTGGGTTGAATCGTCGCAGCCTCCGCATAAGGGAACAATGGCGGCAAATCGGTCGGGATAGGCGACCGCCGTTTGCCAGGTGCCATAGCCGCCCATGCTGATGCCGGTAAGATATACTCGTTTCGGGTCGATGCGATACTTCGCTTTTAGTTCGTCATACAGCGGCTCAAACCAGTTGTCGGTCGACCAGTATTTGCCATCCGGGCATTGGGGCGAAGCAATGATGAACGGAAAATTCTCCCCTTTGTCGACGAGGTTCGGAAGGCCGTAGCCTTTTAATTTATTCAGGTCTTGTCCACGGTGTGAGCCACCATGCAAATAAATTACGAGCGGATACGTTGCCTTATCGCTGGCGTAGGTTTTCGGTACGTACAGCAGATACTTGTAGTGTTCTTTGGGTTTCGTTTGTGC
Organism: Spirosoma panaciterrae DSM 21099; assembly: GCF_000374025.1. Taxonomy (GTDB): domain Bacteria; phylum Bacteroidota; class Bacteroidia; order Cytophagales; family Spirosomataceae; genus Spirosoma; species Spirosoma panaciterrae. The sequence goes on along the minus strand of NZ_KB893192.1, from coordinate 74,151 downwards.
AAAACTTTCGGCCTGAAAGCATGCCACCCAAAGACAATACCATAGGATAGGCAGGAACAATTTCATAGATCAATCATCAGGGCACAAAGATGATAGATTTCTATTTTACATAGCTATCTGGATTGGCCTCGCCTGCGTTTAATTTGATAGATTCGGCTTACTGATGAGGTAATAAAGCGAGTATCCAGGTATCACCTTAGCACCAACAAACAACGATTGCAAGGACGTATCCGATCCATCTGTTCAGACGGGTTTGATACATCCTTGCGATCGTCGCTAGTGTGAGCTGCTTATGGGTGATGAGGCATTTGCACTTTTTTGGCTTCATGGCGCGCCAATTCTTTCCGGGCACGTCGGCTATGGATCAGTTCATAGGTGACCGGCAGAATGAGCAATGACAGGATTGTACAGGTAATCAACCCACCAATCATGACCGTAGCCAGTGGTTTCTGGGTTTCTGAACCAATACCCGTCGAAAGGGCTGCTGGCAACAAGCCCAGCGAAGCCATCAGGGCTGTCATGACTACAGGGCGCACCCGGGTGAGAGCCCCTTCCCGAATGGCTTCACTGATGGGCAGTTTATTGTGCAGATTTTCCTTAAAGCGGTTAATCAGAATAACCCCATCCTGCACCGATACGCCAAACAGGCAGATGAAACCGACCCCGGCCGATATGCTGAAGTTAATACCCGTTAGCCAAAGGGCGAGCATGCCGCCAATCAGGGCAAAGGGTACATTCAGAATAATCAGGGCTGCATCCAGCGCACTGCCAAAGGTGAATAACAGGATCAGGAAAATGATGGTGATACTGATCGGGACTACTATGGCCAACTGCCGCTCGGCCCGTGTCTGGTTCTCAAATTCCCCGGCCCAGCGCATCTGAAACCCTTCGGGGAGTTTGACCTGCTGGCCCACTTTTTTCTGGGCTTCAGCAATGGTACTGCCCAGGTCGCGATCCCGCACCGAGAATTTAATGGCAATGAATCGGGCGTTGTTTTCTCGATAGACAAAGGCAGGCCCTGAACGGGTGCCAATGTACGCTAGTTCTTTGAGAGGAATCTTACTGCCCGAACGTGTAGGAACCAGCAGATTCTCGATCAGCTCCGGCGAATACCGGAACCGCTCGTCATAACGCACTTTAATGTCGAAATGGCGTTCACCTTCGTAGAACTGGGTCACGGTTTTGCCGCCAATCGCTGTCTCGATAACGGATTGGGCCACGTCGGTAGGTACATTATACAAGGCCAGTTTCTGCGGATCGAGCTGGATCCGAAATTCGGGCTGGCCCAGATTCCGAAATACGCCCAAATCGCTGACACCCCGTACGGTCTTCATCACGTTGAAGACTTTCGTGGCTTCTTTGTCAAGCACATCCAGGTCCTGCCCAATAATCTTGATTGCCATCGACCCTTTCACGCCCGATACGGCTTCTTCTACGTTATCAGATATGGGCTGCGAGAAGTTGAACGAAATACCCCGAAAGCGAGCCAGTTTCTGTTGCATCTGAGCAACCAGTTCGTCTTTCGTAATGTCTCGTTTCCATTCTTCTTTCGGATAGAGGTCAACGAAAAATTCGTTGTTGAAAAAGCCCGTTGGGTCGGTACCATCGTTTGGGCGGCCCGTTTGTGAAATTACACCCCGCACTTCTGGAAACTCTTCAAAAATAGCCCGGAACTTGCGGGTATACGCATAACTCTCGTCCAGGGCTACTGAGTAGGGTAGGCTGGCCCGCACATAAATAGAGCCTTCGTTCAACTGCGGTAGAAACTCAGAACCGATATGAAACAGGAACAGATACAGGGAGAAGGCGAGTGCGCCAATCGCAATGGAAATAATTGCGGCCGGTTTTTGGATGGCCCAGTTCAGGGCCGGAACATACGCTTTCTCCAGACCTGTTACGACAGGATTGTGCCGTTCGCGAACGTTCTTGTTCAGCAACAGGCTACAGAGCAGTGGAATCAGGGTAAGGCTAACGATCAGCGATCCTGTCAGGGCAAACCCAATGGTCCAGGCTAAGGGGCTAAAGAGTTTGCCCTCTACTTTCTGGAAGGTAAAAATAGGAAGCAGGGCCGTGATGATGATGATTTTGGACGTGAAGATGGATTTGCCCAACTCCGTTGCATTCTGGGTAATCCAGCTCAGTTTTGCCCGGTTGTTGAACTTCATCATGCCCATTTTGTCGGCCTTATGGGCCAGCATCACAAAGAGCCCTTCCACCATTACCACGGCCCCATCGATGATAATGCCAAAGTCCAGTGCGCCGATACTGAGTAGGTTAGCGGTCATGCCACGAGCCCGGAGGCAGATAAACGCAAACAACAGGGCTAGCGGGATGACAATGGCAACCGTGAGGGTGGTACGCCAGTCGGCGAGGAAAATCAGCAGGATAAGTGTAACCAGAAAGATCCCCGTCAGCACATTTTCACCCACCGTATGCAGGGTGTAGTTGTTGAGGGTCGTGCGGTCGTAGAAGGTCTTGATCCGGACATCTTTCGGCAGAATTTTTGTGTTCAGTTCATCAATTTTTGCCTTCAGAGCCGGAATCACATCGTTGGGGTTTTCGCCTTTCCGCATTACCACGATACACTCGACCACATCGTCCTGTTTATCCCGGCCCACAATACCCAGTCGGGGCTGAAACCCTTCTTTCACCGTAGCCACGTCCCGAACTTTGATCGGTACGCCGTTTACGTTGTCGATAATAATCCCGGCCACATCTTCGGGTCTGGTAAGCAGCCCAATGCCCCGCACCACCAGCGACTGGTTTCCCTGTTTAATGACATCACCACCTACATTGATATTACTGGATTTGATGGCATCATCCACATCGAGCGCAGTAAACCCGTAATTGGCCAGCAGGGTGGGGTTCAGGCTCACCTCGATCGTTTTGACCTTGCCGCCAAAACTCACCACATCCGCAATGCCCGGTACGCTCTTGATCTGGCGTTCGATAACCCAATCCTGTATGGTTTTGAGTTCTGTAACATCTTTGGTTTTACTCTCCAGCGTAAACCGATAAATTTCACCTGTTGGGCCATAGGGCGGCTCGATCTCAGCCGAAACACCATCGGGCAAATCCACATCGGCAATTCGGTTGGCTACGTTGGTTTGGGCCGTAAAATTGTCGACTCCGTCTTCAAAAATCATCGTCACCACCGACAACCCAAATAAGGATACCGACCGAAGGGTACTCTTACGGGGAACCGAGTTGAGTTCGGTTTCAAGCGGCAGGGTTACAAACCGTTCTACTTCCTCAGCCGAACGACCCGGCCACTGGGTAATCACAATGACATTGGTATTGGTCACATCGGGAAAGGTCTCGACGGGAGTGTTCAGAAACGAAACGACACCACCAACGATAATCAGGGCAATCCCAAAAAAGATAGCAAACCGATTGGTAAGTGCGAACGTGATGATACTGCGAATGAACTTGTTCATGGAAAGCGAAAGAGTGAAAGAGCGAAAGAGTGTTTTCCGAGTTTGTATTTCACTCTTTCGCTCTTTCACTCTTTGGTTTAGTCCGTTAAGTCGTTGTAGAGTAGTAGGCTGCCTTCCGTAACGACGATGTCGCCGGGTTTGAGATTCCCTCCTTCGATAAAGGCATAGCGGGTGGTATTTTTCAATACAGTTACCTCCCGCACTTCATATTTATCCTTGCCGGTCTGCACAATAACATAGTAATGGTCGCGGTCGAAGACAACGGCTTTTTGCGGCACGGCCAATGATTGGTCACTTTTACCGCCACTTGTATTGGGCAAATGAACGTGGATGGTCGCAAACATGTCGGGCTTGAGCAGGCCGTCTTTGTTGGGCAGAACGATACGGACTTTCAGCACCCGCGCCTGTTCGTCGAGCACGCTGCTCACATTGCTGATTACCCCCTTGAACACTTTATCGGGATAGGCCAGCACCTGAATATCGACGGGCTGCCCCTGTTTGATTTCAGGAATATCCTGCTCATATACATTGGCCATCACCCAGATTTGCTGTAGGCTTGAGATGGTATAGAGCGGGTTCTGGTTATCGGCTCGCAGGTCTTGCCCCGTATTGACATTTTTTTCGACGATATACCCGGCAATAGGGGCTTTGACCGTAAAGTAGGGTTGGCTGGCTCCGTTGGCAGTGCCCGAAGCGCCCCCATATACCCGTAAAATATTGGCCGATTTGCTTAACTCGTCTTCTGCTTTTTTGACGTTGTTTTTGGCGGTCAGAAAGTCCGTTTCCGACGCAAAGCCTGATTTGTATTGCGCGGATACATTTTTCAACTGCTGTTGGGCGACTTCCAGATCCGACTTGTCGGCCTGGTAGTTGTTGACATACGTGGAAATATCGCCTGACCGGATTAAAGCCAGATCCTGCCCTTTCTGTACGTACGCTCCCAGCGATGCGGTCGCTTTTTCAACATTACCACTTACCAGCGGGAATACGCGTACCACATTATCCTGATCGAAGGTAACGGTGCCATTCAGCGTCAGTTCATCTTCTGGATTCATTCGTCGCACCGTATCGGTCAGGTAGCTGCTGGATGAATCGGCACTGGAGGTAGGCAACTTATCTTCTGTGTTGTTTTTATGACCGCAGGCAACGGCCAGCAGCCCGAGGGCCATAACTTGAATGAACGTTTTCATAGACTAAAAGAACCAGGTATCGGTAGTGTAGTAAACCAATTGCTGTGTATTGAATGGGAGTCGTGTTGGGCGGATGGCTTATCAAAAGGTACTTTATGGGATATTGGTGATTCAACCAGATTCCCCTGAAACCAGAGCACAGGCTGAAGACTGCATCCCGCAAGAGGGCGCGAAAATATACTTAACCAGTTGGCGGCAATCAGGCCGCAGGGCAGGCCATCGAATCGGGGAAACCACATAGAATACGTGAAACAGAAAGCCGAAAAAGCGGCTGATTTGGGCGGCAAGTAGCGCTGCTTCCGTTAAGGGGCTATTAAGGCCTTATTAATTTCTGCTTAAAAAGAGTACTGGCCTTGCTATCCCTACTGTTCATACGGTTATCGTAGAACTACTTATTTTTTAAAGAAGATTTAATAGCCTTTTAAAATCGATTTAAAGTTGGACTGAGTCTTTTGCAGCCAAATGAAGAAGCATACGGACACAAGATGTACCGCGAGGCTATGTAACTTATGAATATTTTACTGATCCAGGATGATCCGGTTTACCTCGAATTTCTGAACCGTATACTACCCGCTCGCCAGCACACGATTCAGCTGGCCCGGAATGGCTTACTCGGATTCTCGAAAGCATTGCATACCCAATTCGATCTGATCTTGCTCGACACACAGGCCACCGGGATTGATGGTATTGAATTGGTCAGGCGATTGCGTCAGGAAAACGATTCAACCCCTGTTTTGCTGCTGTCCAATGAAAACGACACGGGCTGTACGGTCAGAGGCCTCAATGCCGGGGCGGATGATTGTGTGGCTAAATCAATAGATGGTTCGGAGCTTCAGGCCCGGATTTTTGCCTTATACCGACGACGAACAGGTGGTTTCAATGGCCCAAGAATTCTTCGGGTCGATAATCTCGAATTGAATATGGCTGAAAGGGCCGCTTATCGGGGAAGTAAACGAATCAAGCTTACCGCGCGAGAGTTTCAGCTTCTCGAATTCCTGATTGAAAATGTAGGTCGTGTGGTTACGAAGACACAAATTCTGGAAAAAGCCTGGAACACTACCGAGCACTATAATTCCAATAAGGTAGAAGTATATATTAATTATCTGCGGAATAAAGTGGATCGGGAGTTCGATCATAAATTGATTCACACCTTTATAGGGTTGGGTTATCTGCTTAAGCCGAACATATAATGTTTGCCTGGATAGCCTTGTACGTTGATTGGGTGCTTAATCTGGCGAAACAAAAAAAGCCCGAAATCGACCGATTCCGAGCTTTTTTGTGGGGCTATGTAACGTGGGCAGAAGTCCGGACTGTTTCGCTCAACGAAGAACGGGCTTCCCAACGACGCTAGCCTTACTGATGATCCATACCGCCCCCTTTTTTGCAGCAGCTTGGCAGTTTGTTATAGCCAGCCTGATCAGCTACCACTTCATCGGCATCGTAGCCAGTCTTGCTAATGACCGATTTTAGTTTGGAAACGTCCGTTTTGGCGGGGTTATATTTGATTGTAACCACTTTCGTTTTAACATCCAGATCCGCTTCTTTGACGCCTTTTTCGAACGATAAATTGCGCTCGATCCGGGCTTTGCACATGCCGCAAATAGCGGAGGTTTTAATTTTTACTTCCTTATCCTTGTCGTCGCGGGTAGGGGTGCTGGCAAAGGATTGGCTCAATAACAGGAGCGAGGTCAGGGCGGTCAGAAACAGGCTACGAAACATGGTACTAGTTGGTTTATAGTGAATTAAGAACGAAAATTTAAACGCTTTGGTGCCAATAAGGCTTACATTCTTCGCATTTGACCGTGATGCCTGCTTTTCATTCCCTGCATGGTCATCAGGCTGGGGGATAAACGGAGGTATACCTCTCCAGAAACAGGCGTTTTACCGTACAAAGGCCGTAACCATTGGTCGGGTACGCTGCCGGTCAGTTGAGCGCCCAGTACCAGATCAGAATTGGCTTGTTGGGCGATCCGGTAATTGATACCCAGGGTTAGGCTGTTAATCATAAGGGCTGTGTGGGCGGGTATACCACCAAAACCAGGATCGATAATTCCTAACTCTTCCGGGGTTTTGCCAACGTTTTCGTACCGGCCATACAAAGCAGTTCGATCCACCTGCCAACTACTCTCGGCCAGAAACGAATTGTCGCCTTCTCCCTGATGAGTATTCCGTCCCCAAACAAACGCTGAGGTGATGTATCGGCCGGGACCCAACCCCTTGCTATGCAAAATAGATGCCGTAGTTCGGGTCACATTTTCGTCGGGATGCAGATCTTCCGGGCTGTGCAGAAAACCTTGCGAGAATTGGATGGCCCAGGCAGGAGATGGATTAATGGATAGGCGGTACGAGTAACTATCGAATCGGGGCTTGTCAAAATTGTATCGGTTTTCGTCTGGTTCCCGGCCCGTAAACGTGGAGCCTTCCAGCCTGACCCATTTATAGCGAAAGCCGACCGTAGCGACTCCGAATAGAATGTGTGTAGCATCCTGCCAGTGATGACTTAATGGGGCGTCGGGCAAGTTGAAGGCCGAAATCCGGTGCATGAAGGCAGGAGGGCCAAGGGCGGGTTCGCCAGGATAACCGACGTATCCATACAGATCAGCATCTTTACTGAATGCGTGACTGTAACTGACCGATAATTCGGATAGCAGATCGTGTGGATGCTGCTTATCGATGAGGGGTTGCCCTTTGTAGCTTTCACCCGTTTGGAACAAAAGCGGATAGCCGCCATTCCCGACCGTTAGGGGGTCTAGTGAGATCATGGCCCGAATCTGAAAGAGCCCCCGTTGACCTACCTTGCGCTGCGCCATCCCCATAAACCAGTTTGGGGCGCCAAACTGTTGCGCTGCTCCGCGTTTATCGCTGTTGTTGGTGTTCTGCCTCGTATACCGCAGATAGATCGCATAGTGTAGCATATAGCTCCAGCCACTGGATGATGGATGGGTCATGTAGGCATACATAGGCGTATTGTCGGGGTGCCAGGAAGTTCCAGATCCGTTTCGGTTCATGGGCAGATTGCGCGAGAGTGAATGCGTCATGCCCATGCCTGTATCCATGGTAAGCCCGTAATTGAGCATAGGCTTGTCGCCCATCCCATCAGCGTGATTCATGCGTTCGGGCTGAGACCTTTCCATCCCCTGCATCGAATGATCCATTGGTTTGATGGTATCTGCTTTCTGGTTTGCGTTCATGGGGGTACTTTCATGATGGTGTTGAGCAAAAGCCTGCTCTACCCAAAAACAGGTCAGGAACAGAAAAATAGACTGGTTCATAACGTATGTTGTAAAACGTATGGCAATGCATCCTCGCGGGCTGGCTATAACTAAAGCGTCTTTGCCCAAACCGCACCTTCATGTTCCCAAATGCATAGGACGCGATCCGGTTTAAGCCGGACAAGCTTTGCATAGGCCCCAGGGCCAAGCGCTACAGGGCGTTTTTGCTGCGGTGTAACGGCCCAAAGCTGTTCGGCTTTCTGAAATACCAGGTAGTCGCCGTGGTCCGTACTGACAATTTTTGCGTTTTTACCCGTTGCCAGTTCGGTTTCCGCTTGTCCAGGCCGGGCCATATATAGGGTATCGGCTCTTCGCCATACGGTTGACAGATGACCGCTTTTGTCGATCGATAGCCCACCGCCATCCATGGGACACGCGGCCAGTTTCCAGCTTCCTTTGCCTATTTTTTCCGCTTTGCCAAAGGTTTGCCCACCATCTGTGGACTGAAGCAGATACATATCCCGATAGCTGTTCAGGAAATTGCGAAACAGGATAGCCACCTGCCTGCCCTGACTCACAACCGAAACCTGGCAACATTCGCAGATCGTCCCATCCGGGGAAGCATATAAGACCTCGTTGGCTGACCAGGTTTTTCCTCCATCGATCGATCGGGCTCCAACCAGTTTATTCCGTTTATCGCCCCGAAGGTCAAGCCAGGCAGCCATATAGCTATTGTCTGGCCCGGCAGTCAGTCCCATAAATCCTTCTTTGGCTACTTCGGGCACATCGTTTACGCGTATCCGCTTTTGCCAGTTACCCGTCGCCCGGTCTAGCATATAGGACCAAATGTTGCCCGGTTTATCGATCGCCAGAATCACAATTGATTGAGCCGAAGCGGCAATCTGTGGCCCCCGCGAAGCGCCAAGCTGGAGTTCGGGTAAACTGTCGAGCCGGATGGCAGAAGTAAATTGATCGCCGGTTTGTGTGGTTGAATAGTATAGGACATTCCCAAGTCCATACACCACATGAACGGTGCCAGCCGGGTCCGTTGCGGCTGATGGGTGTTTGCCTGCGCCGAGTTTTAGGTCAGCAGCTGGCCTGGGATTAGCCATCCAGTTTAGGATGGACAAGAAGGTAAAGAGGTAAGGTAACATATAAACTGGGTTCTTTGAATTCTGTGGATTTCACGGTGACCGATTGGCTGGTAAACCAATAAAATCCACAGAATCAGAAGAGTCCTTGAACTATTGGTTACGCATTGGCCGACATTGAGCGGCATTCTTCAGCGCATTTCCGGCAGGCTTCCGCGCAGGCTTTGCAATGGGCAACATGATTGGCATGTTTCTCACATTCTTCCGCACAGGCGTCGCATACTTCGGCGCAGAGCGCCATGAAATCGCGTGAAAAATCAGAGCCGCGGGCATCCAGTCGGCCGCATAGGGTGCAAATATCCGCACAGTCGCGACAAAGTTTGATACAGGCGGTCATGTCGTGGCCCCGCCCGTCTTTATCGCCCATTTCCAGGCAGGCGGTTGCACAGCGTTCGCAGGCTTCGGCGCAATCAAAACAGGTGTCTACGTGAGTGTGTTGCATCGTTTCCATAGTTATGTTGAGTTATAGGCTGATCGACCACCATTGGTCTGTCAAAATAACTACGGATAATCGATAGAGTTTTTACAAAATTCCGGACTGGTTTTACAGAACTTGCTGATTTAAGCGTATTCATTACGAAGCAGTTTGCTCAGGCAATGGTCTATTTCATCGACCGATACCGAGATGTTTCCTTCAAGCTCGGCATGTTGATTGGCCCCTGTAATGCCCTGGTAGTAAGCTGAGTAATTCATTTGCATCACAGCGGCCAGGTACTGAAAATGTGGTGGAGCATAATTGGGCGAAAATAATTCAAAGAGATGGGTGCCTGGGTTGCACCAGATAATGTTGGTGAACGAAGCTCCATGCGGCCCCATAATAAATCCCGCATTTTTATAGATGTCTACCTGTTGGGCTACGGTCCGGGGTTTGTCTTCAATAATAATGAAACCGTAACGATCAAGCATACGGATCAGATCGGGTTCATTGGTGATCCGGCGTCTGCCCGAACGGCTGATATAGATGCGATTACGGGCTTTCTGGATGGGCTTTAGTACGCTTTCAACCTGTTTTTTCAGCGATAAAATGTCGGCTGTATTCGGGTAAAACCAATGGCCATTATTCCCGGTAATAAGCCGCTCGGCCTTAACTGCATACCGGCCACTGTCAATGACCTGGTCGCTTTTGATACCGAGCAGGGTAAGATACTCGCGTTCATACTCGGAATTGAATAGGGGATAAGCCACCGTAGCTTCCGAGAACAGGGCTTCAGGTACAGCGTCTTTGATTCGGCACAATTGGGCTGCTACCAGTATCACAAAATCGTAATAGCCTCCATAGGCAATGCCATCCAGATAATGACTCCAGGGGTTGATGACTGTTTTGGCCGAATAGGGTTTTCGATTCCACCAGCCGATCAGGTTTTCCAGCAGGTGGTGGTTACCAAAGTTTGTGCAAAGCAGATTACGACCGATTAATGCACTGCCGTAGGGTAACAAGCTGACTCGGTCACCAGGCTGATGGTAATCCCACACATAACCTGGCTGCGTAACCGCTTCCGATTGGCGAAATACCAATTGGGATGGATTGATCAGATTGGGTACATCGGTTAAGTGTATATCGCCCGAAGGGTGATTGGCCACCCGATAGGGCTTTAGAAAAGCGTCGGTCTGTTGTTTGGTCAGTACCTGAATGCCTGTGAGTCGAAGCGTCTGTTCGATTAGCTTACCAAGTATTGATTTAAAACGATTAATCATAACGCTACCAGTCAACTATATGGGTATTAGTTACTACTGCCTGCCATCTGACAAAGTCAGCTACTATTTATGACTCTCAAATAGAATCCAGGTTACGTCGCACCACATGAGTCGCTTTCCGGAATTGCCCCGGTGTTTGCCCGGTTACCTGCCTGAATTGATTTGAGAGATGCTGAACGCTGCTATACCCAAGTCGCCAGGCTATTTCGCTGAGTGTCAGTTCATCGTAACGGAGCCATTCTTTGACTTTCTCGATTTTGAGCGCAATGATGTACTTTTCAAGGGTATGCCCTTCACTGGCAGAGAACAAGCCACTCAGATACGAATATTCATAGCCTAGCTTGCGTTCCAGAAAAGTCGAGTAATTCTCTGAGGCCAGCCGCTCATTTTTCAGATGCTGGATTTCGTTGATCAGCAGAATTTTAATATGTTCTACCAACGACTGCTTTTTGTCGTCAACCAGATCAAAACCATTTGCCTGCAAGGTCTGGCGAACAGCGTCCAGGGTAAGCGTAGAAGGGAATTCCCCCACCTCAACCTCACCCAATTCTACCCGGCCCACTGTCAGGCCAAGGGTTTCCAGTTCCTCGCGTACAACCCGTTTACAACGGTCGCACACCATATTTCGGATGGTCAGTGTCATAAGTCAGAACGGGGACTTAGCTGATTTGAGGATTTTGTTTTACTTCAGGAAAGCGCATTGACAAAATCCGATTAATCTATAAATCTGCTAAATCCCGGTCAGGGTTGAGGTTTAAAACGGAAGCCTGCGTACACCATGCGGCCTGTGATGGGCCCCCACACTTGCGAACCCGCGTCGAAACGAGGTCCGAATGGGTCATTGGCAGCAACAATCGGGTTGAGTTGCCGGAAGCCTGTCAGGTTTTCGCCACCCAGATAAATTTCCCAGCCGCTACGGAAAGCCCGGCTAACCTGCGCATTGAGGTTGTAAAAACCGGGAGCCATATCGACGGGCATATTCTGATAACTCGTATGAACGTAACCTTCCCGCAGATACGGAATCCGGCGCGGACCATTCCATTGCAGTGTTGCGTCGAACTTCCATTTGTCATAAGGCAGGGCGTAGCCTGCATTGAGTAGAACCCGTTCGCGGCTAATCATCATTTTGGGTAATAGCCGTTCTTCACCAAAAGGGGCCCCCATACTTTGCTCCACATCGAACAGTCGATAAGCCGCTTTTACCTCAAACCGTTTCGCGGGTTGTACATTCAACTCCGCCTGAAAACTATTGGCATATGAGCGGCCCCGGCCTCCCGCTTCGGCAAGGTTATAAAAATAGAGTTCGCCGGGGTGCTCGATATCGACGATTAGCTGGTTTTGAAAGTCGGTCCGGTGATAATCCAGTACCAGCGACGCTTTTTTGCCGAGTATCCAAAAATCGTTTGTCAGACTGACGCCATAATTCCAAGAAGATTCAAATTGCAATGGCGTGTTCAGATATACCGCCCGTGAACTAACCAGATAGCCAAAATTTTCGGCAAACGGATTGGCTGCCCGAAATCCCCGACCCGCCGATGCTCGGAAAGTGATGTTCTGGCTGGGGGTATATTTCAGATGAGCGCGGGGAGTAAACTGGGTTCCGAACAGGTTGTGAAAATCCAGCCGACCGCCCAAGACCAGCGTTAATTTTTCGGGATACGTGTAGGTGTATTCGACAAAGGCACCTGGCACCGACTCCGTTCGGGCCGTCTGAATGGTTTTGTAAAGTTCGCGGTAATCATCGAGCAGGTAGCTTAATCCCGCTTTGAACGCGTTGTTGGTGTTCCCGATAATGCTCTGGTAGATCAGGTTGGCATAAAATGTTTGCTGGCGACCCTCGTAGGGGGCAAATCCGAACCGGGCCGATTGCTCATGGTGAACGCCGTTCAGAATCAGACCCAGCCCTTTGTAGGGCTTATCCAGGTACAGTTTCGCCGTTTTTGAGAAGAATTCCAGCCGCCTGGTTGTGTTCAGAAACCGATAACGGGTATCGCCAAATGAAGATAACTGACCACCATCGCGGTCTTCGTAAAGCGCTTTCACCCCAAACTGAGCCATGTATTTTTCCCCGTTGTATTTATAACGGTTGATGACATTGACCTGGGTGTAGAGCGGTAAATCCCGGAAGCCATCCTGATTCTGGTCTATTTCGGTCCGCAGCGAACTCACGTGGCCCAGAAGGCCCATACTCCATTTCGGTTCCGATACACTCCGGTCTTTTTGATCCGGCCAGAGATGGTTATAGCCTCTTTTTCGGCTAACCAGCGGTTGCGACCAGTTGAGGTTGCCTTCTACCCGACCAAAACTATTGACGTAGCCGTTCAGAAATATTTTCTGTTTGTCATCGGGTTTTTGAAGCTCAACATTCATTTGTCCGCTCATCGACTCGTAGCCATTGACTACTGAACCTGCCCCTTTGCCTACATCGATGCCCGTAATCCAGGTGCCCGGAATATAGTTGAGCCCAAACGTGGTAGCCAGTCCCCGAACGGTCGGGATATTTTCGACATTCGTCTGCACATACTGACCGCCCAGGCCCAGAAACTGAATCTGTTTCGCTCCGGTAACGGCATCACTGTACGATACGCTGACGGATGCGTTGGTTTCGAAACTTTCTGACAGATTACAACAGGCAGCTTTAGCCAGTGTACGTTGGTTGATAAACTCCGTCTGAATCGGGTTAAGACGGTCAATTTGCCCCGGTGCCCCCAATACCGTTACTTCCTGTAAGGTCCGCTCGCTGCGAAGACTAACGGCCAGTGGGGCAGCTGGATTCGTTATCAGCAATGTATCGGGTCGATAGCCCACATAGCTCACAACCAGTTGTTTGGCCGTAGCATGGATCGGGAGTTGGAACAGACCGTCGGTGTCGGTTACTGTGCCCGAAGTGGTACCGGCCCATAGGATGGTAGCCCCCACAAGCGGTACTGTTTGGCCATTGGCCTGCTCGCTGACGCGCCCCCTAACGGATACAGTTTTTGTAGAATCGGTGGGTAATGCAGGAGAAGGTATGGTCTGGGCCTCTGTCTGAAAACTCAGAGCCAACCCACTAATGACCAGCCCAATTCCTAAGAATGTAGCTTTCATGCGTTCGTTGATTAATGGATAACAAGATGAGAGACCAGCGTCGGTAAGACGCGGATCGGCATTCAGGTATCAACAAACTCAAATAAGCAAACAACGAACGAGGGTGAGAATATCACGCCCGGAAAGCGAGGGGGTAGATAAAAAGGTCGAAACCGACGATGAATGATCCGAAAATACCCAGTCGAACAGCCAGACCAGAACGGTGACTACACCATGAAAAATCGTTTCGGTAAGGGTTTTGACGAATTTGGCGACCAGTTGGCTTAGTGACGACGAAATGTCTACGTTTTCGTAATGCTGGTCGTCCTGGCAGCACTCCATTTTTTTGACAGTCGGCTCGTTGGTAGATACTGTCTGTTGATCGGCTGAGCAACCCTGTTTGGTTTTTACCTCGCTGAAGGCAATCACCATCGTTTTTTTCTTGCCACGCATCTGGCACGAATGTTCAACCAGCCCAAACCCCGTACTGCTCAGCAGCACGATGCAGGCCATTAGTAAGTTGAACCATTTGAACAGAGCGCGTTTCATCGTGGTACAAATATCTACAATAGAACCTATTCAAGGCAAGTCCTTCTGCATGAACGACCAAAATTCTGTAATTCTCAGGCTGTATTCTATAAATGGACCAACAGAGGGCTACTGATCGGCCCCGTAAATGAAAATGCGCTCCGTCTCACTAAGCCGAACTTCACCGCCCAGGCTGGAGTACAGATAAATAGACAAAGGCGGGCCTGTTTGATCGACGTACCGTTTCAAATCACCAATAATATCCCTGAAGTTTCTATTCATAGAATAGACCAGCGATATCAGGTGATTATCGACAGGCCAGTCTTGGGTAGCTAGATGAGAAGACTCACTGGATAGATATCGGTAGGGATGATCTGGAAGCGTAACAGGAGTTACGCCAAGGGTTGATAGGTAGGCGATCAGCTCATTGGCCGCCTGTTTTTTATCCGAACCTGTGTACACAATAGAGCCAAATAGGATTTGCCGGGGTATCGGAAAAACCTGTTGTACGGAACTCGTAAATTGGTTGTTCGTACCCAGATCGAGTACGGCCTTTTCCGCCGTAACCGTTAATCGACCACTTTCGCTGAAGGTGGGTGTGATCAGGTTGATCGTGTAAGTACCGGGAGGGAGGTCTTTTTCTGGTATAGAAAATCCTCCTTTGGAAATGCACCCCGGTTTGGGACCCGGAAATGGCAGACATTGACCCTGACTGGATGTACCAGTTAGCCGGGCTGTAATGACATTTCCTGTAATGGATTTCTGAAAAATCAGTTTGTATTGCTCCGAAAGTGATTTCTGGGTTTGAAATTCAAATCGGTATCGGCGGCCCTCTTCGCCAAAGATTTCATGGTCCCAGTAGAGACTCAGACCATCGGCCGTAATGGCTGCATTCGGGGCATCTTCCTTACACCCAAAAAGAAGGCCGATAAATAAGGTGAATAGCAGTAGAGCGCGTTTCGTCATAGTCGTACGATGTGCTTTGCTGCTAAGACCCTACTTACCGGCATGAGGTTGGAACCGACGTATTCGTTAGGCGACCGACTCTGGCTCTGGACTTACAAAGTCGCTAAGCGGACGAAGGTTTCGCTTTTCCTCTTCGTTGTAAGGGAAAATTTCCAGAATCTTGGTAATGTTTACGTCCGTAATTTCGAATGGATCAAGCGCTGTTTTCAGGCTTTGTTCAACCCGTTCGTAAGCTTGTTTGGGCGTGTCGGCATTGACGAGCATCACGCTGGGCGTTTTCTTCTGTTTGCCCGTTTTTTCATCGTCGGTGATAAACATCGCTTTCACTTTGTACCAGGTTTCACTGCCATCGTCGTGGTGAAACACATCGGCCAGTTTCATGCGCGAGATGTTGGTAATGTCAAACTCAGGGGTATTGGCGGCAATTTCCTGATAAAGCCGGGTTTCGGCATCCGTGTAGCTTACGGCGTCGACCAGATAGGCTTCGGTAACCGTCTTTTGCTTGATAAATTCTTCGTTTCGGGTCCCGACGTTCGAATCGTCGATTGGCTGCTGATAGCGGATTTTTCCGAGAAACCAGTTAGGCATTTTTTAATGGTTTGATCTGTAAGTATAACGCTTTTGAGGGCGCAAAAGTGCCGAAAAAGAGTGAAAGAGCGAATGAGTAAAAGAGCAAAATTAGTTAACGAACACCCGTTGTCTCATTTACTCTTTCGCGCGTTTACTATCGCGATTGGCCTGTTTGATGGATTGCTCGATCATGTCCCACTGCTCCGACGACACGGCTTCGAGGTGGTTGAACTCACCGGCTGCCAGTACTTCGCCCCCGTCGATGGTGATGCATTCGCCGGTGATAAAACCTGAATAGTCGGAAAGGAGATAGGCCGCCAGATTCGCCAGTTCGCCATGTTCGCCCACACGTTTGAGCGGTATGCGGCTAACGGGGTCCATCATTTTCATCAACGGCTCCGGGAAAAGCCGATCCCAGGCTCCTTTGGTTGGAAATGGGCCGGGGGCAATGGCGTTCAGACGAATACCATATTTGCCCCATTCGGCGGCCAGGGATTTAGTCATGATCAGTGCTCCGCCTTTGGCAACCGCCGATGGGACTACATAGCCCGACCCGGTGGTTGCGTAGGTGGTCGAGATGTTCAAAATCGTTCCCGGTATGTTGTTCTCGATCCAGTACTTGCCCACGGCCAGCGTAAAATAGTACGTTCCGCGCAGCACAATATCGACAATGGTATCGAAGGCTTTGTACGACAGACGTTCGGTAGGACTGATGAAATTGCCCGCCGAATTGTTGAGCAGCCCATCAATTGTACCAAACTTCTCAATCGTTTGTGCAAGAACGGCTTCAATGTCGGCCGTATTACGAACATCGCAGGGAACCGCCAGAACCTGACCGCCTGTCTCGTTCATTAATTCCTTTGCGGTTTCGTCGATAACCGACTGCCGACGGCTGCAAATAGTAACATTAGCACCAAGCTGGAGCAGATAGCGGCTAATGGACTTCCCAAGCCCTGTTCCTCCGCCCGTGACAATAATTGTTTTTCCTTTGAGCGCATCATCGCGCAGCATGCCTGTTGTCATAATGGTTGAATGAGTGAATGGTTGAATGAGTGAATGATAGAATAACTGATGCGAATAATTCAATCATTCAGTCATTCTATCATTCAATCATTAAACTAATAACCTCGGTCTATTTTTTTATTGAATTCGGCTTTCCTTTTTTCGTGGGTGGCTTGCATGGCTTCGGAAAAATCCGTCGACTGGAGCTGGCTGGAGTTCCAGACGGCCACATATTGTAAGCCGTCTTCGATGGATTTGTTGGCGCTGTAATTCAGTACCTGTTTGGCTCCCTGAACGGCCGACGCCGGATTGTCGGCTATTTGATGAGCCAGCTTGTCGGCGGCTTCAAAAAGCTGATCGGGCGTATCGTAAACATGATTGACCAGACCAATTCGTTCGGCAAAGGCCGAATCATAGTCGGCTCCGGTAAACGCCATTTCGCGGGTAAACCCCTGACCGATGATATGGGGAAGAAACTGTAGGCCACCGATGTCGGGCGTTATCGCCAGCTTAACTTCACGCAGGCTGAATTTGGCATTGCGGGCGCATAGCCGGATATCGGCCGCTGCAATCATATTTAGACCACCACCAATACACCAGCCATGCACAGCCGCAATAACGGGTTTGGGCGACTCGTACATTTTCTGAAAACCCGATTGCATTTGACGAATCTGCGCCATCAGGTCGGCACGTTGATGAGCCAGCACAGTCCCCGTAGTCATTTTGCCGATACGTGGAAGCATCTGGGTCACATTGAGGCCATAACTGAAATGGTCGCCACTGCCCCGGAAAAGTAGACAACGAACGGCGGGATTTCGGTTAAGTTCGTCCATGGCTTTGGGAAGCTCATCCCAAAACTCAGGGCCCATGGCATTGCCTTTGCCGGGGCCAAGTAAGGAAACGGTCATGACCCCATCGTTCTGGGCAAAGGATAACGACTGATACGGTTGTTCCATAGGGGTAAGGCTAAAGGGCTACTGCTGCGTTTACGACTGTCGCCATAAAAAGACTGAAAGTACCCATATTGAATTTAGTATGCACGCATACCGTTGGTGTAAAGGTAGTAGAAATCCTGAATGTAACGCAACGGTAATCCGTATTCGGTAAGCTACAATTTTGTTGATAAATCTCAGGACTGCCGTGAATCTTGTTGCCAGAAGAAGGCGCTTCCTTTTTGACTACCCGTTGCATGTTCTGTTTGCATACCTTTGCCGAATGAAATCAGTGGTTCATCTGTTTATGAGCGTTTACCTGTTGCTGCTATCGGTGCTACCCTGCGCCGATGCCTGCCAGTTGCTGCGCCCATTGAACACGACTACCCAGATTAGTGCTGATTCGCATGCGCATGACAGCGACCGGGCCGATGGGGATTTATGTTCCCCGTTCTGTAGCTGCGCCTGTTGTGGTACCCTGATGCATCAGCCACCCCAGTTTACGTTTAGCTTTACCCCTCCGCAGGCCGTTGCCCAAACCTGGCTAAGTCTGGAAACCCCCGCGCTGCCGACGGCCCCCCGTTCGACCTGGCAACCCCCTCAGCTCGACTAAAATAGGATTCGTATGTCCTTTTTTTTCGGTGCAACCCTGTTGCATCCGAATGCTTCTTCTCTGAGTTTTCCTCTTAGTCATGTATGCTTATGCTGGATGCTGTCATCCGCTTTTCTATTCAGAACAAGCTTATTATTGGCCTGTTTACACTGGCCTTAATCGTCTGGGGCGGTTACTCACTAAACCGACTCCCCATTGACGCCTTGCCTGATATTACCAACAATCAGGTCCAGATTATCACCCAAAGCCCTGCGCTGTCGGCCCTCGATGTGGAACGGCTTATCAGTTTTCCGATCGAGCAAACGATGGCTACAATTCCTGACCTTCTGGAAGTCCGTTCAATTTCCCGGTTTGGCTTATCAGTCGTCACTATCGTGCTTAACGATGACGTCGATATATACCTGGCCCGCCAGCAGGTATTTGAACGATTACAGCAGGCCCGCGCTCAGATTCCGCCCGGATCGGGTGAGCCGGAACTGGCTCCGGTAACTACGGGCCTGGGCGAGATCTATCAATATGTGCTACAGGCAAAACCCGGCTACGAAAACCGCTACCCGGCCATGGAACTCCGATCTATTCAGGACTGGATTGTGCGTCGACAATTATTAGGAACGCCAGGGGTTGCCGATGTCAGTAGTTTTGGGGGGCTGCTAAAACAGTATGAAGTGGCCATTGATCTTCAGCGGCTTCGGGCGGCTGGCGTAACGATGGATGAACTTTTCTCGGCCCTGGAAAAGAATAATCAGAACGCAGGTGGAGCCTATATCGACCGCCGGCCCAATGCCTATTTTATTCGGTCCGAAGGGCTGATCAATACCCTCCAGGACATAGGCAAGATTGTCGTTCGACGAACACCGACGGGCATTCCAATTCGGGTTCGGGATGTGGCCACCGTACAACTTGGCAGTGCTGTCCGTTACGGGGCTATGACCCGAACCGGATGGTCGGCACCTGAAAAGCCGGATCAGGATGGGGGGGAGGTTGTTGGGGCCATTGTGATGATGCTCAAGGGGGCCAATGCTTCAGAAGTGATTGCCAATGTAAAACAACGCATCGGGCAGATTAAAAAAACGTTGCCTGAGGGCGTCGAGATTCATGCCTTTCTGGATCGGACCAAGCTAGTGAAACGCGCTATCGGCACGGTAGAACGCAACCTGATCGAAGGCGCGTTGATCGTTGTTTTCGTGCTGGTATTGCTGCTGGGCAATTGGCGGGCGGGGCTGATCGTGGCATCCGTTATTCCGCTGGCGATGCTGTTTGCCGTTGCGCTCATGAATCTATTTGTTGTGTCGGGCAATCTGATGAGCCTGGGGGCTATTGATTTCGGGCTCATTGTGGATGGCGCTGTTATCATTGTCGAAGCGACGTTGCACCATCTGGCCAGGCGGGGTGGGAGAAGCGAGGTGTTGCTAACGCAAAAAAAAGCAGGTACTGAACTGCCTGCTCGCTCCCAAAAAGAGATGGATGAAGATGTATTCGAGTCGGCCAGCCGTATTCGTTCTTCTGCCGCTTTCGGAGAAATCATTATTCTGATTGTTTACCTCCCCATTCTGGCCCTGGTGGGCATTGAAGGTAAAATGTTCAGGCCGATGGCCCAGACTGTTGCTTTTGCCATTCTGGGAGCGTTTATCCTCTCGCTTACCTATGTGCCCATGATGTCGGCCCTGCTACTGAGCAAGAAGCTCGTTCGAAACAAAACCCGAACCATTTCGGATCGAATTATCGCCTTTTTTCAGCAATGGTATGAACCCGCTATCCGATGGACCCTCGGCCACAAAGGACTGGTCGTTGGCCTATCTGTGGGACTTTTTGTGGGCGCTTTGGTTGTCTTTAGTCAGTTGGGCGGTGAATTTATTCCGCAACTGGATGAAGGCGATTTTGCCGTAGAAACCCGGGTAATGACGGGTTCGTCGCTTGCTCAATCCAGCGATGCCGCACTACAGGCAGGGCGTATCTTAACCAGAAAATTCCCGGAAGTTGTAGAAGTGATCGGGAAAACCGGAGCTGGAGAAATTCCCACTGATCCGATGCCCATTGAAGCTACCGACCTGATGGTTATCCTCAAAGACCGGGATGAGTGGACGTCGGCCGA
The DNA here is from genome assembly GCF_000374025.1 of Spirosoma panaciterrae DSM 21099. Lineage (GTDB taxonomy): Bacteria > Bacteroidota > Bacteroidia > Cytophagales > Spirosomataceae > Spirosoma > Spirosoma panaciterrae. The sequence goes on along the minus strand of NZ_KB893192.1, from coordinate 53,697 downwards.
GAGCCGGGAGGAACTAGCCGATAAAATGAGCGATCAGTTGAAGCAGATTCCCGGTGTGAGTTTTGGTTTCCTGCAACCCATTCAGATGCGCTTTAGCGAATTGATTTCGGGCGTGAAGCAGGATGTGGCCCTTAAGCTCTATGGGGAAGACCTGCGTGTACTGGCTGATTACGCAGCTCGCATTGGGCGGGTAGTCAGTACCGTAAACGGCGTCAAAGATGTGTATGTTGAGCAGGTATCGGGTTTGCCGCAGATCGTGGTTCGCTATGACCGCGATGCACTTGCCCAGTTTGGTATTTCGGTAGAGGAAGCCAATCGGTGTCTGCAAGCGGCATTCGCTGGGGCTACAGCGGGGCAGGTGTATGAGGGCGAACGGCGTTATGATCTGGTGGTCCGTTTGCAACAGGCCAGTCGGCAGCGCTTGGAGGATGTACAGAACCTGCTGGTCACGTCGGTTGATGGCCAGGCCATTCCGCTCAGTCAACTGGCCAACGTACAATTTCAGAACAGTATCAACCAGGTTCAGCGTGAAGATGCCAAACGTCGGATTGTCGTTGCCTTCAATGTACGGGAGCGCGATGTCGAAAGTGTGGTCACGGAACTGCAACAAAAGCTCGATCAGCAGGTGACCCTTCCGCCCGGTTATTACCTCACCTACGGTGGTCAGTTTCAGAATCTTCAGGAGGCCAAAGATCGGCTTGGTATTGCCGTGCCGGTAGCGTTAGGCCTCATAGGGCTGCTGCTGTTCTTTACCTTCGGCTCCATTCGACAAAGTCTGTTGGTCTTCTCGGCCATTCCCTTAGCAGCTATTGGCGGTGTGTTTGCGCTGGCCTTGCGGGGCATGCCCTTTAGTATTTCGGCGGGGGTAGGGTTTATTGCGCTTTTCGGGGTGGCCGTTCTCAATGGTATCGTGCTCATTGGTGAGTTTAATCACCTGAAAGCAGAAACCGATTTGTCGTTGCAGGAGCGTATTGTGCAGGGAACGGCGACCCGATTGCGTCCGGTGTTGATGACGGCCCTGGTCGCTTCGCTGGGGTTCCTGCCGATGGCACTGGCTAAAACGGCTGGAGCCGAAGTGCAACGCCCTCTGGCAACCGTGGTTATTGGGGGCCTGGTTTCGGCTACATTATTGACTCTCTTGGTGCTACCCTGTCTGTATGGATGGGAGCAATCAGGGTTTAGGCAAAAAAAGAAAAAAGTACTGGTCACACCGACTGGTAAACTGGCCGGATGGCTGCTGGCCGGCACACTGGGTATGGCGGTATCTGGTGTGGCTCAGGCGCAGGTTCCTCAACGGCCAGTCCACGCACTGTCGCTGGAAGAGGCTCTGCGGCTGGCGACGGCCCAAAACGGAACCGCCCGGATCAATGCCCTCAACATTGCCCAACAGCAGACCGGCCGACGGGTCGCCCACGATATAGGTCCGACCAGCCTTTCCTGGATGGGTGGGCAATACAACGGGATCAACTTCGACAATAACGTTACGCTTTCTCAGAGTTTGCCTAATCCAAAACTCGTTCGTCAGCTCGGACGGCTGGCCGATGCCAACGTGGCGGGCAGCGAAAGTCTGGCCCGAGTGACCCAAAATGAACTGCGGGCTCAGGTGAAATCGGCCTATTACGATCTGTTGTATCTGGCTGAACGGCGACGGTTGCTCAGAACGCAGGATAGTCTGCTCATTGCCTTTCGGGCGGCAACAGAGTTGCGGTTGCGGACAGGTGAAGGCACTGCTGTAGAAGTGGCAACAGCCACCAACCAGTTAGGCGAAATCGAGAACGCATTGACACAGACCGAAGCCGATCAACAAATTGTGCTTAGTAGGCTCCAGACGCTGCTGAATACGAATGCGCCCATTCAGCTAGCGGACTCCCTGCTGACACGCCGATCGCTACCACCTCAACTCGATTCGTCTACGCTGGCTCAAACGCCGGAGCTAGCTCTGCTTCGCCAGCAGCTCAATATAGCTGCTCGCCAAACCGATGTAGAAAAAGCCCGGTTGCTGCCCAGTTTCTCGCTCGGCTATTTCAACCAGTCTCTGATTGGCACCTATGTAGTCGACAACCAGGAAGTGACGTATGGAGGGGGCAAACGATTTCAGGGCGTGACTGCCGGGATTGCCTATCCCCTGTTTAGTCGTCCTCAGCGGGCCCGAATTGAAGCGGCCCGGCTGGGGCAGCAGTTGGGCGAAGCGACGCTGGCCTTGACGCAGCGTAACCTGCAGGGCGAACTTCAGGCCACGATTCAGGATGTCCGCAAACGGCAAAGCAGTCTGACCTACTATGAGCAGACGGGGTTGCCGACTGCCCGACTGTTGGCAGAGAAAGCAAGTCTGGCTTTTCGGGCCGGTGAAATCGATTACCTCCAGTATTCGCAGGCACTTACCCAGTCGTATCAATCCCGGGCCAATTATGTCGTTGTGCTTGGTCAGTATAATCAATCCATCATTCGCCTGGAACAACTTCTGGGCTTACCATAACGCTAATCATGAGACAAATCGTGTGGAGTCTGGGTTTGCTTTGGCTGATAAATGCCTGTTCTGGTGACCCACAATCGGCTGACCAGCAAAAGGCAGAGGCTAAGAAACCCGCAGAAGCGGCTCACCAGGAAGCCCCAGCTGAACTGGTGGAGCTAACCAGCGACCAACTGCGGATTGGGGATGTGCAGGTAGGAACCATTGACTATCGGAATTTGGGTCAGGAACTCCTGGTGAATGGACGACTGGTTGCACCAGCGCAAAGCCAGGTCGCTATTACAGGGCTTCAGGGCGGATTTATTCGGAAGTTGCCTTTATTACCTGGTCAGCCTGTTCGCAAAGGACAACTACTGGCCCGAATCGAAAATCCCGACCTGGTAGGAGTTCAGCAGGAGTATGCCGAAAACCAGAGCCGCCTGACGTACCTTGATGCTGAATACATCCGCCAGAAAGAGCTAAGTGAGCAGAACGTGAGCGCGTTGAAGGTCTTTCAGCAAATAACTGCCGAACGGGCCCAGGTACGCGCCCGACTAAATGGCCTGACCGAACGGCTGCGGCTGGTTGGTCTTTCGCCCCAGGCGGCCCTAAACGGCACCTTTACCGCTTCTTACGCCGTGACGGCTCCCATTACGGGGGTTGTGACCGATATATCGGCAACCATCGGTCAGTATGTACAACCCACCGACGTGATTGCCCGGATTATCAGTACCCAGGGAATTTATGCCGAACTAACGGTTTTTGAAAAGGATTTGCCTCAGCTTCGGGTAGGTCAGTCGGTTAGTTTACGGCTGACCAGCGAAGCCTCCAGAGAGCATACAGCGAAAATCAGTTACATCAATCCCACCATTGATGCCGACCGCTCTGTACGGGTCATTGCCCAACTTGGGCAGACGGATAGTCGGCTGGTTCCCAATACGTTTCTGAAGGCAACGCTCGACCTGGGGGATAGCCGGGTCCCGGCCTTGCCCGAGGAGGCCATTGTATCGACGGAAGGGAAAGACTACATTTTTGTGGTCACGACGGAAAAGATGCCCGACCATCACGGACAACATCCAGATGAAACGGAACAGGTCGGCACCACGTTTCGGCGTATTCCTGTTCGGCGGGGTGTGAGCGAGGGTGGATATTCGCAGGTGACTCTACCGAACCAAATCAATCTTCGACAGGCACGGGTTGTTGTTAAAGGGGCTTACGCTGTTCTGTCGCAGTTAACTGCAGCTAGCGGGGAAGAAGAAGGCCATGCCCATTGACCCACATCTACTAAAAAGTTTGCCTTTCTGAAGTGTAAATAGTTACCTACAAATGGATTAGCACAACGATTTTATGCAAAAACTTCAAATCGATTTAAACATTGTCCTGCCTGAAGTCCCGGATGAGAAAGACCAGTGCGTGGAACGCTTGATGGGACTGCTGGAGGACCGGCCGGGTATTGAGAAAGTTCATGTACGAGCGGCTACCCAAACGCATCCCGACCAGCTTTGTATTCATTATGATTCACAGACGATTAGTCTGAATAGAGTACAGCAATTTGCTAAACAGGCCGGCGCCAGAATTACCAGCCAATACGGGCATTTTGTGGGAACACTACAAGGTGTTCGCCATGCGCGGCACGCTCGAATCGTAACAGGCCAAATCCAGCGCTGGCCCGGTGTTGTAGAGGTGTCTGTCTCCGCATCGGGAGCGATTCATCTGGAATTTGACCGGAAGAAGACCCAACTGGCGACCATTCTGAATAAACTTGGGGAAAACAAAACGCCCGCATCACCTGGATCGGAGACTGAACCAGACATCGACGCGCAACCTGAATCCTCAATCGATAAAGCCCATACCTCGTCAGCTCACAATACTGAACCTGCCCATGACCATAGGGAAGGAGAGGAGCATAAGCGTCATCAACATGCTGAAGGCGATGGACACGATCATGAGCATGGCGGCATCTTTGGCCCAAATACCGAACTGATCTTTGCCATTCTGTGTGCCGTATTCCTCGGAGTGGGGTTCGGGCTTTCCTTTGTGAGCGGGATTCCGGGCTGGGTGAGTCTGACGTTGTACGGATTTGCCTATTTCTGCGGAGGTTTCTTTACGGCTAAAGAAGCAGTTGAAGCGATTCGGAATGGCCAGTTCGAGATCGACTTTCTGATGCTGGTGGCGGCCGCTGGGGCGGGTGTGCTGGGCGAATGGGCCGAAGGGGCCTTGTTGCTGGCCTTGTTTAGCCTGGGACACGCTCTGGAGCACTATGCCATGAACCGCGCTCGTAAGTCGATTTCTGCTCTGGCCGATTTAAGTGCCAAAACAGCGACCGTTCGGCGGGGTAATTCGACGGAAGAAGTAGACGTAGCCGAGCTAAAGATAGGGGACGTAATCCTTGTTAAGCCAAACAGTAAAATTGCTGCTGATGGTGTCGTCATCAAAGGGGGCGGCCCTGTGAATCAGGCGCCCATTACGGGCGAAAGTGTACCCGTGGATAAGCAGCCAATGGCTGACCCAGATGCCGATCCCAGTCGGGCCAAGCCCGAAAATAAAGTGTTTGCGGGAACCATCAACGGGACGTCGGTGCTGGAAATCAAAGTCACTAAAGCGGCCAGTGATTCAACTCTGGCCCGGCTGATCAAACTGGTGAACGAAGCCGAGTCCCAGCAATCGCCTACTCAGCAATTTACAGATCGTTTCGAACGGTGGTTCGTTCCGGCGGTATTGATTTTGGTGGTGACTCTTTGTTTTGCTTACTTGGTGATTGATGAGCCGTTTGCCAAAAGTTTCTACCGGGCTATGGCTGTGCTGGTTGCCGCCAGTCCCTGTGCGTTGGCCATTTCAACCCCATCGGCGGTACTGAGTGGGGTTGCACGGGCAGCCCGCGATGGGGTGTTGGTAAAAGGTGGGCGACCGCTCGAAGATCTGGGGGAACTGACAGCCGTGGCGTTTGACAAAACGGGTACGTTGACCGAGGGTAAGCCCAGACTGGCTCAGGTGGTTACGCTGGAGGCTTCTGAGGCCGAACTACTACCCGTGGCCATTGCTGTCGAACGACTTAGTGATCACCCGCTGGCACAGGCCATCGTTAAGGATGGCACCGATCGGTTGGGCCAGAAAAGTATACCGGAAGCCACGGATCTGAAAGCTCTGACGGGGCGGGGAGTACAGGCGACTGTCGATGGGAAACCCGTGTACATAGGCAATAAAGCTCTGTTCGACGAGCAGAACACATTGACCGATGCTGTTCGTCAGAAAGCCGATGAACTGGAAGCAAACGGACATACAGCCATGATCGTTCGGCAGGGTAAGTCGTTTCTGGGTATTCTGGGCGTGATGGATACTCCACGAAAGGAGGCCCGGCAGACACTGAGCGAACTAAAAGAACTGGGTATCCAGCGCATGATTATGCTGACAGGCGATAACCAGCGGGTAGCCGATGCCATTGCCAGCGAAGTCGGGCTGACGGATGCACTGGGCGATTTGTTGCCCGAAGCCAAAGTGCAGGCTGTTCAGAAACTTCGTCAGGGCGAAGGTAAAGTCGCTATGGTGGGCGATGGCGTGAATGATGCCCCCGCTATGGCCAAGAGCACGGTCGGTATCGCTATGGGGGCCGCCGGTTCGGATGTGGCCCTGGAAACGGCCGACATTGCCCTGATGGGCGATCAGTTGGATAAACTTCCCTTCGCGATTGGACTGAGCCGGGCAGCCCGGCGCATCATTCGCCAGAATCTGTACATCAGCCTGGGCATGGTGGCCATACTGATTCCACTGACTATTCTGGGTATCGCCCGGATCGGTCCTGCCGTGATCGCCCACGAAGGTTCCACACTGCTGGTCGTCTTCAACGCGCTGCGACTGTTGGCTTATACCCGTAAAACCCACAGTTAGTAGCATTGACCAGACAGAAGTTGATCTGCCCGGTGCCTTGTGAAGAATCTAGCCAGTAACCTGAATGGAATAAGGGCCATTGTAAATCAGTTTGCCATCCAGACGAATGTTTTTGACGGAGGTATTCTGGCTAATGGTGACCGTATGGCCAGCGTTTACTTTTACATACTCATTGGCAAACGGAACCCGCCCAACGGTCCATATCGATTTGTCCTGCCAGTTGCCCGAAGCCACGGTTTCAACAGTATCTGAGAAAAGCGAGATAGTGGGAAACGGATGGAACAGTAACGAGTTTGTGGTGGCAGAAGCGGTGCCAAACCAGTCGTTGAGAATGTCGGTATATACCCGCCGGAAGTCGATCTGCATCGTGATTTCCTTGTTGCCAGCCTGCCCTGTCAGGTTGGCAAGGTCGGGATTCTGGCCAAAGGTGCGGTGCTTGAGGTTGCTGCCGAAAACGAACATCGGAGCCGCCACACCGTGATCGGTTCCCCGTGAGTTGTTGGAATTGGCGCGTCGGCCGAACTCAGAAAACGTCATGCCCACCACTTTGTCTTCAGTGCCCTGCAACTTTAGATCCTGCTGAAAGGCACTGATGGCCGTCGACACTTTGCCCAGTAAGTCGGCATGGGTGCCGATGAGCACATTGGTGGGGTCTACCTGCGTTGAATGGGTATCGAATCCACTGAGCGAAACAAAATAGATTTTCGTTTTCAGGCCACCGTGGATCAGCCGGGCTACGATTTTTAACTGGTCGGCCAGCGAGTTTTTGGCTGATGCATCCGGGTACGTGGCCATATTCTGACCCGCATCGGCGGCTGCCTTGATTTCGGTGGCATAGCCCACTGACAAAATCTGTTGCTGCCGAATAAAGGCAATCAACTCACCGGCATCGCAGCAGGGTAAATCGCCCGGTGATGTGGCACTCCCTGAGCCGACCAACTGGTAAAAACTGTTTGGATCGCTGAGGGCAATACCCATGGACTGCTGACTGCCCAGCAGGGCCGTTGAGGTCAGATAGCCGATCTGAATAGCCAACGGATCTTCCATCTGTGGGTTTGGATAACCGACCGGGTAGCCTGGATAACGATTTTCGAGATAACGACCCGCCCAGCCCGAATCCGACGTCGCATTGGCGTCGACGGCAGTCATCCAGATGTCGGTAGCGCGGTAATGCGACTGATCGGGATTAGGGTACGAAACCGAGTGGATGATGGACAGTTTACCGTTGTTGTATAGATCGCGCATGCCCGTCATGGCCGGATGAAGGCCCGTAGCCGGATTACCATCCAGAGCCAGCACTGCATTTTCGGGGATGGCGATATTACTGCGAAGACCTGTGTAGAGCGAATACTGATCCCGTGGAATCACGGTATTCAGCCCATCATTTCCGCCGTTAAGGTAAACGATCACCAGCACCCGGTCGGTAGCCAGCGCGGCTGTATTCAATAGGGATTGAACTAGGGCCGATTGGCTGGTCATGGCTTTCAGCCCAAATCCATCCAGCATTACTGGCACCAGGCTCGCTGAGGCTGCTGCCAAAAAATCTCTACGTTTCATTCGCTAAAGAGTGAAAGGGCAGATGCGTGCAAGAGTGGCTGATGCGTTTTGTTCGCTCATTCACTCGTTCTCGCATTCGCTCTTTAAAACAGTTGATATTCAGCCATGCGGAGCATGTATTTCATTAGGTTCTGTAATCGGTATAGCACTGCATTTTTTCGGTTGGTATTCGTTGGGGTTGAGCGATAGTTATTCCACTCAACCGTCCAGGATGTACGCGGAATGCCTTGCATCATAATCGTGTCGATCAAGAAGCTGGTCTGTGACGGAAAAAGGTCAATGGCAAACAGGTTTTTGGAAAAAGCGGCCTGGACATCTACGCAGGGAATAGCGGGGCTTCCGGCCACATCCGAAAAATTGGGTTGGAGTGACGTGACCCAACCCAACAGGTCGATGCCCATTTTATAGTTCGGTTTTACCTGAAGCCAGCGCCAGATATACGCATCGGTGTAATCACTCCGGAGCGCCAGTGTGGTCGTATTGATCCAGATTCGCGAATACCCCGTTTGATAGTATGCGTCATAGCCAAAAACGGAGGGTTGATCGACCAGAGCCATCTGCATATCCCGCATCCGCCAGAACATGAAATCGCAATACACCTTGAAGGCCGCGTAATCGGTGGTCATGTCCGGTACGGGCTGGTTGAAAAACCGCATGGCTCCAATGGCCAGATCGACGGGCGATTTCACCAGGGCTCCCCGGTTGGCATCGTCGAAAAAGATCTGACTGGTTAGCAACTTGACGATGACGGGTTGAATGGCATAGTTGTTGGAGGGGCTGGCAAAAAACTGCGCCAGCGGAATAACGACGTTATCCTCGATGGCTTGGGTAACGTTGGGATTGACATACCACCGATACAATTTCCGACAGATGAACCGGGACGTTTGAGGATGATTGAGCAGCATCGTTACCAGATCGGCCAGTTCATCGTCGCCCGCCGATGTTGTCGATCGACCCGAAATGGTGGTATTGTTGTAAGAAGCCGAAAAGGTTTTGTTGGTTTTGTCGTGTTTCGAGAGGGTAAACGTAGTACCGAAACTGGTCGAGCCATTTACCCAATAATTGGTGTATTTCCAGCCAGTGAGCACCCGGGCGGCAGCCTTTACATCGTCTTCGGTATAATTTTTATTCCCGGCGAAATCAAATGCGCCTACCGTAAACAGTTCCTGAAGTTCTCGGGCATAGTTTTCGTTGGGCTTACCAACTTCGTTTTCATTGCCGTTGAGGTAGCGCAGCATGGCGGGGTCTTTACTGATCTGGGTGACCAGCGTACGGAAGTTTCCCAAAGCATTATTGCGCAGCAGCAGCATATACTGATTGACAAAGCGGTAGTCGTCGACAACTTCGCGGGTCGTAACAAAATGGTTTTGCCAGAACAGGGTTAGTTTATCAAGCAGACTCGGTGGCGCTGTTTGGGAAGCCATCAGGCCCAGCCACCAATACCGTAAATAATGGCCAAAATCGAAGTTCCGGTCACCGTTGAACGGCTTATCGAGATACGTCTGACCAGCGGTTGCCTGATTACTATCCAGATCGACGGGGGGCGGTGGCGAGTAGTTTGCGTTGCTGATAAGCTGCTGAACCGCCTGCGTAGCCGTTAAGCCCGTAAAACTGGTTATTTCAGTTTGCGTTGGCCCGAAGGTTGCCCGCCGAAGCAAGTGGGCAGCCGTTCCGGCGGTAAGCAGTGTGGTATAGATATCCAAATAAGGCATTCAATACGAGTACGTTACGGTCAAAGACAATTTGAACAAGACTTTAAGCGAGTTTTTCATTGTCTGGCAAACATCAAGTTTACTGATTTGTTGATAAATAAACAATACATCAGAGGGTTGAAACGAGGTCTGCCTTAACAGATATGGTACTCGGCCATCCGAAGCATATATTTCATTAAATTTTCTAAACGGGAACGAACCTCATACCGGGCTCCTCCGTCGTTAGGATTGGTTCGGTACGCATTCCACTGGAATGTCCAGGATGTACGTGGCAGTCCCTGCATCATAATGGTATCGATCAAAAAGTCGATTTGGGTTTGTAGTAAGTCAATGGCGAACAGGTTTTTAGAAAAGCCAGCCTGTACATCGGCACAGGAAATGGCGGGGGTTCCGGCCACATCCGCAAAGTTGGGCTGTAGCGACGTGGCCCAGGCCAGTACATCGATTCCCATCAGATAGGTTGGTTCGACCTGAAGATACCTCAATACATACGCATCGGTGTACTCATAGCGATAGCCGATGGTAGTGGTGTTGATCCAGATTCTGGTATAGCCCGTATCGTAATAAGGTTCATAGCCAAACACCGAGGGTTGGTCGAGCAAGGGCATCAGCATGTCCTGCATCCGGTAGAACATAAAATCAGTGTAGTTCCGAAAACCGACATAATGCGTTGGTAGCGCCGGAACAGGCTGATTGAACAGACGCATTGACCCAACAGCCAGATCGACCGGAGATTTTACCAGCGCACCGATGTTGGCCGTATCGAAAAAGACCTGACTCGTCAGTAACTTCTCGATGACGGGTTGTATCGCAAAATTATTGGTGACAAAAAGCTGGGCGAGCGGAATAATGACATCATCTTCAATCGTTTGTGTGACGTTCGGGTTGACGTACCACCGATATAGTTTTCGGCAAATGAACCGGGCGGAGGCCGGATGGCTCAACAGCATGGTGACCAGATCACTGAGTTCGGCATCCCCTGCCGTAACTGTAGGGGATGGATTGGTCGATCGACCGACAATGACCGTATTGTTATAACTGGCCGAAAAGGTTTTGTTCGTAGTGTCGTGGTTAGTCAGATTGAAGAGGGTGGTAAAGCTGGTCGAATTGTCGACTTCGTAGTTGGTGTACTCCCAGCCAGTCAATACCTTCGCGGCAGCTTTTACATCGTCTTCAGTGTAGTTTTTATTCCCGGCGAAATCAAAAACGCCAACGGTAAACAGTTCCTGAAGCTCGCGGGCATAGTTCTCATTGGGATGACCTACGATGTTCTCGTTTCCATTGAGGTAGCGCAACATGGCAGGGTCTTTGGTAACCTGAACGACCAGATTCTGAAAGTTGCCTAGGGCATTATTGCGCAGCAACAGCAAATACTGATTTAGAAACCGATAATCGCCAACGGTCGACCGGGTGGTTACGAAATGATTTTGCCAGAACAGAGTCAGCTTGTCGAGCAGGCTGAGTGGGGCCGTTTGGGAGGCCATCAGCCCTAGCCACCAGCAGCTCAGATAGTGACCAAAATCGAAATTTCGGTTGTGGTTAAACGGTTTGTCCAGATACGTTTGTCCGGCAGTAGGCTGATTCTCGTCCAGATCGACTGGCGGAGCGGGCGAATAGTTAGCATTGGCAATAAGCAACTGTACCGCCTGCGTAGCCGTCAGGCCGGTGAAGCTGGTAATTTCAGTCTGGGTTGGTCCAAAGGTTGCCCGTCGGAGCAAATGTGCGGCTGTTTTAGCCGTAAGCGGAGTTGTGTATGTCGCCAGAGAAGGCATCTAATCCATCTGTTCCAGTGAAAAACTAGCAAAGTGGGTTAGGAGGAAAAACAATTCAGAGGCCTATGGTAAAAGAACCAACGGAATCCAGCATTTTCGATAACAAAAAATGAGCCGTTTTTGCAGTTTGGTATCATTAGTCAACGGTATTCGTTTCACCGTTTACCGTTTATTTTAAAATAACCTGTTATGCATTTCGATACACTTGCCCTCCGCGCGACCCATCAGCCCGATTCAGTAACCGGGGTAGTGGTTCCCCCCATTCATTTGTCGACAACCTACGCCCGGAACGAAGCCAACGAGTTGCCCGCCAATTACATCTATACCCGCCCGAACAACCCGACTCGGGAAGCCCTGGAAAACGCGCTCGCGACGCTTGAGGGGGGCTCTGTCGGTATGGCGTTTGGATCGGGTCAGGCTGCCACAATGACCTTATTTCAGGCACTCAGCCCAGGCGATCATGTGCTGTTATCGACCGATGCGTATTATGGTACGCCAGCCCTGCTCGAGCAGGTATTCCATCCGTGGGGGCTTACCTATACGCGTGTGGACATGCGCGATCTGGAGTCGGTACGGGCTTGGATTCATCAAAATACCCGCCTGGTCTGGTGCGAAACCCCTTCCAATCCCATGCTCGATATTGCTGATTTACAGGCGATTAGTCAGTTGGCTCACGAAGCTGGGGCGATTTGTGTATGCGACAATACCTGGGCTACTCCTGTGCTGCAACGGCCGTTCGAGCAAGGCTGTGATGTCGTGATGCACTCGACCACCAAGTATCTGAGCGGTCATAGCGACGTGCTGGGGGGGGCGTTGATTTTTAAGGAAAATAACGAATTTACCCAGCGAGTACGGCTGTTGCAGGGGTTATCGGGAGCCGTACCATCCCCCTTCGATTGCTGGCTGGTTAGCCGGGGCATCAAAACCCTGGGTGTACGGGTGCGAGCCCAGAGCGCCACAGCGCAGCAGATCGCGGAATTTCTGGCCACGCATCCGGCTGTGGAGAAAGTACATTACCCCGGCCTGGCGACCCATCCGCAAAGGGCTGTTATTCAGCAGCAGATGAAAGGCTACGGGGCCATGCTATCGGTGCAGGTAAAAGGGGGGGCTGAAGAAGCACTTCGTTTTATAGGTAAGCTACATCTGTTCACACGGGCAACCAGCCTGGGTGGGGTCGAATCGCTGATCGAACATCGGGCTACGGCCGAAGGGCCCAACTCAATAACGCCTAAAAATCTATTGCGTATTTCGGTCGGTCTGGAACATGCCGACGATTTGATTGCCGATCTGGAGCAGGCGCTGAACTAACGCTTACCGGCGCTTTCTTGGAACGGGTTTGCTCTCAGGATTCCAATAATACATTCGGTTTTTAGGGTTCAGGTTTTTGAGCTGGATGGTGTAGTTGGCCGACGAATCCGGCACTTTTATCGGCATATTATCCAGCGTGGCCCGTACTACATTTTTGGGGTCCATGGGGTGTCTGTAAAAGGAATTATTCGGCTGTACATTGGGCATGAGATCTGGTGGAAATACCGACGGTACCGAATCGTTTCGAATGCTTGTAGAAGGAACCTGAGCTACCGCACAGGTTAGGGTGAACAGGGTGAAGAGGCAGACCAGTTTCATAGTCGATATCCTTTTGATTGATAAGCTATTGAACAGACTCATCTTGTAACAAAAACGTTGCAATGTATTACAAAAAAAGACGACGAACTAAAGAAACAGTGTCGGGGTTCTCATAGCGAATTGTATCCGTTTACAACGATGAAAATAGCACTTATAGCTACCTCATCGCGCAAGAACAGTAACTCATTGCGCTTTGTGACCTACCTTCGCCATCTGTTGGCCGAAGAAGGGCATCATGAGGTTTCGATTATAGATTTTGTGGAGTACGACATACCATTTGTAGGCCAGGGCGCTGTCAGAAAAGATGCGCTGACACCCTTTCAGGACGAATTGATTAGCAACTGGGAAGCGGCCGATCTGGTGATTTTTGCCATGCCTGAATACAACTGGACGGCACCGCCACAGGCAACCAACACGATTCATCAGTTGGGTGGGCCGGCTTTTAAGCACCTGTTCGACAATAAAGTGTTTGCGATGGCAGGCGTTTCGAACGGACGTGGAGGCCGACAACCAGCGCTGGACATGACCACGGTGGTGAACAAGATCATCAGCTTCACCAACAGCTATTCGATTGTATCGCCCAAGTTATACGAGTCGCATGAAACAGCGATCAACCTGGACGAACACGGCCATTTTGTCGGGCATGAGGTATATGAGCGGACGGTGCGGGCCTTTGTCGATTATACGCTGAATGTAGCCCAACGATGGACGAGTCCGAGTTTAATTGAGAAATAAAACGACGAGCCGCTGAGATAATCCCAGCGGCTCGTTTGCTGAATAGCCGTTCCCATTACCAGGAAGGCATTTTTGAGACCACTTCACTCTACGGCTACCCGCATCAGCGATTGGCGTGATTCCGCCATTGCCTTCAGCATATAAGTGCCCGTCGAAAGGCCATCGATGGGCCATTCGACCCATTTTTTACCAGTGAAAGCCGGTATTTGATACGCCCGAACCGCTCGCCCTGCTGCATCGAGCAGATGAACCTGAATAGCGGATCGTTCCAACTGCTCAATCTCCAGACGCAAAACATTGACGACAGGATTAGGCACTATGCGTATCGTGAATCCAGGATTTGGTTCGTCCACGGCCGTTAATACGAAATTGAAGGATTCGGATGGTGGAGAAGCACAACCATTGACCGTAACAATTACGGTATATAAACCACTCGCATAAGGAACCAGGGTAGCACTGGTGGCATTGGAAATGGCTGTGGCCGAATTCGTTCCCGTTTGCAGATACCATTGTATCCCACTCGTTTGATTGACAACTAGGCTGCTATTGGCAATCTGGCTAATGATCGGTTTGGCAGGCGTCGGATTCTGTGATTTTATCGTGACAAATAACGTCGACGTTGTGCAGCGGTTGCTATCCCGTACGCTGACGGTATAAGTCCCTTCGGGTAAATTTAGCTGGGTTGCCGTATAGGGCTTTAAGGTGTCCAGGCGTTCCGTTGTCCAGAAATACGTAAACGGTTTGGTTCCTCCGGCCACCTGTACAGTGGCTTCGCCGTTTCGCAGGCCGGGACAACTTACGTTTTTAAGCGTACCTGTCGATAGGGTCAAGGCTCCACCATCGGTAACAATGGCCGTCGTAGTATCACTACAGCCACCATCGTCCACTACCCGAACCCGATAGGGGCTGGGTGTAAGGTTGTTAATCTGACTGCTGGCCTGGAAAGCCTGGCCGAGTATCTGGAAGCGTAGTCCCGTTCCCGTTCCACCTGTAGCGGCTAGTTTAACCCCTCCTGTAGGGCAGGTGCAGCACGTAGCGGGGATAGGGGTAGCCTGAATTTTTAGCGGGGTAACATTGCCAATCGTTACCGATACGATACCTGTACAGCCATTCGCGTCGGTGCCTACCACCGTATACGTACCAACTGTAAGCCCCGTCAGGACACTCGTATTCTGAGGGACCGAATTGCTGGTGGCCTGGTAAAGAACGGTTCCGGTACCCCCTGATGGGGTTATGGCAATAGCGCCCGTATTGGGGCCTGAACAGAGCACGGGTCTCGCTGTGGCTTTCAGAACGAGCGGGGCGGGCTGGGGTACCGCTACACTTTGCTTACCCTTGCATCCATTAGCATCCATCACGGTTATTTCGTAGCTGGTGGCCGATAAACCTGTAAACTGGGTACCCGATTGAAATGCCCCGTTGCCAAGTTGATATTGGTAAGGCGACAGACCTCCCGTTGCCGAAACACTGATGGTGCCATCTGCTGAGCCGGTGCAGCGTGTGGGTATGGGTGTTATAGTGATGGAAAAAGGAGCAGGCTGGCCAATATAAACGGGCTTGTACAGTACACAGTTGTTTTTGTCCGATACGATCAGCGTATAGGTAGAGTCTGCTTTAAGCCCATAGAACGCATTGCTTTCCTGTGGGGGAGTGCCCTGGAGCGCGTAGCGATAATCGCCTACGCCCCCGGCTGCTACGGCTACCAGTTGACCATCCCGGCTACCGACACATTTGGCGTTGACCACCATAACGGTTGCCGTAATAGGCGGGGGCTGTGGCAATTCGGCGGTTGTTTTCAGCATACAGCCTGCCGAGTCCTTAACCACAACCGGATAACTCCCCGCTTTGAAGGGACCAAAGGCATTGAACGTCTGGAAAGGGAACTCACCAAGTTGATATTGCAAAAGCCCGACACCGCCACTGCCATTGATTACGATGCCTCCATCCAGCAGATTGTTGCAGGAGGGCGGACGGTAATCAAATGAAATGACGATAGGCCGATAAACCCGCACGGTTCCTACGGCACTGGTTGAGGTTACGGCGGTGGTACTGCCCGTACCTGCTACCTGACAAACGGCGGTGTATGACGTGGTTTGTTGGGGGGTAACGATGATCGTGCTCCCGGTTTGCGTTGTCGACCAGCGGATGGTACCTCCCGTAGGACAGCCTGATGCCGTGAGGGTAGTACTGGTACCCGCGCAAACCGATGCGGTTCCGCTTACCGTCACGACCAGATCGGTTGGAGCGTTTGTAGTGGTTAATTCATCGGCCCAGGCAGGCAGCCAGAAAATAAGGCCTATGAGCGTGCATAGGAGAATTTGGCCCGGACGTGCTAAAAAGGAGGAAAAAGGCTGTATAGAACGGATCATAACTAGGTAGTCATAGCCTGACAAACAAAGATAATCTGTTCAGTTACGAAACTCGTACCGAGGGACAAGTATTCAGAGGGAATTCAATGCAATTTATCCTGCTGAAGCTCCCCGATAATTTCAGTAGTTATAGAGTTGAAGACAATAGCGGCAGATACCACGTTGGGCATACTGTACGAATGCTAGTAAAAGAGTCCCCAATCATCGGGGGCATCATTATCCTTGTCAAAACTGTTTACCCATTCGACAAAAAGAATACGGAACTGCTCGATTTCATCCCGAAGCAGGTTTAAATAAGCGGTTGCGGCTAATTTTTCAGCTTTACAGTAAGAGGTCTGTGCCAATAGCTCGCGGGCGTGCATTTTGATGATGACGGCATTTTCCATGCGGAGCGTGTACAAATCGCCCCCTTCTGCCCCAACAATTTTAGGAGCCAGCATCATCGCATTGGCCAGCATCTGTTCATGCATCATCAGCACATCATCCTCTTTATTGATGGTTTCCACAATAGCCTGAGTGAGTTCCATCAACTCGTTGGCTTTCCGCAGAATCGGCAGATTCTTGATGCGTCGGTTTTCGGCTTCCATTTCGGCACGAGCCTCTTCCGGGTCATAATCCTCATCGAAGCCATCCCAGTCCAGAAAGCTATCGTCGTCGTCTTCGTCGTCAAAGTTCATTGCAAAATGGGCAAAGGGAATATCACCTTCCGCTTGCCAAAGTAACACAAACGTTTCCCAAAAACAAACCTTTTTTCCTAAAAACCCTTTGAACAACAGCCAATTTTCATGCGTAATCTACTGTATATATACATTCTACGAATTCAGTGCCTTTGGTTTATAAAGGGTTAATTTCTGGAAAATATAAGGCTGAACCGTGTCCACCAGATTGGGCGAAACAACAACGTACGTCGCCATTCTGCCTAATTTTAAAGAAAAACCAACGGCTAAATCGAACAAAAATTGGGGTAACCTGTATATTTGTCGGGTTTACGATTAGGTTTTCCCACTGTATAGAATGACGTATTGCTTAGGTGTTAAGGTGGCGTCGGGCCTGGTTGCCATCGCCGACAGACGATTGACTTCGGGTACGGAGGTCTCCTCGAACCGAAAAATCTCAGTTCATGAAGTTGAGAATCACTCCCTGTTTATCATGACTTCAGGACTGCGCTCTGTCCGAGATAAAGCCATTACCTACTTTAGTGAAGTCCTTACCGAACAGGACCGCTCATTCAATAAACTGTACAAAGCCGTTAATGCATTCGGTGAACAGGTGAAGCGTGTCGCTCAGGAGGATAAAGCGTCGATCATCGCCAATGGGTTGAATTTCAACCTGAATGCCATTGTGGGCGGTCAACTGGAAGACGATACTGAGCACAAGTTGTTTTTACTTTATCCTGAAGGCAACTGGGTGGAGGTGGATCAGGGATCGCCGTTCAAAATTATTGGTAACTCGGGCTATGGCAAGCCGTTGTTATTCCGAAACCTGTCGTACGAGTCCAGTATGCAGGATGCGCTTAAAATTGGCTTTCTGGCTTTCGATGCTACGCGGGTCAGTGCCAACGACGTAGATTACCCGCTGGATGTCGTGATCTATCCAAAAAACAGCTTCCATATGACCGAATATCGGCTCGACAAGGAAGATATGGACGAAATATCGCACCAGTGGAGCGCCCTGCTAAGCAATTCGGTTCGAAAACTGCCTTCTTACTGGATGGACCCCATCTTTGAAAAAGTTCGCGCCGTAAAAAATGTATGATGTGGGGAGTATGATAT
Source organism: Spirosoma panaciterrae DSM 21099 (assembly GCF_000374025.1). GTDB lineage: Bacteria > Bacteroidota > Bacteroidia > Cytophagales > Spirosomataceae > Spirosoma > Spirosoma panaciterrae. Next base: position 35,820 of record NZ_KB893192.1, on the reverse strand, counting down.
AGGATGTAAATTTTCGCCACCAGAATCATACACGATCCATCATCTATCATAGCTATAGTCCCATGCGTCTGCACGTTCGGCATGAATCTGAGTACACATACGATACGCCTGTCGCTTTAGGGCCACAAACGCTGTACCTGTATCCACGTATGTATCCGTATCAGCGGCTGCTAGCGTACACCTTGCAGATTGACCCTGAGCCAACTCAGCTTGTGCGTAATGTGGATGTAGAAGGGAATGTACAGCAGGTGGTTTATTTCAGTCATTTAACCTCGCATCTGCGCGTCAATGTCGAAATGGAACTGGAATCCGACGAATTTAATTCGTTTGATTTTGTGCTGTTTCCCTTTGATACCCAGCAGGTGCCTTTTCAGTACCCCAAAGCAGAAATAGAGCTCCTGCATCCGTATCTGGTCAAACTGGGTGTAACAGAGTCGGTTGAACACTGGGCAAAGGAGTTAGCCGCTCAGGCCAACTGGCAAACAACGGCCTTTCTGATGGCATTGAACCAGGCCATCTGGAAATTTACGTATGAAGTTCGGGAAGAGGGGCTTCCGCTGCCACCCGAACAAACGCTACAGCAACGGAAAGGGTCGTGCCGTGATTATACAACCCTGTTTATGGCGGCCTGCCGGAGTCTGGGAATAGCTTCCCGGTTTGTAAGTGGCTATCTGCTGGGCAACCCTCAGCAGGAACACCAGCTTCATGCCTGGGTTGAGGTGTATTTGCCCGGAGCTGGCTGGCGTGGGTTCGACCCAACCGAAGGGACGCTGGTGGTGAATCGACATGTCTTTTTGACCTCAACGGCCAAACCAGAGCTGGCTGCTCCAATCAGTGGCAAGTTTATGGGACGAGCCAATTCTACCTTACGCTCAGAATTGACCTTCATTTAAACCAGCCGAAAAGGCCTACTCGTTTATAGCTATACCTGATCAGAATAAAACAGAGGGTCTTTATCGGAAATTGACAACTTACCATTAAATAAGTAATGCCAATTGACCGACGACTGCCAATGATCAACTATTTTTACAATTTAACCAAAACAATTATCCAACCCGTCACGTGGCATTAATAAAGTCTATTTCCGGCATTCGAGGAACGATTGGAGGACAGAGTGGAGAAGGCCTGACACCTTTAGATGTAGTTAAATTTACAGCCGCCTTTGGGCAGTGGCTGCGACAACGTAACCCCGATCGCCAAACGGTGGTCATTGGCCGGGATGGTCGGCTGTCGGGCGAAATGATTTCTAAATTAGTGGCGGCCACGTTGCAGGGGCTTGGCCTCAATGTGGTTGATCTGGGCCTGTCTACGACCCCTACCGTCGAACTGGCTGTGCCTGGTGAAGGAGCTTCGGGAGGGATTATCCTGACCGCCAGTCATAATCCCATTCAGTGGAATGCCCTTAAACTACTCAATGAAGCAGGTGAGTTTATTTCGGCACAAGACGGAGCTGAGGTATTAGCTATTGCCGAAGCGGAGTCGTTCGATTTTGCTGAGGTGCGGAAATTAGGCCAATATCGTGCCGATTCGACCTGGCTTCAGAAACACATCGACCAGATCCTGGCGCTTCCCCTAGTCGATAAAGACGCCATTGCTGCCCGAAATTTTCGCATTGTGGTGGATGCCGTTAATTCGACGGGCGGTTTGGCCGTTCCGATGTTGCTGGAGGCACTTGGTGTTGAGCAGGTGACTAAACTCCATTGCGAACCGACCGGAAATTTTGCCCATAATCCCGAACCATTGCCTGAGAACCTCCGGGATATTATTAAAGAGATGCAGAAAGGCAAAGCCGATCTTGGGATTGTGGTCGATCCCGATGTTGATCGGCTGGCTCTGATTTGCGAAGACGGTTCACCATTCGGCGAAGAATATACGCTGGTAGCAGTGGCGGATTACGTACTGAAAAACAATCCAGCCGGAAGCCCCCGGTCGAGCAATACCGTATCGAATATGTCGAGCACAATTGCCTTGCGGGATGTGACTCAGAAATACAGTGGACAGCATTTTGCGTCGGCAGTTGGGGAGGTCAATGTAGTGGACATGATGAAGGAAAAAGATGCCGTGATTGGGGGAGAAGGTAATGGCGGAATCATTTACCCTGACCTGCACTATGGCCGCGATGCGCTGGTGGGCATTGCGTTGTTTCTGACCCATCTGGCTAAATCGGGCAAACTAGCTTCCATTCTTCGTCGGACTTACCCCAATTATTACATTTCGAAAAATAAAATTGAGCTTACCCCCGATATTAATGTCGATGCTGTTCTTGACCGTATCCAGGCCAAATACGCCCGGAATCCGATCAATACCATCGATGGGGTAAAAATCGAGTTTAATAAAGAATGGGTACACCTGCGTAAATCCAATACGGAGCCCATCATTCGAATCTATTCCGAATCGGATACGCTGGCTACAGCCGACTACCTGGCCGGGAAAATCATCAGCGACATTCGGGAAGTCATTGCTGAGAAGCGATGAACGGGTTAGGTATACCCAGAATTCCAGATACAAATACCCATATAGATTGCCGGGCCGCTATGAAAATAGTGGCCCTTTGTTTGCCCTATCCTGTAGAAAAAAATACTCACGGCTTGTAAAGAAGAACCGTTTCTGAAAATGATAAAAGGTGATCTTCTTATTGATAGACAGTGGTTTATCGTCTGTCCAGGTGAAATGGCATGCTTTTTTTAGGTAGTCAGCTAATCGTAAATCAAAACCGAAAACAAACACGATTATGAGCTTTCTAAGAGGAATACTAGCTGGTCTGGCCATTGGTTATCTGACAGCCCCCCGGAGCGGGAAAGAAACACGCGAAAAATTAACGCAGGGAATTGACGATTTACAACGGCAATGGGAAGAAGGGGTCGATCAGGTAAAATCTCAGGTCGACCGGGTGGTTGGGAAAGCAAGCCATTCCGCCAACCAATACGCGAACGAGGCCGAAGAAATTTTTGATAAATACAAAAACGAGGGTCAGGAAAAGGCAGATCAGAAGCTGAGTCAGGCCAAAAGATCCTATAACAATACGGTCGATAACGCAGCTAACTCAGCAGAAAGAGGGATCGATCGGGCTCAGGAAGCACTAAAGATTGATTAACATCTTCGATAGGAAACGAAAAGGGGCCGAGTTCATACTCGGCCCCTTTTCGTTTCATGACATCTGTTATTGTTACTTGATCGAAATAGGTACATCGACGGTATCCCATTTCAGGTTTACCCCTTTGCCATTAACTTCGTAAACGAGTTTCTCGGTCATAGCCGTTTTCTTTGGCTTGACATCTACCGTCAACACGTCGTTGGCTGGGTCCCGGTTGGCTTCACCGCCCCGCTTGATACCCCACTGACCCGTTTGTGAGTTGAAAATGATTTTCCACTCTTTTTCGCCAGGTGTGGCAAATAGGGTGTATTTACCAGCTGGCAGAGTTTTTCCTTCTACTTTGATGTCTTTATCCGTTTCGAAAACGGTAGCTTCATTGGCACCCGCCCGCCAAACTTTGCCATAAGGAGCGAGGGTTCCGGCAGGGTCCCATACATTCCGGCCTTTTACGGATGGACTGCTGTAATTGATGGTGATGGTAGCACCGCCAATTTTGCCACTGGCTGTGGCTGGCGGGCTGGGACGGCTGGCTTTGTCACCCTGGGCGAAACTGATCATGGTCATACATACACCGGCCAGCGTGAGGGCCAGAATCCGGCTCATTTTTAAGATTTTCATACAGAAACAAAAGGTTAGAATTGCGGACGAAAGTAGGGAATTTTTCGAAAACAAAACGCCCGATCAGTAAGTCGGGCGTTCGTAAAATTTGTTAATAATGAGCCTGTACTAAACCTCCAGGAGGCTACGGGATTTATTCCCACTCAATCGTAGCTGGGGGTTTGGACGAAATGTCATATACCACCCGATTGACGCCTTTCACCCGGTTGATGATTTCGTTCGATATATCCGCCAGAAATTCATAAGGCAAATGGGCCCAGTCGGCAGTCATCCCATCCACACTGGTTACGGCCCGTAGGGCCACCACACGCTCGTACGTACGTTCGTCGCCCATAACGCCAACCGATTGTACGGGTAGCAGAATCGCACCTGCCTGCCATACTTTATCGTAAAGTCCTTCGCGTTTCAGACCGTCGATAAATAGGGCATCTACCTGTTGCAGAATCGCTACCTTTTCGGGCGTAATATCACCCAGAATCCGAATGGCCAGCCCTGGACCGGGGAAGGGGTGGCGTCCCAGAATGAAATCGGGGAGGCCGAGTGTCCGACCAACGGCCCGCACTTCGTCTTTAAAAAGGGTATTCAGCGGCTCGACGACTTTAAGCTTCATAAAATCGGGGAGGCCGCCCACATTATGGTGCGATTTGATGGTGGCCGAAGGGCCTTTTACAGAAACAGACTCGATCACGTCGGGGTAGATGGTACCCTGCCCCAGCCACGAAACCCCTTCGATCAGGTGCGCTTCATGGTCGAATACATCGATGAACGTTTTGCCAATGGCTTTCCGCTTGGCTTCGGGATCGGTCAAACCCTCCAGAGCGGTGTAGAATCGGTCTTTGGCATTCACGCCTTTGACGTTTAGACCCAGCGTTTTGTACGATTCCAATACCGTTTCGAATTCGTCTTTTCGCAGCACGCCATTGTCAACGAAAATGCAATACAGATTACTGCCAATGGCCTGATGAATCAGCATGGCGGCAACGGATGAGTCGACTCCGCCCGACAGGCCCAGCACGACTTTATCATGACCAAGTTTTTGCTTCAGTTGGGCCACCGTGCTTTCGACAAACGACTCGGATGTCCAGTTCTGGGCACAGCCGCAAATGTCGACGACGAAGTTATGGAGCAGCGTTTTACCCTGTAAGGAATGGGTCACTTCGGGGTGGAACTGGATTCCATAGGTAGGCTCACCCTCAATGTGGAAAGCTGCTACGCGAACCGTGTCGGTCGAAGCGATAATGCTGAAATTCTCGGGAACGCTGGTAATTGTGTCGGCGTGCGACATCCAGACCTGCGAGTGCTGATCGATGCCTTTCAGCAACGGACTGCTCGTATCGACCGTGCCGAGTTTGGCCCGGCCATATTCTCGAATAGACGAAGGTTGTACTTCGCCCCCGCTGGTATGTGCCAGCAATTGAGCGCCATAACATACGCCTAAAATAGGCAGTTTATGCCGGAAGGCGGCCAAATGAACCTCGGGCGCATCGGCATCACGCACGGACGATGGACTCCCTGAAAGAATGATGCCCTTGACGTCAGCCGTGATTGTTGGGATGTGATTATACGGATGGATTTCGCAGTAAACGTTCAGTTCGCGTACCCGGCGGGCAATGAGTTGGGTGTATTGCGAACCAAAATCCAGAATCAGAATTTGTTCGGTGGCCATGAATTGGTCTCTAAAATGCAAAGTTAGAGCATTTTTCGTTTGACCAACTCAAATTTCACCACAAAAAGCGATTAAGCCTTGGCGTACTGTGGTATCGATACTACGGTTTGATCAGGTAATCGGTTCGGACGAACCGACTGCACGAGGTTTTCCAAAGCCTCATGATGGCAGATCAATAAATGTACATTTAAGGTTTGGCAGGTAGCCAGATGGTAAACGACGTTCCCTGATCGGGTACACTGTCGAAGGTTAATTGGCCAGAATGACCTTTCGTGATGATGTCGTAACTGAGCGATAAACCCAAGCCTGTTCCCTGACCCGTAGGTTTAGTGGTAAAAAACGGGTTGAAAACTTTTTCCCGAACGGTATCGGGTATGCCAGTGCCATTGTCCTGAATCGTAATCGTAACTCCCGTTGCCTCCTGCTGGGTGCTGACAACAACGGTCGGCTGATAGCCAGCGGAGTCGGTTCGGGAAGCCCGTTCACGAACGGCGTAGAAGGCGTTGTTGAATAAATTGAGCAATACCCGGCCCAGGTCCTGAGCAACAACCGATACCCGACTGAGGCCAGGGTCGAAATGGGTTTCCAGGTGAGCGTTAAACTGCTTGTCGGATGCGCGCAGACCGTGGTAAGACAAGCGGAGGTATTCATCACAGAGGGCATTCAGGTCGGTTGGCTCGCGCTGGCCGGTATTGATGCGGGCATGACCCAGCATACCTTTAATGATACTGGCCGCCCGGTTGCCATGTTGCCTGATCCTTTGCAGGTTACCAGCCAGATCATCCATTAGTTCTTCTTCCAGCGTCGGGTCACGATCGGCCCCCTTCTGTTGTTCGTCCCGTAGTTCGTCCAGTAATTCTTCCGACACTTCGGCAAAGTTGTTGACGAAATTGAGCGGGTTTTGGATTTCGTGGGCTATGCCCGCAGTCAGTTCGCCCAGGCTGGCCATTTTTTCGCGTTGAATCAGTTGTTGCTGGGTTTCGCGAAGGTCGGTCAGAGATTGTGTCAGCTCGGCCGTTCGTTGGGTTACCTGTTGTTCAAGGGTTTCGTTTTGCCGGGTCAGGATACTTTCTTTTTCGGCAGATAATTGTTGAACCTCTATCAGTCGTTCTTCCAGGTTTCGGTTCGTCTGGGCATGCTCGCGGGCCAGAATAGTCGCAAATGTGATTGGAAGGGTCAGGAAAAAGAGCAGGTTCGTAATGGCCGACAGGATCAGGTTATTGACCGGGAAATAAGTCGATAGCCACCAGCTCATAAATCCACCAACCAGCAGAATGACCAGCATAACCAGAATACTACCAAGCATAAACCGGGCATTTACGTGTTTGGCGCGAATGGCATTGATGCTGACCCGAATGCCATCGGCAAATAGACCCGTAATGGCCAGAATGGATAACACACTGGCGATCTGCCACGAAGAAAAGATCGACATAATAAATCGGGGAATAATGAGCAATACTCCCTCGATCAGCAAAAACCAGGATAAAGGCTGAAGCAGATAAACGTAGTACGTAACCAGCAGCATCAGCATAAATAGGGACATAAATAAGCCTTGGCCCAAAATAATCCACTCGCCGATGGATGGATCCGTAATGCTTCCCATCGACTCAACGAGGGTAATACAAAGCGCCCCGAAAAGCATGGTCAATCCAAATACCAGATTAACCCGTTTTCGACGGTAATAATAGTAGAGGAAGTGAATAACGCCCAGCATGAGAAAGATCCCTACCACCAGATAATTGCCAAGGGATTGGGTATACAGTCGGCGAAACTGACTCACTGCCAGATTCTGCGCTTCATACAATGTGATTCGAAATACCGGCAGGGTTAAATAAAGAAACTTAGGGGAATACCAGGGAGGCTGTTGCTGCGAGAGACGTACTGCCAGTACATGACGGCCAGGAGCCAGGGGAGGCAGCACATAGATTGCCTGATCAGATGGGGTATAGGCTTGTTGAGCCTGATACGTTGAACCGACCTGCCCCAGCCGTTGCCATAGAGAGCCGTCTATATAAATGGCCGAAGCGCCAGCCTGATTGAGGGTAGCTGCCAGCGAAATAGGGTGAGCGGTTGCCGTAATTGTGAACGTATGGCGTAACCAGCCCAATGGATAGTCTTTTACCGTTTCCAGACGAGAGATGGCCCGCCCAGGCCGGATGCTATCCCACCGACTGTCATCGAAGGAAGGGTTAGCCCAGGCCGGATTATCGCCGGGATGCCAGCGCCAACCCGTTGATAGGGGCAAACCATCGGTCAGCAGGCTGTCGATCTGACTTGCTGATTGCGCATAAACGGACAGCTTGCCCAGCATCGACAGCACCAGCAGCAGTCGGGCTGTCGAAGGAAAGCGTAGTCGAATCATCGACCAAATGGGCTGATGCGTAGAATCGGGAGTAATCATTGACCAGTTAATCCCTGTAAAACTCTTACTTTTACGTTGTAGAACAAAATAATAGTCGGACCGACTGACGACTCAACTTGAACGTTCCTGTTTTTTTAGCCCGCAAGGTTCGCCACGCGCCAGAGGGCAGTTTTTCGGCTACAGTTACCCGAATCGGCATTGGCAGTATTGCGCTGGGTTTAGCCATTCTGATTGTAGCCTTTGCGGTACTATACGGGTTTAAACACACCATTCAGCAGAAAATCTTTCTGTTTGGTGCGCATCTAGGGGTGAGCAAATTCACCAACAACATGTCGTATGAAGAAACCGCTTTACCGCTTCATTCCAGCCTCTACGATGACAGTACGAAGATTCCGGGCGTTCGGCACATTCAGGCGGTGGCGCTGAAAGCAGGCATTCTTAAAACCAAAGCCGAGCTGAGCGGGGTGATTCTGAAAGGAGTGGGCCGCGATTACGACTGGAACCTGTTCCGGGGCTCGCTGGTAGCTGGAAAATTTCCCGTGGTTGGTGCCGATACGGGTTCAGGGTCGACCCAACTGCTGCTGAGTCAGTATATGGCCAATCAGTTGGGCGTTGGTGTAGGCGAAAGTGTACCGTTGTATTTTCTGGGAAATGCGCCCCGTGCCCGAAAAATGACCATTGTCGGGATTTACGATACGGGGTTGGAGGAGGTCGATAAAACCATTGCGCTAGGCGACATTCGACTCATTCAGCGACTGAATCGCTGGGGGCCCGATTCGGTGGGGAGCTACGAAATTTTTGTCAGGGATTTTGCCCGGCTCGACCAGACAGCCGCGAGTGTTTTTCAGGCTCTATCGCCCGACATGCGCCTGACTCGTGTAACCGATCAGTATCGCCCCCTGTTCGACTGGATGCTCCTGCTCGACCGCAATATGGTTATCCTGCTGAGTCTGATTACGTTTATTGCGTCGTTCAACATGATTTCGGTCCTGCTGGTGCTCATGATGGAGCGAACGCCCATGATTGGTTTACTAAAAGCATTGGGGGCTGCCAATCCACTTATCCGACGCATGTTTGTGTTTGTGGGGCTCAACATGGTAAGCTGGGGTCTCTTGATTGGTAACGTGGTCGGTTTGGGGCTGTGTTACATTCAGGACCGTTTCAAGCTGATTCCGCTCGATCCTAAGAATTACTTCATGAATTACGTACCCATCGTATGGGACTGGCCGACGATCCTGGCCTTGAACGGAGGAACCGTTTTGCTGATTGCGCTGGTGCTTTGGTTCCCGACATTTATCATTAACCGGATTCAGCCGGTGAAGGCGCTGGCCTTTAAGAAGTAAGTCTACTCTAGTATTTGCCGATTGGCTGTAACCATTGCGACTCAAGGAAGTTTCCAGCGAAACTGAATTGAAATGAGCGTTAACAGATGTCGGGCTTTGGCGGCCATCGCGGCTTATGCAGTCGTACTCGTGTATACCCATTCCTTTGGCCAGCAGCCCCCAGCCACAGTATCAATGCATCAGGCCACAGGCCCGGTTGATGCGTTTCTGCAAAAACAGATAAGCGAACGGCAAATCACTGGGCTTCAGGTAGCGGTGGTTCAGCATGGTAAACTAGTACTGTCGAAGTCGTATGGCATGGCCAATGTGCAGGACAAAGTCCCAGTTACCAACCAGAGTATTTTTCCGATCAACTCCTGCACCAAAGCGTTTACGGGCGTAGCGATCATCCAACTCGTGGAAGAAGGGAAAGTGGACCTCTCGGCTCCGGTATCCCGCTATCTGGATGGTCTTCCACCAGCCTGGCAACCCGTCATGATCCGGCAGTTGTTGACGCATGTTTCGGGACTGCCCGACATCAACCGGATTCTGAATCCCGGTACCTACGGACTGGAAGGGATTGGCTCTGAAGAAGCGGCTTTTGCCAGGATTCAGACGTTTCCGATGGATTTTCCGACCGGAACCCAGTTCAGCTATAACCAGACCAACTACCTACTGCTCGGTAAAATCATCGACAAATTTCGGGCGAAACCGTTTGCTGAGGTGTTCAAAGAACGTCAGTTCGATGTAGTGGGCATGCCTGGTACGGGCTTTGGCGATTCGCGCGATGTGATTCCGGGTATGGTGCAGTCGTATCGGTACGTGACGAACCTGGATGGCAAAGTGTTGAGCGAGCAAAAACTGATTGTCAATTACGCGGAGTTTCCACCCATGCGCCGAACGGCTTCGGGCATGAACAGCACGGCAGAAGATATGGCTCGCTGGATTATGGCGTTGCAACGGGGCGATTTGTTGAAAACAAAGGAAGCGTTAAAAACGCTCTGGACGCCAGGTACATACAACAACGGAAGCCCTACTCAATGGGCACTCGGCTGGATGGTGAAGCCACGGCCTGGTCACGATGCCATTGTGATTACTGGGGGAGGCCGCTCAGCTATGTTTGTATATCCCACCGATGACCTGGCGATTGTGGTCCTGACGAATCTGGCAGGCTCGTACCCCGAAGAGTTTGTGGATGAGCTGGCGGGGTACTTTAATCCGGTCATTCCTGCATCCGATCCGATTACAGCCCTGCGTATGCCATTGGAGAAGCGGGGTTTCGATCAGGCATCAGCCGTCTTTGCAGACCTCAAAAAGATAAATCCGGGTTTTCTGCCGACCGAAACGGATCTGAATGATTGGGGGTATCGACTGCTGAATGGGCAGCGAAAACCGAAAGAGGCATTGGAAATTTTTAAACTTATTGTTAGCCAATATCCCGATAGCTGGAATGCCTATGACAGCCTGGGCGAAGCTCTGTTGAAGAATGGCCTGAAAGCAGAAGCCATCCGTATGTATCAGAAATCGGTCGCGCTCAATCCCGATAATCAGAACGGTAAAAAGATGCTGGAACGAATGATGAAGTAAGAATACAAAAAAACGCTGAGAACACAGAGGAATAGGAAAGCGCTGTGTTCTCAGCGTTTTAGCTACCCTATAATCGTTCCTCAAATAACTTCAGAATGCGCTTGTACTCATCCATCCAACTGGTCGGCTCCACAAAACCGTGATCCTCGACGGGGTAGGCGGCAACTTCCCAATTCTCTTTTCGCAGTTCGATCAGCCGCTGAATGAGCCGGACAGTATCCTGAAAATGAACGTTCACATCGACCATACCGTGGCAGATGAGCAGATAATTTTTTAGCCCTTCGGCAAAGTTGATCGGCGACGATAAACGGTACGAGAGCGAATCCAACTGCGGCTCATTCAGGATATTAGCTGTATAACCGTGATTATAGGCCGCCCAGTCGGTTACAGGACGAAGTGCCGCTCCGGCTTTGAATACATCAGGGGTCGTAAACATCGCCATCAGGGTGATAAACCCACCATAGGAACCACCGTAAATCCCAATCCGGTTCGCATCCACACCTTGTGTCTGCACCAGCCATTTGGCCGCATCGACATGGTCGTCTAAATCCTTACCGCCCATGTGCCGATAGATCCCCGTTCGCCAGTCGCGGCCGTAGCCAGCACTGGCCCGATAGTCGATGTCCAGTACAGTATAGCCCTTGTCGGTGAGGAGGTTATGGAACATGTATTCGCGGAAATACTGGCTCCACCATTTGTGGGCATTCTGTAAATAACCCGCTCCATGAACGAATACGACGGCTTTTCCACTTGCTTTAGCTGGTTTATAGAGTCGGGCATAAATCGTCTGTCCATCGCGGGCGGGGATGGTTACCATAGCCGGTTCGCGCCAGGGGTATTTTTTGAAATCAGCTGTAGGAGAGTCGGTGAGTTTAAGCGCATCTTTCCCGAGGTCTCCCTTTTTCGCATCGGCTTTGAGGTCGGTGACGTAAAGCTCCCAGGGCTGGTTGCTCGACGAGTAGCGAATCGCCATCCGGGTTTCGTTGGGGGCGAGGGTTACATCATTGGCTCCAGGCATTGTTGTGAGCCGAACCCGTTCCCCACCCGTAACCGCCATCCGGTAGTAGTGCTGTTCGCCAGGATGAACCTCATTAGTTTGCAGGAAAAAGAATTTTTTATCTTTCGACAACTGCACCTGCTGAACTTCAAACTTGCCCGATGTCAGTTGTTTTTTCTCGCCCGTCAACACATTAACTGTATAGATGTGCGAATAGCCATCTGCTTCCGACTGAAACCAGATCGTTTGATTATCGGCCAGAAAATTCATGTTACCCGCCGATGGTCCAAATCCCTGAATACCCGGTCCGCCAATCCAGGCATCGTCATGTTGTCGGTCAAGAACCGTTAGTTTTAAGGTTTCGGCCGGGCTTGCGTTCAAGTCGAGCCGCATGATCCAGCGGTCCTTGTTGTCGAACGACCGGGCGGTTACCACGGCCAGTTTACCATCGTCCGACCAAAGAACCGCGGTCATGGTGACTGGACGCATTTTTTTGGTCGTATCCGCTTTAGTTTTGGCTGTCGATTTCAGATAAGCGGGTTGGTCATAAATACCCGGAATCGCTTTCAGGCTGACGGTCCGTACGGTGTCTTTGACCCGATCATAGACAAAAAACTCCTGTACAGCGGCCGGAGCCCCTACTTTGGTACGGGCGGCAATTTCTTCGGTATAACCCGATTCGGTTACGTAATTGGGAACCTGAGCGGTTTTAGCATTCGACGCACTTTTGGAAAGCCGATACGTAATGAACCGACCATCGGGGCTGAGTTGTGGACTTTGTAACTGCCGCTCGTCCAGGTAAATTTCTTTCGGGCGTTTGGGGCGGTCGGCTTTGCTGATGCGTTCGCCTTCTTCCTTTTTCTCCTTCCGTTCGGTCAAAACCGTCGAAAGTCTTAGGGCATCCTGTTTCAGAAATTTCTCCTCATCGGTGGGTTTAGGGTCGGGCTTTTTGGAGCCGGGGCGGAAATCGGTAAGCTGCTCCAGTTGCCCGGTTTTCAGGTCGATACTGAATAAATTATTGCTACGGCGGAATATGACCCGTTGTTCGTCTCCCGAAAAATTCGGGTCATTTTCTACCTCAACGGTATTCGTCAGTTGCCGGATTCCCCCCGTTTTGACATCGAGTAGATACAGATCGCCCTGCTTGTCGAACAGTCGTTGTGTGTACGCCCGGTTGTAGGCGGCTACGGGGGGAGTTGGTAACGCCCGACGCTCGGCCGGGCTGACTTTTACAGGTTTTGATGCCGTAAGTGCTTTGCCTTTTGCAGTTGGCGAGAAGGTTACCTTATAGAGCGAATCGCTTTTGGCCTTTTCGGGGTTCCAGTTAAAATAGAGCGTTTGGGAGTCTTCGGACCAGAATGGATTCGATGGGGCTGTGCCGACCCAGTTTTTAGGGTCCTGCATGATGGTTTCGATGGTGAGTTGCGGAAGCTCCGGTGTTCCCGATGTTTTGGGCGCTGATTGGGCAAGCGCCGATGCCGTAAAAAGTGTGAGTGGCCAGTAAAAGAGGTGTTTCATGAAAAAATAGAGTAAGCAGATGAAGGGAAAGCCTGAAATTAGGAAGAAAAGGGCGAATCGCTTACTTTTCGGCGTGAAAACGCGCATTAATCCGGCCATAGAACCCATTGTGAGGGAGTTTAAAACCGCCCTGCAGACGCTTTACGGCGATCGTCTGCACGATGTGGTGCTGTATGGCTCCTATGCCAGGGGCGACTACGACGACGAATCGGATATTGACCTAATGGTGCTGCTGAATGACGAAAACGTAAATACTTATGCTGAGATTCGGAGTCTAATCGATATTGAAACCGATCTTTTGTTACGTTATAATATCGCTATTTCGCCTTTACCCGTCTCGTATCAAAAATATACTAAATCTTATGCCGGGGTTTATCAGGAAGCTCGCAAGGAAGGAATAATTGTATGAAAGAACAAGTGGAGCGTTTTCTTGAACATGCCCAGTTTGCTCTGGACGATGCTGATTATTTATACCATGGTGGGCGTATACTAGCTGTTGCTAATAGGGCCTATTATGCAATCTTTTATTGCGTTGGTGCTTTGCTGGCGTCACAAGGAGTCTATACAAAAAAACATCAGGCAGCCCGGGCAAAATTCAGCGAACTATTTATAAAAACGGGTCGATTCAATGTGCAAGCCAGCAAAATTGTTGGTAATAATTTCGCGGCCCGTCAGTCAGCAGACTATGATATGGAAGCTTTTCTAAGCGACGAAGAAGCAAAGCTTTTGTTAGACGATGCCCGAACATTCTACGAACTGACGATTACTTATTTTGAACAAAACCCTATAGTTTAAGCACATAGTAGCTGGAAAATAAAGTTAAAACGCTTATGCATTACGTTGTACACGCATACGACCACACCGATTCGGCCGCGCTGGATCGGCGGATGGCGGCCCGTCCGGCTCATTTTGAGTATGTCCGTCAGTTGAAAGAAAGAGGGGAGTTTATTTTAGGCGGTGCCCTGCTGGACCCCGATGGTAAAATGATTGGGTCTATGTTACTGCTTAATCTCGAATCGCAGGAGAGATTGGATGATTACTTGCAAAATGACCCGTATATTGTGCAGGGCGTTTGGGAAACTATTGATGTAAAGCCCTTCCGGCAGGCAAGTGTATAAACGAATAATGAAAAATGTAAAATGAACGATTGTTTGATGCTCAGTGCACTGTAATAAAAGCTTTTGTCGACAAAAAAATGCTAGAAAATTAAATTACACTGTATTCAGCAGGCTACATTGTTCATTTTACATTATCCATTTACTTAATGACCTACAACCTATTTTGATACAGGCAGCAATATTTGATATGGATGGCCTTCTGGTGGATTCGGAACCCCACTGGCGGGCTATGGAGCGCGAGGTATTTGCCACAGTTGGATTATACCTAACCGATGAAGAGTGCAAACAAACTACTGGATTACCCATTCTGGATGTCGTACATTACTGGTTTGCCCGTCGTCCGTGGGCAGATCCGGCAGTACCAGGGCGAGGGTTTCAGGAACTGGCCGACGCCATTACCGAAGGAGTGCATGAGCGAATTGCGCACAGGGCCGAACCAATGCCAGGGGCTATTGAAACGCTGAATTTTTTCGCCCGGCAGGGTATTCCAACCGCCATTGCTTCGGCATCGCCCATGAGTCTGATTGAAGTAGTGGTGGATCGACTTGGTATCCGGCAATCACTCGTACTCTGGCATTCGGCAACGCTGGAAGCGCGCAATAAACCGGCACCCGATGTATATTTAGGAACGGCTCGTAAACTTGGGCTACTACCTGCCGATTGCCTGGCTTTTGAAGACTCCGGAAACGGATTGAAGTCGGCGCATAGTGCGGGGATGCGAACAGTGGCTGTACCCGGTGCCTTTGAATTGAATGACCCAAAATTTTCTATAGCTGATGTAATTCTCCCTTCCTTGACCGAATTTTCGGCGACGTTATTCGATACCCTACAAACCACAGAAAACTATTCCTAACGTGTTAATAGTGCCTGGCACATCCTAAACCCTCATGCGTATTTACCAACTTGACGCGTTTACCGATCAATTGTTTGCCGGTAATCCGGCGGCTGTTATACCGTTGACCGATTGGCTTCCTGATGAACGGCTACAGCAAATCGCAACTGAAAATAATCTGGCCGAAACGGCATTCTATGTAAAAACCGACCAGAAAGACACCTATCATATCCGTTGGTTTACGCCTACCATCGAAGTCGATCTATGCGGGCATGCTACCCTCGCTACGGGGTATGTGTTGTTCTTTCTGGAAGATACGGGCCTGGGCGATCAGGTGTTTTTTACCTCCCGCTCGGGTATGCTGAAAGTGTGCCGTAGTGACGATGGCTGGCTGACACTCGATTTTCCGGCCGATGTGGTCAACAAAGCCAACTTACAACCACCGGCGTTAATCAGTAGTGTAAAGGAAAGACCCCTGGAAATTTATAAGGGTAAAACCGATTATATGCTGGTCTACAAAACGCAGGAGCAGATTGAGGGCCTGGAGCCTGATTTTCGGGAAATGAATACCGTTCCGGCGCGGGGCGTTATTGTGACCGCACCCGCCAAGGCGGATTCAGGCATTGATTTTGTTGCCCGGTTTTTCGGCCCACAGGCCGGTATTGACGAAGATCCCGTAACGGGCTCTGCCTATACTACGCTGATGCCTTATTGGTCCGAACGATTGGGAAAAACGGAGTTGTCGGCCCGCCAACTGTCAAAACGGGGAGGCTTTATTCGGTGTAAATTGAATGATGATGGAACCAACCCCGCTCGTGTCGATATTTCAGGACAGGTACAGTTATACATGACCGGCGAGATTCATCATTGAACCAACCGATTGTTCAGTAAGAATAGTTGGTACGGATATACAGGCCGGAAGCGTTGACGCTTCCGGCCTGTTACGTTTAAGAAGTATCAATTATTTTAATTTGTAATAAATCTAAACAAGCTTACCTTTGTGTCAGAAAACAACAAAGCTTCATGAGTACTGATTTGCTGGCCGCTGACTATACCGTTGTGTTGAACGATACCAAAACATTGATTCAGACCAATCCTTTCCTGGGGAATGAATGCATCCTGAAAAAGTGCTGCAAGAAGTACAAGAAAGGAAAGCGCTGTAAAAAGTGCCCGGATTGATCCGACGGGTTTTGCTCAGCGAACCCTTTTCTGCATCTTCGCCGGATGGAAATACAGTACACATCCGTTTCTGAGCTACCCCAGGAGCCGGTTCTCTCATCCCTGGTCGATCTGCTTACCGTTGTTTTTTTCAATCGATCCCGCTCCAAATTAATCGCCGAACTAACGTATCAGCAATCCCGTACGGGCCTGCAAATGCAATTGGCCCTGGTCGACGGTCGGGTGGTTGGCTGCAAATTAGGGTATGAACGGAAGAAGGGCCATTATTATAGCTGGCTTGGTGGAGTCCATCCCGACTTTAGAGGGCATGGAATTGCGTCGGAACTGATGCGCCGACAACACGACTGGTGCCGGACACAGAAGTATCATACCGTTCGGACGCAGACCTACAATCAGTGGCGTTCCATGCTTAGTCTGAACATTCGCTTTGGGTTTGATATCATTGGGGTTACGCAGGGAAAGCGTGGACTGGCCATTGTGCTGGAGAAAAAAGTATAAGCCAGTACAGGATTGTCGTTTGCTGATCGTCCTTATCCTTTCTCTCTTTTGAACCCAACGTTCCGTTTTCTTGTCTCTAGGCAGAGATGCACCTTTATTTGCACATACCGTTTTGTAAGCAGGCTTGCCACTATTGCGACTTTCATTTTAGTACGAGTATGCGCCTGAAACCGGCTTTAGTCGAGGCCATTTGTACTGAAATTCGTCTTCAGAAAGCGTACCTGTCTGCCACAGCCTTGGAAACGGTTTATCTGGGTGGCGGAACGCCCTCGATTCTGACGGAAAATGAACTGGCGCAGATTTTTGAGACAATCCGCAACCAGTTTGATCTGGTACCCCATGCGGAAATAACGCTGGAGGCTAACCCGGACGATCTGAGCCGGGAAAAACTGACGATGCTGCGTCGGTATGTCAATCGGTTGAGTATTGGTATTCAGACATTTGACGAGCCAACACTTCGCTGGATGAACCGCGCCCACTCTGCTACAGAAGCCGAAAATTGTGTTGGCCTGGCCCGAGAAGCAGGATTTGAGAACCTGAGCGTCGATCTGATTTATGGGATTCCAAATCGTGATAGTGCCTGCTGGCAACAGGATCTGGAAAAAATGCTGGCCCTGACCGTACCCCATCTTTCGGCGTATGCGCTGACCATTGAGCCCGACACCGCTTTCGGACGATGGCAACAAAAAGGGAAGCTACCCCCAGCCGATGAAGCCCTGGCCGCCGATCAGTTTGAGGAACTGACCCAGGCTTTGATTCAGAGCGGTTACGAGCACTATGAAATCTCAAATTTCGCCCGTGCCGATCAGAAGGGAGTGGTGCAGTATGCCCGGCATAATACGGCCTATTGGCAACGCAAACCCTATCTGGGTGTAGGCCCCAGTGCTCATTCCTACAATGGTTTTTCGCGGCAATACAATATTGCCAACAATGCACGTTATATCGCTGTCATTCAACAGGGCGAAGTACCCGCTGAACGCGAAGAATTAACCGTTGCCGATCAGGTGAATGACTATCTGCTAACCGGATTACGGACTCAGTGGGGCTGCTCACTAACTGAATTGAACAAATTGCTGGGAATGGATTTTA
Source organism: Spirosoma panaciterrae DSM 21099 (assembly GCF_000374025.1). Lineage (GTDB taxonomy): Bacteria > Bacteroidota > Bacteroidia > Cytophagales > Spirosomataceae > Spirosoma > Spirosoma panaciterrae. Next base: position 17,940 of record NZ_KB893192.1, on the reverse strand, counting down.
CACACCAACAGGCGGAAGACCTGTCGGCCATGTTTGCATCAGGCTGGCTTGTCTGCGAGGGCGACTGGCTGCGTCTGACCAAGGCGGGCAAGCTGTTTGCCGACCGGGTTGCTGCAACTTTATTTGTGGAGTAGGAGGGGAGTGTGTTGTGCCGTAGGGCCCCGCTTTTTCGGGGATTTTGGTTTTATTCGCTAAAAGAACAGGTTTCCACCAGCCTTACTATTATTTTCGCGGAATGCGCCTACACCTATGAATCCTCAGCAACCTGTCAATAGATTCCGCGATAGTGGCCCTCGACCACCACGCCCTAAAATCAATCAATCTAGTCCACAACCGGAAATTCGTCGTTCCCGACGATCGAATCAGCAGGATTCGTCCCGGTGGGGACAAACTCGTCAGTTTATCCGTGAGCGCCCCATTCTCGAACGTGTATACTGGTTTTGCCTGAAAGCGTTTCTCTGGATTTTCTTCGGTTCACTAGGCTATGTGATTGCGTTGAAATATATCCCGGTGATGGTGACCCCCCTGATGGTGTCCCGCTGGATGGAGGGCGATAGTACCACGCATAGTAGTCATATCTACAAAAAATGGCGTTCTTACGACGAAATCAGCAAGGAGGCTGCACTGGCGGTTGTGTCGTCGGAAGACCAGGCATTCCCGACGCACTGGGGGTTTGATTTCGATGAAATTCAGGATGCCATCAAAGAGAATAAGACTCGTAAACGCCCACGGGGTGCCAGTACCATTTCGCAGCAGGTAGCTAAAAACGTGTTTCTCTGGAACGGCCGCAGCTATATCCGAAAAGGGCTGGAAGTCTATTTCACCGTGTTGATCGAGTTGATCTGGGGGAAGAAGCGGATTCTGGAAGTGTATCTGAATGTGGCCGAAACCGGACCGATGACGTTTGGTGTGGAAGCGGCCTCAGAACGCTTTTACGGACATTCGGCGGCTTCTTTATCGCGCGACGAAGCCGCCCGGATAGCCGCCGTATTGCCTAATCCACGTAAGTTTTCGATTGCTCATCCGTCCAGCTACGTTCAGCGACGAACCCGTCAGATTGCCCGCCAGATGCGCTATCTGGGTGGGCAGAAATACATTCGGAATTTGTAAACCCCTCACCCCAGGCGAAACGCTACTTGGGGTGAGGGGCTTTGTAGCTACTTCACTGAAAACCGATACACAGTTGTGCTGTTAAAGGTTTCGCCGGGGCGCAGAACGGTGCTGGGAAAATTCGAATGGTTGGGCGAATCGGGGAAATGCTGGGTTTCCAGACAAACCCCAAACCGACGGCTAAGCGGCACCCCATCCTTATTTTGTAGTTTGCCATTCAGATTATTAGCTGTATATACCTGTACAGCGGGCTCAGTCGTAAAGGTTTCCATAAACCGCCCGGTTGCTGGGTCGTACAGCGTGGCGCCCAATTTTAACTTTTTCGACTGATCGGTGAATACCCAGCAGTGGTCATACCCTTTGCCGTATTTGATCTGGACGTTGGTGGTATCGTTGATGCGTTCGCCCAGGGGAGTTGGCTTTGTGAAATCGAACGGGGTGCCCGCTACAGGTAAAATCTCACCCGTCGGAATCTGTTTGGGGTCAGTTGCCAGCACGGTATTGGCCGCTACCATCAGCACATGGTTCATCACATCGTGTTTCATACCACTCAGATTGAAATACGTATGATTTGTCGGGTTGAATACCGTAGGCTTATCAGTCGAAGCTTTATAGTCGATGCGTAGGCCGTTATCCTTTTGAAGTGTGTACGTCACCGTAACGGCCAGATTACCCGGATAGCCTTCTTCTCCATCCTTAGCCATATATTCCAGCCTAACGGCGGGTTCGGCTCCATCTTGGGGCGTCGCTTTCCAGAGTCGTTTATCGAAGCCGGTGGGGCCACCATGAATGTGGTTGCCGTTATTGTTCTGAGCCAGCGTATATTCCTGTCCATCCAGCGTAAATTTCCCGTTGGCAATTCGGTTGCCATACCGCCCGATAATCGGTCCCAGACTAGGCGTTCCTTTTATATAATCAGCGAAGGTCGGCACCCCCAGCGTCACATCATCCAGTTTGCCTGATTTATCCGGGGTAGCGATGGAAACGATGTAGCCGCCGTAATTGGTAATTTTTACGACCATTCCGGCCGCATTGCGAAGTGTAAACAGGTCGGCCTCACGCCCGTCGGGGAAAGTGCCAAACAGGGTTTTTTCAATACCGGCTTTGGGTGGAGTTGGCGATGGGTTGTTCGAAAATTCAGGAGTCATGCTGCTTAAAAAAAGCGTTCCAGCTAAAAGTGAGATAATGAGTTTCATTCGGACGAGCGGTTTAGGCAGGTTGGAGTAAAGATACTGGCCTTACGCCAATAAGTCGGGAAGGGGTTGGTTTTACCCGATAAAACGGCGGGGCGTACTGTATTCAGATAGGATGTATTGAGCATTTAGCCAGGGTAATTGCAGCATCTATGGCAGGAGTAAGCGTCTGTCAGAACATACTCGCCCAGCCATGCCAGATCTCGCAACAGACGTCAGACTCAACCAATACCCCGGAAACAGCCCATGAAAAAGACAGTCAACCTCTGTTGGTTGGTAGCTGCTATTGCCCTAACCTTTCCTACTTTTTGTCAGGAACCGTCGGGTAAATTGGATGCCGAAAAGGGCTTGTGCCCGTCGGGTAAATCTAAGAAAGAGGGTGCCCTAGTAAAGGTTTGTTGCGAAACAATCGCAGACGAGCGTAGTGTGTATGTGAAAGAATACGCGAAAAGCGCTATTTTGCAGGTAGACCACCGTATACAGAACATGCCCCTTCCCGAAGGAACGCCAGTAGATACCCTACCGACCACTGAGCCGGAGATTCAGAATCAACTTCGCGAATTAACAGCCCAAAGCTGGAACCTGGAACTGATTGTTTCGGGAGCCGCTATGTTTGCTACGCTCAGTCTGCCCGATCTACTGGAAAGTGCGCTGACCTATTATCGGTACAACCTGATGACCGATGCCGATTTAATTCATGAAATGATGCCCGCAGAAATGTTTGGGATCATGAAAGGGGCTTGCTATGTACTGTTTGGGGCGTTTCTGGCCAATTTTGTTATGCGGGCCTTCTGGATTGGGCTAGTGGGTCTGCTGGCTGTTTATCCGGATGGCATTCGGTATGATCGCGTCTATAAGTTGAGCCGATATGCCCAACAGCGATTGGCCGGCGAAATGGGGACGTTGTCTGATTACATCATCCGGCTGGATAAACGATGCAATGTTGTGTTTGCACTGGCCTTCAGTTTAGTGTTTTTCTTATTTGGTATTGCTGGCTTTTACGCACTGTTTGTCCTGATCGAGGCTAGTCTGCAATTGCTGGTACCCGATCACCTGTATGAAACCGTTCGTACAATAGTAGGCTGGGTACTGGTGTCTCTTGTGTCGGGATTTATCCTTGTATATACTATCCTTAATTTACCCCGGTTTCGTGATGATGATCGATTCGCCCCGATTGCCTTTCGCATGAGCGAAGGATTTTCAATCATATTTCTGGGTCTTTATCGGCCGGCGCAATACATCAGCCTTACATTTACCAGCCAGATTCCACAGAAAATACTCCAAAAACGATATGTATGGATAATCGGGCTGGGTTTAGCCATAGAAATCGTATTCATGACCGGCCAACTTGTTCAGATCAGGAATGCATCGGACTTGTTTGATAGTCGGTCGTTTATGTCGACGCGTGATCCGAACCAGATGGTTGATGTGAATGCATTCGATAATTTACGGACGCCGGATCAACTGATTGACAACGCCAGTATCCAGTCCGACGTAATTCGTGAGCCCTACATTCGGTTGTTTCTCAGCTACCCCAAAGTGCTGGATAGCGAACTGACAAAGCGATTTAAAGAGCCCCAATGGCCAGATAATCTATCGAAAAAAGAAAAACGCGAGAAGCGGGCCGCCTGGTATCTGAAATCACTGGAGTCGTATTTTGGCGTCTATGTGAACGACTCGCTTTACCGGGCGCCAGGTTTTCTGTTCACCCAACGGGCCGACAACGGGCAGCGGGGACTGGCCACCGTTTTGATGACCAATGGGTTGAAGGCTGGCCGAAATCTGCTTCGCATCACCGTGCCCGATTCGGCCAATAAACCCCAGCCGTACTACCAGATTCCGTTTTGGTACGTTCCTGAAAACTAAGATGAAATCAGGGCTCGTCTGCAATCTAATCTGGTGAAGATAAAGCCAACGCAACCTGCCACATTCCTTTTTCGTATTCGTAGTATCGTTCACCTCAAAATTGTACGCTACTATGAAACCGATTCTGTTTTCTCTGCTGCTGGTTGTGCTGTTCGTTATGGGTTGTAAGAAAAGCACGGACGACGTAGCACCCGCCACTACCGACACCACATTTCCTAAGCTACTGGCTCCGGGAACCTGGGTAATCAGTTCTTATGTACAGGGAACCGAAGATAAACTGAAGTCGCTGGGAAGTATTAGCATTAATTTCACTAGTGATGGAAAGGCTACTGCAACACAGGGTGGTCAGACGACTGTAGGCTCCTGGTCGTGGGGCGGAAACAGCTACTATGGGACACCCGCCGATTCGAAGACGGTAACACTAAGCTTTGGTATAAAAACACCTTACGACAAATTAAGCAAGACCTGGACCATTCTGGATGCCAGTTCATCGATCATTAAACTGGATAATAGCAATCCCGCTGAAAATGAGCATCTGACGCTTACGAAATAGCGAAGTTTGCGTAACTTTCCGAAGCCGTATGCGTTGTACAGACCAGGCCGCTTCGGGAAGTTCGCCAAACGTTATTGCTCGTTAAGATGAAAAACAAACTCATTTTTCTGCTCCTGATCGACCTGTATATGGGTCTTGGAAGTGCCTTCCCTCCGTCGATTCGGGGGCACTATGCCATCAAAAATGTTCAGACCGGGTTATTGTTACGGGTTCAGGATGCACGCAAAGCCGATGGAACGCCCATCGTGGCATATTCGCCCGTGAACTGGAAATGCGTTACCTGGGATTTTCTGCATGTAGAAGGCGACACCTATCAGCTTCGCAATCTGTTTACCAGCAAAACCTTGCAGCCCGAAAGTGGTAAGTCTTGTGAGGGGGCCAATCTGGAGCAACAGCCGCTGGTAACGTCGCAAGCTAATCAGGAATACGAATTCATTTCTGCCGGAAAGGATACTTACCGAATCAAACTCAAAGGATCGGATTTGTACATTACGCCCGTCGATGCTAAAGGGTCTGTCAACTCCCGAATCATACTGGCTAAAAAATCGAATTCGCAGGCTCAATTGTGGACTATCTACGAGCAGGACCCACAAATTTAAATTGCTCCCGGGGCATCCCCGTCTCGAACACGCCAACATCCGGCAAGACCCTGAGAAAAGAGCCTATTCTGTAGTGGTTTATTCCAATCCAGTTTTGAGGATTCCGCCGATACGGCCTGTTTGGATAGGCTTTACACGGAATGAAATCACCTCATAAAAGCTGTCTATATACCCAGCTTATCGGTTGTCAATACGTCTGGTTAGACTGTGGTGTTTGAACCTACCTGATGATACACCGGAAAATGCCCGTCGGTGGGTCCAGCTAACGCCCCCTACCGAATTCGATTGATCTGGCTGAATATCAGGATGAAAAGACGGGCGAGTGGCTGAAAGGGGATAATCCACGAAGTAAATTTTACAACCATTCAGGCTTTGCTGATTTGATCATCGATAATCTGATCAAACTAAAACCCCGTGTCGATAACGTATTGGCAATTCATTCCTTGATTCCTGATGCCAAATGGGGCTGGTTTTGTCTGAATAATGTGCCGTATCATGGCAAAATACTAACCATTCTGAATGATACAATCAGCCGACATTACGGAAAAGGCAAGGGGTTCATAGTCCTTTCAAAGGGAAAACAAGTATTTAAAGGGAATAAAGCAGGATATTTAGCGGCCCGGAAATTTTAGAATCCCCATATGAAAAATTTACCCTTGATCGACCTTGGCGTTATTGCTGCGTATCTCGTAGCGATGGTGCTGGTGGGCGTGTATTTCTCCCGAAAAAATAAAAATGCCGACCAGTTTACCACGGCTTCCGGGCTGATACCTGGCTGGGCAACGGGCTTGTCGATTTACGCGACGTTTTTGAGTAGCAACACATTTCTGGGGGTACCGGGCAAAGCGTTTGGGGGTAACTGGAATTCGTTTGTATTCAGTTTATCCATGCCGCTGGCTGCTTTTGTGGCTTCCCGGTATTTTATCCCGTTTTATCGGCGCTCGGGCGAAGTGTCGGCCTATACCCATTTCGAGCATCGGTTTGGCTCATGGGCGCGAACCTATGCCGTTGTCTGCTTTCTGCTGACCCAACTGGCCCGTATGGGATCGATCTTTCTGGGCATTGCGCTGAGCTTACAGGCGCTGACGGGGTATTCGATGCAAACGATTATGGTGGTGATGGGCGTTTGTATCATCATTTATACTGTGATGGGTGGCATGGAAGCCGTGATCTGGACCGAAGTGGTGCAAGGCGTTATCAAAACGTTTGGGGCACTGCTCATTATGTACCTGATTGTGCAGGCTATGCCAGGAGGTATTTCTTCCATCATCGAGATTGGTAAAGCACATGATAAATTCAGTCTGGGCAGCCTCTCGCCCGATTTTACTCAATCGACATTCTGGGTGGTGCTGTTCTATGGTTTCTTTATCAATCTGAACAACTTTGGTATGGACCAGAATTACATCCAGCGATACCATACAACGGCATCGGAAAAAGAAGCGTCGAAATCGCTCTGGCTATGTGTCTGGTTGTACGTACCAGCCTCGCTGCTGTTTTTTATAATTGGTTCGTGCCTGTTTGGGTATTATCAGCAATACCCGCAGTTTCTCGAAGCCATTCGGCACAGTGTCGCCCTCGAACGATTACCTGCCGGGGCATCTGCTGCTGAGGTAAACCAGTTGGCTTCGACCCTGCAACCCGCCGACTATGGCGATAAGGTGATGCCTAATTTCATGGTTACCAATGTGCCCGTTGGCCTGATGGGGCTCATTATTTCGGCCATTCTGTCGGCAGCTATGAGTACCATTAGTTCAGGTATGAACGCATCGGCTACAGTCTTTACCGAAGATATTTACAAGCGCTACATCAACCCGAATCCATCGAGTCGGAAACAGCTTCGGCTATTGCACCTGGCTACGGTGGTAGTAGGCGTGTTGGGGCTAACCGCCGGACTGGCGATGATTGGGGTAAAAAGCATTCTGGATACCTGGTGGACATTGTCCGGTATTTTTGCGGCTGGAATGCTGGGGCTCTTTCTGCTGGGGCTGATCAGTCGGCAAACGAGGAGTGCAGAAGCTTTAACTGCCGTCGTTATTGGCGTATTGGTTATTGTCTGGCTGACCTTTTCGCCTAAACTGCCCGACGAGTACGGATACCTCCGCAATCCATTACACAGCAACATGATTATCGTTGTCGGTACGCTTACTATCTTCCTGGTAGGGGTTGTTCTGACTAAACTTAAAGGCCGACCGTCTGAGCAAACCAAAGAGGCCGGTGTATTTACCAATGACTAACAAAATTTCCGAAAAAGGCTTCATCCCTGTGATGCTGACGCCATTCACCGAGACTGGCGCTATTGATTTCAACACGCTTACCCGACTGACCGAGCTGTATTTACAGGCGGGTGCCGCTGGGCTGTTTGCCAATTGCCTGTCGAGCGAAATGTTTGAACTGACTGAGGCCGAACGACTTCAGGTCATCGAGCACGTCATCAAAGTGACCAATGGCCGAGTGCCTGTTGTGGCTACGGGGACTTTCGGTGGACCTATTGCCCAACAGGCCGATTTTGTGAAACAGGTAGCCGATAAAGGTACGGATGCGGTTATCCTGATTACAGGTTTGCTGGCCGAACAGACTGATTCGAATGAGGTGTTCAATGAGCGCGTTTTTCAGTTGCTGGACCAAACAGCTACGGTTTCGGTAGGTTTTTACGAATGTCCGGTGCCTTACAAACGCCTGATTTCGCCCGAGCAGTTGAAACTGTTTGTCGATACAGGCCGGGTAATTTACCATAAGGATACCTGCCTCGACATCGACCAGATTCGTGAAAAGCTACGGCTGGCCAATCGGCCCGGTTTTGGATTGTACGACGCCTATATGGTTCATGCCGTTGAGTCGCTAAAAGCGGGTTCGGCGGGCCTGTCGTGTATTCAGGGTAACTTCTTTCCCGAACTGATTGTCTGGCTGTGTCAGAACTATAACCAGGCCGATTTACAACAGGAAGTAGGAGAGGTGCAGCAATTTCTGATCGACAGCATGGATGTGATTCATAATGTGTATCCGACCGTGTCGAAATACTTCCTGCAACTGCGCGGTTTCGATATATCGACCTATACCCGTCGGGATGTAGGGACATTTACCCCCGAAATCGCCAAAAATGTGGAAGGTTTACTGGCTGACTATTCCCAACTACAGGAGAAATTGTCGCTGACCGTATTGTAAAGATAGTTAGAAAAGAAGCGACGGTGTCAGGGGTACGTCATGGATACGGAGCGAATGAGGCTATGCGTATTCAGTGGCCCTGACACACTAATGCCGATACGAGGGGCGCGGTCCCAACGGGGCAGAAAAGAGCCACTGACGGGTTCGGTCGTTATGGGTTGCGGTTTTCCGCTTACGGTCTGCCAGCTAAATGCATAATACTGACCTACATGACTGCGTACCTGCAACGTAATCGCCGATGCTTTTTCGGGTAAGTGATGGTGTTTCAGCACCTGCCGAACCCCATCCTTCACCTGCCATAGTTCGAGCGAATCGCTGCGAATGCCGAAACCCAGTGCGTTGTTCGCATCCCCATACACACAAATGCTTTGCAGGACGTTCGCCTGGGGCGTTAGATCCGTAGAGAACGTGTAGGTTCCTTTATTGATAACTAATCCCAGAAAGCTTCCCGTCGGACTACCGGCTACGTTCGGGAACTGTAACTGACCCGCCTGAAGGGTTATCGGTGGTTCAGGCTGGCTTACGTCCCAGGTCCAGGGAATGGCGGGGATTTTGTCGGTGAACTGAACGGCTAGGCCCGGTGCTTTTTGCTGGGCAGTCCCCCCAAAAGCTTCGGCCTGTGCCGGAACGGAAGTTCCGTACCGAAACGTGGGCCACTGCGTTTGGTCGTTCCAGACCAGTTCACTCAACACACCCTGTCGGCCCGTAAAGGTGAAGTCCGTTCCACTGTAGGCGTGGTGCAAATAGACATACCGATTGTCGGGGGTGGTCACTACGGTGCCATGGCCGGGGCATTTCCAGGTGTCGTCGCTCACCAGAACCGGATTTCCGGAGAATTTCTCCCAAGGGCCGCGTAATTTTTCGGCACGAGCCAGGCCAACCTGATAATTACACCGAGGTCCGCAACAGGCATTCCCCGAATAGGTCATATAGTAATACTTGCCCCGCTTGAAAAGGGCTTGCCCTTCCATGCCCCCTGCTTCCCAGCCCGAACGGTCGGCGGTCAATAACGTAAAGTGCTGACCAACCACCTTCAGGCCGTCGGCTGATAACTCAGCACCCAGAAGCTCAATCGATTTGCCCTTATCAAGACCGTAGGCTTTCCATGTAATGTACGGTTTGCCGCCGTCGTCAATAATAAACGGGTCTATCGCTTCGCTTGTCCACTCCAAGAGCAGACCATGATCCGTGAAACCGCTACGTAGGTCGCGGGAGGTAGCTACGCCAATGAACGAGTGTTGATCCGATTTTCGGCGGGCCGTGTAATAAACGTAGTAGGTACCCTGGCGATAAACCAGTTCGGGTGCCCAGAAACTGCCCATGGTCCAGGCTGGGAGTTTATGAAAAACGGGACCGACATACGTCCAGTTGACCAGGTCTTTTGAGGTATAAATTGGGAAAACTGGTCCCCACTCCGACGACGTTCCGACGGCATAATAGGTATCGCCAACCCGTAGGAGGGAAGGGTCAGCAAAATCACCCGGAATAACCGGGTTGCGGTAGGTAGTCGTTACACCCGTGGAGTTTACAGGCTGAGCCATCGCCTGTACCGAGATCAGTATACACAGCAGGATTTTTACGAGAGAAGAGGGCATAGATGGATTCGTGAACTTCTGCGTTGGTTGTTAGGCGACCGCCATACGGCCTTTTTTCAAATACTGACGCTTATACTCCAGGGGCGTCAGGCCAGTAACTTTTTTGAAGTGCCGGTAAAAATTCGATACGTTGTTAAAGCCACAGTCAAAGCAGATTACGTCGGTGGGTATCTGATCGTCGACCAGTGCGCGGCAGGCATGACTGATGCGTATTTCGATCAGAAAATCGTAATACGTTTTATGGGTCATCAGCTTGAAATAGCGACAGAATGAGGTGACACTCAGTTTACTGAGCGCCGAAATTTCATCCAGTGTAATGTCTTTTTTGTAGTTGGTAAACGTGTAGTCGCACACCTTATTGAGCCGAAGCGTGTCGGTTTCATTCGCCTGGTAAAATGCCGCCTGAACATTCACAATTGGTTCGTACTCTTCGGTTTCGGCCAGCGTTTTCAGAATGGAAAACAGGATCAGGATTTTGTCCAGATTTGTGGCATCGACAGCCCGCTGCATGAGTTCGGCTAGCCTAGTGTTGGACTTCCCGTTGACGACCATCCCACTTTTGGCTTTTTCGAAGAGTCGGGGCAGAAGATATGCCTCTGGTAATTTGAGTAGGTGCTCACCCAGAGAATTGGGTAAAAAGTGAATAACAATGACCTCCGTGTTTAGGTCGGGATCGTTTTGGTAGTACTCGTCGCTGCTTCGCCAGCTATGCGGTAAATTTTCGCCGACCAGCACAATCTCTCCCGGCGAAAAATTGCTGATTTTATCTCCAATAAATCGTACTCCTTCCCCCTTAATGATGTAGTGTAGCTCTAGTTCGGGGTGGTAATGCCAGATGGTCTTGACATGGGGTAAAACCTCGTGCCGAACCGTGTATGAGGTTTCGAGATTAGCCGTTACGTTTCGAAATAAGGGTTTCATGGCAAAAGAATCGTTACGATAGATCGACACGGTTTTGGGAGTAGCAGACTACAAACCTATACGAAATAACCCAAATTATTCATGTTTCCTCCATGATAATTTCCTACAAGGAAATGGCAAGTTGTGCCGTTGCTTCCCCTGGTCGTAGGCTTTTTTTGGGATTGTGTGATAGAAAAGTATTGTTTAATGGTGCTGGTACCGATTTTACAGCCTATTCTGTGAAGGATTTTGCCTAGATGGCGAACCGCCCTTTTGCGTCTATACCAGGATCGAAAACCTGTTTTCTACCTTTGATTTGGCCTGAAAAATGCCTTCGTGGGTGCTCCGGGCGATTTTGCTACCACTGAAATACGTACTCTGAGTGTTGTATTCACCCAGCTTACCTTATGTAGTTCTTGCCAGATAGGCAGGGTTAATTTTAATCGGGACTGAAACCGTAACCGACTGCTTATACCACACAAAAATGCCCATAGGCCAACTGACCTACGGGCATCTTTGTGGGAAGTTCTATCAAATTTACGCTACCTGAGCGGGATTGTTGCGTTGAAAATCGTGCTGAGTCGTTGTCGAATTGTGGATCGCAGTTGCTTTCCACTTTTTGTGATAGAAATAATACGACCCAAAGCCCAGCGCCACAAAAATAAAAATCGGCGCCCACTGGACGAACTCTTTACCACTATTTGCGACGGAATACGTAGCACCCAGCAGATCGAAGATAAGCCCGGCATAGGCCCATTCTTTAAGCCTTGGAAAGCCAGGAACCAGAATCGCCACCACGCCCAATAGTTTGGCCCAGCCCAGAAACGGAATGATGTAGGTAGGATAGCCCATTTCGTGAAAGCCCTGTACCGACATGGGGTTAACCATGATGTTCGGAATGGCCGAGCCTGTCATTACAAAAGCAAATAAACCCGTCAGTACCCAGTACAGGATGTTGGTTTTTTTGGCGGCTTTCCGATTCGCGGTGTCAACTTGGATGTGTGTCATTGGTCGTTGTTGTTTGGGTGATTTGATAAGTCAAATTTACCGCTTTTCGGGCGAAACGAGGGGGGGCGAAAACGGCAATAAACAGGGGCTTTACGCCATTATTTGAGCCTTAATTTCGAGTAGAAAACGGCTAATTGATAGCCCTAATTCAAAGCGAAATGGAAACAGTCGGACGCGTAGAAAACAGGACTGGCATGAGGAGTTTATCGGGCTGGCCCGCTTATATAGATTCAATCCCAACCACTATGTTTTTGAAACGATCTGTTTTCAGTTTGCTCATGGGTCTGGCTTTTGCCGGAGTGCAGGCTCAGCCGCTCAATACCTTATCGGCCCAGGAAAAAAAAGAAGGATGGAAATTGCTGTTTGATGGGCAGGACCTCAAAGGATGGCATAAATACAACGGCAAAGGTGTGCCTTCGTCCTGGAAAGTTGAGCAGGGCGTACTGCACCTGGATGTGCCCCAAACAGCGGGTGGTGCGGTTCGCGACGGGGGCGATTTAGTCACAGACGCTGTCTTCTCCGGCGATTTTGCGTTTAAGGCGGAGTTCAAAATTGAAAAATACACCAACAGTGGTTTCTTTTTCTTTGTGGACGAAGCCCCTAAGAATGAGAAGGTTTATACGACAGGTTTGGAAGTTCAGGTGGGCGATGATGTGCTGTATCAGAAAGTCGTAGAGCATCCGCACAACTCCGGCGACCTGTTTGGTATCGCTGACGTTCGTATTCAGGAACCACAGCCACTTGGTAGCTGGAACAAAGTGGAAGTTATGCTGAAAAAGAACAAACTGACGGTCACGATCAATGGCTATGTAGTACAGGAACATGATGTTACCAGCGCCGACTGGAAAAAGCGCATTGGAGCCAGTAAGCTAAAAGATGCACCGGTTGGGAAAGGAAAATACAGTGGTCGCATCGGCTTACAGGACTGGAACACGAGCGTCTGGTTCCGAAACATTAAGTTGAGAGCACTTTAAGAGTAGTCTGTCTAACTTTTTGTGGTACAGGTTTTTGTCATTGCGACGAAGGAGCAATGACAAACCATTCAACTCTTATTCCTTTTTCAAAATCCTAAACAGGTTCAATGTTACAAGACGTTCAAATCGCCATCCAGGTGGTACGTTTTTCCTTTTTCAGTAGTTAGGTTTAGCTGTTTGTCGCCGTAGCGAAGCAGGCAGGGCTGACCAGCTTTGGACATAACGTCGACACTATTCAGGCGGCCACTCTGCCAGCGGATATTCAGGACAAAACTGCCCTGCGCACAGATTCCGTTGATGTGGCCCGTTGGCAGTTCGGCAGGTAGTGCCGGAAGCAGATCAATTTTTTTACCCTGACTTTGCAGGATCATCTCGGCAATCCCGCTGGCTCCCCCAAAATTACCATCGATCTGAAACGGCGGGTGGGCATCGAACAGGTTGGGGTAGGAGCCGCCACCCGTCATGCCTTCGGCTGAGATGGCTGGCCGAAACAGCAGTTTGAGCATGGTATAGGCATGATGGCCATCGCGAAACCTCGCCCAGAAATTTATCTTCCAGGCCAGGCTCCAGCCCGTACCTTCGTCGCCCCGTTCCAGAAGCGACTGCTGGGCCGCTTTCATGAGATCGGGCGTTTCGTCCCACGTAATATCGGTGCCGGGATGGACGCCCCATAAGTGCGATACGTGGCGATGCGTGTCTTTGGGGTCATCGACATCCTGCAACCACTCCTGCAACTGCCCGTGTTTACCAATCTGGTTGGGGGCAATCTGGCCGTACATCGTTTTGAGCGTATCGCGAAAGGTGGCATCGGTTGCCAGTACTTCGCTGGCTGCTATGCAGTTTTTGAACAGATCGCGGATAATCTGGTGGTCCATCGTCGGGCCTGCTACTAGTCCACCATGTTCGGGTGAGTTCGAGGGGGTGCTGATCAGCCAGCCGGTTTTAGGGTCTTTCACCAGAAAATCGACAAAGAAACGAGCGGCTTCTTTCAGGATGGGGTACGCCCGATTTTGCAGGAATTCCCGGTCCTGCGTATACCGATAATGTTCCCACAGGTGATGCGATACCCAGGCTCCACCACTCACCCAGATACCATGATTCGACGCGTTGATGGGGGCCGTACCGCGCCACTGGTCGGTATTATGGTGCAACACCCAGCCACGGGCGTTGTAGTGCGCTTTCGCTGTTTTTCGGCCTTCATTCGCCAGTTCGTCAATGGCCTTGAACAGGGGTTCGTGGCAGGCCGACAGATTGAGCATTTCGGCAGGCCAGTAGTTCATTTCGAGGTTGATATTGGTGGTGTACTTACTGCCCCAGGGCGGTGTGAGCAAGTCGTTCCAGATCCCCTGTAAGTTGGCCGGGCCTGAAGGTATACCCGGTCGACTGGGCCGCGAGCTGGAAATCAGCAGATACCGGGCATATTGTACGTAGAGAGCTATCAGTGCGGGGTCGGTCGACTGGTCAAATTGTTGTATTCGTTTGTTGGTCGGTAATTGTTCATTGGGAGAATGCCCCAAATCCAGCGACAGGCTGTTGAAAAGCGATTGGTACTCCTGCACATGAGTGGTTCGGACAGCCGCAAATGGTTTGTTCCGAAGCGCCTGTAAGGGTTGTTGACTCAGGGTAGCCGGATCGCCGAAAACGTCTTTGTAGGTTTTGAAATTGGTTCCGGCGGTGAGGTACAACGTGGCTTCGTCGGCTCCCGACACAACGAGTTTAGTGCCCGACACGCTGATCTGGCCTTTCTGGGTTTGGATGCGTAAACAACTTTCGCCCCGCAACGCCCCGTTTTTAACCTGAACGGATAACGCAATGGTCTGATTGTCAATTTTTCGGACCGATGCACCTGAGTGTGGACTATTCAGCGAGGCTTCGAAACTAAGTTTCCCCAATTTGCTGGCGGTAAGATGGATCGCGATAACCTGATCGGGCGCACTAGCCAGATACGCGCGGGTGAAACGTACGCCATTGGCCTCATACGTGACACGAGACAGTGCGGTTGTCAGGTCCAGTTCCCGGCGGTAGTTGGTAGCCTGCGTCTGACCGTTGAACCTAATCCATAAATCGCCAAAGGGCTGGTAATCGGCCTGATAGCGGGGCATAGCCGGTGGACTGTCGTTTTGAATCCAGTAGCGGAACGGGCGACGGAGGGGGACGCCATCGGTCGGTTGCTGACCAACGGGATAGACCACAAACGTTGGCTGACTGGTTTTAACGCCAATAAAGCCCCCTTTGTCAAAAAGATTGATGACTTGAATAGCCAGTTGATTTTTACCAGCGTGCAGCTTTGCTGCTGGTAATGTGTACTGTCGATTTTTGGCAATGCCTTCGTCGGTACCGATCAGTTCACCATTCAGATAGGTAAAGTCCTGATCACGAATGCGGCCCAGATCGAGTACCAAATCCTTACCCACCCAGGCTGCGGGTAACTCAAACGAGGTACGAAACCAGACTGCTCCGTCTAACCCCTCGTGTCCCATTTTCTCCCAGCCATCGGGTGTATTAAGGTCCATTGTTTTCCAGGAGCGATCATCGAAAGCAACCGTTGCCGGACTTGCCTTACCATCGGCCAGTGCCCGAACACGGGTGAACCAATCCGCCTTTTTCTGCGGATAATCGACTTCGTTGCGTTGGCGGCCCATAAAATGCTCCTGCGCCAGTTTTTCGGCTTCGGCCTGTTTGCCATCGGCCAGTAGCTGACGAATCTGGGGTAGGTATTGCGCGGCCCCTTCACGCTGATAATCGCGTGGTTCGCCGGTCCAGAGGGTAGCTTCGTTGAACTGAATATGTTCCGTTGCGATGCCCCCGAATACCATGCCACCTAATCGACCGTTGCCAATCGGCAGTGCTTCGACCCACTGACTGGCTGGCTTCGTATACCAGAGCGTAAGGGGGAATTTGGCCGGTGTCTGGGCCTGTATGGATAAGGATAAGAAAAGGGTAGGGAGCAGGAGGTGGGTACGTTTCATACCTGTAAAGAAAATACTTATTTCGCTTCCTTCCACTTCACCCAAGCGTCTCCCGGTCTCGTACCGGAAATGCTTTCCTGGTATAGCTTCATGCGGCTATTCCACGCATCGACACGCGGATTGTTTAAAGAATTTAGTTGGCATAAATGTCTGAGAATAGTTTGTGATGGTAGAGTACATCCGGTGGTTGGATTTTATCAATGGAATAACCTGTACACTATCGGGCTAAAGCGGGAGCACTATACTATGTAGCTCTTTGAAGAAATCAGAAGGTGTTTACCTGGCATTGGCTGAAGGCGTAACCAATCGTGCTGACAGAAAGGATTCTTTTCTTTACTTTTGATTGTTTTCGAAATGAAGTTAGTATGCTGCCGAATCAACGCCGGGATAAAATACTCGAACTGTTAAAGGAAGATGGATCGGCTAAGGTCATCGACCTGGCCCGAATCTTTAAAGTGACCGAAGTAACGATTCGTCAGGATCTGGAAAAGCTGGAGAAAGACGGTCTGGTCATCAAAGAGCATGGCGGTGCATACCTGAAAAACGTTGAAGATCAGGTGCGTACGTTTTCGCTCGGCAATCAGGAGAATATCGATAAGAAAGAAGTTATTGCCAACAAGTGCCTGGAGTTTATCGAAAGTGGTGACAGCATCATCCTGGATTCCGGCTCGACAACGACCGAAATCGCAAAAAAGCTGCGGGGCTATAAAAACCTGACTGTCATCACCAACGCTCTGAATATTGCGCTGATACTTGGGGCCGAGCCGGGGATTGAGGTGATTATGACCGGGGGGGAATTCAAACCACCCACCTTGTCGCTAACGGGTCAGAAAGCCGCCGATTTCTTCAAGGGAATCAACGTGCAGAAGTTGTTTCTGGCTACGGCGGGCATCTCGCTCAAATCGGGCCTGACCTATCCGAGTATCAGCGATCTGGTCGTCAAAAAAGCGATGATCGATGCGGCCGACACCACCTATTTAGTCGCTGATTCGACCAAGATCGGTAAAAGCGCCTTTGCCAGTCTGGGCGCTCTGTCGCTAATCGATTACATCATTACCGATGCGGGCATTGAAGAGAAACACAAGCAAGTGTTTCACGACAACGAAATTGAACTGATTATTGCGACGTAGGGAGTAAAAAAGTATTGCTCAAACAGCCAGTCGATATTCTTTTTATTCCCTGCCAGACCTGCATCAAAAACAGGTACTTCCTGATTGCCATCCATGAAACCGAGGAGCAGGCAGCCACCCTTACCTAAATTTACTAGCCAAAATAAGATGGTATCAAAGCTTAAACGTAGATTGGTTCTATTGACGCCGGCCTACTTGGCTTGTCTGGTCGATGAAACGGTGACGATTCTTAATCAACCAGCGGCTTATTGGAATGGTAATTTGCAGGCAGGTGACGAAGCGAATCCAATAGGGGCAGCCTTAATGCGAAGTCACGTATCAGGTATATTCCTGGTTTCGTTTGCCTGGCTGATTGCCATTGGGGTAATTGGTTATTTGGTGCCTGAGCGATTAGTGAAACTATTTACCCTGGTTATTCTAATTGCGCATACCAGCGGGGCAATTAGCTGGATTACTCCCCATTATGGATTTTGGTATTCTATCGCATTTATTATTGTTAATTCGGCATTGTTTATCCAGTTAGAAACGATTTTTGCACAAAGCACTGGTCGCATTTCGCTTTGAAAATTTAACACCTGTTTACCAGTTTAGCTGCGTTTAAGAGTATGTTGGGAAATCATCTTTGGCAATAAGTCTCGATTCGTTGTAACATGATCTGGCTATTGGCCAGATACAGCCAACTGACCGAAGAAGATGCTGTATGCTCATAGTCTTTGACGATTCTCCGAAAATAGTTCGTCCAGGCAATGCTTCGTTCCACTACCCATCGTTTGGCCACCGGTACAAAACCTTGGGCTGATTCAGGCCGCGACGCTTTCTCAAAATCGATACTCCAACGGTCAAGCTCTTGAGCAAACACGCCGTTGTAGGCTTGATCGCCG